>CBINIP010000008.1:0-193961 GCA_966250805.1 uncultured Pontibacter sp. | reverse complement strand
CCCCTTGTTCTCCCAAGAGCAAGGGGTGCTGCCGTTTTAAAGAGACGGGACAGCGAATAAGCATGTGCTGCCCTGAAAAAAGGAACGGCTCGCACACAAGCGGGATGCTGCTGTAAAGTACTGCTCGCCTAGCAAGGGAGACGTCTTAACCTCTATCCAGACGAGCAAGACCCTTTTACGATAGCAGACATTAGGATCTCAAGTAGCAGACCACACCGTAGGCAGAAGACTGAGAGCAGAGAAAACCTCCCCCGGCTCTACTAGCCTTAGATAACTTGGTGTTTGTAGGTCTAAAGCGTTGATGAAATGATCTGCTATAATAAAGGCTTATGCTCTTCTAAATCAAGATAAATCAAAGCTGCTCATCTTAGATAACCTGGTAGTAAACACCAAGAGCCACCCTTCATCGAAAGGTGGCTCTTGGTGTTTGTAGTAATATTGGATTCTACTGGTTAATAAACTTGGGGTGGAGTAGGTTCTCTAGCGAAAAGATCTCGTCCCACTTCTGCTGCGTGATGAGCTTGCGTTCCAGCACTGTAATGTCATGAATAGACTTACCTGTAGCCAATGCTTCTTTTGCAATCGAGGCCGACTCTTCGTAGCCCAGCAGCGGGTTAAGTGATGTCACAATACCAATGCTGTTCATTACCATGTTCCTGCAGATCTCTTCGTTTGCAGTAATACCATCCACACATTTTGCTTGCAAAGTATAGCAGGCATTTTCCATAAATGTAAACGAGCTGAACAAGCTATAAGCAATTACAGGCTCCATTACGTTTAGCTGTAACTGACCGGCTTCAGCTGCCATAGTTACTGTTATATCTGTGCCTATTACATAGTAAGCCGTTTGGTTAACTACTTCCGGAATAACAGGGTTAACCTTGCCTGGCATAATAGAAGAGCCTGGCTGCATGCGCGGCAGGTTTATCTCATTTAAGCCAGCGCGAGGACCTGATGAAAGTAAACGAAGATCGTTACAGATCTTTGAAATTTTAACAGCAGAACGTTTAAGTACTCCTGAAATCTGAACATATGCACCTGTATCGCAAGTGGCTTCTATAAGATCCTCTGCCAACACTAGTGGTATACCTGTCAGTTCTCTTAAATGCTTGGTTACAATCTCAGGATAGTTCTCTGGAGCGTTTATAGAAGTACCAATGGCTGTTGCTCCCATATTTATTTCACAGATGAGCATTTTGGCTTCATTCAGACGCTGAATATCCTCTTTTATAGTTGTAGAGAAACCATGGAACTCGGCTCCTAATGTCATGGGTACAGCATCCTGAAGCTGAGTGCGGCCCATTTTCAAGACATCTTTAAACTCTACGCCTTTATTAGCAAAAGACTGCTCCAGTGCTGATAAGCTCTTCATATACTGCTCTATCTTAGAATACAATGCTAAACGGAAGGCTGTAGGATAGGCATCGTTTGTAGATTGAGAGCAGTTTACATGGTTGTTAGGGTGAACATACTGGTATTCTCCTTTTTTATGACCAAGTAGCTCCAGAGCAACGTTTGCAATTACTTCGTTCACGTTCATATTAACCGAAGTGCCTGCTCCGCCTTGTATCATATCAGTCACAAACTGATCCAGGTATTTGCCTGCTATCAAATCGTCGCACGCTTTACAGATAGCATCTGTAATAACTGGATCAAGTACACCGCAATCTCTGTTTGCTAAAGCAGCAGCTTTTTTAACATACCCAAAGGCCTGTATAAACAACGGTTCTTTAGAAATAGGTATGCCTGTTATATGAAAATTCTCTAGCGCTCTTAATGTCTGTATGCCGTAATATACTTCCTCTGGAATATCTTTTTCGCCCAGGAAATCGTGCTCTTTACGGAAGATTACTTTTGTGCCTGTTTTCACAGAAGAAGCTGTTGTAATATTGTCTTCTAGTTTGTTATCTGTCATTGTTGTTTATTGTTTGCACAGCCAGGTTTATACCTAGTTCTTTAGCTTTGGCTGTAATTATATCGTAACCGTACTTTTTAAAACACTTTAATTTGCCTGTCTGGCTATAATCAACGATCAGGCTTTGATTTATGATAAGTCGTGTAGCAAATTCTCCATATTCTTCCATCAACTGTTTCTGAATAAGAGTCAGCTCTTCTTTGCGTTGCTCGGTTTCTGCGGTACGGAGTGGGCGCTGGTATTGGCTAGCGGGGTAATCGTGGCTGATGTGGTGTTCTTTTGCCTCTTGTACAGCCCGGGCTATAGTATCCTTAAGCAGCTTCTCGTTCTTTGGCCTTTTCAACCCACCGTGTATACCTTTTGTATGGTTCAGCCATTCATGTATATCAGTGTTATGGTTGCCGGCAAGTTCAACCAGGGCATCATTGGCAATAATGTATGGCGATGGTTTATCGAACTGCTGAGCAAGTTGATCTCGTAGCTTATAAAGCGCTTTAAGTATAAACTGCTGGAAGTAATTTAATCTGAATGCGTTTTTAAGCTTTAAATGTGGGTTTTCAACCTCAGTATAGCGTAACCTCTCTAGTAGCTGGTTTTCTTCTTCTAACCAGTGGCTTCTGCCAGCTTTATTTACTTCGTCAACAAGCTTTTCCTTTACACGATGCAGGTAAATAACATCGATAGCAGCATACCTAAGCTGATCTTCGGTTAAAGGCCTTTTGTTCCAGTTGCTCGATTGCTGCGATTTATCTATCTCGGTATTAAACTCCTCTTTTAGAACAGTAGCCAGCGATGAGCGCTCATAGTTAAGAATTTTAGCGGCAACATCGGTATCCATTACACCTCGTATGTTACACCCCATCTTGTTAAGAAGAAGGATGTCGTTATTAGAGTGATGAATGATTTTTGTAATGGCAGGATCTTCAATGATACCGAAAATAGGCTGCAGGTTTTTGATCACAAACGGATCAATGATATAGCAGTTATTGTTTTCGTCTGCAATTTGTATCAGGCAAAGGTTAAAACCATAGGTAAAACGGTTCTGGTCGAACTCAAGGTCCAGCGCTAGTTCTTTGTTTTGCTTCAGTTGTTCCGCCGTTTCCTGTAGCTGCTCATCAGAATCTATCAACTTGATAGCTACACCATCCTGCGTTAGTAATAGGTTTTCCATTGCCTAAATTTAAAAGTATTACGCTATTTACGCACCTATCTCTGTTTTTTTCTTTTATTAGGATAGGTAAAAAGGCAAATACGTAAAAAGCCCTTGCCTGAGTAGTGGCAAGGGCTTTAAAGTATAAATTGTCTAGAAAATTAATTATTGTGGAGGTTGCTCCTCTGGTATCTCATCTGCTACACCATCGTTTACAGTAGTATCCTGAACAGAAGTTGTATCGGTTTCTGAGCCCATGTCAGTTTCCATCTCTGTTCCAGACTGTTCAGTAGTTTCAGATTCTGTAGCTGTATTTGTTTCGCTGCCACCGCAAGCAGTAAAAGCTAAAAGTGCAAATGCAGCAAAAGCTAATTTTATAGTCTCTTTCATGGTTTCCTATATTTAATGAAACAAGAAATATTGTACTTGTTTATACCGCTTATACGAAATAGTAACCTTAGCTATACTTTAAAATTGTCTGTTTCCTGTGTGAATAACTGGCATTAGTAAGCCAAAAGCACTTATTTGTAAGTTAAACAAACAATAGCTTTTGTATAGGTAAAGTATAAAATATGCTTTTGCTACTATAACTTTTGCATATTTCGAGGTATAGCTACAGTTGCTTACCTGCCAACATAGAATCGCGGCGTGCTTTAAATTCTGATGAAGGCTTCCATTGTGGATAAGGTGTTGTATTGGCAACATTGTAGCCAACCTGCAGGTATAGCTGCAGATCTTCTACAGCACCAGCCAGGTTCCAGTTATCACGCACTTCGTCTGTTACTTTATGATAGTCATCAGAAGTATACTTATCCTGCCACTTCTGAACATAATCGGCGGGCTGGTTGCGGGCAATAACACCAGATTTTGCATACAGGGCGGGTACACCTTGTTTGGCAAACTCAAAATGGTCTGAACGGTAGTAAGAGCCTTTTTCAGGAGATTCCTCTGGTACAATACGCCTGTTCTGTTTTTTAGCTTCTCTTGCCAGCACATCTTCCAGCGTAGAGTTGCCATAGCCAACTACAACTACATCTTCGGTAGGACCATAAGCATTAAGCACATCCATGTTAATATTGGCCAGCGTTTTGTTTAGTGGGTATAATGGGTTTGTAGCGTAATATTTAGAGCCTAATAAGCCCTGTTCTTCGGCGGTTACAGCCAGAAAAAGTATGGAGCGTTTTGGCTTCTGCGAAAGCTTAGTATAGGCCTCGGCAAGCTCAATTAAGCCAGCTGTACCTGTAGCATTATCCAGAGCACCATTATAAATCTTGTCGCCCTGTAGCTTATCGTCTTTACCCAAATGGTCCCAATGGGCACTATAAACTATGTATTCGTTTTTCAGGTTAGGGTCAGAGCCTTCCAGTTTGGCCACAACATTTCTGGATTCAATTTCGCGCAGCTTGTTCTTAATAGTGAAGTTGGCTTTTGCATTAAGAGGTACCGGCTTAAAGTTTTTTCTGAGAGCTGCTTTTTTTAGTTGCTCCAGGTCTTTGCCTGCTGCCGAGAAAAGTTGTTTGGCTTTAGCCGTCGTGATCCAGGATTCAACAGCTGCACGATCCATATTTTTGTTAGGCTTGCTGATATCAAAGTTTTCGCGGCTCCAACTGCCCGATACAACTTCATAAGGATAACCGGCAGGCTCTGTTTCGTGAATAATAATGGCCGCAGCAGCACCTTTTTCGGCTGCAATTTCATACTTATAGGTCCAGCGGCCATAGTACGTCATGGCTTTGCCTCCGAATATAGTACTATCTAGCTGACCGGGATTTGTTGCATCAGGTATCGGTGGGTCGTTTATCAGCATCACAATTGTTTTGCCTTTTACATCCACATTCTTATAGTCATCCCAGCCATACTCAGGAGCAACTATACCATAGCCCACAAACACCATATCAGAGCTTTTAATATCTACGGCAGGTACAAAGCGCCTCGAGATGGCCACATAATCGGTAGGGAAGTTGAGGTTTATAGTTTTGCCACCAGCTGTAAAAGAAGCCTTAGGCTGTGCAGTAAAACCGAACATTGGCACCTTTTGCACATAAGAGCCATCAGGGTTTCCTGGCTGTAGGCCCAGCTGCTTAAACTGCCTTGTTAGGTAGCTTACAGTAGAGTCCTCGCCTCTAGTGCCGGGGCTGCGGCCTTCAAAAGCATCTGAAGCTAATGCTCTTGTATGCTTGAGTAAATCCTCGGCAGCTATAGTTTGCAGGGCACCCTGCAGTACAGTAGTGTCTGAGGAAGCAGTGGAGGTGGCTTTTGCGTTGGCATCATCTTTTACTTTGCGGCTGCTTTCGTTGCAACTGGTAACCAGCAAAGCTGCCAGCGATGCTAACAATGCTATTCTTTTCATATGGTTGGTTTGCTATGGTTGTTAAGTATAAAGGCGCTTATAGTTGCTATATGAAAGATATTCATAAATTACTATACGTGCATAGCAGAGTAGTGGTGCATCAAGCAGCAGAAAGAAGTAACATACTTTGTACAGTACCTTAATGCTGAAAGTAAGAAAAGCTAGGTTATTATAGTATTAGATGCGGTAGTATATCCGCGACATATCGCTGTTGTAGGGTTCGTAGCCAGGGCGGGTTTGGCTGAACCGCTTATCAAGTATAACGAGGTTGTTCATATCACTTAGCAGGAAATAGTGCCAACTGCCTTTGCTATTAGTTTTAGACTCTGTGCTCTGAGACCAGGCACATAAGCAATCCTGTTTGTTAAGGTTGCTGCCCAGCAAATGCGGCTCTACCTCATACTTCTGGTTACTGTATTCAAAACAAACTAGTAGCCTCGCTCCAATCGCTTTAGAAAGATCTTCTAATAAGTTGCTGTACATAACCCTCTCTTAATAAGCTCTAACAATCTGTACCTGACATACTTTATAGTATTCAGGTTTGGATAAATTTATAGTTTAAAGAGCCTAATTGACAGGAAATATATCAGTACAAAGTAACATTGCAAATAAATGGCTTCGCTTATAAAAAGCTCTTATATAGCAAGTGTAGCTTTGCCTGGGCCTCAAATTAGCTCCTGAACTATACTTGAAAGTAACATTTGAAACGAAGCTTATTAGCTGTTGGTACTGTGGTTAATTATCCTGCTGAGTGCTAACTTTTTACTTTTTGCAGCTGTTCTTTTAATAAAGCAGAGTAGGCAAAGTGATATAAAAGAAGTTATTTATCATTCTGAAATTGAGTTTTATTTGCTTATGCGAATGCACAAAATTTGATTTATGGTAAATACTTATAACTTTGCCTGTAACATATAGCAGTAACAAATATGGATAAATATACTTATATCGCTAACGCCCATGGTGCCTATATTGATGAGTTATACAAAGCTTATCAGCAGGATCCGGAGTCAGTAGACTTTGGATGGCGTAAATTTTTTGAAGGTTATGAGTTTTCTGGTGCTTATGGCGAAAACGGCCATACAACAGAAGGCACAGTAGCCGCCGCTCCTGCTAAACCAGGGGCAGTAGCTGCCGGCGAGTCTGATAAAGAAGTTGCCGTTCGTAACCTGATCCATGCCTACCGCACGCGCGGCCACCTGCGTTCTAAAACCAACCCTGTGCGTGAGCGCAAAGACCGTAAGGCAAGACTTGATCTGCAGGATTTCGGTTTATCTGATGCAGACCTGGATACTGTATTTCAGGTAGGCGACATTATTGGAATTGGACCGGCTACCCTACGAGATATTGTAGGGGCGCTGAAGAAAATATATGAAAGCTCTATCGGTTTTGAGTACATGTACATCCGCGACCCGGAAGTACTGGAGTGGTTTAAGCAAAAGGTAGAGCGCGACTCGCTTAATTTTAACCCGGGAATCGAATACAAGAAGCGTATACTTTCTAAGCTGAACGAAGCGGTTGTTTTCGAGAACTTCCTGCACACTAAATTCTTAGGTCAGAAGCGTTTCTCGCTCGAAGGTGGTGAAACTACTATTCCTGCCCTGGATGCTATAATAGATAAAGGTGCTGAACTTGGTGTAAAAGAGGTGGTGATAGGTATGGCTCACCGTGGCCGCCTGAACGTGCTGGCTAACATCATGGGCAAAACCTATGAGCAGATCTTCTCTGAATTCGAAGGTACATCGGTGCCAGACCTGACAATGGGCGATGGCGATGTGAAATACCATATGGGTTATTCATCGGAAGTAACAACACCATCTGGAAACCTGGTTAATCTGAAGCTTGCTCCAAACCCATCGCACCTTGAGGCTGTGAACCCTGTTGTAGAAGGTTTTGTGCGTGCCAAAATAGATACGCTTTACGGCAAAGATGCTGACAAAATTATGCCTATCCTGATACACGGTGATGCCGCTGTTGCCGGACAAGGTATAGTTTACGAGGTTACCCAGATGGCAAACCTTGATGGCTACAACACTGGTGGTACCATCCACTTTGTTATCAACAACCAGGTAGGTTTTACCACTGATTTCGAAGATGCCCGTTCTTCAATCTACAGCACAGACGTTGCCAAAATTATTGATGCTCCGGTTCTGCACGTGAACGGCGACGATCCGGAGGCAGTAGTATTCGCAGTGCGCATGGCTGTTGAGTATCGCCAGAAGTTTAACAACGATATCTTTATTGACATGGTGTGCTACCGCCGTCATGGGCACAATGAGTCTGACGAGCCTAAGTTCACGCAGCCGCAGCTATACAACCTGATCTCTAAGCATGCTAACCCACGCGAAGTATATAACAAAGAGTTGATCAGCCGTGGCGAGGTAGATGCTGAGCTTGCACAGAATATGGATAAAGAATTCCGTAACCTGTTGCAGGACCGCCTGGACATGGTGAAACAAAAGCCGTTGCCATACAACTACCAGGTGCTGGAAAAAGAGTGGCAGGAACTACGCCGTTCTACACCTGAAGACTTTAATCAGTCTCCTGAAACAGGTATACCTGCAACAGTTATCGAGCAGGTTGGTCAGGCGCTGGTAACATTGCCACAAGGCTTTAAGCCTCTGAAGCAGATCGAGAAGCTGATCAAAGAGCGCAGAGAGATGTTCTTTGAGACCAGACAGCTTAACTGGGCTGCTGCCGAATTGCTGGCTTATGGTTCTATACTTATGGATGGCAGGATCGTGCGTTTCTCTGGCCAGGATGTGCAGCGTGGCACTTTTTCGCATCGCCATGCCGTGTTACACGATGCGGTAACCAGCGCACCATACAACAACCTGAATCACATTGCTGAAAATCAGGCATCTTTCGAGATTTATAACTCGCTGCTTTCTGAGTATGGGGTACTTGGTTTCGAGTTTGGTTATGCCATGGCTAACCCTAATGCACTTGTTATCTGGGAGGCACAGTTTGGTGACTTCTCTAATGGTGCACAGGTTATGATAGACCAGTTCATAACAGCTACAGAGTCTAAGTGGCAGCGCATGAACGGTGTGGTAATGCTATTGCCTCACGGTTATGAAGGCCAGGGGCCAGAGCACTCTAATGCACGCCCTGAGCGATTCCTGCAGCTTGCAGCTGAGAACAACATATTTGTTACTTATATTACTACACCAGCAAACTTCTTCCACTTCCTGCGTCGTCAGTTGGCATTGCCTTTCCGCAAGCCGGCTATCAACATGTCGCCTAAGTCGTTGCTGCGTCATCCGCTAATGGTGTCTCCACTTGAGGACTTTACTTCAGGTAGCTTCAGAGAGGTTATCGGAGACAACTATGCCGAGACTGGTGCGGTTAGCAAGGTGTTGCTATGTACTGGTAAAGTATACTTCGACCTGCTGGAAGAGCAACAGAAGAATAACCGCAAGGATGTAGCCATCATTCGTATGGAGCAGTTGGCGCCATTCCCTAAGGTGCAGTTAGAAGCTGAGCTAAGCAAATATCCAAATGCTAAAATCTATTGGGTACAGGAAGAGCCTGAAAACATGGGTGCCTGGAACTACATACTTCGCATGATGCGCAAGCAGGTTGAAGATGTGGTATCCCGTAAGCCAAGTGCATCACCTGCAACAGGTTACATGAAAGTACATGCTAAAGAGCAGCAGGAGATAGTAGAAAGAGCATTTTCAATTTAACAGTTATAAAAAGTATAAGCGAGGAGTATAGCTGGTTAGCTGACCTCGCTTATATTTCGTAATCCATAAATTCGTCATTCATAATTGAAAGAAAATATGAGTTTAGAAGTTAAAGTGCCTGCCGTAGGCGAATCGATAACCGAGGTAACTATAGCCAAATGGTTGAAGAACGATGGCGACCGTGTGGAGATGGATGAAGTGATCTGTGAGCTGGAGTCTGACAAAGCCACTTTTGAATTGCCCGCTGAAGCCGCAGGCATTTTACGCATTGTTGCACAGGAAGGCGACACCATTGAGGTTGGTGGCGTTATCTGCAACATAGAGCAAAACGGTGCTGCTACAAGCTCTGCTGCTCCGGCAGCAGCACAGCCAGCTGCTCAGGAGTCTGCTCCTGCCGCTGCTGCACAAGGCACTGGCGAAACTATAGAAATGCGTGTACCAACTGTAGGTGAGTCTATTTCTGAAGTAACTATAGCTAACTGGCTGAAGAAAGACGGTGACTTTGTTAATATGGATGAAGTAATCGCTGAGCTGGAATCTGATAAAGCTACTTTCGAGTTGCCAGCTGAAGCTACCGGTACATTGCAAATTGTTGCCCAGGCAGGTGATACTGTAGAGATTGGTGGTTTGCTTTGCAAGATTGTAGCAGGTGCAGGTGCCGGCGCTGCTAAGCCAGCTGCTCAACCAAGCGCTCCTGCCGCGCAGCCTGCTTCTCAGCCAGCCGCCGCTACTTCAGGTGCTCAAACTTATGCTTCAGGCACGCCATCCCCAGCTGCTGGTAAAATATTGGCAGAACGTGGTATCAATGCTGCCGATGTACAAGGTACAGGTCGTGATGGCCGTATTACCAAAGAAGATGCGCAGAATGCACAGGCTAGACCAGCTGCACAGCCAGCTGCTGTTCCGGCTGCCAAGCAAGAGGTTGCTGCCCCTGCCGTAGCTGGTGAACGTAACTCTCGCCGCGAGAAGATGAGTAACCTGCGTAAAACAGTTGCTCGTCGTTTGGTACAGGTTAAAAACGAAACGGCTATGCTTACTACCTTCAACGAGGTAGATATGAAGCCGATCATGGACATCCGCGCCAAGTATAAAGATAAGTTCAAGGAGAAGCACGAAGTAGGCTTAGGCTTTATGTCGTTCTTCACGAAGGCTGTGACAGTTGCTTTACAGGAGTGGCCTGCAGTTAACGCTCAAATCGATGGCAATGAAATCGTGTACAACGACTTCTGCGATATCTCTATAGCGGTATCTGCGCCTAAAGGTCTGGTAGTTCCGGTTATCCGTAATGCTGAACAACTGACGCTGGATGGCATCGAAAAAGAAGTTATCCGTCTGGCGAAGAAGGCGCGTGAGAACAAGCTTTCTATCGAAGAGATGACTGGCGGTACCTTCACGATCACCAATGGTGGTGTGTTCGGTTCTATGATGTCTACGCCAATCATTAACGCGCCACAATCGGCTATACTTGGTATGCACAACATCGTGCAGCGCCCTGTTGCCATCAACGGTCAGGTTGAGATCCGCCCAATGATGTACCTGGCGCTTTCTTACGATCACCGTATCATCGATGGACGTGAGTCGGTTAGCTTCTTAGTTCGAGTTAAAGAACTGTTAGAAGATCCAATGAGATTACTTCTTGGAGTATAAGCTCGATTATGAATTAGAAATTAGAAATTAGAAATTGTGGGGGAGGAGAAGAAGGAGAATGTCATTTGCGACAAGAGCTATGCTTTTGCCCTTCGAGTAATAAAGCTGTATAAGTTCTTGACAGGAGAACAAAAAGAGTTTGTGCTGGCAAAGCAACTGCTACGAAGTGGAACTTCTATCGGGGCGAATGTGGAGGAAGCCATCGCTGCAAGTTCTAAAGCTGATTTCGTTCATAAATTAAATATTGCCGCGAAAGAGGCACGGGAAACTTCATACTGGCTGCGCCTGCTAAAGGACAGCCAGTATATTCCTGATAAAGCGTTTGATTCCATACATGAGGATTGCATGCAGTTGCGAAAGATCATCAGCAAGATTCTAATTACCATGAAATCAAACTCATAATTTCTAATTTTTAATTTCTAATTTGTAAGAAATGAAATACGATGTTACTGTAATCGGTTCTGGTCCTGGCGGGTATGTGGCAGCGATCCGTTGCGCACAGCTAGGCTTGAAAACGGCTATTATAGAAAAGTATAACGTGTTGGGCGGTACTTGCCTTAACGTAGGCTGTATCCCTTCCAAAGCATTACTAGACTCATCCGAGCACTTCCATAATGCGGCGCATACCTTTACTACACACGGTATTGAGCTAAACGACCTGCAGGTGAACATGCAGCAGATGATCAAGCGTAAGGCCGAAGTAGTTAAGTCGAACAACGATGGCATTGCTTTCCTGATGAAGAAGAACAAGATCGATACTTACTATGGCCTAGGCTCTTTCGTGAACAAAAACACGATTAAGATCACGGACGCAGAAGGTAAAGAGCAGCAGATCGAGACGGATAAGACCATCATCGCTACAGGTTCTAAGCCAACTGCCTTGCCGTTCCTGCCAATCGACAAAAAGCGCATCATCACATCAACAGAAGCTTTAACGCTTACTGAGGTGCCTAAAAACCTGATCGTAATTGGTGGTGGTGTGATTGGGCTGGAGCTGGGCTCTGTGTACGCCCGCCTGGGTGCAAAAGTACAGGTGATCGAGTACATGGATGCCATCATCCCGACGATGGACCGTGCACTGGGTAAAGAATTGCAGCGTGTGCTGAAGAAAACACTTGGATTCGAATTCTTCATGAGTCATAAAGTAACCGGCGCTACCAACGAAGGCGAAATAGTTAGAGTGACTGCTGAGAATCCGAAAGGCGAAGCGGTAACGTTTGAAGGTGATTATGTGCTGGTATCTGTTGGCCGTAAACCATACACCGAGGGCTTAGGATTAGAGAACGCAGGTGTGCAGATGGGTGAGCGCAGCATGATTGCCGTAAACGACCACCTGGAGACAAACGTGCCAGGTATCTATGCGATTGGTGACGTAGTACGTGGCGCGATGCTGGCGCACAAAGCCGAAGAAGAAGGCGTGCTCGTAGCTGAGCAGATAGTTGGTCAGAAGCCGCACATCAACTATAACTTGATACCTGGTGTGGTTTATACTTGGCCGGAAGTGGCTGGTGTAGGCTTTACCGAAGAGCAGCTAAAGGAGCAGGGCCGTGCTTACAAGTCAGGCTCGTTCCCATTCAAAGCATCTGGTCGTGCAAAAGCGTCTATGGATACTGATGGTTTCGTAAAGGTGTTGGCTGATAAGAATACAGATGAGATTCTAGGTGTACACATGATCGGGCCACGCGCTGCGGATATGATCGCGGAAGCGGTGGTGGCAATGGAGTTCCGTGCATCGGCAGAGGATATTTCCCGCATGAGCCATGCCCACCCAACCTATACCGAAGCCATGAAAGAGGCTTGCTTAGCAGCTACAGAAAACCGTGCGCTGCACATTTAAGCAAGTATAGAAGTATAAACAAAAAGCGGCATCCTGCAAAGGTTGCCGCTTTTTGTTTATAGATTCAAAAAACTTTTAGCAGCTCAGGCAACCCTTCTTATACTTTTTCCATCTATTGTTCAGAATCAGTATTTCAGGAAGCTATAAACTGCCTAAAACTTTATCACTATGAAAAAACAAGTATACACACTGTTGGTGCTGTTCATGCTCCCGCTGCTATCAATAGCGCAAACCAAAGTAGCTGCATCCGATATCCTGGCCAAAGTTAACCGTGGCGAAGCTGTAAACTATAAGAACGCAGAAATCACTGGCGACCTGGACATGACCAAGCTGAAGAACATGAAGCTTAAAAACAAAGAGAGCGGCAAACATGAATCAAAGGAATACATTAGTACTGTTACAGCACCAATTACGTTCGTGAACTGTACTTTTAAGGGTGATGTGCTGGCTTATCATAACCCAGAGAAAAACTTTAGTTTGAATGGGAACAACAGCGAAGTGTATAACACTAATTTTGAGAAAGATGTACGCTTCGAGAACTGCACTTTTGAGGAAGAGGCTGCCTTTAAGTATAGCGAGTTTAAAGATAAAGCATCATTTGCCGGAAGCCATTTTACAGAAGAAGCACTGTTCAAGTATAGCGAGTTCTCTAAGACTGCAGATTTTAGTAAGGCTAAGTTTAGCGGAAGCGCCAACTTTAAATATGTAACCTTTCCGGTAGCGGCCAACTTTAGAGGTGCGCAGTTCAGAGAAGAAGCTGATTTCAAATATGCCAAATTTGAGAGAGGCGTAGATTTTCAGCAGGCATTTTTTGATGGCCTGGCCAACTTCAAGTATGCCAAGTTATCTAATCCCACCAATATGAGAGGGGCTGACTTTAATGGCTCCAGCGATTTCAAGTATACAAAACTGGATAATAGATCTGTAACTCTCTCTACGTTGCAGCGGCAGAGTAAATAAAATTTAATTGTTTAAGGTAGAAAGCGTCTTGTTTATAATGAGGCGCTTTTTTTATGCTTGTCAGGCTCGTATGAGGGAGAGGAGGAGATAAAAAGGAACATAAAGTCCTATTTCTCAGTAACGTGTTATTGTGGGCAGATATTTTATACTTAGGAGAAAATTTTTTCAGATGAATACAACCTCATGATTTAACTCTCGTTAAATAACTATATAAAGATTATTTATTAATATATAAATATTATCTTATGGAGGCAGTAAAGCCAAAAGGGCACAGTATTTACAAAGTAATTCTAGTACTAGGTTTTACTATACCGCTTCTGTTGGCTGCTGTAGCTGCCAATCTGGTAAGTGCCGAGATCGTCATCACGTTATTTGTAGTCTTTACGGTATACATGCTCAGCTTCTTTTCTTACTGGATCATCATGAAAGCTATCTTCCAGCTGATTGAGAAGAGCAAAAAAGCTGAATAAGCTTCGCCGTCTTCCATCAGCACAGGCTTTCACTGTGTCAACCAATCTATAAGTTTATCAGCGTTTGCGGCCCTGGCAGTACCAACAGGTGGCAGATTAAGCCATTGTGCCCGTACGCGGTTAATCATATCTACATCTGTAACAGGTAAATTTGTGCGCTTAGCTGCTATTAAGGCGGCTATTGCTGTTTTTAGGGCAGTAGCTTTTACCCTTATAGTGTTAGCCGAGTAGCGTGCCGGATGAAGATGCACATGCCGTTCGGCGATAACTCCCAATCGCAACACCCATACAGAATCATCAGATAAAGTTATTGTTCTGTAATCTTTGCCGGCAGCACCCAGGTATAACTTGTATGCCTCCGGTTGCAATACATCCTGCGTTGCTAACGCTGCAATCACTTCCTGCGCCAATCCTTCTATCGAGAGTCGGCCGGTATAAAAGTCTAACTGCGAACCACCAATAGTTGATAAAGAAGCCTTTAAAGCTTCATCTGGTGCTGTCGCGCTCTCAAGTATAAATTGCTTTATAAAGTACAGATGGTGCTTAAGCGGGTGAAAAAGTATAGGCTTGGGCAGGTGCAGCATGTGGTGGTTCTGGAGTGGCATCAGGCGTAGGAACTATACTTGCACAGTATACGCAGTTAGGCCATACTATATTTATACTTCTTTTTCTGATACCGCAGGCAACCCTAGTGTATGTGGGTGCATCTATAGGGTATATTGTAAGAAATAAGCTTTATATATTAACTTAGTAAGGGACCTGATTAACTAAAAAGTCTTCGTGCTACTATACTTAGATGCTGTATTAGTCGATAAGTATAGGCTATAAGTCGATGATCAGACGTTGTAAGTATAAGACTACTAGGTAATTGGTTTGTAAAGCGGTACCTTGTAATACCTTGTAGCGTAAACAATAATTGCCACATTAATTCCCTCTGCCTATGATTGAGCTAAGCAACATCCATAAATACTATGCGGTAGGCCAGAACAAGCTGCACGTACTTAAAGGAATTAACCTTCATGTGCGGGAGGGCGAGCTGGTTTCTATCATGGGTTCTTCCGGCTCAGGCAAATCTACGCTGCTTAATATACTTGGCATTCTGGATGATTACGATGCCGGAGAGTATACTTTGGCTGGAACATTAATCAAGAATCTTTCGGCTACCAAGGCTGCATATTACCGCAATAAGTTTCTGGGCTTTGTGTTCCAGTCGTTTAACCTGCTCTCTTTTAAGAATGCCATGGAGAATGTAGCGCTGCCGCTGTATTACCAGAAGGTAGGCCGCAAGCAACGTAACAAACTGGCGCTGGAGTACCTTGATATGGTGGGGCTGAAAGACTGGGCAGAGCACTCGCCAAACGAAATGTCGGGCGGGCAGAAACAGCGCGTTGCCATTGCCCGCGCGCTTATCTCGCAGCCCAAACTTATACTTGCCGATGAGCCTACCGGTGCTTTAGATACCCAGACATCTTACGAGGTGATGGATATTTTTAAAGAAGTGAACCGCAAGGGCATGACTGTGATAATTGTAACCCACGAAAACGACATAGCCGAGCAGACTCACCGCATCATCCGCCTGAAAGACGGCTTGATTGTAAACGACGACCAAGGCATATTGGAGGCTGCTGTTGCAGAGAGGGAAATTCTGAATAGATAAATTCTGATGAGCAACTGAGTGTGTGTGTGAATTTATACTTCTTGTACCAGGTTTTCCACTTCAGAAAAATTCAGAAAGTATAGAAGTATAACCAACTAACAACTTAACAATGAGGTCATTCAACAATGTGATTATTCACTCAGTTGCTCATTCACTCATTCAAAATTAAAGTAAGTATGTTCGACATAGATAAATGGCAGGAGATACTGGCAACGATGCAGAAAAACAAGCTGCGCACGTTCCTGACGGCCTTCGGGGTGTTCTGGGGTATCTTTATGCTGGTGCTGTTGCTGGGTGCAGGCAAAGGCCTGGAAAATGGTGTGTACAATCGCTTTTCCGGAGCCAAGAACAGCGTCTACGTTTTTACAGGTAAAACAGCTTTGGCGCACCGAGGTATGGTGCCCGGCCGTGAGATCAAGTTCACGAACGAGGACCTGAATGCTATTGAACGCGATGTAGATAACATTGATATTTTGGCTCCCCGCAACCGGATAATGGGAGAGTATACCATCAACTATAAAAAACAGAATGGCTCGTTCCAGGTGTTTGGTGCCGAGCCCGGCTTCCTGGAGCTTAACGGAGAACTCCCTTTCAGAGGCCGCCTGCTGAATGAATACGATGAGCGCGAAAAACGCAAAGTAGTGATCATAGGCGAACAGGCAAGCAAAGTTCTGTTTGGTGAAGCTAATCCTGTTGGGGAGTATGTGAACATCCGGGGCATTTATTTTAAGGTGGTAGGTACTTTTAAAGTAAAGGGAAATAACAGCAGCCGGCGCGAGGAGCGTGCATACATACCTTTCACAACCCTGCAAACCACTTTTAACCAGCCTAACCAGGTACAACTAATGGCGCTGGTAGCAGAGCCGGGCATAAGTGCCAAATCCATGGAAGACCGTGTGCGCGAGCTGCTCGCCCAGCGGCACATGTTCTCTACCGAAGATAAGATGGCTGTAGGTATAGAAAACACAGAAGCTGAGTTCCTGAAGGTAACGGGCCTGTTCAACGGCATCCGCATTTTTGTCTGGATTGTGGGTATAGGTACCCTGATTGCAGGTATAGTAGGTGTAAGTAACATTATGCTGATTATAGTAAAGGAACGCACCCGCGAGATCGGAGTACGCAAAGCACTTGGAGCAACGCCATTTTCTATTGTCAGCCTTATACTTCAGGAGTCTGTAGTTATCACGGCTTTCTCGGGTTATTTAGGCTTGCTGGCTGCCACAGGTATACTTGCCGGGCTGGAGTATATGATGGAATCGTCGGGGGCAGAAGCGCCATTCTTCGCCAACCCCGAAGTAGACCCGAGTGTGGCATTTTCGGCAACGCTAGTGCTGGTTATAGCCGGTGCTCTTGCCGGACTTATGCCGGCTCTTAAAGCTGCCAGAATTAAACCAATAGAAGCGCTAAGAGCAGATTAATTTTGAATGACTGAATAACTGAATTCTGAATGGAGGTGAAGGTGAAAATTCGAAATCATTGTTCTTTTATTCAATTAGTCAATCATTCAATTATTCAAAATTGAAAACTATGATCGACATCGATAAATGGACAGAGATTTATAAAACAGTGAAGAAGCACAAGCTTCGCACTGCGCTGACAGCTTTTGGTGTGTTCTGGGGTATCTTTATGCTGGTGCTGTTGCTGGGTGCAGGTAAGGGGCTCGAGAATGGCATCATAGGCGAATTTAACATTGCTAAAAATGCCGTCTTCGTCTGGACTCAACGTACCAGCGTTCCTTATATGGGCTTGAAAGCAGGCAGGTTCATAACCATGACCAATGAAGACATGGATGCCATACGAACCTCTGTGCCGGAAGTAGGAGTTCTTGCGCCCAGCACGCAGGTAGAAGGCGACTTTGCTGTAGTATATGGCACGAAAAGCTCCTCGTTTACCGTAAGGGGCGAGACACCAGAAGTACTGCAGGTAAAACCAACCAATGTTACAACAGGCCGATTCATCAACCAGAAAGATATTGCGGAACGCCGCAAGGTAGCTGTAGTTGGCCCGCGTACGTTGGAGCTACTTTTTGAACACGAAAAAGATCCCATTGGCAAGTATATCAACATCAAAGGCATCTATTTTCAGGTTGTAGGTACTTTCAAACCTGTTGGCAAAGATGAAGACGTGGTGGAGGATGCTCAGACAATCTATATCCCTAACACAACACTGCAGCAGGCATTTAATAAACCCGGTGAAGTCGATTTTTTTGCCATGACGCCTAAGGCAGGTATAGCAGCGGCAGTGGTAGAAGAGAAAGTAAAAACCCTGCTCATGAAGCGCCACGACGTTGCTCCCACCGACCTGAAAGCCTTTGGATCTGCCAACGTGGAAGAAGAGTACCAGGATATCCAAGGCATGTTTGCAGGTATAGCCGGTTTTAGCTGGCTGGTAAGTATAGGCACCATAGTAGCCGGCATTATAGGTGTAGGCAACATTATGCTGATCGTGGTAAAAGAGCGGACAAAAGAAATAGGGGTACGCAAAGCCTTAGGAGCAACGCCATTTTCTATCGTCAGCCTGATCATTCAGGAGTCTATAGTTATTACGGGGCTTGCAGGTTATATAGGTTTGCTGGCAGGTACGGGTCTGGTAGCACTAATCGAGAGCCTCATGATCAAGTTCGAGGTGAAGGCCGGCTTCTTTGGGCCACCTGAGGTAAACCTGGCTATTGCTGTTACGGCTACTGTGCTTCTGGTAGTGGCAGGCGCGCTGGCGGGGCTTATACCTGCCACCAAAGCTGCACGGGTAAACCCTGTAGTAGCCCTGCAGGAAGAGTAAGTATACTTCTGATGTTGAATGTCATACTGATAAATGTAAATTGATAAATCCACTATGAAAAAGGTTTTAATCGGGCTGTTCATCCTCGTTTTTCTGGCTGCATCGGGGTGGCTGGGCATGTACTTTTACAAAAAGGCTAACACCGATCCGGTTGTATACAAAACAGAAGCCCCTTTTACCACCGACATCATTAAAAAAACGGTAGCTACCGGTTCTATTGTGCCGCGCAAAGAGGTGGAGGTAAAATCGCAGGTGTCGGGTATTGTGGAGGAACTGTATGTAGAGGCAGGGCAGATCGTGAAGAAAGGCCAGTTGCTGGCAAAGGTAAAGATCGTGCCTAACATCGTGAACGTGAACAATGCCGAAAGCGAAGTACAAACTGCCCGTATAAATTTTGATGAAGCCAAACGCGAGTTTGCCCGCTACGAGCAACTATACCAGCAGAAAGTGGTGCCCGAGCAGGAGTTCCGCAAGTATAAAGCTGAGTTTAACCTGGCACGACAGGCTCTGCAGGCAGCAGAAAATAACCTGCAACTGGTGCGTGAGGGTGCATCTAAACGCAGCGGCCAGGCATCTAACCTGGTATATTCTACCATAGATGGTATGCTGCTGGACGTACCGGTAAAAGTGGGTACCTCTATCATCGAGCGCAACAACTTTAACGAGGGTACAACCATTGCATCGGTAGCAGATATGCGCAGCTTGGTGTTCGAGGGCGAAATAGATGAATCAGAAGTTGGTAAACTGAAAGAGAACATGGACCTGCTGCTGACTATTGGCGCTATCGAAGGACGTGTTTTCAATGCCAAACTGGAGTACATCGCTCCTAAAGGCACCGAGGTAGAAGGGGCTATTAAATTCCCGATCCGGGCAAAAGTGCTGCTGGATGAAAAAGACTTTATAAGAGCCGGCTACAGCGCCAACGCCGACATTGTGCTGGACAAACGCGAGAAGGTACTGGCCATAAAGGAAAGTATGCTGAAGTTTGAAAAAGAAAAGCCTTACGTAGAGGTGGAAACTGCGCCACAGGTTTTCGAGAAGCGCGAGATTAAAACAGGAATCTCTGACGGCATAAACATAGAAGTAGTATCCGGGCTAAAGAAAACTGAAAAAGTGAAAGTGCCGGAGGCAGGTACCATTGCCCAGAACAGCTAACATACCAACAGAGCGGCCATTAGCCGCTCTGTTCTTTTATACTTCCCAGGTAAGTATACCAGCATAATTCACAGGTTGATGTATAGCTATCGGCTGCTCACGGAATTTTAGGTAATGCCCTTAACTACTGCAAAACTGCACTAGTAGGAATAATATAGTTATACTTTAAATGTGCTGCTGATGGAAATCTATACTTTTAAACTGAACAGGTTTATACTTTCAGGCCTGTTTTTTCTGCTGGTCGCTTCTACGGCCTGCAACGAAGACGACGAAGACAATAACCTGATCTTCAACGATATTAATTTTAGTAATATAGAGTTAGTGGGCACAAACGAGCGGCCACCGGTAAATACAACGGGCTATGGTATCATGGATGTCAAGTATAACGACGATACCAACACCCTGGACTATACCATTAGCTGGACCCTCGGCAATCCGAATGATAATACAACTGCCATGCACTTTCATGGCCCTGCCGATAGAAATTCAACTGCTCCGCCGGTTATTGATATCCCCAACTTCGATACAGACCGTGACGGCACTGTTACTGGTAGTACCCGTGAGCTATCGCCACAGGAAGAAGCAGACCTGCGGGCCGGCCTCTGGTATGTGAACATTCACAGCACTACTTACCCTAACGGCGAGCTCCGTGGCAACCTGCTGAAATAAAGTACATGTTCAGTATTTGAGGAAAAGTGTGTTTGGTGTTGTAACGAGGGTGCTATACTTTTGCCCTTACTATACTCTCAATTAACAATGTCAGCAGATACAAACGCCACTGTGCAGATACTTGATTTTGAACCGCAGCACGCTGCAAAGTTCCGTGAGCTAAACGAAGAGTGGATAACTCGTTATTTTGTGATGGAGGAGGCCGACTATAAATCGTTGGGCAACCCACAGGATTACATCATAAACAAAGGCGGGTATATCTTGATGGCCACTTACAACAACGAGATAGTAGGCACCTGCGCCCTGATAAATGAAGGCGATGGCGTGTACGAACTGGCTAAAATGGCTGTAACGCCGGCTGCACAAGGCCTTAAAATAGGTAAGAAACTGGGCGAGGCTGCTGTTGAAAAGGCAAAGGAGGCTGGCGCTGCAAAAGTATACCTGGTATCAAACAGAAAGTTGGAAACTGCCCTGAACCTGTACCGAAGCCTTGGTTTTATTGAAGTACCTATGCCGCCAAGCATCTATGAACGCGCCGATATCAAAATGGACCTGGTGCTCTGAAGTATAAACTACAGATTAAATGTTTGAGGCTCTGGTTGCATGCGGGCTATGCCTTCAGTCATCCAGCAGCCTTTATACGGGCCGCGTTTTTGCTGTGTAAGTATAAACAGAAATGCTGCCTGCTGGCCATCTTTCCCTTTTATTACCACCAGCTGGTAAGCAGAGTTATCGCTCACAACCAATTTTCCAGATTTGTAAGATTCAAAGTTTAGTATTGTACTGTAATCAGGATCGCGTACTAACATTCTGAAGTGGTTGAGCGGGCCGAGCTGTACCCGGTTAGTAGGAGACGAGAAGTTAAAAACAGTGATAATGCCGCTGGCGCTTTTATCGTTCTGTTGCAGGGCCTTAAGCTGTATACTTACCACCTGGCGCGGCGATAAAGCTTTATCCGGGCGCAGATACGTCCATTTAGAGGTAGAGGCTGTTTCGGCAGAGGCAGAGTTATAAACAGCATAATGGTGCACATCGCGTGAAGGAGCTGCTGGAATATGTACCCACAATATCACCAGCAACACAACTCCTACACCTAGCAGGAGCTTATCATACATCTGCTCAAGCCGTTCCATAAGTTTATGTACTTTATTTAGGTAGCGGATGTTGCCTTAAAACCACATTAAATGTTTTGCACTAATCCGGAGGGGTTAGCATACCCGGCAGCTTTATCAGCGTATAGGCAGGAGTACCCAGGCAGCATCTAACCTGCTTCTATGAAAAACCCACTATCTTATACCCTGCGTGATATTTACCTTTGGTTGTCGCGGCTGCCAGTGCTGCTGTGGCTTAAAAAACGCTACCCGCGCCTGACAGATTTTATACTTGATCGCTTTAGCACCGCCTCTTTTGTTGGTTTGCCGCTCTCGCTGTTGTTGCTGGTGTTCTGGGTAAATGCATCGCTCTTGTCAGAACTTACCGAGGAGATCATAGAATCGCAGGGTATGGTAGCGTTTGATACTAATTTCACAGATCTGCTTTACAGCATGCGCTCTGAGTGGCTCAGCCAAACGTTATACATATTTACGTACCTGGGCTCGCGCGAAGCAGTTTTTATAGTTGGAGGTTTGGCTACACTTGTCTTTTTGTACAAGAGGAAATTTGTAGCTATACTGGCATTTTGGCTGGTTATGGGAGGTATAGGCCTGTCGGTGCAGTATGGTAAAAATTTTATTAGTCGCGAGCGCCCGCAGGAGGTAGCTTATTACCAGGAACACAACCATTCTTTCCCGAGCGGCCATGCCACTACAAGTATGGCGCTATACGGTACTTTAGCTTATTTCCTGGCACGGCATTACACTAAACAGTGGCAGCGCTGGTGGATTCTGTGGCTGGCAGGCTTTATCATACTTATGGTTGGCTTCAGCAGAATTTACCTGGGTGTGCATTACCTTACGGATGTGGCGGCTGGTTTCCTGTTAGGTGCCTTGTGGGTATTGGTGGGTATAAGCCTGACTGAGATGATAACCTACCGCAGCAAAGTTCGGCAGCACAAACAAGTATAGCCCTTTCTGTATGTAAATCGTAAAGCAGGTTATGAACTATAACACCTGCCGCAGATTATTCTGCTTCACCCTGTTTTTGCTGCTGTTGCTGAAGGCCCCTGTTGCCTCGGCATATGGCGTACTTACGCACCAGGCCGTTGTAGATGCTGCCTGGCAAACATCGCTGCAGCCACTTCTGAAAAAGCATTATCCAAAAGCTACTGAAGAGGAGCTCCGAAAAGCGCATGCTTACGCGTATGGCGGCTCTATAATGCAGGACATGGGCTACTATCCGTTTGGCAGCACTTTCTTCACAGACCTGGTACACTATGTGCGCAGCGGCGACTTTGTGCAGAACCTCATTAACTCTTCTAAAACCTTAAACGAACATGCTTTTGCGCTTGGCGCCCTGGCTCATTATAACGCCGATATCTATGGCCACCCTATGGGCACTAACCGGGCAGTAGCGCTGGTGTACCCAAAGGTAAAACAGGAACATGGCGAAATTGTAACGTATGCCGAAGATCCTATTTCGCATGTAAAAACGGAGTTCGGGTTTGATGTGCTGCAGGTAGCGCGTGGTAACTATGCCAGCGAAAACTACCAGGAATTTATTGGCTTTGAGGTATCGAAAGAGGTGCTGGAGAAAGCGTTTCTTAAAACCTATGGGCTGGAGCTGGGCGAGGTGTTTATAAACCTGCCTCTGGCTATTAACAGTTACCGATACACTATCCGCAACATTTTCCCGGACCTGACAAAGGCCGCATGGCAAGCTAAGAAAGGCGATATACAGAAAGAAAAACCAAGTATAACCCGCCGCCAGTTTATGTACCGCATGAGCAGGGCCAGCTTTCATGATAACTTTGGCCATGAGTATGATAAGCCAAACCTGATTGCACGGTTTGCTGCCTGGGTTATGCGTATAGCGCCAAAAGTTGGTCCGCTGAGGCCGCTTGCATTTAAGCCACCTACTCCCGAAGCCGAAAAGCTTTTTATGGAGAGCTTTAACACCACCCTGGAAAATTACACTGCCATACTGCAGCAAATGTTACACCAAAGCAAAAGTATAAACCTGCGCAACATGCAGCTGGATACTGGGAAACAAACCCGTGCCGGTGATTATGAATTGACAGATAAAACCTATGCAGAACTGCTGGTGAAACTAGAGCAAAACAAGTTCAGGCAAACACCCATGGATCTGCAGCAAAACATCCTGCTCTTTTACAAGAACAAAGACCATGTGCCTATTGCTACAAAAGAAGACGACGAAGAGTGGCAGAAAACCATGGCAGCGCTCGAAAAACTAAAAGCTATGCATTTATAAATTTAGTAAGGGTGTGTTAGTTGTTTGCAAAGCTTTTTTTCTTGTGTTGTGGTTGATTATTAAGGGTTTATGCTTGATTGTGCTCTGTTTTTGGGTATTGAAATTTTGTAAGATGGTGTTGTGCTTAATGCGAAATAAAGAAATAAACGAAACTATATGTAGCATTTCGCGATAAAATAAGTCTGATGCTTCTGACGCAGAAGGGATAAAGCCCGAGACTGATGTAAGGAGAAGCATCTTAATTAAGTGAGACTTAAAATACTTATTACCATGGAAAACAACGAGAATAAAATGAACCAGTCGAAAGCTAATCAGACGTCACAAGGCAGCACAATAAGCGGAAGTTCAACATCAGGTATGAGCGGTCAGGCCTCTCAGTCTGGTACTTCCGGCAAAGGTGGCCTTAGCAATATTACCAGCAACCTTACAGATAAACTGCAGCAGTTCAGCAACTCAACTATGACCAAAGTAAATGGCCTTTCTACTACACAAAAAGTAGTTGGTGGTGGCTTGTTAGCTCTTGGTGCAGGCTGGATGGCCATGAACACTATGAAAAAGAACAAAATGAACATGGGCGGCAGCAAAAAGATGAACAAGAACATGAATAAGAGCTAAATATAGCTTCTGCCTATAAAGTATAAAGCCGGACAGCTATTGTCCGGCTTTTCTTTTTGAAGAGAAACGCAAAGAGGTAAGTTAGCTTTTTACGCTGTTAACTTTATACTTTAGTGCAGGCTGCCAAGCGTTGTTATACTTGATTGATAGCTCCTGCGTTCACCACTCCTGTTCCAGGTACAGAAACAAACACTACATGGAAGAAAACATTATACTTCAATTTAACTCCGAGCACAGTCTTAACTCCGTAGGCAAGCATGTGCGCGACGGTCTCTCTACAGTGCTGCGCACCGGTAACAATTTGTGGCTTAGTTGCGATGAACGCACAACCATAGAGCGCCTGTCGCTGACCGATGAAGCTACTTTTGCAGACCACCACTCTTTTTGCCTGACCGATTTCCTGGACCTGCCTGATAAAAACCACAGCGAGATAGATATCGAAGGTATGGCCATCTCTGAGAATTACCTGTGGGTAATAGGCTCGCACAGCCTCAAGCGTAAGAAACCCCGCAAACAAGACTCAGCCAAAGACCAGATGAAACGGTTAGCAAAGGTTACAACTGATCCTAATCGTTATATGCTGGCGCGCATCCCGGTTATACTTGATGAGAAAACTGGTAACTATAACCTGTACAAAGAATGCCCCGACCCCAACAACCCGGAGCATATGTTACATGCCGCCCGCCTCAACGGCAACAAAGAAAGTAACCTTTTAACCGAAGCCTTACAAGACGATCCTCACATCGGGCCTTTTATGAGCATTCCGGGTAAAGACAATGGGTTCGATATCGAAGGGCTTGCTATCAGAGATAAACGGATATTTATTGGCCTGCGCGGGCCGGTGCTGCGGGGCTGGGCCATTGTGCTGGAGATAGAAATAGAGGAAGATGAAAAGGGCCTGCTGAAGCTGAAAAAGCTTACCAAGGAGCGGCATTACAAAAAGCACTTTCTGCACCTCAAAGGTAAAGGCATTCGCGAGCTGCGCATTCTCGGAGACGATATGTACATACTTGCCGGCCCCACCATGGATCTGGATGGAGTAATTGCCATTTACCGTTGGCGCAATGCCATGCAGGACAAAGAGCAGGAAATGATGGTGCACACCAATGAGCTGGAGCGCTTACAGGAGGTACCACATGGGCACGGAGACCAGTCGGGTAAAGATAAGGCAGAAGGCCTGGCTATTTACGATAAGAACAGCGTGCTTGTAGTGTTCGATAGCCCAACTGATACGCGCAAGACAGGAGAGCACAGCGTAATTGCAAACCGCTACTTCATTGACTAATCAGTTTATACTTTAACAAACTATAAACCGCTGCTGCCCCGTATACTCACCACACACTTTAACCTGATTAAACTATGAAAGCAATAAATGCCTTAGCAGGCGGTCTGGCAGGCGCCTGTGTTGTAACTGCCCTGCACGAAACTATACGCCGCACCGTACCCAACGCACCCCGCATGGATTTGCTAGGAATGCGTGCCATAGCCAAAATAATGCGCAAAGCCGGCGAAGAACCGCCTCAGGATGATGAACTACATACCTGGGCTTTAGGAGGCGATATTGTATCAAACTCGCTATACTATAGTTTAGTTGGTACAGATAAAAATGCCTGGCTGCGGGGGGCATTTTTAGGCGCAGCCGCCGGTATAGGAGGCGTTTTATTGCCGGGCCCTCTAGGTTTAGGCGAAGCTCCGAGTGGCCGCACCACCCAAACCAAGGCCATGACAATAGGCTTATACTTTGCAGGTGGTATGGTAGCTGCTGCTGTAGGCCGTATGCTCCGGAAGAAGAAATAACAGAAGTACTTTGTGCCTGTTGCTACTGTGTAGCGCAGGCACAAAGTACTTCGCGGGTAGGTACGGCTACTTTATAATCGGGCAGCGAAGGCTCTTTCATGTATACCACTTGCAGGTCTTCGATAGGTTGTTTAGGGTGTGCTTCGTTCCAGCGGCGCATAAGGTAATTGCAGTAATAAGGCCGCATATAGGCGTTGTGCACAAACAGGTAATTTTCAGAGTACTTCCGCCATCTGTCGTTCTTGAATAGGGATACCACAGATGCAGGTTTTGTATCATCTACTTCCTTGCCCTGTTGGTTAAGGTCAATGGCTTTGCCTTCAGCGGTTCTTCCTTCCAGTACATACCAGCCATCATCTTTAAAAACTACGGGCGCAAACATACCCCAATACTGATCTATGCGCAGCAAATGACCTACCCAGCGTGCGTTATCAGCAAGGCGCGGCACCTTCAGGTAAGTATCGCTCAGGTTCCACCAGATGCAGTAGAAAAGTAACAATGATACAACCACTTCTTTGGTTATTTTCTGCCAGCTCAGCGACATTAGCGGGCGGTGCAGCCTGACCTGCATTTGTATGGTTGCGGGGCTCCTGAGTCCTCTGAAAATGCGCTGGAACTGACCTGTAAGCGGCCTTCGAAAAGATGCCAGGAAACGCTTCTCAGCCCAGTCCATAGCCGCAGGTGGTAGCAAGCCAACTATAGACGCAATGTTTATCAGGTAGAACAAGCCTACAAATAACGTAAGGCTGATACCGATATGGAAGCCAAGTAATACACCCGCTACAATCAACCTGAAAACACTGTTGTAGAAAGGTATAAACAGCAGGAACGGTAAGATCAGCTCGGTATAATAAGTAGTTAAGGTAAGAAAACGAAGCAACTCGGGGTAGGGATAGATCAGTCTACCACCCGGCATCAGTATCTGGTCCAAACTCAGGGCATAGTATAAAGCTGTGCCTTCGGTGCTCCATTCCGGCGAGTGTTTTAGCAGCGCTGTAGCAAAGTATACCAGGAATATCTGCATGATGTAGGCAACGGTGGCAGCGCTAAAGTAAGTGGTGGTTTGCGGCAGGTCGGTTTCTTTGGCTTTGGTAGAATCGTAAGAGTAAAACTTGCCCCAAGGCAGGAAAATACCCCAGAATAAAAGCATGCGGAGCAGGTCGTCGCCGCCCTGAGAAATAAGTGTGTTCCGGTTTTGTAGCGAGAGCAGCAGGATCCAGCTGGCTACGGTAACAAATCTTGTTCTGTAGCCGATCATCAGGCAAACAGCAAATGCAGCCTGTATCACAAACAAAACTGCCTGAAATTGCCACAAACCGCTTAATGTATGGAAAGAAAAGTGGTAAGGGTTCCAGGTGTATTGGAAAAGCACATGCAGAGGCAGCACCCCCATGTTTGAATAATGCGCTTCCAGATCTGATGCCCTGATGGCAAGATCAGTAAGTATAATGCCTGCGATCCAGATGCGCATAACAGCCAGCGCCCGCAGGTCTACAGTAAATACTTTGCGAAGGTATTGCTTCAGGTAGTTCATGGGTAAGGGTATTGCTGTTATCTAGCTCAAAAACAAAAAGGCAAAAACCAGATGGTGCTTGCCTTTTTGCCTCAATAAGTATATGTACGGTGTGGGCCTATTTGCCGGTAGTTGTGCCAGAAGTAGTGCCTGAAGTTGAACCACCGGTTGTAGTGCCAGTAGTTGTACCGCTTGTTGTACCAGATGTAGTACCACTGGTTGTGCCAGAAGTGGTGCCAGATGTAGTACCCATAGTTGTTGTACCAGAAGTGGTACCTGAGGTAGTTCCGGTAGTTGTACCAGTTGTAGTACCAGAAGTTGTTCCGGAAGTAGTACCTGTAGTAGTTGTACCGGAAGTTGTGCCGGAGGTAGTACCAGAAGTTGTGCCTGATGTGGTGCCGCTGGTAGTACCCATAGTAGTTGTACCGGAAGTGGTACCGCTTGTTGTGCCAGATGTGGTTCCGCTAGTAGTACCAGAAGTGGTGCCCATAGTAGTAGAGCCACTTGTAGTACCAGAAGTAGTACCGCTTGTTGTTCCTTCTTCAGTAGTTGTATCTGTATCGCTTTCTGTGCCTGTAGTGCTATTTGTAGTACAAGCCGACATTGTAGAGGCTGCGAAGAAAGCCGATGCCAATAAAGTTACATACGTTCGTTTCATAGTTTTTTGAATAATTAAACAGTAATGATTTTAAACTCCAGTATCCCTTTTACGGCACAATTGGAAAATAGGTAAAAAGTTTAATGCAATTAATATGAAGAGATTCTTACATATGGTTATTTAAGCCGTCTTGGATAAGTATTTATAGTTATTTGATTGCCATTGTTTTACGTATTTATTGCTGAATAAAGTGCAGTAACTACTTAGCGTTTTGGCTTAAATTATATATGGGTTAAATCCTGTTTAGCTTGTTTTAGGTCCATGTCGGTATGCTAATTTATGAATGGTGTGTTGCAAAAGAAGCACCCTTAAGCATTCAGAACCAAAGCGTTATTCGGGCTTAAGGGTGCAGATTAAAGTTGCTCAAACAGCTATCTTGTTAGTACTACTTTCCTGTCTGTAGTTGCAGAACCCATGGTTACTCTGCCAAAGTATAAACCGTTCGGCAGGTCCCGGGTTTCCACTTCAAAAGTATATTGCCTTCCTTTTTCTACTTGGCCGCCATATACCTTCCTTACCACAGCACCTGTGTAGTTATAAAGAGTAATCTCTGCATTACCCGTTTCTGCTGCTGTGTAAGATATATTCAGCAAATCCTGGAATGGGTTAGGGTATAGCATAAGAGGTTCTTCTTCAGGAGTTGGTAATGCTGTGGTTGCTCCCGTTAAAGTTGCCGCCGACTGTTCTTCATAGGGCGATATCCTGCTGGCAGGTATAGGCCGTTCAAGTGTGCTGTTTGGCAGCTGCCAACCAACGGCTACATGGTCACCGCCGGTGGCTTCTTTGTGCAGCACCTCGATGTAGTAGCGCTTGTTTGCCTCCAGGGCCACAGGTGCCGATTTCTGCTCGGGATACTTTGTCCATTCGCGGCTAAGGGTGTTGCCCGTAAAGGCAATGAGGCGGCGTTTATTGGCAGGGTTGGCATCAGTGCTTAGCCATACTTCTACGGTGTTGTCGCCGGCAGCCCAGAAAGTATAGTTGCCCGATGCCGGAGCGCATACATAGCCCCGGATGCGGCTGCCATAGTTATCGCCGGTAGCACCGGGTGTGGCAAGCTGGGTGAGGGTTTGGGTACTGTTTGGTGGGGAAGCCACAGGAATGCTGGAAATGCTTGTGCCCGATATTCCTGTCCATTTCTCCCAAACTATACTGCCTGAGGCGGTGCAGGTTTCTGTTGGTGGTGGTGCACTGCCGGCTGCCCAAACTTCTATTCCTGATAAGTTAGCTGTACCTCCCGAAGTTGTAATGCTGATGCTTCCGTTACTTACTGTTGTGCGCCAAGGGCCCAACCGTTTCCACGTGCCTGCAACTCCACTATTATAGTTGCTCTGTACCACGCTGCCGTTTAACGAAATACTATAGGTTTGCGCATTGTTATCTTCCCATACATACAGGTATACATCATAGGTATTGTTTGGTACCGATGTAAGTGTAACACGGGCGGAGGTGCTATAGATACTGGATCGAATCATAGTTGCCCGGTTTGCATCTGTAGCAGGATTTAGGGTCACATTTTGGTTGCTGAACGTGTTGCCGCTAAAAGTATAGTTAGGTGCAGTGCTGCCTTCCCAGTTGTTGCCATCAATGTTAATCTGATTACCATTCAGGTTTATGGCCCTGTAAAGTGTACCAGCCGGAGGTGGAGTGCTGGTATCATTTACTTTAACGGCAACTGCTGGCGAGGTAGTGCTGGCACTGCTGTTGTCTATAGCGCGAGCTGTTAAGTTAATGTCGCCTGCAGCGTTCGGAGACCAGGAGATGCTGTAGGGGCTTGAGGTGTCTTCCCCGATCTTGGTGCCGTTTGCTAAAAACTCTACTTTACTAACTGTTCCGTCCGGGTCTGAAGCTGTTGCGCTTATAGTTGTGGCCATGCCCAGTGTAAGTGTAGTGCCTGCTGTAGGTGCAGTTATACTTACGGTAGGTGGCTTATTTGTAGTACCACCCGATTCTACTTTCCAGACTTCTATACCTGATAAGTTGGCCATGCCTCCGGATGTTGTTACACTTATGGTGCCACCCGATCCGACATTTGTGGTCCAGGGGCCAAGCTTTTTCCAGGTGCCCGCCGAGCCGCTGTTATAGTTGGCAAGTACCTCCTGGCCGTTCAGCGATATGCTATAAGTTTCTGCATTATTATCTTCCCACACATATAAGTATACCTGGTACTGCGCCTGCGGCACTGCCGACATTGTTACACGCGCCGTGCGGCTGTAAATGAACGACCGTATCATCTTTTCCCTGTCCGCATCTGTGGCTGGGTTAAGTGTGGTGGTGGTATTAACAGCGCTTGAACCACTGAAAGTATAATTTGTAGCGGCCTTGCCTCCCCACTGTTTACCATCAATCACCAGAGGGTCGCCGTTCAGGTTAATAGCTCTGTAAAAAGTTGTAGCAGCAGTAGGGCAGTCAGGGTAAATATCTACATACGAGGTGCTGGAAAGCCCAAGAGCATCGGTAACAGTTAGATGAATACGTGCCCAGAAAGTTTCGCCCGTTTCACAACCTCCTTCGGGCGCTACGGTAACGGTAGTTTCTTTGGCATATATAGGTTCTTCGGGATGGGTATGGGTGTTGTGGTGCATCACAACCTGCCATTTATACTCAAGCTCCGAATCTGCATGCTCCTTGTCTGTTACTGTGGCCTTCAGGTTAACAGTTGTATTGCCCGATGATGAATACTTAAAGTCTGCTGAAGGGCTGGTGATGTTGATGGTAGGAGGAGTATCGTTTACATAAATGGGAAGTGTGGTGCTTCCGGTGGCTCCTTTATCATCTTTTACAGTAAGTTTTACATCGTAACGTTTAGGTACGCCAGCAGTGCCTGAGAAAGTATGCGAAGGATTGGCCGCTGTACTTGCCGCCGAGCCATCTCCAAAGTTCCAGGAATATGTTATGGCGCTGCCTTCAGGGTCTTTGGAACCGCTGCTTGAAAAGTTAACAGCGAGTGGCGAAGGACCATACGTTTTATTTGATGAAGCTGCTGCTACCGGAGGCTGGTTGCCGCCATATGTGATCCGCCTGATCTGCGAAGCATAGTTTATGTAGTACAGGCTGCCATCGGTGGGGTGCATTTCAAAGTGCACAACAATAGCGTCGTTGTTTATAAAGTTGCGCACTTCTTTCATTTTATGGTTGCTGTCGAGCACGAAGTTCTTTATCCAGCCCTGGCCATAGTCGCCATGGAAGTAAGTGTTCTGGTAAGCAGCCGGAAACATGGTGCCAGTATACCAAACCCCACCCGTTGAAGAATTGCCTCTGAAAGGCGTGCCCGTTACACCGGATTCTGGTGTGCCAATGGTTGCAACTGTAGCTGTTGTTCCAGAATATGTACCTACGCGTGCGATACCACCTTCTGCATCCTGCCATTCTATTGTTGGGCGCACATGCACAAAAGTAGGAATGCCTGCAGGTACAGTCTGCGTTGTATTACATGGGTTTTTAAAGGTAGGATTTGTTTCGAGGGTGGCCTGCCGGATAAGGTCGGTAAAGTAGAAGTACTGCTGAGTACAACCACCGGAGTTATAGAGCGGGTTAGGAGCATCGCGGTTGGCTATTTTTTTAGTGCTGTAGGTGCTTTGGGCTTCCAAGCCCTCAAACACAGGCCAGCCAAAATTCATGCGCGGACCTGTTACTACATCCAGCTCCTCCCATGTGTTCCAGCCTACATCGCCTACATAAAGTACGCCTGGTTTTCCATCAGCAGGATTGGTACTACCAGATCCGGGCTTAACCGAAAACCTGAAACCGTTACGAAAACCTAGTGCCCATACCCTTGATTTTGGCGCGCGAGGATTGTTCGCATCGTAAAAAGGGTTGCTGGGAACACCGTTTCCGGTTGCTGGATCGAGGCGGAGTATTTTACCGTTATGGCAGTCTACGAGCTGTGCACGAAACGCCCCTACATTTTCTTTAGGCTTTAAGATGCCATCATTTAATGCTTGCTGGTAATAACTTGTGCTCAGGCTACCAACATCTGATGATGCGTTTACAGCTCCGTCACCTGTGGATACCAGCAATGTGCCATCGGTGCCAAAAGCAACTGTGCCTACACCGTGGCCGCCGGCAGTAATAGCTACACCTGTCGAAGGGCTTTCACCCAATAAGATCTTTCGGCTGGCGGGGTCTACACTGGTAAAGTTGTCGCTGGAGCGGGCCGTGTAACGGGTAAGACGACCTATGGTAGCAGCAAAATATTCGTCGGTGGTGGCGCTATAGCTACTTGTGCCAAACTTCATCAGGTGGTGCCTGTCTACAATGTAAAGCAGGTAAATGTAGCCATTCTGTTCAAAGTTAGGGTGCAGTGCAAAACCAATCAGGCCATGGTCTTTCCAGTCGCCCACTTCAGGACTTATGTCGAGCAGGAGTTTTTTGGTGCCATTCTCCACTATCCATACTTTGCCTGCCTTTTCCCATACATACATTCTTTTACCATCTTTAGAGAAGGTCAGGCCAACGGCAGCATTCCAGTCAGTGCCTACCTGTTGATCTGAAAACCCGGCAGGTGGTTGTGCAGAAGCAAACGGCGAAACAAGTATAACCAGTAGCAATACCAGCGCTAAGTATAAAGTATAAGCTTTAGGTAAGGTTTGTACAGGAACTTTAGCTGAAGTACTTATAAGTGGAAGAGAAGAGGTTTGGGGTGAATTTGCTTGTTCATAAGCAGACATAGTACCGCCATGGTTTGAGTAAAGGTTTTTTTCCATACAGCTCCGATTTCATCTGAATAATTAATAAAATAAGACTATAGGAAATACTAGTAGGATGAGCAATTTGTTATAGCTTGTGTTATATTATTTTTAAAAAAATTAATATAGTCAATATTGGAATTGGTAGGCATACTAAAAGCGAGTGTGGATGTGAGCTACAGGCGGTTAATTGCTCATTTCGTTCTGTTCAGAGATAAAAGTATAGTCCTGCTTTGCCTGCTCCAGTTCAGTTAAAATGAACTGGCGCTGTTGCTTCAGGTTGCTTACCAGGTTCTGGCGTTTGAAGAAGAGTTGCAGGTAGCCTAACTGGCCTCTGGTGTAGCACAGGGTGTTCCAGTAGTGCAGCGTGAAGAAGCCGGTAACGGGCAGGCTTAGCAGGTATAGTAAAAGCCAGGTGGAGGAGTGTGTAAGCTGCCAGAAAATTATGGCCTGCAAAGTATAAAGTATAGGAAAAGAGAAAATGCCTGTAGTCAGCATAATTGGTGCCCGGAATTCTTCTTCCTCGGTAAGCAGGTCGGCAACTTTTGAAGGGATTATGTAGGGTATGTAGTTATTAACAAGGCCGTACAGGTATACTGGCAGCCCCAGCACCAAGTATAAAACAGCTCCCATACTTTGCATAAATAGCTGGCGGTTGCCTTTGCCAAGTATAGCATCGTGCAGTTGCAGGCGTTGTAATTGCAGGGTGTAACCTGCCAGTTTAGCCTTTATACTTTGCACCCGCTCAGGCTGCGCCTGTGTAAAATAATTCATGCTACGCAGGATGGCTTTGGTTACCAGAAAGTCCTGCTCCTGCTTTTGGCTGTCTTTGGCTATGTCTGCTGTAAGTTTATGCTTGTAAATGGCGTTTATCTGTCGGGCCAGTTCGTCTTCCTCCTGCGTAGTTGTAGTTATGATCAGCTTTTCAAGGCGCAGGCGTATCTCATCTGTCAGGCGGTAAACAGTAGCAGGTGCATCCTGTTGGTAATCGGCTATGTAATCTTTTGCCTCGATGGGCTTTCCTATGTTCACAAACACATGGCTCCGGAAGCGGGTAGGGTCAGAGTAATTCAGGCCGATAGGTAAGATCTGCACATCAAGCCCCGGGAAATTCTGCACTGCACCTAGCGCCATGCGTGCCGTACCGGTTTTAAGTTTGCGTAGTCGGCGTTCGTTAAAGCTGTTGCCCTCCGGAAATATCAGTAGCGTTTTACCCTCCTGCAGCGCTTTATAAGTTGTCTCAAAGGTCTCGTCGTTACTCAGTATTGCCTGGTCTGCCGGGGCATCTTCGCGGCGATGTATGGGTATAAGGTTCATGCGGCGCAGCAGCCACTTCTTAAACGGCGAGTTAAACACTGTGCTCTTAGCTATAAAGTATACCGGCTGCCTGAAGAGAGAGGCAATCACCACAGGGTCCATAAACGTGTTGGGGTGATTGGCAACTATAAGCATAGGACCTTGTTGCGGTAACCTGAACCTGTTACGCACTTCAAACCTGCGGTAAAATACCCACAGCCCAATACGGAAAATGAGCTTCAGTATAAAGTATAGCATAAGGGCAATATAACTATAATTACCGAAGAGGAAAGTATAAAAGAGGGCAAGGAGGTAAGGGAGATGATAAGGAGGTGGAGGGTTTACCTGGTGGCGGTGATCCAGTCGTAGGCGGAGGTGAGGTCTTCGAAGCAGCGGCTTTCAAAATCAGTTCTCGGGTTTAATTGCTGGTACAGTTGCCGGAGTTGCTTTTCAGCGTTGGGGTCGTAAGCACTGACGACGGCCACACGTTCCAGAGGTAATTTGTTGAAGGCTGTCATAAAATGCTTCTCCATCCACTCCATATCTTCGGGGGGTAAGGCCTGTTGCAGCCGCCGGTCTGTTACTGCATAGCGCAGGTTTAGCTGTTTGCAAATGCGCAGGTATTGTATAAGAGATTGCCGGTACTGAAGGCTGTTGCACTTGCCATGCCATTGTGATACCAGTACACCTGTGGAGGCATAGTACTCAACGTAAAGGAAGTCGTTGTACAGGTATACCATAGCTTGTGCATGGGTTATATTGGCTATAGTAATGTTAGTTATTTTTAGGCGATTATCAAATAAAAATGAGACATTTTGAGGGAAAATAATAAATATTTAATGTGTTTATTTTCAATGTTATAACCTGATAAAGAAGTGTTGCCACATTAACAGATTAGTGTGGCAACACCTGTGTAAATACATCAAAAAAATTGGCTATTTAGTGCGAAGGTTGTTAGCATTGCTGCCATCTAGTTTGCGTGTGTCTTCTTCGTCTTTGGCTGCTACATTACCGCCTTCTTCCTTTCCTTCAGGTTCATTGTCCAATATATCATGGCTTTCCATTTTGGTGCCTGTAAGTGGCTCCGGAGACTCGTCGGGTAAGCGCCTGCTTTCGTCGGAGTTTGTTATTATATCTTCTTCTTTTGGTTTTCGCATTGTTTTATACTTTATGTGGTGTTCTTTTTTATACGTGTATACAGGGGCGGCAAGGTTAATAACCTGTAGATTTTGAGCCAGTAACAGGATATTAGCATTGGCTATTTCACTATGAAATAATTTTTAAATGTGCATTGGTGGTATTTTCATTTTGTATGCCCCAACATTTTGCACTAACTTTGGGCAATTTATACATACCACTCCCATGCCTAAAGACACCTCCATTAAATCTGTTCTTATTATTGGTTCTGGTCCTATTGTTATCGGACAGGCTGCTGAATTTGATTATTCCGGCTCTCAGGCCGCCCGCTCACTCCGCGAGGAGGGTATCGAGGTTACACTCATAAACTCTAACCCTGCCACCATTATGACCGACCCGGTTACGGCAGATCATGTGTACCTGAAGCCGCTTGAGAAAAAATATATCATTGAGATACTGGAAAAGCATAAGATCGATGCTGTATTGCCAACTATGGGTGGCCAGACTGCTCTTAACCTGGCTATAGAATGCGAGAAAGCCGGTATCTGGAAAAAGTATGGCGTTCGCATTATTGGTGTTGATATCAAAGCCATTGAGACGACGGAAGACCGCGAGCAGTTCCGACTGAAAATGCTGGAACTTGGGGTAAACGTTTGTAAAGGATACACTGCAACCTCTTTCCTCGAAGGAAAAGAAATAGCGCAGGAAATCGGCTTTCCGCTGGTAATCCGCCCTTCGTTTACTCTTGGTGGTACGGGGGGCGGTTTTGTTAATAGCCCTGAAGAATTTGATGCCGCTCTTACCCGTGGCCTGCACGCCTCGCCAACACACGAGGTACTGGTAGAGCAAAGTATACTTGGTTGGAAAGAGTATGAGCTGGAGTTGCTCCGCGATAATGTGGGCAACGTGATCATCATCTGCTCTATCGAGAACTTCGACCCAATGGGTATCCACACCGGCGACTCGATAACCGTAGCTCCTGCCATGACGCTGCCAGACACTGTGTACCAGAAAATGCGCGATCTGGCTATAAAAATGATGAACGGCATCGGGCAGTTTGCTGGTGGCTGTAATGTGCAGTTCTCGGTTAACCCTGCCGACGATACCATCATTGCCATCGAGATCAATCCGCGTGTTTCCCGCTCGTCGGCGCTGGCCTCTAAGGCAACTGGTTACCCAATTGCAAAAATCGCTTCTAAGCTGGCGATTGGCTATAACCTGGATGAGCTGAAAAACGCCATCACTAAAACTACATCAGCATACTTTGAGCCTGCGCTGGATTACGTTATCGTAAAAATACCGCGCTGGAACTTCGATAAATTCCCGGGTGCTGACCGTAAGCTTGGCCTTCAGATGAAATCTGTGGGTGAGGTAATGGGTATTGGCCGCACGTTCCAGGAGGCCTTGCAGAAAGCCTGCCAGAGTTTAGAGATCAAGCGCAACGGCCTTGGCGCTGATGGCAAAGAAAAAACCAACTACGATGAGCTGATCTATAACCTGCAGAACGCAAGCTGGAACCGCCTGTTCTATGTGAAAGATGCCATGCGCATTGGTATCCCGACCAGCACTATCCAGAAGCTGACCAAGATCGACCCTTGGTTCCTGGCTCAGATAGAAGAGCTGGATATGCTGGAGAAGGAAATAGAAAAGTATAGACTGGATACTATACCTGCCGAGCTGCTGCGCGAAGCCAAAACAAAAGGCTACGCCGACCGCCAGATCGCTCACCTGCTGCGCTGCAAAGAAAGCGAAGTACACGCAGTGCGTATGGAACTTGGTATTAAGCGCGTGTACAAAATGGTGGATACCTGTGCCGCAGAATTCGAGGCCAAGACACCATACTATTACAGCACATTCGATGGCGAGAACGAAAGTATAGTTTCTGATAAAAAGAAGATCGTGGTGCTGGGTTCAGGCCCTAACCGCATCGGCCAGGGTATAGAATTCGACTATAGCTGCGTGCATGGTGTGTTGGCTGCCAAAGAGTGCGGCTACGAAACCATCATGATCAACTGCAACCCTGAAACAGTAAGTACAGACTTTGATATTTCTGATAAGTTATACTTCGAGCCAGTATTCTGGGAGCACATCTATGACATCATCCTGCACGAGAAGCCGGAAGGTGTGATCGTTCAGTTGGGCGGACAAACTGCCCTTAAGCTGGCCGAGAAACTGGATCGCTACGGTATTAAGATATTAGGTACAAGCTACCAATCACTTGACTTAGCAGAAGACCGCGGCTCTTTCTCTCGTTTGCTGCGCGACCTGGGTATTCCTTATCCTCCGTTTGCCGTTATCGAGACTGCTGAAGAAGCACTTGAGCTGAGCAAGGAACTGAAGTTTCCGTTGCTGGTTCGCCCAAGCTACGTACTTGGCGGACAGAATATGAAGATCGTGATAAACGAGAAGGAGCTGGAAGCACACGTAATTGACCTGCTGAAAGACCACCCTGGCAACAAAGTACTGCTCGACCACTTCCTGGATCGTGCCATTGAAGCCGAAGCCGATGCGATCTGCGATGGTGAGGATGTATACATCTGCGGTGTGATGGAGCACATTGAGCCTGCTGGTATCCACTCCGGAGATTCTTACGCGGTGCTGCCTCCGTTTAACCTGAGCGAGAACGTAATGCGCCAGATAGAGGAGCATACTAAAAAGATTGCTGTGGCACTGAACACGGTAGGTGTGATCAACATTCAATTCGCTGTTAAAGATGAGGTGGTGTATATTATAGAGGCTAACCCACGTGCTTCGCGTACTTTCCCATTCATTGCAAAAGCATACCGCGAGCCTTACATAAACTATGCTACCAAGATCATGCTGGGCGAGGCGAAGGTAAAAGACTTCAACTTTGAACCATACAGACATGGTTATGCTATAAAAGTGCCGGTGTTTTCTTACAACAAATTCCCGGAAGTGAACAAGGAGCTGGGCCCTGAAATGAAATCTACGGGCGAGGCTATCTACTTCATTGATGACCTGGAAGATGATTACTTTGTAAGGGTATACTCTGAGCGAAATTTATACCTGAGTAAATAACTAACCGAAACCCCTCCTGAAACAGGAGGGGTTTTTTGTGCTTATACCTGCCACACGGCACGAACTTTGCGTATAGCTGCACTGGCACTATGTGCACCTTTTGTCTTAATTCTCATTAGCTTTGTAAGTTCCATTTTACGCTGGTAAACTATGCGCTCACATTTTACATTTCTTCGCAGCAGCTTAGTGCTGATGCTGATAGGTTTAGCGGCAAGCTGTACGGCGCCGCGTGCAGTAATCAACTCTGGTAAGGTAACGGCACCAGGCAAGTTTAAAGCAGGGGTTAACTTTGGAGGCAACGTTGCCACTGAGCCCATTGCCCAGCTAGACGATATAACCAAAGCCGCTGTAGATGCGCTGTCTAAAAAAGATTCGGTGTACTATGATGAGCAGATAGATGCCGCTACCAAAGGCTTGCTGGCTTATGCACTGGACCCAGTAGGCCCAACTTTTGATTTTTACCTGCGCTACGGCCTAATGGAGCGCGTGGATGTAGGCTATAAGTATGCTTCGGGTGTGCATGTTTTTGATACGCAGTTTCAGTTCCTGGGCCCAACCGGTACGCCAGAAAATCCAGGTCAGGGAAATTGGTACGGAAGTATAGGTTTGCAATATGCAGGGCAAAGTTCAGGTATAGTTGATAAACTCTTTTTAGATAAACTGCAGCCGCTGCTACAGTTTACAGCCAAGCGCCGCGATGTAACCATACCGCTTATCTTCAGCCGATCAATAGGAGTAGAAGAGGAAAACGGAAGTATAGCTTTCGGTGCTGTTTATAACCATACTACTATCAAATATGGCTTTGAACCTGGCAGGCTGTTTAAAAAGTATGGTGATGAAGTTGTAGAGGTGGAATCTGTGATGGCGAAGAATACATTTCCATCTTTTGGCTTGTTCGTTAATGCCAAGTTTGGCTTTAAGTACATTTACATACTTCCGGCCCTTACCATGTACTACCAGGACTACGGCAAGTATGAACTGCTTGATAATAAAGCTTATAGCTTCTCAGGTATGACCTTTATACCTTCTATTGGTCTGCAGGCAAATTTTGGCGGCGGAAAAGCAAGAAGATAAAGTCAATTTACTACTTGAAAAGGCAGAAGATCTAAAGAGGTCTTCTGCCTTTTTGTTTTATAGTTGGTGGTATTCAACCACCCCTGCCCCTCATTGATTTAGGAGTAGAGCTTAATGGTTCTTTGCAAGCGGTAAGCTTCAGATTCAACTGCAATGCTTTGATTAAGCTTTCGCCTCGCCGGCTGGGCCTTACTTTTCTCCTTGATGAGAAAAGTAAGCAAAAGAATCAAGACGCTTTTGAACTCGCTGAACGCTCAAACAAAAAATCGTCATTGGGTGCAACTGGCTAAGGCCGTTGCATTGTAGCTAAAGTATAAACACCTCTATAGTCACCGCAAGGTAACAGTTGGCTAAAGTTCCATAGTGGTTAGCTATCGAAGTTGATCCCAGTCCTTGGGTTGAGCGCCTCGAGAGGTTCCGGTGCCTGAAAGGCATTGCGAGGCACGAGCAAAGGAAGCGAAAGCAGCGCGATGCCCGAGGACGAGCCCTCGCGGGCTTGGAGCGAGCCAACGGCAGAGATGAAACTATAGGTAAGTATGACTGAGGATGATCAGTAGCTACGAGGCAAAGACAAAGTATAAACCTGCTAAAAGTAGCAAATATCTTTACCTCCCATCTACAGTTGGTAGAAAGATCTTCATCATTCAAGCAGGGGCAACTGCTTTCTATCGGAACTATACTTTTCTGCAAACACTTTATAAACTATAGCCTTATCTTTGCAGCGGAAGCAACTATTGCCTTAATGGCAGATAACCTATTTCTGGCAAGAGAGTTGTATAGATAAACAAAAATTGTAGACGGGCCCGTTGGCAAGGCCTATTTCAAAAGCAAAACATGATCAAGTTCATATTCACTACCATTCTTATTATCTTCTTCATCCGTATGGTGGCACCTGTGCTGTTAAGATGGCTGCTAGGGGCTTTCGTGAAGAAGAGCATGCGTAATGGTACCTTCTTTTATACAAATCAGCAGCAGCGCCCTCCTCAGGACCCATACCGAAACAACAGCCACAACAACGGCAGAAGCAATGGTAAAAGTAACGGCGACGTGCGCATCGATTATATTCCGGAGCAGCCTGACCGCAGGGATTTCAATGGCGGGCAGTATGTAGATTATGAAGAAGTAAAATAAATCTCCTATCTTTCAAGCTCTATTTGTGGTTCTTGAAAGATATGATAGCTTCTCTCAATTTCAGGCGTGATGTGCTGCCGCACATTATTGCAATACTGATTTTCCTGGTACTGACGGCGGTATACTTTTCACCCGTTCTGTTCGAAGACAAAGGCCTGGCCCAGCACGATATTCTGCAGTTTAAGGGCGGTGCCAAGGAAATACAAGACTACCGTGAGGCAACCGGCGAAGAAACCCTCTGGACAAACTCCATGTTCAGCGGCATGCCGTCGTACCTGATCAATACCCGTTATCCCGGCGATTTTTCAGGTATAATCCATTCTATACTTACATTTAAACTGCCGGCACTGGCAGGTAACATCTTCATAACGCTGCTTTGCGGCTACATTCTGATGGTGCTGCTGGGGCTTAACAGCTGGCTGGCTGTAGTTGGTGCTATTGCCTTCGCGTTTACCTCTTACAACTTCATAATACTTGAGGCAGGGCATAACACAAAATCCCTGACTATTGCTTATATCCCGATGGTGCTGGGTGGCATGCTGTATGCGCTGCGCCGTAACCTCTGGATTGGGGCTGCCATTTTTGCGCTGGGCCTTGCGCTTAACCTGCACTTCAACCACCTGCAGATGACTTATTACATGCTGCTGATGGTGCTGGTTTTTGCTGTTGTAGAGATCGTTTATGCCATAAAAGAAGGAACAATAGGCGAGCTGGTAAAGCGCGGGCTGGTACTGGCTGTAGCGGCTATATTGGCAGTTGGTGTAAACTTTGGCAGGCTCTATACTATAGCAGAATACAGCAAGCATAGCATCCGTGGCAAATCTGAACTTACAGTAGCTAACAGCGGTAACAAAACATCCAGCGGACTCGACCGCGAATATGCTTTTAACTGGAGCTATGGCGTAGGCGAAAGTATGACCCTGCTGATTCCGAACTTCTACGGCGGAAGCAGCAACGCAACACTCGATACAGATTCTGAAACTTACAAAGCATTTACCAGCATGGGCGCGCCGCCTGTGCAGGCCGAGCAGCTTATACAGTCGTTGCCCATGTACTGGGGCGACCAGCCCATGACGACAGGCCCTGTGTACGTAGGAGCTATAGTTTGCTTCCTGTTCGTGTTGGGGCTGTTTATAGTTGATAAGCGCACGCGCATCTGGCTGCTGGCTGCAACTATACTTTCGCTGATGCTGGCGTGGGGTAAAAACTTCGAAGGCTTCAACTACTTTATGTTCGATTACTTCCCGGGCTACAACAAGTTCAGGGCGGTATCATCGGCTTTGGTAATTGCCCAGATCACCATTCCGCTACTGGGTATACTGGCACTTTACAGGCTGATCCGTGACAAAGGTGTAGTAAAAGACCTTGATAAGAAACTGCTTTATGCCGGTGGTATAACGGCTGGTATCTGTGCCTTGATCTGGTTATTTGCAGGTACTTTCAGTTTCGCTTCTGCCACCGACCAGCAGCTTATTCAGGCGCAGTACCCGATAGATGCCATCCGTGCCGACCGTGAAAGCTTGTTGCGCTCTGATGCCTTCCGATCGCTTATTTTTATAGTGCTGGCAGCAGGCGCGCTATACTTCTACCTTAAAAACAAGCTTTCCGCAACTATGGCTATAGCTGCTGTAGGTTTGCTGATCTTGGTTGACCTCTGGGGAGTAGATAAACGCTACCTGAACGACGGTGACTTCAAGGCAAACGTAGATGCCACCCATTTCCAGCAAACGCAGGCAGACCAGGCAATTCTTCGCGATAAAGACCTAAGCTACCGTGTGCTGTATCTGCCAAATCCGTTTAACGATGCCCGTACTTCATACTTCCACAAATCTGTAGGTGGGTACCATGGTGCCAAAATGCGCCGTTACCAGGATGTAATCGACAGTGTGATGGGCTTTGAGATACAGTCGCTGATAAACACGTTCCAGAACAACCCGACACAGGAAAGTGTAACTGCCGCGCTAACTCAGCTAAGCACGCTTAACATGCTGAACACACGCTACATCATCTACAGCGATCAGGCTGCTCCGCTTGCCAACCCGGCTGCTTTGGGCAATGCATGGTTTGTAGAGGAAGTAAAACAGGTTAACTCTCCGGATGAAGAACTGAACGCCTTACGAGGATTGAATGCGCGAACAACAGCTGTGGTTGATGCCTCTAAATTTAAAGTGCCGGCACAACGCTATACAACAGCGGGCTCAGGTATAAAGCTGACAGAGTACAAGCCAAACTACCTGAAGTACGAGGCTACAGCCGCACAGGCTGGCCTGGCCGTATTCTCTGAAGTATATTATGCCGATGGTTGGCAGGCTTTCCTGGATGGAAAACCGGTTGATCACATACGTGCAAACTATATACTAAGAGCAATGCAAGTGCCGGCTGGCAAGCATACGATCGAGTTTAAGTTCGAGCCGCAGTCTTACGAAACAGGTAACTTGGTATCGCTGGTATCGTCGGTGTTGCTGATGCTGGTGGTAGTTGGCGCTATTGCTTATGGCCTGAAAAAGAAAGAGCGGGCTGAGGAAGTGAAAGTATAATTCTGATTTGAGATAATGCCGGAGCCTCAGCCAAAAGCTGGGGCTCTGTTTTTACAAGTATAAGCAACCATGGAAGCACCTTTGCAACAAATCAACGGCCCGCTTCTGCAACAGCATGGAATAGAGCTGTGGCTGAAGCGCGAAGATCTGCTGCACCCAACTATATCAGGTAATAAGTTGCGTAAACTCAAGTATAACCTGCAAGAGGCAAAACAACTGCAGAAGGATGTGCTGCTAACTTTTGGCGGTGCCTACTCTAACCACATTGCTGCAACCGCTGCTGCCGGCGCCGAGTTCGGCTTTAAAACGATAGGTATTATCCGTGGTGAGGAACATCTGCCGCTCAACCCTACCTTAAGCTTTGCAACCGCCTGTGGTATGCAACTGCACTACATCTCGCGCGAAGATTACAGGCGCAAACAGGAATCTGAGTTTCTGCAGGACCTCACTCAGAAGTATAACCAGCCTTACATTATACCTGAAGGAGGCACCAATGCACTGGCCGTTAAAGGCTGCACCGAAATTGTTTCCGACATAAGTATAGATTACGATTACATCTGCTGTGCCAGCGGCACTGGCGGCACCATTGCTGGTATTATTGCAGGGCTGGGGGGTAAGAAGCAGGTCTTAAGTTTTCCGGCGCTAAAAGGTGGTGAGTTTCTGCAGCAGGAAATAGAACAGCTTATACTTAACTACAACGGCAGGCACTACAGCAATTGGCATTTAGTGACCAACTATCATTTCGGGGGGTATGCAAAGGTAAAGCCAGAGCTGCTTGAATTTATAAAGCAATTTCAAACGCAACACCAGATTCCGCTGGAGCCTGTTTATACTGGTAAAATGCTGTATGGTATTTATGACTTGGTTAAGCAGGGTTTCTTCCCCAAAGGCAGCCGTATTATAGCTATACATACAGGTGGCTTACAGGGAAATGCAGGTTTTAAGGAGCGGCTAGGGGTGGATATATAGCTTATACTTGCTGTAGCTTTCCATGCTATTGCTTCACCCACATTGCTATCTGAGTCCGATAGAGCCAACCATAATAATGAAAGAGATCAGATTAATTAGGAATCGCCTTTCCAGCTTTTGTTGATAATGGTAGCAAGGAAGATACTCTAAACAGTCTGACTGAATCCTCGCAGTTTATTTAGATATAATATTGCTCCATAGTTCTATTAGCCAATGTTTGATACCACGTCCGATTGAGTGTAATGTTTCTTGATTATTATATACCTGTTTCGGACTATGGCTTGAGAGAATAATACTTTCTTTACGCCAGTATTTTGTTGGAGCGCTGTTTATAAGTAAATCTTGTTCTTCTAATTTAGCTGTCAAATCATAAATGTATAAGCTTTTAGGCATTCCAGTTAATGGTTTAACTATACAAATCTTACAATTAGATTGATTTAAGAAAACATATCTCATGTTAAGCTCATTATTATGTCTTGCAGCCTTACCTGATATCAAGTCCAAATAAGCTGTACTTATATTATTGTTTATATCTAGCACTAGCCTAATAAAAAGAGCTATTGCTGATACTGTAAATAAAGAATGAGGGGCTATCTGTAGTGTCGTTGGAAGCTTGTTAAGTATTACATGTAAATTATAAAACCAGCCTAATAAGAAGTAAAAGTATATTACATTTTCCACATTGGGTTTTGGTACACCTCCTACTGACCAGGTGTAGACAAAGTTCATCAAGAAAAGCGTTGTGAAAAAGCATGATAATGAAAGCCAAATAGGTATTTTGAATACCCAGCTTTGATATCTTGAATGAAGTACAGAGCTATCATTCCATATAAGTGCATACATAATCGAGGCAACTATCAATACTAAGCCCCATTTGTAGAGGTATGTAATTATAAGTATGCTTGAAGCCATGAATGACCAAATAAACTTCTTTGAATCATTAGGACTCAAATCCATTCTTGCATAGTTACCAGGAGCTAGTGTCATTACTAAGCTTGCTATTAAGCTTATCATGCAAACAAGCAGCAAGAAGTTAAATAGTTTGTGTTTTCTACGCCATAGTTGATATGATAATAAAATCAAGGACGTCATTATGTAAACAAGCGATAGCTCAAGGGTACCTATTATTGCTATACAAATTATTATAATACCTGTTTTATATAATATTATATTCCAGTTCTTATTAGAATTGAAAAGCTTGATCAGTAATATAGCTAGAAGAATAGTTAGGATATTAGGAAGCTGATATACAAAGTAATGTGTCATGTAGTAAAAACCTCGTGAAATATCCGGCATTTGTGAAATGTAGATTATAGAGAAGAATGCAGTTAAAGATAGTAGTTGCTTATCTTTTAAATGCTTAAATGAGTGTGAAAGGAACAAGTGGAGAACTAATAGGAACGTTAAGATAAGTATAAAAGATGCTGCTTTATATCCAATAAATGAGCCAAATCTAATAGGGTTGATACGTGAAATTGCGGTTGAAAAGTAACGGCCAGACCAGTTAAAGTATGTATCAACTTGAGCACTTAGAAAGCTGGAAGTGTTATCCCTAACAGCATATTCAAAATCATCTACAGATGGTTGATTGAAGATACAAAGTATTAGAAAGGGCAGTATTGTATATAGGCCTGTAATGATTAGGCTAATATAATAGCGATTTTGTGTAGAAGCTGAGTTTAGAAACATAGACCAGTTCCTGGAATTGAAAATAGATAAGCAACCTTAAGTATCTAAAAATATGGAAGCTTTTAACCATTAAAGATAAACAATTTATAAGGAAGTTAATCTTTAGTTATTTATATAAGATTATAAAAAGCAATTCCAATGTTTCAGCAAATACTTTAGATGAGTTTAAAGCCTCTGTTAAAGTTAGCAGATCAGTATTAAGTGGCAAAAGATAAATAACCTGATGTTAAATAATACAAACACATTAACATTAAAATCAATACAAAAGTAGTGCTATATAATCTTGTTCTGGGGGTGGAGGTGTAAAACTGTCAGCTGTAAAGTATAGCACTATATTTGCGTATGCTATTGCAGTTAACTTTTCGCACATGCCTATACTTCGCTTCATCATCCGTTTGCTTCCTCTGATCTTTCTTGTCTTTATAAGCCTTTTTTTGTGGCGCAGTTGCAAAGATCTGCTGCCTGGCAAAGAAGAAAAGAAACAACCGGAGGTTATTGTTAACTACAATACTATACTTACCAAAGTAGAAGAACTGGGCCGTATGGAGCTGGTGCGCTATAATTTTAAGGATGTGGTGGAGTATGAGAAAAACTACTCCAGATGGGTACCAAACTCCAGGATCGTGCTGATTGTTACAGGCGAGGCTGTAGGGTGTGTAGACTTTACGAAACTTCGCGCCGAGGACATCCTGTTTGAAGGCGACTCTGCAGTGCAGGTTGCTCTACCTGAGCCCGAAGTCTGCTACTATAAGATCGACCACGGCAAAACGAAAGTATTCTCAAAAGAAAACACCTACTTCCAGGATGCGGATCTGGTGCAGGAAAGCTACCGCTATGCCGAGGCAAACGTAAAAAAAGCTGCTCTTAACTCTGGTATACTTCGCCAGACACAGGTAAATGCCGAAAAGGTGCTGAAGCCTATTTTAGAAGAGATTACAGGCCGTCGCGTGGTGCTGGTGCCTCAGCGCCGAATACAGAACCCGCAGATGCCTAAAAGAAGATAGTGTTCTACAGGCAGTTATTGCTTAGAATTCCGCTTTAAGCTTTTGATTGCGGCCAATCAGCAAATAAAGCAGTGGACCGATTACAGGAATGAATACAATAACTATCAGCCAAACTAATTTATTAATGCTGTTTCCGAAGCTAGATTTTAGCAAATCTATTAGTGCCCAAAGCCATAATAAGCCCGGTAAAGCGATTAACAGAAGAATCAATAAAGTTTCAGTGCCTCCAAAGCCACCAATGAAAAGTAGAATATTTGCTGTCATGCTTGTTTAGTAATTTTGTAGGTTTTAGGCATATTCTGTAATAATACTAATAATAATGGTTTGTTAAAACATATCTTATTAGTTCTTCCACACAGTACTTCATCCTTCCAAACTCTTAATAGCATCCTGCACCAAATCGTTCTCGTAGCCCTTGCTAAGCAAAAAGTAAGATAGTTTCTGTCTGCGGGTGAACGGGTTCTTTTCCTTTTCTGTCAGGTTCTTTTTCTCCAGCAGGTGCAGCAGGTTTTGCTCGTATACTTCGGGGTCTATTTCTTTCAGGCCCTGCTTAATGCAGTAGTCTGAAATTCCCTTTGCTTTTAAACCTTGCGTGATCTTGCGTCGGCCCCATTTTTTCAGGCTATACTTGCCGCGCACATAGGCCTGTGCATAACGCTCCTCGTTCAGTAGTTTTTCCTGGCTCAGGCGCACGATCAGTTCTTCCACATCGTCTGGCTCCAGGCCATAAGAGTATAATTTATCGCGTACTTCCTGCTGCGTGCGCTCCTGGTAAGCACAATAAGCTGCGGCTTTTATAAGAGCCTCTTTTGGGGTGTAGAATTTCTGTTTCTTCTGTCGATCCAAGGTATAATTACGTTATTTTTGCTTAGTATAGAACACCTGAAAAGGACCTGAAGTTGCGCTATACAGCTGTTAAAGGTATTTTCTTTTTTGCTGTTTCGGAAGTGCAGCCCCACAATTTTACCCTACATTTGCAGTTGCAACAAACTATACATTATGCTGCTCTCGAAGGGGGTAAGGTACATGCTGATGGCTACGTTTTTCTTTTCGCTCATGAACGTGTGCGTTAAGCTGGTGAGCCATTTACCTGCCGTGGAAGTGATCTTTTTCAGGTCGGTGGTGTCGCTGGTGATGAGCTATGTGGCTATAAGGCGGCAGAAGCTGAACATCTGGGGCAATAACCCTAAAACGCTGGTGCTGCGCGGTACAGCCGGAGCAGGTGCACTTATACTTTTCTTTATCACGCTGCACAACATGCCACTGGCAACTGCAGTTACCGTGCAGTACCTTTCGCCCATTTTTACTACTATACTCGGAGTGTTTATAGTTAAAGAACGCGTGAAACCGTGGCAGTGGGTGTTTTTTGCGCTATCGTTTGCAGGTGTTTTGGTGGTAGAGGGTGTGGATACGCGTGTATCACCCTTATACCTGGGGCTTGGAGTGGTAAGTGCGCTGCTCTCAGGGCTGGCTTATAACTTCATCCGGAAGCTGAACACACAGGAGCACCCGCTAGTAATCGTATTCTACTTTCCGTTCATAACTTTGCCTATAGCTCTGATCTATTCTGCTTTCGACTGGGTGCAGCCGCAGGGCTGGGATTGGGCTATACTTTTGTTCGTTGGCGTACTTACGCAGCTGGCACAGTATTACATGACCATGTCGTACCAGGCTGAAGAACTATCCAAAGTAGCCAATCTGAACTATATTGGCATCATTTACGCGCTTGTTTTTGGGTTTATACTTTTCGATGAGACTTTTAAGCTAGGTGCTTACCTGGGCATGGCGCTGGTGCTTACAGGTGTTATCCTGAACATCCGTTACAAATCTAAACTAACAAAGCAGGAGCAGCAGCTGGTAGCTATAGGCGAAAAATAAGAAGAAGTATAAACGTGTAACTATAATTTATACGTTATGTATTTTATCTTGCACATTCTACGCCTTCTGCTACCAAACCCTATAGCGCATGCGCAACATCTGGCTTACCCTGCTGCTGTTTACACTTCTTCCTGCTATAGCCGAAGCCGGGCTTTTGCGTGGCCGCATTACCGATGAAAATGGGAAAGGACTGCCTTTTGCCAGCATCTACATCAGAGAAACATCCAGCGGCACCGCCTCCAACGATCAAGGCTACTATCAGCTTCAGTTAGAGCCGGGTACTTATACTTTAGAATATAAATATGTAGGTTACAGAGCCCGAACAGAGACCGTGACCATAGCCGATGCCGCACAGGAACTGAATGTGCAGTTGGTTCCGGAAGTACTGAACCTGAAAGAGGTAGTAGTGCGCGCCGCCGACGAAGATCCTGCTTATGCCATCATGCGCAATGCCATCAGGTTGCGCAAATACCACCAGAACGAGACCAACGCCTGGAGCGCCCGTGTGTACATGAAAGGTGTTTACCGCCTGGATAAAGTGCCAAGTAAGGTGCTGGGTATAAAAGTGGTGGATGTTGATACGGGTATTGTATACTTATCGGAGTCGGTATCGGAGTTGCATTACAAAAAGCCGAATAAGGTAAGCGAGCGTGTTATTTCTTCTAAAGTAAGTGGCCAGAAAAAAGGCTTCAGCTTTAACCAGGCCTCAGAAATGAACATCAGCTTTTACGATAACCTGCTGAAGGTGGAAGGATTAAGCGAGAGAGGGTTTGTTTCGCCGCTGGCCAATAATGCGCTGTTCTACTATAAATTTGAATATCTGGGCGCTTTTCAGGAGAACGGCCTGACGATAAACAAGATAAAAGTAACACCACGCCGCCGAAATGATCCGGTTTTTCAGGGCAGTATTTACATTGTAGATGGCACCTGGCGCATCCATAGCACCGACCTCAGGCTGACCAAAAATGCCGGTATCGAGTTTGTAGATTTTATTCGGGTGAGGCAGGTATACGCACCGGTGCAGGAACACGTCTGGATGCCGGTGTCGCAGCGCTTTACATTTGAAGCCGCCGGCTTAGGCTTTAAAGGTGGCGGCTATGTAACAGGTATCTACTCAAAGTATAAAGTGCAGCCAGCTTACCGCAAACCGCCTGTGTTGCAGGAAGTAGAGCCCGAGCCAACTGCCGAAGCAGTAGCCACCACAGAAACTAAACCTGCACGCAAGTCTCAGATCAAACTCATAGAACCCGCAAAGGTAAAGCCACAGGAACAGGTTGCTATCCACGATGAAAAGTTGTTCAGCAAAGAAATTCTGGTGGTGGAGCGCGAGGCAAACAAACGTGATTCTGCTTACTGGGCTGAGGTAAGGCCGGTGCCGCTTACACAGGAGGAGGTGCTGGATTATAAAAAGAAAGATAGCCTGGAAGTGATAAAGAACTCGCAGCCTTACCAGGATTCTGTAGACCGCATCCGCAACAAGCCTTCTTTTGGCAACTTCTTTTTAGGCGGCTATACTTACTCAAACTCGTACCGCAGAATAGCTTACCGCTTCGACCCGGTGCTGAGCCTTACGGGTGGGCCAAGTATACTGCAATACAACACTGTAGAAGGCGCTGTGGCTAATGTAGGAATGGAGTATGTGCGCAGCTTCGAAGACCGTCGCCGTTACGAGATACAGCCCACCGTGCGCTATGGTTTTTCTAACGAGAAGCTGAATGCCAAGCTGCGCCTGAGCTATACTTACAACCCCGTACGTCGTAGCGAAATCACGGCAGAAGGAGGCCGCTATGTGGAGCAGATCAACAGCATGAACCCGATTTCGCCGTTTGTGAACACGGTTTATACTTTGCTGCAGCACGAAAACTACATGAAACTTTACCAGCGCGACTATGGCAAGCTAACTTTCCGCTCGGAACTTCTTAATGGTCTGAACCTATTAGCTAACCTCGATTATGCCACCCGCAGGCCGCTGCAAAACACAACAGATTATACTTTGCGTGAGCGCACCGATACTGGTTTTACCTCTAATGTGCCGGTAAATGCTGAACTCCCGGACGCTACTTTTTCAGAACATCAGGCACTTACGGCTTCTTTTACAGTGAGCTTCAGGCCGGGGCAGGAATACATTACGCGCCCTGACCAGAAAATTAATCTGGGCTCGAAGTACCCGATCATTTCGCTTGGATTCAGGGCAGGTATAAAAGCATTCGGCAGCGATGTGAATTACCAGACGGCCGCACTTCGTGTTTACGATAACCTGAGCTTTGGCCTGTTGGGGCGCAGCACTTATAGTTTTACAGCCGGCACTTTCTGGAACAACGACAACATGCTACTGCTGGATTATAAGCACTTTAATGGAAATCAAACGATTTTTGCAGGCACTTATGAAGGCTTCCAGCTGCTGGATTATTATCGCTACAGTACCAATAACCGCTACCTGGAGGGGCACTTTGAGCATCACTTCAACGGCTTTATCTTCAATAAAATACCGCTGTTCCGCAAGCTAAAGTGGCAGGAGGTTGCAGGCTTGCATTATCTTCACACACAGGAGTCTAAAGACTATATGGAGCTGGCACTGGGTGTGGAGCATATCTTCAAGATCATCCGTGTAGATTTTGTGACTTCTTTCCAGGCAAGGGAGAGGGCGCAAACAGGCATCCGGATCGGGCTTGGGTTCTAAGGCTATAGTTTGCTAAATATTATACCTGCAGGAATTGCACTATAAACAACCAAATCATTTCCGGGGCCGTTAAAAAAGCCTAAGCATTAATAAATTACGGAAATGAAAAAGACACTGAATATACTTAAAACAGGTGCGGCTGTGGCCTTTGCTGTTACTTTAGGCTTTGCCTGCTCTCAGGAAAGACCAGCTTCTAACCCAACTGACGATACTAGTACTTCCGAAGCGATTGTAGGTATGGACTCCTCAGCTGCTAACCTGAATAACCCACGTCCGGCACCAATTGGCGATACCTCTGTTAATGCCAACCAGGCCGATCAGTTTGGCGATATGAATCCTAACCAGGACTCAGCGGCACGCGCCATGCACGAACTGGATATGCAGCGCCAGAAGCAGCAAAATCCTGATCAGCGACCTAAAGTTACAGATCAGCAAAGAGCGCGACAAGGCTCCGCCACTACCAGCGGAAACCAGTAAAAGCTTATACTTAAGAGAAAGGCCTCAGCATGTTATGGTGCTGAGGCCTTTTGTTTATTTAACTACGGCAGTAGTACCCACAGGCGGTATCACCAAACCATCGCCCCGTTTCTTGCGCCCTTTCAGGTTAATGTTGTAGATGATGACCGAAATAAAGATCACGATATAAGCCAGCACTTTTACAAAAGACGTTTGCTCGTTAAAGTATAAAAACGCCATCACAAAGTTCAGGATCGGGTTAATGTACATCAGAATGCCAATAGTACCGGAGGTAAGCTCTTTCAGTGCATACAGGTTAAGGAAAAGCGGCAGTACAGTAAAAGCAGCACTTAGCAATGCCACCTGCATAAAGAAATGCGTATCCAGATTTACAGGCTCGGAGCCGGCGAACATACTATAGAAGGGGCCGATAAGTGCAAAAGCCAGCAGGAGCTGCAGCGTTAGCAGCACGATCTTATCATATACTTTAAGTATGCGCTGCGTGATCAGGTAAAAAGCATAGCTGGAGGCAATCAGTAAACTAAACAGCAGACTTGTGATCTCGCCAGTTCCGATCAGTACACAACTCAGCGCACTCAGCCCTATAGCCAGCCACTGATTTTTTCGCAATGGCTCTTTCAGCAAGGCAAAGCCAAGCACAGCCGTAAGTATAGGGCAGAGCAGGTACGAGAACGAGCCTGTTTGTATATCAATGTGGTTGATAACATAGATGAACGTGAGCCAGTTAGTTGTGAGCAGTATACCGCCCAGCAAAGTATAAAGTATAAATTTGCGCCGTTCGCGCGGCTCAGATTCTTTTACCAGCTTTAATGTGCTGCGCAGCGTCTGGCGCCTGAACAACAACGAAATAATCAGTAACAGACCTACTGATAAGGCTACACGGAAGTATAGGATAAGCCCGCTTGGGTAATCGGCCAGTGCTTTAAGCGGAAAAGGTATAAATCCCCAGATTACGAAGGCAGCAATGCCGGCAGCATAGTAGGGGTTTGCTTTCAATGTTTTCATTAGTAATTATAAAGAAAGCAAAAGTACAAATTTGCATGTGCAGTAGTGGGGCATTGACTAACTATTTTATACAACTGACATAAAGAAATCAGTATAGGGTATCATTAGACCTGATTTGAGCATTTAAGGAAAAGTATAGCAGTATGATAGCGGGTGGTTTAGTATCTTTGGCGCGAACCAAGGCAATATTTATGCTCACGTTTCAGCAACTCGCTACCGCTACCAAGGGCCATGTGGTGCAATTTGTGCAGCCGCAACCTATACTTAACCTGCTAACCGATAGCCGTAAGCTTTCGCAGCCGGCCGGTACTTTATTTTTTGCTATTAAAGGCAAGTTCAACGACGGGCATAAGTACCTTGAGCAGTTATATAATATTGGTGTAAGGCAATTTGTAGTTGAAGAGCAAAGTATAAATGCGTTACAGCTTCAGCAACTATACCCGGAGGCAAATATCCTGCAGGTACAGAACAGCCTGGATGCGCTGCAAACGCTGGCGGCGTGGCATCGTGCACAGTTCAATCTTCCGGTAATAGCTATAACAGGCAGCAATGGTAAAACCATTGTGAAAGAATGGCTGGCGCAATTGCTTAGCCCAGATGAACAGGTAGTAAGAAGTCCGCGCAGCTACAATTCGCAACTGGGTGTGCCACTTTCGGTATGGCAACTGAATACTAACCATACGTTGGGCATTTTTGAAGCAGGTATATCGCAGCCCGGCGAGATGGAAAAGCTGCAACAGGTTATACAGCCTACGGTTGGTCTCTTCACCAACATTGGCAGTGCTCACGACGAAGGCTTTACTTCGCGGCAGCAGAAAGTAACGGAAAAGCTGAAGCTGTTTAAAGATGTTGAGCTGCTGTTTTATTGTGCAGACCATGAGCTGGTGCACGAGGCAGTGCAGCAGCAACGTATAAAATCCTTTACCTGGTCCAGGAAGCAGGAGGCCAATGTAACTATAACCGCCATAACCACGGCAGGACATCGTTCAACTATAGTTTATACTTACCAGGGGCAGAAGCAACGCATTTCTATACCATTTACCGACGAGGCTTCCGTAGAGAATGTACTGCATTGCTTAGCTGTACTTTTGTATCGGAACCTGCCTTTAGATACCATCCAGAACCGGTTAGACCGTCTTCAGCCCGTGGCCATGCGCCTCGAAATGAAAGAAGCTATAAACGGTTGCTACCTTATTGATGACACTTATAATAATGACCTGGCTGGCCTTGCCATCGCTTTGGATTTGCTAGCGAGTCAGCCGCGCCGCAGTAAGCATACACTCATACTTTCCGATCTGCTGGAATCTGGTTTACCGGAAGAGAAATTATACACACAGGTGGCAGAACTGGTGCAGGCGCACGGCGTGGAAAGGCTGATAGGTATAGGCGAAACTATAAAAGCCTATGCCGCTAAGTTTAATGGCAACAGCACTTTCTACAACAGTACCAAAGACTTTCTGGATGATTTTCAGACTTCTGGTTTCCGGAACGAGGTGGTGCTGGTAAAGGGCGCGCGTGTATTTGAGTTCGAGAAGATAGTGCATGCATTTCAGCAGAAGGTGCATGGTACCGTGCTGGAAGTGAACCTGGATGCGCTGGTGCACAACCTTAACTTTTACCGCGCAAGGCTGCAGCCCGAAACAAAACTGATGGTAATGGTAAAGGCCTTTGCCTATGGAAGTGGTAGTTTCGAGGTAGCCAATCTGTTGCAGTTCCACCGTGTAGATTACCTGGCTGTTGCCTATGCTGATGAAGGCGTAATGCTGCGCGAACATGGTATCACTCTGCCAATTATGGTAATGAACCCATCGCCGGATAGTTTCGACAAACTGCAGCAGTATAACCTGGAGCCGGAAATCTATTCGCTTGAAATTCTGGAGAGTTACCTGATATCCTTGGCGGCTGGCCGGAAGTATAAAATGCACCTGAAACTGGATACCGGGATGCACCGCCTGGGCTTTACTGCAGAAGACTTCGATGAACTGTTCCTGATCCTGAAACAGCACCCCGAAGTGCAGGTAGTGAGTGCCTTCAGCCACCTGGCCGGCGCCGACGAAGCCTTGCATAACGATTTCTCTGAGCAGCAAATTTCGAACTTCAGAAGTATGGCTGCAGAGGTAGAATCACGTCTGAGTTATCAGGTTATCAAACACATTCTCAATTCGGCAGGTATTGTTCGCTTTCCGGAGCATCAGCTGGATATGGTGCGCCTTGGCATTGGTTTGTATGGTGTAGAGGCCACTGGCTCGGAGCAGGAGGCGCTACGTTCTGTAAGTATACTTAAAACTACTGTGTCGCAGGTTAAAAGTATAAAACAGGGTGAAACAGTAGGGTATAGCCGCAAAGGCAAAGCAGACTCCGATAAAACTATAGCCACAATTGCTATAGGTTACGCCGACGGCTACGACAGGCGCTTCAGTAATGGGGTAGGGCATGTGCTCATCCATGGCAGGCGTGCGCCGCTTATTGGTAACGTGTGCATGGATATGTGTATGGTAGATGTGACAGGTCTGAATGTTAAAGCCGGCGACGAAGCCATCATTTTTGGTCCTCAGTTAACGCTGGTAGAACTTGCTGAGAGTATTGGAACCATACCTTACGAGCTTCTGACAAATGTAAGTTCACGGGTTAAACGGGTGTTTTATTCTGAGTAAGTATAGGCAAGGAAGAAGAAATTTCTGTTCATCTGCCCGTGTTCTCTTTCCGGCGGCTCAAATTCCTGCTAATCTTTTGCTAAAAAGGTGAACACCTTGTAACTTGCAGTTGTTTATAAACAGTCTAAATAAAAACAAAAGAGCGGTGCGAAACAGGGTAGAAGAGCATAAAGAGCAGAAAAGCGTACGCGACCTTAAAATAGGTGAGCGTGGTGTCATTTGTTGTCTTCAGGATGCGGAAATGGCGCTGAAGCTGCTGGAAATGGGCTGCATTCCGGGCACAGAAGTGAAACTTAACAGCCGTGCCCCCTTCGGTGATCCGATCACCATAATCGTAAATGATTATACGCTCTCGCTACGACTGGACGAGGCAGAGACCATCCTGCTGAAGAAATAAATACCGCATGACCGTGATAACTCAGCCCGAAGTCCTTCAGCCTGAAAAAATTACGCCACAACCCAAAGTGGCTAAGATTGCTCTTATCGGTAATCCTAATTCAGGCAAATCTTCTTTATTTAACCAGCTTACCGGCCTTAACCAGAAGGTTGGTAACTTCCCGGGTGTTACGGTTGATAAAAAAACAGGTATAAGCCAGATAACGCCAAACCTGAAGGCTCAGATCATAGACCTGCCCGGCACTTATAGTTTATACCCTAAATCACTGGATGAGCGCGTTATCATCGACCTGCTCTACGATCCAAATTCTTCGTATTACCCTGACCTTGTTATAGTTACTGCCGATGCTTCTAACCTGAAGCGCAACCTGTTGCTGTTTACCCAGTTAGCTGATCTTCGCATTCCGGCTATACTTGCCCTTAACATGATGGATGTGGCCGAGACAGAGGGTGTGAAGATAGATGCGAAGGCATTGGAGCAGGAGCTGGGGGTGCCTGTTATTCCGATGAATGCCCGCAAAGGCGTAGGTATAGCGGCCCTGAAGATTGTAATGTCGCAGCAACTGGCGCCAAGCCCAGTGTCTTTCTATACTGTGCCTGCTGAGCTGAAACCGCTGGTAAGAAGTATTAAAGATCACTTTGGCCTTGAGAATGATTACCTGGCGCTGCAATATGCGCATCAGTATAAAAGCCTGAAATTCCTTCCGGAAGAGAAGGTGGAATGGATGACGGCGCTGCTGGAGGCCGAAGGCTTTAAATCAAATGCGATGCAAGCTAACGAAACTATAGCCCGTTATGCCCGCATCAGTGAGTTGCTGCTGGATGTAGTTCGTGTAGAGAGAACTACCAAAGACGAGAAGTTCAGCAACCGCCTCGACCAGATCCTTACGCATAAAGTATTTGGCTACCTGATCTTCCTGGGTATACTTTTCATGGTGTTTCAGGCAATATTTACCTGGGCCAGTTACCCGATGGATCTTATTGATCTGGGTATAACTAACCTGAACGGGCTGATACAGGAAAACTTCAGTGGCCCACTGGTAAACCTGCTAACCGAAGGTATAATTGCCGGACTTGGAGGTGTGCTGGTGTTTGTGCCGCAGATTGCTATACTTTTTGCCTTTATCGCTATACTTGAAGAGACGGGTTATATGGCCCGTGTTACGTTTATGATGGATAAGATCATGCGTAAGTTTGGCCTGAACGGTAAAAGCGTGGTGCCTTTAATTTCAGGTGTAGCTTGTGCGGTGCCTGCGGTAATGTCGGCGCGTACTATCGAGAACTGGAAAGACCGCATGATCACAATTTTTGTGACCCCGCTGATGAGCTGCTCTGCTCGTATTCCGGTTTATACTGTACTTATTGCGCTTGTAGTACCTGAAACCTATTACTTCGGCTTCCTGAACCTGCAGGGCCTGGTACTGATGGGCTTATATTTAACTGGTTTTCTAGCGGCTATAGTTTCGGCCTGGGTACTTAAAAAGCTGCTGAAAGCCCGCGAGCGCAGCTACTTTATCATGGAGTTCCCGGTGTACAAAATGCCTCGCTGGAAGAACGTAGGTATAACTATAGTAGAGAAATCTAAAGCTTTCGTGTTTGAGGCAGGTAAAGTGATTGTAGCTATTTCGGTTATACTTTGGGTGCTGGCGTCTTATGGCCCCGGCAACAGCTTCGAGGTAGCCGAGCGGGAAGTTCGTGCACAAGCCGTGGCTAAAAACTATACCGAAACTGAAATTGAGAACCACATCGCTTCGGCACAATTAGAGTCTTCCTATGCCGGTATAGTTGGCCGCGCTATGGAGCCGGTTATCAGACCGCTGGGCTACGACTGGAAAATAGGTATAGCTTTGCTTACATCTTTTGCTGCCCGCGAAGTGTTTGTAGGTACTATGTCTACTATCTATAGTATAGGCGAAGAAGAGAACGTAACTACAATAAAAAGTAAGCTGATGGCCGAGAAAGATGAGAACGGACAGCCGTTCTTTACACCGGCACGTGCTTTCTCGCTGCTGGTGTTCTACATGTTTGCCATGCAGTGCGTAAGTACACTGGCTGTGGTGCGCCGCGAAACCAAAAGCTGGACCTGGCCACTTGCACAATTTATCTATATGAGTGGTTTGGCATACGTTGCCGCCTTTATTACATACCAGCTGTTTAGCTAATTATCTGCAGCTTTTATAAGATATTCAAGAGCCTGAGGCAAAAGTCCTCAGGCTTTTTTGCGTTTGTGTAGCTCACGAACTATAGAAGTATATAGTAATACAGCTTTAAAAATTGCACAAAATTTATCGCTGTTTAGGATATAGAAAAGAAATAATGCCTAAATCTGCTATTTGTAACTTTTTTATGATAATTATTGACTTATTTGGTAAACAATTAAAATCATAATAAGTATAACTATAGCATTGGTTATATTCTGAAATGCTATAGCAACATCAAAAAGCAATCACAAAGCCAAATTTGGATTAAAGCTCTTCGGCAACGGGCCTGATTTTATCAAAGCCTGTTTTCTTGTTTACCCCTTCTGAACGGTTGCCGCTTCCGGCGCCGGTGTATTTTTCCCGTCACGGCACGACTCTGGGCAAAACGAGTCGGTTTAATTTACTAGTCTGTGAATAGCACTGTGTGTGCTAGTGCTAACTGCTATTTCTCTTCTGAACGGTTGCCATCCGTAGGCGCCGGGTCTTTTGTCAGGCTATGCTCAGCCCCATTAACTATTCTCGCTTTAATCAGACAGCACATGAAAAGACTTCTAATACTAAGTTTCTTTCTGGTGTTCGCCCTGCTGCAGGAAACTGTGGCCCAGGTCAGGGCTATCACCGGTAGGGTTACGGACGCCTCTACAAATCAGCCTTTACCGGGGGTTTCGGTTCTGGTGAAAGGTACAACTGCAGGTACTGCAACTGGTGCCGATGGAACTTATACCCTTAATGTACCGGAGGGCAGCAATACCCTTGAGTTCCGCTTTATTGGTTACCAGACTATAGAACGTGCTATTGGCAATGCCAGCACTATAGATGTTAGCCTTCCGCTTGCTACAAAAGAGCTCGGCGAGGTTGTAGTTACAGCGCTGGGTATAGAGCGTACTAAAAACGAATTGCCTTATGCTGCCCAGTCGGTGCAGGGCGATGAGGTAAGCAGAACCCGTGAAACCAACTTTGTGAATGCCCTGTCAGGTAAAGTTTCTGGTGTACAGATACAGCGAAATAATAACCTGGGAGGTTCTACTAACGTGGTTATCCGTGGTGCCAAATCCATTGGTGGTAATAACCAGGCACTCTTTGTAGTGGATGGTGTGCCTATTGATAACTCTAACACTAACAGTAACGGTACACAAGACCCGGCCCGAAGCCAGGTAACAGGCCGTGGCGGTTATGACTATGGTAACGCCGCCGCTGATATAAACCCCGACGATATTGAATCTATAAACGTTCTGAAAGGTGCTGCTGCTACTGCATTATATGGCTCAAGAGCTGCTAACGGTGCCATTATTATAACTACAAAAAAAGGCACTAAGGATAAAGGTATAGGTGTAACAGTTAACAGTGGTGCCAACTGGGGCTTTATAGATGAAAGTACCTTTATAGATTATCAGGACCAATACGGTGCCGGTTACGGTGCCTACTACGGACCTGACGAAAGCGGCTATTTTAACGAAGCTGATATTGATGGTGACGGTACACCGGACCTTCTGCCTCCTTACCAGGAAGATGCCTCTTTCGGTGGAAGGTTTGATCCGAATATACTTTATGTACCCTGGTCTGCTTACGAGCCTTTCATGCCTAACTATCTTCAAAAAAGACCTTGGCTGGCAGCAGAAAATGGGCCTAGAGAATTCTTCCGTACAGCACATGGTACTGCCAACAACGTAACTATAGATGCAGGTGGCGAACAAGGCTACTTTAAACTAGGCTACTCCAGAAACACAGATTATGGTATCCTGCCTAACAGTAAGATCACAAAAGACTATGCAAACTTTGCAGCATCTTTTAATCTTACAGAAAAGCTTACTACTTCTGCGTCTGTAAACTTTACCGATGTAACTGGCAAAGGCCGCTACGGTACAGGTTACGATGATAAAAACGTAGTTACCATGTTCAGGCAGTGGTGGCAAACAAACGTGGATATCAAGGAGCAGGAAGAGGCTTATCATAGGTCAGGTGGCCGCAATATAACCTGGAACAGAAAGAGTGCCACCAACCCATCGCCTGCTTATTGGGACAACCCATACTTTACACGCTATAAGAACTTCCAGAACGATAACAGAACCCGCTTCTTTGGTAACATCAGAGCCGATTATAAAATAACAGACTGGTTAGATATAATGGGCCGTGTTTCGCTGGATACTTATGAAGAGATCCAGGAAGAGCGTTATGCTGTAGGTTCTTTGTCTCCTTCAGAGTACCAGCGCTTTAACAGGCAGTTCAGCGAGTATAACTATGACCTGATGGCTAATTTGAACAGGGACCTGACAGAGACTTTCAATTTAAGAGCTACACTGGGTACCAACATCAGGAAAACGCTTACTGAGTCTATCTTTGCAGAGACAAACGGTGGTTTGGTTGTACCTGATATTTATTCGCTGGCTAACTCCCGAAACCCGATCGAAGCTCCTTTTGAGACAGATACTGAGCTGCAGGTTAACGGCTACTTTGCCAGTGCTACATTAGGTTACAAGCAGCTTGCCTTCCTCGACCTGACTTACCGCGTAGACCAGGCATCTTCGCTGCCTACTGATAACCAGACATTCTCTTATCCATCTGTTTCCGGAAGCTTTGTGTTTAGCGAGCTAATCCCGCCTAGCTTCTGGCTAACCTATGGTAAAATAAGAGCAAACTATGCAGAGGTAGGTAACTTTGCTGAGCCTCAGCGAGTGCTGGATATTTATAACAAGCCTACACCTTATGGTAGCGTACCACTATTCTCTGTGCCAGGCACAAAGAACAACCCTGACCTGAAACCTGAGCGAACAAAGAGCTGGGAGGCTGGTCTGGAAATGTCTTTTATGGATGGCCGTGCCGGATTTGATGTGAGCTACTATAAAACAAATAGTGTGGACCAGATCCTGCCTGTTCCGGTTTCAAGATCCCTGGGTTATGACTTCCTTGTCATCAATGCCGGTGATGTGGAAAACAAAGGTGTAGAGTTATCTGCCTTCGCTACACCGGTTAAAGCCGGAGACTTTTCCTGGACATTGAACCTGAACTGGACCAGGAACCGAAACGAGGTTATTGAGCTAGGTCCTATCCAGAACTACCAGATCGGTACGTTCCAGGGTGGTGTTTCCATTAACGCAGCCGTAGGTGAACCTTACGGTACTATCCGAGGTCGTGACTTTGTGTATAACGACAACGGCCAGAAAGTTGTAGACAGCGATGGCGACTATATACTTACCTCATCTGCCAACAACATTATTGGTAACGTTAACCCTGATTGGGTAGGTGGTGTCTCTAACACATTAAAATTCAAAGGCCTTGCATTTGGCTTTCTGATTGATGTGAAAAAAGGTGGCGACCTGTTCTCGCTCGACAGATTCTATGGTTTAGGTACTGGTTTGCCTAAAGAAACAGCCTTTATAAATGATCTGGGCAACCCGGTTAGAAATCCGCTTTCTGAGGGTGGTGGCTTCATCAGGGAAGGTGTGAAAGAAGATGGTACACCGAATGATATCAGGGTGGCAGCCGATGAAGCTGGTGTATTTGGTTACAACATGCCTCCTGGGGCATTTGTGTACGATGCAAGCTTTGTGAAGCTGCGCGAGGTGACACTCTCTTATGCTTTGCCAGATGCCATTGTGTCCAGGATCGGCTTAATCAAAGGTATAGATATATCAGCCTTTGGCCGTAACCTGTGGATCATTCATAAAAACCTTCCTGATGCTGATCCGGAGGATGGACTGAGTTCTGGTAACCTTACAGGCGGCTATCAGGTTGGTAGCTACCCAACAACCAGAAACATCGGATTTAATGTTAGAGCAAGATTTTAATTAGGAGCCCATGAAAAAGCTATTTATATTTTTAGCATTCTTCTTCTCTGTTGCCGCCTGTACGGATGATTTCGAGGAGATGAACGTAGACCCGAAAGGAGCAACCGAAGCTCCAGGAGCCACCTTATTCTCGAATGCACAGAAAGAGCTGGCAGATGCTATTACTAATGCCAACGTAAACACAAACGTGTTCAGGTTATTTGCCCAGCACTGGACTACAACTACCTACCTCGATGAGCCAAGGTATGACGTAGCAACCAGAAACATACCACAGCTATTCTGGCATAGCCTGTATCGTGATGTTTTGAGAGACCTGAAAGAAGCAAAAACCAATATCACTAATGACCCGCTGCTTACCGATGAAGCTTTAAAACAAAACCAGCTGGCTATAGTTGAAATAATGGAAGTATACACCTGGAAAATACTGGTAGATACTTTTGGTGATGTTCCTTATTCCGAGGCGCTCAACTTCGAGATTGTAGCACCTAAGTATGACGACGATGCCGCTATATATGCCGATCTGTTTACAAGGTTAGATGCTGCGCTGGCCACACTTAACCAGAACATTACTGCTGACCCGGACGCAATAAGCTTTGATGAAGCTGATCTGCTCTATGGTGGTGATGTATCTAAGTGGATCAGATTTGGTAATTCGCTCAAGCTAAAGATGGGTATGACTATTGCTGATGTGGATCCGGGAAGGGCACAAACTGCGGTAAGCGAAGCTGTTGCAGGTGGAGTATTTATATCCAATGAGGATAATGCTGTATTTAATTATTTGGCAGTTAACCCTAATACCAACCCACTCTGGACAGACCTGGTTGAAAGTGGTAGAGATGACTTTGTGCCTGCCAACACCCTGGTAGATTATATGAACACACTGAACGACCCTCGCAGAGCATTCTACTTTACAGAGTTTCAGGGTACCTTTAAAGGCGGGCAATACGGCCAGAGTAACAACTTCGAGAACTACTCACATGTTAACCCAACTATACTTGAGCCAGATTATGATGCACTGTTCCTTGATTATTCAGAAGTTCAGTTTTACTTGGCGGAGGCTGTTGAAAGGGGCTTTATTGCCGGTTCTGCACAAGAATACTATAACAATGCGATCAGGGCCTCTATGGAGTTTTGGGGGGTAGATCCGGCTGCTATTACTGCCTATCTGGCACAACCAAATGTAGCTTATACTTCTCCTGGCTCAGGACAGAACTTCAGAGAAAAGATTGGTATGCAAAAGTGGGTTGCACTTTATAATCGCGGTCTGGATGCATGGATCGAATACAGGAGGTTAGACTATCCGCAGTTAGTTGCACCAGAAGGGGCAGAAATAAACACTGTACCTGTTCGTATGCCATATCCTGCCAACGAATCAACGCTGAACACAGCTAACTATAATGCTGCGGCTTCAGCCATAGGCGGGGATGAAAGAACAACGAAGGTTTTCTGGGATGTTAACTAATGGTGTTTTAACATCAACAGTAAGAAGTAATTAGGTAGTAGTCTTCTTTAAAAGAAAAGGCCTCCGGTTTCCGGGGCCTTTTCTTTTTGTCTGAAAGTATAGCCGGTTAGTAAAAAAAATATTTTCAAAATGTATCAGTGTTAACTTGCTCACTGTTAGTGCTATATACTGTTCTGTGTTTAAACATTTATTAGAAATGATATCTATAAAAGCAAATAAAATATAAACCAATATTTGTGTTTAAGGATTTTAATATTTAAAATTGATTTAAATCTCACCTTAAACATACTTAAAATGAAAAACGAACTCTACTGCAACAGTTGTTTCGTCCCCATTTCTTTATCAAGATTAGCGCTTCAGCAAAATAGCGTCTTCACTTCTTTTTCAGCTTAAGTTACTCTACCAGTTCAGGACTTAGTTCTGAAGTTTAAGGGATTAGTGTATTCTCCATAAGAGGCACTTATCTTATACTTTAACTGGTAAGGTGCCATGGCTTGTATTGCCAAGGTGTTTACCGAGATTTTATAGTTGAAAAACAGACTTCAAGCATAATAGAATTAGCCAGTTCGCAATCTAAAATTGTGAACTGGCTATTATTGATAATGATGAAGATTGTTGTTTAAACTTAAATAATAACTTGTTAAAACATTGATATACAAAGAGAAGGAGGTGAAAAAAAGGCAGAGAGTTATATATAAATAATCTAGCGAGTAATATGACCCTACAGCCCTGACTAGTTCATGCGGCTTCTAAAGAAGATTACCTTAATACACTTAATACTAACTTAAAAAACAGCTAAATGAAAAAAGTTTTAATGTTATGCTTTTTGCTGGTGTCGGCACTGCTGCAGCAGGCCATGGCCCAGGTAAGAGCAATCACCGGTAAGGTGACGGATGCAACCACTAACCAGCCGCTGCCAGGGGTAACGGTATTGGTAAAAGGTACTACAGTGGGTACTGCCACTGGGGCAGATGGTAACTATTCTATAAATGTGCCGGAAGGCAACAACACTCTTGTATATAGCTTTATTGGCTATCAAACTGTAGAGCGTGCTATTGGTGCTTCTACTACTATTAATGTTGGTCTGCCTGTTAACACGCAGCAACTAAATGAAGTTGTTGTTACTGCGCTTGGTATCAAGAGAGAAGAGAAGTCAATTGGTTACTCTGCTCAGAAAGTTGGTGGCGATGAACTTAGTACTGTTCGTGAAACTAACGTGGTTAACTCCCTGTCTGGCCGCGTTGCCGGTGTTCAGGTAGGTACTAACTCTGGTGCTATGGGTGGTTCTGCTCGTGTTACTATGCGTGGCGTTAGCTCTATTACTGGTAACAACAACGCCCTTTTCGTAGTGGATGGTGTTCCGATCGAAAATGCTAACACTAACACTGCTAACCAGCAGCGTGGTGGCGGTGGCTACGACTACGGTAGTGCTATTCAGGATATCAACCCAAATGATATTGCTGAAGTAACAGTACTGAAAGGTGCTGCTGCAACTGCACTATATGGTAGCCGTGGCGCCAACGGTGTGATTGTTATCACAACTAAAAAAGGTGCTAAAGATAATGGCATTGGCGTAACATATAGCTTAGGCCTTACCATGGATCAAGTTTATGTACTGCCAAAATATCAGAACAAGTATGGCGGTGGTTATAGCTTCTCAAAGGTTTATAAAGATGTTAACCCGGAAGCTTTTCCTGAAGGAAGAGATGGTGCCTACAATGATAACGACGGTAAAGGTAGCTATGACCTAATTCCTAACTATGGTACTGACGAATCTTGGGGCCCAAAATTTGAAGGCCAGCTGTACCGTCCTTATTGGAGCTGGGACAGAGACAAAAACAACCCAGATTTCGGTGCTCTGGCTAAATGGGAAGCTCAGCCAAATAACATCCGTGACTTCTTTGAGACAGGTACTACCCTTACCAACTCAATAGCGGTTGATGGTTCTAATGATGCTGGTTCTTTCCGTATTTCTTACTCAAATCTTGACCAGAATTTCATTCTGCCAAACTCTTCACTCAACAGACACAACATCAGCTTCAACGGAGGTTATAACCTGACTGAAAAACTAAATGTTTCTGCCAGCGCGAACTACGTAACGCATGAGGCCAAAGGTCGTCCAGGTACAGGTTATGATGGCTCTAACGTGATGCAGCAGTTTACTCAGTGGGGACAGCGTCAGATGGACATGGAAAAAGCTAAGAAGTACATGTTGGACTATGACGGCACCCAATTAACTTGGAACCGTACTTCTTGGAGCGACCCAACTCCTAAGTATACGGATAACCCATACTGGACCCGTTATAAAAACTATCAGAACGATGGCAGAGATCGTATCTTCGGTAACATTGCTACTTCTTACAAGTTCACTGATTATTTAAGTGCAGAAGTTCGCGTTTCAACAGATACTTATTCTGAGACACAAGAGGAACGTATCGCAATAGGTTCTCAATCAATCCCAAGCTACTCTCTGTTTACACTGAACTTCATGGAAAATAACATCCAAGGTTTAGTAAACTTTAACAAAGACTTGTCAGAGAGATTCTCTTTGAACGCTTATGTAGGTGCGAACAGGATGCACCGTAACCGTGAAATCTTCAGTGGTACTACTGTAGGTGGTTTGAGCTCTGATGTATACAACCTCGGCGCTTCTATCGGTCGTCCTGCTATCACAGATAATAAATCTGAAAAGCAAATTAACTCTTTGTTTGCAAGTGCATCGTTGGGTTACAACGATGTATTGTTCTTAGATCTGGGTGCCCGTAACGACTGGTCTTCTACACTGCCTGCTAACGAGAATTCATACTTCTATCCATCTGCGTCCCTATCTTGGGTATTTGCTGACCTGATCGATGCACCATGGTTGAACCTGGCTAAAGTACGTGCTGCTGTTGCACAGGTAGGTAGCGATACTGACCCGTATAACACTTTGTTAACTTATGAGTTAAGACAGCCATTTGGATCTCACTCAAGAGTTTCTGTTCCTAACACATTGCCTAACCCACTCCTTAAGCCTGAGATCAGTACTGAGTACGAGTTGGGTACAGAGTGGCGTGTTCTGAATGACAGATTAGGTTTGAACCTGTCTTATTACAACAGAGTTACTACTGATCAGATCATTCCTCTAAGCCGCTCTGCAGCTACTGGTCATACTTTTAAGTATGTTAATGCTGGTAAAGTAGAGAACAAAGGTGTTGAAGTGAACTTGTTCGGTACTCCTGTAAAAACTGATGACTTTAGCTGGGATGTTAACGTGAACTGGGCTAGAAACAGAAACAAGATTCTTAAGCTAACAGACGATCAGAAGATTCTTGTACTGGCTAACGCTCCATTTGCTGTTCAGCTTCAGGCTAGAGAAGGCGAATCATTTGGTTCAATTGTAGGTTATGACTTCGTGTACGATGAGCAGGGTAGAAAAATTACTGAAGATGGATACTACCTGCGTTCAGATGAGCAGAAAGTATTAGGTTCTGTACTTCCTGATTACACTGGTGGTGTAACAAACACTTTTAACTACAAAGGGGTAAACCTTTCGGCTCTGATCGACTTCCAGAAAGGTGGCAAGTTCTTCTCTACAACTCAAATGTTCGGACGTAGCTCTGGTATCTTGGAGGAAACTGCTGAAGGCGATGTGCGTGAAAACGGTGTCATTGCTGATGGTGTAAACGCTGACGGCTCTCCAAACACTGTAGTGCTTGATGCTCAGGATCACTTTTTCTCAAATGGTGGTTATGTAATCAACGCTGCTGATGTGGTAGATGCAAGTTATATCTATTTGCGTGAAGTAAGCCTTGGCTACAGCCTGCCTAAAAACCTGATCGGTAAAACTCCATTCAACAATGTTAGATTTGCTCTGGTTGGTAGAAACCTGTGGTTGATCGACTCTAACTCTAAGCATGTTGATCCATCAAACATTACAAACTCTATCACAAACGTGCAGGGCTTAGAGGGTGGTGCTCTTCCTTCAATCCGCTCTTATGGCTTTACGCTAACACTGGGTCTGTAAGAAAATAGAGAATTTTTAAGAAGAAATTATATGAAGTTTTATAATAGAATATTAGTAGGAGCCGCTTTATTATCTTTCATGGCGTCGTGCACGAAAGATTTTGAAGAGATGAACATTAATCCGAATCAGCCAGCTGCTGCAACGTCGGGGCAATTGTTCGCGACAGCTCAATATAACTTCGCTGATAATATTGGCGATGAGTGGAACAACGGCCGTATGGGTATGTACTATGCTCAATACTGGTCTTCCACTTACTATTCAGATGAAAGCCGCTTCCTGATTCGTGAGAGCGTAAACCAGGCAATGTGGAATACTTTCTATGCTGACGTAATTAGAGAACTTAATGAAGCTCAGAAAATTGATAACGAAACAAAACTTGCTGGTTTTGAAAACAGAGTAGCAATTGCTGAAATCTTCAAAACTCTTACTTTCCACAATCTATCTGATATCTACGGTGGCCCGATTCCTTATTCAGAAGCACTGGATAATGAGAATGCTACACCTAAATATGATTCTGGGCAAGAAGTGTATGCCGGTTTATTAGCTACTCTTGATCAGCAGATCAAAGTGCTTCAGGCAAATATTGGTAATCCAGCTTATGCAGAAGATAATGGTGGTGACCTCATTTACAATGGTGATGTTGCTAAATGGATCAAATTTGCAAATTCATTGCGAATGCGCATCGCATTACGTATGATTGATGTAAACCAGGAGGCTGCTGTTGCAGCTATTGCAAAATCTCTTGATCCTGCAAATGGTGGCATCATTTCTTCTACAGATGAAAGCGCAGAGTTCCGTTGGTTGTCAAGTGCTCCAAATAACAACCCACTTAATGAGGCCTTCAAAACGAGAATTGACTTCTCTATGTCAAAGCCTTTCGTGGATTACTTAAAGAAGCAGAACGACCCACGTTTAGCGGTTTATGCTGATCCGTTATCGAATCAGGATGGCGTAATGAGGGATGCACAAGGTAACCCGCTGTATGTAGGTGAAGTATTTGGCCTGAAGCAAGGTGCCGGCTCTAATGGCAGCCGTTCTAAAATAAGCTTGCCTAGCGTGTATGCAATTGGTGCAGAGTCTCCAACTGTGATACTAAGTTATGAGGAAGTTGAATTTATGCTGGCTGAAATTGCTGCCCGTAACCTACCTGTTAACATAACTGGTACAGCCGCTGAACACTATGCAAACGGCATCAAAGCTTCTTTCAAAGAAGCTGGTCTTACTGCAGAAGCTGCCGAAGCATATATTGCCAATGAAGCTCCTTACATTGAGGGGGCCGACTTGGAAACTGTTAAAGACGTGATCGGTACTCAGAAGTGGATTGCTATGTATGGCCAGGGTATTCAGGGCTGGTTAGAGCGTCTTCGTCTTGACTTCGAAGATCCGTACGAAACAGACGCAACAAAAGCTCAGATTTTCGCTGCTCCTGCTGATGGATCACGTGATGCTAGTGTAACTATGGTGCCTGGTCGTATGAGCTATCCGGTAACGGAAGCATCTCTGAATACAGGTAACTATAATACAGCTATTCAGGCAATTGGTGGTAAGAACAGTAAAGGTGCTAAAGCTTGGTGGGATATTTTTTAAATTCCATTAGACCAATTACTATAATAAAAAGGCCCCTGATTTTCAGGGGCCTTTTTATTATAGTAAAGAATAGAGGCATCTATATCTATTGCTTAGTTTATATCTATACAAGCAGTAGGGTATACTAACAATTGGATCTTAAGAGTTGTTTAGTGTAAATAACAATGATTTTAGTTATTTGTAAAACATATACTTAATAACATGAACATAAAATCTAATAGCTTCAACATACGGCTTTAATCACTATAAGCAGAATAACGTTTCCCTTAGTATTATTTGCAAGTTATTTGTTTTTAGAGAGGTGGTTTAGTATAAAAAATTAACTTCCAACTACTGTAACAAGCTATCCTTTTGAGTCATTGATTGGTGTGTCTGGCTAAATAAATCTTGATAAAGAATTAGAAGCAGTTGATGAAGAAGTATCATTTAACGCTTCGTTACTTACTGAAGATAGTGAGGGGAAAACCAGTATGTGAAAATTCAGAAGCTTATCTCCTGTTATTTGTTAAAATACCAACTCCTAAAATCAGAAAGGCCACAGCTTATAGCAGCTGTGGCCTTTCTGATTCTTATTGATTTTTGTTTGGTTAATTAAATTCTGCAGTAAGGTTATACTTGTATAAGTTTAATTATTGATCAATGTTATTAGAGTCAGCCTTTTAAATATTCAATTAATTGGATTCGATCTAGTGGGATGTAGTTGTTCCTCTAAATCTGGTGAAGAGTACTAGGTGTATATGTAATGTGTTGATTTGGTGCAACATTAATGTTGCGACACTATAATTAATTGATTAAAACATTATAATTTTCCTTGTTTATAAAAATTAAATTTATAAAATTGGCTATCCGATTATATGTATATAGTTACATTGTAATTAGTGTGGCAACATTAAAAGTGCAAATATTTGTATAAATGTTAGCTGCAGTCTGATAGTAAAGGGTTGTTGCGGGGCAGGATAAGAAAGGGATTAAGATAACCTAATATCAGGCACCTTGATGAGATAATAAGTCTGCTTTAGTTCTAAAAAGCATCATATAGTTAAGATAATACAGCCTTAATAAAAGCATGTAGGCTCTGTATTGTGGGTAATGCGAACTGATTCTGAGCAGAAGAGGCCTGAGCAGCTGGCTTGGCTTCATTAATCTGAGTACTATTCAAATTTATATCTCACCTTAAAAAACAGCTAAATGAAAAAAGTTTTACTCTTATGCTTTTTGCTGGTGTCGGCACTGCTGCAGCAGGCCATGGCCCAGGTAAGAGCCATCACAGGTAGGGTAACAGATGCCTCTACCAACCAGCCGCTGCCAGGGGTAACGGTACTGGTAAAAGGAACTACAGTGGGTGCTGCTACCGGAGCAGATGGTAATTACTCTGTAAATGTACCTGAAGGCAGCAACACGCTTGTTTTCAGTTTTATTGGCTATCAAAGTATAGAACGTGCCATTGGTAATGCAACTACTGTTAATGTAAGCCTTGCTATTGATAACAAGCAACTGAGCGAGGTTGTGGTTACGGCTCTTGGTATGCAGCGTGAGGCAAGAACAGTAACTTATGCAACCCAGGAAGTAAAATCAGAAGACCTTAACATTACACAAGGTGTAAACGTGAAAGACGCACTTGCCGGTAAAGTTGCAGGTGTTCAGATAAACGGGCAGGCTGGTTCAAAGCTGGGTCAGTTTGGTAAAATCCGTATCAGAGGTGCTATATCACTAACCAGTGACAGCGATCCGCTGTACATTGTGGATGGCGTGCCAACTCCAGACCCTAATGACATAGACATGAACAACGTGGAGTCTGTGAACGTGCTGAAAGGCCCTAACGCAACTTCACTCTATGGCCAAAGAGCTGAGGCCGGCGTTGTGGTAATTACTACAAAAAAAGGCTCAGGAAATCTTTCTTTAGAAGTAAACAGCTCTACAGTATGGGATAAAGTTGCTTACCTGCCTAAATATCAGAACCTTTATGGTAGAGGCTACGAAGGTGAAGCATCTTTTGGTCCATTTGAGTTTGATCCTGAGGCGCACCCGGCTGAGTGGGAGATCTTCAATGGTAAGCGCCACTTCCTTTGGGATAACAACTATGCTGATGAAAGTTGGGGACCTAAGTTTGATGGGCAGGAGTATGTGCCTTGGTATGCATGGTGGCCAGGAACAGAAGAAAACCCTAACCCATACTTTGGCAAAACTGCTAAGTATGAAGCGCAGCCAGATAACATCAAGAACTTCTACCAGACCGGTGTGACCAAAAAGAACAGTTTTGCGATCAGCGGTGGCGGTGAGAAGTATAATGCGCGTCTGGCTTATACCAACCTCAACCAGACAGGTATAACGCCTTTCACCGATTTACAGAAGCATTTCATCAACACAAACTTTGGTTTCGATGCTACCAAGAGACTACATGTTGATGCAAACATTCGCTACACAACTTCTGAAATAACCGGCGACCAGGATGACGGTTACTCAAACCAGACAACAGGTTCATTTAACTCATGGTTTGCACGCGAGGTAGACACCAGAAAATTAAAAGAGCTTAAAGATCTCGAGACTTTTAACGGTCACTCGGCATCATGGAACTGGTGGGGTCCTGACTATTATTCTTATTATGGTGGAGGATTCCAGAAGCCGGCTTTCTGGTTTAACCCTTACACCTTCCTTGAGCGCTACGAGCAAGTTAGAACAAACAACAACCTGACTGGTAGCCTGACAGCTACTTACAAGCTTGATGATCATTGGTCATTATCAGCGACTGGTTCCAGAAATATAACAGATTACCTGTTCGAAGATTACTTCCCGTCATTCCTTTCTAACTCAGCTGCGCCAGACATGTATAACCCATGGATCAACAGCTTTGGTAGATATGAGTTCACACAGTCTGAGAACAACTATAGTTCTGTGTTAAAGTATGAGAACCGCTTTGGCAATTTTGATGTGAACGCTTTTGTGGGTGGTAACATCAGAAGAGAGAACTACGAAAGATTCTCTGCTCAGATGAATCCTGGTGCTAAAACAGGTGGTTTGTTTATACCTGATGTGTTCATTTTCCCTAATGCCGGTATCGTGCCAACATCTCAGACTAATATCTGGGAGAAGCAGGTGAACAGCCTTTATGGTAACGCATCTTTTGGTTACAAAGACATGTTATACTTAGATGCAAGCTACAGAAGAGACTGGAGTTCTTCGCTACCATCTGATAAGAACGGTTACGGCTACCCTGGTATTGGCGCGAGCTTTATCTTCTCTGAGTTGATCAACGACTTCGGTGCACTTTCTTTCGGTAAACTGAGAGCTGGTTGGGCGCAGGTTGGTAACGACGTTGCCGCTCTTAGAATCAACCCGGTATACTCGCTAGGTCCTCAGCCGTTCCTGGGTTCAGATCTAATGGTATATACCCCAACTACTATTGTAGACCCTAACCTTGTACCTGCCAAGAATACTTCCTTTGAGGCTGGCTTCGATGTAAGATTCATTAAAGATAGAGTAGGTTTAAGCTTCACTTACTACGATGAGAGCAGAAAAGATGAAATTATCCCGGTAAGTATTTCTTCTGGCACAGGCTATACTTCATTCCTGACTAACGCCGGCGAATCTTCAAGAAAAGGTATAGAAGTAGCACTTGATGGTCATATCTTCCAGTCTGAGAATGGCTTTAACTGGAATGTAACCATGAACTACGCCAGAAACAGAACTACAGTAGATGCATTGCCGGAAGGCCTTGATGCGATCAATGCGCCAGGTGGTAGCGATGACTGGGAGTTTGTAACAGTAGTGCATGAGCTTGGCAACAATTGGGGCCAGCTAAGAGGTACTGGTTTTGCTACAGACGACCAGGGCAGACGCATTCTGCAGGAAAGCGGCCTTTATGAAACTGAAACAAACAAGTACTTTGGTAGCGTTCTTCCTGACTTCACAGGTGGTTTCATTAACCGTATGAGCTTCAAAGGTCTGTCTCTGGTAGCATCTATCGATTTCCAGAAAGGTGGTAAATTCTTCTCTCTGACTGAGCAGTGGGGTTACTACTCTGGTCTGTTAGAAGAAACAGCAGAGACAAACGATAAAGGCAACAACGTACGTGATGCAGTTGCCGATGGCGGTGGTGTGCATGTGGTAGGTGTTGATGCAAACGGTAATGCTGTTGATACTTATGTAGAAGCAATGGACTACTACATGCAGTTCAATGCTAACTCAATTGCTGAGCCATTTGTTCACGATGCCAGCTATGTTAAGCTGAGAGATATCAGCTTGTCTTATGATCTGTCTCGTGTGCTGAAGAACAATCTGATAAAGAACAACCTGATAAAAGGTGCTTCTTTAGGTGTTGTAGGCAGAAACCTGTGGCTGCTGTCTGTCGCTGACGACAACAAGCATCGCTGGGATCCATCAGAGCTTTCTCAGACATTTGGCGAAAACAGCCAGCTGCCAGGAACAAGAAGCTTCGGTGTAAACCTTCAGTTAACTTTCTAAATTATCGCGCAATGAAAAGAAGAATAATATATATAGCACTTGGCCTGATGCTTGCGCAGGGTTTTACGGCCTGCGAAACAGTAGATTTTGGTGATATTAACGAAAACAGAAACGGCCCTAGCGAGGTATATCCTGCAGGTTTGTTGTCTGGTGCTATCGAAACTTACTCGACCATGACAGGTCGTGACCCTTTCCTGAAGCCTACACTTTTCGTGCAGTATCAGTCTCAGGTAACCTATACCGACGAAATGCTTTATGCAGAAGCACCATCATCATGGGATACCTACTATGCGAGAATACTGCCGGCCCTGAATCAGGTAATTGACTACAACCTTAACGAGGCTAATCATGATCCTGCGTTACTGGCTCAGGGTGATCCTGCTAACCAGGCTGGTGTTGCTATGATTATGCGTGGTATTGTAATGAAGCGGGTAACAGATACCTGGGGCGATGTGCCTTATTCAGAAGCATTTAAAGGATTGGAAAATCTTACTCCGGCTTATGACAAACAGGAGGATGTTTACAGAAAGCTTATTGATGATATCAAAGCTGGACGCGACATGCTTGATGTTACTAAAGCTGGTCCGATAGGCGACATCATATACGATGGTGGTATTGCTCAGTGGCAGAGGTTGGCAAACTCTGTGCTGCTGCAGGCTACATTACAGCTATCAGAAGTATCGTCTTCTAAAATAGATGCTAAAGCAGAGTTTCTGGCTGCCTTACAGCATCCTGCTGGTGTAATAGATGATCCAATTTTGGAAGAAGCGTGGTATAAGTTTGATGCAGTTACAGAGTTTCAGAACCCGTTCAACCCGAACCGCCCAGCTGACTACTTCCTGTCAGCTGAGTTTGTGGATGCTTTACAGGGTGACAAGACTGCTACAAGTTTGAACCCAACTTCAAATGCTACAGCTGATTATCGCATAAATGTATATGCTAAATCTGCAACTGCTGAAGGTGTGCCTTATGGCTACAACGATGCAAGTGGATCAGGCAAAAACCAGGTATCTACAAGATACTTATGGAATGCAACTGCACCACTGCCGTTGATGACTGCTTCTTATACTTATTTTAACAGGGCAGAAGCCGCTCAGAGAGGCTGGACATCCGAAAATGCAGCAGATATGTTAACAAAAGGTATCACGTCTTCTTTCGAATCTTTAGAGGCGCATTATCTGCCATTAGCTCAAAAAATAACAGGATCTGCAGGGCCAGTTGAAGTTGCCAAAATCAGTGCTGTATCTGAAGCAGGGCCTGCCTATGCAGCCGCCCGCTTGGCAGATGCACAAACTGTAGGTATGCTTCAGGTAATAGCAGAAGAGAAATGGAAGTCGCTGTTTCCACAAGGCTTTGATGCATGGGCTGAATGGAGAAGAACAGGCTATCCGGATCTTACGCCGGCAGCTGATGCTCTGAACGACGGGCAGATTGTAAGAAGATATTTGTATCCTGTTGATGAGCGTACCCTCAATGCTAAAAACTATACTGATGCTGTAGGCCGCTTATCGCCAAGTACAGATAAGAACACATCCAGAGTATGGTGGGATGTGGAATAACCAAAGCATTTTAAACATTTCGTTTTATTAAGTTAGAATACTAGGTAGTAGTCTTCTTCATTAGACAAAGGCTCTCAGATTCTGAGAGCCTTTTCTTTTTAGCCTATAGTTCAAAAGCACTAGCCAATACATTGGCTAGTGCTTTTTGGTGTTAATGGGTTTGTGTTGGTAAAATTCAATTACTTGTGGGGTGTTATTTCGGGTTGATTAATTGTTTAAACTTTAAATAAATTGATTGTTAGTAGCTTTTGTAGGTGTTGTGGTTTTCTGTGTCAGTGTTTAAACCTTGTCTTGATGTTAGAAAAATCCTCCTTTTAATTTTGAAGTCTCATAAATATTAGTAATATTAGGTATCGCTTTATATAAATATAAAGCTAAAAGTAGAAGGCTTCGAAGCAATGTGAAAGTTGAAGGCATTGTGTTGTTGGGTTAGCTTATAGTTGCTCTGTTATAACTGCCCAGAGAGCATGTATAGGGTTGTAGAGTTAGTGGTAGCCGGAATGCCCTGAGTAAACAGTAGGGAGCAGCTGGGTTTATAGTTTATAAGGCTTCCCAGAGGCTGGTAGTAATTACAGACAAACAAAAGGTTGAGCAGCAGCCTTTTTGTTTCGGGAAAATTGAGTAACAATTCTATTTATATCTCACCTTAAACAACAACACAATGAAAAAACTTTTACTCTTATGCTTTTGCATGGTGTCGGTGCTGCTGCAGCAGGCCATGGCCCAGGTAAGAGCCATCACAGGTAGAGTAACAGATGCCTCTACCAACCAGCCGCTACCGGGGGTAGCTGTCTTGGTGAAAGGTACAACAACGGGTACAGCCACCGGGGCTGATGGCTCTTACTCACTTAATGTGCCTGAAAATGCTACAACGCTTGTATTCCGCTTTATAGGATATACTACAACTGAGCGGGCAATTGGCAATGCAACTACTGTTAATGTAAGCCTTCCTCTTGATAACAAGCAACTGAGCGAGGTAGTAGTTACGGCTCTTGGTTACCAACGCGAGAAAGAAACGCTGCCATACTCAGTAGGTGCAGTAAACAGCGATAACCTTACTTATGCCAAATCAAACGACGTAAGTACGGCGCTGGTAGGTAAGGTGTCCGGTGTGCAGATACAAGGTTCTCCAAGCTCTAACTTCGACAATGGTAACATCGTGATCAGGGGAGCAAACAGCCTTAATACAAGTCAGCCGCCTATTTATGTAGTGGATGGTACGGTTACAGACCAGAACTCCGTGATCATGGATAACGTGGAAAGCATTTCTGTGCTGAAAGGTGCGGCTGCAACAGCGCTTTACGGACAGCGTGCTGCTAACGGTGTGGTAATGATCACGAGTAAAAAAGGTAAAAAAGGAGCACCTTCTGTAGAGCTTAACCTTTCTGCTGCTTTCGAGAATCCATCTGTCATGATGCCTTATCAGAATGAGTATGCAGCGGGTTACTCATCAAACTCAAGTTCTCCGAGGGGTGGCGCTAAAGCCGGAAAGCCTGATCAATATGATGCAGAAGGTTACTACATCTTCCGCTACGACCCTAAAAAACACCCAGAAAGCTGGGCTTCTTTTGACGGGCAGCGCATACTGGATTATGGTGCCGATGAAAGCTGGGGGCCTAAAATGAACGGGCAGCCTTACAGACCGTACTGGTCGTGGTACCCTGGAGCAGACTTTGGTAAACTTGTTCCTTTAACCCCTCAGCCAGATAACGTTAAAAACTTCTACCAGACCGGTAAGAACTTTAACAACAGTATAGCTTTTAGTGGTGGCGGCGACAACTATTTATACCGCTTGACTTACGCCAACCAAAGCCGTACACTTATCATACCTAATGCAGAGCGTAACCAGCACCAGGTTGGTTTAAATACCTCCCTTGATGTAACAAAAAGATTAACTGCATCTGCTGACCTATCTTTCACTACCAATAAACAGGATGGTCGCCCGCAGGAAGGATACCGCCTCGATGGTCTGAATGTTACCCAGAACTTTAACCAGTGGTTCCAGCGCCAACTCGATTTTGAAAGACTGAAGAACTACCGTAACCCGGATGGCTCTTTGCAGTCCTGGAACATTGGCGACCCGAACGGTACCAGCGATCCGTCTCTTTTCCTTGCTCCGCAATATTGGGACTCTCCATACTTCGTGATCAACGAAAACTATGGCACTTCTAACTCTAACCGATTGGTAGGTAACTTAGGCCTGAACTATAAATTTACAGATCATTTCAGCTGGCAGTCTAATGCCCGCCTGAGCCACAGAAACTCTGAGGGTGATTTCAGAATTGCTTCGGGTGGTCTCAACACAGATGGTTACTCTATCTACCAGAACGTGGTTCGAGAAATGAACTACGAGACAAACTTCCTGTATAAGCGTACCTTCGGAGACTTCTCAGTTGATGCAATGTTGGGTGGTAATATTCGTAAAAACTACCTGAACGAACTTTCTGAAGAAACTCAGGGCGGTCTTAGCTTCCCTAACACCTTTGATCTGGAATATTCTATCGCACGTCCGCTTGTCACCAGGGACTATTACAAGCGTGAAGTTAGAAGTATCTACGGCAGGGCATCATTCGGCTACAAGAGCTTCCTGTTTGTTGATATAACCAACAGAAACGATTGGTCTTCTGTGCTTCCAGTTAAAAACAACAGGTTCATGTATCCTTCAATAGGTGGTAGCTTTGTGTTCACAGAGTTGATCAACAGCGATGCATTTAAAAATGTACTGACAACCGGTAAACTGAGAGCATCATGGGCACAGGTTGGTGCAGACTTACTGCCTTACCGTGTATTTACAGCTATTGATAACGAATCTCCTTATGGGCCGACTCCTTCTGCGGAAATTGGTAACGAGTACAGAACAGGCGATATCAGACCAGCCCTGACCACATCAAGAGAAATTGGTGCTGACCTGCGCTTCTTCAATGCAATAGGAGTAGAGTTTACTTACTACCAGGACGACAACAAAGATCAGATACTTAGCCTTGACGTTGACCCTGCCACAGGTTTCAGCACGTATCAGATCAATGCCGGTAAAATCCAGCGTAAAGGTATAGAAGCCAGCATTACTGCTACTCCGTTCAGTGGCGACTTTACCTGGGATATTGGCCTTAACCTGGGCAGAAACCGTTCTAAAATTGTAGAATTATCTGATGGCCTGCAGACTTATCTGGCCAGCACGCAACGTAACGATACCCGCCTGGAGCACCGCGTAGGCAAAGAGTGGGGTATGCTGGTGGGCCGTATGTGGCAGCGCGACGAGAACGGCAATGTGCTGGTTGGCTCAAACGGTATTCCGCTGTATGAGATCAACAAAGAAAAAGGCACTATACAGCCTGACTTAACGGGCGGTTTGTATAACAACTTCAGCTACAAAGGCTTCAGCCTGGCTTTCTCTCTAGATTTCCAGAAAGGTGGTCTGTTCCACTCGCTTACTAAAATGTATGGCTACGGCTCTGGCTTACACGAGGCAACAGTTGGTGTAAACGACAAAGGCCACGACTGGCGTGACTTCCCATCTAACGGTGGTGGTATCCTGATACCGGGTGTTTATGCCCCAGGAACCAAAGTTGGTGGTGTAGATGTAAGCGGCCAGCCTAATGCAACCTACATACCTGCCAGAAGCTACTTCTATACTTCTTACCAGCGCGATAACATCAACAAAATGGTGATTGATGCTTCTTACCTGAAATTGCGTGAAGTGCGCCTTGGCTATGAACTGCCAAAATCTCTGCTGGGCAGCATGATTAAAGGCGCTAACCTTGGTGTGATGGTAAGCAATGCATGGCTGATCAGTGCACCTGGTAAAGACCTTGGTGTAGACCCATCTGAGTTGGAAGAAACATGGTATGAAGGTGGCCAGCTGCCATCAACACGCACAATGGGTATCAACCTGAAAGTAAGACTGTAATTTTAAATTGACTCATCCCATGAAAAATAAAATCATACTTTTCATAGCGCTGATTTTTGGCATCGTTGCATGCGACCCTAGCGACTTCGATGACATGAACGTAGACCCAAGAAGGGTTAAAGAAGCGCCAACACGTACTTTATTAACATTTGCGCTGCAGCAGTTGCCATTTACCACCTGGAACACTCCGATCCGTAACGTGGCTGGTTACTCTACTGTGCACCTGAACTTCTATTCGCAGTATTTATCAGAAGGACCATACCCTGCAGCCTCGCTTTACAACACCAGAAACCTTTCGTGGGCTGCCTGGTACACCGGGCCGCTGTATAACCTGCAAACCATTATTAACCTGAACAACGAGGATAGTAAGCTTGCAGATCCTGCGGGTAACGGCTCTAAGAACAACCAGATTGCTGTAGCCAGAATTTTAAGAGCGTATTACTTCTGGTTCCTGACCGATAACTATGGTGATATTCCTTATTCAGAAGCGCTGAGAGGAAACGAGGCACTACAGCCAAAGTATGACAAGCAGGAAGATATCTACAACAGCCTGTTTACTGAACTTACCGAAGCTGAGGCTATGATAAATGTAGGCGAGGAAGGTGTAACAGGTGATATACTTCTGAAAGGCGACATGGCTGCTTGGAAGCGCTTTGCTAACACTACCCGTTTGTTTATGTCGCTGCGCTTGATGAAAGTGAACCCATCTAAAGCCCAGGCCGAAATGACAGCCGCTTTAAATGCTGGTGTTATCGAAAGCAATGCGCAGAACATTACCTACAAGTTTATCGGAAGCGACCCGAACAACTGGAACCCTTGGTACGAGAACTACTCTAACGACAACCGTAACGACTACGCCATTAGTGCCAGACTTGGTAACTACATGATCGAAAACGATGACCCAAGAGTGTTTGTGTACGGTGAGGTGCTGAACGGCGAAGTGAAGCCTTTACCATACGGTAGCTCTGCAGCCAAGAACATACCGGGTATTTATAGCCGTATAGGCGATGCTTTACAGGCTGCCGAAGCTGCCGCTCCAATTTATACTTACTCGCAGGTAGCGTTTGCTAAAGCCGAGGCCGTTAACAGAGGTTTCTCAATTCCTAGCGGTGAGGCTGTAGCCGATTTATACAACGCTGGCATTAAAGCATCATGGGAGTTCTGGGGCGTGTACGACGAAGCAAAGTATAACACCTACATCACAGATCCGGATATTGCTTATACTTCAGGTAACGGTTTAGAGAGAATCATTACACAGAAGTGGGTGCACCAGTACCAGAATGGCTTCGAAGCCTGGACAGACTGGAGAAGAACTGGTTTCCCTGTTTTAGCCTCTGCTCCGGATGCTGTAGATACCAGAGGTATACCACGCAGAATGGGTTATCCTTCTAACGCTAAAGCCCTGAACGAAACCGGTTATACCGAAGCTGTTGCCCGCCAGGGAGCCGACGACAACTACACCAGAATGTGGTGGGATGTTCAATAACCCAACAGGATTAGTTTTTTAGTTAGTACAATAAGTAGTAGTCTTCTTCATCAAAAAAAGCCCTCAGGTTCTGAGGGCTTTTTTTATTAAGTATGATTAAAGTCTTTCTGAAACTATACCATTAGCCCTTGCTGCGTGTTCTCACCAGTAAGTATAAGAGAGATTGCCAAAATGAATTGTTGGTGAAAAACACCAATAATGGCTAGATCGAAACAGCTTCATTTATAAAAAGCTGAGACTTTTATACTTCTGCAGTAGTGCTTAACTACTTGTAGATCAGGAAAACGGCTGGTTGTTTATGAATATCCGGTAGTTGGTTTTTCCAGTCGGCTATGGTTTTGGTCTGGATAAGCTCGTGCTCCGGGGAGGTGATGTTAGCTGCAATGCAGAGGCGGGTGCTGCCGCTTAGCGTTTGCACCAGGTCTTCGAGCAGTTTGTTGTTGCGGTAAGGTGTTTCCATAAAGATCTGTGTCTGGTCGCGCTGCTGCATTTCCTTTTCAAGCTGGCGAAGCGCCTGCAGGCGAGGTCCACGATCTATGGGTAAATAACCATGAAATGCAAACCGCTGCCCGTTAAAGCCGCTGCCCATCAAACTCAGAAATATGGCCGATGGCCCTGCAAACGGAATAACTTTTATACTTTTCTGATGCGCATACTTTACAACCTCGGCACCCGGATCAGCGATGCCCGGACAACCCGCTTCCGAAATTATACCTGCATCTATACCTTGCTCCAGTAGTGGTGTCAGCGAAGCCTGCACCTGGGCTGGTGTGGCATCTTTATCAACCTGCACAAATTTTAGCTCCTCTATTACCAGCTCAGGGCAAATGCTTTTTACATAGCGGCGGGCAGTTCGCAGGTTCTCAACTATAAAGTATGTTAAATGGCGAACAGTGTCTTTTACCTGCTGCGATATTACCTGATCAGCGGTGCCTTCTGCAAGTATAGTCGGGATTAAGTATAGCGTGCCGGTTTTCTTCATGGTGCAAAGGTAAGGCTTTAATTGGGGATTGTTGAAAGTAGCCTGAAACACAAACAGCCACAACGTTAGGGCAGTGGCTGTTTGTGTTTTATTGATCAGGATTGCAAGTATAAAACCTCTGTAAAAGCTGACTTATACTTAGCTTGTTTTCCTGTGCAGGATAATTTATGCTGATATTAAATCCTGATTTTGATAGATCAGTTAATAGATAAGAATCTTGTAACCAGATCGTATACTTTATCGGGAGCTTCGGCATGCACCCAATGGCCGGCCTCAGGTATAGTTTCTATTTCTACCTGCGTGAACAGATGCTCTATGTTGGTGTACTGGTCTTCTGGCTTAATGTACCTCGATCTGCCGCCTTTAATGAACAACGTGCTTTTCTTGAATGGCACATCAGCAGTTATGGCTGCCGCTATATTAGCATAGTTCTTCTCGATGGCATCCAGGTTCATGCGCCAGCCGAAGGTGTTGTCCTCTTTGCGGTAGAGGTTCTTCATCAGGAACAGGCGTACTTCATCTTCATGTATAGTTTTGGCAAGCTGAGCATCTACCTCGCCGCGGCTTGTAACAGTGCTCAGGTCTACTGATTGCAACGCATCTATAATCTCGTCGTGGTGAGGCGGGTAAGCTTTGGGCGCAATGTCTACAACTATAAGCTTAGTGAGTCGGGTCGGGTATTTAAGCGCATAGTTCATGGCTACCTTTCCGCCCATGGAGTGGCCCATTATAGCAGGCGTTGGAATTTGCAGTTCGTCTACCAGTTGCAGTACATCGGCAGCCATGGCATCGTAATCATGTTGTTCGTTGTGTGGCGAGCGGCCGTGGTTGCGCAGGTCTACCAGGAATACGTTATAATTTTCAGCCAGTCGCTTAGCTAGTGTTTGCCAGTTATCGGACGTGCCAAACAAGCCGTGCAATATCAGCAGTGGCTGCCCGTGGCCCATCTCGCGGTAGTGTAATTTCATTGAATACAGTTATCAGTTAACAGTAAATAGTTATCAGTTTACGGATGTATAGTTGGTAAGATTAAACTATAAAACCTTAATTAACTTTTCTTCAGCTCCGCGCTCTTTTAAAACGCCTAAAGGCTGCAGGTCTAACTTATACTTCTCAAAAAGCTGCAATACTTCTTCTCGTCCGGAAGGCTCAACAGCAACCAGTAAGCCGCCGCTGGTTTGCGGGTCGCAGAGCAGGTGTTTCTGGTCTGGGGCAAGGTCTGCAATTTTATGGTCGTAGCTATCGAAGTTACGGTGTGTGCCGCCAGGTATAGCTTTTTGCGCCAAGTACTCCAGTGCTTCAGGTATAACCGGTACTTTATCGAAGTATACTTCTGCTGTAAGGTTGCTGCCTTCGCACATCTCTGAAAGGTGGCCTAACAGGCCAAAACCTGTAACATCGGTCATGGCTTTTACCTGTGGCAGTTTTCCCAGCTCTTCACCAATTTTATTCAGCTGCATCATTTGCTGAGGCGCCAGGTGCGCGTGCTCGGGCTTAAGTATAGCTTTTTTCTGAGCTGTGGTAAGTATACCTACACCCAGTGGTTTGGTTAAGTATAGTTCACAGCCAGAGGTGGCGGTGTCGTTGCGTTTCAGGTTCGGGATGTCGAGCATGCCACTTACAGCCAGGCCGAAAATTGGCTCAGGGCTGTCGATGCTGTGGCCGCCGGCTAAAGGTATACCTGCTTCGTGGCAAATGCTGCGGCTGCCTTCTATTACACGCTTGGCAACTTCCGGGGCAAGTTTATCAATAGGCCAGCCTAGCACTGCAATGGCCATAGTTGGCGTGCCACCCATGGCATAGATATCCGAAATAGCGTTTGCCGACGCAATTCTGCCAAAGTCATAGGCATCGTCTACAATCGGCATAAAGAAATCGGTGGTGCTGATAATGGCACGGCCATTGCCAATGTCGTACACGGCTGCATCGTCGCGTGAGCTGTTACCAACCAGCAGGTTTTTATTTTCGGGGTAACTGATATCAGTGTGCAGGATTGTATCGAGCACTTTAGGTGATATTTTGCAGCCGCAACCGGCGCCGTGGCTATATTGGGTAAGTTTTATTTCTGTTGCTGTTGTCTCTTCCATATCTAAACCAGCTGATGCTGTTTTGCAAATTGTAGTATCTGATGCGCGTTTTCTTCCGGATCTATACCTGGCAAAGGCAACGGAAGCACACGCTGTTTTTTATCAAGCTCAAAAGTATAGGCTTTGTCGTAGTAGGTGAGGGCAATGTCTACCATTTTTTCCATATCGCCGGTGGCAATGGCTTCGAGAGCTTCTTTGGTGGCTAAACCGCCCAGCCGCTTTTGTATCTTAAGTATAGATGCCTCCAGAACGGCTTTATCGGTGCGGCAATATTCGGCAGCTAGTTTTTGTATACGTACTTCTTTCGGTATCTCTAGTTTGATAACAGGAGCCTGCTGCATCTGGTCGTAAAATGTTTTGGGCATAAATACTTTGCCTATTGTCGTACTTTCATCTTCTAGCCAAAGCGGTTGCTGCCTGTTTAACGTTAGCAGCTCTGTAGCCAGCAGGTTTTCGAACATCTCGGTAGAGGGCTGTGCAGGCATATTTATACTTCCGAAAGCCGACCCTTTGTGGCTGGCCAGTTTTTCCAGATCAATTACCTGCTGCCCTAGCTTTTGCAGGTAAGGCAGTAGTTCTGTTTTGCCGCTGCCGGTAAGGCCACCAAGTATAACCAAGGGGTGCCGAACAGAGAATTGCTCCTGAATAAAATGGCGGTAGGATTTATAACCACCCTGCAACAGGTGTACTTTAAAACCGGCAAAATCAAGAAGCCAGGCCATGGCGCCGCTGCGCATACCGCCTCGCCAGCAATGTACCAGCAGTTCTTTCTGTGGTGCCAGTTTACCAGCCTCCTTCACAAACTCCGACATCTTAGGGCCAAACAAGTCCAGGCCAATTAGCACTGCCGGATCGTGGCCTTGTTGCTTGTAGGCAGTGCCTACTTTAGCGCGTTCTTCGTCGGAGAATATCGGGAAACTTTTAGCTTCCGGAATGTGGGCAAGCTCATACTCTTTAGGCGCCCGCGCATCCAGCACAGGCAAGCTCTTAGCCTTCTCCAGAAACTCCTGTATGGTGATGGTATTTACCACAATTATTTAAGCTGACGCAGGTATAACTGAATCGTGTTCTCCAAGCCAAAGTATAAAGCATCGCAGATCAGGGCGTGGCCTATACTTACTTCCAGCAATCCGGGCAAAGTATCCTTCAGGTATTTCAGGTTGTCAAGGTCCAGGTCGTGACCGGCATTTAAACCAATGCCGAACTCCTGTGCTTTTATGGCGGCAGCTAAGTATGGCTTAATGGCTTCTTCACGATTTTTGTGGTAGTTGCTGGCGTAAGCTTCTGTGTAAAGCTCCACACGGTCTGTGCCTACCAGTGCCGCGCCTTCAATCATCTTTTCATCCGGATCAACAAAAATAGAAGTTCTGATTCCCAGTTCTTTCAGCTCCTGTATTACATCCGTCAGGAAATCTTTGTGCCTGATCGTGTCCCAGCCTGCGTTAGAAGTGATCGCATCCGGAGCATCGGGTACCAGTGTAGCCTGTGCAGGTATAACGTCTTTTACAAGTTTCAGGAAATCAGGTGTTGGGTTGCCTTCAATGTTAAATTCTGTTGTAACTATTTCCTTCAGATCGTATACATCGCGGTAGCGTATGTGGCGCTCGTCGGGGCGAGGGTGTACTGTTATGCCTTGTGCTCCGAAACGCTCACAGTCTTTGGCAGCCTGTACAACATTGGGTCTGTCGCCGCCGCGGGCGTTACGCAACGTAGCTATTTTGTTTATATTTACACTCAGTTTGGTCATGGGTATAGTTTAGCGGCTACAGCAGCCGGGTTATACTTTATGTTACAGCAGACTAAATTAACTGAATTTTGTTTAAGATGATAACCTATAGCTTCGGCTATAGTAGTGTATAAAATACAGGCAGCACCTAAGTGCCTCGTCTTGAAGTATAAATTAACTTAAAAACTATGAGCTTAAAACAAAGAATAGAGGCTGACATTAAGCAGGCCATGCTGGCAAAAGATAAAGCACGCCTGCAGGCACTCCGTAGTATAAAATCATTGATTCTGCTGGCAGAAACAGAAAAAGGCGGCGGCGAAGGACTTACTCCGGACACTGAGCTTAAGCTTTTAACCAAAGCAGCTAAGCAGCGACGCGAGTCGGCGGAAGTTTACGCCAAGCAGGGTCGTGAAGACCTGGAGCAGATCGAGCTTGCCGAACTTTCAGTGATTGAGGAGTATCTGCCAAAACAGTTGGATGAAGGCGACCTGCGTGCAAGGCTGCTTGAGATTATACAGCGTGTAGGCGCAACTGGTCCTTCAGACCTAGGTAAAGTAATGGGTGTGGCATCGCGTGAGCTGGCTGGGCAGGCAGATGGCCGAGCTATTTCAAGTGCAGTAGGTGCATTGCTGAACAATACAGATTTCTAGAAATAAACAGAGGTGCTACTGTTGCTAAGGCTATTGAGTAGTACATCTTTTAAAGTATATTTGAAGGCAGAAATGGCCGGTGTTCCGGCTGCTTCTGCCTTAACTTTTATGTATTGTGAGTACATTTGATATTTTTCTGGCCTTACCTATTGCCTATGGAGCTTTTCAGGGTTTCCGGAAGGGTTTACTGCTGGAGCTCGTGTCGTTGGTGGCGCTGGTAGTTGCTATTCTTGGCGGACTTAAGTTGCTTGATTCTGCGCTGCCTGTAATGCGCGAATTTATTGGTGATGCTGGTGGTTTGCTGCCTTACGTAACGTTCCTGGTAGTATTTGTAGGCATTATTCTGCTGGTACGCCTGGCAGGTATTATCCTTAAAAAAGCGGTTGATTTTACTCCCTTCGGCATGTTCGATAACATTATGGGAGGTATACTTGGTGCGCTGAAATGGTGCTTTGCTTTAAGCCTGCTATTCTACGTTTCGGGTATGGCAGGTATAAGCGTAACAAAAGATACAGCCGCCGAATCCGTTATCTACCCGGTGGTGCTAAAATCAACACCTTACGCTTTAGATACTTTAGGCTATGTGCTGCCATTTGTAAAGGCATTGCTCACTTCGTTAAAGCATAATTTTTAAGTTTAATACCTGAAGTGGTTTCCGCTTGTAAAGTATATTTGCTACTACGAAATCTATTTCGCCCCAGAAATAACCAGGAGTTAGTAGGTCGGAGCTGAACCTAACTATAGAGGTCATCATTAAAAGCTAGTATCAACTATCTCCAAATCTGCACATTCTCAAATCAACACATGTTGCTCCTGCTCGATAACTTTGATTCCTTTACCTATAACCTGGTTGACTATTTCGGGCAGCTGGGGGTGGAGGCGCATGTTGTCCGGAACAATGTACCGCTGGAGGAAATTACAAAGCTGCCGATCAAGGCCATAGTGCTGTCGCCGGGGCCGGGAACACCGGAGAATGCCGGCGTAATGATGGAGGTGATCAGGCATTACCATGAGCAGGTGCCAATGCTGGGTATTTGTTTGGGGCACCAGGCGCTGGGCGAATTCTTCGGAGCTAAGCTGGAGAAAGGGCTTAGGCCAATGCACGGAAAAATATCGGAAATGATCTGTGAGGAAGACCCTATCTTTGCAGGGCTGCCGCTGCAAATGCCTGTTGTTCGGTATCACTCCCTGGTGTTGCGCCACACGCCGGAAAGTATAATTCCGCTGGCTCATACAAAAGATGGTGAGTTGATGGCATTCAGGCATAAAGAATTGATGCTGTATGCTTTACAGTTTCATCCGGAGGCGGCGCTTACCACTTATGGTTTGCATATGCTCAAAAATTGGGTTAGTATTATTAATATTGCATCATAATTACACCGTATACTGTCTTTAATCGTTCAGTATGCATAGTTTCTTTACAAAAAAATGGATCTACAGGTCAAACAAGAAGGCGAATTTCAATATATTGATGAAGGCAAAGGCGATGTTCTGTTATTGTTGCATGGGCTATTCGGAGCTCTGAGCAACTGGCATGGTGTTGTAGATCATTTCTCGAAGGAGTACCGTGTGGTAATTCCGCTGATGCCGATCTACGAAATGGCGTTGCACAAGGCAGGCGTACCAGGTCTGGTTTCTTTTATCGAGGATTTTGTGAAATTCAAGCAGTTGGATAACATGACGCTGCTTGGTAACTCGCTGGGTGGCCACGTAGCGCTGGTTTATACTTTAAACAACCCGAACAAAGTAAAGAACCTGGTACTTACAGGTAGCTCAGGTTTGTTCGAAGATTCGATGGGTGGCTCATTCCCGAAGCGCGGAAACTATGCCTATATAAAAGAGCGCGTAGAGTATACTTTCTACGATCCGGCCACGGCTACTAAGGATCTGATTGACGAGGTGTTCAATATAACGAACAGTAATGCCAAGTGTCTGCGTATAGTTGCAATTGCAAAATCTGCGCAGCGCCACAACATGGCCAAAGACATCACAAACATAAAAGTGCCTACCCTGTTAATATGGGGTCTGAACGATACTATTACGCCACCAGTGGTAGCACATGAGTTTAACAGGCTCATCCAAAATTCCGAGCTTCATTTCATAGATAAGTGCGGACATGCGCCAATGATGGAACATCCTGAGAAGTTTAACAGTATCTTAGATAAGTATTTGACAAAAACAGCCCAAACAACAAAAGCCACATGATAGCAGAAGAGCTCATTAACCAGATGATTCCACCACTGAAGTTCTACGACACCGTAGAGAAGGCTTTGCGATGGATGGATGAGTTCCGGGTGAATGAGCTGCCAGTGGTAAGGAACCGCAAATACATGGGCATGGCTACCGAAACCAGCCTGATCGAGTTGAACGACCGCGCTCAGAACCTGGAAAAAGTTCAGCTTGATTTTCAGGATGTTCATGTAATGCACTTCCAGCATTTTTACGATGTGATGGAAGCGGCTATAAAAAATAAACTGCAAGTAGTTCCTGTGCTGGATGAAGAGCAGGAATACATGGGCATTATTACCATAAACGATACGCTGGCTGCTTTTGGCCAGATGTCGGCACTGCAGGGGCAGGGAAGTATACTGGTGCTCTCTATGCCCGAGCGCGATTACTCTCTTAGCCGCATCAGCCGCCTGATAGAAGAGGAAAATGCCAAAATCCTTAGCGCCTATGTGTCGCCTGACGAGTTAGACCCTTATAAAATTAAGCTCACTCTGAAGCTGAACACCAGCGACATGAGCCGCATAATTGCCACACTAGAGCGTTTTGAGTACCGCATCACGGCCCAGTTTAACGACGGTAACAAGTATGATGTAGGCCGCGACAGGCTGGATATGTTGCTCAAGTATCTTGATATTTAACCCAGACGGTGCAACTGCGCTACTTCCTGTTATTTATACTTTTATTTAGTGCCGGTATTGTACAGGCCGTGCCCTGTGCTGTTCCTGTTGCGGTTATTGATAGCATTACCCTGCAAGGGAACGAAATAACAAAAGATCATGTGCTACTGGCTGAACTAACCTTTACAACCGGCGACAGTATTGCAGCCCCGGCATTGGAGGAATTGCTGGAAGAAAACCGGAAGCGCATTTCTAATCTTCGCTTGTTTCACGAAGTAAGCTATACTTATACTTGTGCCGAAGGGCGCGTGGCAGTTAACTATACGGTGCAGGAGCGCTGGTATCTTTATCCCATTCCTATACTTGAATTAGCTGACCGCAACTTCAACGCCTGGCTCGAGAAGAAAGACTTCAGCAGAATTGACTATGGCGTAAACCTTATTAGGCGCAATTTCCGGGGGCGTAACGAGGAAGTTCGTGTGAGGCTGCAGCAGGGCTTTAATAAAAGGCTGGAGCTTGGTTACCGTGTACCTTACATCAGCCGCAGCCATAAACTAGGTATAGATGTAGGTGTGGCAGATTACCGCAGCCGAACTATAAACTATACCGTCAGAAACAACAAACAACGTTTTTTTGAGCAGGAAGAAGGTCTGCCTATTCACAGAACTTCTTTTTCGGGAGCTGTTATCCGCAGGCAAAGTGTAGAGCGGCAGGAGGGAGTACGGTTCTCTTATCACCAGGAGAAGATCTCTGACTCCGTAGTATACTTGAATCCCGATTACTACCGTGATAACCTGCAAAGCCGCCAGTACATCCGGGCAGAACTTTTTAAAGCCATTAACTTACGCAATAACTTTGCTTACCCGCTCACGGGCAGTTACTTCGAGGTAGCCGTTTCGCAGACTATTTTCCTTGGCCATACAGGTGCACCTTATACTAGTTTAAGGTCAAAGTATGTTCGCTACAGCAAATTATCAGATAAATTTTACTATACTGTGGGTGCCGAAGGGCAATTACGCTTTTCACAACGCCATGCCTTTGCTGATAACATAGCCTTAGGTTACCGGGCATTTGTTCGTGGTTATGAGCTTTATGTGGTTGGCGGGCAGCATTACGGGTTGTTTAAGCAAGGGCTTTCGTATGAGCTGCTTTATTTAGAAGGAATACACCTGAAGCAGATAAAGAACCCTAAGTTTAACCGTATACCTCTGGCAGTATACCTGAATATGTTTACAGATGCAGGTTATGCCTCGGAGAAAGTATATGATAAAAATAATCCGCTGGCAAACCGGTTGCTGACCGGCGGCGGCCTGGGGCTGCATTTAGTAACTTTTTACGATATTGTACTTCGGTTAGAGTATACCCTGAACCGTGAAGGCGACAGAGGATTTTACCTGAGTGGCAGGTTCCCGTTTTAACATCATAGGCTTATGAGAATTGCTATACTTGGAAAACCTTTTGAAGATCTGATTGCTCCGTACATACAGGCGCTTTTTGATGAACTTATACGCCGCGAGGCAGAGCTGCTGGTTGTAGAGCATTTTAAGTTATACCTGAGCAATACCATAAATCTGCCCTCTGACCTGCAGGTTTTTAAGCGTGGCGATAAGCTGACAGATGTAGATGTGGTGCTAAGTATAGGTGGCGATGGCACCCTTTTGGATACAGTAACTTATGTCGGTGCCCAGCAGATACCTATACTAGGAATCAATACTGGCCGTTTAGGCTTTTTAGCAACTATACCTTACGATAACATAAATGCAGCGCTTGATGCGTTGTACAGTGGTGAGTATACGTTTGATGAGCGAAGCCTGATAAGCGTGGATGCAAATCAGGATGTTTTTGAAGGTATAAATTTTGGGTTGAATGAATTTAGTATTCAGAAGCGTGATACATCAGCTATGCTGGTGGTTCATACGTATATAGATGGTGAATACCTGAATTCTTACTGGGCCGATGGCTTAGTGGTAGCCACTCCTACAGGATCTACTGGTTACTCGCTGAGCTGCGGAGGCCCTTTAGTGCTGCCCACAACCAATAACTTCATCATTTCACCCGTTTGTCCTCATAACCTGAACGTGCGGCCAATGATTGTACCGGATAGCAGCGTGATCTCCTTCGAAGTAGAAGGGCGCAGCAGCAGCTTCCTGGCCTCACTGGATTCGCGTTCAGTGCCTGTTGATATGTCTGTAAAGCTCTCGGTACGCCGGGAGAATTTTGTGGCAAGGCTGGTAAAGCTTCACAATGTTAATTTTCTATCAACACTGCGTAGCAAGCTAAACTGGGGACTTGACAAGCGAAATAATCTTCTTCGCTAAAAATATTAAATATATCATATTATTTTTATGGCAGTTAATTATCTTTATTTTTGTAACTGCTAAGTTGGCGAGGAGTGTTCTTTCGAAGGAATTGCCACAAATAAGATATCACATTTTTATGAAAAGAGTTAGTACCCTTATCCTGCTGCTTATCGCAGTTGTAATGGTTGCTGCTACTGATGCAGAAGCGCAGCGCTTTACCAAACGCAAGCGATATGGTTCTGTTGGGGTAAGCCTAAGTGCCATGAACTACTTCGGAGATATTGTACCGGAGCCTGATTTTACAAGCTTAAGGTTTAAGTCTACACGTCCGAACCTGGGCATAAGCTATACACATCGCTTATATCCTCGTGTATCTGCGCGCGCTAGCCTTAACTGGGGCCGCCTAACAGGAGACGACATGAAAAGCGCCTCTGAAAACGAAGGTGAGAACGTAGGCCGTTTCAAGAGAAATATATCTTTCAGGAACGATGTAGTTGAGGTAAGCGGTGTAGCCATCATCGACTTATTCGAAAACCGCAGCTTCTATCGCCGTCGCCCTGATTTTGTGCCTTACGGTTTCGTAGGTTTGGCTTTCTTCCATCATAATCCTAAAGCTTACTATAGAAGAGGCTCTCACCCAGGTCTTACTGCCGATCAGGATATACCTACAGGTTGGTATGAACTACAGCCGCTTGGTACCGAAGGGCAATATGCTAACGGCGAAGGTTATGAAGAGCCATACAAGCGTTTCCAGGTTGCCATTCCGTTTGGTTTAGGTGTCAGATACAGACTGGACAGAAACTGGGATATGAGCTTTGAGGTGGGCTGGAGAAAAACATTTACCGATTACCTGGATGATGTAAGTAACAGACATGCTTCAAAAGCCGAAATTCTGGCAGGTGGTGGCAGCAATCCTAAAGCAGCAGCTATACTTGCCGACAGAAGCGCTGAGAGTGGTTTTGATACACGACCAGACCCAAGCGGTACTCCTTATAGCGGTGTGAGTGGTTATGGAGAAAAAGGTGCTATCAGAGGCAACAATTCAGACAAAGATTGGTATATCGTATCTGGTTTATCAGTAAACTATATTCTAGCACCACGAATCAGAAGCCCGAAGTTTAGATAATACAACAGGCAACTATTCGTTGTTTCCCTAAACTCCGCTTTGACTACATGATATCACATTTGATTAAACGAGCACTCCTCATTTGTTCTGTACTGCAAATAGGGAGTGCTTTTTTTGGCACTTCGGCATTTGCGCAAAATTCTGTGAGCACCAGCGAAATTGGTGTGGGTATTGGTGGCGCAAATTATAAAGGTGAACTGGCACCAAACTATAGGTTTTTAAATAACCAGCCTGCTATTACTGCCTTCTATCGGCGCGATATTTCATCGCCTATTACCTTGCGCGGAGGAGTTATGCTCAGCCACCGCATCTTTGATAATAACACCATCAGCGATGAATCTTATGATTTGCCTTTGCCTAACTACCGGCAGGCTGAGATGCGCCTGAGCTTAGCTGAGCTATCTGCTGTAGTAGAGTATAACTTCCTCGATTATTATGACCTCAGGCAAAAGCCGCGGGTGTCGCCATACCTGTTTGCCGGAGTAGCTGGCCTGCTCTATAACATTAAAACTACTATTGCCAACCCGGAATACGAAGATATTAATGAGCCTTTCAGAACAAGGCTTACATTTTCTGTGCCTGTTGGTGTGGGTGTTAAGTATGCACTTAATAAATACTGGAACCTTGGGCTGGAATTTGGTGCCCGCAAACTCTTCAACGATCGCCTTGATAACTTATCAAACCAGGATAAACGTATAGCCAACCCTTTCGATAAAGACTGGTATTTCTACAATGGCGTAAGCATTTCCTACACATTCTACAGAATAAATTGCCCTCCACCTTACAAGCGAACTCCCGGAATTCTAGATTAGCAAGTATAAATTTCACTAATTTGTCTTGCTTTTTGTAACTTGCAAGGAAATTGCGATTAAATGAATCTTAGGGAGCAAGTTGACTTAGACAATTTACCTAAGCACATTGCCGTTATAATGGACGGTAACGGGCGTTGGGCAAAACAAAGGGGCGGATTACGCATTTTTGGCCATCAAAGTGCCATCACAGCTGTGCGCGAAACGGTTGAGGCTGCTGCTGAACTGGGAGTAGACTACCTGACGCTTTATGCTTTCTCTACTGAGAACTGGTCCAGGCCTGCAGGCGAGGTAACAGCGCTGATGCAGCTTCTGGTTTCTTCTATAAGGAAAGAAACAGCCACACTTAATAAGAATAATATCCGCCTGCAAACTATAGGTGATACGGCAAGTTTACCGGCATCGTGCCAGAAAGAATTGCGCGAGGCGATAGAGATAACTAAGGACAATACCCGCATGACGCTGGTGCTGGCACTTAGCTATAGTGGCCGCTGGGATATTACGCAGGCTGTTAAAAAGATTGCCGCAGAAGTAGAGCAAGGCAACCTTAGTGCAGATAAAATTGAGGAAAATACCATAGCCAAATACCTTTCTACAGCAGGTATGCCTGATCCGGAACTCCTAATCAGAACAAGTGGGGAGCAACGCATCAGTAATTTCCTGTTGTGGCAAATGGCTTACACAGAACTATATATTACAGAGTTGCTTTGGCCTGATTTCAGAAAAGAGCATCTTTACAAAGCAATACTAGCTTATCAGAGCCGCGAGCGCCGCTTCGGCAAGACCAGTGAACAACTAATCAAGTGAAAATATTAATGACAAGATGCATCTGGGTGCTTGTGTTTCTGCTGATCACAGGCACGGCTTCGTCTCAAGTGTTAAACACCCCTACACAGACTAACCCAATCGATTACTCGCAACCGAAACAGTATCGAATCGGTGGTATTACAGTAAGTGGCGCCAATTTCCTTGACCCTAATGCGCTGGTGTCGGTTACTGGTCTTAAGGTTGGGGATGAGATAACAGTGCCTGGCGAAGATATAAGCCGTGCTATCCAAAAGCTGTGGGACCAGGGTATACTTGGCGATGTGGAAGTATACGTAACTAAAATCGAGGGAAACCAGATTTTCCTGGATTTTAATCTGAAAGAGCGTCCGCGCCTTTCCCGCTTTACTTTCTCGGGTATAAATAAAACCCAGCAGGATGCCCTGCGCGAAAAGATCAACCTGATAAGAGGAAAAGTGGTTACAGATGCTGTATTGAACAGCACACGTAATGTGATCCGCAATTACTACCTCGAGAAAAGCTTCCTGAACGTTAAGACTATTATAACTCAGAAGCCGGATTCGCTATTGCCAAACAGCGTTGTTCTGAACATCCATGTAGACAAAGGCGATAAGGTGAAGATCGCAGAAATTGATTTCGTTGGTAACGAGGCCTTCAAAGACTCTAAACTGGCGAAACAGATGAAGAAGACGAAAGAGAAGCGCATCTATAAGATTTTTACCTCATCTAAATATCAGAAGAGCGAATACGAATCTGATAAGGAGAAGCTGATTGCCTTCTATAACAAAGAAGGTTACCGCGATGCTACCATAGTTTCTGACTCTGTATACAAGATCAGCGAAGATCGTTTAGGTATACAGATCACCGTAGACGAAGGACAGCGCTACTACTACCGCAACATCACCTGGAATGGTAACTACCTGTATGATGATGCATACTTAACAAGAGTGTTAGGTATAAGCAAAGGGGATGTTTACAATAAAGAGGAACTTGATAAACGCCTTAACTATAACCCTACAGGTATAGATGTATCGGCGCTTTACCAGAATGATGGTTACCTGTTCTTTAACATCGATCCGGTAGAAGTGGCTGTTGTAGGCGACTCTATCGATATTGAGATGCGTATGACCGAGGGACCGCAGGCAACTATAAATAAAGTAACTGTAAGCGGCAATACAAAAACCAGCGATCACGTAATTCTGCGCGAAGTACGCACGCTGCCTGGCCAGAAGTATAGCCGCGACGACCTGATCAGATCAAGAAACGAATTAGCTGCTCTTGGTTATTTCGACCCTGAGAATATCGGCCTTAACCCGATTCCTAACCCGGCTGAAGGCACTGTAGATATTAACTATAGTGTAGTAGAGCGTCCGAATGACCAGATCAGTTTATCTGGTGGTTGGGGTGGCCCTATTGGTGCAGTGGGTACTGTAGGTTTAACGCTAAACAACTTCTCTACACGCAAACTATTCAATCTGTCTGAGTGGAGGCCGATACCAAGCGGCGATGGTCAGCGACTGTCGTTGAACGTGCAGGCTAACGGTAAATACTATCAGTCATACTCGCTATCGTTCACAGAACCATGGTTAGGTGGCCGTAATCCGAACTCATTAACTGTAAGTTTATACAAAACGGTTTACAGAAGAACAGACTCAGAGCAGGATAGCAGGCTTAATGTTAATGGTGGTTCAGTAAGCTTGGGCAGACGTTTGAACTGGCCTGATAACTACTTCCATATGAGCCACTCGTTGTCTTATAGCAGGTATAACCTGAACAACTATTACCTGTTCGAGGATTTTACTGATGGTAATTCTAACAGTATATCTTTTGTAAATACACTGTCTCGTGTAAGTATAGATCAGCCAACGTTCCCGCGTCGAGGTTCTTCTATCTCACTTAGCGCAAACCTGACACCGCCATACTCCCTGTTCACGCAGAAGCGTAATAACTATGAGTTCATTGAATTCCATAAATGGATGTTCGATGCTTCGTATTTCATAAACTTGGCAGGAAATTTGGTACTGAACACACGGGCGCACTTTGGTTTCCTGGGCAGGTATAGCGACAAGACAAGTATAGGTCCTTTTGAGCGTTTTAAACTAGGTGGTGCCGGTTTAGGAGGTGGTAACATCTTTGTAGGTACAGAATACATCGGTTTACGCGGTTATAACGACGAAGAAGTTGTTGACGTAGCAGACCCTACTTTGAGAAGTGCAGGTGGTATTGCTTACAACAAGTTCGTGCTGGAAGCCCGCCAACTGATTTCTCCGAACCCAGCCGCAACTATTTATGGTCTGGCGTTCCTGGAGGCTGGTAACAGCTTTGGTTCTTACGAGCGCTATAATCCATTTAAGCTGTACCGTTCGGCAGGTGTGGGTGCCCGTATATTTATGGCGGCATTTGGTCTGCTAGGGTTTGACTATGGCTGGAGACTTGATGATATACCTGGGCAGCCTGATATGAAGCGTGGACAGTTCCACTTCATTATCGGCCAGCAGATACGCTAACAGGAAGGAATTAGTATGAAGAAGTTTTTGTTCATCTTTTTAGCTGGGTTTCTACTTTCCTTTGTTTCGCAAGCACAGAAGTTTGGTTATATTGACTCAAATTTTATTTTGAGCAAGATGCCTGCTTACAATAAAGTGCAGCAGGAACTGGATAAGCAAGCCGAAACCTGGCAGAAGGATATCGAAAGCATGCACCAGAACGTGGAAAAGCTCAAACAAGAGTATAAAGCGGAAGAGGTGCTGCTGACGGATGAGATGAAGCAAAAACGACTTGCTGAAATCACTAAAAAAGAAACAGAAGTACGGGATTATCAGCGCAAGATCTTTGGTTACGAAGGTACCATGTTCAAGCGCCGCCAGGAACTGATCCGGCCGATACAGGATGAAGTTTTTACGGCTGTTGAGAAAGTAGCCAAAGCCAAGCAACTTCAGATTGTATTTGATAAATCCGGCGATTTAGTGATGATTTACACTAACCCTGTGCATGACTACACTGAGTATGTGCTGGAGGAATTGGGGTTAGCATCTGATAAACAGAATGCACCTGCCACCAGGCCAGCTGCAGGTGCTGTTGATGATCCGGAGAATCTGCCTGTAACCGAAGAAGCAGGAGGTAATGAAGGGGAGCAGCAGGCACAACCGGAAAAGCAGCCTAAAACGCAGAAATCAAAATCTGCGCCTAAGAAGAAGTCTAATAACTAACTACTGAATATTAATTAACCAACCCAATGATGAACAAGATTAAAGCCTTAGTTGTAGCGTTCTTTTTGATCAGCTTCGCATCTTTTGCTCAAACGAGTACAACTCAGCCAATTAAAATTGGTTATACTAATGTAGAATATATCCTGCTTCAGATGCCAGAAAGCAAGCAGATTGAGTCTCAGCTAAAAGACCATAGCACACAGCTTGAGAACCAGCTGAAGAACAAGTATGCTGACTACGAAGCTAAAATGCAGGCATATGAAAAAGGAGCTGCTACTATGGATAAAGTAGTACGCGAGGATAAAGAGAAAGAGCTTATGAACCTGAACAGCTCTATCCAGGAGTTCCAGCGTAGCGCTCAGGCTTCTTTGCAGCAGAAAGAGAAGTCTTTAGTAGATCCTGTGATCGCTAAGATCGACAAAGCTATCAAAGATGTAGCGAAAGAAAACGGCTATACTTACGTAATTAGCAACCAAGCATTACTGGCTGGCCCTGAGGACGGCGATATTTCTCCGCTTGTACTTAAGAAATTAGGCGTAGACCCAACTAAAGCAGCAACTACAACACAGCAGCAGCCGGCAGCAACTAAGCCTGCAGCTACTACACCTGCTAAAAATACACCAGCAAAGTCTTCTAAAAAGAAGAAGAACTAAGTAACATATTACTTTATAGTTTGAAAGCCGAAGTCTTAAGCCTCGGCTTTCTTTTTTGCCATACCATTACCTTTTATTTACAGTGATAGATTACCAGGAACAAGAAGAGACTTCTGAAGACTCGGACGAACTATATGAGCACCACCGAATTGTTGTAGACAAGGGGCAGGCTTTGCTTCGTGTAGATAAATTTTTGATGGACCGCTTACCCAATGTAACACGCAATAAGTTGCAGAGCGCCATCAGGTCAGAGTCGGTGCAGGTAAACGAGAAGCCAGTAAAGGTAAGCTATAAGGTTAAACCCTTAGATGTTATCACCATTACGCTGGCTGAACCTCCGCGCGATACGGACATTGTACCTGAGAACATTCCTCTTGATATAGTTTACGAAGACAACGACCTGTTACTGGTTAACAAGCCTGCAGGTATGGTGGTACACCCTGCTTATAACAACTGGACAGGTACACTTGTAAATGCTCTCACTTATCATTTGCAAAACCTGCCTACTTCACGTAACGGCGAAGGCAGGCCAGGCTTAGTTCATCGTATTGATAAGGATACTTCTGGTTTACTAGTAATAGCTAAAACAGAGTATAGTATGGCTTATCTTGCCAAGCAATTTTATGATCATAGCATAGAGAGAACATATTATGCATTGGTGTGGGGCATACCGAAGCAGGATAGCGGAACTATAGTCGGAAATGTTGGCCGTAGCCCCAAAGATCGTAAAGTGATGACTGTTTATCCTGAAGGGGACTATGGTAAGCATGCTGTAACGCATTATAAGGTGCTCAGAAGGTTTAAATATGTCAGCCTGATACAATGCAACCTTGAAACAGGAAGAACACACCAGATACGCGCTCACATGAAGTATATTGGACACCCGTTATTTTCTGATGCTACTTACGGCGGCGATAAGATTCTGCAAGGCGTACCAAACGGCACTTATAAGTCTTTTGTAGAAAATGCTTTCAAGCTAATGCCGAGGCAGGCACTGCATGCTAAATCGCTAGGTTTTATACATCCCGAGACAAAGGAATTCCTACAGTTTGATTCTGATCTGCCGGAGGATTTTAAAAGTGTTCTGGAGAAGTGGGAGTTGTATGAGGAATAGCTCTTTTGGAGTTTGATTATCTTAATCTATACTTACAATAAATCAACCGCATGAAAAACAAAAGGCCGGTTCCTATGGGACCGGCCTTTTGTTTTATACTTGGTATATTACTTCTTTCTTGGCTTTGAAGATTTGTTGATCTCATTCAAAGCTGTTATTGCCTGCTGGTTGCTTGGGTCTAACGTTTTAACCTCTGTCCAGTATTTAACCGCATTTGGTCTGTCACCTTTCAGGTAGTAGTAGTAGCCCAGGTAAGAGTTAGCTTCTATCAGGTCTTTCTTATACTTGTCTTTCTCGCCGCCAGCCAGCTTAATGAACTCCTCGTAGTGAGGCTTAGCAAGACCTTTAGTCGTTTCAGGGTCTAAGTTTGCCTGAGCACGTGCTCTCCACAAGTGACCGTAAGCGTAAGTAGGGTTTTTAGTAGTTATCTGGCTGTATGTTTCATCAGCTTTCTGATAATCACCTGCCATCATATAGGCATTACCCATGTAGTAGTAATCTGTGTTAGCTACACCCAATTTCTCCTGCTTCTTGCTGTATACTTCGATAGCCTTATCAAACTGCTTGTTGCTGGCATACATGTTAGCAAGTTCGTAGTACAGTTCTGGCTTATCTGGCTGCATCTCGATAGCCTTGTTTAGGTTCTCGATAGCCTGCTCTGTTTTACCATTCTTAGCTAAGATACGGCCATAGTACTCATAGTCGCTGGAGATAAGCTTGTTCTTATCAATCTTAGACAGGTAATTTTCCATTGCCTGCAAAGCTTGCTCCGGCTGACCTAACTCAAGGTATGAATAAGCCAGAAGGCGGTTCATAGTAGTGTTGTTAGGGTCTGTTTTAAGTACTTCCTGTACTTCTGCTAATGTACCTTTGTAGTCTTTAGTCAGGAACAGGAACGAAGCATACTTAGCACGAGTTTCTGGTGTATTTTCAGCCATATCTACATACTGCTTGAAAGTAGACAGTGCTCTGTCGTACTGGCCTGCAAAGTAGTAAAGCTCGCCCAGATCGCGGTAAGCTGGTGCATACTGAGGGTCGATCTCAATTACTTTTTTGTAAGCATCTTCAGCCTCGTTATAGTTACGTGAGCTGGTATAAAGCTGGCCTCTGCGTAAGTGAGCTTTAGTATAGTTAGGGTCTATCTGGATAGCTCTGTCGTATGCTGTCATCGCTTCGCCACCATTCTTAAGCTTCATGTAAGCATCACCCATTACTACATAAGCCATCGCGTTGTTTTTATCGCGTTTAACAGCTTCCTGTAAATAACCGATTGCTTTGTTCAGATCCTGCTCGTTTGATGCTTCATCCTCAACATAAGCCTCTGCGATCATTGTAAGCACATACGGATCTTTCTTTTTGCTAGCTTTTAATGCTTTAGCAAACTGGTTCTCAGCCTCTGCTTTGTTGCCTTGTTCTAATGCAATTTTACCAAGACCAACCATGTTTATAGCAGACTTAGAGTTTTTAGCCAGACCTTGGTTAAAGTACATGGCAGCTGAGTCTACTTTTTCAGTTCTCAGGTACACATCACCCAGGGCAAAGTATGCATTGTCTGCTTTTTTTGCGCCAAGCTGAGACTTATAGTATGATTTTGCTTCCTGATATCGCTCCAGATCTACGGCTCTGCGTCCTGCATCTCCACCTGTCTGTGCAAAAGCTGCTGCAGTAGGGAAAGCTGTTGCCATCAGCAGGATGTACTTCCAGTTCTTCGTCATTTTAATAAAAGTTTAGTTTTTAGTTTGTAATATTTTAGTTTGAGCCAATTAACGTAAACCAATTACACGTACTGGCATGGTTGCTGGTACTAACCCGGATTTAAGAATTATACGTTGTCCCTTGTCTCCGGCTACAAAGGATGCAAAACCTGTGCCAAGTCCGGCACGGCCTTCTATGTTGATAATGTATAAGTTACGTCGCAATGGGTATACTTTCTGAGCTATATATGCCTGAAAAGGCTGATAGAAGCTTTCTGTAGTAAGAGGAGCAGGGTCTGCACTTATACCTATTACCTTTATCTGTTTCATAAAGCCGACTGCCGTTGAGTCGTCCAGGTCGCTGATCCAGTTAACACCAATAACACCCAACGCACTATTATTTTTAGCAACGTAATCTATAAGTGCTTTATTTGAATTAGCTGCAAAAGTATTAGGCGGCAGTGGTGCTTTGTTCAGTAAAGAATCTTTAACGTACCTGGCTGTGCTGGAACTGTTGTTATCGAAAACAATAGTTATATCCTTAAGCGTACTCTTTTCATTCAGTTTACCCCAGTTGGTTACCTTACCGCTAAATATTTCTTTTACCTGATCAACCGTAAGTAACGTATCCGGGTTATTATTGTTAACTATGAGTGCGATAGCATCGATAGCTATTTTAGTAACACGTGGTACTCTTTTTTTCTGTTCAAAGATTTTTTTCTCTTCTTCTGTCAGATCTCTGGAAAGTACAGCAATTTTTATACTATCGTTAAGGAGATCTTTTATTACTTCTCCTTCTGCTTTGTATGAAGGTGTTATATCAGCGTATTTATAAATACCTTCAAATGTGCTAACCTGAGTTTCGATAATAGGTTCGAAAGTTTCGTCAGCGCCAATCTTTACATTGCCTGATGTAGGGGTGTTTTCTACTTTACCAGATTGGTTACATGACATTATCAGGCACGCTGCCGCTGCTGCCAGTAGGTAGTTAATTTTCTTAATCTTCAAACCTGTCATGTTTTCTTTGTTTGTTTTGCTGATATGTTCTTACAAATCTAACAATTCCGTATAAAATCAGTGTTCCGCCAAGAATATTTTTGGCAGTATCAGGCATATTGAGGTTTAATCGCTCTTCATCCGCAAATATCAGGAATATACCGGCAGCCACGTATGCCAGTGTCATTACCATACTAAAGTAGCGGACAACTTTGCTGAAGGTTGATGGTATAGTTTCTCTTTCTCTTCTTGGTCTTATCATGAGCCGTAGCTTATAATTTAAATTTAATCTTTAAAAATAAGCTACTTATGTCAAAAAAGAAAGCAGAAGCCTCTATTGGTATTATATCGACTTCTGCTTTATACTTAAACTTATACTTTAACGTTGCAGGTTAAACCTGATTGGTAGTGTAAACCTAACAGGCACTGGCCTGCCATTTTGTTTGCCTGGGTTCCAGTCGGGCATTCTGCTTACTACTCGTAGTGCTTCTTCGTCAGTGCCATAGCCAATGCTCTTTACTATTTTAGCATCTGTGATTTTCCCTGTGGGATCAACTATAAAAGTAACTATCACCAAGCCCTCTATTTTTTCCATCTGGGCTGCGCTTGGGTAGCGCAGATTTTTAGATAAATACTGCGCAAGCTCCTTTTCGCCTTTACCAAAACTTGGCATTTCATCTGCCCATTCCAGTGGCATTGCTTCAGTTGGTGTTGCTGCATTTTCTATACCTGCCGGAGGTTCTTCTGCTATAGTTACGGGCTGAGTTGCATCAGTTCCTGTATGTGTTACAGACGAAGTGTTTACCCCTGCTAGCTTACTATTATCTTCTTGTATTACCTCTTTTTCAGGACTGTCATCCCGAACTACTTTTTGCTCAACATAAGCTTTTGTAGTTGCTTTTGGTGTTGTTGCAGGTTTGGTTTCTGTTAACGGTATTATTTCCCGCTTCGGCGGTGGAGGTAATACAATGTGCTCAATAACTACAAACTCAGATGTATAATTTTTATTTGGTAGTGGAGGAGGGGCAACCCAGTTTTTTACTAGTGGTATGACCAAAGCTCCTGAAAAAGTTGTTGTTGCTAATATGGCTGCCAGTAAAAGGCGTTTACTGTACTTCCTGCGCAGGTAGTAGGCGCCATATACTTTGTTGCGGCCTTGAAACACAATGTTGTTGAAGACCATGTTGAGTAAATCGCTGCTCTCTTTCATAAGCTTTGGGTTTATGGTTAGTAAAAAATGTTAATCTGGCATTGCTGTATTTTTCTTTATTGCTTTTAAATATTGTGTTAGGTTAATATACGAATAATATTTATTTAGTATGCATGCAGAGTATATTTCTTTAAAATAAAAAAAGGCCCTGCTGTTGCAGGGCCTTTTGCTGTGCTATATAAGCTTACTTAATAGTAAATCGAACTGGAAGTGTGTAGCGTACAGGAACAGCTCTACCGTTTTGCTTACCTGGAGTCCACTTCGGCATTGTTTTCACAACGCGTACAGCTTCTTCGTCAGTACCTGCTCCCAAGTTTTTGATTACCTGGATCTCAGAGATCTCACCTGTTTTGCTAACTACGAAGGAAAGAACTACCAGACCTTCTACACCGGCACGCTGTGCTGCAGCTGGGTATCGGATGTTCTTACCCAGATACTTAAGCATCTCTGTCTCTCCACCAGGGAAAGACGGCATCTGCTCAACGTAAGTGTAAGGCTTCTCCTCTACAACTTCAGCAACTACATCGCTTGTACCGTCAATATCACCAAGATCAATGTTAGCATTAGGGTCGCCTTCTACTGTTTCAGTACCAGCGTCTATTTCTGCTAACTTCTCCTGATCTGGAATTTCTTCCTCTTCTCTAACTTCTTCGTCACGCTTTACAACCGGAGGTGTAAACTTAACCGTTGCACGTACTGGCGGCGGTGGCGGTGGAAGATCAGGTGGCGGCGGTGGCGGTGGCGGCGCCGCTTCTTCTAGTGGTGGTGGTTGTGCCAGCTCTACTTCTGTTACAACTTTCTCCATCACTTCTGCTTCTTCTTCGCCTTTTATCATTTTATTTATCAGCGGGAGGCTGAGGAAAAATAAAAATAACAAAGTTGCGATGATCGCGGCTCTAGTGATATGGCGGTTGTACAGTTTACGTAGTAGATAGGCTCCGTATGCTTTATTTCGTCCGGAAAAGACGATATCATCAAGCGATGCGTTAGCTAATTTACTAGGTTCCATATCTTACTTTTTCTTTATTTATTTGCTACCAGTTGTTTGTCGTTCTCAGAAACTTCTACTAACGCAAATTTCTTGGTATCGGTGATTTTCATTTCATCCAGAATATCTACAACGTTCTTGTAGCGGGATTTCTCCATTGGCTTAATCAGCACGGTCATTTTCTCGTTGCCTTTTACTTTTGGAGAAACAAGCACCTTGCGGATGCCATTCGCTGAGTAGTCTGTTGTAATTACTTCCGGATTGTCTGCCGGGTCACCAAGTCCAAAATAATAATATACTTTGTCGTTCTCACCCAAAACAATTGTCATTGCATTACTCGCTTTAAGCGGCATCTGCTCTGCTTCGTTTTCAGGCTTCACAGGCATGTTAATTTCCATGGTCTGTGGCTTGCTGAACGTAGTCGTAAGCATGAAGAACGTAATCAGGAGAGCTGCAAGGTCTACCATTGGCGTCATGTCAATTTTGGTAGAGTGCTTCTTGGCCCTTTTCTTGCCACCCTTACCGGAGTCGGCTTGCTGTTGTATTTCTGCCATTTCAGTATCTCCTTTTAATTATAAAGATTTTGGTCTGGCCTCCATATCAGTAACCAGGTTAAACCTGTTCACCTTCTGGTCCTGGAGGGTCTTCACAACCTTCTGTACCGTTGAGTAATTCACGTCCACGTCTCCTTTGATCGCAATCACAACCTTCTGGTTGAGCTTGCGCGTTTCAAGGATCCAGTCTCTTAACTGGTTGTTGGTTGAATCAACAGGGATACCTGGCTGGTTAACTTTTTTGCGATCCGGACCAGCCAATGATAAATAAGACTTTAGCTGATTAACAGGAACACCGAAGTTGCTCAACAGAGAGAACGTTTTTCTCTCCCTGTCATCGAAGCTAACACCATACTTACTCGCCATCTTGTCTAGTAAAGCCTCCTTTGTTTGCTGCCCGTCAACCCCAAAAAACACGCGGTCATTTTTGTCAACCGTTAATGTTATCACGTTAGCATCAGGTAATTTAATCTCTGACACGGATGATGGGGTATCTACTACAACGACTTCCTCTTCTCTGGCAGTCGCCGTCAGCATAAAGAAAGTAACCAGCAAGAAGAATAAGTCCACCATTGGTGTCATATCCAATGAAGGGTTTGTTCTTTTTACTTTTACTTTAGGCATTTTCTTAGGTTAAGATGATTATACAGTATGAGTTCTTGGGTTGCCAGCTGGCACTGTGTCGTGCTGAGCAGCGAAAGTTGAAATGATGCTGAAACCAGCTTCATCAATGCTGTAAGTTAACTCATCAATTTTGCTTGTGAAGTAGTTGTAAGCAATAATTGCAAGAGTAGAACCAGAGATACCAAGAGCTGTGTTGATCAAGGCCTCAGAGATACCGTTCGAAAGAGCAGTTGCGTCAGGAGAACCTGAAGCTGCAAGAGCCGAGAACGCTTTGATCATACCAAGTACCGTACCGATAAGACCTACCAGTGTAGAGATAGAAGCGATAGTTGAGATAACTACCAGGTTCTTCTCAAGCATTGGAAGCTCCAGTGCAGTTGCTTCTTCGATTTCTTTCTGGATAGCAGCAACTTTCTCAGCTTTAAGAAGCTCAGTCTCTGACTGCATTTCTTTGTACTTGAATAATCCGGCCTTCACTACGTTTGCTACTGAACCTTTCTGTGCATCGCAAGCAGCAAGAGCACCGTTCACGTCACGCTGACTTAATTTGCTAGAGATTGTACGTACGAATGCTGCAACGCTCTTAGTGCCTTTTGCTTTGCTGATAGTAAGAGTACGCTCGATAGCGAAGATGAATACCATCAGTACAAGAGACATCAGAACAGGTACAACCCATCCGCCTTTGTAAACGATTCCAAGGTAGTTGCCTGGAAGTGGGTGATTTTCGTTGCTGCCACCTTCAAAGTTTGCAGGGTTACCTAATACGAACATGTAGATAAGCACGCACACAAGGATTGCTAGTGGAATAACGATAGTGGCAAATAAAGAACCAGCCGGGCTGTTTTTTACTTCTACATTAGCATCTTTGCTCACTACTGCAGTCTTTTTTTCCATTTTGATTAAAGTTTAAAGTTTAGCTGTTTGTGTTGTAATTATTTGGTTGTGTAATATAAAAATGTAATCGTTTCGCTTTTAGTTCGCTATGGTTTTGCAATTTCTGCTTTTTCCTGACTTTTCAAAAATATGAAGCCTTTAATGTTACTCAATTATTTAAGCCCTGTTATTAAAGAATCCTGTGAATTGCCTTTTGCTACACATTATAATATAAAGGCGTTATTCGAGCCTACACAAATATAAAAATTAAAGTGTGTTTTCCAAAAATATTGCTCAGGCGCCGCTACAGAATTTCACTGCTTTCAAGCAGTGTTGCACCAGGTAGTCTGCATACGTTTCTTCTAAAATATAATTAATCGGCAGGAGCTACCTGTAGAGTATTATACTTGATTTTCTTGAAAAAAGTGCTTTAAATATAATAGGTGTAGATTTAATTTGTATGCATGTAGGCTAATTTTTTGCCTTATTCCAGTAAAAATCCATTTCCTCCAAGGTCATGTCCTTTAACTGTTTGCCGTCTTTGGCGGCTTCCGTCTCTATAAAGCGGAATCGGTGAATAAATTTCAGGTTAGTTTTTTCGAGCGCCTCCTCCGGATTTATATCTATAAAGCGGGCAAAATTGATAAGAGAAAACATCAGATCTCCGAACTCACTAACTGCTCTCTCCTTATTTATACTGGCAGTGTCAGGAACGTTAAACTCTGCTTCAAACTCGGATAGTTCTTCCTGTACTTTTGCCCATACCTGTGTTTTGTCATCCCAATCGAAACCGGCGCCGCGGGCTTTCTCTTGTATACGCATAGCTTTCACCAGGGCTGGTAAAGATGCCGGCACTCCACCTAAAACAGACTTGTTGCCTTCCTTTAGTTTAAGCTGCTCCCAATTCTTCTTTACCTCCTCTTCGGTGTTGGCAGTGGTGTCGCCATATATATGTGGGTGCCTGAAAATTAGTTTTTCACATAAAGTATTAAGCACGTCTGCTATATCAAAGGCCTTTTGCTCCGATGCTATCTTGGCATAAAAAACCATGTGCAGCATAATATCGCCCAATTCTTTTTTTATTTCAGGCATATCCTCGCGCAGTATGGCGTCAGAGAGCTCGTAAGTTTCCTCTATGGTCAGGTGGCGTAAACTGGCTATAGTTTGCTTGCGGTCCCAGGGGCATTTTTCGCGCAGCTCCTCCATAATATCCAGCAGCCTGTTAAAGGCCTGTAACTGTTTGCCGCGTGGGCTATCTGCAAATTGTGTATTCTCCATAAGGGCAAATATACTAAAATACAACAAGCGCAGTTTTAGGCTGTGGTGGCTGCTAAAGGCTGCTCTACTACTTGTTTTACCTTTTCTATACTTTATATATAATGTAGCAGAGTATACGGTTAAAGTTTTTAACTGCCTTATACTTCTGAATGTATAACTATAATTATTACTTTTGTGCTTGTAAACATATACTTCAAGTGGCTCTAATAAAATCAATTTCAGGAATCAGAGGTACTATTGGCGGACAAGCAGGTGAGGCACTTACTCCTTTGGATGTTGTTAAGTTTTCCGCTGCTTTTGGTACTTGGGTGTTGCAAACTACAAATAACAACACCATTGTGGTTGGCCGTGATGCCCGCATCTCAGGCGATATGGTAAATAAGCTGGTATGCGCTACCCTGCAGGGACTGGGCATCAATGTGATAGACCTTGGCTTATCCACCACGCCGACTGTGGAAATGGCTGTGCCTGCCCGTAAAGCAGGTGGCGGTATTATACTTACAGCCAGCCATAACCCGAAACAATGGAACGCCCTAAAGCTGTTGAACGACAAAGGCGAGTTCATATCGGATGAGAACGGAAAACTGGTGCTGGAGCTGGCCGAGAAAGAAGCTTTTAATTTCGCTCAGATCAACGATCTAGGCTGGTACGAGCAAAGCAACACCGACCTTAAAGATCATATCCAGGCTATACTTGATCTGCCGCTGGTAGATGTAGAGGCCATCAAAGCCAAAAACTTCAGGATAGCTATTGACTGCGTAAACTCTACAGGAGGTATTGCTGTGCCAATGCTGCTTGAGGCGCTGGGAGTTAAAGAGGTTGAGAAGCTATACTGTGAGCCAGACGGAAATTTTCCTCATAACCCGGAGCCGCTGCCAGAAAACCTGCGCGAGATCTCTAAACTGATCGAGAAAGGCAAGTTTGACCTTGGTATAGTTGTAGATCCGGATGTAGACCGCCTTGCGCTTATCAACGAAGATGGCAGCATGTTCGGAGAAGAGTATACTTTAGTTGCCGTTGCCGATTACGTGCTCAAAAACACAGTTGGTAACACGGTTTCTAACCTTTCATCTACCAGAGCATTGCGCGATGTAACCGAGAAAGCAGGAGGCAACTACTATGCTGCCGCTGTAGGCGAGGTGAATGTTGTTAATATGATGAAGGCAAACAATGCGGTAATCGGTGGTGAAGGCAACGGAGGTATTATTTACCCGGAGCTGCACTATGGTCGCGATGCATTAGTTGGTATAGCTCTGTTCCTGACGCACCTGGCTAAATCAGACATGAGCATTTCCCGTCTGCGTGCATCATATCCTAACTATTTTATCTCTAAAAATAAGATAGAGCTTACGCCGGATGTAAATGTAGATGACGTGCTGGTGCAAATGCAGCAGCGCTATGCCAAGCAGCCAATCAATACAGTAGATGGTGTAAAGATCGAGTTTGGTAAAGAGTGGGTGCACCTGCGCAAATCAAACACTGAGCCAATCATTCGTATCTATGCCGAGTCTGACAGCAATGCTACTGCTGATCACCTGGCAAATAAAATTATTGCTGATATCAAGGAAATAATATCTGTAAAAGCCTAATGTGTTGCTGTAAGCATATTGTAAAACATAAGGCGTAACGGGTTGCGCCAGGGGTAAAGAGGATTGTCTTGCCCTTGGCGCAACTTTTTTTTATACTTAAGTAGTTTCTTCATTAAAGAATATAAAAGTAAACCTGCTACCATGCGTGTATATTTAGATAATGCTGCTACCACTCCTTTAGATAAAGAGGTTTTTGATGCCATGGCTCCTTTTATGCTGGAGCATTTCGGTAACCCGTCGTCTATTCATTCGCATGGGCGAGAGGTAAGGGCAGCCATAGAAAATGCACGAAAAACGGTAGCGCACCTGCTTAATACTTCACCTGCAGAGATTTTCTTTACATCGGGCGGTACCGAGGCCGATAACTCTGCTATAGTTTGCACCATCCGCAGCCTGAACATTAAGCATGCCATTACATCGCAGTTAGAGCACCACGCCGTGCTGCACACGCTGGAGTCTCTGGAGAAAACCGGTGAAGTGGAGCTGAGCTACATCCGCCACGACGACCGCGGGGTATTAGACTTGGAGCACCTGGAAGAAATGCTTGCATCACAGCCGCAGACTTTTGTTTCGGTTATGCATGCCAATAACGAGCTGGGCAACCTGAACGATATAGAGGCAATTGGTGCGCTTTGCCAGAAGTATAATGCCATATTCCATTCGGATACGGTGCAGACAATGGGCCACTATAAGCATGACCTGCAAACGCTTGGTGCAAACTTTATAGTTGGTTCTGCTCACAAATTTCATGGGCCAAAAGGGGTAGGTTTTTTGTATACAGATGCCAGCCTTAAAGTACAGCCCTTGATACATGGTGGTTCCCAGGAGCGCAACATGCGTGGCGGTACCGAAAACGTGTATGGCATTATTGGCTTAGCTAAAGCGCTTGAAATTGCTTACCGCGATATGGCAGAGCATCAGCACCACATTCAGAGCCTTAAAGATCGTCTGATTGTTAAGCTGAGAGAGCAACTGGAGGATGTAAGCTTTAACGGTATGTCTGAGTTCGGCGACAAGAGCTTGTATACAGTACTAAATGTAAGTCTTCCTCCTTCAGATATCAACGAGATGTTACTGTTCAGCCTGGATATAAATAAAATATCAGCATCGGGCGGAAGCGCATGCAGCAGTGGTGCCAATACTGGTTCACATGTGTTGCGTGCGATCAACTCAGACCCTGATCGTGGCTCTGTGCGTTTCTCTTTCAGTAAGTATAACACTGCTGATGAGATAGATTATGTAGCCGAGAAGGTTGCGCAGCTTTACAAGAAGGTAACCGTTTAAGAAATAATATCCGTGAAAGTATAAAGGCTCCGGCAGTAATGTCGGGGCCTTTCTTTATCCTAAAGTATAAGTATAGTTTTTAGCCAAAGTATAAAATGAAAAGTATAGGTGTTTTCTGTGGAGCAAACCATGGATACAAAGAAGTATACCGCGAAGCAGCGGCTGCATTGGGGCAATTAATGGCTCAGCAAAACGTAACGCTGGTTTATGGTGGTGGCAATGTGGGGTTGATGGGTGCTATAGCTGATAGTGTGTTGGCTGGTAATGGCAAAGCAATTGGGGTAATTCCGCAGAGCCTTGTAGACAGGGAGGTGGCACATGCAGGCCTGACAGAACTGCACGTGGTACACACTATGCATGAGCGCAAAGCACTTATGGCTGCTCGTTCTGATGCTTTTGTGGCTATGCCTGGCGGGTTTGGTACCTTTGACGAAGTATGCGAGATCATCACGTGGAACCAGTTAGGTATAATTAAGAAACCGGTAGCTTTTTTCAATGTGAACGGCTACTACGATACATTCCTGGCCATGATAGACCATTGTGTAGAAGAAGGCTTTATTAAACCTGAATACCGGCAAAACCTGATCGTAGAATCTGATGCTGCAAAGCTTTTAGATAAAGTTCGAACCTACTCAGATGCTACCTCTGATTATTGGGTGGATTTTAAAAGGATATAGAGATTCGAAGATTTGGAAATGTGAGGGTGTGGAGATGATCTTCTGAATTAACGATTCGATTTCCAATTCAATCGCATAGGTATGAAGGTATAGAGAGTTTACGAATAGTATAAAATCAGAAGCGCCGTGGCAAAATCTGCCGCGGCGCTTCTGATTTTATACCTATAGGAATGATGAGACACTTTCAAATCTCCACATCTCCAATTTTTAAATCTTAATTTTCCAGCACTATGTTCTTCAATGCCTCTACCCAGGTATCGCTGGAGTTAAGGCTTTCTACCAGTTGCCATTTCTCTCCGCCGGCGTGTTCGAACATCTCTTTAAATTCTTCGCCTACCTCTATAGTTGTTTCCAGGCAATCGGCTACGAAGGCAGGGCTGAAAGCAAGCACCTTTTTGATTCCTTTAGCAGGCAAGGTCTTCAATACATCATCGGTGTAAGGCTGTAGCCATGGGTCTTTTCCTAATCTAGACTGGAAGGCTACAGTATACTGATCTTCTCTCAGGCCAAGTGCAGCAGCTAGCAACCGCGACGTTTCGAAGCACGAAGCGCGGTAGCAGTAGCGGTTACGTTTGTTATAGCTGTTGCAGCAGGAGCCAAGTTTGCAATAACCCTTGTCGCTGCCTTTCAGTATCTGGCGCTCCGGTACACCGTGGTAGCTGAACACTATATGCTCATAGTTATCTTCGGACATGTAGCGTTTGCCCAGTTCTGCAAAGGCGTTGATAAAACCTGGGTCGTCGCAGTAAGTAGAGATGAAATTTATACTTGGGATGATCCACCAGTCTTTCACGATTTCCATGACCTTGTCGTGCACCGAGCCGGTAGTGGCAGAAGCATACTGAGGGAACAACGGAACCACTATAATACGCTCTACACTTTTGTCACGCAGCTCCTCTAAACCACTTTTTATACTTGGGCTCTGGTAACGCATACCAAAAGCAACATGATATCGCTCGCCTAAAGCCGTTTGTAGTTTGGCTTGCAGGTCGTGGCCATGGTACATCAGCGGGGAGCCACGGTCGGTCCAGAGCTGTTGGTATACTTTAGCAGACTTAGGCGCTCTGAATGGGGCAATCACACCATTTACCAAGGCAAAGCGCCCAACAGGGTTTATATCTATCACGCGCTTGTCCAGCAGGAATTCGCGCAGGTATTTTCTAACGTCTGGAGTACTGGGAGTGTCTGGTGTGCCAAGGTTCACCAGTAATACGCCAATCTTGCCAGTTGCTTTTTTGCTCATCTAAACTATAAGTGCTTTTGTAAGGCAAAGATACAAAGTATAATGTGTTAGTTGACTATCGATATTTTCTATAACCTGATAGGCCACCGACACTAATAAAGTATAAACTTGAGCAAAAGTTTAAAGTTTTATCAAGTTCTTGCTCACATAGCTCATTTTCTAATTTGCAGATTCTCATGCCTTCTCGTAAAAAAGAAGTAATTTTGCATCCTTAAATTTTAAAGCATGGCAGAAAATCCGCACAAAGCCGGTTTTGTAAGTATAGTGGGCAAGCCAAATGTTGGTAAATCTACGCTGATGAATGCCCTGGTAGGCGAAAAACTATCCATCATTACATCAAAAGCGCAGACTACCAGGCACCGCATCATGGGTATCCTGAATGGCGATGATTTCCAGATCGTGTATTCTGATACGCCTGGTATCATAAAGCCGCAGTATGCCCTGCACGAGTCGATGATGAGCTTTGTGCGCACCTCGCTGGAGGATGCCGATGTTATACTTTTCGTGACGGATATTTATGAGAAGCACGACGAGGATGATGTGATCAAGCGCCTGCAGCATGCGCAAGTGCCCATTCTGCTGCTGATAAATAAAATAGACCAGGCTACAGAAGAAGAGGTAAATGAGAAGGTAGCTTATTGGAAAGAGCAGATGAACCCAACCGAGATTCTACCAATTTCGGCATTGCATAAGTTTGGTCTGGACCATCTGTTTAGCCGTCTGCTGCATTATTTACCCGAACATCCGGCCTTTTATCCAAAAGATGAACTGACTGACAAGCCTGAGCGTTTCTTTGTGTCGGAGATGATCCGTGAGAAGATTTTCCTCAACTATAAAAAAGAAATTCCTTACAGCTGCGAAGTTGTGGTAGAGGAGTTTAAAGAAGAGGCAGATATCATCCGCATCAGGGCCGAAATCAGTGTGGAGCGCAAAAGCCAGAAGGGCATTATTATAGGCCACAAAGGCGAGGCTTTGAAAAAAGTAGGTATGCAGGCCCGCATTGATATGGAAGAGTTCTTCCAGAAAAAGATTTTTCTTGATTTGTATGTGCGCGTGAACGAAAACTGGCGAACAGACCAAAAGCTGTTAAGGCGTTTTGGCTATAGCGAGTAAGTAGATTTTGCACAGATAAAGCTTCGGAGCAAGGTGCTCCGGGGGCACTTTAACCATTTTACCAAGTATAGATGTCAAACATCATTGCTATTGTAGGCCGCCCGAACGTGGGCAAGTCTACACTTTTTAACCGCCTTGTCGGTCGCCGACAGGCCATTATGGACAACGAAAGCGGCGTAACCCGCGACAGAAGCTACGGCCACGGCGAGTGGTGCGGTAAGTTTTTTACAGTAATTGACACGGGCGGTTACGTACACGGCTCCGACGATATTTTTGAAGGCGAAATTAACAAACAGGTTGAACTGGCTATTAAAGAGGCCGATGTTATCCTGTTTATGGTTGATGTAGATGCCGGCCTTACAGGTCTGGATGAAGAGTTTGCCAATGTATTACGACGCACCGATAAGCCTGTTTTTTTAGTTGCCAACAAAGCTGATACCAATGCACGTGCGCACCAGGTAGGTGAGTTTTATGCTTTAGGTATTGCTGAAGAAATCTATCCTATCTCGTCACAAAGTGGTTCTGGTACCGGCGATCTTTTAGATGAAGTAGTAAAGCATTTTAAAAATGATGGTATAGAAGATCCGGATGCTGGCATACCAAAGATTGCCGTACTTGGCCGACCAAACGTAGGTAAGTCTTCTTTTGTAAACCTGCTGCTGGGCCAGGAGCGCAATATAGTAACCGACATTGCAGGTACTACCCGCGATGCCATCCACTCGCGCTACAATGCCTTTGGAAAGGAATTTATTATAGTTGATACAGCTGGTCTGCGCCGCAAGAGCAAAGTAAACGAGGATATCGAGTTCTATTCAGTGATGCGCTCTGTTCGCGCCCTGGAAGAATCAGATGTTTGTATTGTAATGCTGGATGCTACCCGTGGCATTGAGGCGCAGGATGTGAACATCATTACCCTGGCAGAGAAGAACCGCAAAGGTATTGTGATACTGGTAAACAAGTGGGACTTGGTAGAAAAAGAGACCAACACCATGAAGCAGTTCGAGGATATGATCTATGAAAAGATCGCGCCAATGAACTACGTGCCTATAATTTTTACCTCGGTTGTAACCAAGCAGCGTGTGCACAAAGCTATCGAAACTGCCATGCAGGTATTTGAGAACAAAACACGCAAGATACCTACATCTAAGCTGAACGACCTGATACTGCCTGAGATCGAGCGCTATCCGCCGCCATCAGTAAAAGGTAAGTTCATCAAGATTAAGTATGTAACCCAGTTGCCTACGCACAACCCTACGTTTGCTTTTTTCTGTAACCTGCCGCAGTATATCAGAGATTCTTATACGCGCTATTTAGAGAACAATATCCGCAAACACTTCGGGCTTGATGGTGTGCCTATCAAGGTGCTTTATAAAAAGAAATAAAAATAGGCACGAATAATTAGTTCATTTAAATATAGTATTATATTTGTGCCTCATTTTATAAAACATCAAAACACCATGAAAAAAGTATTTGGTTTACTTTTCGTTGCTGGTCTGTTTGTTTTCGCTTCTTGCGAGTCTAAACCAGCTGAAGAATCTACAGAAACAACTGTAGAAGAAACTACTACTGTAGACACTGCTGCTACTACAGTTGACACTGCTGCTACTACAGTAGATACAGCTGCTACTCCAGTAGACACTGCTGCTGTTGCTCAGTAATCAGTAAAAGTAAACACCTGGCGCATGGCCAGGTTAGAGAAGAGGCACTCAGAAATGAGTGCCTCTTTTTGTTTTATACCTGTTAGGGTAAGTATGAGCTTGGTCAAGTATTTTATACTTAGCATAGATATAATTATTGCTATTAACGTATAACACTGTAAACCAACAATTAATAAGTATAGCTATGAAAAAATTACTCTATTTGTTTACCATTACAGGCCTTTTTACATTTGCTTCGTGTGCCTCTAACAATGAAAGCACAGCTGAGGAAACAGTGGAAGAAGTTGGAGATGAAGCAGAAGAAGCCGGCGAAGAAGTAGAAGAAGAGGTAGAGGAGGCCGTTGAAGACACCAGCAGTGTTAATAACTAACATGAAGTATAGAAACAACAAGGCCAAGGCTATAGTATAACCTTGGCCTTGTTGTTTTAAGCCTAACTGAGTTAAGCGCCAAGTCGTTTCTGGATCATGCTGTTGATGAGCGTAAATAGTTTTTTAGGCGTATATGTGCGCCAGTGCACTTCCTCTAAGTTACCCCCGTAGTTAATGTAGTAGTCCAGGCTGTAGTTTTTCATCTCGTTCAGCACAAAGTCCTGGAAGTTGATGGCAGCGATCCAGCCCTCCTCCACGTCCTCAAACCACTCTTCATAGTAAGAGTCATCTGAGCCATGAAAGTTGAACACATTTTCGCCTATAAGTATAAAGTGCTTTATGCCTTCGTGCACCATCGGGTCAATGATGTTGCGTTTCAGCTTCATGATATCGTTGTGAAGGGTGTCGTTCCACTCCCCGATAAACTCTATCACAGTAAAGCCAAGATCGTAGTCGGTATAAAGTATCTTCAGAAAGAGTGTTTCCGATTCAATATCGTCCCACTGCGGGTGTATATAGTAGCCGTAAATTGTGTTAGTATAATGCGTGAGGCTGTTCTCGGCGCCATAAAGCGGAGAGCGCGGGTCCTCGGAGGCCATGTATAGCTCAAGCCAGTTATAAAACGGTTCTATAGTATGCATAGTAAGTGTAAATAAGGGTTAGGCCTCCGATAGCAGCTTTTTGAGTTTTATTTACTACTAAGTTCAAACAAAGTTGAGCAAAAGCAACTATATGCAGCGGGCTTTTCTTTGAACAATCCGGATAGGAAAAATATGCTAAACCTGGAGGCTTTTTTTCGGGTATAAAGCTAGCAAATGTGCAGTAAAACAATGGCTGCACTGCCTCATGCAATATAATCCGTTCTGTGCGTTATACTTATAACGTCATCCTGAATACAAATTTCCGCTTATGATAACCCTGCGCCACGTTCTGCCGCAAAATTCAGTTAAAGTTATACTTCTTCTGGCAATGCTCCTGTTGCTGTGTAGTGTGCTCTTTGCCAAAGCAGAAGAAAACCCAGATTATGTTAAAGTATACTTCCCGACGGTTAACCAGGCTGAGCTAAGTATACTTGAGAAAGACTATGCGAAAGCCCTGGCTTATTATGAAGAGGCTTTTAAAGCTGTGCCGTCTCCGTTTGCAAAAGATATTTATAATGCGGCTGTCTGTGCTACGCTGGTGCAGGATCAGAAGAAAACTTTTGAGTACCTTGATAAATTGTTGCTGAAAGGGGTGAGCCTGCCTTACCTGCAGCGTCAGCAGGCGTTTGATACGTTACAGACCACAAAGCAATGGGAGAAGTTTGCGAAATCTTACCCTAAGCGCCGCAGACAGTATAAGCGAAAAGTAGACCTGGACATACGCGCCGACCTGGATGAGCTTTATGCCCGCGACCAATATTTCAGGCAGGCAAAAGGCGGGCTTCGTGTTTACGGCGACACACTCCGCAAGATAGAAGCGTCTAATGTGGAAGCATTGCTGAAGAACATCAAGAAGCATGGTTACCCTGGCGAAAGCCTGATAGGTGTTGCAGATACTTTGGAAGAACTGCCACGCTTTAGTTTAGTGATTCAACGGCAAAACAAGCTGAACAAGGGCCATGATTTTACGGATGTGCTGGTGCAGGCTGTGCATGAGGGTAAACTGAGGCCGCATGCTGCAGCATACCTGATAGAGCAGCAAAACGGGCGCAACTTATATAGATCAAAAGCACTGGTAAAAGTAAAATGTGAAAATCCTAAAGACTGCAGTGGTAAAAAGAAGCCAAAGTATATAGGCCGTTATCTTGTAGAAGACCTGGGTAAAGAGGAGGAAGAGCGCGTTAATAAACTACGTGCCGAGCTAGGTATGGAGGAGCTAAGCGAATACAGAAAGAAAGTACGCTATAGTTTACAGGACAAGCGCTTTAAGCTGGGCTATACCTGGGCTGTGGCTAACTACTATGTGCCAAGCAAAGAAGCTGCCCAGGTTATTACAAAAGGATATGTTGTAGCAGAATAAAGTATAGACATAAACAAAGGGGGTGCCTAAGTTTTAGGCACCCCCTTTGTTTTGAAGTATAAGCTATACTAATGGCTGCTGTCTTTTCGGTAAGCCTCTATGGCTGAGCGTACGCTACCATACTTTTTAAGCATTGCAGCAGCTTCGGGCCGGGCCAGTTGCAGCTCTTCCATCACCATACGTACACCACGGTCTACCAGCTTCAGATTAGATAGCTGCATATCCACCATTTTGTTGCCTTTTACACGACCGAGCCTGATCATGGTAGCGGTGGTAAGCATGTTAAGGGCAAGCTTTTGTGCGGTGCCTGCTTTCATGCGGGTGCTGCCGGTTACAAACTCGGGGCCTGTAATAATCTCTACCGGATAATCAGAAACGGCAGCTACGGCGCTATCGGCATTGCAAACAATACAACCGGTAGCTATACCCTGAGCGCGACAGGCTTCTAAACCGCCAACCACATAAGGTGTGCGGCCTGATGCAGCTATACCTACCACAATGTCTTTGCCATTTATGTTGTGTTGCTGCAGGTCTTTCCAGGCTTGCTCTTTGTCGTCTTCGGCAAACTCTACGGCCTGGCGTATAGCACCATCGCCACCTGCAATTATACCTATTACCAGGCCGTGCGGCACGCCATAAGTAGGAGGACACTCCGAGGCATCTACAACACCTAAACGACCGCTGGTGCCGGCACCAATGTAAAAAAGGCGGCCATCCTGCTTTAAACGGTCAACAGTTGCATTTACCAGCGTCTCCAACTGTGGTATGGCTTGTTCAACGGCCAGCGGTACGGTTTTGTCTTCCTGGTTTATACTTACCAGCAGCTCCCGCACAGACATCTGCTCCAGTCTATCGTAGTTTGATGCTGATTCGGTAGTAGACACTTTGGAGAATTATGAATGATGAATTACCTCTTGAAGTATAAACTATACTTTGTCTCGCGTTTCTGATTTCTCCAGCAGCTCCTGGTGATATTTGATTAAACCTTCGCTTGGGCTCTGGATGATGGTTTCGATGTGCAGGCCATACTTCTGTGCCGATTGCTTCAGTGTTTCAGAGAAGAAATAAGCGATAGAGCCTACAAAGTTTACAGGCAGCTCCTGGTGGCCTTTATATTTTAATACGTGGCGCTCGAAGAAGTTTTCGAAGTTAGCGTAGATCATTTCCTTAATAACCGGGTGCTTGCGCTTATCGTGTGCAAACTTTGCAAAAGTAGCCATGTAGCGGCTTGGTACTTCTGCATTATACAGGTTATCCAGGAACTCATTTTTGCTTATTTTATAAGTGTTTTTCAGCGATTGTGCCAGTTCTTCGGGCAGTTCGCGGTAGAAGTATGCGCGCATAAGCAGTTTGCCTAAGTAAGCGCCACTGCCTTCATCTCCCAACAGGAAGCCCAGAGAAGGAACGTTATCAATGATTTGTGCACCGTCGTAAAGGCAGGTGTTAGAGCCGGTGCCAAGTATACAGGCAATGCCTGGTTTATGTCCGCAAAGCGCACGAGCTGCACTCAGCAGGTCATGGTCTACATGAATTTCACTCCCTGGGAACAGGCGCTCCAAGGCATCTGATACTTTCTTGTTTCGCTCTGCAGAGCTGCAGCCGGCACCATAAAAGTATATAGCAGTTGGGTTTTTATCGTTCAGGTTTGGCAACAGCGATTTGTTCAGTTCCTCGTAAATGTCTTCAGCTTCCTGGTACATCGGGTTAAAGCCTAAAGTCTGAACATTCTGCAATACCTCTGTATGGTTTAAAGCATTCCAGTCTGTTTTTGTAGAGCCACTATCAGCAATTAGTATCATTTTTTTGTGTTGAGTTAAGTTCTATAAAATTTGGCAGTTTATACTTGCGCCTGTCCTTCTGATGCAATGGTACGGTATCCTGAGTTTTTAACATAACCTATGGCTTCAAATTTATCAAAAACATAGGTCTCGTGCGGGGCATCTTTCAGTTCCTCGGTCAGGTCCTGGCCGGCCCAGTGTTCGTAATGGTTGCCATTGCGCCACAGCCTCGACTTTTTTACATCGTAGATCACTCCTTTGTAGGCAATCCAGACCTCGTCGCGGTCCTGTCCGTTACGCAATGCCAGCTGTTGTAAAGTATATTCAGGTAATTCGCTCATTTTTATTTTAGCCTATTCTGGCTTGGGTCAGGATCCATCGGTTTGGTACTTCGCCCTTTGTTGCCTGCAGGTAATCTTCGTAGCTGCAGGGTACTACACGCGAGCCTTTCCCATCCGACAGCGCCTCAACTTCCAGCCACCATTTCTCGCTCTGTTTGCTTTTGTAAAAGATCATCCTGTCCGGGTTGTCATTAAAAGCAACCGCATACTTCGTAAACTTGGTGCTCTTAAAGTCGATCTCGTTTTTACGGTGATAATAGCCTTCTATAAAGTACCAGATCATGGTTGCAATAGTAGAAGCCGTTAATCCACGCTCATCCAGCTCAGGCTGGTATTCATATATACCTAACGATGTAAGATTATCGTTCAGGCCGGCGTACCAGCATATCTGGCAGGCTTCTTCGCCGGTTAAACCAAATGGATTGGCGGGTTCATAGCCCGGCGCATCCTGGTAACGTAAGGCCGACATATCTATCGTTAACAGATCAGCTACGCGCACCACAGGCTCCATTTCCTGCACATTACGGTGTACCTCGCCTACACGATATGCTTCAAAATGCAATTTTTCCAGTGTAGCCATTACTTCCGGCTCAACCAGGTACGATTGGTAACCGATCTGGCCCAGGCTGAACAGGTAGTTCGGCTCGTGCATCAGTATCTGGCGCAGCTGTTTTTTATTAGGCGTAGCATCATGGTCTTCGGTCATATCAACGCTGCTGTCTACTGTTACCATGTTTACGGCGCGCTCCAGGTGTTCATAGCCTAAGTACTGGCCATACTCCAGGTCGTGCGAACCGCCTATAATAACAGGTATGGTGTTATGCGATATCAGCAGCTCCACTATCTCTTTCAGGCGCAGGTAAGAATCATCCAGCGTAATGCCCGGGCGCAGATTGCCCAGGTCTACAATGCTGCAGCGGCCGTTACCTTTATTTAATGCGTATAGTTTTTTGCGTACCTCGCGTGCCGGGTAAGAGCTGGCATCTTCATTTCCTTCAGCGCCTCTGCCACGCGATTCGCTAATGCCAAGTATAGCTATATCAGCAGAGCGCCAGTCCGGAAACTTACTTACGAAACGCGAAATATTTGCCCCTAACGTACGTGGTTTGCTAAGAGAGGCAAACACATCTTCGTTCAGCGGTTCAAAAAAGATTGAAAGATTCATATATAGCTCGTTCAGGGATATCAAAAATAGTAAAAATACAGGATGTTTTGCCTTTTACTACTGCAGATAAAGTTGTTTTTATACTTTAATAGCCTCTAAATATAACTTTAGGCAAATATTAATGGCACCTGAGATAGCAGATTTGAAAAAAAATACTTAAAATGCATTTAGATAGCGGTATTTCTGCCGCACAGGGCACGGATCATAGTGCTGTAAACTCACAAACCTAAACTTTATGAATGTTACCCGTACGCTCGACCTGCTGCCGTTCCAGCTTCAGAATTTTCCGAAACCGGATTGCCTGGCTGCTAAAGTAAATGGAGAATGGGTGAAGCACAGCACACAGGATGTGCAGGATATGGCTAACCTTGTAAGTCTTGGCCTGCTTAAACTGGGCTTAGGCAAAGATGATAAGGTAGCTATTGTTTCTTTCAACCGCCCTGAATGGGTTTTTGTTGACTATGGTATTCAGCAGATAGGTGCCATAAGCGTGCCTATGTACCCAACCATAACTGTTGAAGACTACCGCTATATCTTTAATGATGCCGAAGTAAAAGCGATTTTTGTTGCCGATGCCACGCTTTATAATAAGGTAGCAGCTGCTACTGCCGGCATGGATAGCGTTATGGATATTTATACTTTTGATCAGGTTCCTGGAGCCAAGCATTGGACAGAGGTAACAGAGTCAGGCAAACATGATAACCCTGCTATACTTGAGCCTCTGAAAGCCGCCGTATCTCCGGAGGATATCCTTACCATTATTTATACTTCTGGTACTACCGGTAACCCGAAAGGTGTGATGCTTACACACAATAACATTGTGAGCAACTTTATGGGCGCCTTTCCTTATGTGCCTGTAAACCAGAACCACCGTGCATTAAGCTTCCTGCCGTTGTGCCATATATTCGAGCGCATGCTGCTATACTTATACATGCGTGCCGGTGTGTCTATTTACTACGCCGAAAGCATAGAAAAAGTAGCTGATAACCTGAAGGAGGTACAACCACACCTGTTTACAACTGTGCCGCGCCTGCTCGAGAAAGTATATGATAAGATCGTGGCTAAAGGTATGGAGCTTACAGGCGTTAAGCGCAAGCTGTTCTTCTGGGCACTTGAACTTGGGCTGAAGTATGATACTCGTGAGGACCAGGGCTGGTGGTATAACCAGCAACTGGCGCTGGCCAATAAGCTTATCTTTAGCAAGTGGCGCGAGGCTTTGGGTGGTAATATAAAAGTTATAGTTTCGGGTGGTGCGGCTTTGCAGCCTCGTCTGGCCCGCGTTTTCTGGTCTGCTAACATCAGGGTGATGGAAGGTTATGGCTTGACAGAGACCTCGCCTGTAATTTCTGTTAACCGCTACGAGCCTGAAAACAACGTGATAGGCACGGTAGGCATGGCCATTGATGGCGTGGAAATAAAGATCGCAGAAGAGGATGGTGAGATACTGACGCGCGGGCCACACGTGATGAAAGGCTACTACAAGCGCCCTGACCTTACCGAAGAGGTTATTGATAAAGATGGCTGGTTCCATACCGGCGATATCGGTGAGTTGATAGAAGGCAAATTCCTGAAGATCACAGACCGTAAAAAAGAGATGTTTAAAACATCAGGTGGTAAGTATGTGGCGCCTCAGCCTATCGAGAACAAGCTGAAAGAATCAGTAGTAATTGAGCAGGTAATGGTGGTAGGCGAAGGCCAGAAGTATGCATCTGCCCTTATTGTGCCATCATTCATGGGCTTGCAGGACTGGTGCCAGCACAAAGGCATACCTTATACTACCGATGAGGAAATGATCAAGAACCCGGTGGTTATCGAGAAGTTTCAGCGCGAACTGGACAAAGCAAACGAAGGTCTGGCGCAGTACGAGACCATCAAGAAGTTTAAGCTTATACCTAAAATGTGGACAGTTGAAAGCGGAGAACTAACGCCTACTCTTAAAGTTAAGCGTAAGGTAATCTACAACAACTACCGCAACCTGATCGAGAGCATGTATGCTTAAGCAAGTATAGTTTATACTTATAAATATCAAGCCCCTTCCCGCACAGGAAGGGGCTTCTTTTTGCTGCTTATACTTTCTGCAAGTATAGCAAATCTCATCCCGCAATATTTAGTATAACTATACCTGTAGCCGTTTTCACATTAACTCCATATTAATTTTTTGGTGGTGGAAAATTTTTGCTGAAAAAGGTATGCAAGCATAACATTTATTTTCTATATTTGGTATATACCCTGTAACACATGAAGGCTGAAGAAACAGTAGACTATAACGTTAAAGTATGTTGGCATGCCATATCGCGCATGTATAATGCCGAGGCTGTTAAAAATGATATTACAACATCCATAGGGTTTGTTTTGTTAAACATAGACCAGGAGCAAGGTACGCCTGCAACCAAAATTGCTCCACTACTTGGCCTCGAGGCCCGAAGCCTTACCCGCATACTTAAAAACATGGAGGAAAAAGACCTTATATATAAAGTGTCTGATCCTAAAGATAAAAGACTGGTGCGCATTTTCCTGACAGAGAAGGGGCTGCAAAAGAAAGAGGTGTCGCGTTTGACCGTGAAGCATTTTAATAACAAGATGCGCGAGGTTATACCTGAGCAGGAGCTTGAAAGCTTTTTTAAAGTAACAAGCCGCATTATCGGCATGATCGAGAACAAAGAAATTTTCTAAACCATAGACAATTATACTTCTGCTATGAACAGAAACATAAAGAAAGTAGCCGTGCTAGGCTCAGGCGTAATGGGCTCGCGCATTGCCTGCCACTTTGCCAATATTGGCGTGCAGGTACTGTTGCTTGATATTGTGCCTAAAGAGCTTACACCCGATGAGCAAGCCAAAGGCCTGACGCTGGAAAACAGGAACGTGCGCAACCGCATTGTTAACAGCTCGCTGCAGGCGGCTATTGCTGCTAATCCTTCGCCACTTTATCGCAAAGCCGATGCCCGCCTGATACAGACAGGTAACTTCGAAGATAATATGAAGGATATCGCTACTGCCGACTGGACTATAGAAGTAGTGGTGGAGAACCTGAAAATAAAGAAGATAGTGTACGACCAGGTAGAGCAATTCCGCAAACCGGGCACTATTATATCTTCAAACACATCGGGTATCCCTATTCACCTGATGCTGGATGGCCGCAGCGAAGATTTCAGAAAGCACTTCTGCGGTACGCACTTCTTTAACCCGCCTCGCTACTTAAAGCTTCTTGAGATCATACCTACACCGGAAACCGATCCGGCTATAGTTGATTTCCTGCTGCATTACGGCGATCTGTACTTAGGTAAAACAACTGTTCTCGCAAAAGATACTCCTGCTTTTATTGCAAACCGTGTTGGTATTTATGCCATTATGCAGGGGCTGCAGGTAATGAACAAGCTAGGGTTGAACGTAGATGAGGTTGATAAGATCTCCGGCCCTATCATTGGTCGCCCTAAGTCTGCTACTTTCAGAACGCTGGATGTGGTAGGCTTAGATACACTGGCAAACGTTGCCAACGGCTTATACCAGACCGGCGAAAAAGACGAAGCGCGCGAGCTGTTTAAGCTGCCTGCCTACATCGAAAAAATGCTGGAGAACAAATGGCTGGGCGATAAGAGCGGTCAGGGTTTCTACAAGAAAACAAAGGATGCCGACGGCAAAACCGAGATCCTGACGCTGGACCTGAACAAGATGGAGTACGGGCCGAAGCAGCGCGTAAAGTTCCAGAGCATTGAGGCTCTGAAACCGATCGAAGATCTTCGCAAACGTATCCAGGCATTCTCCAAGCAGAACGATAAAGCAGCTCAGTTCCTGAACGAGTCTATGTACGGTCTGTTCCAGTATGTATCTAACCGTATTCCTGAAATTTCTGATGAACTATACCGCATAGACGACGCCATGCGTGCCGGCTTTGGCTGGGAACTTGGTCCTTTCGAAACCTGGGATGTTCTGGGTGTACGCGAAACAGCACAACGCATGACAGAAGCTGGCTATGTGCCAGCCGACTGGATTATGAGAATGCTGGAAGCCGGAAGAGAATCTTTCTATATAGTAGAGAACGGCAAGCGCCGCTATTACGACATCACAACACAAAACTATAAAGCTATACCTGGCACCGAAGGCTTTATTATACTGGATAACCTGCGCAGCAGCAATGTTGTCTGGAAGAACAACGGAGCCACTATACACGATTTGGGTGATGGCATCCTGAACATCGAGTTCCATACAAAAATGAACACGCTGGGCGGCGATGTTATACAGGGGCTGAACAAAGCAGTAGACCTGGCAGAGAAAGATTTCAGAGGCCTGGTAATTGGTAACGATGCTGCAAATTTCTCGGCTGGTGCAAACCTTGGCCTTATCTACATGAGTGCCCTGGAGCAGGAGTACGACGAGATCAATTTCATGATCAAGCAGTTCCAGGACACTATGATGCGCATGCGCTACTCGGCTATTCCGGTGGTGGCAGCTCCGCATGGTCTGGCACTTGGTGGTGGTTGCGAGATAAGCATGCACTGCGACCACGTACAGGCTGCTGCCGAAACCTATATGGGCCTTGTTGAATTTGGTGTTGGTCTGATTCCTGCCGGTGGTGGTACAAAAGAGCTTACCATGCGCGCAGCCCTGAACTACGAAGAAGGCGACATTGAGTATAACTCACTCAAAAATGTGTTCTTAACTATAGGTATGGCCAAGGTTTCTACATCAGGGGCAGAGGCCGTTGATCTGGGGTACCTCCGCAAGAGCGATGGCATTACCGTTAACAACAACCGCCTTATTGCCGATGCTAAGGCACAGGCTATACTCCTGGCAGAGGCCGGCTATACTAAGCCTGTTCAAAAAACTAACATCAAGGTACAGGGTCGTGGTGCTTTGGGCATGTTCCTGACAGGTGCCAATGCCATGCTAACGGGCCGCTACATGTCGGAGCACGATCTGAAGATTTCGCAAAAGCTGGCTTATGTAATGTGTGGCGGCGATCTATCAGCACCTACAGAGGTAAGTGAACAGTACCTGCTTGATCTGGAGCGTGAGGCATTCCTGTCGTTAACCGGCGAGCGCAAAACACTGGAGCGCATCCAGAGCATCCTTACAACAGGTAAGCCGCTGAGAAATTAAGAACTATAGTATAAACTATAAACAAAGCATCAAAATGAACAATGCATATATAGTAGCCGGATTTCGTAGCGCCGTGGGCAAAGCCAACCGTGGCGGGTTCCGGTTTACCAGACCTGATGACCTGGCAGCTGATGTTATAAAACACTTACTGGCCTCTGTGCCTGCCCTTGACCCTGAGCGCGTTGATGATCTTATAGTTGGTAACGCTGTGCCAGAAGCAGAACAAGGTTTGCAGATAGGCCGAATGATTTCGTTGCTGTCTTTGCCAATGTCTGTTTCAGGTATGACTGTAAACCGTTACTGCGGATCTGGCCTCGAAACTATAGCCATTGCCGCTAACCGTGTTCAGGCGGGTATGGCCGACTGTATTATTGCAGGTGGAACGGAATCTATGTCGATGGTGCCGGTGGCTGGCTGGAAAACAGTGCCTAACTATAACATTGCTAAAAATAACCCACATTGGTACCTGAGTATGGGGCTTACTGCCGAAGCTGTAGCCGAAGATTACAAGGTTTCACGTGAAGATCAGGATGAGTTTGCCTATAACTCGCACCAGAAGGCTATTATCGCTATCAGGAACGGATACTTTAAAGAGCAGATAGTGCCGATCACAGTAGAGGAAACATACCTCGACGAGAATGGCAAAAAGAAAACCCGCACCTATGTAGTAGATACCGACGAGGGCCCTCGTGCCGACACCTCACTTGCTGCGCTGGCAAAACTAAAACCAGTGTTTGCTGCCGGTGGTACGGTAACAGCGGGTAATTCTTCGCAAACATCTGATGGGGCTGCCTTTGTTATAGTAATGAGCGAGCGCATGGTAAAAGAACTGAACCTGGAGCCAATTGCTCGCATGGTAAGTTACGCAACTGGCGGTGTAGACCCTCGCATTATGGGTATGGGACCGATAGCTGCAGTGCCGAAAGCTCTTAAAATGGCCGGCATGACACTAAACGATATCGACCTGATTGAGATGAACGAGGCTTTTGCAGCACAGTCTATTGCCGTAATGCGCCACCTGGACTTTGATCCTGCAAAACTTAATGTGAACGGCGGAGCCATTGCACTTGGCCACCCGCTTGGTTGCTCTGGTGCAAAGCTTAGTATTCAGCAGTTCCACGAATTGCGCAGACTCGGTAAGAAATATGGCCTTGTAACTGCCTGCGTTGGTGGCGGGCAGGGCGTAGCTGGTATCTACGAATTGCTGAAATAATTAACCATACTGTATCTAAAACATCTAAACATAATCTGCCATGGAAAATGTAACTGATAAAAAAGCGGCCACTATCAAAGGTGGTGAGTTTTTAATAAAAGAAACCACTCCACAGGATGTATTTACCCCGGCTGAGTTCTCAGAGGAGCATCGCATGATGGCACAAACGTGCCTTGATTTTGTGCACGATGAAGTATACCCTCTGCTAGACCGCCTCGACAACCATGAGGAAGGCCTGATGGAGAACCTGATGAAGAAGGCTGGTGAGTTGGGCTTGTTCGCGGTATCAATACCGGAACAGTACGGTGGTCTTAACATGGACTTCAATACTTCACTTCTGGTTACAGAATCAGTGGGTGGTGGTCATTCGTTTCCGGTAGCTTTTGCGGCACACACAGGCATAGGTACACTTCCAATTTTATACTTTGGTACAGAAGAGCAGAAGCAGAAGTATATTCCGAAGCTGGTAAGTGGTGAATGGATGTCGTCTTACTGCTTAACAGAGCCAGGCTCTGGTTCTGATGCGCTTGCAGCAAAAACCAAGGCTGTACTTAACGAAGCAGGTACACATTATATCCTGAACGGCCAGAAAATGTGGATCACCAATGCTGGTTTTGCCGATGTGTTCATTGTGTTTGCTCAGGTTGATGGAGACAAATTCACTGGTTTTATAGTTGAGAAAGATTACCCTGGTCTTAGCCTTGGCAACGAGGAGCATAAAATGGGTATCAAAGGCTCATCTACCCGTCAGGTATTTCTAACAGATTGCCAGGTGCCAAAAGAAAACGTGCTGGGCGAAATAGGTAAAGGGCACCTGATCGCGTTCAACATCCTGAACATTGGTCGTATAAAACTGGCTGCTGCCACACTGGGCGCTGCAAAAAGTGTAGCTAACCTATCAGTAAAGTATGCTAACGAACGCCAGCAGTTTAAACTGCCAATTGCTAAGTTTGGCGCCATCAGGCATAAACTGGCTGAACAGGCCATCCGAATTTATGCTTTGGAATCTGCCCTTTACCGTGCAGGTATGGATATATACCGCAAAGAGCAGGAATTAATGGCAGCCGGCAAAAACGAGAACGAAGCATTACTGGGTGCTGCCCGCGAGTTTGCTGTGGAATGCGCTATACTTAAAGTAGAAGGCTCTGAAGTACTGGATTATGTAGTGGATGAAGGCGTGCAGATCTACGGAGGTTATGGTTTCTCTGCCGACTATCCGATGGACCGTGCCTACCGTGATTCGCGTATCAACCGCATTTTCGAAGGTACAAACGAGATCAACCGCATGCTTACCGTAGATATGATCCTGAAAAAAGCTATGAACGGTGAGCTTGATTTGATGGGGCCTGCGCAGGCAGTGCAGCAGGAACTGATGGCTATTCCGGATTTTAGCAGTGAAGAAGAAGGCCTGTTCACCGCAGAGCACAAAGCTATCCGTAATCTGAAGAAAGCCATACTTATGGTTGCCGGTACAGCTGTGCAAAAGTATATGAACTCGCTGGCAAAAGAGCAGGAAATTCTGATGAACATTGCCGACATGGCTATTAAAACTTACGTGGCTGAATCTACCCTGCTACGCGTTGAGAAGCTGGTAAATACACAAGGCGAGGCTGCACTGGCAAATCAGATAGATATAGTTAGGGTAGTGGTGAACGATGCTGTTGACGCTGCTTTTATGGCTGGTAAAGATGCTATTGCTGCAATGGCCGAAGGCGATGAGCAACGACTGTTGTTTATGGGTTTGAAACGCTTTACTAAGAAAGACCTCTTCAATACAAAAGAAGCACGCCGCCGTATAGCAGCTGCTCTTATTGAGGCAAATGAGTATGTATACTAATTTCTTATAAGTATAATTTTAAAACACACACAGGCTGCTCTGGAAAGGGCAGCCTTTTTTTATACTATCTGATTATCTAATATTAAACTATAAGTATATTTACAGCGTACTAGGGGCAAATTTTTTGCACCAAAAGTGAGAAGTCCTTTGCTTGTTCACGTATGATGTAGGACACAAAAACAGTTGTTTAGAAAGACGCATGAAAGCTACATGTCTTATACCTTTTTACAATGAAAGAGAGCGCATCGCAAATGTGTTGGAGGTAATTTGCAGGGTAAAGAGCATTGAGCAGATACTATGCGTGGATGATGGATCTTCGGACGGAACCTCTGAGTACCTGCAGGCCGAGTGGCCTCAGGTAGAACTGGTACGATTGCCTGAGAACCAGGGTAAGGCTGCTGCCATAAGTCACGGCCTGCATGCTGTTAGAAATGAGCTGGTGCTGCTAATGGATGCCGACTTGCAGGAACTGCGGCAGAACGAAATAGAAGCTGCTATCGAGGCTTTTGATGAGCATCCGGCTATTGACATGATCATACTGCGCCGCATTAATTCCCCTTGGTTTGTGCGCTGGTACCGCAGCGATATACTTCTGTCTGGTGAAAGACTGATAAAGAAAAGCGACCTGGAGCAGGTAATGAAGCAGCGAATGAAACGCTACCAGCTCGAAGTAGCCATAAACCGCTACATGCTGAAACATAAGAAAGTTGTACGCTGGATGCCATGGTCGGCCATGAATACCTATAAAGTAGATAAGTTAGGCATACTTGACGGCTCTAAAAAAGAGTTTAAAATGTATGTAGAGATAGTGTCTTTTGTAGGCTTTTCGCACATGATGCTGCAGCTGGCCTCATTTACCAAAAAGCTTAGGGTAAAACATGAGGGCAAACCAGGGTACAAAACCAGAATGCTGCAAAGCTTCGAGATATAGGTTACTTCAGCAGAATACGGCTTAGTTGCAAACCCTTTGCTTTTTTAGTTGGGCGCACTACTGTAATTATGTTTCTCTCATTTAGCCAGGCTGTAAAATCCTTTACATAAGCTATGCTTTTATCGTTTGCTACATTAAGTCCGACCGCTTTTGGAGCCTGTACTGTGCCAGTACTTGTGCTGATGCTGCGCAGGTATAGATCATACTTGCCGTTCAGCTCTTCCAGAGTTAATAAATGCAGGTTGTTGCCAAATAGTTGTGCCTTGTAAGAGATGCCTGTAAATGCTTCATAAGCGGGAGCTTTCTGGTATTTCATCAGAACAGAGTTCCAAGCCTTGTTCATAAACTCATCGTAAGCAAATAAGTGAACTTCACGGGCGAAGTAGGGCGAGTTTTCTCCGCCTCCCACATATTTCTTCTCAGCCATTACTACCAGTTTCTGCTCAGGTGTCAGGATCAGATCAGATAGGTAAATATCTTCCAGGCGCGCTGGTTTGGCAGCTGTGCTTTTATCGAGTTGGTTTATACTTGCCAGGTATGCTGGTGTAAATTTAAACTCCTCAGCAAACACCATATCCTTCGCCTCAAAACTGAATTTTACTGTTTTTAGACTATAGTATTGGCCTGAGTTTTCATCGGCGGTAAGTACAGCGCCATAGAGCTGGCCGTTGGGCATCAGTGTAAACCTGCTATCCATTACGTATACCTTACTGCCTTCAAACACACCTCCCACTAACACAGACATTATATTAACATCTGTGCCCTCCATAGGATATTGCCTTACCGTCAGGCGGCGCATGTTGTCTGATATCAGGCTGATGTACTGGTCGCCGGAGTTGCTTAGCTTTACATCAGCAGAAAACACACCAGGAAGGTCTGTAAGGTTATAGTTGGTGTTCCGGATGTTGGTTAAGTTGCCATCGTAAAGCGTGCCGCCTATGCTTCGGATCTGGTGATTACCATCGGTATAGTAACGATAAGCCATAATTTTAGAGCCGTCTGCTGATGCGGTTATACTTGCTTTTCGGGCGCTGGCCGGCGCTTCTAAAAGTAAAGAAGGCTTCTGCTGCGCGCCGGTGCTGAGGTTTATACTATAACCATAAAGCCTTTGCGAGCCTTGTCCGTTATTGCGGTGTGTTACAACTATAGCAGCGTCTTTGTTTATAAAAAATGCATCTACGGTTTCGGTAGAGATAACAGGTATAGCGGCGGACCATATCTTTTTCAGGTCTGAATTATACTTCTCTACTGCATACTTGCTTTCAGATGTTCTGCTAAGTATGATAAATTCATTATCGCCGGTAGGTATAGCTTTTTGTGTAATGCGCTGGTTGTAGCGGTCTTCAGAATTATCAGGGATATATGCAAACGGAGAGGAGGCTTTTGTTTTAGATTGAGCGTTGGCAGCAGAACAAAGAACCAGAATTATGAGCAGCTGTAATAGTAAGTTTTTCAAGATAATTGTGCTTGTAAGCTAATATGACCTATTAACAGAACAAGATATAGAATAAACGCTATTGTTTCGCGTGGAACGAAGTAGTATTTTTAAGCTGTAGGTACTCTATGAGTTCATAGTTTTACTTTATTCCCTTACCTGTCTCGTAATTTCCCAGAATAGGAAGAGTATAAGTATAGAATAAGTAAGAAAAACCACTTTAAAGTATAAATAGGGCTTTTACTATTGTTGGCATGCCACTTGAAGCATGAGGTGTAAACCTTGAAAGCACAATAGCATGAATAAAATGGATCTTAAATTCTTACTTAAAATTCTTGTTTTCGCTGTTCTACTTTTGGCCGGTCGTTTTTATAAAGGTGCCACTGCCCAGCCTACTATGGGTAATAGGTCTGCCTACCGCACTGGCATTTGGGTAAATTTTGCCAAGCAACCAGATACCCTGGCGCTGAAGCCTGTAATCAAAGAAAAGAAACGCTTTTAAGATAATGCTAGCTGATGCGGCTCCAGTTGATGGTATTGGCGCTCAGCGATTGGATGTGGCGACGGATATTTTGGTTCTCTGGCTTTTCGAGCTGTGCGTCGGCTTCCAGAACCCGCTGTGCAGCGGCACGTGCTTCCTGAAGTATAGGCGCATCTTTAGCCAAATCTGCAATTAACAGGTCCAGCACACCGCTTTGCTGCGTTCCCATCAAATCTCCAGGTCCGCGAAGTTTCAGGTCTATATCCGCAATCTCGAAGCCGTTATTGGTGCGTACCATGGTTTCTAACCTTGTTTTGCTGTCTTTGCTCAGTTTGTAACCTGTCATCAGGATACAATAACTTTGCTCGGCGCCACGGCCTACGCGCCCGCGCAACTGGTGCAGCTGCGACAATCCAAACCTCTCGGCACTTTCAATAATCATTACCGAGGCATTCGGTACGTTCACGCCAACTTCAATAACCGTGGTAGCGACCATTATCTGCGTCTCGTTCTTCACGAAGCGCTGCATCTCGTAATCCTTTTCCTGTGCCTTCAGCTTGCCGTGCACCATACTTATCTGGTACTCCGGGAAAGCTCGTCGTATACTTTCGTAGCCATCCATTAGATCTTTGTAGTCCATGCCCTCCGATTCCTCGATGAGCGGGTACACGATGTATACCTGACGGCCCAGTTTTATCTGGTCGCGCACGAACTGGAACACACGCAGGCGATGGCTATCGAAACGGTGAACTGTAACGATCTCTTTACGGCCAGCCGGTAGCTCATCTATGACCGATACATCCAAGTCGCCATATAAGGTCATGGCAAGGGTGCGGGGGATAGGCGTGGCCGTCATGACGAGCACGTGCGGGATAATGCGCGGGTTCTTACGCCATAGTTTGGAACGCTGCTCCACACCGAAGCGGTGCTGCTCGTCTACAATGCAGAGGCCCAGGTTCTGAAACTGTACTACATCCTCCAGCAGGGCATGCGTACCAACGATCATCTTCATTTCGCCGGAGCGCAGTTGTTCGTGCAGCTCTTTTCGGTCCTTTGTTTTCGTAGAGCCGGTAAGCTTGCCGATGTTTATACCTAAGCGATCTGCAAAAGCCTTCAGACCTACATAATGCTGATCAGCCAGAATTTCGGTAGGAGCCATCAGCACCGACTGCGCTCCGTTATCGGCGGCTATCAGCATAGTGATAAAGGCAACTATAGTTTTACCGGAGCCTACATCGCCCTGCAGCAGGCGGTTCATCTGTTTGCCCGAAGTCAGGTCTTTGTGTATCTCTTTGATAACTCGTTTCTGCGCGCCTGTAAGGTCGAAGGTCATGTGGTTTTTGTAGAACTCAGTTACCGTAGGCACCTGCCTGAAAATCTGGCCCGCCAGGTCGGCACGACGAACGGTTTTCTGTCGCAGCAGGCGCAACTGTATGTAAAAGAGCTCTTCGAATTTCAGCCTGAACTTAGCCGCATTATACTTCTCCACCGACTCCGGAAAGTGAATGTTGATCAACGCGTCGCGCTTGTTCATCAGGCGGTAATGATCGATCAGATCTGGCGAAAGCGTTTCCTGTATGTTTGGCGCGGCTACTTTGATCAGCATCTCCATCATCTTCATGATAGTTTTGCTCTCGATGCGGTGCGCTTTCAGTTTTTCGGTGGTATGGTACACCGGCTGCAGAAAAGCGTTGGTTTGTTTTACCTCGCTTAGCTCTTCCAGCTCCGGATGCGCCATGCTGAACTTGCCGTTGAACTCCGTGGGCTTGCCGAACACGATGTACTCGGTGTGGTTCTTCACCGACTTTTCCATCCACTTCACACCCTTAAACCATACCAGCTCCATTTCGCCGGTTTCGTCTATCAGCTTTGCCGCCAGACGTTGTTTCCGGCCTTCTCCTAAAAGTTCTTTGCCTTTTATGGTGCCCTTCACCTGCACGTAAGGCAGCGACTCGTCCATCTCAGCAATTTTGTAAAACTGCGTGCGATCAAGGTATCGGAAAGGGTAATGCTGGATCAGATCGCCGTAAGTATAGATATTAAGCTCCTTCTGCAGCAGCTCGGCACGCTGCGGCCCAATACCTTTCAGGTACTCGATCTTGGTATGGAAGAAGTTGCTCACGCCTATGGTGAATTAGGAATTACGAATTATGAATTAGTGCAAAGATTTCTTATAAAGTATAAGTGGCCGCTGAAGCTGATGTTAAACAACTTGTTTATCGGGCAAAGTATACTTGAAGCACGCATTACAAGATACAAAAATAAGCAAAAGCCCCGACAGGTGTAAAGCTGGAAGGGTTTTATACTTTGTGAATTGTGGAGTATTTGGAGTTTTTACCAGAGCAGTCAGATAATGGGATGTTGCTGTACCGGACATCCTTGTCAGCGTAAAGTAATGGCTAATTTATGGGGACAAGGAAGTCCACGACAGAGAGCTTTCAGACTTGGAAGTCCGAAAGAGCGGTAGAGTGAGGAGGATTAAGAAGTTGTACTAACCTTTGCGTTCCATTCTTCTTTTGTAAAGCCTTTTGAACCAAATAATTGGCCGGCTCCAAAACTACTATTCTTCATATCAGTTAACTCGCCGTCAAGTTCATTGCTAAACGAGAATTTTACGGACGTGCCAAAAGAAGTATTTAGTTCAAGAACTTTGCTGTTAGCATTGAAAGTGAGTTCGTTGATAAAATGATTATCCGAAAACTCTTCTTCAAGCCCTTCAAATTCAATTTTGCTTACGCCTGATAATCTGATTAATGATGTTTTACCGCCGAAACTTGTAGTTGTCCAGAATAGAAAATATGTCCTTTTTACATCTTCAAAGCATCTTCGCTCAATTTCAAACTCAATAGGTTTATCTATACTCAGCTTCTTAAGATCATCTAATTGAACACTGGCATCGAAAATCAGGTGATTTATAACTTCCAAGTTTGATTCATTGATTTTATAAATCATAAGGAAATTTAGAGAAGATTGAACCTGAAACAATTAATAACCAGCAATCACTTCTTGTCCTGCCACTTCAGCGTGTTCAGCATGTGAATGATGTCTTTCTTTACATACTCGATAACCGGAGCCAGCGAATCGTTTTGGGTTGCTGTTCTAAAGTATAAAGCGCCACGGAAGAAATGTGTGGTGGAATCGGTTACATAAAACTGAAACTGGCTTGGCACTTCGCCCGTCAGTTCGAATACTGATGCCACATCACCTTGAGGTGTTTTGATTTCTGTCTCTTCTATAGAATAAGCTTTTATCTGATGCTTGGAGGTCAGGCGGCGGGCATCTTCTGCCAGGTTCATCAATGCCTTCGGGTTGTTATTGATAGGCATGTACGTGATCTGTACATTGGCTCCAAGGCTAGGATAGATCACGTTTATCCAGTGCGGTCGGGCAATGTTTGATGAGTCAGGGCGTATTTTAGCATGTTTTGAATACTCAAAAGTATAAGGATGCCCCTCCTGTAGTGGCTGGTAAGCTGCTGCAGGCAGATCTATTCTGTTATATCCTTTTGGTTTTGGCGTGTACTCTGCTCCGCAGGCTACCATTGCAGCTGCCATAGCAAACCAAAGTATAGTTTGCAGGCTAACCAACTTTATGGTAGTGCTCTTTTTTGCTTGCGACATTTATCTTAACTCGTTTTACGCGCTTACTGTCCGCCGACTCAATAGTGAAATGGAAGCGGCCGAAAGAAATATCTTCGCCTGCTCTCGGGATCTTTGAAAACAACGCCAGCATAAGTCCGGCTACAGTTTCGTTTTCGCCTTTAACTTCATTAAAGGTATCGAAAGGCACTTCTGCAATTTTACAAAAGTCGTGCAGAGATGTCTTGCCGTCAAAGATAAAGGTATTTTCGTCTAATTGTGAGTAGATGATATCTTCGTCGTCGTCGAACTCGTCGTTAATTTCACCAACAATTTCTTCTACAATATCTTCTAAGGTAAGCAAGCCGGAGGTAGCGCCATACTCGTTTACAACTATAGCCATGTGCACGTGCTTGTCTTTAAAGTCCTGGAACAGTTCAGAAATGCGTTTATTCTCAGGTACATAAAAAGGGGGGCGCAGCAATTCCTGCCAGTTAAAATCAGAACCTTTATCCAGGTATGGCAGCAGGTCCTTGATGTAAAGTATACCTTCTATCTTATCGGTACTTTCGGCATAAACGGGTACGCGCGAATACCCCCACTTCACTATCTCAGGCAATAGCTCAGAAAAAGTTTTGTTTATGTTGAAGGCCACAATATCCATGCGTGGGCGCATGATTTGCTTTACCGTAATAGAGCCGAAGTTTACTACGCCTCTCAGAATTCTTCGCTCTTCAGGTGATGTTTCTGCATTGGTAAGGGCTACGTCAAGGCTGTGATGCAGGTCTTCAATAGTATGGCTGTATGAGCGGCCCATATAGCGCTTCTCGATAAAGCCGCTTATACTTAGCAACACCCATGTAAGCGGGTTTACTACCTTTTGCGTAGCCTGTAGCAGCCTGGCCGTGCGACGTGCTATTTTGTAACGACGCTTCTGGGCGTATACTTTAGGCAATACTTCGCCAAAGAAAACTATAAAAAAGGTAGCTGCCAGCAAGCACGCTGCCATTGTCCAGAAAGGTAAAGCGGTAGTGCCCACCAACTGCCATGCCAGGTATGCGAACAGTGTTATGAAACCAACATTAATGCCATTGTTGATAATGAGGAAGGTGCCCAGGAGCTTGCGCGGATTCTGTAACAGATAGTAAATACTTTGCTCTGCAGGCTTGGGGCTGCTCTTGCAGCTTTCCAACTCCTCTTCTGTGAGTGAGAAGAAAGCGGCCTCTGCCCCCGAGGTGAGGGCAGAGAGCAGCAGTAGTAATAGGCAGACAAAGAAGCCTGCTATATATTCTATACTTAGTATAGTTGATGCACTCTGAAATAATTGCAGCAGACTATAACTAAGGGGGTCTCCGGAATCTATACTTTCCAAAACTGTACTATTAAGTGGAACATTGGTTAGAACGGCAGGTCGTCTGGCTCGTCGTTCTGGAAGGCAGATGCTTTACTTGTAGATGCACCTGAGTTGCCGCCACCAAAGCTGCCTGCTGTAGAGGCTGCCTCCTGGTAGTTGCCACCACCACCTGCATTGTCACCTTTTGCGCCTAACATAGTCATGTTATCGGCTACAATTTCGGTGCTATAACGCTGATTGCCTTCTTTGTCCTGGTACTGGCTGGTTCTGATCTTGCCTTCTATGAAAACAGACTGTCCTTTTCTGAGGTATTTCTCTGCTACTTCGGCAAGGCCACGCCAAAGTACTATGTTATGCCATTCGGTTTTTTCCTGCCTCTGGCCGTTTTTGTCTTTAAAAGTTTCTGATGTTGCCAGCGGAAATCTAGCTACCGCTACACCGCCTTCTAAATGACGTACTTCAGGGTCTTTGCCCAGATTTCCGATAAGGATTACTTTGTTTACACTTGCCATGTTGTTTTTTGTTTAATATTAAGTTTACTCGTGCTACCCCAACAACCAAGCTGGGGGCAAATTATGGCTTTACTGAACTACATAATGCAGTTATTTATATAATAGTTCAGTCTATAAATTTACTAAAATTTTCTCATCTTTCAAATAGCTGCTGATAAGAACCGGCTTCGGTAATTTCTCTATTTCGTTGGCAGTATAAACAGCTAATCTTGCTTCCTGAACAACTTCTTCTCTTAAACGAGATTTTAATTTGATCAGGTAAAATCTCGCCCCTATTTTCTGGTGACTGAGCACATGTTTATAGTCTTTGGTTGGTAAACGGAGCTGAGCAGATTCTATAGTGATGCCGGCAGCCTGTAGTTCGGTAAGTATAGCTTCGGGCTCAAGTGCTTTGTGAGAAGATTCGAATAAATAAAAATCATAAAGCCCCTGCCAGATGTCGCCTGCCAAACGCTTGCGCATATAATATAGGCCTTCGAGCTCAAAAACAAAGTAGTGGAAGTAGCGCTGCCTGGCTGCCTTTGCCTTAGACTTTACCGGGAGTTCCTGCGCCATGCCATGGTTAAAAGCAAAGCAAACCAGCTGCAATGGGCAGAACAGGCAATCGGGCATAAGCGGGGTGCATTGTATAGCCCCGAATTCCATAATAGCCTGGTTAAAAGTGTCAGGCATTTCGGCTGGCACAAGCGTATCGGCTAGTTTTTGAAATACCTTCCGTGACGCCGGCACAGCTATGTCTTCGGTTAAGCCATAAACACGCGCCAGCACCCGAAAAACGTTTCCATCCAGCACAGCAACCTGTTTCCGGAAAGCAAAAGAGGCAATAGCAGCCGCAGTATAACTGCCTACTCCTTTCAGTTTTACTAATTCATTGTAGTTGTTCGGGAAATGACCGCCATGCTCGTTTACTACTTGTTGTGCTGTATGGTGCATGTTGCGGGCACGGGAGTAATAGCCAAGTCCCTGCCAGAGGCGTAACACTTCATCTTCGGGGGCAGCGGCCAGGTCCTGCACGGTAGGGTAAGTCTCAATAAATTTCAGGTAATAAGGCAGCCCCTGGTTAACGCGTGTCTGTTGTAAAATCACCTCTGAAAGCCAGATAAAGTATGGGTTAGTGGTTTCGCGCCAAGGCAGTGGCCGTTTATGCTGCTCATACCAATCTATTAATTTATTGGCAAATAATTGATTATCTATAACTTGCATGTTTTTTGAGGGCTAATTCAGGTGCAGGCCTAACAGAACAGGCAAAGGTAAGCATTGTTTAAATACAGGTGCTGCCAGAAGCTGTTGATGATGTTGTAACTGTGAAATATATGCAGGAAGAGCGCGTTTAGGAGGAACAGGCACAAACCAAGCTACTATAAGATATAGAGTATGAGTGCAATAAGACGGGGTGTAAACTCTAATAATTTATAAGTAAAGCTTTTACTTATCGAAAAGTAAAATTACCTTTGTGCCCCGAAATTCAGGAATGTGCAGCTGTATTGCTGAATTTCAGAGCGTTGAGAAATTAACTTATTTTTAATTTATAAAGATCTAAAAAAGTGACTAAAGCAGAAGTAATATCAGAGATTGCTGATAAAACAGGGATTGATAAAGCTGATGTGCAATCTACCATTGAAGCGTTTTTCAAAGTAGTGAAAGACTCTATGGCTGATGGCAACAACATCTATGTGAGAGGTTTTGGTAGCTTTGTTAATAAGAAGCGTGCTAAAAAAGTTGCTCGTAATATTTCAAAGAACACATCTATCATTATCGACGAGCATTTTATACCTAGCTTTAAGCCGTCTAAAACGTTTATCCAGAAGATTAAGAACAGCAAAAAGATCAAAGAACTGGCTCATTCCTAATTCTTTTGTATCTTTGCGTTCCTAAAGTATTATCTATTAATTTACAACTACTTAAGCAAAAAGAATGAAACGGGCACAAATACTTGTATTGGTAGCAGCCATTGCCTTGGCAGCCGTAATGTTCTTTTTGCCTAAGGTTGTTGTAAACGAAGACGATAAACAAAGCTTTGAAAAGGGCGAAACAGCTGCTGTGCCGGCGGGCCACTCAGAAGATGATGGCCATGATCATGGTACAGAGCCTGCTCCAGGTGCCCCTGCCACTGCAACAACAAGTGCAGATGCAGCGCACATGACCGCTACTCCAGAGCAGTTGTTGGAACTTGCCACTGCCAGAGCTAAGTATAACAAAGCTACTGACGGGCAGACGAAAAGCCGTTTAGCTGGAGAGTTGGCCGCTGCTTATGCTACAGCCAGCAAGTTTGACAGCGCAGGCTACTACTACGAAATAGCTGCTAAAGCTCGTCCGGGCGAAAAAAGCTATAAGAGAGCCGGCGACCAGTATTTCCAGGCATTTACTTTTGCGGCAACGCAGGAGCGCGCTAACGAACTGGGAGCTAAAGCCCGCCAAATGTATGAGCAGGTGCTGAAGAACAACCCGTCTGACCTGGACTCTAAGACGAACACTGCTATGACTTACATTGCCAGTGAAAACCCAATGCAGGGTATTATGCTGTTGCGTGAAGTTATTACTGCCGACCCGGATAACGAGAAGGCGCTGTTTAACCTTGGAGTGCTTTCAATGCAGTCTAACCAGTATGATAAAGCTGAAGAGCGTTTCCGTAAGCTGGTATCGGTTAACCCGAACCATATAGAAGGAACATTCTACCTGGCGGTGTCGCTGGCAGAGACGGATAAGAAAGAAGAGGCTGTGGCGCTCTTTAATAAAGTAAAGACAATGAGTAAAGATCCTGCATTGATCACTTCAGTTGATGAGTACCTTGCAAGACTTAAATAGAATAAAAGAAAATATTTAATTACATAAAAACTTCAAGACTATGCCTTGCGGAAAGAAAAGAAAAAGACATAAGATCGCTACCCACAAAAGAAAGAAGCGCTTAAGAAAAAACAGACATAAGAAGAAGTAATTTCTTCCGCGTTTAATGAGGCCCACATTGCTCAGGCGATAGTGGGCTTTGGTCTATACATCCAACTAATCTTTGAGAGAAATTGAGTAACGAGCTTATCATCAATTCTACTCAAGATGGAGAGCGCATTGCACTGCTACAGGATAAAAGACTGGTTGAATATCACCAAGAGAGAAAAGATACAAACTATATCGTTGGTGATATTTTTCTGGGCACTGTAAAAAAAGTAATGCCAGGCCTTAATGCTGCTTTTATAGATATTGGCTACCAGAAAGATGCTTTCCTGCATTACCATGATCTGGGAGCGAATATCAAAACACTTAATAAGTTTTTAAAGGTAGCACAGACTCAGAAGAACGCTTCTCCTAAACTAAACCAGTTAAAATTTGAGCCCGAAATAGACAAGCTGGGCAAAATATCTGATGTTCTTAAAAAAGGGCAGCAGCTATTGGTGCAGATTGTAAAAGAGCCTATTTCTACAAAAGGGCCCCGCCTCTCCTGCGAGCTTTCGCTTGCAGGCCGATATCTGGTGCTTGTTCCGTTCTCTAATACGGTAAGCGTTTCCAAGAAAATCGTAAGTAAAGAGGAGCGAACACGCCTGAAGCGCTTGATCACATCTATTAAACCCGAAAATTTTGGGGTGATCATCCGTACGGTGGCAGAAGGGCGTGAAGTAGCAGAACTCGACAGAGATCTGCGCAACATGCTGACTAACTGGGAGGAAGGCTTTAAAACGCTAAGAGTTGCGAAGCCTACTGATAAGATAATAGGAGAACTGGGCCGTTCTTCATCCATTTTGAGGGATTTGCTAAACGAAAGTTTTGACAACATAGTAGTAGACGACGAACAGCTCTACGACGAGATCAAAACATACATCGGAAGTATTGCACCAGATAAACTGAAAATTCTGAAGCATTACACCGGTAAGACCAAAACCTTCGAACACTTTAATATCGAAAAGCAGTTGAAAGCTGCTTTTGGCAAAACAGTTACCATACCAGGAGGCGGATACCTGGTGATAGAGCACACTGAGGCGCTGCACGTAATTGATGTTAACAGTGGGAATAAATCTAATACCGAAACCGATCAGGAGGCAACGGCAGTAAATGTAAACACAATGGCAGCCCGCGAAGTGGCTCGTCAACTGCGCCTTCGGGATATAGGTGGTATAATTGTAGTAGACTTCATCGATATGAAGTCGCCGGAAAACCGCCAGAAAGTATTTGAGGTATTTAAAGAAGAACTGAAGAAAGACCGATCTAAATCTACAGTTCTGCCAATCTCTAAATTCGGCCTGATGCAAATAACGCGTCAGCGTGTAAGGCCAGAACAAAACATTGTAACCGGTGAAGTTTGCCCTACTTGCGGCGGAACCGGTAAAATAACAGCCAGTATACTGGTTACAGACGAAATTGATGCAGCGGTAGACGACCTGCTGACAAGCCACAACCATAAAAGCCTTACGTTGTACGTGCACCCGTTTGTTTATACTTACTATACCAAGGGTGTCGTATCAAGACAAATGAAGTGGTTCTTTAAGTACTTTAAATGGGTTAAACTCGTTAAAGACACTTCGCTGGGTATCACAGATTATAAAGTGATGGACGATAGAGGCGAAGAAATTGAAATGCGTTCTGCCTCCGCCGAGATCAACGGAATGCAGGACAGAGAAGAAGAATTAGTATAATAAAAAAACAAAGAAGCCTCCCCAATTCACGTCGGGGAGGCTTTTTTGTTTATAGTGAAGTCTGAGTTAGAACTTTACGCCAAAGTCAATTGAAACGCTGTTGTTCTTAAGAGAGAAGTTCTTGTCGTTTAGTTTATCGCGGTAATAATCATCGATGTTAGTAAGGCCGCGGTGGTAAGTTAAGCCGGCAAATAATTTGGTGCTTTCACCCATCTGCATTTCGGCACCACCTCCAAGTAGTACATCGGCTTCGAAAATATTGAAGCGTTTAGATACTTTCTCACCATCAATCACCTTCTTATTATTAACCTGCGCTGCTACTTTCGTATTTAGCGACGAACCAACCTGGAAGTATATCATAGTGCTGGGTGCTACCTCATTCGTGAAAAGCTTCAGAGTAACAGGCAATTCAATGTACTGCAGAGAAATATCGTCCTTGCCGTTTATATTTGAGCCATCTTCAGCAGTATAGTTATAAGTGATCTCGCTGCCTTTGCTGCGGTACATTACACCAGTGCTGAAAGCATAATTTTTGGCAAAGAAATAATCTGCAACCACACCTACACCCAGGCGAAGGCTGTTGTTTTCTTTCTCAAAGTTATACTTGTCTTCGGCAATAAAACGGTTATCTGCTATAGTCGGAGATACCTGCAGGCCGATTTCAATTTGCGCCATTGCTGTTAAGCCAAAGCATAAAAACAATAGCAGGAGTGTTAGTTTCTTCATTTGCGTAGTTAAATTGAGCAGTTGTGTTACACTAATACGTACAAACCGCCTATTTTTGTACAAATATATGAAGCAATGTATTATAGAATTCTAATACTCTCGATAGTTCTTTTAGTTTTTGGTTGCCGCGATAAGGGTTGCCAGATACCCGACGAAGCTGCAGATATTCCTGTAACAGTTGAAATTGAGCGACTTGAGGGCCCTTTTTTCGAAATAAAGTCGAAAGAAGATGCCGCTAAGTTTATGAACGAGCACCCGCTTTTCGCGAGAAAATTTTTACAGAAAGGCCAGATTCCTGATCCGGTATTGCTGAATTCGCTACAAGGTTTGGCTACCAACGCTGAACTCAGAAAGCTGAAAGATGAGGCTGTGCAACGTTTCGGAAAAATGGAGCAGGAAAAAGAGCAACTTGAAACAGCTTTTAAGGTTCTGAAATACTATTACCCTGATTTTAAAGAGCCCCAGGTTAAAACTTTTGTTTCAGGCCTTAGTCAGGACCTGCTGGTTACGGATAGTTTGCTGGTGTTTGGTATTGATTTCTTTATTGGTAAAAAAGCCAGCTACCGCCCTGATACTTATGATTATATCTTATCGAGGTATGAGCGTGAGAATATGGTGCCGGCTGCCATGCTGCTTTTGTCTAATAAGTATAATAAGGCCAACTTTCTGGATAGAAGCCTGCTGAGCGAAATGATTACGGCAGGTAAGGCCTATTATTTTGTTAAAACCATTATGCCTTGCACACCCGACTCGCTTATTATAGGTTACAGCGACCAGAAGCTGGCTGATGTGAAGCATAACGAAGGCAAAATATGGGCACACTTTATAGAGAAAAGCCTACTGTATGAGAAAAGCCCGTTTGTGGTGAACAAGTACATTGGCGAGCGTCCGAACACTCCTGAAATAGATGCATCAGCGCCTGGTCGTATAGGCACGTGGGTAGGCTGGCAGATTGTGAAGAAGTATATGGAGCGAAACCCGGATGTAACGCTGCCACAGTTAATGGCCAACGACGACTACCGGAAGATCTTTGATGGATCGAAGTACAAGCCGGAAAAGCGATAGCCTTAACTGAACCTCTGTTCGCCAATCAGATGCACATAGCCGTTTTTAACCAGCACCACCACAACCCCGATTGCCCGGCTACCTGCCGGCACTATACTTTTTTGGGGGAGTTGGCAAAACGGCATGAGATAAGCCTTATTACCAGCAGCGCCTGGAAACAGCTCAAAATTACGGACAAGTATAGCTGGGTACCTGATGGGGTGCAGCTACACGAACTAAATGTGCCCTACTATAACAAGATGGGCATTGCACAGCGCTTATTTTCCTACACAGGTTATGCTGCTTATGCCATTGCGAAAGGCTTAACCATGCCTAAACCTGATGTAACCTGGGGAGTTTCGACGCCGCTGTCAACGCCCTGGGTTGCTGCTAAGGTGGCGCAGGCGCGTAATGTGCCGTGGGTGTTTGAGGTTCAGGACCTGTGGCCAAGCTTTCCAATAGAGATGGGGGCAGTTAAAAGTAAATGGATGCAACGCCAGCTTTATAGTCTGGAAAAGAGCCTCTACAAAAGCGCCAGCCATATTGTTACCCTCTCGCCAGACATGACAGATTATGTAGTAGGCCTAGGTATAAGCCGAGAGAAGATCCTGACAAACCTGAACGGCACTGACCTGGATGTTGCTGCTAAAGTAACTGCTGAGGATGTGCAGGAGCTTCGGGAAAAGTATGGCTTAGCTGGCAAGCGTATCGTATTGTATGCCGGTACCTATGGCCGTGCTAACGATATCCCTACATTAATGAAAGCCGCTGAGCAACTGGCTCCAGATGCAAGTATAAAGTTTGTGTTTACAGGAGGTGGATTCTATGAGCCGGAATTACAGCAACTCTCGCAAAGGCTATCCAATGTACTGCTGCTGCCACCAATTCCGAGACCTGATGTTTTTAAGCTTTTTAAGCTCGCCGATATATCTGTAGTTTCTTTTAATGACCTGCCTGTACTGGCTGCAAATTCGCCTTCGAAGTTTTACGATAGCCTGGCCTGTTCTACGCCTGCTATAGTTACCAACCCTGGCTGGACAAAAGCTTTTGTTGAAAAGTATGACTGCGGCTGGTATACCCCAGCGGAACAACCTGCACTACTTGCCGAAACTATAAAACGTGTGCTGGCAAATCCGGAGGAGCTGAAGCAGGCAGGATTGCGTGGTGAGGCTGTGGCGGCAGAGCAGTTTGACAGGAAGCAACTGGCCCGCCAGGTAGAAGATGTTTTGCAAAAAGTAGCGCAAGAGCGATTTGCTAAAGTATAAGCTGTTATCAAATTATATTGATGCCATACTTATCCAGCAGCCCTGAAATACCATGTAACGAAAAGCTGGCTTTCTTCAGGTTATTAAGCTCGGGGTCTATGCTATAGTTATAGGCAGTTACCAGGTTAGCTTCTTTTAAATTGGTGTTATTGAACACGGCACCGGCCATATCAGTATTCTCAAACAAAGCTTTCTCCAGGTTGGCACCTGTAAATATCACACCCTTCAGCGAGGAGTTGATGAAGTGAGTCTTAGGCATCTTTCTGTCTGCAAACGAGGCATAATCAAGTATACTTTGCTCGAGCTTAACAGTAAAGAAAATATCCTCGCACTCGCTGAAATTTATACCTGTTAGCTTACACTCCTTAAAAAGCGCGTTGCTAAGCCTTGCCCCTTTAAGTTTGATTAGCGAAAGGTTGCAGCCAATAAACTGGCAATCAATAAAACGGCTCTGCGAGAAGTTACTGCCTGAAAGGTCACACCCTACAAAAGTGCATCTTTCAAACTCCCTGTTCTTTACCTCTTTGCCCGTATAGTTTATTTTGCTGAACGTCTTGTCCACGTGTACCAACAACTCTAGATTCATATCCATTTATAGTTTAAAGATGAGCTAAGCGGCCAGTGCATTATAGGCCTTTGTTTCACGGTTCCTGTCTATCCAGTATGCCCAGAAGATAAAGATCCACTGCAACTGTCCGCTCCAGGCAACGGCAGCTACACTTGGAGGCGGTGGCCCGAACAAGTTGAGGAAATAAATCACAATCAGAAAAACCACCAGTGCGGCTAAACTATAACTGCCTGTTTTGTTCTTCGCCTTTGTGCTGCGCAAGTATAAGCCAACGCCAAGTATAAATAGTAGGCCCTCGACAAGTATAGTTCCTGCTGCAGAGCTCCAAAGGCCTAAGCCAAGCAGGGGAGAGTTCCCGGGGTAAAGCGGCAGGTCTGGTTTGTGTACGATAAGGTCGAGTAGCCAGTGGCTTACTACCAACAACCCAAGTATAACTGCAGACCTTCTGTCTTTCCTGATCAGCCAATACACCAGCCCGAACAGCACAGCCCAAACCAACACAAGCAGTAAGCTGTGGGAGATAGGATAATCTGTAAACGTAAGAGGGGTTATACTGCCTGGTTCAGGAGCTATCTGCATGTGCTCGAGGTTCAGGAGCAAAAGTGTTGGCCACATCAGGTCCAGGAACTGGGCAGCCAGAAACAGTGTGCCCAATGATGGTTTGGGTGCTGCGGCTTTGCCTGCAAAGCCAACTGCAAAATGACCTATAAACATAGCTTTCTGATTAGTTGTTGATTATCTTATAGTTATAGTTCTGCATTCACAGCAATCATTTATACTTGTGGATGCTCAGACTTTATTTATCTCTGCTGCATCTCTAACTTGCCATTTTCTGGCACAACATTTGGAATAGACAAAGCAACAGAGCAAACTATCCTAGGCCGAGGCTCTGCTAAGTTAACAAACTAACCTTTTCAAGAGAAAGAATATGAAGAAGATCATAGCAATGTTATCGCTGGGTGTGCTGATGGCAGGCACTACATATGCACAAACTACTGCACCACAGAAAGAAAGAAGACACCGCACCGAACAACGCGGCGAGCGTGTGCAGAAGCAGAAGAAAAGCCCTGAAGAAATAGCTACTAAGCGTACAGAGATGCTGACTAAAAAGCTGGACCTGAACAAGAGACAGCAGAAAAAGCTACAGGAGCTTAACCTGAAGCGTGCACAGGAAATGCAGGCTAATCGTGGCGAAGCCAGAGACCGCAAAAGTATGCGCAACGAAAGACAGGAGAGCAAAGCCCGCTACGAAGCTGAGTTAAAGGACATCCTGAACAAAAAGCAGTACGCCCAATACGAAGCACATCGTGATGAAATGAGGGCGAAGCATGACCAGAAGCGCGACCACCGCAAAGGCCCTAGAGGCGAAAGACGCCAGCATAGAAGCTAATTTTTGAAGTACAACTAAAAAGGGAGGCTGTTCAGCCTCCCTTTTTAGCTATGTTTCCTGTAAAGTATAAGCTTGTACCTAGAGCCTCTTGCCGGCTTTGCTGGATTGTATCAGCTTTTCCAGGCGAGCCTGTTGCGTGGTTTCCTGCTTTGCGGCCATTACCCAATGTATTGCCTTTTTGCGGTACGAAGGTGGCTGTGCCTGAAAGTTAGCCCATGCCTTAGGGTTTGCCTTGAACCGCTCCTGGTATACTTCGGTTAGCTCTTCCGGTGCTTTTTCGTAACTGTATATCCTGGAGTTGCTTTCTTCGCGTTTCTCGAAACTGGCAAGGCCGGCTGGGTGCATAAGCCCTTGCTTTATCAGCTCTTCTGCTTTTTTGATGTTTACAGCGCTCCAGGTGCTTTTAGCCTTACGTGGCGTAAACCGGATGCAGTAACTCTCCTCATCAATGGTTCTGCGCACTCCATCTATCCAGCCAAAGCATAAAGCCTCATCTACCGACTGCGGCCAAGTTATACTCTGTTTCCCACTACCTACTTTATAGAAACCAACCAGCAGTTCTGTTTCTTTTTCATGGTTCTCTTCAAACCATTTTCTCAGTTCAGCTTGGGTGGGGAAGAAGGTGGGGTGCATAGGACATTGTTTCTAGGATTGTGTGACGGCCACGTGCATATGGTGTGCAAGGCCATTAGCCTCGGCATGACTTATGCATCTTGTTAGAGAATGTTCTTCTAATTTTTAATTCTTAATTATCGTTATCAGTCCTTGTCCTAAACTTATCTTCAATGCTTTTGAAGCGATGTTTTAGTTGTCGTTTAGTTCTTATATAAACCGTTGTCAGGACAATGGCCACAATCAGAAGTACAAGTGACAATTGAATTTCCCGTCTTAGGGCTTCTATTAATGCAAAGAGATAAAATGCAATAGTCAATATCAGCCATTTCCCTTTTGACAACTCCCAACCTGTCGGATTGACCCAGGTTTTTCTCTTTTTAATTCTTTTAACAATTCCCCTCATCTAGCAGCAGAATTATTTGCAGTATGTTCTCTGATGTGCTCGTGTATACAAAGCCCATATCGTCAGCAAGGGTTATGTATGAACCTTGTTGCAGGTGTTATTTTTTGTTTTTTATACTTTCTATAGTTCAGTAAGCCAATAAAACTGAAGAACACAAAGAAGAAAGGTATAGCAATATTTTTTTCCAGCTTATCTGTGTTAGTTGCTTCTTCAGCACTTAAAAATGACTCAGTGCCAGAGCGTAATTCATACACCATGAGGTGTCCATTGAGGCTGTTTGGCAATTGGTCTATCAACAGCGCTACTGTGTCGCCAATTTCAACTTTATGCTCAAAGCTCCCCTTTTTAAAATCATCAACAAACTTAGCTGGTATTCTGTATTGGCTACCATCCCCGTTCAAACTAATCAAGTACTGATAATTTTTACCCCCACGACCATCAGAATCAATTGTGAAAGAGTAGTCTTTTATAACACCAGTTTTTTCAACTAACTTATCAGGGTAGCCCCAAAATCTGTAAGACAGAATCAAGATTGCCACTAAGAACAGAAAGATACTTATTATTAAGTTTTTCATTATTTTAATTTCCTACAATGTCTCTTCTAGGAGGTGAGCTAGGCGTAGCGGAAGCTTTACACATGTGCTTAGTGGGCAGAAGGAATTTTTTATTTTCCTTTAGCCAATTGATAAATGTAATCTACCAGCTTTTCAATTTCTTCTTGCTCGTATTCCAGTGGCTCTACTAACCCAATAGCATATTCTCTTACTTGCGCTCTGTCCCATTCTGCTAATGTGAAAAGGGTTAAGTCGGAAAGTTGCTTCAGTCGGTTTGCTATTGCCTTGCCTGTTGCACTCTCGTATGTGAAGACAGATTTTTTTAACCAATCTTCCACTAGATCCGCTTGACCTTCTTCTTCTAAATTTTTCAAAATTTCCTCTCTCGTCTTTATCAGGAGACTTGTTATAAGAGGGCTGTTAGCAAATTCATTTAAGTCATAGCTGTCTATCTGGTCAGAGAATTTAACCTTTGCAAGTAACTTATGAAGTGCATAGATTTCGTTTTTATCTGCTATAACCATTTCTTCATGTATTCTTCTTACTGCCAACGTTTAGTACATGCTGTAGACGAGGAGTAGCCAAGAATGAAGCATGTACAGGGTCAGCAGATAGTAATTTTATATCCGAGTAAGTTTTATTTCGTACAGAAAGCTAAGGCAAACAATGCTGCTTAACACCTGCGCTATCATAAAAACATTCGGATAATTTATTGCCGAGGCTGTCATAAGAAATAACACTGCCAAAAGGCTTCCCCTTTTTCAAAGTGCCTTCTCCCTTTATGATACCATTTTCATAGTATCTAATAAATTGCCCATCAGATACCCCGTTTACATAATGGTTTACTAATTCGGGGTTCCCGTTTCTGTAATAGCTAATCGCCTCGCCATGGATTCTTCCTGCAACAGCTTCCCCTTTAAATTTTAGTGTTCCATCCTCATAATAGCTTTCAGATTTTCCATGATGTAGTCCATCTTTATAAAACACTATAGTCCTCACATTCCCATCATCGTAGTAGATAGTTGTCTTCCCATTAAGCTTCCCATTAACTACCTCAGAAACAACTTTTTTTTGCCCATTCTCATGCCATTCAGTAACAACTTCTTTTGAATTGCATGCTATAAATACTAGTAGAAAAAAGAAGAGGAGTTTGCTTGACCTTCTGCTTCTCTTATATGGAACCATCCAATGAAGTCCCAAAGGCTGAATAATTCTGTTCATTTATACTTTATATTCCTGCTAATGTACTGGGCTAAAAAGCGCTTTAGTGTTTTTTAGGTGTGGTTAGCGGTAGCAATTTTCATTCTTCACTTTGAAATGTATTATAGTATATATATTTTCCTTTTATGTCTTTTCTGTATACTTTGATAAGCCTACTATTTTGAGTTTTAGAAATAGAGTCACCAACGCTTAGAAACTTTTTGTCCCATGCAAAATTAAAAGTGGAACCCCACAGGTACGTATCATTATACATGTACTGATAGCCACCACGGTTTTGATACTTCACGTCTGTTATCACAGCATTTATACCTTCTTCAAAAAGTCTTTTCTTATATAAGTAGTCATCTAAATTGAAGACAACTATAAAAACTATGACTAAACAAACGATAAGTACTCCCATGGTTTTTGAGAGATGTTCCATTTTCTTAATTATTCATAATTTTTGTTGAAGCTAACTACTTTATAAACGGAGCTTATTACGTTTATACACCCAAATACGGCGGCTAAACGTAATACCCTGATACAATATATCATAAAACCTATAAAGCATCAATAACAAAAAAACCTGTTGCAACTATAGTTGCAACAGGTTTTTTTATCTGTCTAGTCCGCCCAGTTTATTCTCAGGGTCGTCGGGTATGTTGGGGAAGTTTTTCTGGAAGAAGGCGCAGAAGTGGGTGAGGGGGCACTCTTCGCATTTGGGGCGGCGGGCTATGCAAATGTAGCGGCCGTGAAGTATAAGCCAGTGATGTGCTTTGGCAATAAGCTCTTCCGGTAGGTTAGCTACCAGTTCACGTTCTACTTCTAAAGGTGTTTTTGCTTTCTTATCTACCAAACCCAGACGCTTGCTCACCCTGAACACGTGCGTATCTACGGCCATGGCCGGCTGGTTCCAGATAACCGAAACTATAACGTTGGCAGTTTTGCGGCCTACGCCTGGTAGTTTTACCAACTCTTCCACCGTGCTCGGCACCTCAGCGTTAAACTGCTCTACCAGCATTCTGCCCAAACCGGTAAGGTGTTTTGCCTTGTTGTTGGGGTAAGATATACTTTTAATGTAAGGCAGTATCTCTTCAGGTGTGGCAGCAGCCAGTGCCTCAGGTGTTGGGTAAGCTTCGAAAAGGGCAGGCGTAACCATATTTACGCGCTTATCTGTGCATTGCGCGCTAAGCACAACAGCAAGTATAAGCTCATAAGGGTTAGTATAAGCCAGTTCTGTCTCAGGCTCCGGAAAATTATTTGTAAAATAATCTATCAGGAGCTTGTAGCGTTCTTTTTTGCGCATAAAAAAAGCTTGCAATCTGTTAAGACTGCAAACTTAAGTTTTTTGAGTAATTCAAGATGTTATTAATAGCACGATCCGACGGGGATTTTGTAGCGCCATTAAGTAAGTGTTGAACCAGCAAGAGGTCAGAGCAGCTTTCTGCAAGCTCGAGATCGTGCATTAAGGCTGTTTCCAGCTGCTGGCGGGCATCATCTGCCAACTCATCATATACATACTGGATCAGCTCATTCTGAGTAGAGGTTTTTATCATAAGCAATAGTACCGTTAAGCATCTTTTTCCTTAGGTTAATAAGCGCGTAGCGCATACGACCTAAAGCCGTGTTGATGCTCACCCCGGTAGCCTCGGCTATCTCCTGGAAGCTCATGTCGGCATAATGCCGCATCATAAGCACCTCGCGCTGCGATTGTGGCAGCGTCTGGATTAGCTCGCGCAAACGAGTGTGTGTGTCTTCTTTTATCTGCAGCGACTCCGCGGAGTCTTCAGCAAACGACAAGGTATTGAACACATTACTCCCGTCTTCGAGGGTGATCATCGGGCTTCTTTTTTCTTTCCGGAAAAAGTCGATCGCCAGGTTATGGGCGATGCGGCAGATCCACGGCGAGAACTTGCCTTCCTCGTTATAGCGCCCGCTCTTCATGGTATGGATAGCCTTAATAAAGGTATCCTGTAGAAGGTCTTCTGCTATATACGTGTCTTTGACAATCAGTAAGATCGTAGTGAATACTTTGTTCTTGTGTCTGTTTACTAGCTGTTCAAACGCATTTTCATTACCTGCGATATAAAGCGTTACCAGTTCGGAGTCGCTTAGCTGGGTAGTTGTATTCATTGTAAAGCTACATTAGTTTAACGTAGAGCTTTATATCATATTGTTGCGTTAAGCTGTAAAACAAATAATTTTTTAGAAAGGTAAATCAAATATAGGTAATGGTTTTTAGCTGTGCAATAGAAGCCGGGGCATCAGCTAAAAAAAATTATTATGGCGCTATATAAACATACTGTAATAGAGCGTTGCGCCTGCCCTTCTTTGATTTTCTATTATACGAGGGTAAAGTTTAAAAATGTATGTGTTTTATTAAATTTAGTTTTCCACATATATAAATACCCCCTTATTTTAATAAAAACGCACTTTTTGCCCCTTACAGGCTGCTAATAAAGTTTCTGCAACTGCTATACCTGCTTTTCAGGGGCTACAGCTAAAAACGGAAGAGGAAAATATTTTTACGCAGCAGAGGCTAAGTATAAAACCCGGAAGTGGGGGCAAAAAAAACCGGGGCAACTATGGTGGTTGCCCCGGTTTTTTGTCAGAATTTTTTCAGAGTTAAACTAGAAGCCCTTCGATACGCCATCCAGTAAACCCATCCTCAGCTGGAAGATCTGGGCGATGCTGGTAGCTTTTTGTTTGGCCTCTGTGGCTCTTTCGCCTTCAAAAAGCTCGTCAACAGTGGCGGTAAATAAACTTATCCATTGCTCAAAGTGCAGGGTATCTACGGGCAGGCGCAAGTGCTTCGGGAAAGGCTGGCCCTTGTATGTCATACTTCCGAACAGCACTGTGCTCCAGAAATTATACATCACCGGCAGGTGGTGCTCCCAGTTTATCTGCGCAAAATCATTAAAAACCGGCGACAGTATCGCATTTGCATTTACTTTATCATAAAAGGTATCAACCAGTAACTTTATATCGTCTTCGTTCTCCAGCTCTTTCTTCATCTTTATTATAGCTTCTTGTTCTGCAACACCATTTATACATCCTATAGTGTCTCATTTCAGAAATATGCTGCAAGTTTAGCTTCTTCTGCATTTATAAAGAATGATTTTTGTCAACCTCCTGAGCCGAAGGAGCATAAAAAAATCCTTCGGAAGAGCAGTTGCGCCTCACGAAGGATTAATGATAAGTTATGTAACTGTTTATTTCCTGCTATAACCTTTTAAACGGTTTAAAATAAGAAGCAACCGGCGGTTAATTTCGCGCTCTTCTACAGGTTTGCATTGTGCAGATAGGGCATAAGGCTGCTTTAGCTTTTCTTCTACAGCTTTCAGGTGTTGCAGATAACAATCAAGCGTTGTGCACGGTATATTCCGCAGGAAAGAGTCGATATCGTCATCGTTGTCTTTTCTATATTTAAGGTTTATAGCGTTTGCAATTTCAGCATTGATCAGCTTTGTCACATCTTCTCCAGATGTAATCTCCTGCTGGTACACCTTCTTCTCGATGCTTTCTAACAATGTTCTGATGTCCAGTTTTTCCATAGGATCAGGGTTTAAGTGTGTTAATAATAAGTGAAAATGATTCCGTTCCCGGGCTTACGGGCCCTGGGTACTAGGTTGTTCTATTAAAACCAGTGTTTAATAAGCGATTGCTGTGCTGCTACGGCTACAGCGAAAAATTAATATTCAGGTTACAGAAAAGTTAGTGCCCGGTGGTCGGGAAGGCGACGGGATAACATTTGTCTTCTGTAAAAAGTTATACTTCTGTTTTAACCTAAGTGTTACAGAAAAAACAGATATTAATAGATAATTACCTATATAGTCTGGTAAAGGGCACCGGTAAGAAAGTAAGCAGGTGCTGGCATACGGCTTTAAATTTTAACAGTGGCGAAAGCATCAGTTATTCGTACCTTGCTTAGATTTGTGATGTTTAAACTTCAATTTTAGAGACTTACCTTATGTCTAACGGCTCGGTGCGTAAGCACGATCCTTATGCTGTACTCCGCATTCCGGACTTCAGGCTTTATATATCAGCCAGGCTCTGCATTACGCTGGCCATGCAAATACAAGCCGTAATTGTTGGCTGGCAGATCTACGACATCACCAAAGACCCGCTTTCGCTGGGACTGATTGGGCTTGCCGAGGCTATTCCATCTATTGTAGTGTCGTTGTATGCCGGCTACTTGGCCGATATGGTACCGCGTAAAAAGATCATTATAGTGGTGGTATCGGTGCTGTTGCTATGCTCGGCGGCGCTGCTATACTTTACCCTGGATATGAGCCACACGCTGAACCTGTTCGGTGCACTGCCTATTTATGGGGTAATATTTATAAGCGGTATAGCGCGTGGTTTTATGGGGCCGGCGGTGTTTTCGTTTATGCCGCAACTGGTAGCTAACAAGCAGCTATATGCCAATGCTATTACCTGGAGTAGCACTACCTGGCAGGCGGCATCGGTAGGCGGGCCGGCGCTGGGTGGTCTGATCTATGGTTTCTTTGGCGTAAGTGCCTCTTATGCCACCGATGCTTTTCTGGTGCTGCTGGCGCTTGTGTGTTTCTCTATGATAGGCTCAAAACCACTACCAGAAAACATTAATCCGCAAAACCTGAAAGAAAGCCTGCGCTCGGGCATCAGCTTTGTATTCAATAACCAGATCATACTTAGCGCTATTTCATTAGACTTGTTTGCTGTGTTGTTTGGTGGGGCGGTAGCGCTGCTGCCAATTTTTGCTTCCGAAATTCTAAGTATCGGGCCTCAGGGATTGGGCTTTTTGCGTGCAGCACCGGCTGTGGGTTCGGTTTCAATGGCTTTGATGATGGCTTATTATCCTATATCAGCTAATGCAGGCCGTAAAATGCTTATCTGTGTAGCAGGCTTTGGGGTGTGCATCATCCTGTTCGGGCTATCTACAAATTTCTGGTTCTCGCTGGTGTTGCTGGCCTTAAGCGGTGCTTTTGATAGTATAAGTGTTATCATCCGGTCTACACTTATTCATACCCTTACGCCGGAATACATGAAAGGCCGGGTATCGTCGGTTAATAACATCTTTGTAGGTTCTTCAAACGAAATCGGAGCATTTGAATCTGGTTTTGCCGCAAAGCTTATGGGCGTGGTACCTTCGGTAGTTTTTGGCGGAATCATGACCGTGCTTATAGTTGGCGTAACGGCCTTCAAAGCTGATAAACTACGTGCGCTGCATCTGGATACGGCCCCGGAACCTGCCTGAAGCCAATCTTAAGTATAAAGTATAAAAGCAAAGGCACCGCTTACGTATAAGCGGTGCCTTTGCTTTAAGTAGTATCTTACTTAGAGGCTGTAGCTGTAGCCGATGTTTCAGTTTGTACGGCGTGCAGATGCTGTGCTTTGCCCGGCTTATGCGGACGACTGTTGCCGTAGCTACCCTTTTTGATCTTACCTTTTTTAGATTTTTTATCTCCTTTTCCCATAGAATAGATCGGTTATAACGTTTGGTTGATAACTCCCATACGGTTTTAAGGCGGGCACAGGTTCAGATTTATACTTTTAAAAGCCTCTTTTCTGCCTTGTTTGTTATTCCAGCACCACGCGTTTGTGTATTACTGCGTTGCCCGAAGTTGCCGAAAGTATATAAAGCCCTTTAAGTTTGGCAAGCTCCTGCATTGGTATTTGCAGCGCTTCGCGCTCGTCCTGCACTAACTGCTCATATACTATTCTGCCCGACATATCTTTTAGCTGTAACCGTGTTTCCTGCAGGCCTGCCGGTTTGCGAATTTTTACAGTACAGTCTCCGTTGTGGCAAGGGTTAGGAGCTAAGCTAAGTTCTATGGTGTTCGCGCCCATGCCTTCGCGGGTAACGGCTACTATAGGTGAGTAGGCAAAAGGCCCGCTGAAATCTACTTGTTTTAACCTGTAGTAGCTGTTGCCGCTAAGTGGGGCAGTGTCTTTGTAAGTATAGTTTATAGGCGTGGTGGAATTGTTGTGGCCTTCTACTATACCAATCTGCTCGAAAACTTTGCCATCGGCGCTGCGCTCTACCTCAAAGTGCTTGTTATCTGTTTCGCTTGCTGTGCGCCACTCCAGCGATACATCGTTTTCAGTGGCTTTGCCTTTGAAGTAGACAAGCTCTACAGGAAGCGGAACAACATCTATACAAGGAGTGCCGCCTGGTTCAAGGCCTGTTTCAAGGGTTATGTCATATAATATCGGGAAAGTAAAAGTGCCTATAAAAGGGAAAGAGAATCTTACTAAAGAACGGGCCTGAATGTTAATTTCCGGGTTCGCTAGGAATTGCTCACGATTTACAAAGAGGACTACAAATTGCTCGCCTTCTACAATCTCGTTACTGTTTAGAATTACAGGAGGGCCACCTGCTGCTTCAGATCTGATGTTCTGGTAAGTACCGCATGCTCCTCCTTCGTTCAGGTCAAACAAAAGCACTATCCGCAGATCATCAGGATTGTTGGGCGAAGGTACAATTTCATCAATTCTGACGGCTATACAGGGCGTTTCAACTATACAAGGCCCTTCTAGAGGGATTGTGATTTCCTGGGCAGAAGCAGTATTGGGTAAACTTATATATATCAGGCAATAGACAAGTATACCTCTTAAAAGGGTAGAAATTTTCATAGAGTTGTGCTTTATGGTCAATTATGTAAATACAAAGCAGCCTACCCACAGTAAAATGGGTAAGAAGCACGCAGGTGTATTGCGTGAAAAGGCAATGGTTGCCATTGTAATCTGCCGGAGAGTAGGGTGTGAGGCTTTCCGGTTTTAAGGGGCGGATGTACAGTTGTTTATAATACGAAAGGAAGAAGGTGGTGTTAATGCAGAATCAGGCTTTTGCGTGAAGTATAGCTTTGTTGGGGCGAAGGAGTATAAATATTTAGTTGCATATGAAGCCTGCTATATATAAACAGTAAAATCTACTGGTTCGCTTCTGGTAATAAAGGGGCGTAGATGCAACCAAGCCCTTCAAAAAGAGGTTATCTATTCGTATCTTTACATCTTATAAAACAGCAAGTTTAAGGGCTTTTTCAGAAGTATAAATTATTCTTACTTCGCACGCAGGAGCCGCTTTCTTATGGCAAATACACCAGATAATAACCTCGATACATTAGACCCTCGCCAGAACATTATTATTAAAGGCGCGCGGGTACATAACCTTAAGAACCTGAGCGTGGCGCTGCCACGGAACCAGTTCATCGTAATTACAGGCCTTTCGGGCTCAGGCAAATCATCGCTGGCTTTTGATACTTTGTATGCTGAGGGGCAGCGCATGTATGTGGAGAGCTTAAGTTCTTATGCACGCCAGTTTCTGGGCCGTATGGACAAGCCTGATGTAGATTACATTAAAGGCATCAGCCCGGCAATAGCTATTGAGCAGAAGGTAAGTATAAAAAATAACCGCTCTACGGTCGGTACCAGCACCGAGATATACGATTACCTGAAGCTGCTTTACGCCCGCATAGGCAAAACCTATTCGCCGGTTTCCGGTGAGGTGGTGCAGAAAGATACGGTGGCCGATGTGGTGGATTATATCTTCTCGCTGGAAGATGAAGCGCGTGTAATGATTCTGGCGCCGTTGCTGCAGTCCCCGGAGCGCACACTGGCTAAAGAACTGGACCTGCTGCTGCAGAAAGGTTATTCAAGAATTTACGCCGATGGGCAAGTATACTTTATAGAAGAACTACTCGCGCAGGAAAACCCGCAGCTAGGCAAAGAAGTATACATCCTGATAGATCGTGCCATAGTTTACAAATCTGATGAAGACCTGCAGTTCAGAATTGCCGACTCGGTGCAGACTGCTTTTTATGAAGGCCATGGCGAGTGCCGCGTAATGCATGGCGAGGACGTTAGAGTATTCTCTGACAGGTTTGAGCTGGATGGTATGGTGTTCGAAGAGCCATCTGTAAACTTCTTCAGCTTTAACAACCCTTATGGTGCCTGCCAGACCTGCGAAGGTTTTGGTAGCGTGTTAGGTATAGATCCGGACCTGGTTATACCAGATAAAAGCCTGACAGTATATGAAGGGGCTATTGCCCCGTGGCGATCTGATAAAATGAATGAGTGGCTGCAGCCGCTTATTAAAAATGGTATTCGTTTCGATTTCCCGATCCACCGCCCTTACAACGAGCTTTCGGAAGCTGAGCAGGAATTACTCTGGACAGGTAATAAATATTTCGAGGGTCTGAACACCTTCTTCAAGCACCTGCAAAGCCAGACACACAAAATTCAGTACCGCGTTATGCTGTCGCGTTACCGTGGCCGCACTACCTGCCCCGATTGCAAAGGCTCGCGCCTGCGCAAAGATGCCAGCTATGTAAAGATCAACGGCAAAAGTATAACCGACCTGGTGCTGCTGCCAATTACCAAAACGCTGGAGTTCTTCGAAAACCTGCAGCTTACCGAGCACGAGCAGAAAGTAGCAGACCGTTTGGTGGTAGAAGTAACAAACCGCCTAGGTTACCTGAACCGTGTGGGACTGGGCTACCTTACACTTAACCGACTTTCGAATACTTTATCAGGTGGCGAGAGCCAGCGTATCAGTCTGGCAACATCGTTGGGTAGTGCGCTGGTTGGTTCTATGTATATCCTGGATGAACCAAGTATAGGCTTGCACCCGAAAGACTCTGAGCAGTTGATTGGTGTGTTGCGCTCGTTGCAGCAGATCGGTAATACAGTAATTGTGGTGGAGCACGAAGAAGAGATCATGCGTGCGGCAGATCAGCTTATAGATATCGGTCCGGAAGCTGGTTCTGGCGGCGGTAACCTGATGTTCCAGGGCACTTTCGATGAGATCGTTAAATCAGCAGAAACTTATACCGGTAAATACCTGAGCGGCCGTATGGAAATGCCGGTGCCAGCGCAACGCCGCAAGTGGCGCAATGCAATAGAAATTACCGGTGCCCGCGAAAACAACCTGAAAAACCTGAGCGTGAAGTTTCCGCTGGATGTACTTACAGTTGTAACAGGCGTGAGCGGTTCCGGTAAATCTACCTTGATTAAGAAGATACTTTACCCTGCCATGCAGAAGCTGCATGGTGCTACCGTAGAGGCAACCGGTAAATTCGATAAGCTACAGGGCGATTATAATAAGATCAGGCACGTGGAATTCGTGGACCAGAACCCTATCGGTAAATCATCACGCTCAAACCCGGTAACTTATGTAAAGGCTTACGATGCTATCAGAACCCTGTATGCAGATCAGCCATTGGCTAAGGCGCGTGGTTTTAAACCATCTCATTTCTCTTTTAACATAGAGGGTGGTCGCTGCGAAGTATGCCAGGGCGAAGGACAGGTGAAGATAGAAATGCAGTTTATGGCTGATATTTACCTGACCTGTGAAAGCTGCCACGGCCAACGCTTTAAGCAGGATGTACTCGATATCAAGTATAAAGAGAAAAGTATAGCCGAAGTGCTGGATATGACCATTGCCGATAGTATAAGCTTTTTTGCTGACCAGCCGAAGATTATGGAGCGCCTGAAACCGTTGGATGATGTGGGCTTAGGTTATATCCGTTTGGGGCAGTCGAGCAACACGCTATCGGGTGGCGAGGCGCAGCGTGTAAAACTGGCATCGTTCTTAACAAAAGGAGCGCAGCCTCACCAGGAGAATATCCTGTTCATCTTCGATGAGCCAAGTACAGGACTGCACTTCCACGATATCAACAAGCTTATGCTGGCTATCAATGCGCTTATCGAGAACGGCAATACAGTAGTAATCATTGAGCATAATATGGATATCATAAAATCTGCTGACTGGATCATAGACCTTGGTCCGGAAGGAGGTATAAATGGCGGTCACCTGCTGTTCGAGGGTACTCCGGAAGAGATGGCAAAATTGGAAGATAACCATACAGCCAGGTTCTTGAAAGGTAAGCTATAGGGCAGGGTTAAGGGCTTGTCAGTATCTAAATTATAAGCACTGAAAAAACAGGTATAAAATATAAACCTTTTGTGTCGCTTCTGCGATATCTCTATAAAAGAATATTGTGATGGAAGCCCTTGACGAAAATTACCTAAACTCGATTAAGCACCTGAATGGTAACCCAATAACACTTCGTGCAGAGTTGCTGGATGGCAGCAGCGTTAAATTATACGGCGATGCAGTCATCAGCAGGGATCAGATAAAAGTTGTAAATAGCTACGATAAGCATAGGCGAACAGGCGTAGCCGGATTGTACGATTATCACGCGCATATTTCGATGCCGGAGCCGTGGCAGATGGAATTATCTTATATAAATGCCAAGACCGGCGAAATGGACATCTTTCCGATCCTGAATTTTGAAGTAGTGGATTAACCAGATCAGGCGACACTTACAAACATGAAAGCCGGAGAAATAACAGGGCTGTTATTTCTCCGGCTTTTGCTTTTTAGGGCATTCGTTCCTTTTATATCTATACTTAACTATATCAAAATCATCGGATATAAAGTATAGCACAAACCATAATTTGCTAACTTGCCGTAAAGCAGCGGTGGCTGTATGTCCAAGTATAAAATCATCATCAAATAATAAAACATGAGAAAGAAGATTGTTGCAGGTAACTGGAAAATGAATAAAACTTATGAGGAAGCGCTTTCGCTTGTATCGGAGATCGATAACATGGTGAAGGATGAAGTGAACGGTGATGTTACCGTAATTGTGGCTCCTCCTTTTCCGTTTCTGCAAAGCGTGGGCAAACTAACCCAGGGCAACGACCTGATGCACCTTGCTGCCCAGAATGTTAGCGAGCATGTAAGCGGCGCCTTTACAGGCGAGGTTTCAGCTGCTATGCTTAAATCGGTTGGTACAGAGTATGTGATTATTGGCCACAGCGAGCGCCGCATGTACCACCACGAAGACGAGCAAACACTTTACAAAAAAGTGAAAGTTGCTATTGCACATGGCTTAACCCCAATCTTTTGCTGCGGCGAGCCACTGGAAGAGCGCGATACGGACAACCACTTTGAGTATGTAGGCAAGCAACTGCACGACAGCCTTTCTTACCTGAGCAACGAAGAGTTTGATCAGGTAGTAATTGCTTATGAGCCAATCTGGGCTATAGGTACCGGCCGCACTGCCAGCAGCCAGCAGGCACAGGAAATGCACGCTTACATCCGTGAGCAATTGTCGCGTATGTTCGATGCCGAGGCGGCTTTCAACACATCTATACTTTATGGCGGTAGCTGCAACCCGGGCAATGCCAAAGAGCTTTTCGCGCAGCCAGATGTAGATGGCGGACTTATCGGAGGTGCTTCGCTTAAGTCAAGAGACTTCGCTGATATCATTAAATCTTTCTAAGAGATAAAGTATAAAGTATAAAAAAAGGCTGTTGGTGCTTGGCATCGGCAGCCTTTTTTGTTAGCGCATCTGATTAACTTTGTTTAAATTTAAGCCTATGCCAATACTATTCACTTTTATACTTGCGGTCTTCTCTTTATTGAAGTCGCCAGCACCTGCAACACCCGTAGCACCTGCTAAAGATTTCTGCCAGATCTATGGCTCTGTGTACCTGGAGCGCGACCCCAAGTATAAAAATACGGCATCCTATACCGTGTTTCTGAACGAGGAAGAAGCTTTTGCCAGCATGGTAGTTTACCGCGAGAACAACAAGCTTTTTGCTGATGGTACTGGCATCTGGTACATCACGCCAAACAAAGCTTTTGCCGACCACATACTTTATGTAACCGATAACCGCAACTTTGCTGATTTTACAGTTCACTTTACCGATGTGCGCTCTTACGCCACTTGCCGCGAATAATTAATTTTTATGGATTTTATAGAAGTAAGCTTAAAAGTATCCCCCGATTTTGCCGACATCCTGATTGCTGAGCTGGGAGAGTTAGGTTTTGATGCCTTTGTTGAAAACGAAGAAGGTTTCAGTGCCTACATAGACGAGGACAAGTATAGCCAGGAAGCGCTGGAAGAAACCCTGAACCGCTATGCTGATCTAACGCAGCTAAGTTATACCAGCCAAAAGATAGAGCGCCAGAACTGGAACGAAGAGTGGGAACGCAATTTCGAACCGCTGTTCATTGGCGGCCAGGTATCAGTCAGGGCATCTTTCCACGAGAAACCTGCCGAGGCAAAGTATGATATCGTGATCAACCCCAAAATGTCATTCGGTACGGGCCACCACGAAACTACCACGCTCATGATTGAGAACCAGCTGACGCTGGACCACCAGGACAAACGCGTGCTGGACATGGGTTGCGGAACAGGTATACTGGCAATTATGGCTGGCGAACTGGGTGCATCAGAAATAGTAGCCGTAGAAATAGAAGACTGGACAGTTGAGAACGCCCGCGAAAATGCAGAGCTGAACGGCTACGCAAGTATAGATGTGCGCCTGGGCGGTGCCGAGACTATAAAAGGCGATCAGCCATACGATATTATACTTGCCAACATAAACCGTAATGTGCTGCTGGAGGATATGCCAGCTTATGTTGATGTGCTTATACCTGGTGGATGGCTGTTACTTAGCGGTTTTTATACCGAAGACCTGCCAAGTATACAGGAGCGAGCAGCTGAGCTGGGGCTTAGCTATACTTCGCACCGCACTAAAAACAACTGGGTGTCTGCTCTTTTTAAACGCAATTAACTTTTAACCTATGAGGCATAAACTTTTACCCTTATTCTTTTTTTTAACAATCCTGACGGCGCAGGCACAGACAAAGTTCTCTGGCAAATCTGATTATTTTGTTGGTGAAGTGAGGTCAATGCTGTTAGCGGGTAAAGTTGAAAATGCCGAAAAGCTTTCCGCTGACCTGGAGGAGATCTGGCGCAGCGGAAAGCTTACTACTAAACAACAGCAGGAAGTAATCAATATAAGCCAGCACATGTACCGCAAGCGCCTGCGTACAAGGCCACACTTCCAGCAGTTTTATACTATGCTTGTTGCCGGTGTTAACAACCACAACCTCCGTGGTAATGGCTTGGATAACATGCTGGATATAACAGATAAAGCCATACAGCAGGAGGAGCCGGCCAACCTGGAGCGCTTTCTGAGCACAACCAGTTTATACTTAACTTCTAATAAGCTTTTTCAAAATACTTATTACTCGTTGCGGTCGTCGGGTGGTAATTTCAGTTTTGCCTACGAGGGCGGCCCGGCACCTAAAGGCGGAGCCAAGGCATCTGAAAACAACAGCGAGTGGGATGATTTTTCGTGGGACGACGAGGTTGCCACAAAAGATGAAACCGCCGACGACGATGGCTGGGGAACTATAACTGAGCAACCTAAGAAAACAGATAGCAAGAAAGCCGGCAAAAAGCGTCTGGATGATGTGAAGAAGCGGTTTATACCTGCTATGCCTAAAGTTACGGGGCCTACGCTTAAACTGGAAAATGCTACTCTTACTTTTGTCACTCCCTGGGATTCGGTATCGGTAAACAACACCAGCGGGCAGCTGATGCTGGCGCGCAACCTGTTTGTAGGGGAGGGCGGTTCTTACGAGTGGCAGGCTGATGGCAAACCAGCCTCGGTTATTTTCAGGAAATATGCATTTGATATATCGTTTGCTGGCCTGAAAGCACCGGATGTAACACTTACTTATGCTGCTTTACTGGAAGAGCCTGTCGATGGAGCTTTCGAGATGCTCAGCGGGAAGCGTAAAGCCAGTGCCTACCCTTATCCGAAATTTACCTCGTTCACAAACAATGCTAAAGTAAAAACTCACACGGATAACATTTTTTATAAAGGCGGATTCTCTTTAACAGGCAATACTGCCGGTAGTTCAAGCCTGGATGGCAGCCTTTCAGAAATTGTAGTGATGCAGGAAGGAGTACGCAAGTTCAGGTCTATGGCCCGAAGCTATACCATGAACGATTCTCTGATTCTGGCCCACCGTGCAGCCATTGCTATTTACCAGCAAAAAGATTCGCTGACGCACCCAGCCATGCAGATGCGCTATTCAAAAGCGAGCAAAGAGCTTACTCTTACAAAAGATAAAGGGCCTTTCAGCCGCACCCCTTTCTACGATACTTTCCACAAACTTGAAATAACAGCTGAACGCCTTCACTGGGACCTGAACACGCAGGATGTGAACTTCTCGATCCTGAACACAAAAACACTGATCCCGGTACAGTTCGAATCTACTCACTATTACTCTAACAACCGTTACCAGCAACTGGTAGGTGTGGCTACTTTCCACCCTTTGCAGGCATTGGTAGCCTATGCTTCTAAAGCAAAGAAAAACGAGTTTTACGCTTCAGAGGTATCTAACTATAACAAAATCAACAAATCTGCTATAAAAGAGGGAGCGCTAAACCTTTCGCGTGAGGGCTTCCTGGATTACGATCCGCAGTCGGGGTATATTGCGCTCAAGCCTAAAGCGTGGCATTATGTAGGATCATCCCGCAAGAAAAATGACTACGACCACCTTGTTATAAAATCTGTGGTGCCATCTGGCAGAAATGCTACCCTCAACCTGGCTGATAATAAGCTGACAGTGCGTGGCGTGAAAAGGATTGCCTTCAACAACGATACTTCCAGTGTATACATGCTGCCGAAGAACGACGAGATCAGGATACTGAAGAACCGCGATATCGAGTTCGACGGTCAGGTATACGCCAGTCGTCTTGCTTTTAAAGGCCATGAGTTCAGGTTTAATTACGATGAGTTCATGATCGATCTGCAGAAGCTGGATACCATAGCCATGATCTCTAAGAAGCGCCGCGCAGCAATCGGCAAAGACACGGAACAGGTGCTTACAGGAAGGGGCGGAAAGCTATCAGGTAAACTTTACATCAACAAGCCCAATAACAAATCAGGTAAAGAGCTGCTGCCAGATTATCCTAAGTTTGAGGCGCCAATTGGTGCGCGCGTAGCCTTTAACGGGCCTGAAGTATTAGGCGGCGCTTATGACAGTACTGTATACTTTGATATGCCGCCGTTTAAGCTGGATAGTCTGAGTGCTGGCAAAGGAGCCATTGCTTTTGACGGTACCTTTAACTCAGGGGGCATTTTTCCTCCTATCAAGACCAAGTTACAGATGATGCCCGACGAAACGCTGGGCTTTTACTACAAGCCATCGGCTGCGGGTTTGCCGGCCTTCGGTGGCAAAGGAATTGCCTTTGATACTATCATGATGGACTCAAAAGGTATACAGAGCAAGGGCAAACTAAAGTACCTGACAGCAACCTTGGAGGCACCAGTTTATACTTATTACCAGAATGCTGTAGTAGCTAAAAACGGAACAAAGGTAACTATAGCCGAAGGCAAACAGGGCGGAGGCGAGTTTCCGGTTGCAACCCTTACAGGTTTTAACATGAACTGGCTGCCTAAAGCTGATACCATGTACCTGCAAACTGCTAAAGAGCCAATGCAGGTATTTAAGGAGCAGTATACTTTTAAAGGTGTAGCCAAGCTGTCGCCGGGAGGTATGTATGGCAGTGGCGTAATCGAAAACCCTGCTGCCACGGTAACCTCTGCCGAACTAGCCCTGAAGCAGCGTAGCTTCAGTGGTAAGCACTCCCAGATGATCGTGAAATCGGGTGAGGCGGGTAAGCCAGGTATAAAAGCCGACGGTGTACAGTTTGCTTATGATCTAACAAAAGGCCAGGTAGATTTTGAGATAGAGAAGAAGGGCGAAGCAAGTATAGAATTCCCGAAAGCGCAGTATAAAACCTCCATGAGTAGTGCCAAGTGGGATATTAAAGCACAGAAAGTTACCCTTAAAGCCGATGAACATGGCCGTAACTTCTTCTACTCTATGCACCCACAGCAGGACTCGCTGCAGTTTATGGCTGCCAGCGGCGAGTATAACCTGAAAGATAATACCATAAACGCAGGTGGGGTACCATTTATAGCTGTAGCTGATACTTATATTATACCAGATAGCGGCAAAGTATCGGTAGCGGCAGATGCTACTATGAAGACCTTGCGCAATGCTAAAATAATGGCAGACTCTGCACAGCAGTACCACAAGCTGTATGCCGGTAACATAGATGTGCTTTCGCGCAAAGCATTTAAAGGTAACGCCATACACGACTACTATAACGCCGCCTCCGATTCGTTTAAACTACAGTTTGCTGATTTTACTTATGCAAATCCGCAGGGTAAGAAAAACGGACCGGTGTTTACGCATGCTTTTGCCACTGTAGAGGATACAAAGCCTTTCTATATCTTCCCGAAGATACTTTACAGAGGCAAGGTAACCATGAATGCGCCATTGCAGCACTTTAATTTTGACGGCGACCTGAAGTTTAATTTTACAGGCAAAGCATCCGAATCAGACTGGTTCCCTTACAAAAAAGACTCACTGAACCCTGATAACATCCGCATCCCGATAAAGAAGATGGAAGCTGCCGACGGCACTCCGCTTTATACTGGTTTGCACGTTTCCGGATCATCCTCTAAACTATACAACACCTTTGTATCGAAGAAGCAGGATGCCGCTGACCTAGATCTTTTTGTTGTGGATGGGCTGCTTTCTTACGATAAGGGCAAGCGTGAATTTATACTTGGTCGCGAAGAGCGTGCCTATGCTGATTCTTACCAGGGAAACCTGCTTCAGTACAGCGAGGCAACTAACACAATGCGATTTGAAGGCAAGCTGAACCTGTTGAAATCGAACAAAAACTTTGGCTTAGCCTCTTCGGGTAACGGAACTGCAAATGTAGATAGCAGCCGCTATAACCTGGATGCTTTCTTGGCTTTTGACCTGACCATGCCATCTCAGGCATTAACGGCTATGGCCGAAAATATACGAGCTAACTCGGCTGGTGCTGTAGAGGCAATAGACGGCAGCGATGCATCGCTTTACAAGATGGGTGAGTTTATTGGCAACCGTGGCGTACGCGATTACATTAACAAAACAGCTACAGGCCATGTGCCGCTTCCGAAGGTATCAAAGCAATTTGTGCGGAGCCTCATACTTAACAAAGTAAACCTGCGTTGGTCTAACGAGAAAAACGCCTGGTACAGTGTTGGCAAGATCAGCCTGGCAAGTATACTGAAAGAAGATGTGAACACGCAGGTAGATGGGTACATGGAGCTGCGGCAGGATATGAACGGCGAACCAGTTGCCAACATATACCTGCAGGCTGATCCTTATACCTGGTACTATTTCAGCTATTTCGAAAACGGCTTAACACTTGCCTCTTCAGACGATAAGTTTAACAAAGCTATCCGTTCTAAATCGAAAGGAGGAAGGGGTACCAGCACCAAGTATAGCATTTATGCCGGAGAGCCAATCGAGAAGAACCAGTTTATTGAGCAGTTTAAGTTCGATTACCTGAAAGGAAAAGATGGTTTTAAAATTGCTACCGACCAGCCCAGGTTAGACGACAGCGCCGACTTTGTTGAAGAAGAGGCATCGCCTAAAAAAGAAAAGGGCCGCAGGAAAAAGAACAAGAAAAACGACCCTTTTGGCGAGGAACAGACCGGAGAGCTAAATAACCAGTAATCCTAATATTAACGTATACCTAACAAAAGTCTTTTGGAGATTAGATTAAGATATACCTATATTTGAAACTCTTCCAGGCTCAAAAACAGGTAAAGCGGTTTGCATTAATCTGTTTGAGCTTTGGTTACAAGGGCGACAAATTCACTTGAAAATTACATGAATCTACTTCTGATAGCTATACTTTGTATTGCTGCTTACCTGATTGGCTCTATATGTACGGCTGTTTGGTTAGGCAAAGCTTACTATGGCATCGATATTCGCAAGCACGGTAGCGGTAACTCGGGTGCTACAAACACCTTTCGCGTTTTAGGTAAAAAGCCGGGCACAATCGTAATGCTCATCGATATTTTTAAAGGATGGGCTGCTACATCACTGGCAGGCTTGCTGGTTATTTTTAATGCTATTGAGCCGGATAGCCTGGTAATTTACCAGCTTATACTTGGCGCCCTTGCTGTAGTCGGGCATATTTTCCCGGTTTACGAGCGCTTTAAAGGTGGTAAAGGTGTAGCTACGTTGCTTGGTATGATGCTGGCTATACAGCCTGAAGTTGCCCTGATGTGTATGCTGATCTTTATTATTGTGTTGCTTACATCAAAGTATGTTTCGCTGGGCTCTATGATCGCGGCGCTGGCCTTCCCTATACTTTTGTTGCTGCCACGCTTTCACCCGGATAACCCTATACTTATTGTGTTCGGTTTTGTGCTTTTTGCTGTGGTTGTGCTGACGCACCGCAAGAACATTAACCGCCTGCTTACCGGTGAGGAGAGCAAAGCAAACATAAAGCTGGGCCTGAAAAAATAAGTATAACCAGAAGTATAAAATTGTTTAAGTATAAGAAGAAGCCATCCTTTTAAACAGGGGTGGCTTTTTTTATTAACTTTAAGTCAAAACCAAGTTTCAGAAGCATGAATCAATATATCTCCGAAAACAAAGACCGTTTTGTTAATGAGCTGCTGGATATGCTGCGCATTCCGTCGGTAAGCGCCGACCCTAAGTTTAAGCAGGATGTGCTGCGCACAGCAGAGTTTGTAGCCCAAAAGCTGCGCGAGGCCGGTGCCGATAACGTGGAACTTTGTGAAACAGCAGGTTACCCGATAGTATACGGTGAGAAGATTATTGGCCCTAACCTGCCAACGGTGCTGGTATACGGCCACTACGATGTGCAGCCAGCCGACCCTTACGAGCTATGGACGTCGCCTCCTTTTGAGCCGGTAATTAAAGACGGAAAAATTTATGCCCGCGGTGCCTGCGACGACAAAGGCCAGATGTACATGCACGTGAAGGCTTTCGAAACCATGATGAAGACAGATAACCTTACCTGCAACGTAAAGTTCATGATTGAGGGCGAAGAGGAAGTAGGCTCTGCTAACCTGGGCACTTTTGTTAAGAACAACAAAGAAAAACTGAAAAGTGATGTGATCCTGATCTCTGATACAGGTATGTTGGCCAATGATGTACCTTCTATCACAACTGGTCTGCGTGGTATGAGCTACATGGAGGTTGAAGTAACAGGCCCTAACCGCGATCTGCATTCTGGTTTGTACGGAGGCGCTGTGGCAAACCCGATAAACATACTTTGCCAGATGATCGCATCGATGCATGACGAGAACAACCATATCACCATACCTGGCTTCTACGATAACGTGCAGGAGCTAAGCCAGGAAGAGCGTGCTGAAATGGCCCGCGCTCCGTTTGATCTGGATAAGTATAAAAAAGCGCTGGATCTGGGCGATGTGCATGGCGAAGAAGGTTATACTACCATGGAGCGTAACTCAATCAGACCAACGCTTGATGTGAACGGAATCTGGGGTGGCTATACCGGAGAGGGTGCTAAAACAGTAATTCCATCTAAGGCTTTTGCTAAAATATCCATGCGACTGGTGCCAAACCAATCTTCTGAAGAGATAACTGAGAAGTTTACGAAGCACTTTGAAAGTATAGCTCCTAAGAGTGTAAAGGTTGTGGTGAAACCACACCACGGTGGCGAGCCTGTAGTTACGCCTACCGACTCAGTTGCTTACCAGGCTGCTGCCAAAGCTTACGAAGAAACATTTGGCGTTAAGCCTATTCCGGTACGTAGTGGTGGTTCTATTCCGATCGTGGCTATGTTTAAATCAGAGCTCGGCCTGGATTCTGTATTAATGGGCTTTGGCCTTGATTCAGATGCTATACATTCGCCAAACGAGAACTTTGGCCTGTTCAACTACATGAAAGGCATCGAAACCATTCCGTTGTTTTACAAGCACTATGCTGAGATGAGGAGGTAATTACAGTACTGGGAGTATAAAGGGAATAAGTGTTAAATATTTAAATCTAAGTAAGAGTGTTTTTATTGCTATTGTTTTTATACTCCCAGTATAGTTTGTTTCTGTCATCTCCTGAAGTTCAAGAGAGCAGCGGCGGATTATGTTACCGTAATTATTATAAAAGCGAGCATGTATTGCCTGAGCCTTTAGAGAGAGCAATTGAAACACTAAAGCTATATGATCAGGATGCTATTTCATTAAGCAAGATATTATCTGGTGAAAAGCAATTAATAAAAAACGATAGCTTGCTTACAGCCTTTCTTAGCTCCGGCGTTTTTGATAGTTGCTGTGATCCTTATGAACCAGCAGAGGAGTTAGAAGAAACTAGAAAGGCACAACGTAAAGAAACTGAGGTATACTTAGTGGGAAGGCTTAAACTCAGCCAAAATTATAATTCAACGATTATACATTTAGAACGCGATTGGACATCGAACTGCAACAACCAGTCTGAGGTTATACTTCTCAATACGAAAGGACCTAAAATACTAAGTATGGTTCGAGTGACTATGCAGGACTTTGGTTCTACAATAGAAGGATATACTACTATTGGCAAAGGCAATGTGTTTTCTTACGAAGATAGACCCTACTACGAAGATATTGACATATCAAGAGAAGCCCTGATCGCTTCAAAAGCACAGAAAGAGTTGTTAGAGCTAACTATGAATTATGCAGATTTCAGAGTTAATAAGTATGGCTTTGTTGAAGTAATTAAGAAAGGTAAAATCTAGTTTTGGCTCATGGAGGTTTCCGTAGCCCTATGCCCTCCTGAATAAAAAGTATAATGATGAGCAGGTAATTACCTGAAGTTTATACTTCAACTGCAAAGCCTTCCTGATAAACTATCAGGGAGGCTTTTGCTTTAGTAGTTGCTGGCAGCACGACTCGGGAAAATGTAGCCGATGGAAAGTTGCCAGTTTATGTTGCGTTGCTCCAGGTCTTTGGAAAAGGAGCGGAAGCCACCAGTGTTCCGCACACTTATAAAAAAGCCCGACTCAAGTATAAGCCCGCCACCAACTGCATAGCCGTAATCTATCTTCTCAAAATCGTCGGTTACAAACTCCTGCTCGCCCAGCACTACCGGGTCTTGCCCCGACTGTAGCTGCAGCCGGTTCACATCGCTGTTCACATTCAGCAGAAAACCAATGTATGGGCCAGCCTCTGCAAATAAAGCAGCCTTTCTTATTCGGGCCACTAGCGGTACTTCAATGTAACGGAGTGCAACATCGCCAGCTAAGGCTTCGCCTTGTTCGGTAGGGTAATCGTCGTAGGTAAAGCCTTTGCTGCTGTATTGCGGCTCCAACTGGGTGGCAAAAGTTGGCGAGAACTCAAGGTTAAGTATAAGCCCCGAGTGCAGGCTAGCTTTATAATTCACATTAGATTTGGTGTCGCTGCCAAGCGCATTGGAAACGCCACCACCAGCTTTAGCGCCGACTCTAACAAACTGGGCCTGTGCTGGCAGCATAGCCGCAAGTATAAATATGATCAGAAGTATAGATGCTCTCATAGTTAGTCGTTAAAAGGCTCTTTTATGTTGTACTATGGTAGCTTCTAAATTGTTGATTGGTAAGTATAAAGTATAAAAAAAGCCCTGCATTGCTGCAGGGCTTTTCTGTCTTATCAGGGGCAGATTATCTGCCTGATGGTATTGTGATGCCTAAAGTGAGCATAATAATTGAGTGGCGTGCATTTGTGATGTCCTCATCGAAATTAACATCCTCCTCTACAAAGTCGCTAAGGCTGCCATTATAACGAACGCCCAAATTTAGTGAGTTGCCCAGCGCTAAGCCTACACCAGCAGCATAGCCAAATTCAAATTCCTTCAAGCCTTCTTTGTCTTCACTATCTACAGTCGTGCTTCTTTCTACATCGTTTATGTAGGTTTTGGTTTCGTTTTTAACGCTTAGCAGATAAGATGCCTGAGGGCCAGCTTCGAAGTATAAAGGACCGGCTTTAATTTTGGCAAGTACCGGTAAATCAAGGTAATTATAGTTTACCTTACCTACGCGTCTTATTGAGCCAAGAGAGCTGGAGAATTCTGAATCGGCATTTTTAAAACCTTTCTGAGAGTACAGCAACTCAGGTTGTATAGAGAAAAAGTTTTCTACAATACCAATGTTGTAGGTAATACCTCCATGGAATCCCCATTTGTTCTCAAAGTTGTCTTCGTTTCGGAGATCACCCGAAAGGTTTGAAAGGTTAGCACCTCCTCTGATACCAATTCCTGATTGCGCCTGTGCTGCCGATACGGTAACAACGGCAAATAATAATAATAGTAGCTTCTTCATAATTTGTTAATTTTTGTTCTGTAAGGTTGTATTACACATTTCGTACCATCTAACGCGGCTTGTACGCATTTTCAGATACTATAACCGACTAATTATTAGCAAAAAGCTATGTTTAAGACATAACCTTCTGATATATAACAAGAAAATTTTTAGACAAAAGTTTTAGAATTGTGCCGAAAATTTTGCTCGCTTCGCCGGCTACTCTATATGCTTACATTAATTGTTTTAAAAAGTTTAGAGCTTTAGGCCTTGTCACGAATTATAATGCTGTTAAAAAGCAGAAGCCCGGCGGAAGGCCGGGCTTCTGTATTCATAGTTTTATTTTGTACTAATGTCGTCGGAATTACATTGTAGGAATATGGAAACCTACAGTGAACATGAAAAGCGAATTTCTGAACTCAGGTGCGTTGTCATCATCGTTAAGTTTAGAAATATCTCCGTTGTAGCGCACGCCGATACTTAAACCAAGCGGTGCAGCACCAAAGCCTACACCGGCAGCATAACCAAAACTGGTAGCCTTAAACTGGTCAAGGTCATCGTCAACGTTTGTGCCTTGTACTTCAATATCGCCGCCAATTCTGAATGATGCCTGAGGACCACCCTCAAAATAAATAGGGCCAGCATTTATACGTGCCAGCACCGGTACATCAATATAACTAAGTTTATACTTCACATCATTGTCTTCAGATTCAGCGCCTTTTTTAGAGAAAAGCACTTCCGGTTGTACAGAAAAGAAATCCTCTACGATCGGAAGGTTGGCAGTTAAACCAGCATGAAAGCCGAACATCATATCATCAACGCCAAGGTTATCAGCGTCGTCGCCTTCAAAGCCGGAATAGTTAACACCTGCCCGCAGACCTATCCGCGGAGCTTGTGCCTGAGCTGCTGCAAAGGTTGCAAGCATAAAAACGAATAATAAAAGTCTCTTCTTCATAGTAAGTAAATTAGGTTAATAGTAACAGATCACACATTTCAACAACAACAACAAAGGCCTTCTCTTGTCTGATTTAGCCTCTTACGCAAGCTTTTTATAAAAGTATAAAGGAATTATACTTTTATGCTTGGTGCAAATGAAACTTTACCAAGGTTTAAGCTACTCTGTTATACGAGAAAGGCTACAACTTTATTAGTTGTAGCCTTTATTAAAGTGTTAATTAACAAATATTTAATGTTGTAATGGTTTAGCCTGCCCAACCCTCTCTGTCCAAGCTTCTATATTGGATAGCTTCGGCTAAATGTTCAATTCTGATTTTCTCACTTCCGGCTAAGTCTGCAATAGTTCTGCTCACTTTTAGTATGCGATCGTAGGCGCGGGCCGAGAGGCCAAGGCGTTCCATGGCAGTTTTCAGAAGAGTTCTGCCGGCCTCATTTATATCACATACTTCCTTTACCATTTGCGATGGCATCATGGCATTAGAGTAGATGTGCGGTACTTCTTTAAAGCGCTCGCTCTGCAGGCTGCGTGCCGTTACAACCCGCTCACGTATGGCTTCGCTGCTCTCTGCTTTTCGGGTAGCCGTCATTTCATCGAAAGTAACAGGCGTAACTTCTACGTGCAGGTCAATACGGTCCAGCAAAGGGCCGCTGACTTTGTTCAGGTAACGCTGCACTACGCCAGAGCCACACACACATTCTTTCTCCGGATGGTTGTAGTAGCCGCAGGGGCAGGGATTCATACTTGCCACCAGCATAAAGTTGGCCGGAAAATCAAGTGTGGTTTTAGCTCTGGATATAGTTACCCGGCGCTCTTCCAACGGTTGGCGCATTACTTCCAGCACAGTTCTTTTAAACTCAGGCAATTCATCTAAAAACAAAACACCATTATGTGCAAGCGATATTTCACCGGGCTGCGGAATGCCGCCACCGCCAACCAGCGCCACATCAGAAATAGTATGGTGCGGTGCCCGGTATGGGCGTGTGTGCAGCAAAGAACCTGCTTCGCCAAGTTTACCGGCTACAGAATGTATCTTGGTAGTTTCCAGCGCCTCATGCATCGAAAGTGGCGGAAGTATAGAAGGCAGGCGCTTGGCCAACATGGTTTTACCTGCGCCCGGAGGGCCAATCATAATGACGTTATGGCCACCAGCGGCCGCAATTTCCAAAGCACGCTTTATATTCTCCTGACCCTGAACATCGGCAAAGTCAGCGGCGTATTGGTCGGCGCTGCTCTGGAAAACCTCCCGGGTATTTATCACCAGCGGCTCAATCGGGCGTTGCCCATCCAGGAACTCAATAGCCTCTTTTATATTCTCAACACCTATTACATCAAGATTGTTAACAATGGCAGCTTCGCGGGCATTTTGTGCCGGAAGTATAAAACCTTTATAACCTTCTTTTCTTGCCTGAATTGCAATAGGAAGTACACCTTTTATCGGCCGCAGCGAGCCATCCAGCGACAGTTCACCCATGATCAGATACTGCGAAAGTTTATCAGGAATGATTTGCCCGGATGCTGCCAGTATGCCCATTGCTATGGTCAGATCGTAAGCAGAGCCTTCTTTTCGGATATCGGCAGGGGCCATGTTGATGACTACTTTCTGGCGGGGCATTTTATAACTATACTGTTTTAATGCAGATTCTATGCGCTGTTCGCCTTCTTTTATAGCATTGTCGGGCAGGCCCACCAAATAGTATTTTGTACCTGCACTAACACTAACTTCAATGGTTATGGTATAGGCATTAACTCCCTGCACGGCGCTGCCAAACGTCTTGATAAGCATACTCCTGTTAAAGTATAAATTGGATGATTTTGAGTCGCAACAACGCACAAAGTTAATTGATTCCAGAGTATGGAAGCTTTATTTTGTTTTTATGTTGAAGATGTTTTACTCCTCCAGCCACACGGTTTCTGGGTGAATGGGCAGGTAGGTTTTAGAAATGGTTTCTCCTTTTTTATGGATGGCAATAGCTGTGCAGGTGCTGTCGGGTGTGGTTACTTCAAAAGTAATGCCCTGTTCGGGATCGTCGTAAACATATACCTGCTTTTGCCGCTCGTTTGTATAGTAACCTTTGGGCTGCAGCTTAAACTCTTTCCGGATGTTACTCAGCTTACTGCCTGTACTGAGGCCGCCCTTTGTTTTAAAGGCAGGCGACGAAACCTGTATCTGCTCAGCCAGCATGGCTTCTGATGTTCCTTTTGTGTTGCGCACAAAGTATACAGCCACATACTGCCGTACTTTTCTTTCATCAGGATTGATCCAGAAGGAGAGGGCTTTGCCCATGGCTGCGTCGCCGCTATCAGGTTGGCCTAATTTGCTGTGTACTTTTTCGGCGGTCTCGTCTAAACTGATCTGGCCTATACTTTTGCCGGGAACAATCAAATAAGTGGAATCAGGTTTTGGTTTTACAGCAGTAGGGGCTGGCTTGCTGGGCGCAGGTATAGTTGCTGTGTCATTGGTTTCTTTGGTAGTTGCAATAGGTTCCTGTGGCTGATCGGCTTGTTTCCGGCTTTCGCAGGATAAGAGTGCCAAGGCAAGTATAAAGTATAGTATAGGTTTGACCATAACTGTATAAAGTATAAAAGGGAACCGGCTTACATTATACTTGTAGCCGATTCCCTTTTATACGGAACTATACTTTTGCTGTAGCTTATGAACTATACTTAAACCAGTCTTTTCTCTAGCAGCAGTATAAGTATGTGAATCACTTTTATGTGGATTTCCTGTACGCGGTCGGCATAGCCGGTGTGCGGTACACGAATTTCTACATCGCAGAGCGGAGCCAGTTTGCCACCATCCTTACCAGTTAAGCCTACTACTTTCATGCCTTTGGCTTTTGCTGTTTCGGCAGCCTTTAGCACGTTGCCTGAGTTGCCGCTGGTACTGATAGCTAAAAGCACATCGCCATTGTTACCCAGCGCCTCCAGGTAACGCGAGAAAACATACTCATAGCCATAGTCGTTGCCAACGCAGCTCATGTGGCTGGCATCTGATATAGATATGGCAGGTATAGCTTTTCGGTTATCGCGGTAACGGCCGGTTAGCTCCTCGGCAAAGTGCATGGCATCGCACATAGAGCCGCCATTGCCGCACGAAAGTATTTTTCCGCCTGCAAGTATAGCATCACCCATAAGAGTGGCAGCCTGCTCAATTGCAGCAATGTTAGCCGGGTTAGCGATAAAGTGGGTAAGCGTATTTTGAGCTTCTGTCAGCTCTGCAAGTATAATGTTGTTCATTGTGTGTTGGTATTAGCTCGCCATGGCTTCCTCCATTATAGCGTGGCGGTAGCTGTTGCTTCTGAAAGCCTGGCGTTTTTCGTAAAGATCAGCTTTCAGTTCGTTTACTTTTAGTTGTGCCATGTGCAGGTCGTGCTGAATGGCGTTAATGTATAGTTTGTTGATCAGGAGCTTAATTATGGCCAGGCCGCTTCCGGTTGCTACCAATAACATGTACAGGTTAAGGCGCTGGATTTCAGAGGTGATGCTGAAGATCTCGTTCTCATCAAGTACAGCGGTAAGTAGAAGGGTTGTGAACAAAACAAAGGCTACTACCAGAACATCAAAAATGGTTTTAATTGCTTTCATGCTTACGATGGTTAGATTTTAGGTGCTTGAACTGTAAAACTAAATCTAAAAAATAAATGTGATTATTCAGTTACATTTACCCCTCTGAAAGCAAAGTTCAATGTTTGATGCTGTGTTATATAGGATTATTGCTATGTAGTGAGTTGCATCTGCGTTAATTTTGAATAAAGTCCGCTTGTTAGCAGCAAATCTTCGTGCCTTCCGCGTTCTATAATCTGACCCTGCTGCAGCACTACAATTTCATCGGCGTGCTGTATCGTGCTGAGGCGGTGAGCGATTACAATAGAAGTTCTGTTCTTCATCAGGTTGGTAAGCGCCTCCTGTACCAGCTTTTCTGATTCGGTATCCAGGGCAGATGTTGCCTCGTCAAGTATAAGTATAGGTGGGTTTTTAAGTATGGCCCTTGCTATACTTATGCGCTGCCGCTGCCCACCTGAAAGCCTGCCGCCCCTGTCGCCGATCACGGTTTGGTAACCTTCTGAAGTCTGCATGATAAATTCATGGGCATTGGCAATTTTAGCAGCCGCTATTACCTCTTCTTCGGTGGCATCGGTTTTATTAAAGGCAATGTTGTTGAAAATGGTATCGTTGAAAAGTATGGATTCCTGCGTTACCACCCCCATTTTATCGCGCACCGATTCCATAGTATAATCCCTGATATCTTGTCCATCTATAAGTATAGCACCGGAAGTTGGGTCGTAGAAGCGTGGAATTAGGTCTGCCAGTGTAGATTTACCGCCACCAGACGGGCCAACCAGCGCTACCGTTTTACCTTTTTCTATAGTCAGGTTGATGTTCTGCAGCACTGCTTTATCGCCATAGCTGAACGAAACGTCCTGGAATTCAATCTGGTGCTCGAAAGCCGGCAGCACTTTAGCGTTCGGCTTATTCACGATCTGAGGTTTTGTATCGATTACCTGCAACACGCGCTCACCTGAAACCAAACCACGCTGTATATTGCTGAAAGCAGAAGACATGGCCTTGGCTGGCACCAACACCTGCGAGAAAAGTATGATATAGGTGATAAACTCGCTAGGCGAAAGCTCTGACTCGTTGTTAAGCACAAGTGTACCGCCATAGTATAGCAGTGCTGCCACAACTGTTACTCCCAAAAACTCAGAAAGCGGTGAGGCAAGATCGCGTTTGTTTGCAATGGAGCGCTGTATGCGTGCGTACCGGTTGTTCTGGTTATGAAACTTGCCAAGTATAAAAGGCTCTGCGTTAAAAGCTTTTATCACGCGCATACCGCTCAGCGTTTCATCAATAATGGTAAGTATAAAGCTAAGCGAATCCTGGCCTTGTTTTGCCTTCCGCTTAAGCCTTTTAGATATACCTGCAATAATACCACCTGATACGGGCAGTAGAATAAGCGTGAACAGTGTGAGCTCAACAGACATGTTAAAGAGCAGCACAAAGAAGGCAATAATAGAAATAGGCTCGCGAATGATAACGGTTAAGGTACTTACCACAGAACTTTCTACTTCCTGGATATCTACTGTAAGGCGTGTCATGAGGTCGCCTTTGCGTTCGGTAGAAAGGAAGCCCAGGTGCAGTTCAGTAACACGCTCGTATACTGCTTTTCGCATGTTGCGGACCACGTGTGCACGCAGCTCGCCAATAATCCTGAAGGCCAGGTAACGGAACAGGTTGGCAAAGAAAATTGAGACTACCACAATGCCGCATACAAATAGTAGTGCGCCCTGCCTGCCATGCTCCAGTATAACCTGCCCGAAGTAGTAGTTAAAGAAATCCTTGAAGAACTCGATGTTCAAGGCGAAATCCGGGCGCTGTGTGCTCATCACGACAGCTTCATCAGCCCCTACCTGCCCGAACAGCACGTTCAGCAACGGTATGATCAGCGTGAAATTAAACAGGCCGAAGATGATGCCCAGAATGGTGTAGATGGAATAAAGTGGTACGAATCGGCTGTAAGGCTTGGCGTACTGAAGTATCCGAAGATAGGTTTTCATAAAGTATAAAGCTCCGGTTTAAACTAATTTATGCTGTAGCTGCTGATCACTGCTCTGCAGCATCCGGAGTGATTAAAGTATAAAAGCTTATTTTAAAGCAAACTGATAAAAAACTATTTGCTGCCGCAAAGATAGCCATTTAGTGAATGTGATTTTACAGATGTGTTAAGAGGGAGTGTAATTCTGCTTTAACCTTTAGTCCTTGCTTCGTAGCTGGCTTTTTTCCTCAGTCTTATCTGCTTCTTGTTTTATAGTTTGCTCTGGCTCGCTCCAAGCCCGCGAGGGCTCGTCCTCGGGCATCGCGCTGGGAGCTTTTCCTTTGCTGCCCTTCGGTCGCAATGCCTACGGCACCGGAAAAACTCGCATAGGCGCTCAACCCAAGGACTGGGATCAGATTCGATAGTAAGCTACTATGGAACCTCAGCTAAATGTCCCCTTGAGGGGACTACAGGGGTGTTTCAACAGCAGCTATGAAACTTATACTTCAAAGTTTAGCAACAGCCGGAAAGCTCCCCTCCTTGGACAAGGAGGGGCCGGGGGTGGTTGGAGAACAGAATCTATAGAACTTATACTTCAAGTATAGCCAGAGCCAAGTCCCTCTCCTGTTTTTAGGAGAGGGTTAGGGTGAGGTAAACCTAAAGGGGTGGTTGGAAATATATAAGTGTACAACCTCAACTATAAACCAATCTTTCTCCTGAAAAGAATAGAGGTTATAGTTAAAACTCGTGCAGACGCTGCGGGATATTCCATCGGAAAGCTACAGAAGTGAAAGCTGTGTTCTTATCCAGTGCGTTATCCTCGGCATCAGAGCGACGTAAAACCTGTTTCAGATCTATGAACACGTTATGGCGGAACTGGAAAGAAGCCGTCAGGTCGAGGTGCAGTTGGTTTGTAGTTATACCTTGCCCGATCTCGTGACCGTAATCCATTGGTCGCTTGTCGTAGGATAAGTTAATGTTGTTGCCCCAGTTTATAGTATCGGTAGCTGTTACCACATCCTGGCCAAAACGGGTAGCGATGGCTTTAGCTGTGAGGTTAAGGCGCGGAATAGGTTGGTAACGCACTATACCGATCATTTCATAAAGGTTCGCTCCATTCGGGTGTGCCAGTGGCTGGTTATAATGCTGGTAATTGCTCGTCTGGCTGCGGTGCTGGTAAGTATAAGGTCTGATTACATTCACCTCGCCCTGCAAATCCAGGTTAGATAAGCCCAAGGCATCGATATACTTTGCCCCAATTTGCCCGGCCTGCTTATTTGCCCACCAGCCGTTCCGTGCTTTCATCTCACGGAGTAAGAACTCATCCAGCATCAGCTGACCATAGAGCTGCACACGGTTGGCAATGTTCCAGCGAAAATCTGCACCCAGCATAGCATTGTCTTCGCTACCCAGGCCATGTTCTACACTTCTGTAAAAGATAACCGGGTTCAGGTACTGCAATTCAAAGCGGCCTTTTCCACGGGAAAAAACTATTGTTTCGAAAGCGCCAATATTGAAGTTATCGGTAATGTTAACGCCAAGGCGGTGCATGGCCATGTATTTTTTAGGTAAAAGCCTGTCGCCGCCGCCACGTACAAAATCAGAAGTAAGCTCCTGGAACAGGTTCATGTAGTGCAGGCGCCATATTTTAGTGTTTAACTTCAGGAAGAAAGCAGGCGGTGCATAGTCAGAGTATAGCAGAGAGCGGTAGCCATCGCCCATAAAGTGGCGGTCGTGGCCCAGCTGTATCTCTACATGCTTGCTTACTGCATAATTCAGGTAACCGCGGGCTGTAATAAAATCATAGCCATCGCCTTTAAACCTCTTCCAGAAACCCTCGTGCGGCACAACGCCATCACGGTTGATGCGGTCAATTACGTAGCCGGGGAAGCGGGCCTGATTCTCACCTATGAAAGTATAAAAGCCGAATTTACCATCCAGAGTTCCTTCTAACTGCACGCCACGGGTGTTAATGTAGCGCACGCCATCGGTTTGGTTGTCGTGGCCCAGCTCCAGGTGTAGCACCGGGTTTACACGTACCGAAAAATCTTTGCTCGGGCTCTCGTAGTGGTACAGGTCCGTTTTGTTCAGGTAAAAATACTTCAGGAACTTCCATTTGCTGCGGTTGTCCTCCTGGTCAGTATAATTCCAGTTATCGTTCAGCAAATAGGCTGTGTTAAACTGGTCGGTGGCTGTTTGTGCATTGGCGGCGCTTATTTCGGCAAGGTTTGCTACTTCCTGCCTGCCGATAGGTCTTACATTTGAGTGCAGGTTCTCAAGCTCGTTGCCATATTTGATCTGGTAACGGTCTATCAGGTGGTAAATATCACGGTCGTAGGGCACGTAAACATCCTGAGCCTGCAGGTTAAAAGCAAAACATACTACCAGCAGTGCGCAAAGTATAGCTCTCATAAATGATGATTCGGGTTGAAAAGGCAATTTATACTTAAGGAGCAACTCCTTTCAGTGTTCAAATTTAGTCTTTTAAAATGATATTCTGAGTTAGATGCAGCTGATTTACAGTGCATCAGGATATGTAACGGCCAAAGGTGCGGGTATAAGTATAAATTGTTGCTAAAGTTTTACCGCTTATAGTAGTGCAGGTATAAAAGTTTACAGCTGTTGAGGTGATGCCTGCAGGCTTTGCTAACAACAGGGGGAAAGTATAAATTATTAAACTATAGCTCGGTAAAAAGTGGCTGTTAAGTAAACCTAAGGCAAAAAAATACGATAACTTTGGTGCTGAGCCGGCACTGTTTAAATTAGCTGAACTATACGCGCCCGGGCAAACTTCATGAACAGAGAAAACCTCCATATACTTACAGAAACGCCATCGCTGGCAAACCATTTTGTAGCTGAGCTGCGCGATGTGAATGTGCAGCACGACAGCCTGCGCTTCCGCCGAAACCTGGAGCGCCTGGGCGAGCTGCTTGCTTACGAGATATCAAAAACGCTACCGTATACTTCGGCTGGTATTACTACGCCGCTGGCCCAGACACAAACTATGCTGCTGGCCGAGCAACCGGTGTTGGCAACTATACTTCGGGCTGGCCTGCCACTGTATAATGGTATGCTGAATTATTTTGATAAGGCTTATAGTACGTTTGTGGGAGCTTACCGGGTAGAGGCAGAAAATACTGCCCTGCAGATAAATATGGAGTACCTGGCATCTACAAACCTGCACGACAAGATACTTATACTTGCTGATCCGATGCTGGCTACAGGGCGTTCGCTTGTGAAGTCTTATGAAGGTATGCTGCGCCACGGCAAGCCGGTGCAGGTGCATTTTGCAGCGGCCATTGCCTCGCCGGAAGGAGTAGCTTTTGTGCAGCAGCAGGTTCCGGAAGCGCATATCTGGCTGGGGGCACTGGATGAGCGCCTGAACGATAAATCTTACATTGTACCAGGCCTTGGCGATGCCGGCGATCTTGCATTCGGGCCAAAAATCTAGCTGAACTATAAATATTGGGTGCCTGTTACTAAACAGCTAGCACTCAACACAATAAACTTTAGGTTAATATAGTTGTTGTTGTAAAAGTGCTACTATTTTAATAAGCTTGCTCGTATATTTTAACTTATTGAGCATTTACTAGTTTTAGATTACAATTTAGCTTTGTGCAGGTGGAAATTTTGAAGTACCTATCGGTTTACCTTGTTAGTATGGTAAAGTTCTTTGGCGGGCCTGTGGCCGGGAGTAGCCTCGGGTTATCGTACTTTGAGACGGTTTTATTTACTGTAGCGGGTATGATGACGAGTGTGGTTATTTTCTCGATAGTTGGCAGGGCATTTTCTAAATGGATGTCGAGGCGACGCCGCGAAAAGCAAAAGCCGGTATTTTCTAAAAAGAACCGCCGCATAGTGCAGGTGTGGCAGCGTTTTGGCGTTATGGGCATTGCCTTTCTTACCCCTATCTTCCTGACACCTATACTTGGAACTGTAGTTGCAGCTTTATTTGGGGCATCTAAAAAACATATCTTCATTCATATGCTGTGGAGTGCAGTTTTGTGGGGAGCAGCCCAAACGCTGCTTGTGTACGAGTTCAAGCAGTTAGCTGAGGCTTTTCTGTAGCACCATAGCAGAACTACAAACAAAGAGGCCGGTACTATTAAAGTGCCGGCCTCTTTGTTTATTATCGTTTCTTCTTTTTGGTTTTCTGCCAGAAAGATACCTTAGGGTCTTTTTTGCTGGCTGCTTTCTTGCTTCTTGGTATAGATTTCTTCTCATGGAAAGCTCCTTTGAAGTCCGGGTTATCGCGGCGCTTCTGGCGGTCTATCTCCATGGCAATTTCCTGCTGCTCATCAAAAGGTGTTTTAAATACTTCCACCTCGGCCGGCAAAGGCTGCTGCGGTATCTGCATCCTGATCAGCTTTTCTATTTTGGCCACATGGTACATTTCTGCCTCGTTGGCAAAAGTAATGGCTGCACCCACATTCTCGGCACGGCCTGTACGGCCAATGCGATGCACATAATCTTCGTAAACAAAAGGCACATCAAAGTTAATAACATGGCTAACCATGGTTACGTCTATACCGCGGGCTGCTACATCGGTTGCAACTAAAAAGCGTACTTCCCCGCTCTTAAAAGCCTCCATAGAGTTAATGCGTGCATTCTGACCTTTGTTGCCGTGTATGGCACGTACCTCGCCGTAATTGCGGTGCTCTATAAACTTAGATACACTCTCGGCGTTCCTCTTACTTCTTGTGAAAATAATTACCCTGTTCAGGTTCTCGGTATCCTGTATCAGGTGTTCGAGCAGCGCAATTTTGGTGCGGAGGTTCGGTACCTGGTAAAGTACCTGGCTTACAGTTTCTACGGGCGTGGCCTGTGGCGTAACCTCAATGCGCGTCGGGAACTCTAAGAATTCTTCTGACAGCTGTACAACCTTTTCAGGCATAGTTGCCGAGAACAGCAGGTTCTGGCGCTTACGCGGTATCACTTCCAGTATCTGGCGTATCTGCGGCATAAAGCCCATGTCCATCATCTTGTCGGCCTCATCCAGCACCATCGTCTTCAGCTCCTTTAATATTAGCTCGCCTTTCAGGTATAGTTCCAGCAGGCGCTTAGGTGTGGCAACTATAATATCAAGGCCTTTATTGATGATCTCAATCTGTGTTTTAGGGCCTAAACCTCCATAAATAGCCGTATGGCGGATGTCGGTATACTTGGCCAGCAGGCTTATACTTTCTTCTATCTGCATGGCCAACTCGCGGGTAGGTGCAAGTATAAGCGCACGCGGGTTAGTGCCCTGCGCATACTTTACCTTCATAAGTATAGGCAGCAGGTAAGCTGCTGTTTTTCCGGTTCCGGTTTGGGCAATGCCTAGAATATCGTGGCCTGCCATAATCTGCGGAATGGCCTGCGTCTGAATAGGCGTAGGTTTCTCGAATCCGGCCTCATCAATGGCATTCAGAAGCTGTTTGTTTAGCTTAAAATCCTCGAACGTAGTTATTTCCTTTTCTGCTTCTTCTGCCATGGTTTCGGTATTTATACTTTGCAATTATTTACAAAAGTACGGCTTTTTTATGGTTGGGAGGTAAAATGATGAAAGTGCACCCAAACTCACTGCCTTTGTTCCTGCCTTCGAACACAAAGTGTAGGTGTATTACAGATGCGAAATAATAACTTTAATTTATACATTCATGCAACCTCCGGAACAGGTTAGGGGTCAGTAAAATAGATGCCGTAGAAGTTTTGTGGGTTGGCTGATGATGTGGCCTGTTTACTGTTTTAACCCTGCAGATGTATGAACCTGAATCCATTTAAGTTTTTAAGTATAACCTTAGCCAGTGCCGTTATACTTTCTTCCTGCCAGAAAGAAATGGCTGATAACTCCCCGAGTGTGCGCCCCCTGACAGAGCAGGAAACAAAGACAGTGGCAAGCTCCAATGAATTTGCTTTCCGGTCTTTTGCTCAGCTTAGCGCAGAGGACAACGAAAAGAACATCTTTATATCGCCCTTAAGTATAAGTATGGCTTTGGGCATGACCTACAACGGAGCCGACGGAGCTACCAAAGAGGCCATGCGCCAGACCCTGGGTTTTGTGCTGACTTCAGATGAGGATATCAACCACTCCTTTAAGAACCTGGATGTACTGCTGAAGGGAATTGATAAGAAAGTTGTGTTCACTTCGGCCAACTCCCTGTGGCATAGTAACCGATACAAGCTGCAGGAGCCTTTTGTAAAAACGAATCAGGACTACTTCAATGCGACGGTGCAGGGGCTGGATTTTTCTTCGCCGGCGGCCAAAGACCGGATGAATGACTGGGTGAAAAGCAAGACCAATGGCAAGATCGAAAAGATTGTGGAGGACGTAACTCCCCGCCATGTGCTGTTCCTGATTAATGCGATATACTTCAAAGGCACTTGGACTTACCCATTCGATAAAAAACTGACCAAGCCTGAGCCTTTCCGCCTTGAAAATGGCAGCACCGTTACCCACGACTTCATGACCCTACAGAACGGAAAGTACCTGTACTACCAGGATGCCACGAAGCAAATCATAGACCTGCCTTACGGTAACCAGCAGTATAGCATGACGATCGTGGTGCCAAAAGAACAGCATACAGTGCGCGATGTGGTAGAGGAACTGAACGGCGCTAACTTGGCAAGCTGGCTATCAGAAGCGGATACATCCAAGCTGGAGCTGCACATGCCAAAATTTAAGCTGGAGTATGATAAAAAGTTGAACGATCTGCTGGAGCAGTTGGGAATGGGAGTGGCGTTTAGCGAAAATGCCGACTTAAGCCGAATGGTGGAAGGGCAGGCAAACCTGGCAATATCCGAAGTAAAGCATAAAACGTTTGTAGAGGTGAACGAAGAAGGCACCGAAGCGGCGGCAGCAACCTCTGTGGGTATTATAAGAACCTCTTTGCCTCCAACCATCCGCATCGACAGGCCCTTTATTTTCCTGATACGCGAGAAGTCATCCAACGCCATCCTGTTCATAGGCCAGCTGATGCAGCCGCAGTAGCAAGCGGCAGATTTCTGCAGAAACCTAAGATAATGTGTGTTAACTTTGTACAGCACTTATCTTAGCGACATGAAAACCATCCTCATAAAAAACGCCCAACTTGTAAACGAAGGGAGTGTAACTACTGCCGATGTACTGGTAATAGAAGGTCGAATCGCGCAGATCGGCCAAAGTATAACTGCTGAGGCTGACCAAACCATAGATGCCACCGGTTTATACTTGCTGCCAGGTGTGATTGATGATCAGGTACACTTCCGTGAGCCAGGCCTGACGCACAAAGCAACTATAGGTTCAGAGGCAAGAGCAGCTGTAGCCGGCGGTACCACTTCGTTTATGGAAATGCCCAACACGGTGCCTAACACCGTAACGCAGGAGCTGTTGGAGGATAAGTATAAAATTGCTGCAGAAACATCGCTGGCGAACTACTCTTTTTATATGGGTGCCACCAACGATAACCTGCCAGAAGTGCTGCTCACTAACCCTAACACAGTTTGTGGTATAAAGATCTTTATGGGCTCTTCCACGGGGAACATGCTGGTAGATAATGCCGAAACGCTGGAGCAGATCTTCTCTAAAGCCAAACTGCCGATTGCCGTGCATTGCGAAGACGAGCAGACCATCCGCGACAACATGGCCATTTACCAGGAGAAGTATGGCGATGATATTCCGGTAAAATGCCACCCCGAAATCCGCAACGAAACTGCATGCTTCAAGTCTTCATTTATGGCTGTGAAACTGGCTGAGAAACATAACACGCGCCTGCACATCCTGCACATCTCTACAGAAGAAGAACTGAAGCTTTTCCGCAACGATATTCCGCTGGAGCAGAAGCGAATTACTGCCGAAGTATGCGTGCATCACCTGTGGTTCGATAAGGAAGACTATGATGAGTTCGGTACGCAGATAAAATGTAACCCGGCAGTGAAAGAGGCACGCCACAAAGAAGGATTGCTGAAAGGTTTATTGGAAGATAAACTGGATGTGATTGCCACCGACCATGCGCCGCACCTCTGGGAAGAGAAACAGGGTAAGTATAAGCAAGCACCATCGGGTGTACCACTTATACAGCACTCGCTGCAGATGATGCTGGAGTTTGTAAAGCAGGGCAAACTGACGCTGGAGAAAGTAGTAGAGAAAATGAGCCATGCGCCAGCTATACTTTTCAATGTACGTGAGCGCGGTTACCTGAGAGAAGGCTACTGGGCCGACCTGGTGCTGGTAGACCTGAATAAACCTTATACTGTTACTAAAGAAAACACCTACTACCATTGCGGCTGGTCGCCTTTTGAGGGCCACACATTCAGTTCAACTATAGCGCATACTATTGTTTCTGGTCATTTGGCCTACAGCAACGGTGCATTTGATGAAAGCAAGAAAGGGGAGAGGCTGCTGTTTGACAGATAAGTATGGAATTAGAGAAATTTAAAGAGTTGCATGCCCGCTTTTTCGGGAAAGAGTTGCCGCAGGAGGTGCTGGAGTCGGAGGAGTATGAGGCTTATGTAGATGCTATACATGAAGATGAAGCCTGCTACAATTGGGCGACAGCCGAAAAGTTAAAAGCCCAAGGCTTCGACTACGAAAGCTACTGCTGCCTCATGATGGCCGACAAAGTATACCAGAGCCTGGATGAGGATGGCGAGATAAAGTATGGTGACCCGGATGTGATCATCAATAAGTGGGACGAAGGGCTGTATGGCGTTCCCATACATGATGGCGGTACGTCTATGGTAGTGATCAATTACTGCCCATGGTGCGGCACAAAACTGAATAAGTAAGGCATTACTTTACTGGCATGGCGCGGGAGTCCTTACTCGGGCTGAACTATAGTTTAGGCTCTTTTATGCCGTAAGTTTAGCTTCAGCGTAACTTGTGGCTAAATATGTAGTCAGTTTGTAATTGGCGGAAGTATAACTAGCAGCCAGGCTGAACTACCAGTTACCACTACGCTCAAACTGGCGGTATTCATGTTTGTTTACGATTCGCAGCAGCAACTGGCTGTTGAACTATAGTTTTGGCCTCCGGTCCAGTTGAGTCACAGACTTCGACATTATAATAAGCCACGAGTTTGGAAACTCGCGACAGTAAAGGGAAAATTTAAGCCATAGCAACTCACTTTGTTTTAATTAATTAGCTGTTAGAGGCGAGCACGCCTGAAAATTTTTAGTCAAAAAATGCGTATCAGGTATTGTAAATAAGAAAACGGCACGTATATTTGCATTCTCAAACGAGACACGGTGGTTGTAGCTCAGTCGGTTAGAGCACCAGATTGTGATTCTGGGGGTCGTGGGTTCGAGCCCCATCTTCCACCCCAAGCCCTTGAAGCAAACCTTCAGGGGCTTTTTTATTTACCTGAATTGCTAAATTGTTGTAAGGTTAAATTATTGATCATCAATAAATAGCAATTATTTTAGCAGAAGCAGGTTGCTGGCGTAAGCACAACAACGGCAGGAAGAGAGCACCGGAGTTCATGCTTCGCTCTCATTCGTAATTTATAATTCGTAATTCATAATTAAATAAGATATGAGCTTAGTAGTAGTTGGTTCAATGGCGTTCGATGCGCTGGAGACTCCCTTCGGAAAAACAGACAAAATTGTAGGCGGTGCCGCTACCTATATTTCTTTGTCAGCTTCTTATTTCGTAAAGCCTGTGAACGTGGTATCAGTAGTGGGTGGTGATTTTGACCAGGATCACATCAGCCTGATGCACCAGCGTAACATCAGCACCGAAGGTGTGCAGGTTAAGGAGAACGAGAAGTCTTTCTTCTGGTCTGGCCGTTACTTCAACGACATGAACAGCCGCGAAACCCTGGTTACAGAGCTGAACGTGCTGGGTGATTTTGATCCCATTATCCCTGCCAGCTACCAGAACTGCGAATACCTGATGCTGGGCAACCTGGCACCGCAGGTACAGAAAACGGTACTGGAGCGCCTGGAGAAACGTCCGAAGCTGATCGTGATGGATACCATGAACTTCTGGATGGATATTGCCCTGGCAGAACTGAAAGAAACGATGGCATTGGTAGATGTACTTTCTATTAACGATGAGGAAGCCCGCCAGCTAAGCGGTGAGTATTCATTGGTAAAAGCTGCCAAGAAAATTATGGCAATGGGTCCTAAATTCCTGATCATTAAGAAAGGGGAGCATGGTGCTTTGTTGTTCAATGAGGAGAAAGTATTTTTTGCTCCAGCTCTGCCACTGGAAGAGGTATTCGACCCAACCGGAGCCGGTGATACGTTTGCTGGTGGCTTTATTGGTTACATAGCATCTACAGGCGATATCAGCTTTGAGAACATGAAACGTGCTATTATTCATGGTTCGGCACTGGCATCGTTCTGCGTAGAGAAATTTGGTACAGAGCGCCTGAAAAACCTGAGCCAGGAAGAAATAGAAAACCGCGTGCAGCAGTTCGTGAACCTGGTAGCTTTTGATACCGTGCTGCAGTAAGTATAGCAAAGTATAAAGTATGGAAAGGGAGGCTTCGGCTTCCCTTTTTGTTTTTATACTTTGTAACAAAGTGGTGCCTGCGGGGGTAAAACTAGATAGAATTTAACCAGAAGGGAAAGATCATGAAGGATAATAAGAATCAGATAAAAGGAAAAATGGACCAGCAGGATCCTAAAAATAAAGTGAAAACAGACCCTACCCACAAAGTGCAGCAAACCGACGATTCGAAGGTGCAGAACCCGAACCGGAACCTGGCACAAGGTGGTAACAACATGCCTTACAAGAAAAAGTAGGCATTGCTACAACAGCAAAATTAAACTATGGATATAGAAACGGGAGGTAATTGTACCTCCCGTTTTTTGCTTATGGCGATTTAAAAGTCCTGCTTCAGCCAAAGTTTGAAGTTTTGTTTTTCTGCATCAGTGGCATCGGTGCGCTTGGCTATTTTATACTTTGGATAAAAGCTATTCCCGTTTGCCTGCAGTGTTACCTGCCGCAGTTGTTTATCCCGGAACAGTGTGAGCGTTACAGGCTGATGTTGGTCTTGCTGATGTAATAATGCTTGCAGGTTTTGCTCCAGTTTTCTGCCGTTCAGTGCTACCAGCTCATCATCTATACTTAAGGCCGAAAAAGCAGGAGAATCGGGGGCAATGGCAGTAACTTTTATACTTTGCTCGGCAGAGATCTTAAAGCCATACTTAGCTTCGTAAATCAGGTGGTGCTCATCAGGTTTTAAAGTACATCCTACAAAACGTAAAGCATCGTCTAAAGCCTGTTCTATGGGTTCGTTACCGTTGATATACTTGTCGAAGTATGAGCGGAATGACTTGCCTGCTACCGACTCTACGGCCTCTTCATAGTCCTGAGCGGAGTAGCCAATAGTACGTTTGCCAAAATCTTCCCATAGCTTCTTCATTACCGCATCTAAGTTGCCTTGGTTACTTGTCTGTTGGCGTAGCTGCAGGTCAAGTAGGAGGGCTGTAAGAGCGCCTTTTACATAGATAGATACTTTACGATCAGGTATACCAGGTTTATAACCATCCAGCCACAAGTCAAAAGACGACTCTGCTACAGAAAGGTGCTGATGGCCATAGTCGGTGAAGTAGCGCTGAAGTGTGGTGTTGAGCTCTGCAAAGTATTGATCTGCGGTAAAAACACCTGAGCGGCCCAGCACATAATCGCCATAGTATGTTGTGATACCTTCTACCACATAACCCGTCCGGAAGTAGCTTTCCTGCTTAAAATTGTAAGGCAGCATTTCCTTTGGGCGGATCTTCTTGATGTTCCACGTATGAAACAGCTCATGCGAACTTACACCTATAAATTCTTTGTACAGGCCAGGCTCCATCAAAAGCTCTCCGGGGCCTAATGTAATTACAGTAGAGTTGCTGTGCTCTACGCCATGGTAGGTGCGGTAAGGCAGTATCAGGTTCAGGTAATGGTACTCAGCTTCCGGGAAATCACCGAAAACCTGCAGTTGTTCTTCTGTAAATGCTCTGAAGTCTTTAGTAATTTTCTGCCAATCAGGTTTGCAATCCCCTTGTATCCAGATATGGAAGCGAGTTCCTTGTAGCTCAAATTCCTGGTGTTTGAGGCTGGCACTGGCAATAAGTGGGCTATCTACCAGTTGGTCATAGTTCTGAGCTTCTAACGTATGGGCACCGGTATGTTTCAGGCCGCAGGAAATTTGCCAGTTAGCGGGCAGTTCAAGTATAAGTTCACAGGGTTCGTGCTCCCGTTCTTCCACGGCCATCATGCAGTTTATCGGGTTCAGGTATAGCAGTTCTTCATCCAGCCAGGAGCCACCGGCATCCATCTGTCTCGCAAAGAAAGTATACTTTACTGCTATACTTTCAGCGCCTCCGGTTCTTACCAGCCACTTGTCTTTGGTTACTTTTTCTATACTTATACTTGCGCCATACGCTGTGGCCTCTACATCGCGTATCTTCTGCGCAAAGTTTTGCAGCTCGTAGCGGCCGGGGCGCCAGGCAGGCAATTGCAGGTATAGCTCTTCGGCTTTGTTGCTAGGTATAGTTAGGGTAATTGTCAGGAAATGTGATAGTGGGTTAGTATAGGAAACGTGGTAGTGTATCATGTGCCGGAGGAATTTGTGAAAATAAAATACAGGTTTAAAGCTGTTGTTTTACGCGTTTTTGCGTGTTTTCGGCATCTTTGTTAAAATATTAGTTAAGATGACATTGCTAATTTAGAAAAGGTTGTCTAATTTTGCAGGCCATAATAAAACCATTGGCAGACGATGAAAAGAACATTCCAGCCTTCGCAGAGAAAAAGAAGAAACAAGCACGGTTTCAGATCTAGAATGGAAACCGCTAACGGTAGAAGAGTACTTGCTAGCAGAAGAGCAAAAGGCAGAAAGAGACTAACTGTTTCTGACGAGAAAAGACATAAGGCTTAATCGGTAGGTTAAAGCTTTGCTTAAGCGTAGCCGCTCATGCATATAGAGCCAGCTAACGATAACCAGGCAGAGCAACCTTCTTCCTATACATTTTCGAAAGAAGAACGCTTGTGTAGTAAGCGCCTTATTGCGCTGCTGTTCAGCAAGGGTTCTTCTTTTAATTTGTATCCGCTGCGGTTTGTATTTTACACGCCACCCGGGGAGCCGTTATCCGGCTCTACTCAGGTTTTAATTTCTGTATCTAAAAGATACTTTAAGCGCGCAACCGATCGTAACCGCCTGAAGCGGCAAATACGTGAGGCTTACCGCCTTAACAAGCACCTCCTGCTCTCAGACCAGGCACAGGCGCCACGCCTGCTTGCCATACTTTACACTGGTAAAGAAAAAAAATCCTACGATACAATTCAGAAAAAACTAATTTACGGTTTAGAACGTTGTTTGAGTAAGTAACCTTACCCCGTCCCTAACCTGATTAGTATGTATAAAAAGTCTATTGCCGGCCTTCTGCTCGGTGGCGTTGCCATGGGGCTGTTTGCCTTTAAATCAGAGTCTGAGCGCTATTTCGAAATAGCCAAGAACCTCGATGTTTTTGCCTCTCTTTTCAAAGAAGTAAATACTTACTATGTAGATGATGTGCCGCCATCTAAAATGGTGCGCGTAGGTATAGATGCCATGCTGAAATCGCTGGACCCTTATACCAACTATATTCCTGAAGACGATATTGAAGATTTTCGTACCATGACCACAGGCCAGTATGGCGGCATTGGCGCTATAGTTGGCAGCCGCGATGGCAAAGTTGTGGTGCAGATGCCGTACGAGAACTCGCCGGCGCATAAAGCTGGCCTTGTAATAGGCGACGAAATTCTGAAGATAGACGGGGTAAACGTATCAAACAAAAACTCTTCTGATGTGAGCAAACTGCTGAAAGGGCAGGCAAACTCTAAAGTTAAACTGGAGGTACGTAGCTATGGCCAGACAAAATCCAGGGTTGTAGAGCTTACCAGGGCAAACATCATGGTAGAGAATGTGCCATACTATGGCATGCTTGATAATGAGATAGGTTACTTCCAGCTTTCAGGTTTTACAGTTGATGCATCGCGTGAGGTTAGGATGGCAGTGCAGAAGCTGAAGGAGCAGGGAGCCAAGAAGATCATTTTTGATTTGCGCGATAACCCGGGCGGATTACTGCATGAGGCGGTTAACATTTCTAACCTGTTTGTTGATAAAGGTAAAGACATTGTAAGTACTAAGGGTAAGGTTAAAGACTGGAACAAAACCTATAAAGCGCTGGATGAGCCGCTAGATAAAGATGTGCCTCTGGTTATACTTACCAGTTCGCGCAGTGCATCGGCAGCTGAGATTGTGGCTGGCGTAATGCAGGACTATGACCGTGCCGTGCTGGTAGGCGAGCGTACATATGGTAAAGGTCTAGTGCAGGCTACGCGCCCGCTCTCTTACAACTCCCAGTTAAAAGTAACTACAGCTAAATATTATATACCAAGTGGCCGCTGCATTCAGTCTATAGATTACTCGCACCCTAACGAGGATGGCAGTGTAGGTGCTATACCTGATTCGTTGCGTGCACCTTTCAAAACTGCGGCTGGCCGCACCGTATACGATGGCGGTGGCGTTAGCCCTGATGTGGAAGTAAAGCAGCCTGATTACTCAGAGATCACGAGAACTATAGCTCACAAAGGCTACTTCTTTGACTTCGCAAATAAATATAAATCAGAGCATCCGACTATACCGGCTGCAAGTAAATTCAAGCTTACCGATGCCGAATATCAGAAGTTTGTATCTTTCCTGGCTAACAAAGATCTGAGCTATACAACAGAGGTAGAGCAGGAATTGGAAGACCTTGCTGCAAAGGCCAAAGATGGCAAGCACTACGAAGACATCAAAAACGAGCTGGAAGGTATAAAGAAGAAAGTATCACATAACAAGGCAAACGATCTGTCGCGCTTCAGACCTGAAATTCAGGAAATGCTGGAGGCTGAGATTGCTTCAAGATATTACCTGCAGAAGGGATACATCGAGGCTACTTTTGATGACGATCCGGACATCCTGATGGCGAAAAGCGTACTGAACGATCCTCAGAAATATGCTTCTTACCTTAAGGTGAAGTAAATAATAGAGATATCAGAAGAGGGAAGTGCTTTAAATAGTGCTTCCCTCTTTTCATTTAGCATCAGGCAACAATCACTCAAATTTGTGACCTTGCTCAGGTTAAGTTAATTTTGCAGAAATAAGTTTGTATCAGAAACCACTACCATGTCTTTATTACTAGCACTCGAAACCTCCTCTACAGTTTGTTCTGTTGCGCTGTTTAAAAATACGCAGCTGCTGGGGGCATCAGAGTTGCAGATCGAAAAGTCACATTCTTCGCACATAACAGTTATGGTTTCGCAACTGCTAGAAAACTGTGGCGCTACTTTAAAGGATCTTAGCGCTGTAGCTGTTTCAGGTGGTCCTGGTTCTTATACAGGTTTGCGTATTGGCAGCTCAACTGCTAAAGGGCTTTGCTACTCATTAGATATTCCATTGATCGAAGTATCTACACTTTATAGTTTGGCTGCCCAGGTAATAGCTTCTGTGCCTAACCCGGAAAACTATTTGTTTTGCCCCATGTTGGATGCACGCCGATTGGAAGTTTATACTTGCTTACTGAACCAGGAGCTTACAGAGGTGTTACCCATAGCGCCGGTTGTGCTAAATGAAGATACTTTTAATGAGCAACTGGCGCAGCTACCGATTATATTCTTCGGAAGCGGAGCAGATAAATTTAAAGCTATGAAAGCAGGGAGCCCTAATGCCTTATTTATACATGGTGTTGTGCCTTCAGCTAAACCAATAGGAGAACTGGCGCTTGAAAAGTATAACAAACAGCAGTTCGAAGATGTAGCCTATTATGAACCCTTCTATTTAAAGGATGTTTATATAACAAGTGCAGGTAAAAGCACAACTAAATAAAATTGTATGTCAGAGTTAATAAACAAAGTAGCTCAAAGCGCGCTGGTGACCCTGAACCTGGAGGAGCTGTTGCACCCGGGTGAGCGCGTTGTTTACGATATAAAAGATAATCTTTTCCATGGCCTGATCCTGAGAGAAAAAGATTTCAGAGCATTTATAAAGGAAAATGACTGGTCGGTTTACGCAGGTAAGAACGTAGCTATAATATGTTCTGCGGATGCTATAGTACCAACATGGGCCTATATGCTTCTGGCAACCAAACTACAGGCGCACGCAAACTACTATGTGTTCGGGAATTTGGATGCTTTAGAACAGGCGCTGATGCAGGAGGCAATTGCTAAAATAGATCCGGAAGAATACCGAGATGCGAAAGTAGTTATTAAAGGATGTGGAAGTATACCTGTTCCTACTTACGCCTATGTAGAGATTATGCGGAAACTATTACCAGTAGTTAGCAGCTTAATGTATGGCGAGCCATGCAGCACAGTGCCACTATATAAAAAGCCTAAAGCAGTATAGTGGCAAAGTATGGAAGTATAATAAAAGAGCTCTGAATAACACGGAGCTCTTTTGCTTTTATAAAAGGGAAATCTTAAAGCATAAATTCTTATAAAAAAGTCTCCTCACCAGAGGAACTTCTGCTGCCCTAGGAGCTGTTACCCCTCTGCGCCTGCTTATAGCAAAGCAATAAGGGAGAGCCGGGGAAAAAGAATCTGCCTTGCTTTCAGCCCTTTAAGGAAAAGAGCTGGAAAAGATTTGCTACTACGCTTGTCTTCCTAGAAAGTTTTCCTACTTTTGCATCCCCTTCGGCTGGAAGGGCAAGGAAAGAGGCTGACAGTA
>CBINIP010000007.1:0-218178 GCA_966250805.1 uncultured Pontibacter sp. | reverse complement strand
CCGGAAACGGGCTGCAAAGGTAGCAAACCGTTTCGTTGTGGCAACACCTAAGCCGATGTTTTTTCAGCTTTTGCTCCTCAACCTCTCTTCAAAACCCCTTCCTGCCGAAGGGGATGCAAAAGTAGGAAATCTTTCTTGAAAGACAAGCGTAGTAGCAAATCTTTTCCAGCTCTTTTTCTTAAAGGCCTGAACGCAAGGCAGATTCTTTTCCCCCGGCTCCTCCCTTATTGCTTTGCTATGAGCAGACGCAGAGGGGTAACAGCTCCTAGGGCAGGGAAGTTCCTCTGGTGAGGAGATTTTTGATAAAAACTGAAAAGCCTCCTGCTTTAACAGCAGGAGGCTTTTACCACTATGTATTTATAGATTATGCTACTTTGAATGCTTCTCTTTTCAATGTACTCTTTCTGTCTGGCCCTACTGATACTATAGTAATAGGTACCTGCAGATGTTCTTCCAGGAATGTAAGGTAATTATTAAATGCTTCCGGCAGATCTTCCACATTCTCTACTTTATTCAGGTCTACTTTCCAACCTGGCAGTTCTTCATAGATTGGCTCTACTGTTTCAGTATCTAATGAGTGAGGTAGCTGATCTGTTATTTCGCCTGAAGCCAGTTTATACTTCGTGCATACTTTAATAGTATCAAACTCTGTGAGCACATCAGCCTTCATCATGTTTAGCTGCGTTACCCCGTTCAACATGATCGAGTATTTCAGGCTTGGCAAATCTACCCAGCCGCAACGGCGTGGTCGGCCAGTAGTAGAGCCAAACTCTCTTCCGGCTTGTCTTATACTTTCTCCTACCTCATCCAAAAGCTCTGTCGGGAAAGGGCCACTACCAACGCGGGTACAGTATGCTTTAAATATACCATATACTTCGCCTATATACTTAGGTGCTACACCAAGACCTGTGCAAGCTCCTGCTACTAAAGTTGTAGATGATGTTACGAACGGATATGTTCCGAAATCAACATCCAGTAAGGAACCTTGTGCGCCTTCAGCCAGAATTTTCTTTCCTTCGCTCAGCGCCTTGTTGATCATGTACTCGCTATCTACCAGTTGTAGCGTGCGCAGGTAATCTACAGCATCAAAGAAAGACTTCTCCAGTTCTTCTATTTCAAGCGCCTGGCCGTAGAATTCTACCGTTTTGCGGTGACGCTCTACTAATTTATTATAGCGGTCCTGGAAATCCGGAGCAAGTATATCGCCTACACGTAATCCTACACGACCGATCTTATCCTGGTAAGTCGGGCCTATACCTTTTAATGTAGAGCCAATTTTACCTGAGCCAAGCGCTTCTTCTGATACTCTGTCCAGCACTTTATGTGAAGGAAGTATAAGCGCAGCTTTTTTAGAGATGAACAGGTTTTTGCTTGCATCAACGTCACGGTCTTCGAGTTTCTTCATCTCGGCCTGGAACACGATCGGGTCCAGCACTACTCCGTTGCCAATGATATTCTGAATATGCGGATGGAAAATTCCGGAAGGGATCTGGTGCAGTACGTGCTTTGTGCCTTCAAACTCTAATGTGTGGCCTGCGTTAGGGCCGCCCTGGAAACGGGCAACAATGTCATAGGTTGGAGCCAGTACGTCAACGATTTTTCCTTTTCCTTCGTCGCCCCACTGCAAACCTATTAATATGTCAACTGCCATTATAACTTTAGTAAATTGATTCCTTTAGAAATTGCGCTGCAAAATTATCATTTTCTGCGATCGTAAAAATCGCATTCAATTTGGTAACTATAAGCAGCTTCCGGATATGATCAGATGGTTTTATCAGGACAAGCTCTCCTCCCCTGTTCCTGAATTTAGTTAACAGGGAAACCAGCACGCCCATACCGCTACTATCCATAAAACGGGCATTAGACATATCCACTGCACACAGCGTTACCTTACCATCACGTTCCGCATCAGCATCCGCAATCATTTTTTGTGTATCAGGGCCGGCAATCAGATCGCCTTCCAGCCTGAGAAACAATATATCATCCTTCAGCTCTTTCTGATACTTCATGGTGCTGTTCTGTCGCTTTTTTAGCGCGGCAATCGCCGCAGATTCCGTATAGATTTAGGGAATGGTGCAAGATATGAAAATTAAGCAGTTCGCCCACCATAGTTTGTATCTGATGCACCCTCGGATCGCAAAATTCAACCACTTTATGGCATTCTGTACAAATAACGTGGTCGTGCTGGCGATAGCCATACGACTTTTCGTACTGTGCCAGGTTGCGCCCAAACTGGTGCTTGCTAACAAGGTCGTTCTCTACCAGCAGATCCAGCGTATTATAAACTGTAGCGCGGCTTACCTGGTAGTTTTTGTTTTTCATACTTATATAAAGAGATTCTACATCAAAATGGCCGGAGCGCGAGTAGATCTCTTCCAGTATAGCATACCGCTCAGGCGTTTTGCGCAGCCCTTTGCTTTCCAGGTATGCTGTAAATATCTTTTTTACTTCTTCGAATTTATGTTGGTCTAATGCCATTGTCTTGTGTCTTTAGAAATGAGGTGCAGCCTTCTTAGTCAAATCTTTCTGCTGTAAGCACACCATTTACTCTGCTCATGCGCTGTATCAGTTTATCTAAGTGGCCTGTGTCATTAACAAAAACCATAATATTACCCTCAAAGATTCCGTCGTGCGAATCAATGGTGATAGAGCGCATGTTTACCTTTAAACTATTAGAAATTATTTTAGTTAGGTCATTTACCAAACCAACCCTGTCTGTACCCTTAATGCGGATACCTGCCAGAAAGGCCAGTTCTTTCTGATCCGTCCATTTTGCCTTTACTATACGATGCCCATAGTTAGACATAAGTTCTATGGCACGCTGGCAATTGGTTCGGTGAATTTCGATATCTTCATCGCCAGTCTCAAAGCCAAACACCTCGTCGCCAGGTATAGGATTGCAGCAGCTGGCAATTTTATAGTTCATGTTTGAGGTATTCTCCCCTATCAGCAACATATCTGAATTAACGCCGCGTATCTTCTGTACTTCTTTGTCGAAAGATTTTGGCTCCAGCATAGAGTTGCCTTTATCAGTAGCCGCCGTAAAGATGATCTCCTTTATATTCTTGGCATCTATGTGCCCTGTAGCAATTCTGTAATGCAGATCCTGCAGGGTAGGCACATTAAAGAAGGCTAGCAAGCGGTTAATATTAGGCTGTGTATCGGCGATACCTAGCTGTGCCAGGCGCTTATCCAGCATTGTTTTACCAATCTCCGATTTATACTTGCGCTCTTCGCGCAGGTAATCTTTTATTTTAGAGCGGGCCTTGGAAGAAACCACATAAGTAAGCCACTCCTCATTAGGCTTCTGTTTCTGCGAGGTAAGTATCTCTACCTGGTCGCCGTTACGCAGCCTGTAGCTAAGCGGCACCAGTTTCTGGTTAACCTTAGCGCCAAGGCAATGCATACCTATCTGGGTGTGTATCTCGAAAGCAAAATCCAGGGCAGTAGCACGGTCCGGAAGTATAATAAGCTCGCCTTTCGGGGTAAATACAAACACTTCCTCCACGAACAGGTTCTTACGGAACTCATCCATGAACTCAAGCGCATTGGCAGTATTACCCTCCAGCATATCGCGCACTTTGTTTATCCATTGTTCCAGCGCCGATTCTGCCGAAGCCACACCTTCTGTTTTATACTTCCAGTGTGCCGCATAACCGCGTTCTGCAATTTCATCCATACGCTTGGTACGGATCTGCACCTCTACCCACTGCCCCGATCTGCTCATGACAGTAGTATGCAGCGATTCGTAGCCGTTAGACTTTGGTGTGTTGACCCAATCGCGAAGGCGGTCCGGGTTTGGCTGGTAGAAGTCAGTTATAATAGAGTACACCTGCCAGCAAGCTGCCTTCTCGTTCTCAAGCGGCACATCAAGTATAATCCTGATAGCAAACAGATCGTAGATCTCCTCGAAGGTGATGTTCTGTTTCTTTATCTTCTTTAAGATAGAGTAAATAGACTTTGGCCTGCCTTTGATGGTAAATTTAAATCCATGCTTGCGCAGCTCCTCCTCTATCGGAGCCAGAAAGTCCTTGATGAATTTGGTTCTTGCTGCACGCGTCTGGCGGATCTTGTTAGATATATCCTTGTAAGTTTCTGTATCGGTATACTTCAGGTACAGGTCTTCCAGCTCAGATTTTATAGCATACAAACCCAGGCGGTGCGCCAGTGGCGCATAAAGGTACATGGTCTCAGATGCGATCTTGAGCTGCTTATGGCGCGGCATACTATCCAGCGTTCGCATGTTGTGCAGGCGGTCTGCCAGCTTTATAAGTATAACGCGTACATCATCGGAGAGCGTGAGCAGCATCTTCCGGAAGTTCTCGGCCTGCTGAGATGTTCCATAATCAAAAACACCCGAAATTTTGGTAAGCCCTTCAATGATCCTGGCAACACTAGGCCCAAATTCCCGCTCGATGTCAACGATCTCCATTTCGGTATCTTCTACCACATCGTGCAGCAGGGCGGCAACTATAGAAGTTGTACCCAAGCCGATTTCCTCTACAGCAATCTGGGCTACTGCCAGCGGATGATAAATATAGGGTTCGCCCGATTTACGGCGCATGTCTTTGTGCGCCTCTACCGAGGTATTGAAAGCTTTCTTAATGATCTTGGCATCATTGTCTTTTAAGAAAGGCTTAGCGTGCCTTAATAACCGGCGATATTGTCTTAAGATCTCTTTGCGTTCTGCTTCCGGATCGATCATAGTAACTGTAATAAGAAAGTATAAAGGTGGGCTCTTGGAGCCAACACCACTTGCTGACTATACTACTATATATGTATTAATCAGACCAAGGCATTCATAGGTTCAAATATAAGCGAATAAAGTTTGCTTTCCATACTTTACTACTCAGACAGGCTTAATCTCTAATTATCAATATTTTATACTTTATACAGTAGATTTCATCGAAAAAAAGAGAAAAAATATTTCAGTTTTTTTGGGCTCAGGTATTGCAAATAAAATTCCTGTGCTTACCTTTGCATCATCATTACAAACAACACCACGCGGATGTGGCGAAATTGGTAGACGCACTAGACTTAGGATCTAGCGCTGCGAGGCATGGGGGTTCGAGTCCCTCCATCCGCACACATAAACGAACCCTCAACAGCGATGTTGGGGGTTTGTTTTTACATGATGTTTCATACTAAACTTTAGTAGCTTTGAATATTACATTAAACCAAACCGACAGCACCAACGCACAGCTGAAGGTTGTACTGGAAGAGGCAGACTATGCAACGAAGGTAGACCAACAGGTAAAAGAATACAGCAAAAAGGCCCAGATCAAAGGCTTCAGACCTGGTAAGGTGCCTGCTGGTCTTGTTAAAAAAATGTATGGTAAGAGCATCCTGGTAGAGCAGATCAACAAGCTACTTCAGGAAGAGATCTCTAAATACATCAAAGACAATGATGTAAAACTACTGGGCGAGCCACTTCCGGAGCCTAGCCAGGCTGAGATCGACTGGGATAACCAGAAAAACTTTGAGTTTAATTATGCAGTAGGTCTGCTACCAGAAATTAACCTTCCGCTTGATAAAAGCGTAGAGGGCTACAAAGTTGAATTAGACCAGAAAACTATTGACGAGGCGTATGAGAACATCAAGCGCCAGTTCGGTAAAACCATCAACCCTGAAACTTCTGAGCAAGGTGACTTTATCTCAGGTGAACTGAAGGCAGTAGAAGGTGAATTCGAGTCTAAAACCCTTATTCCTACAAGCCGCGTAGTAGATGGCCAGGATAAATTTGTTGGCGTAAAAGCTGGCGATGTTATCCGTTTCGATATCCGTAAAACATTTGGCGATGACAATGCTGCCTTGGCACACGTAACTGGCCTGAGCAAAGATGTTGCTGCTGAACTGAATGGTGAGTTTGAATTTACAGTAGAAAAAATCAACCGCACTGAGCCTGCTGAACTTGATCAGGAGCTTTTCGATAAACTTTTCGGCAAGGATGAAGTAAAATCAGTGGAAGAACTTGATGCCAAGATACGTGAAACGATCCAGGAGAACTACGACCGTGAAGCAGATAACCTGCTGAGCCGTAACGTTATCGATACACTTGTTGACAACGTAGAAGTTGAGCTTCCTACTGATTTCTTTAAGCGTTGGCTGCAAGTTACCAACGAAGGCCGTTTAACTACTGAGCAGATCGAGGAGAACTTTGATAAGTACCTGCGTGAGCTTAAGTGGTCTATGATCAAAAACAAGGTTGTAGAAGAAAACGAGCTGAAGGTAACTAACGAAGAAGTAGTAAGCTCTACTAAAGAGAAAATGCTGGCGCAGTTTAACATGCCTGAAATACCAGAAGAACTGGTTGAGAGCATGAACAACTATGCTAACCAATACCTGAGCCAGGATAATGGCCGTAACTATATTAATGAGTACGAGCAACTGCTGGCTGAGAAGGTGCTCGCTAAACTTAAAGAAAAGATGACTGTTGTAGAGAAGACCATCTCTGCAGAGGACTTCAGAAACCTTTCGTTCTAAAGAGCGAATAGCTTATATACCATTTCAAAAAAGTCCTTTAAAATTTTAAAGGACTTTTTTATTTTTGACTAAACCGTAAAATAAACACGATATGTTTAACAAAGACGAGTTCCGGAAATTTGCTGTAAAGGGCCAGGGCATGAGCAGCCTGGGCGTAGACCAATACATTCATTATGTTGAAGGCAGAGCAATGCATACGATTGAAAGTATGACCCGTTCTGTAATCGAGGAACGCCCTACGAACTTCCGCGAGATTGACGTTTTCTCCCGCCTGATCATGGACCGCATCATATTCCTGGGAACACAGGTAGATGATTTTATAGCAAACATAATTACTGCACAGCTGCTGTTCCTGGAGTCGGCTGATGCGAAGAAAGACATCCTGCTATACATTAACAGCCCTGGTGGTTCGGTATATGCCGGCTTGGGTATTTATGATACTATGCAGTATGTAAGCCCTGATGTAGCCACGATCTGTACAGGTCTTGCTGCCTCTATGGGTGCCGTGCTTCTGGCAGGTGGTGCCAAAAACAAGCGTTCTGCCCTGCCGCATGCCCGCATCATGATTCATCAGCCAATGGGTGGTACACAAGGCCAGGCATCTGATATCGAGATTACAGCCCGTGAGATCCTGAAGCTGAAGAAAGAGCTTTACGAGATCTTAGCTGATCACTCTGGCAAATCTTACCAGGAGATCTATGACAACTCTGACCGCGACTATTGGATGCGTGCAGAAGAAGCAAAAGAGTATGGTCTGATAGACGAAGTACTGACTCGTAAGAAGGCATAATCTGCTTTAAAGTGTTAAGCTTATACTTTATGAACCCCGCTCCGTATCACCGGAGCGGGGTTCTTTTTTATACTTTATCTGCTTGGCAGCAAAGGGGGCTTTTAGCAAAAAGTGAAAAAAGTGTTATAAATTTATCAACAGGGCAATGTGGAAACACCATTAATGCAAGTTATTGATTACTAGCAATTTACGTAAAAATAGATTAATATAAATTTTAAAATTTATAGTTGCTTTTGCCCCATATATTAACATAGTCCTAAAAAAATTTCTGCTTTTATAACTTTTCTATTTTGTACCTTTGTTCCGGAGGCCTTACCAACTGAGGCCCAGACAACGCAGGACCAATCTTTTTATGGCTGAAATTACTTGCTCTTTTTGCGGCAAAAACAAGAAAGACGTATCGGTGATGATATCCGGTATAAACGCCCACATTTGTGACCGTTGTATCGGACAGGCGCAGCAAATACTGAACGAGGAGAATAAGATACGCGCCAATAGCCGTACGCCTAAGTTCAACCTGATGAAACCTAAGCAGATGAAGGAATACCTTGATCAGTTTGTGGTTGGCCAGGATGAAGCGAAGAAGGTAATGTCGGTGGCTGTGTACAACCACTACAAGCGCCTGATGCAGGACACGAACGAAGGTGATGTTGTGATTGAGAAATCTAACATTATTATGGTTGGTGAAACAGGTACAGGTAAAACGTACCTGGCGCGGATGATGGCCGGTATACTTCAAGTGCCTTTTTGTATTGCCGATGCTACTGTACTTACAGAAGCTGGTTATGTAGGCGAAGACGTGGAAAGTATACTTACCCGCTTACTGCAAGCCGCAGACTATAATGTAGAAGCAGCAGAGCGCGGTATCGTTTATATTGATGAAATAGATAAAATTGCCCGTAAGAGCGATAACCCTTCTATTACACGCGATGTGAGTGGCGAAGGTGTGCAGCAGGCGCTTCTTAAATTACTGGAAGGTACTGTAGTAAACGTTCCACCGCAAGGAGGCCGTAAGCACCCTGAACAGAAAATGATCACGGTAAACACAGAGAACATTCTGTTTATTTGCGGTGGTGCCTTTGTTGGAATCGACAGACTGATCAAAAACCGTTTAAATACCCGTCCTATTGGTTTCTCTAAATCTAAAATGGATATGGAGGAAGAGAAGGAGAACTTCCTGAAGTACCTGACAGCCCAGGACCTGAAGAACTTTGGTTTGATACCAGAGCTTATTGGCCGTCTGCCGGTACTTACGCACCTCGACCCACTGGATAAAGAAACATTGCGCCTGATATTGCTGGAGCCTAAGAACTCTATTGTGAAGCAGTACAAGCGCCTGTTCGAGATGGAGAACATCACGCTTACTTTTGATGACGATGCGCTTAACTACATTGTAGAAAAGGCCGCAGAGTATAAATTAGGTGCCCGTGGTTTACGTTCTATCTGCGAGGGTATCATGACAGATGCCATGTTCGAACTACCTTCTGAAGAAGGAACAAAAGAACTTGTTATCACAGGTGAATATGCACGTGAAAAATTTGATAAATCTACATTGAAGCAGCTGCGTGTTGCCTAGCAAGTATAGATTCTGAAGTATAAAACAAAAGCCCCGGCAGAACTGCCGGGGCTTTTGTTTTATTATAGGTATACTATTTACTTTTCGTTCAGGTAGCCAACCATTAGCTCTGCAGCGCGCTCAGCGGTACGGTACTCCCCTATCTTCTGGCGCACCAGGGCATAACCATCCAGCTGCTTTTTCAGGAATATTTTATCAAATAATATCTGTTTCAGCTCTGCCACTATCCTCTTTGGCGTAAAATCATCCTGAATAAGCTCGGTAACTACAGGTTTATTGGCTATCAGGTTTACCAGCGAGATATAAGGCACCTTGATCACCCGCTTGCCTATGTAGTAAGAGATGGCGCTCGTTTTATAGCAGACTACCTGCGGCACATTGAACAATGCTGTCTCTAAAGTAGCTGTACCCGACGTAACCAGTGCAGCTTTTGCGTGGGAAAGCAGGTCATAAGTCTGGTCATAGATGATCTTGATGTTCGGGTCTTTGTTGTATTGCTCGTAGTAGTCTTTAGAAAAATTAGACACTCCGGCCACTATAAACTGGTAATCGCGGAACGAAGGCAGAACGCTCAGCATCACATGCAGCATGTTCTCTATCTCCTGCCGGCGACTGCCCGGAAGTATAGCGATAATTGGCTTGTTGTTATAGAGCTTGTTCTTTGCCCTGAAATCGGAGCAGGCTACATGGTCTGAAACAGAATCGTTTACCGGATTGCCAATATAGTCTACTTTATAGTTGTAGCGGCTATAAAACTCCTCCTCAAAAGGCATGATGACGAACATGCGGTCTACATATTTCTTTATATTGTGTGCACGCCCCTGGTTCCAGGCCCAGATCTTAGGAGAGATGTAATAAAAGACTTTTAAACCTCTGGCTTTGGCAAACCTGGCGATGCGCATGTTAAAACCGGCATAATCAACCAGAATTACCACATCGGGGTTAAAAGCCTGTATATCAGCTTTACACTCCTTCAGGAAACCAAGTATCTTGTAAAGGTTCTTGAAAACTTCGGCAAACCCCATGAAGGCAAGCTCCTGGTAATGCTTTACCAGCTCCATGCCGGCTTCCTGCATCATATCGCCGCCCCATCCTCTTATAACAGCGTCGGGGTCTTTTAACCGGAGCTGCTTAATCAGGTTAGAGGCATGGAGATCGCCTGATCTCTCGCCGGCTATAATGTAATATTTCATGCGGTTAATCTCCGGTTAAGGAAGCAACGTGAAAAAAGGAATGAAAAGAGTGTTGCTATTCGCCGAAGTACTCAACGTAGTTGCGTGGAGTTTCATACAATTTCAAACTGTGCAGCTTGGCATTTGAAATCTCAGCAATCTTTGGCTCCAGTATCTTCCAGAACTCGATCACTAAATTCTCGGTGCTGGCCAGTTTGTCTTCCATAAAAGGCACATCCATGTTCAGGTTCTTGTGGTCTACCTTCTCGATGATGTTCTTACGGATGAGGGTACTTAATTTTTTAAGGTCAATCACAAAACCGGTTTCCGGATCTGGTTTCCCTTTTACGGTCACGATCAGCTCATAATTGTGGCCATGCCAGTTCACATTGGCACACGGCCCGAAAACCTCCTTATTCTTCGCCAACGACCAGTTCGGGTTGTGCAGCTTGTGGGCCGCATTGAAATGCTCTAATCTGCTTACGTAAATCATCTAACTGCTAAACTTATAATTCTTTCTGGAGAGCAAATATACAAAGAAAGGAACACCAAAGAATGAAGTAATGATACCAATTGGCAGACCTGCAGGCGGATAAATTACCCGGGAGAGCAAATCACAAAGCAGCATAAATAAACCACCGATAAATGCACAAAAAAGCAGGTTCGATTTTCCGGTTGTACCCATCAGCGCGCGTGTTACATGTGGAACAATAAGCCCTACAAAACCTATCGGGCCTGAGGTAGCCACTGCAAAGCCGGTAACCACCGACACTGTGGCAAGTATAGCCCAACGTGTTTGTACCACCTGCACACCCAGCGCCTGTGCCCTGTCGGCGCCAAGTAAAAGTATGTTCAGCTGTTTTTGCAGAAAGGCGAAAAGTATAAGAGCCAGTATAAGTGCCACTGCCGGGTAAGGCAACAAGCTCCAGCTGGCCCGCTCAAAGCTCCCCATCGACCAGAAAATAACAGCTTTTAATTTTCCTTCTGAGTCTGAAAGAAAAGTGAGTAGGCCAACTATAGCGGTAGCCAACGAGCTAATTGCCACACCAGCCAATAAAAGCTGCGCCGGAATAAGCTGCCGCTTACGGTAGCCAAGAATAACCACCACCAGTGTAACTATAAAAGCACCGAGCAGCGCAAAAACCGGCGGCATATAAAAACCTGCTACGGCAACATCTACAAAGCCAAAGAACACGATCACAGCCCCCAACGATGCTCCCGAAGCAGTGCCCAGCAAGTATGGATCTGCCAGCGCATTGTTTACCATGGCCTGCATTAAATAGCCGCAAAAAGCCAGCGACGCACCCACTACCAGGGCCAGCAGCAAACGCGGCAGGCGCAGGTGCATTATAGCAAAGTGGGTGGTGTTATCAGGATTATAGTTAAAAAAGGCATCAGTTATAATTGCCAGATCGGTATCGAAAGAGCCAACCTGCAGGCCAAGCACCAATACCAGAAGTATAAGCAGCAGCGCAACTATAAAGTATAAGACTTTGCTCATGGATATAGAAAACGCTCCAGTTCAAGTATAGATTCTACCACGCGGGGCCCGGGACGCTCCATCAGGTTGCCGGTTGGCGCATAAATACGGCGGTTCTGATAAGCTTTTATTTTGCGCAGTTCTGGGTATAAGCTGAAGAAAGTCTGCTCCAGTTTTTCTGGTGAGCCTCCTAACAGCACACCAGGGTTCAGCTTAAGTATGTATTCGCGGGTAAGTGCCGGGTATGGCTGATCGAAAACCTCCTGCACTGCATTCTGTGCACCAAGTATGCGTAGCTTATCTGTCAGGATGGTATTCTGCCCATATACATATATTGGGTCGGTCCAGGTGATGGCGAGCACCTGCTGGGGCTGGCTTTGCCCCTCATGCCGTTGCTCAATTTGTTTTACCTGCTGCCTTAAAGAATCTGCCAAATGGTTTGCCTGTTGCTCCCGCCCCATTATCTGACCAATAGCTTCCATTCCTTTGAAGACATCCTCTACGGTTCTGTACTTCTGAATATATACCGGCACGCCAAGCTCTTTTAGCTTCTCTACAACCTCCATGGGTATAATGCCTTCACTCGAGAAAATAAGATCCGGTTTAAGCGCCAGCACCTGCTCGTAGTCTACAGGATAGTTGTTAACGACAGGTTTGGTTACTACCTGGGCAGGATAATCACAGTTGGGTGTTCGGGCAATAATGGTAGCTGTATCGCAAATGGCAAATAGCATTTCGGTCATGGCCGGGGAAAATGCCATTACCCGTTTTGGCTGGTGCTGTAGTTTCAGCTCGCGCCCCAGGTCATCTTTAAAAACTAGAGCTTGCTCTGTAACCGGCTCCTGCTTTTTATCGGTGCAAGCCAGCAATAGTAGCAGCAGACAAGTATAAAAAATCTGGTTCAGGCGAAAGTATAAAGTATAATGCTGCTTCAAGGGCTTTTACTGCCAGGTACATTTACAGGGGCAGCTCCATTTATTTTCGTAAATTTAGCGCAATTTACGTTACAGCCTAAATTCTGAATTATGATCGTCGTAACTGGTGCTGCCGGCTTTATTGCAAGCTGCCTTGTAAGCAGGCTGAATGCAGCCAACTTTAATGATATTGTGGTGGTAGATAATTTCTCTGTCGCCAAGAAAGAAGATAACCTGAAAGGGAAAAAAATAAAGGAGTACGTAGACCGTGATGGCTTTTTTGAGTGGCTGGACGAGAACTACGAAGAAGTAGAGTTTATCTTTCATTTGGGTGCCCGCACCGATACCACTGAGTTTAACAAGGATGTATTTGACCTGCTAAACCTGAACTACTCCAAGAAAGTATGGAATGCCTGCTGCGAATACCAGATCCCGATGGTTTACGCTTCTTCGGCTGCTACTTACGGATCAGGCACGCTTGGTTATGATGACGATGAAGCCACCATTCCGTTGCTGAAACCGCTAAACCCATACGGCGACTCTAAGAATGATTTTGACAAGTGGGCATTGGAGCAAACGGCTAAACCGTTCTTCTGGGCCGGCCTGAAGTTCTTTAACGTGTATGGCCCGAACGAATACCACAAAGGCCGTATGGCATCGGTTATTTTCCATGCTTACAACCAGATCAAAGATAAAGGCCGCCTTACCTTATTCCGCTCCCACAATCCGGAATATGCCGATGGCGAACAAATGCGCGACTTTGTGTATGTAAAAGACGTGGTAGAAGTATGCATGTTCCTGATGCAGCACCGCAAGAACTCCGGCATCTATAACTTAGGCTCCGGCAAAGCACGCACTTTTATGGCGCTGGCGCTTAACACTTTTGATGCCATGGGCGTAACTCCGGAAATAGATTTTGTAGATACCCCGGAAAGTATACGCGACACTTACCAGTATTTTACTGAAGCTAGCATGAGCAAGCTCCGCTCCATCGGCTACGATAAGCCTTTCTATACGTTGGAAGAAGGCGTGAAAGATTATGTGCAGAATTACCTGGTGGAAGGGAAGTACTACTAAGGTTTTAAATTATAAAGTATGAATGCTGAATTATGAATTGAATTCAGCAGAAAGAGCAACGCCCCACCAATTGAAGTATAGGTGGGGCGTTGTTTTATAAGATGGCCATGTTTGGTTTAGACATAAGGCGAACGATGTGTAGCAAAAGGTGACTTATAACAGGTGATCATTATTATTAAAAATTATTTTTGACAACAATAACCGGTTGTTTATATGAAGTGAGCGAGAGGTTACCGAAGCTTTACACATGTTGTGTTAGGCACGGTGATTTAATTGCCCCAAATAGATTTCTTAACTGTTTCGCTTACAACATCTACTAATATCTCACGCATGCCTTTTGCTATTTCAGTACCAGCTTTTGATACATATTTTTTGAGTTTCAATTGTGCTACATTGCTACTAGCAGAGCTTTTAATTAAGTTGGTTACACTATTTTTGAAATCTTCTTTTTCCTGTTCAGATAAAGTCTCACTTAAATCTATGAGTTCATTTGCAGCATTCTGATACTTTACTGTCCAAGGGAACGGAGTACCACAATTTTCACAGAATTTAGGTTTTTCGAAATCATAGAAGCCTATAACTCCAGGAACTTCATAATATCCCTTAATAAAGCTATTGCAGGAAAGACAACTCATTATTGTTTCTTCACCGCATTCGCTACAAAGTTTCTTTTGATTTTCTGTATAAGTGCTAGCCATGGAACTTATCACATGTCCATTCATACAAATTTGAGCGGTATCATATTTCCCCATTTCTTCATTGCATTTTATAGTGCCCAATAATTGTGTAGCATGAGTCCTTCTCCTTCTATCTATACTATGTATGGAGGCCGTTCCTTCTTACTAAAGTATCCTACTTCAGCTACTTTATCCCCTTAGCAATATAAAAGAAAATCTATACTTATTAGAATAAACAGCAGAAAGAAAGGTATAACAGCAACCCCTAGAATAACACCGACACTTGTGTTCTGCCGGTATGCACAGCACCTATTCCGTTGGCTTTGCGGCCATCATAGTTCATCGAGATGTTCAGGCCATTGCTCAGGCGCTGCTGTACATTTAAAGACCAGGTTATGTTGTTACCCGGGCGCAGGGCATTCAGTATTTCATAGCCAACATAAGAGTTCATGTCGCCTTTGAACCTAATGTTTACATAGCGTAGGTTGCCGGTTATAGTGCGCTTGCTTACCTGGCTCAGTTTAGTTTCGAGCCCCAGCTCATGAAACGTGCCCTCCTGCTGTTCTTCCGGAGTAGTTAGTTCGTTCTGGCGCAATGCGAATAAGTAGGTGCTTGTAAAACGGAGCTTCGTGTTCGGCTGGTAAGCCAGTTCCGGCGTTAGCTCCCTGGATTCTATCCTGAAGTTTTTCGATTCCAGAAAATTAGAACGGTTCTCACGCACGTTCTGCCCCAAAGTTAGCTTCGAGCTCAGTACCTCATTCAGGTTCAGGCGGCCAATAAGCACATGGCTACCCAGGTTCCTGGTTTCAGTGCCGTTTGTTAAAAGCGACTTTTGCTGGTTCTGTTGGAAAGTATACTCCAAACCATGGTTAGGATTGCTTCGGTTAAAGTATACTGTGTTGCGGAGGGTCTTCGCAAGCGAGATCAGGAACTCATCTTCAAAATCATCACTGAACGGGTTGAAGCGGTTTTGCAGGTCTTCGTCAGTAGTTTTTTTATCAATGCTGATAAAAGTAAGTACAGCAAAGCGCGATGCAAACCCTTTCCAGTTGCTCTGTCCGCGCCAGCTTCGGGGCGTGCTGCTGTTCAGGCGGTAACTGAAGTTATTGGTATAAGCATTGATGTATTCATCAGTTGGAAGGAAGATCTTGATGTAACGGCGCTGATCTACAGTCTGTGCCTCCAGGTAATCGTTCAAATCGTTGGGGTTGCCGCCGTCTCTTAAGTAGTGCGTGCCCTGTCCCGGCAATGTCTCCCTGAAAATAAAAACCCGCTTCAGCTCACGTCCTGTACCAACAGCATAGGTCATTTCGGACCGGAAGCTCCCATCCAAAAAACTGGTGTTCCAATCTACCCTCGACTGCACAGTTTCCTCATTTTGCGCCGTGGCAAGTTCCAGTTTACGGTAAGTAAGTTGCAAAGCAATATCGCTTTCTCTGCCGTATCGGGTCTGCAGCAAGCCGTTATAGGTTTGCCCTACTTCGCGGTTACCCAATGTTCCGTTTGTAGTTGGCCGCAGATCGGTGCGGTGGCTATAATCTAATCTGAATTTAATGCGGCTGGTATCGTTGCTCTCCACGAAAACAAGGTGCTCATCAAAATACTGGGCCGAGCCTGTTACAGAGTCGCTGTTTATAGCTTTGATCTTATTTTTATCAAACCTGTACACATAGCCGGGAGAGAAAAACTTTGTTTTATACCTGGCACCCACATCGCCACGATACCACTCTGATTCGCGATCCTGTTGCTCGCTGTTCAGCATAAAGAAACTGTTCCGGAGCTCCAGCTTACCTATACTTTTAAACACATCCAGGTAATGCTGTATACCATTTAACTGGTTAGCACGCGAGCGGCGACTGATGCGGTAGTTAATCAGATTGGCAGCATCGCGCGCAGCACCCACCGAAAAGTTAAGTATATGATCTTCTGCTGGTCTGTCTGCATTCAATAAGCTCCAGTCGCGGTCAAATTCTATGGGGCGGTAGCGGTCTATTGGGGCAAAGTAACGGTCGGTGTACTCATAGTTCAGGGTGCTGTTCAGTTTATACTTGCCTAGCACGGGCAGTTCCCTGTCCTGCACTACATAACCCACCCGCAACGCTTTTCCATAATCATCCCGTGAGCCTAAGTTAGAAAACCGGTTGAGGTCGTTTTGTGAGGCTGCTCCTTCTACAAAGAAATTAACTCCGGTAAGCAGCTCGTAATTACCTCCTACAGTAATCAGCTGCTTTTTTCGTGGTGTAGGAAGTATGCGCACCGGCAGGTAATTACCCTGTGGCACACCATTCAGCGGAGCCACCCACCTGTACACGCGCCCGTTTACAGTAGAGTTATCTAGCACATAATCTCCTCTGTTGGCACCAACCTCCGAGAAACGCACATTGTAGAAAGCAGAGTTCGGGTTGGTAGAATAAATATAAATGCTAGCTACCTGCTGTCCATCGTTGAACAAAGTATCGCGGCGGGCATACAGCACCTGGCTCGGATCAAATGCTACACTATCAGCGCCGGGAGCTACAGCCAGGTTCAGGCTATCGCCTATACTTGCCAGCAGGCGCTTTTCTTCATCCTGCAGGTCCAGGTTTATGAGGTTGTTCGGGTTATCAGATTCGTTAAAATAGTTGCCGTATACTTTGAGCTTGCCCAGGTTCTGGTAATGGCTAAGGTGGTAAACACCCCGGCTATAGTTCTGGTCAGAATACTCAAAATCAACTTTAATGCGTGTGTTCTTCGTAATAACGTGCCGTGTTGTAAACGTGATCTCCGCCTGGTTATAGTCTATGGTGTAGTCGTAATCATAGCCCCGTACCAGCAGCGTGCCATCCAGGAAAACACGCTCTGAGTTAGCCAGCACAATGATAAAACGCTCGTTGTTCGGGCCGCGCAAACGGTATGGCCCCAGTACGCCTTCCTGCGCATCTATACTTTGCGAGGCAAACTTTCCCTTCGATACCGATGCAGCTACAGTAGTTGTTCCCTGCCGTTCTGGCTTAGAACCGAAAGTTGTTTCAAAAGCTCCGCCCTGCACGTTTTTATAGAACTGCAGAAAGTATGAGGGTTTGTTACGCAGCACTACATCACCGGCTGTAAGTTGCCATAGTTTGTGCTTCAGTGTAATATATACCCGGTCAAACTCCTGCAATTGTTGTGTATTGCCTTCCGGCTGAAAAGGTATGTTCTGGTCTGTTATTGCTGCCGTAATACTTATATCATCGGTCAGTTTGCCATCCAGCTGCAGGTTCAGGGCCGAGTTCACGAACACGTTCTGGGTATTACCAAACGAGATGCCCCGGCTTATACTTCCGGTCTTATTCAGCCCCGGCGTCCGGAAAATCTCTTCGCGCGTACTTACATCTTCTTCATAAAAACCCTTCTGAAACGAGTTCATCTCCAGCTTTGTGATATCGCGTCGGAAAGCAGGCTTGCTAAGATTCAGGGGCAGCACCCGGAAGCAAACCAGCACCGAGTCAGGTATAGGCTGAAGTGTTCCTAAAGTATCAAGTATAATATAATTGGGCTGAGGAAAGTTGGTAAGCCTGAACTCGTTGCGGCTATAGTTATAGTCGAAGTTGAACTGCTCTTTTTTAGGATGATAAAAACTGACCGAAGAAGGCAGTAATGTGAGGGAATCAAGCATGACAGGCTCTGAAGAGATACGTAGCCACTTGCAGCGCTTGTTGTTTACAGGCAACTGCGCCAGAACCGGAATGCCCAGCAACAGGAACAGAACTATCAAGTATAATTTCCTGCTCATGGCTCGGCCAGCGGTAAAGAAATAAAGAACGTGGTGCCTCTGCCCTCTTCCGTCTCAAACCATATCTGGCCACCTGCACTTTCTATTCCTTTTTTGGCTACTGCCAGCCCTATTCCCGAGCCTGTATATTTAGTACTGAAGTTAGGGATAAATACCTTATGCTGAATTTCTGCGGGTATTCCGTTACCGTTATCCTTAATAGATACTAGTGCTGATTTATCATGATCTACACAAAGCTTTACCAACAGTTGCGGTTTGCGTGATGTAGGCACTGCCTGAATGGCATTCAGCAGCAGGTTATTGAACGTACGCACCAGCAGGCTCTCATCAGCCATTACCATTACAGCCTTGTCAGGTATAACAGAAGTAAGCGTAGCAGTTGCCGGGTTGTTGTGCAGGTCCGCAGCTTTGCGTAAGGCAGCTGCAACATCTACCAACTCGGCTTTTGGCTCAGGCATAGTGGTAAAATCAGAGAACGAGGTCGCTATGTCGCTCAGGATGTTGATCTGCGTAATAAGCGTGTGTGATATCTTATCTATCAGCTGCTCTGTGTTAGGCTTTTTTTCTGCAATAGCTTTCTGCAGGTATTGCAACGACAGCTTCATTGGCGTGAGCGGGTTTTTGATTTCATGTGCTACCTGCCGGGCCATCTCCCGCCATGCTGCCTCTTTCTCTTTGATCGCCAGTTCTTCCTTGTTCTTCTCCAGCGTCAGAAGCATACGGTTATACTCGCTCACCAGCATGCCTATCTCGTCGGCACTCGCATAAGCCAGCATTTCATTCTTACCTGTAAGCGAAGTACGTTTTAGCTTATCAGCAAGCAAACGAAGCGGAACCGTAAGGGCACGTGAAGCAAAGAATGTAAGTACGATGAACACAATGAACATCACGGTAAAAATGTTCATGGTTGTTGTTATCAGTTCGATCAGCTTCAGGTCCAGTTGCTTTTCCGAATCAAAGAAAGGTATACCTATATAACCCACCAGTTCGCCTCCGGCTGCTTCGTTGCGCAATGGCAGGTATAAAGCATTAAAGCGCAGACTGCCCGCCTGTTCCTCCAGCAACACACGCAAGGCCTGCCTCTCCGAAATAGCTGCATAAGCTTCCGGGTTCACTAACTTAGACAAAAGACCGGCTTCAAATATCAGCGGCTGGCTTGTTACCAGCAGCCTGCCGTTGCGGTCGTAAAGGTTAACATCTGCCTCCGATATGGCAGCCACATCAACTATGCGCCGCTGCAGCCACTGCTCACGCTCCATAATACCGTTGGCAAGCGCAGTCATAAAGTTCTCCTGTATGGCCACTCCCCTACGCTCATACGACATCATCACATCTCTTTTATAAGAGGCAGTAACAAGTCCGGCTGTTGTTATACTTACCAGCAAAAGCGGAAGCAGAATACCAAAGTTCAGGAAGAGCTGAATTTTGGTACTGAAGTTCGGTCTGAACTGGCGGATATAACTGCGTCTGAAAAACAGGATCAGCAACGCCAGCAAGATCAGACCAGTCGTGAACACAAGGAAAAGGAAGGAAAAGTTAGAGAGCAGTTCTTTAGCAGCATACTTTTTAGTAGTTACTACCAACACTTTTCCGTCGTCATCCTTCACCCCAAAATGATGATAATCTCCCTGGTTATGCCCATCTCTGTAAAACTCCGCATGACCAATATGAACAGGATCCATGTTGGTGGCATAGTCATACTCGCCTTCGCTATACTTCAGGTTAGTGCCATCATATATAGCATAGCTGAGCATATCAATCCTGAAATGCTGTTCTGTTTGCTGATCAACGAGCAACTCTGGCAATAAACTGTTTGGCAACAGGCGCTTCAGGGTCAACTGCAGAACTATAGTACCTTTCAGCTGCGGTGCTACCGGCACTTCGATAAGTTTATAGTAGGTCCGGACATTGTAACGACCCGGATCCTTTACAAGGAAAAGATTTTTTCGTTCAGTTCTTGAGCCTGGCTTGTCATACCTCTCTTTCAGTTCCTGTAAGGTTGATACCGTAGTATCAGCTACCTCCAGCGATTTGCCCTGACTGTCGAAAAGCAGTACGTTGGTTTCATACTTATCGAAGTAATGGCGCAGGTACTGCTTGGAAATTTTTAACTTGATGAAATCAGCATCTACATAAGGCCCTTTCATCTTTGTCTGTATCAGGGCATCCTTGGCTATCTTATTAGCTACATCCTCTAAAAGATACTCGCCGAGCACGTCGTTATCCTGCAGCAGGTTGAAAGCGAATTTCTGCTTATACACTTTTACTTCGCTCTGGTAATGCTCGAACAAAGCAACAGCACCTGTAAAAGCACTGACAGTTATAATAAGGAAAACAAAAAAGTATGATCGGTACGGAACACTAACTTCCTGCCTGTATTGTGCCGAAATAATTACCACCATCCAGAAAAAAGCACCTGCACCAACTATCATCAAGAGCTCCTTGGCAAAGAAAAACGTTAATAGTAACAGTAGCAGCGTGATACTAAACAATAATTTGTAAGGCCAGGAAAACTCCTCTTTCTTTAGCAGCAATGAAACTATACTTGCCAGTATATAGCCAAATATGCCCAGCACGATAGTATGTAAAAACATAACACCAAGTATCACCACTTTATACTTTGACAGGTCCAGAGACTGTGTAATGTCGAGCACTAGCGGTGAATTATGGTAGATACCATGGTAGAAGCTGTAATATAGGAAGAGCAACAGGAAAATAACTATAAAGCTTGCCCCCTGCAGCAATCGGCTTTTATTTACAGGCAATCCTTTAAGCTCATCCAGCACGTTCTGCACCCTGAACAGGTAAAGTATAGCCCAAGCAAAAACCAGAAGCAACAGCATGTTAAGGGCAAGATCACCAATAGATGGCGACCAGAAGGATGCGGCATATAGTTTAGGGTCGAAGAGATTGAGCTCAACCAATGCAAATGGCAAGTTAAGCAGCAACAATGCTACTCTTAGACAGCCTAAAAGTATAAGAAGCAAAACAATACCAGCTATATGTCTTCCCTTCCGGAGTTGCACTCTGGCTACAGATGTACTAAAAAGTATGAACAGTGTAGTACCTAAAATTAAGAGCGCCAGCAGCAAACTTTCAGGTATAGCATGATTCTTAGCTTCCTGAAAATCTACTGCAAAAAGAAAATCGCCTGAATAATTTTTGATCTGTTGTAAACCAGGTCGCGGATCTAAAATAAGATTTGCCTGCGTTGTTCCAAAAATATCTGGTTGTAAACCGGAGGTAAGGTAACTGTTACTTATTTGGTAGTTTACCTGTAGTGGAATGTAAATGAAAATCTTATATGCTTTTACCTGATGCGGGACTACCAGGAACACGCCATAGTTGTTGTCTACGACGGTAGGCTTAATAACATCCGGCGGAAAATCAAGATCAGGAATAATGGTATGGTCAGACCAGAAAACCAGCTTATCCTGCTGGTAAACAAATGTTGGGTAATGCGCCTGTTTAAGGAGTTTAGAAAAAGAAACGGAGCCTTTCGTTAACTGATCGCCAAGAACTTTTGCATCCTTACCAGCACGGGCTAAACCACTATCTATACGAGATGATATGTGAATTAAATCCTTCTGCTGGCTTTTTACACTAACTGCCTGTGGCGCCACGTTAAAATGTAACCACCCCAGTGCAGCAAAGCACAGCAAGGAAAGAGCTAAAAGAAATATTGGCGTTATCTTCCTATTCAAAGCAGGTGAGTTTATCCACGAATTTACAGAAAACGAAAGATAACAGCTACCGATTCAGGCGTAATTTACCTTCACTGCATCCAGGACAAGCTATAAATCAAAAGAAAAGTACAACTTAAGCACCAGGAGGTATATGTACTCGTAGATTAAGATAAAGCTTACAAAATTCAAGCCAGAGCTAAACCTACATTAATCAATCTTGCGCAAGTTCTGGAAATAATACCCTATCCCTCTGCGCCATGATATAAGAGTTCACTTATGCTTCCAGCATCTATTCAAATAAAATAAGACGGTATTTATAGTACAAGCTTACAACAGGTACCCTTTCTGACTTATTGTATATCTTTATTGAATGAAGGAAGCATATGTATGTGAAGTTCCTACACTTCACACAGCACACTCAACTATAAATTAGATTTATATTTTAAGCTGTTCTGGCTTCTTTTTTCTTGCGGTTGCTCTTATACCACAAAAAGCCTACTGTACCAACCAGAATGTAAGGGATAGCCATCAGGTAAAGTATACCAGTATTTAACCCTGAGCCCACTTCAGACTCAGGTTCTTTGCTACCTGTACCTACATTAGACTCTACTGTTGCACGGCACATGGCACATTGGCTGTAAGCATCTACTGAAGATAGCACGAGTACAAACATCAGTACAAATGCTGCAAATATGTTTTTCAATTTCATCGCTCTCACCTCTGTTTATTAACTATAATACGGAGAAATTAAAAGATAAACTAAAACACCTGTTATGGCTACATATAACCAGATCGGGAATGTCCAACGCGAAATTCTTCGGTGGCGCGCCAACTGATCTGTTATACCAAAGTATACGGATAGCAGTACAAGCGGTACAATGACAACGGCTAGTACAATATGTGTAAGAAGTATAAAATAATAAATATACTTCAGCACACCATCTCCACCATAAATTGTGCGCTCGCCCAGAAAATGATATGTTACATAGGAAATCAGGAAAACAGCAGATAAGCCAAAAGCAGTTAGCATTGCTGCCCTATGATTTCGGATATTACGTTTCCTGATATTGTAATATCCTATAACAAGTGCACAAGCTGTTAAGCTGTTAAGTATTGCATGAAATCCTGGCAGAAACGATACATCTACGTCGCTGCTGCCGTCTTTCTGCATAAAAAATAACAGAGCTACTACAACTGGAATGGCTACAGAAAGTAAAGCTATAAGCGATAAAAACTTTCTGTCTCTAGCTGATGTAGCGCTATTTGCTTTTATCGTATCCATCAAGTAGTACTTTTATTTCGGTTATCAACCTATCTACATCCTCAGGGTTAGTACCATCATATACACCTCTAACCTTTTGATTCCTATCAACAAGCATAAACTTTTCGCTGTGTATAAAGTCCTTCTGCCCTTCTACTTTCTGCACAGGAAGATAAAAACCCTTTTGTGCTAATTCATAAATCTTCTCACGATCTCCGGTAAGAAAGAACCATTTACCAGGCTTAGCTCCATACATTTCGGCATAATTAGCCAAAACCTCAACCGAATCGTGCTCGGGATTTACAGTATAAGAAACAAGTTTTACTGTGGGTTTATCAAGAAAAGCCTCCTGTACACGCGCCATCTGAGGAGACATCACTTTGCATATATCCGGGCACGTAGCAAAGAAAAAATTAGCAACATAAACACCGTCTGCCAGCTGTTTATCTGTTATTTTTTGCCCCTGCTGAGAAACAAACTCAAATGCAGGAACACTTTGAAATATTGTATCGCCTTTAGCGTCGACTAATGCCTCTCCGGTATCATCCACTTTAGGGAAGTATGTTTTTAAAGTAAAATGGTGTTCGCCAAAATTACTTATAAACATAAAAACAAGAAGAGGCACTAATAGTAGGATACCTAATATTAGTGCCTTTTTAGTACTCATTATTAAAATGTTTTATTTGAAGTAGTTCGTAACTGAGTCGAAGTAGTAGCTACCTTCAGATATCAAGGCCACCATCAGCCATATTACAAGAGCCATAGGAATAAGAACAGCCCAGATCAAAGCTTTTGTTTCGTGCTTTAAGTGCATAAACTCAGCCACGATATAGAAAGCTTTGAAGATAGTAAGTATGATAAATATTGAGTTACGAAGTGTACTTGCATCCATTGTAAATGCGAAAACGAACTCAAGTGCTGTAAGACCTACCAGGATCATAAAAGTTCTCCAGATTGCTTTTGTCTGCGCCTTTGGAATTTCGCCTGTCTGGTGGAAGTCTTGCGAATGATCAGAATGCATTGCCATAGTATTCTATTTCTTTAGCTGCAGTACACATTGTTACATGTGTACTGCGGTTATATTTTTATTATAAACTATTAGATCAGGTAGAAGAATGTGAACACGAATACCCACACAAGGTCTACAAAGTGCCAGTATAGACCAACTTTCTCTACCATTTCGTAATGACCACGCTTATGGTAAACACCATTTACGGTGTTAATGAAGATCATGATCAGGAGAACTACACCACTAAATACGTGCGTACCGTGAAAACCTGTAATGAAGAAAAACAAGTCAGCAAACAAAGGTGGACCGTATTGATTGATGGTTAAATTAGCTCCAAATATTCTAGTACCGTCAGCAAGTAGCATACCTTCATCAGTACCTGAAATAAAGTGAGCCCACTCCCAAGCCTGGCAGCCTAAGAAAGTAGAACCAAATAGAATAGTCCATAACAACCACTTCTGCACAGCTTCTTTATCCATACGATGGCCGGCTTCAACAGCCAATACCATTGTTACAGAACTTAAGATCAGGATCATGGTCATCAAAGCTACGAATGCAAGCGGCAGATCCACACCATGGAAACCTGGAAAAGCATTGAAAACTTTTTCAGGAATCGGCCACCACTGTGTTGAGAAAGTGAATGCCTCAGGATCACCAGTATAAGGCAAGTGCTTGTGACGAGATAATCCGTAAACAATTAGAAACGCACCAAATGTAAACGCATCAGACAGCAGGAAAAACCACATCATTAGCTTTCCATAGCTCGCCTTTAGTGGCTCGTTGCCGCCATCCCATGTACCTGTATTAGGTGCTTCCAGCGTAGTTGAAGTAGACATAGTGTATGTATTGTAAAAAACGTGTTTAGTGATTCAACCTTAAAAATATATACAAATATAACCAAAGGCCACCTAAGAAATGCCAGTAAATTGTACACAATTGTATACGCAGTGTGTTCTTAGAATGCACCTTAAATTGAAGGCTTGACTTAAATACAAGCAACAAGAATATTAATCCTGTAATAAGGTGAAAACCGTGAACTCCTGTTAATACATACAGAAAGGAACCAGAAGGGTTACTAGATTCGCCTCCGAAGTATACATTGTTTGCTACCAGCTCACCCCAGGCAGACCACTGTCCAATTAGGAAAGCGGCACCTAAAACTACAGTAGCAATAAGCATTACTTTAAGCCTTGCCAGGTTATCGGACTTAGCGGAATTATATGCCAATTGCATTGTAATACTACTCAAAATAATCACAGCAGTATTAATCAGAAGCATGTTTGGCAAATCATATTCAAGCCAATTGCCTTCTTCACGCCTAACAATATAGGCACTTGTGAAGGCTGCAAACATCATAATAATACTTATAATAATCAACCACAGCGAGAATTTAAGTGGATGAGCTCCCGTTGTGTTGCTCCTATCTTCTATTGATCTTGAAACCATTTTATAAGGTAACTTTATCTAAAACAAACGCTATCTGAACGATAGGCAAATATAAAAATGAACCAAACATTATACTCATAGCGGCCTTTTTAGAACAGGTACGCATCAGGTAAAATGTCTGAGCCAGGAAAAGAACGCCACAAACTACAGCTACAAAAGCTGAAGTTGTGCCAGTCATACCAAATTGTAAAGGTAATAGGCTTAGAGGTATCAGCACTAAAGTATAGATCATGATCTGGATAGCTGTTTTAAGATTTTTACCTCCAGCCATCGGTAACATTTTAAATCCTGCCTTTTTATAATCATCATCCAGAACCCAGGCAATTGCCCAGAAGTGAGGGAACTGCCAGATAAACTGTATGCCAAACAAGATCCATGCTTCTATACCAAGAGTACCAGTTGCAGCAACCCATCCGATAAGCGGAGGTAAACCTCCAGGAATAGCTCCTACAAATACACAGATTGGGCTGATGCGCTTTAATGGTGTGTAGATAAAACCATAAAGGATCAGCGATATTAGTGCTAGTGTAGCTGCAAGTGTGTTGAAAAAGAAGGCAAGTATAGTTAAACCAATGATACCGATTATTACACTATAGATTGCTGCCTCGGTAACACTTAATTGGCCCGTTGGTAAAGGTCTCTTCGCTGTTCGCTTCATCATCTTATCCAGATCTTTTTCAATGATCTGATTGATGATATTAGCAGAGCCAGTAACTAATAGACCACCAAGAGTAACAAGTGTGATCTCCAAAACAGATGCTTTGGGATGTCCTAATACAAAACCTATTGCACTAGAAAAAGCAACTACGGCGCTTAACCTGAACTTTAAAAGTTTGAAATATAATGCTGCCCGATGTGCCATAAAATGTACTGGCAGTAGCGCTGTGGACTTTTGTGTTAACATTAGCTTAAAACTACTACTGGCTTATCAACTGCCTTATAAGAGGCGTAATGGTAAACTATCAAAATCAAAAACTGCACGCCAAACATCAAGGTACCTAGTGTTAAGTGTAATGGTTGTAATACTGGTGGTATAGCAAAATATGCCATAATAACCCCAAATACAACTTCAAGTCCTAATATCACCAGCATCCAGTTAGCCAACTTAACAAGCTGTCTATCTTTTACCTTATAAATCAGGCATGCCACATAAACGTTCAAGGCCAATACTACTATTGAGAAAGAACGGTGTAAGTAAAAATTTAACCCAAGCTGGTCTACCCACAGATCTCTGTTACTGCCGCTCATGTTAAAAGAGACAATATCTACTTCTTCCCTTACCTGTGTTCCTAACATGATCTGGAAGAAAGTTATTACAGTAATAAGGATAATAAACCAATATACTTTGGTATCAAATGAAATTCGCTTTTGTATAGTCTTAGACTGAGACCTTACTAAAGCGTATTGTAACATGGCAACTATGAAAAGAGCAAGTGCCATATGTACTGTAATTGTTTGTGGTAACAGGTTAGTAGAAACCACTATCGAACCTAACCAACCCTGAAAGCCTACAAGTATGAAACTTAAAAAAGATAAGTAAAAAATTGCTTTATCTGTTTTTAGGTAAGGTATAGCATAGATTACTGTTAAGAAAATAAAAAAACCTATCAGCACGCCTACTATCCTGTTCAGATACTCGATCCATGTCTTTGTTACATTGAATTCTGTTTCTATGTACTGACTAGGATGAGAAAAGATATAGCTAGAAATCTCTTCAAAACCAGCTTTATCTAAATAGGCGGCTAGTTTTTTATTCTTTTCTATTCTTTTTTCTTTATATACTTCCAGGTAATTATCTGGTAGCTCATTAACATCAGTTGGAGGAACCCAACTGCCAAAGCATTTAGGCCAGTCTGGGCAACCCATTCCTGAACCTGTGCTCCGCACGATTCCTCCAACCAATATCAAAAAGTATACAGCGAGTACAGTAAGTACCCCAATATTTCTGAATTTTTTGTAATTAAAAGACTTAACAGTCATTTATACTTTATTCAAAATCTCTCTCCTGAGGCAGGTTTGAAGACTGCGTCTGAGAAAAAGGAACTGTTTGAGGAATGTAGTCTTCTTCAGCTCCAGGTTTGCTATAATCATATGGCCATCTGTAAACAACTGGCAGTGGACCTGGCCAGTTACCGTGTCCTGGATTAACAGGAGTAGTCCATTCAAGTGTGTTTGAATGCCATGGGTTAGTAGTTGCACGACGACCTTTGAAGATGCTGTAGATAAAGTTAAACAGGAAGATAAACTGTGCTGTAAAACCTAAGATAGCAGCTAAACTTATGAATGAGTTAAGGTCTGTGAAAGTATTGAATGCTTCAAAGCCTGTCCATGAGTAGTATCTTCTTGGGAAGCCTGCAATACCTATGTAGTGCATCGGCATAAACACCAGGTAAACCGCAATAAATGTTAACCAGAAGTGAACAAAACCTAATTTTTCGTCCATCATACGACCAAACATCTTAGGGAACCAGTGGTAAATACCGCAGAACATACCAAAGAATGCTGCAGCACCCATTACAAGGTGGAAGTGAGCAATTACAAAATATGTATCGTGTAACTGAATATCCAGCGCTGAGTTACCAAGTATAATACCTGTCAGACCACCTGAGATGAACAGGGAAACGAAGGCAATCGCAAACATCATGGCAGTTGTAAAGCGGATATTACCTCTCCACAATGTTGCAATCCAGTTGAAAACTTTAACAGCTGAAGGTACTGCAATAATTAGCGTCAGGAACATGAACACCGAACCAAGGAATGGGTTCATACCTGTTACGAACATGTGGTGCGCCCAAACTACGAATGATAGTAATGAGATACCCAACATAGAACCAATCATTGCTCTGTAACCAAAGATCGGCTTACGTGAGTTCGTAGTGATTACTTCTGATACGATACCGAAAGTTGGAAGGATTACAATGTACACTTCAGGGTGACCAAGGAACCAGAACAAGTGCTGGAACAGAATCGGGCTACCACCTGTGTTTGATAAAGCTTCACCAGCAATGAAAATATCAGAAAGGTAGAAGCTAGTACCAAAGCTACGGTCGAATATAAGAAGCAATGCAGCTGAAAATAATACCGGGAAAGAAAGAAGACCAAGTATAGCTGTCAGGAAGAATGCCCAGATCGTAAGCGGAAGCTTAGTCATAGACATACCCTGTGTTCTTAAGTTAATTACCGTAGTGATATAGTTCACACCACCCAACAATTGAGAAACAATAAACAGAGCCATACTGATCAACCACATTGTCATACCTGTACCAGAACCAGCAATAGCTTGTGGAAGAGCACTCAGTGGAGGATATACTGTCCAACCACCACCGGCAGGACCAGTTGATAGGAATAATGATGCGAACATTACTACACTCGAAAGGAAGAAAATCCAAAATGAAAGCATGTTCATGAAACCAGAAGCCATATCACGGGCACCTATCTGAAGCGGAATCAGGAAGTTACTGAAAGTACCACTTAGACCAGCGGTAAGCACGAAGAATACCATGATGGTACCGTGCATTGTAACAAGAGCCAGATAGAACTCAGGATCAAGTTTACCATTATCTACCCAACCACCCAGTATTGGCTCCAAGAATGTGAAAGTTGCCTCTGGCCATCCTAACTGAAGGCGGAAAAGAATTGATAGAAAACCTCCAACAAAGCCCCAAAAAATACCTGCAAACAAAAACTGTTTTGCAATTACTTTGTGGTCCATGCTGAAGATATACTTCTCAAAGAAGTTCAGATCATGGTGGTGATCATGCTCGTCGTGAGCATGATGCACTTCCTTGTGTATAGAAATATCAGTACTAGACATTGTCAACAGTATTTAAATGCTAATTTCTTATTTTACTTCTTCTGTTGTTTCCGACTTTTTCTCAACTTCTAATGAAGCCTGAGCTTTATTCGTAAACTTTGCCATCAGATCAGGATTCTGCTCAATGAAAGGTTGCTGTTCAGCTAACCAAGCTTCATAATCTTCTGGCTCATCAACAACAAGTATAAACCTCATCGCAAAGTGACCACGTCCGCAGATCTCAGTACAAGCAAGCTCATATTTGAAATCAGGGTTACCTGTCTCGTTTTGCATTTCAGCAGTTGTTTTCGTAGGCACGAACCAGAATTTAGTAGGCATACCTGGCACAGCATCCATCTTCAGGCGGAAGTGTGGTAAGAAAACACTGTGGATAACATCTCTGGAGCGAATCTTCAAAAGAACTGGTTTGCCTTTTGGCACGTGAATTTCACGCGGCATAAAATCGTCATGCGAGTTTTTGTCACTGAAATCTACACCAAATTCATTTGTAGCATCAATTAGTTTAAAGTTAGCAGTACCTAGTTTACCATCTGGTCCTGGGTAACGAACCATCCAGTTGAACTGCTTACCCATAACTTCAATAACTACTGAATCTTCCGGAGCAGCACTTGTAATGTTTGTCCAGGTTTTCCATCCTGCAAATACAAGTATAGCCATAACTACTGCCGGAATCATAGTCCAAACTATTTCCAGTTTGTTATTGTGTGGGTAGTAGTAAGCTTTTTTGTTGTCTTTGTGCTGGTATTTGTAAGAGTAGAAGAACAGCAATACCTGTGTAATTACAAACACAATACCTATGATGATCATAGTTGTCCAGAACAGGCTGTCTGTCCACTCACCGTGCACAGATGCTAACGGCTGGTTCATTTCATCCCATGCATCTGCAAAAGACCATGCGAAAGCTGCTCCACCTACAATCAGGAAAAGCAATAATAATGTACTGTTTACTTTGTTACTGGTTTTAGTAGTACCTATCGCACGCTGAGTAGATCCTCTGAAAATAGAGGCTAGCGTACCGATCCTGAAAAGTAGGAACAGTATTACTAATAAAAGAATTATGGATATACCTATGGCGATCGTAATCATTATATAACGCTTTTAGTGTGATCTCTAAACATGATGATGAATACTCTCTTCCAGGAATGGATGGTTAACAGGAACAAGAGATGCTTTAGTAAGACCTTTTGTGAATGTTAACAAGAATACACCCAGGAATACAAGAGCAGTACCTATTTCTATGAATCCAATACCAGCATTAGAACGAAGTGTGCCAGGCATCATCATCAGGTAGAAATCTAACCAGTGGCCAGCCAAGATAGCTATAGTCACGATTTTCAGCATGATCATCTGACGTTTTGCATCTCTTGTCATAAGTACAAGGAATGGGAATGCGAAGTTCACAAGCAGATTAGTGAAGAAAACCCATTTAAATGTACCACCGTTACCTCCAAGTCTGTCAATGAAGTAAATAGATTCTTCCGGCATGTTTGCGTACCAGATCAGCATGAACTGGGAGAACCAGATATAAGTCCAGAAGATAGAGAATGCAAATACAAATTTTCCCAAATCGTGCAGATGGTTTGCATTTACCATTTTCAGGTAACCGTTCTGCTTAAGAATAATTACTGTCAGTGTTGTAGCAGCAAGTCCAGAAACGAACCAGCTAGCGAACACATACCAGCCAAACATGGTAGAGAACCAGTGTGTATCAATTGATAGTACCCAGTCCCAAGCAGAAACTGAAGAAGAGATACCAAACACTACCAGGAACATGGCAGATATTCTGATGCTCTTATGGTAATAGCTGGTTCCTCCCTGAAGATCTTCATTAATAGAGTTTCTTCTCAGCCAGTTGAAGAAAAGTATCCAGAGGGCGAAGAACACAACCATTCTGATTAAGAAAAATGGCGTATTCAGGTATCCAGATTTACCCGCGATGATTGGATCGTATTCCGGGCTGTTTACATCATAAAGGCTTTCGTGTGTCCAGTGGAAGATATCGTGTGAACCAAACAGGAAAACCAGCAGCATAACAGCACCACCTATTGGCAGGTAATAACCTAATGCTTCAGGTATTCTCTTTATCAAAACTGACCACCCTGCATATGCTACATATTGTACTGCAACAAAGAATAATCCTGTAATCGCAATACCTGTAAAATATACGTTATTCAACCAAAGGTTTACAAATAACCTTTTAGTCCATGAAACTGCTTCATGTGCAGAAGCTGCAGCTTCTCCATGCCCTTCAGCATGATGCTCTCCCCCTCCTGCAGCCATTGCTATAATTCCAACTATAAGTAAAACCACACCTATAGCTATCATCAAGAAAAACTTGTTATTCGTTTTTCTGGAAATGATGAGTCTTTCTTCTGTCATTATCCTTTTAAATTATGCCTTAGACTTAGTTATTAGGGGTTGCACCTGTTACAGGATTATCCGTATCTGGCTGACCACTTGCTTCCTGAGCCGCAGAATCTGCTGGTGCTGCAGTTGGTACTTTACCTGTTTGTAGTTGCTGAACATACATTACAATTTTCCAACGCTCTGTAGGGTTCACCTGAGTACCATGCGGCATCATACGACCTCTACCATTTGTGATTACGTGGAAAATATGTCCTGCTGGTAAGGATGCAACACGACCTGAAGAATAAGAAGGCACACCTTTGAACTTTTGTCCTACTAGTCCCTGACCATCGCCTTGCTCTCCATGGCATGGAGCGCAGAAGCGAGAGTAAAGAACTTTTCCTTCTGCAAGGTTAGCTTCGTTTACTGGTAAAGGATTTTTCAATTCTACACCAGCTACCTCAGCGGTATCCTGTGATAAGTAAAGGTTATAACCCATTTTACCACGCGCTACTGAACCTTTTGCAGGCTGACGCAGGTTTGTTCCTCCTGGGTTAAACTTATTCTCTTTCACCTGCTTGTACGGCTCCAAAGGAATGGACTCATACATGTCCGGAGCATACTCTAAGCCTGGATCCTGCTCATTGCTGCAGGCAAACATTACCGCAGATGAAAAAAGGATGGCAGAGGCTTTAAATCCTATGTTTTTTATCGCTTTCATTATTTAATTACCTCCTTCTCATTAACTTCGATAGCACCGTTAGAGCGAAGCAGGTTATTAAGTTGAGAAATATCAGTTACTCCTTCATTAACCTCGATAGCCATTACAAATTTATCATCTGTAGATCGCCTATCGAATACATTCACTTTTAGTGTAGGTCTGATTCTGGATACAATAAAGAATGTGATTACCATACCAAAAGCAGCACAAAGAACTGTTAGCTCAAATGTTACTGGAATGAAAGATGGAATCGCAATGTGTGGTTTACCACCAATGATCATTGGCCAGTCAAAACCTAGCATCCAGATCTGCATCCAAAGAGCGAAAGAGGTACCGAACAAACCGCAGAAGAAAGCTACAATTGGTAGTCTTGAGCGTTTGATTCCTAATACATCATCGATACCGTGTACAGGATATGGAGAGAAAACGTCATATATTTTAGTACCAGCAGCCCGTACATTTTCGATGGCCTGCAGCAGGACATCTTCATCATCGTAGATACCGAGAACAAATTTTTTAGTCATTGCTATGATGTGTATTAGTGTTCGAATCCTTTGCAGTGCCATGCATAGAATGTGCATGAGAATGGTGCTTGTGAGGTACAGCTGAAGATGACTTCAGGATCGCCTTCACCTCTGCCATGTTTACTACCGGGAAAAACTTTGCGAAAAGTAGGAACAGTGTGAAGAATAAACCTATTGTACCAACATATACTCCGATATCTATCGATGTAGGTGAGAACATTGCCCAAGATGATGGCAGGTAGTCTCTGTGAAGAGAAGTAACGATAATTACGAATCGCTCGAACCACATACCAATGTTCACGAAGATCGAGATTATGAAAGTAGCTGTTAGGCTTCTTCTGATCTTTCTGAACCAGAATAGCTGAGGAGTGATTACGTTACAAGTCATCATTGACCAATATGCCCACCAGTAAGGTCCAGTAGCACGGTTGATGAATGCGTAAGCTTCATATTCTACACCTGAATACCATGCAATAAAGAACTCAGTAGTATAAGCTATACCTACTATTGAACCTGTCAGGATGATTACCTTGTTCATTGACTCTACGTGTTCAAGCGTGATGTAATCTTCCAACTTGAATGTTTTGCGAGTAATGATCATCAGAGTAAGTACCATGGCAAAACCTGAGAAAATCGCACCTGCCACGAAATATGGAGGGAAGATTGTAGTGTGCCATCCTGGTATTACTGAAGTTGCAAAGTCCATTGATACGATAGTGTGTACAGAAAGTACAAGTGGCGTAGCAAGACCCGCAAGAATCAAAGAAACCGTTTCGTAACGAGACCATGCTTTAGCAGAACCAGTCCAGTTCATTGAAAGGATCGCATAAGCACGTCTTGCGATCGGGCCAGTAGCTCTATCACGGATAGTAGCAAAGTCAGGAATAAGACCTATGTACCAGAAAACAAGAGAAACTGAGAAATAAGTTGAGATCGCAAATACGTCCCAAAGTAGTGGAGAGTTAAAGTTTACCCAAAGCGAACCGAAGGTGTTTGGCAATGGAAGTACCCAGTAAGCTAACCACGGACGGCCCATGTGTAGAACCGGGAACATCGCAGCACAAATTACCGCGAAAATGGTCATTGCTTCAGCAGCACGGTTAATTGATGTTCTCCATTTCTGGCGGAACAACAGGAGGATCGCTGAAATCAGTGTACCAGCGTGACCGATACCTACCCACCATACGAAGTTGGTAATATCCCAAGCCCAACCAACTGTTCTGTTAAGGCCCCACTCACCAATACCGAACCATAGTGTACGGTATACAGAGTAAATGAAAATAGCTAAACCTACCAATGCAACTGCAAGGGCAGCGGCCCAACGTGCATTGGGCTTCGCCTCCACTTGTCTGCAGACATCTTCGGTGATGTCGTGGTATGTCTTCCCCCCGGTTACAAGAGGCTCTCTTATCGGAGATACATGCTGCATAACGCTATCTTTATTTTATTTTAAGCTAAATTTCTAATTTTCGTCAGGTATGTTACGTTTGGCTGCGTGTTAAGCTCCTCCAGTACGTGGAATGCTCTTTCACCCTGCTCACGTGCAATCAACTTAGATACTCGGCTTTCCGGATCAAGCATATCACCGAAAGTGATAGCATTTGTAGGGCAAGACTGAGCACAAGCTGTTACGATTTCGCCATCTTTTGGTCTTCTGTTCTCGCGCTTAGCCTCAAGTTTTCCAAGCTGAACACGCTGCACGCAGAATGAACATTTCTCCATAACACCTCTGGCACGTACTGTAACATCTGGGTTCAGCACCATTTTACCAAGGTCAGAGTTCATCATGTAGTTCTGAGTTGCAAACTTGTCGTTGTTTGAGTACGCGAACCAGTTAAAGCGACGCACTTTATACGGGCAGTTGTTTGCACAGTAACGAGTACCTACGCAACGGTTATAAGCCATCTGGTTAATACCTTCAGAGCTGTGCATAGTTGCAGCAACCGGGCATACTGTTTCACATGGTGCGTGGTTACAGTGCTGGCAAAGCATCGGCTGGAAAATAACAGAAGGGTTTTCTGCTGGATCTTCCATCTTTGCATAATCACCTTCTTCGTGTTCAACAGAGCTATAGTATCTGTCTATACGCAGCCAGTGCATATCACGACGGTTTTGTACTTCCTGCTTACCTACAACCGGTACGTTGTTTTCGATATGGCAGCTTACTGTACAAGCACCACAACCAATACAAGAGTTAAGGTCGATAACCATACCCCAATGGTGGTTCTTATACTCGTAATCATCCCAAAGAGAGATTGTAGATGGTTTAGCCGGACCTTCGTGAGTTGCTAAACGAACATACTCTGTAACTTCTTTAGGGTTCTTGATGTAGTTAGCCAGCGTATTTTCCTGCACAACATTACGATCCATAATAGTATGGTGCGTCTGTAGCTGTGCAATTTCCATAGTAGCGTTAGTTTTCTCTAACTCAACTTTGCCGCTATAAATGATGCTGTTATTTGTAACTGTTGCAAGAGGGAATGCATTGGCACCAGCACCTTTCACCAGAGGCATAGACTCTAGATTACGTCCGTAACCCATTGATATACTTACTGTGCCTTGTGCCTGGCCTGGCTGAATAAGAGCCGGAAGTTCAAATGATTTGCCGTTAGCGAATTTAACTTTCAGCACATCACCCTGAGTGATGTTCATTTCTTCAGCCATCTTACGTGGCATTGCCACATAATTGCTCCAGGTTGCTTTAGAAATCGGATCTCCCATTTCCTGCAACCATGGGTTGTTTGACTGAGCACCAGTACCTACTACTGTTTCATAGATCACAGCTTCGATACCAGAACCTGCTGCTTTACCAGCACCTGCTGCAGCTGCTGCTGGAGTAAGTGGGTTAGCAGCGGCTGTAATAGCTGGAAATAGGCTTGTTCCAGTCACTACACCATCGTGTACTGATTTTTCCCAGTATTTATTGAAGTCACCTGTAGCAATACCTCTCCAGTTATTGCGAAGGTAGTCGTAGAAGTTCGTTTTAGAACCTGACCAAGTCAGTAAGCTGTCCTGCATCTGACGCGTCATGAAGATTGGGCTGATCACTGGCTGTGTAATGCTCAGGATTCCTCTCTTAGGCTCTGCATCATTCCAAGACTCTAGGTAGTGATTATCCGGAGTTACATAATCAGCTAATGCAGCAGTTTCCTCTACTCTTTCTGCAAATGAAACTTTCAGACCTACTTTCTTTAGGCCGCTGATAACTTTGTCAGCTAGTGGATGGTCATATGCTGGGTTCGCATTATAGAAGAATACCGCACCTACAGTTCCGGCATTCATTTCGTTGATCAGACGTATCATCTGAGCATCGCTACCCTGCTTAACCAGGTAAGGAGAAGCTGTATCTATAGTTGTACCTTCTGCACCGATAGCACCATTGATAGCAGTAACAATAGTTTGTACGGCTGGATCGTTAGAGCCAGATACTACTAATGCTTTACCTCTGTTAGCTTTAAGATCAGCAACAGCTGCAGCTACAGCTTTTTTATCAAAGTTACCGGCAACATTTCCGCCCTGGCCAGTTACACCATTATAAATAGCTGTTACCAGAGCCAGCTCTTCAGACGGTTTAATAGGAACACGTACGTCAGCGTTTGCACCAGTTACAGACAATACAGTCTCGAACTGGTAGTGACGTGACATTTGCTTCTTATCAGCAGATAATTTTCTGTTTGTAATATATTGGTTCGCAAAAATTGCCTGGCCCATCCATGATCCTAGGAAATCAGCACTAACACCTACTATGATATTAGCTTTGCTGAAATCATAACCAGGAATTACGCCACCGTTAGCACCGATAAGTGCAGATGCAGAGTTCGCATCGTATACTACGTGCTCAAAGTTTGCAAAGCGAGCCCCAAATTCGTTGATAAGCTTCTTTGTAGATGGGCTGATTACTGTTGAAGAAACAAAAGCAACCTTACCATTTACATTGCGCAGACCTGAAGTAATTTCACGGTCTACCTGCTCCCACTTAGCTTCTTTGCCTTTGATAAGCGGCGTGCGCAGACGGTTATTATCATACAAGCCCAATACTGAAGCCTGTGCTCTAGGGCTTGTACCTACTACAAGTGTTGAGCTAGGATTCGGCTCAATTTTAATAGGACGACCTTCGCGTGTCTTAACCAGGATGCTGTTATAGTCACCATCAGCATAGTAAGTAGATGCATACCAGTTTGCTACGCCTGGCTCTACATCAGCTGGCTTATTCAGGTAAGGAATAGCTTTTCTTACAGGAGCTTCGCAAGAAGCTAGTGTTGCAGCAGCAAAGCCGAACCCTAATAGCTTCAGGAAATCCCTTCTAGCTGGTGCAGCAGCGCCAGCAGAGGCATCCTCACCTCTTGATTCATTAATCGGCAGGAACTCTGGAAACTCATTATGAGCATGCTTAGCGAATTCCGGAGTGTTTTCTAACTCCTCAATTCCTTTCCAGTATTTTCTTCTGTCTTGCATATTATATTTAGAAAACTCGAATACTTGTTTAAAAAGCTGGATTGATTAGTAGTGGCATTTAGAACACTCTGTACCACCATTAGACGCCACAGTGAAGGCACCTTTAGATGACTGCTCATGCAGTTTCACCAGGTTGTCATAATAAGCATTGCCTTCAGTGTTAAGAGGAGTTTCGCGGTGGCAATCAATACACCAGCCCATTGTTAAAGGAGAATATTGATACACAACATCCATCTCCTGAATTGGACCATGGCAGGTCTGGCACTCTACACCAGCAACTTGCGTGTGCTGAGAGTGGTTAAAGTATGCAAGGTCAGGTAGATTGTGGATTCGCACCCACTCAATTGGCTTGTTGCGCTCAAGCGCTCTGTATATTTTCTGAATCTCTGGAGACTCTTTTTTGATCTGACTGTGGCAGTTCATACAGATATTGGCAGAAGGAATACTTGCATTCTTACCTTTATATACTGTAGTGTGGCAGTAGTTACAGTTGATCTGATGCTCACCTGCGTGCAGTTTGTGCGAGAAAGCAATTGGCTGCTTAGGCTGGTAACCCTGCTGTATACCAATACCCATTACTTTATCTATAGTAAGATCCAGAAGAACTACTACAAATATCAGAACAACAAGCGTACGTACAGCTTTAGACTTATAGATCTTAGAGAAGTCAAAGCGCTGGTTTACAATCTCAGCATCGTACTCATCAAGCTTACGATTCTTGTTCAGATAGTTCTTAAGCAGTGATGTGATTAAAAGAAGCGTTACTACCAGAACGATCAGCACAACGATCAGAACAACAAGTACTATATCCAGGTAGTTACCCACAGCACCAATTGCCTCTGTGCCTACATTCTGACCAGGCTCTCCTGTACCACCAACTGTTGTAGGAGCAGCAGCAGCAGTTTGCGCAGCACCTTGTCCAGATTCGATGTAAGCCAGGATAGACTTAACTTCGTCATCAGAGAAAGCAAAAGAAGGCATTGCCTGCTTGTTGTACTCATTATAAACAGCAACAGCGTCAGCATCACCAGACTGGATTAACGCCTGTGAATTTTTAATCCACTGGATAAGCCATGCCTCAGTTCTTCTCTCTGTTACACCCTGCAAACCAGGACCTACAATCACATCCGTACCTGCCGAGTGACAAACGGTACAGTTGTTCTTAAACAGGGCGGCACCCGCATCGATCACAGCCGGATCTCCCGCTGCTGCATCTCCCGCAGCTGCTGCACCTTGTGTAGCACCTGGCTCTACTCCTTTCGTTGCTACCTCAGCCTGCTCGCTTGCTCCCTGGGCGTTCGCACCAAAAGAAAAAGTTAGCGCCAGCAAAAAGGCAACGATAATCTTGTGTTTAGTTTTAAGTATACAGCTAATCATAGCCAAGTTCACTTGTGTTTAGTATATGGTGAAATTACTTTACGGGCACAAATCTACTACCCGATTTCCATTAATCAAATAGAATAAGTTTATTTTTGGAACCTAAAACAATATCACTGTTTTTCCTTGTCCTAAAGGGGCAAAAACCTCTTTTAAAACAAATTTGAAGGGTTTTATTTAGAATCTTTTTAAATAAGCTTACCTCAGACCCGACACTCTATCTATTATTTTTATCCAATGTTTTAATATTAAAATCAAATTAACCTAAAATTATTTGAACAACACCTATAAATTGCGCTAATACAATTTAAACTCCCCTGATTTCAATTTGTTCTGCAACTACTCCTTATTATATATAGTGTTATTACTTTTTTATAATGCCGCCTGCACCTAAACTTTAATTCCTGCTAACTTTTTTGCTATTACACTACAATGTTTTATATTTGCACCCTTAAATAAAATTCTAAACAGAAATGGAATTAAAAAATTACGAAACGGTCTTCATCTTGACCCCGTTGCTTAACGAGGTTCAGATGCAGGAAACGGTCGAGAAGTTCAGACAGGTGCTTAAGGAAAATAGCGCCGACATTATCCATGAGGAGAACTGGGGTCTACGCAAACTTGCTTACCCAATCCAGAAGAAATCAACTGGTTTCTATCACCTCATCGAATTTAAGGCTCCTTCTACAATTGTAGACGTACTTGAACTGGCTTACCGCCGCGATGAAAAAGTTGTTCGCTTCTTAACTACTGCCCTTGATAAGCACGCTATTGCTTACAACGAGCGTAGAAGAAACGGCGAGTTCAAATCTCAAGCTAAAAAAGAGGAGGTTAAAGGATAATGAGCTTAGTAAACGAAAGAGTGCACAAGCAGGAGAACCGTCAGAAATACTGCCGTTTCAAGAAGAGCGGAATTAAGTATATCGATTACAAAGACGGTAACTTCTTACTTAAATTTGTTAACGAACAAGGTAAGATCCTTCCAAGAAGACTTACAGGTACAAGCCTTAAGTTCCAGCGTAAAGTGTCTCAGGCTGTTGCCAGAGCACGCCACCTGGCTATTTTGCCTTATGTAACTGATTCTTTAAAATAAGGAGGATTGACTAATGGAAGTAATACTTAAAGATGACGTTAAAGGCTTAGGTTACAAGAACGATGTTGTTGTAGTAAAGCCAGGTTATGGCCGTAACTACCTGATCCCACAGGGTCTGGCTGTTATCGCTGATAAAGTAAACAAGAAAATCGTAGCTGAAAACGTACGTCAGGCTGCTCACAAAGCTGAAAAGGTTAAAAACGATGCTCAGGAACTGGCTAACAGCCTTACTGATGTTGTTGTTGATCTTATTGCTAAAGTTGGTGAGACTGGCAAAATTTTCGGTTCAGTAACTACATTACAACTTTCTGATGCGCTTAAAGCGAAAGGTTTCGATATCGACCGCAAGCGTATCTCTTTTGATCAGGATGTGAAAACAGCTGGCGAGTACACTGCTACGCTGAACCTGCACAAAGAAGTTAAGCAACAAGTACGTTTCAACGTAGTTGCTGAGTAATAAGACCTAGAAGACTACTACTTAAAGCGCCCTGCCCCAAGCAGGGCGCTTTTCTTTTATCTATACTTTCCATAGCAAGTATAAACCTGCTCAGCAACTATATTTGCAGCAACACAAACGTACTATATAATATGTTCAGGACCGAGGTACAAGTAGCTCCCACCAATGTTGCCCTTAATCTGCAGAGCAAAGTTTTAACTATAGGCTCATGTTTTGCCGAAGTTATAGGTAATAAGCTGGTGCAGAATAAAGCTCAGGCACTTGTAAATCCGTTCGGAACCATCTTCAACCCGGTATCTGTTTGTAAACTCCTGGAAGCTGCTGCAGGCAAAGTATATGATTTTGAGCAGCACTTAGTACAGCATAATGGCATCTGGTACGCTTACGACCTGCACTCTTCCCTATCATCTCCGGAAAAGGAAGAGTTAACCGACATCATTCAACAACGCCTACTCCGCACCAAAGAGCAGTTACAGGGTGCATCGCTGTTAATCATTACTTTAGGTACAGCAGTCAGTTATCGATTAAAAGAGACCGGCGATATAGTTGCTAATTGCCACAAGCTACCAGCCAGCAATTTCAGCAGAGAGCTACTAAGTATACCTGAGATAATTGCGGCTTTCGAAAGTATGTTAATGGCGATCAGACAGGTAAGCCCTGAGCTAACAGTACTGTTAACGGTAAGTCCGGTACGTCATATTAAAGAAACCATAGAGATCAACAGTGTAAGCAAATCTATACTTCGTGTGGCCTGCCATCAGCTCAAAGAGGTACATGCAAATGTTTTATACTTCCCGGCCTACGAGATCATGATGGATGATCTGCGGGATTACCGGTTTTACAAGCAGGACATGCTGCACCCCACCGAGGTTGCAGAAGATTATATCTGGCAGAAATTTACCCAAGCTTATCTTGATAAATTATTTCAGCAGTTTTTACCTGAATGGGATAAAATGCAGCGTGCTCTGGCTCATAAACCTTTTCACCCGGACACCCCGGTCCATCAGAAATTCCTGCAGAACACTTTGGAGCAATTGCAACAGCTTCAGATTAAGTATAAAATTGATGCTTCTGCAGAACAGCAGCAGCTAATGAGTCAGCTAAAACAAGTATAAATCTAGCAGCCATACTTCCCAAAGCATACTTTTCTACCGTCTGGTCGTAAGTTAGTAGCACAATCCTTTACAGGTGTAGCTCCTTACTACTATGGCAAAAGAGAGAAAACCCAACCGACTTATACATGAAAGCAGTCCTTACCTGTTGCAGCATGCTTATAACCCTGTAGACTGGTACCCGTGGGGCGAAGAAGCACTGCAGAAAGCAAAGCAGGAAGACAAACCCATACTTGTAAGTATAGGCTATGCTGCCTGCCACTGGTGTCATGTTATGGAGCATCAGTCGTTTGAAAATGAGAAGGTAGCAAAGGTGATGAACGAGCACTTCGTGTGCATAAAAGTAGACCGCGAAGAGCGCCCTGATGTAGATGCCATTTACATGGATGCCCTGCAGGCCATGGGGCAGCAAGGTGGCTGGCCACTCAATGTGTTTCTAAACTCATCGGCAAAACCTTTTTACGGAGGCACTTACTTTCCGCCGCAGCAATGGGTACAACTGCTGCAAAACATTGCCAATGCCTATAAACAAAACCGGGCAGAGCTTGATGAATCGGCGGAAGAATTTGTAACGCACCTGAACCTGAGCGAGCTTGAAAAGTATGGCTTAACCCGGAGCAACCCTACTATTACTGAGGCAGATTTCAGGCAGATGTTCCAGAACATGCGCAGCCGTTTCGATAAAAAGCTGGGTGGTTTAAACAGGGCTCCTAAATTTCCGATGCCTACCAATTACCTGTTTTTGCTGCGCTTCTACAGCCATACCCACGAAGATGCCGCACTACACCATGTAAACCTGACATTGCGCGAAATGGCTTATGGCGGCATCTATGACCAGATCGGCGGCGGATTTGCCAGATATTCTGTAGACGAGGAATGGCTTGTACCCCACTTTGAAAAAATGCTCTATGACAACGGGCAACTCGTTAGCTTATATGCCGAAGCTTACCAGATCACCAAAGACTCGCTTTACAAGGACGTTGTGTACGAAACCATAGCTTTTGCCGAGCGTGAGCTCATGAGTCCTGAAGGTGGCTTTTATTCATCTCTGGATGCAGACAGTGAGGGCGTGGAAGGCAAGTTTTATGTTTTCACAAAGGAAGAGCTGCAAGACATACTTGAGGACGAGGAGCCGCTTTTTTCTAAATACTACCACGTAACCGCTGCCGGAAATTTTGAGCATGGCACCAACATTCTGCACCGCCGCATCAGCAACGAGAGGTTTGCTGATGAAAATGAACTGGAATTGGAGGTGCTGGAAGAAATGGTTAAGTCGTGGAAGGAAAAAATAATGGAAGTACGGGCAAAACGCATTCGACCTGCTACCGACGACAAAATACTCTGCTCCTGGAATGCGCTCATGCTCAAAGGCCTTGCCGATGCATTCTATACTTTCGGCGAAGATAAGTTTCTGACGCTGGCACTGCAAAACGCCAATTTCCTGCTACAGCATCTGAAGCAAGGCAATAAACTATATCATAACTACAAAGAAGGCAAAGCAACTATAGATGGTTTCCTTGAAGACTATGCTTTACTGATTCGTGCTCTGGTAGCGTTATATGAAGTTACTTTTGATGAACAATGGCTGCAGGAGGCAAAAAGCTTAACAGATTATACTTTAGAGCATTTTTATGATGAGGCTGAGCAAATGTTCTTCTTCACTGATAAAGATGCCGGAAAACTGATTGCGCGGAAAAAAGAGATATTCGACAACGTAGTGCCATCTTCTAACTCGGTAATGGCCATGAACATGCACCTTCTTGGCTTATACTTTGATGAGGAGCGCTATACACAACTATCCAACGAGATGCTCGCAAAAGTAAAGGCCTTGGTGGTAAAAGAGCCTTCGCACCTGAGCAATTGGGCAACTCTATACTTCCATAAACTAACGCCAACTGCCGAAGTAGCCATAGTTGGCCCCGAAGCTGCAAACATCAGGGAAGAACTCAGCTCCTTTTACATCCCGAACATGATCCTGCTCGGCACAAAAACAAGCAGCGAACTAGCCCTTCTGGAAGATAAAGTAGCCATCAACGGCAGGAATACCATATATGTGTGCTATAACAAGACCTGCCAGTTGCCGGTACACACCGCAGCAGAGGCGCTTGGTCAGCTCCAGGGCAAGCACCAACAAGCAAGTAAATTTCCTACACTATAACTCGCTTCTGTAAAGTATAAGAACATCACATTCTTATACTTTACAGAAGCGGGATTTACAACTTACTCATCATCAATACCATATCGTTTATCTCTTCACGTGAGGCTAATCGTGCTTTTTCGGCGCGGCCGTAGCCAACTTCCAGTTCGCCGGCTGCAATGCGTTGCATAATGTTGTCTGCAAACTCATCTACCGGCGCGCCCATTGTATGTATGCCTACGCCTCCTAAATCAGTATTCACAGCCGGAGGCACAATCTCAATCACTTCTATACTTGTATTGGCCAGCTCATGCCGTAGCGTCATGGTAAAGGAATGCACGGCTGCCTTTGTTGCACTGTAAACAGAGGCAAACGTAGCAGGCGTAAAAGCCAGACCAGACGAAACATTGATAATTGCTGCTGTAGGTTGCTGTTTAAGATGAGGTATAAACAGAGCCGAAAAATGGATAGGAGCCTCTACGTTTATAGCTATTTCCTGGCGGCGCACCTCCCAGCTTTCCGTGTCTTCTGTAAACTTGCCTCTGCGCTGAATGCCGGCATTATTCACCAGTACGTTCAGCTTCGGAAACTCACGTATTATCCACTCAAACAACGTTTTACGATCCCACTCCTGCGCCACATCGCAAACTCTGGTATGCAGCCCCGGGTGCAATCGTTTTGCTTCTTCCAGCTTCTCCTCTCTCCTGCCGCAGACAATTACTTCACTCCCAGCTTTCAAAAAACGCTCAGCCAACGCCAAACCAATGCCCGAGGCACCACCCGTTATCAATACTGTATTTCCGCCTAAATTCATGCTCAAGTAATTTAATGTTAACAACCAAGGCAAGAGGTTATACTTATACTTCTGTGCCCCAACTACAGATAAAGGGTTTACTGCTGTGCCTATACTTAGGGTTCAGGCATTTTATACTTTCGTCAGGAGTTCTGTTTGTTTTGTAGATCTGTTAGCCTTAAACAATCCGCATTTTTTACGACCTTTGTAAGAGTTATTTATACTTATACCCTTGTCAGAGCTACTCAATTTTAATTATCCGCCTGAGCCGGCTGTGGAGCGCGTTACGTTGTTTGCTGACGTGATACTACCATTGCCACTGCCCAAGCTTTATACTTACCGCATTCCGCTCGAAATGAACGATAATGTGCTGGTAGGTGTGCGGGTAATTGTGCAGTTCGGAGCCAAAAAGGTGCTGAGCTGTATCGTAGCCGATATCCATGAAAACGCCCCTGCCGAGTACCAGGCGAAGTATATCCTGGATGTGCTGGATGATAAGCCTATTATAACTGCACCGCAACTGAAGCTGTTCAAGTGGATAGCAGATTACTACATGTGCACGCTTGGCGAAGTTATAAATGCGGCTCTGCCATCGGCACTGAAGCTCAGCAGTGAATCAAGGGTACAGCTGCACCCGCAGTACAATCCTGAAGAAGACGATATTCCTCTGTCGGCGCAGGAGGCGAAGATCATCTATGCCTTAGAACATAATCAGACCCTTACCTTCACCGAGGTAGGCAACCTGCTACAGGGCAAAAGTTATCATAAATATATTAAGTCTCTTATACAGAAAGAGGCCATTATTATTTTTGAGCAGGTCAGCGATAAGTTTGCGCCCAAAGTGGTGAAAATGGTGCGCCTTTCAGAGCATTTTGTGCAGGAAGAAGGCATGCTGGAGGAGCTTTTCGAGCAACTTACGCCAAAGCCAAAACAGCTGGACATACTGCTGAACTACCTGCAGAAAGTACCGGTGCACCAGGATATTAACCTGAACTATAAAGGACTGGAAAAGAGCGTACTTACCTCTAACCCCCACCTTTCAAAATCCTCTATAGATTCGCTTATTAAAAAGGGTGTACTGGAACAATTCGACCAGATAATTTCTAGGTTTCCGGTTGAAGATGGCCCAAGGCACATGCCAATGGCACTTTCGGAGCATCAGCTAAAAGCAAAAGACGAAATTCTGGGCTTATTCAAGGAGAAAGATACTGTGCTGCTGCATGGGGTTACAGGCAGTGGCAAAACCGAAGTATACATAGACCTGATAAAACATGCCCTGGAAGGCGGCGGGCAGGTTTTATACTTGCTGCCTGAAATTGCCCTTACAGCCCAGATAGTGCAGCGCCTGATGAAGGTGTTTGGTGACAAGCTGGGTGTATACCACTCAAAGTTCTCAGATAACGAGCGTGCCGAAGTATGGCAAGGTATATTGTCAGGCCGCTTTCAGGTGGTAGTTGGGGTTCGCTCAGCGGTTTTCCTGCCTTTCCATGAGCTTTCGCTTATTATTATTGATGAGGAGCACGAAGCCAGCTACAAACAATACGAGCCGGCACCACGCTACAACGCCCGCGAAACAGCCCTGATGATGGCACATTTGCAGGGTGCAAAAACGCTGCTTGGCTCGGCCACTCCTTCCATAGAAACCTACTACAACTGCAAAACCGGCCGTTGGGGATTAGTAACTATGAACCAACGGTTTGGAGAGGCGCAGTTGCCGGATATAGAACTGGTAAATACCCGCGAAGAGCAGCACCGCAAGAACATGCACAGCCACTTTTCAGGTAAGTTGTTAACCGAAATGGAGATGCGCCTACAACGCCACGAGCAGGTTATACTTTTCCAGAACCGCCGCGGCTACGCTCCTTTCATCAGCTGCGACGAATGCTCCTGGATTCCAAAGTGCAAATTCTGCGCTGTTAGCTTATCGTACCACAAGTATAACAACGAGTTGCGCTGCCACTACTGCGGCTACCACGAGCGCATGCCTCACGATTGCCCAGCCTGCGGTGCCACCACGCTGAAAAGTATGGGCTTTGGTACCGAAAAGATAGAAGACGATCTGAAGCTGTTGCTGCCGGATGCTGAAGTCCAACGCATGGACCTGGATACCACCAAGAAAAAGAACAGTTATCAGCAGATAATCTCAGACTTTGAGAGCGGCAAAACGAATGTGCTGGTAGGTACGCAAATGGTTACCAAAGGCCTCGATTTTGAAAATGTGAGCCTGGTAGGTATCCTGAACGCCGACAGTATCATTAATTTCCCTGATTTCAGGGCGCATGAGCGGGCTTTTCAGCTGTTTGTGCAGGTAAGTGGCCGGGCAGGGCGTAAAGGCAAGCCAGGTACGGTTATTATCCAGACACGCGACCCATTGCAGCCTATCTTCCGAAAAGTGCACAGCACAGATTATGAAAGCCTGTATGAGCACGAAATAGAGGAACGCATGCGCTTTGGCTACCCTCCTTTTGTGCGCATGATCAGGGTAACGGTAAAACATGCCGATGAACGCACTTCTGAAAATGCTGCTATAGTGCTGGCTAATGATCTATCGGATAGGTTAGGAAAGCAGCAGGTGCTGGGGCCGGAAGTTCCGTACATCTTCAAGATCCGGAATCTGTTCCTGAACGAGATTCACATTAAGCTGCCACGCGAGAACACAAACCTCCGCACTGCCAAAGGCCAGATCGCAGTAGCCATACAACAACTAAAGCTGCTTCCTGATTTTAAAGATGTGCGGGTAGTTGCCGATGTTGATCCGATGTAAACCACATCAACTGTGTTGTAATAAGCTGCAGGAAGTATAGCTAAATCTCACGCAAGACGTTCTGATGTTGTAGCCTAAAGTATAGCGAAAACCCCACCTTCAGCCGCAGTTAAAAATATTTTATCTTTTTTCTTAAAACCCGTAACATTGGCTTAACAGGGCCGTATATACAGATACCTTTGGCTAAAAGTTGAAAGCCTGAAAGTCTTAAGCGATCTACCAAGATACTTGTTGACTTTCAGGTTTTTCCCATTTATAGGGTTTTGTTACTTGTTTTCCTTCCTCATGGCAACCAGGTACGTGATACCGAAGCCCAGAAAAGCTACAAGGAAGAAAACATCCACCCACTCATATTCTCCTCTTATTATTTCGTAAGCCTTTATGCCGGCAAATACAAAGCAGGCAATGGTAAGTATAATTCTGAAGGGTTTGCGATTCTGCATGTAAGATTGGTTAAAAGTAAATAAGCTGTTATACCTGCTCCAGGTAACGCTGGCGTATAATGTTCAGGTGGTGGATTTCGTGGCCAAGTATAGCATATCCCAGGGCCCTTACAGAAATTCGGTTGTTGTTGGCTGTTCCGGTCTGGTTCAGCATCTCATCATCAAAGTTCTTAAACAGTTCTATAGTTGCCTGGCGCACGGCAGCGTATTCCGAAAGTATAGAAGTTATCGCTCTGCTATCCGCTTTAGAGGGGCCTACATAGTTGTTTTCATCGAAACCGGCAAGGTCTGTCTTGTCCTGGCGGGCGAAACGAAGGGCGCGGTAAGCAAAAATACGCTCGGCATCCATCATGTGCACCAACAGCTCCTTTATAGACCATTTGCCAGGCGCATAGCGGTGTAACAGCTTCTCCTGATCAAGCCCCAGCATAAAGTTGATGATAAACTCCTGGCTGGCAGCCAATCCACGTAAAAGGTCATCTGCTTTGGCAGCTTCGATATAGTTTTTCATTCCCTCTGGATACTCCTCCGGGGTAGGATAAGTAATGATCTTGTTCATAGTTTTTCGTACTGAGGCTCTGCCTCTATCTATAATTGAAACGGACAAAGTATATTTGCTAATTTACCATTAAATACAGCGCCTGCAAACTTTACTACAGCCTTCTGCTGATAAAAAATCCCCTGAGGCAGTGCACCCAGGGGATCTTCAAATTGATTTTATACTTCCTACTGCCCTACCAGGAAAACAGCATTACCAAACAGTAATTTGCCGCTTTGCCAGAACCCACGGAACAGCGGGTTATCGGCCATATAAACTACCTGCCCACGGCCAAGGTCCTGTGTACCAAGTATAAGCGCATCCTGAAGGCGCTGCTTAGCTCTGGCTCCTACAAAACCGGTAGTATGGTTGTCTTTCTTGATCACTCCCACATTCCAGCCGCCTTTCAGGAAATCAAACGTTTCGGCTGAGCGGATAAGGGCAAAGTAGGTATCGCCGTAGCCATAAGCCAGCGGGTGTGTATTATCCAGATGAACACGGAACACGCTGCCTTGTACTTCACCGGACAAAGCTTCACGCTCGCGATCGCCGTAAGCACGCAGGTCAGCATAAGGGTCTTCCTGTTTCTTGCTTTTTTCTTTGGTTTCGCCTTCTTCAGGGCCGTCTTTTTTCTTAAGGTCGAAGTCTTTTTTACCGGCTAAGAAACCGGCAGCACTTTCCATAGCGATCAGTTTTCCGCCGCTTTTTACCCAGTTTTTCACCTGTTCCAGGGTCTGCTCATTCAGCACGCGGTTATAGTTACCTGCCGGAAGTATAAGCACATCAAAATTATTTAGTGGCACATTGCTAAAGTATGATGTATTTAAAACCGTAACCGTGTAGCCGATCTGCTGCTCAAAGTAATGCCATACTTCGCCAAACGCATTTGACGACACACCATCTCCGCCCATCAGAGCTACACGTGGCATTTTAATAGAACGTACACTTTCAGAGCCAAAATCGGCACCGCTGGTAACAAAACCTGTTGCGGCAGCACCTAACGCTACGCTATGTTTAGCAGCAGCATCGCGTACAAGTTTATCAAAGCTATCACCCAGGCGTTCGTTGCCGGTACGGGTAATAATCAGCGTACCTGCTTCATACTTCTGTTTATCGGTCTCGAAAGCTTTACCCGCCTGTCGCACACGTATGTTCTGCTTCATCAGGTCAGCCAGGAATTTAATATCCTGCATTGTGTTCCAGCGGGCCAGGTAAGCGTATGGTTTCTCGAGAGTAAGGGCCGGTGCATTTTGTGCAGTTGGCTTGGCAGCACCTGGCTCTAATCGGCCACGAACGGCATAAGCATCCAAACCAAAAGCATACGGCAGCGCCCACGATGTAATGTCATAGGTAAGGGAATCTTCGAGTGGTGAGCCTGGCTCGAACAGCACTTTTACCAGCGTGGATTTTGGCTGATACATACTTATCACCACGTCGTTCTCCGCTAGTTTCACGCTACCGTCTTTGCCTGTAGTATAGCTAAAACCTCTTGCAGAGCCTTTTTTGCCGGCATAGCCATACTTTATACCTTGCCTGTCTAAATAGTCTGTCAGCATTTTAAGGTTAGCGACGTTGGCGCCATCGGCTTTAAAAACAAATGCTTTATACTTGCCCTGAGGGTTCTTCAGGTTATCGCTATAGTATTTTCTGAACTCCTGCTTTAGTTGGTCTGCTTTTTCTGAAGTGGCCTGCATCGTAGCTAAGCTGGCCGCGTGATGGTGTGCGATACGATCTGTAAGCGTAAGGGTATCGCCGTCTTCTTTTTTGTAAGCCAGGCCTGCTCTGCCGGAACCACCCTGCTCATAAGTCATACCTATTGCGCCGTTAAAAGTAGGCCAGGTATCGCCGTAGCTAGGGTATAACAGGTCGAAGCTTTCGCGGGTAAAGTATAACCAATTGTTTTTATCAAAGTACTTGCGGTTATAATCGCCAATGGTGTTCTGGAACTGGCGCTGCCAAGGCGTTATACTTTCATGGAAAGGTTTGGCAGCAGGCGAGAAATAGTAAGGCGACTCCGGTCCCATCTCGTGGAAATCGGCGTGTACCTGCGGCAGCCAGTTATTGTAAACCGCCAGCCTGTGCTGCGATTCTTTTTGCGTTTGCCAGGCCCAGTCACGGTTCAGGTCGAAGTAATAGTGATTTGGTCTTCCGCCCGGCCATGGCTCGTAGTGTTCCCATGCAAAAGGATTGGCATTACCGCCCTGGTTACTAGCCTGCTTATACCACTGTACGTAACGCTCACGCCCGTCAGGGTTTATACAAGGGTCTATGATAACAAGCGAATTCTGCAGCCATTTCTTTGTCTGCGCATTGTCAGGGTTTACTAAATCATAAAGCACCTGCATTACCGCCTCCGACGATACAGCTTCGTTGCCATGCACGTTATAGCTCATCCAGACAATAGCTGGTTGGTTGCCCTGCACCTGCCCGTTAAGTACTCCTGCCTGGCGCAGGTTATTCTCCCTGATCTGCTCCATGCGTTGCAGGTTTTCATCGTTTGCCACATAAGCCAGCACCAGTGGGCGGCCTTCGTAGGTACGGCCGTATTCCTGTACTTTAATGCGGTTTGGTGCCTGTGTTGCCAGGTGGTTTACATAAGCCAGAATGCGCTCGTGGGTAGTAAACTGTTTGCCCAGTTCGTAGCCCAGAAATTGTGCAGGCGTTTGTATAGCTTGTTGCGCCACAGCAAACTGCACACTCAGCAGCACCAGGGCAAAAGCAGCAAATCGCTTCAGGGTATTGATCATCATTTTATAGTATAGAAAGAGTTGCTTATTGTAAGTGCAAATGTGTTACAATCTGCGGGAAAAAGCCAGATGCGCCAAGGCTTATACTTTACACTTTAACACCAGCACTTACCACCGTAAAGTATAAACTTAAATTTAACGCGCCAAAAACTGCTGCATCCTATACGTTTTTCTCAGAACTTTGTGGCACGCTCCACAACACTATGAAGGAAAAATTGAAGAAACGCTATACTTGGCTGTTGGCCAGCCTGCTGCTGGTTCTTTTTTGCCCGGCCTGCCAATGGGATGAAGAATACAGCCCCAGAAAAGTTGAAGAACGCACACTTACAGGCTTTGATGCAGTTGAACTTAAAAACAATGCCGAAGTACACGTACGCTACGGCGAGACTTACAGCATTTTGATAGAGTCATCTGCCGAGATACTGCCGCACATTATCACAGAAGTAAAGGATGGGCAACTGATAATAGATACTGAGCAGCACTTCCGCTACAACCGCCACCGCACCAAAATAACTATTACGCTGCCTTACCTGAAAAGCGCACACACCAGCGGCTCTGGCCGAATTGTCATCGAAGATCTGATTCTGGAAGAGGGCCTACAAAAGCAGGATAAATAATTGCCGGCACTGCAGGCTTTAAGTTTTCAGTTTTGTAGCTAAGCAGCTGTTTTTGCCGTTAAAAAGCTATGGCAGGTAAATGGCAAAGCGGGTGTTTGTATAGTATACTGGTAGCTTTTTCGGTAGTGCTTTTATACTTGGTTGCAGCCTTATTTTTAGGCAGTATACCAGTGAATAGCAGCTACGCCCAGGCCCGAGAGGGCATAAAGATTTTTGTAACCGACAATGGCGTGCATACTGATTTTGTACTGCCCGTAAACGCCGGCGGCACCGACTGGAGAACTTCTTTGCCTTTGCAGGATTATGCCGGAGCCGATAGCAGCTACACCCACGTTGCCTTTGGCTGGGGCGACAGGCGGTTTTACATGGAAACACCCGAATGGAAGGACCTGCGATTAGATGTAGCCTTTACAGCCCTGTTCTGGCCTACCCGCAGCGCCATGCACGTAGAGTACATCCCAAGGCCGCTGACTTCGAACAAATACCAGCGCCCCCTTATACTTACTGAGGCACAGTACCAGCTACTGGTAAACTACATTACAGGTACTTTTAAACAGAAGAACGGGGAATTTATACTTATAAAAGGGGCAGGCTATACTTCTGAAGATAATTTTTACGAAGCAAACGGTCGTTTTCACCTTTTCAGGAACTGTAATAACTGGACGAACCGCGGCCTTAAAACTATAGGAGTAAAAACAGCTTTCTGGGCACCGTTGCCATTTGCCATAATGCGGCATCTGCGCTAACGGTATTTACCCTAATTACTTTATGCTTCAGAAGCAAAGCCATGCCCACACTTGCTGTGTTTATTGTGCATTTCTTTTCCTTCGTGATCTCACATATAACAGTAGAACAATCAGTAATAACCCACCAATAATAAAGTGGATGTTGCTGCCAATTAGGTAGCCCATGTGGTGGCCTGCCTGCTGAGTTGCATCATAATTGGCATTGGTCCGAAGCAGTAGAGATTTAAGCATAAAGTATAGAATTTAGATTGTTTGTACTGTTTTACTGCGTTTTCTCCTGACCAGAAACCGGCGCCTTTTCCTGATGCTCATAGTTATAAGAGCCGGTGGCCCCATCTTTTAAGCCTCTTTTAAAGTCATCCCAGTCGTAGATTAGCACAAAAATGAACATGGCTAAAATACCTAGCAGAAAGAATCGCATATCTCTCTTTGTTATCTTCATTATAGCATTATTCAGATTACCTCAAAATATATATACAAAATACCATATATACAATGCTTTTGAAAAATAATCTCTGAAGGTTAGGGAATAGAAGTCGCGTTGCGCTGTCATTTATACTTCCTTATTGCTATATTTCAGCAACCTAAACATAACACTAAACTAAGATGAACAAACCTTTAACCCTGCTCCGTTTGCTTGTTTTGACGCTGCTCTGGCAGTTCAGCGCAACCGGAGCCATAGCGCAGAGGGTAAACGAGGACTCCCTCTTTATCCGACAGAACTATGTAAAACAGGAGTACCAGATACCAATGCGTGATGGCAAAAAACTATTCACCGTTGTGTACTCGCCCAAAGACCAGTCGAAGAAATACCCGATCATGATGAACCGTACGCCATACTCGGTGGGGCCTTATGGCGAAGGGTATAAAACAAGTATAGGCCCGAGCCCGACCATGATGCGTGACGGTTACATTTTTGTATACCAGGATGTGCGTGGTACTTATATGTCGGAGGGTACGTTTGTGAACATGACGCCGCACGTGCCTAACAAGAAAGGCAAAAATGCTATAGATGAAAGCACCGACACCTACGACACTGTAGACTGGCTTACCAAAAACCTGAAAAACGACAACGGACGTGTGGGCCAGTGGGGCATTTCTTACCCGGGCTTTTACGCTGCTGCCGGCCTCATGAGCAACCACAAAGCACTTAAAGCAGTATCGCCGCAGGCTCCTATTGCCGATTGGTTCTGGGACGATTTCCACCACAATGGTGCTACTTTCCTGCCGCACGCTTTCAACTTCCTGGCAAGCTTTGGCCTTCCTCGCCCTGAACCTACGCCAAACCGCAACCCAGGCTTTAAGCACGGCACCCCGGATGGCTATGAATTCTTCCTGCGCATGGGCCCGCTTAAGAACGCCAACGAGAAATACCTTAAGAATAACGTGGCCTTCTGGAACGACATGGTAGAACACCCTAACTACGACAAGTTCTGGCAAGACCGCAACCTGCTGCCTCACCTCAAAAACATTAAAGGCACTGCCGTTATGACCGTTGGCGGCTGGTACGATGCTGAAGACCTTTACGGTCCGCTCAAGATCTACCAGACCATAGAAAAGAACAATCCGAAGTTAACTAACATGCTGGTGATGGGCCCATGGGTGCACGGTGGCTGGGCAAGAACAGATGGCTCTAATATTGGCAATGTATACTTTGGGCAGAAAAACTCGCCGTGGTATCAACAGGAAGTTGAAGCTAAATTCTTCAGCCACTACCTGAAAGGCGATGCTAAAGGCGATGTAAAATTACCGGAAGCCATTATGTTTGAAGGCGGCAATAACAAGTGGCGCGAGTTTGAAGTATGGCCTCCGAAAAATGTGCAGGAGAAAACCTTATACTTCCACGCCGATGGTAAGCTAAGCTTTGATGCACCAAAAGCAGGCACAACCGAGGCTACAGAGTTTATCTCTGATCCAGCCAAACCTGTTCCGTTTACAGAAGCCATTGCAACCGGCATGACCCGCGAATACATGACAGACGATCAGCGCTTTGCCAGCCGACGCCCTGATGTACTTACTTTCCAGACAGATGTGCTAACTGATGACATTACATTGGCAGGCGAGCTTCTGGCGCAATTAAAAGTAGCTACAACAGGCACAGATGCTGACTGGGTAGTTAAACTGATCGACGTATACCCTGACTCTGCAAAAGCAAACCCGCACCAGCCAAACAAGCCGATGGGTGGTTACCAGGCAATGGTGCGCAGCGAGGTTTTCCGTGGCCGTTTCCGCAACAGCTTTGAGAAGCCTGAGCCGTTCACGCCAAACCAGGTAACACCGGTAAATATAGAGCTGCAGGACGTGCTTTATACTTTCAAGAAAGGCCACCGCATTATGGTGCAGGTACAAAGCACCTGGTTCCCGCTGGTAGACCGCAACCCGCAGAAGTATGTGGATAATATCTTCAAAGCCAACGAAGAAGACTTTATTAAGGCTACTCACAAAGTATACCACTCGCCGCAGCAGGCAACAAGTATAAAAGTGAAGGTGCTGTAGTTTTAAAGTCGTTTTTACAACTATAACAACAAGAGCCGGGCGCATTGTCCGGCTCTTGTTGTTTATACACAATAAAGATGCTTTCGAACTATGATTGCAGCGAAAAGCTGTGCAAAGTATAACAGCTGGTTATTCCATTTTCTATACTTTATACTTCAGCATTTCTCATCTCCGACCTGCCTAGCATCTTGTATATCACACCTATAGATGCAATATTCAGAAGTATAAATATTTGCAAAAGCCTCTGTAAAAACACATATTGCAGTAACTCTGACTTTAACCTACTTACCTTAAACTATTACAAAATGAAAAAACTTTACGCATTCGCTGTGGCGGCGCTGGCACTATTCAGCCAGCCTGTAGTAGCGCAGGCAGATCTGGGGTATTACCTGCCCAAAGAGGTAACCTATAACCCCAACATACCTACACCTAAAGCTATACTTGGCTACGAGGTAGGCGAATGGCACGCCAGCCACGATCAGCTGGTTATGTTCATGCGCCAGATGGACCAGGTATCAGACCGTATAACAATGGAAGAGTATGGCCGCACCCACGAAAACCGTCCTTTATACCTGCTTACCATTACTTCACCTGAGAACCACAAGAACATCCAAAGTATAAAAGAGCAGCACAAAAAACTGACGGATCCAGGTGCTTCCGGCAACCTCGACATCAAAAAAATGCCTGCCGTACTCTGGATGGGCTACAGCGTGCACGGCAACGAACCAAGCGGTAGCAACGCCTCTTTGCTGGCAGTTTACCATTTAGCAGCCGCACAAGGTCCGGAGATCGAGAAGCTCCTGAGCGAGACGGTTATACTTGTGGACCCTTCGATAAACCCGGATGGCATGAACCGTTTTGCCAGCTGGGTAAACTCGCACCGAGGCAAGAACCTGGTTACCGACCCGAACAGCGAAGAATTCAGCGAAGCCTGGCCACGCGGCCGCACCAACCACTATTGGTTCGACCTGAACCGCGACTGGTTACCGCTGCAGCACCCGGAGTCTAAAGGCCGACTGGCGAAGTTCCACGAGTGGAAGCCAAATGTACTGACTGACCACCACGAGATGGGTACCAATGCTACGTTCTTCTTCCAGCCGGGCATCCCGAGCCGTAACCACCCGCTCACGCCAGCCAATAACTTTAAACTAACGCAGAAGATCGGTGGTTTCCATGCCAAGGCACTGGATAAGATCGGCTCGTTCTATTATACCGAAGAGAGCTACGACGATTTCTATTACGGCAAAGGCTCTACTTACCCGGATGTGAACGGCGCTGTAGGTATACTTTTCGAGCAGGCCAGTTCGCGTGGTCATGCGCAGGAGAGCACCAACGGCGTGCTGTCGTTCCCGTTCACGATCCGCAACCAGTTTACTACTACCCTTTCTACTTTAGAGGCGGTGCAGAACATGCGCGAGGAGTTACTGGCACATCAGCGTGACTTCTACAAAGAGGCTGCGCAGGCGGCCCGTAAAGCACCTTATGCTGCCTATGTATTCGGCTCTGAAAAAGATAAGACACGCGCTTACCACTTGGCTGAGATCATCAAACAGCACCAGATCGAAGTATACCGTCCGAAGGAGTCTTTCAAGGTAGATAACGTGACTTATACACCGGAGAATGCTTACATCGTACCTACAAACCAGCCGCAGTACAAGCTGATCGAGGCCATGTTCGAGCGCCGCACCAAGTTCCAGGACAGCCTATTCTACGACATCTCTGCCTGGACTTTCCCGCTGGCCTTTAACCTGGAGCACACCAACATGAAAAGCCTGAGAAGCAATCAGCTGGGCGAGCGTGTTACAGAACTCTCTATGCCAAAAGGCGAAGTAGTAGGTGGCAAAAGCGACTATGCTTACGTGTTTGAGTGGTTTGGCTACTATGCACCACGCGCCCTGAATACCCTGTTCCAGAACCGCGTACAAGCCCGTGTGGCAACTGATAAATTCTCTACAAGCGACGGCAGGGAATTTGGTTATGGTTCTATAATGATTCCGGTAAGCGGACAGCAGCACAACCCGGAGCAACTGCACCAGCTTTTAACCAAGGTTGCTGCCGAAAATGGCCTAACGATCTACAACATGAGCACCGGCTTTAATCCGAAAGGTATAAAACTGGGCAGCCCGATGTTCCTGCCGCTAAATCAACCTAAGATTGCTATGCTGATTGGTGGCGGCGTGAACAGCAACGACATGGGCGAAGCCTGGCACCTGCTCGACCATCGCTTCAACATGACACCAACCATGATGTCGTTGGAAACCCTGAACCGCAGCAGCATAAGCAAGTATAATGTGCTGGTAATGGCCGATGGCAACTATGGCGATATCTCTGAAGCTGGCAAGAACAAACTTCGTAGCTGGGTACAGAACGGTGGTACACTGGTAGCACTTGGAGGTGCAGCAAAATGGCTAGCAGATAACAAGATCGGTAACATGACCTTTAAAGACGGTGCCAAGAACGACACTACCCGCCTGCCATATGCAACCATGAGCAATAAAAACGGCGCGCAGGTAATTGGCGGCGCTATCTTCGAAGCAAACCTCGACCTGACACACCCGCTGGGCTACGGTTACTACAACAGCAAATTGCCGGTTTTCCGCGATAACACCTACTTCATGGAGCCGTCGAAGAGCCCGTTTGCCAATCCACTGGTTTATACTTCCAAACCATTGCTGAGCGGCTACATCTCTAAGCCAAACCTGAAGCAACTGCAGAACAGCGCAGCTATTACAGTTTCGTCTTTGGGTGGTGGCAAAGTGATCGCTATGACGGATAACCCGAACTTCCGTGCTTTCTGGTACGGCACCAACAAGTTGTTCCTGAACAGTATTTTCTTCGGCCAGCTGATCAGCGGTGGTTCAGCCCGCGCCGACGAAGACGCACACGAGTAAGTATAAACTTATACTATACAACAAAAAAGTCCGGTGCTCCTACGCCGGACTTTTTTATTCTAATAGCCTGACTCACTGATACCGCTCTACATTAGCAGAACCTGTCACTTCACAGATTTTCCTCCCTCAGAAAACTAGTAAAAGCCGTCAGAACCAAGCCTATGGTTACAAAGTATAAAACACTACCTTTGCACCCTCGATTCTTAACAAACCTCTAAATAGCATGAGCGCCAGAAGCTTTGAATTATTATTAGAAACAGCCTATGCCCCTGAAAAACCAGCTGTGTTTGAAACTGGCGCAGCAAGCGTGTACCAGAAATTTGAGCAGGCATTTAAGGCTTCGCGGGTGCAAAAGGGCGGGCAGTCGACGGAGGAACTGAATTACCGTTTCGAGATACTGCGCCTGGGCATTGCCATTGCGTTTGTAAAGGCTTTTACGCGCCTTGCCGATAACGAGAATACAAAAGAAGTACTCGACCTGTTGCAGCAGGCTATCAAGGCAAAAAATACGCGCGAAATCGACAAGATCGTGCAGAAAAAGATAGCCCTGTTCGATAACCTGTACCACGAGATTTTTGTGAATGAGCAGCGCGAGGAGATTCTGGGTTTATTTGAACGTACGTTGGATGCCGGCTCTAAAGAAGAGCTGGACGAGCTGATAATGGAAGGCCTGGAACTGCTGCAGGAGGTTGATTTTGACCGTAGTCACGATGACGACGATGATGAACCAATTGATGAAGATCTACTAAAAAGCTTACAGTAAGCACGAGCTATACTTTAAGATAAGCCATACTGCTGCCCTGCTTCTGTAAAGTAAGGCAGCAGTTTTTGTTTTAGTGCATTACCTTTGCACTGCATTATACTTACCCATGACTACAGACCCGAAAAAACTGGCCATCAAGGATTTTGTGTACAAGCTGCCAGACGAGCGCATTGCCAAGTTCCCGCTACCAGAGCGAGATCAGTCGAAATTGCTATACTACAAGTCAGGTGCAATTACAGATTATACTTTCACCGATCTGCCGCAACTGCTGCCGGCTAATACCCTGTTGGTTTTTAATAATACCAAAGTGGTGCAGGCGCGCCTGCTTTTTCAGAAAGAAACGGGCGGTATAATTGAGATATTTTGCCTGGAGCCTGTGCTACCGCATCGCGAAGTGCAACTGGCCATGCAGCAGACAGAAAGCTGTACCTGGAAATGCCTGGTAGGTAACAACAAGCGCTGGAAGAGCGGCCCTTTATACTTACAGTTTGAGAACGGCACACTTACCGCCGAGCGCGAAGCACAACAGGAAGGCCATTTTCTGATAAAATTCTCGTGGCAGCCAGCTGACCTAACCTTTGCAGAAGTACTGGAGCGTTGTGGTAAACTGCCTCTTCCGCCCTACCTCAACCGCGACCTTACCCCCGACGACCGTACCCGCTACCAGACCATTTATGCAGCGCAGCAGGGCGCCGTTGCAGCGCCTACCGCCGGCCTGCACTTTACAGACAGGGTAATGGAACAGCTGAAGGCAAAAAGTATAGACACTGCTTACCTGACCCTGCACGTAGGAGCCGGAACCTTTAAACCGGTTAAAGCCGATGTAATGGAAGAGCACGAAATGCACGCCGAGCAACTGTATATTACTCGTAGCCTTCTAGAAAGATTACTAGCTCAGTTAGGAAACCCAATCATACCTGTAGGCACAACCAGCATGCGCTCTCTGGAAAGCCTGTACTGGCTGGGAGCCAAAGTATACCAGCAACCCGAACAGCCATTACAAGACCTGCACGTAAGCCAGTGGCAAGCTTACGAAAGTACAGACATGCCAACTCCAACTGAGGCATTAACCGCTTTACTGCAATACCTGGACCGCAACAACACCGACCACCTGCACGCCAGCACGCAGATCATCATTGCGCCAGGCTATTCTTTCAGAATTTGTGCCGGATTGGTAACCAACTTCCACCAGCCTGAAAGCACATTGTTACTGTTAGTTTCGGCCCTGATAGGCGATAACTGGCGCAAAGTATACCAGCACGCCATGGAGAATAACTACCGTTTCCTGAGCTACGGCGACAGTTCTCTCCTGATGCCTTGATTATACTTTGAGGTACTCTGCTGCATCAGCTGAAAGTATAAAAGCCTGCTCCGGATACACCAGAGCAGGCTTTTATACTTTCAGAGGTCTCTCTAAGACCTTCTTGCTATCAGAAACTATAGGCCGTATTCTGAGATCAGGTATACCAACGATGCCATAGAAGCTGCACCAAGCTGCATCTCGCGGCGGTTAACCTGTTCAAACGTGTCTATTTTAGTATGGTGATAATCGAAGTAACGCTGAGAATCCGGGCGGAAGCCGATCAAAGCTACTGTTCCTTGTCCTTTTAGCGGACCAATGTCGGCGCCACCGCCACCACGGGTAAGGTCGTGCAGGCCATAAGGAGCCAATAACTGCTTCCAGGTAAGCACTTTTGCATACTGTCCGTCGTTGCCATCTATACCAAAGCCGCGCGGCGTAAAACCACCCGCATCAGACTCGATAGCAGCAATGTGCTTCTCGTTGTTTGCTTTAGCCAGCTCTGCATACTTAAGGCCACCACGTAATCCGTTCTCTTCGTTCATAAACATCACGGCACGGATCGTTCTCTTCGGCTTAATGCCCATTTCTTTAAACAGGCGCAGCACCTCTATCGACTGCATACAACCAGTACCGTCGTCGTGTGCACCTTCACCTAAATCCCATGAGTCGAGGTGGCCGCCTACAACTATAATTTCTTCAGGCTTTTCAGTTCCTTTTATCTCACCGATCACATTGTAAGAAAGTACATCTGGCAACGTTTCGCAGTTCATCTTCATAAAGAACTTCAGCTTGGCATCTTCCTTCAGCATTTTGCTAAGCAACTCTGCACCGTTTGTGCTGATAGCCGCAGCCGGAATTTTCTGCACACCTTCTTCGTAACGGGTATTACCAGTGTGAGCCACATCCTGGTAATCGTTAGTCATAGAGCGCACAATTACGCCTACTGCGCCTTGTTTAGCAGCAGCAGACGGGCCAGCGCCACGCTGATCTACAGCACCACCGTAAGCAGCACCTGTCTGTATATGTTTGTTATCAAAAGGGCGGTTGAAGAATACAATCTTGCCTTTTACATCTTTAGTCTTCAGCTCTTGCAGGCTATGTACTTCTACTACTTCAGCTTTCAGTCCTTTTTTGCCTGTGCCAATCGAGCTACCCAATGCAGCAATGGCAACATCATGCTTCTTTTTACCCTCAATGCGGCCAACTTCTTTCTCGCCACGCACCCAATGCGGCACCATTACTTCCTGCAGGTACACACGGTCCAGGCCCATGTCTTCCATTACTTTTTTGCTCCAGTCTACAGCAGCAGCGGCCTGCGGCGAGCCACTTAAACGTGCGCCAATGTTCTTGGTCAGGTAGCGCAGGTTCTCGTAGCTTTCGTAGCTTGTAAGGGCATTGTCATAGATCTTCCGGATGGTGACAGAGTCGGAAGTATGGTTTTGTTGCGCCATAGCCGGCATTGCTACCACAGTTGCCGCAGCAAAAGCCAGGTTGCGCAGTTTGAGTTTAAGTTGCATGATAAGAGGTGATGTAAGTTTTAGTTTAGTTTGTTAGGGTTTGTGACCGTTAATATAATAAATCATTTTTATAGATGAAGGATGGTGGGACATTAGGAGGTTTTGTTTGAGGGAATAGTGTTTGTTTTATAGTTTGAGTTCTTGCTACTGACGAGCAGGTTCTAGTTGCATAGCTGCTTGTTTTGCTAAGTCTTACCAGCTACTTATTTCATAGTTGGTTTGGCTCGCTCCTAGCCCGCGAGGGCTCGTCCTTTGCATCGCGCTGGGAGCTTTTCCTTTGCTACCCTTCGGTCGCAATGCCTTAACAGGCATCGGAAAAACTCGCATAGGCGCTCAAGCAAAGGACTGGAAACAGGTTCGATAGTAGACTACTATGGAACTTCAACTAATCTGTAGGGACAGGTCGCGACCTGCCCGAGAGAAGGCAGCAACTATTGTACTGGTACCGGAGGTATAGCAACAGCCTAATTTCCCTCCTGGGAGGGGTGCGGGGGTGGGTTTTTTGGCTGTATAAGATCCCTCGGCTAACGCTCGGGATGACAAAGAGCAGAACTGTTCAGAACTTATATAAGCTCCCCTCCTTGGACTAGTGAGAACGCGAGTTCAAAACTAGCGAGCGTAGCTCTGAGGGGCATGGGGTGGTTGGACCACTGCAACCATAAAACTCAAAATTGCAAAGTATAGCCAAAGCCAAGTCCCCTCTCCTGGAGGAGAGGGCTAGGGTGAGGTGAATCACCATAGTAGTTGGATCTGTAAAAACTACTCTCCTACTTCACTTCCAGCACTTTCTTCAGATCCTTCGGAGGTAAAGTGAGCAAGCCTACTTCGGGTAACCTGGAGGTGAGCTCCTGCCAGTTTTTGTCTTTCTTGTATACTTCGCGCAATAGCTTTACGGCTTCGTTTACATCGCCATTGTTAGCAAGTGTAATGGCGTGCCAGTACTTCATTTCGAGGTTATTCGGGAACATAGCTTCAGCTTTGCCATACTCCTGCATGGCTTTTTCCATCTGCCCTTTTTCTACAGCCAGGTCGCCGTTGTTCATGTGTTCGTAGGCGCGGTATACTTTCAGCAGGCGTGCCAGTTCGTCAAGTGGTTTTTCGTGATCATCCACCCGCAGGTCTATGGTTCGGTCATTCCATGGCTGGGCAGATGCTTTACCATTCACCACCACAAGTGCTGCCGATTGCTTGCCTCGTATATCTCCGCCTTCGCGCTCTGCTGCCTGCATAGCTATCAACACACGCTCGGCTAATGGTTTGCCGGCACTTGCTTCAAAGGCTTTTGCCATGGCTGGCCATACTTTATCCGAGAGCATCATGTTTGCCTGCACAGAAAAATCCTTGCCTGTAATATGGCCGGCATACCGGATACAGTTCTTACCAGTATGCGTGGCCACACGCCCCTGCGCATCCAATATCGAAACCTGCCTTACCTCACGGCCTTCATCATCCGCAAGAAGTATAGCCAGCGCCTGCTCAGGAGTTTTGCCTTGTTTAAGCAGTTCCAGCCCGCGGGGGCCAAAAGATTTATTTGTGAAAGATTGTGTAGCGACCACTCCAACACCGGCCTCAGCCCAAGGCACAGCAGTACCCACCGAAAACCAGTGGCTTTGCACCCCAACCGCCATTTCTCCGGTTTTAGCATCGCGGGCAACTATAGAATAAGTATGAGCTAAAGGTTCAGTGGCTTTATAAACCTGCGCTTTAGCTGCAAATGCTGTACTGCAGGCCATTGCCACAGCACCCAAAATTTTCGTCATCCGTTTCATTTTATACTTCCTGTATGGGTTAGACATGTTCTAACTCTTACTTATTATGCTGCGGCTGGTTGCGCTCCACAACTCATCTCTGAAGTATAAGTATAACTGAAAAACTATACAGCTGCAACCCTGGCTGGCACACCGGCCAACTATATCAGCCCTTATACATGAAAGATAATTTCCGCGAAAAGAAACCACACCGCATGGCCATGCTTATTGATGGCGACAATGCACAACCCAGCCTTATTGTAAAACTGTTAGCCGAAGCCGGCAAGTATGGCCCTACTACTATAAGGCGAATTTACGGCGACTGGACAACCCCGCAGATGAATGGCTGGAAAGACTGCCTGAACAATCATGCCATACAACCTATACAGCAGTTCCGGTACACGGTTGGTAAAAACGCCACCGACAGCGCCCTTATCATAGATGCCATGGACCTGCTGCACAGCAATCTAGTAGATGGTTTCTGCATCGTATCATCCGACAGCGATTATACACGCCTGGCTACCCGCATCCGGGAGGCTGGCATTTTTGTGATGGGCATAGGGCAGCGCAAAACGCCTAAGCCTTTTGTAAATGCCTGCAACATCTTCATCTATACCGAAAACCTGACCGATGATATTGATGAAAAGAAAATAGAAGCCGCCGAAAAACCCGACACAAATGAACCCGACAGCCCGCCGCCAAACCCGGTACCTATGCTGAAAGAAGCTTTTAAAATGGCCGTAGGCGAAGATGGCTGGGCGCACCTGGGGGCTATAGGCTCAGGCTTACGGCAACTAGACCCTGCCTTCGATTCGCGCACGTTTGGTTATAGCCAGCTTATCCACCTCATAAAAGCACATAAAGATCTCTTTATTATCCGGAAAGAAGATGATAAAGGCTCTTCGGCAGTGTATGTAAAGCGCCGAAGCAAACGCTACAAAAAGCCAAAAGAAGCAGAACAAAATCAGGAGTAAATAGTTAAATTTGGTTAATTTATTTCCTTTTTCTGCTGCAACCTATATAACCAAACTATGAAAAGATCATGCATACTTCTGGCGCTTTGCCTGCTTACCTGCCAATGGGCTTTTGCCCAGGACAACCACTCCTGCTGCGCTAAACCTGCCGAGGCTACTGCACAGTTTGCCATGTTAGGTAATGATCCTAACTTCCGGATGAAGCACGACAACCCACTGCCTTTTAAGCTGCAAAACAAAGCTGGAAAAAAGGTAACTTTTAAAACCCCGGATGGCAAAACAGGTACGGCATATGAGATAAAGGCTCCTAAAAAGACAAACAATTACCTGCTGGTGATACACGAGTGGTGGGGCCTGAACGACTACATTATGCGCGAAGCCGAACGCCTTGGTAAAGACCTGGGCAATGTAAACGTGCTGGCCCTTGATCTATATGATGGCAAAGTAGCTACCACAAGCGAGACAGCTGTAAAGTATATGCAGGGCATGAGCACCAAACGTGGTCAGGCCATTATAAACGGTGCTATTGCTTATGCAGGTAAAGATGCCAGAATAGCTACCATCGGCTGGTGCTTTGGCGGAAGCTGGTCGTTAGAGGCAGGTATACTTGCCGGAAACAAGGCAGAAGCTGTGGTTATGTACTATGGCATGCCAGAAAAAGACATAAACCAGCTAAAGAAACTGGACGCACCGGTACTAGGCATATTTGCCAAACAGGATGAAAGTATAACTCCGGCAGTGGTAAAGGAGTTTGAGCAGAACATGAAGAAGGCTGGCGAAACAGTAACTATAAAAATGTATGATGCTGTGCACGCCTTTGCTAACCCGAGTAACCCCAAGTATAATAAGGCCTTTGCAGAAGATGCCTACAAACTATCCCTGTCATTTATTAAAAAGCATCTTGAGTAAACAGCACCAGGTATAAACTTAAAAGCCCTCTTCCGTAATAAAAAGAGGGCTTTTTATTATTTACTTTAATCTTTACTTTGTGCAGTCAAAGCAACAAGTATAGCTATAACCAAACTACCAAACCTGACTATGAAAAGACTGGCAACACCTAACGAGCTTGTAATTGCACCCGACCTTGCCCTGCGCGAAGTTACCGTTGAAGATGCAGAGGCAATTTATACTTTAATAGATACTTACAGAGCTTACCTGCGCGAATGGCTCCCGTTCATAGATTACAGCAATTCAGTAAAGGATACAAGAGCCTTTTTACAAAGTGTAACAGCAGAAGATAACCACACCGACCAGGTCTTTGCCATTATATACCTGGAGCGCATAGTAGGCATTATCGGCTATAAAGCAATCGATCTTCTGAACCATAAGCTGGAAATCGGGTATTGGCTGGGCGAGCCTTACCAGGGCAAAGGCCTTATGGTGCGCTCCTGCTCAGCGCTTATCCAGCATGCATTTATGAACATGGGCATTAACCGGATCCAGATAAAAGTTGGCACAGGCAACTATAAAAGCAGCAACATTGCCAAAAGCCTGGGCTTTACTATTGAAGGTGTTGAGCGCGACGGAGAATACCTCAACGATCAGTTCATAGACCTGGAAGTATACAGCCTGCTTAAAAAGGAATGGGAGGCACGCCAGCGTCAGGCCTGAGGATGCTTGTGTTTAGGCCTGAGACGTGGCTGCTTTTTCATTTCGTTGCCGGTTCCTAAAAGTAACGATACCGGGCGCAGCTCTTCGTGTTTATCAGCTATCAGTTTAACTATGGCCAGGAACGGGATGAACAGAATCATGCCGGAGGCTCCCCAAAGTATACCGCCCGCCACTATGGCCAGCAACGTGAACAGCATATTAACCTGCAGCCTGTAACTTACTGCCCACGGAAAAATCAGGTTTGCCTCCAGGTACTGCACCACCGAAAACACAATGATCACGCCCAGCGGGTACAAGAGCGAATCATACGTGATCCAGGCAACGGCCATCGGAAGTATAGCTCCTATCGTGATGCCTACATAAGGTATGAACGTAAGTATAGATGCCACCACACCAAAGAAAACCGCATGCGGAATACCCAGCAGGTATAGCCCAAGGCTGTTGAGGGTACCAACTATAAAGTAAACGATCACCATACCTTTTATAAAGTTATAGTAGGTGGTAATGGTCTCGGCAAGTATGGCCCGTATAGTTGGTGTATCTGACTTTGGGAACATAGAGAAAAGCGCCGTAGCCAGCTGCTCGCGGTAATAAAGTATGAGCGCCGAGTACAGCGGGATAAGCACCACCAGCACCAGCGAAACAGCAGAAGTATACACTACGCCCTGCACCATGTTCAATGCCGAAGATGCCACATCGGCTGCCATACTTTCTATCCACTGGGTTTGCTGCAGGTTTGTAATGCCCAGGCGCTGCTCCATGTATTGGCTCAGGTTATGCCAAGTCTTTATAAGCTTTTCCTGTATAGCTGGCCACTCCTGCCCAAAACGCCCCATCTGGCTTATCAGCAGCCAGGCTAGGCCGCTAAACAACACCAGTACCAGCAACAGGCAAAGCAGAATAGCCAACCAGCGCGGAAACTTCCTGCTCTCGAGCCACTGACAGATCGGGTAAAGCACAAAGCTTATAAGCAGCGCAAAGCTAAGCGGCACAAGCAAAGGGCGGCCAAAGTACAGGAGCACACAAACCAGCACGGTGTATTGCAGCAGTTTTAGCCAGTTCACGTTGGTGCGGGTTTCCATAATTTCAGTACCTTGTGTGTCAAATTAAGCTGCTGATTTAATCGCCGGCAGGCTTGCCTCAATATCTTTAAAAATAAACCAAAAACCTATACTTTAACCCTACACTATGAAACACAGCAAGCTCTTGCTTGCAGCCTTGGCAGTTTGCTTTGGCAGCACCCTCTCGGCACAGGATCTTTCGGCCATTTCGGTACAGGAAACAACACGCCTTGTTAAAACCCTCAGTGCCGACGACATGCAGGGCCGTTCTTCTTTTACGCCCGGCATCGATAAAGCAGCCGATTTTATCCAGAGCGAATTTCAGCGTATTGGTTTAACGCCGCTTCCTGCTGCTAAAGGCTCATTCAAGCAAACCTTTACTGTTTACAGAATTACGCCCGGAGCTGCACAGGCCACGCTGAATGGCAAAAGCATCTCCCCTGAAAATATTCTGATAAGCACTTCGGATGAAAAGCTGAGCTGGAAACGGGATAAGAAACGCCAGGTGCTGACAATAAAAGAAGGCGAAAATGCACGCAAAGCTTTTTCTGATATCATGAGGCAGGATAAGGATGCGTTGGTACTGGTGCACCCAAGTCATGCAAAAACCTTCGAGATGTTTAAGAACTACATGGGCAGAGGCAGTGTGAAACAGGAGCTTACCAAAGGCAGCAGCAAAGTATACCTTCTTACCGATGCAACTTCAGCCAAAAAGTATAAAGCATCTGTCACAAACAAAATAGAGCAACTGCCGCTTACAAACCTGATCGGTGTTATAGAAGGCAAGCGCAAAGATGAGTACGTGCTATTCTCGGGACACTACGACCACATTGGTATAGGCCAGGCTGTGGATGGCGATAGTATAGCCAACGGTGCCGACGATGACGCATCGGGTACAACGGCCATGATGATGCTGGCAAATTATTACAAGCAGCAGCCACAACCGGAACGCACATTGGTTTTTGCAGCTTTTACCGCTGAAGAGATAGGTGGCTTTGGCTCCAGAAAATTCTCCGAGCTGTTTAACCCCGACCAGATTGTAGCTATGTTCAACATCGAGATGGTGGGCAAGCCTTCTAAATTCGGACCTAACAGCGCCTACATGACCGGTTTTGAGCGTTCTAATCTTGGCCAGCTTGTGCAGAACCGTTTGCAGGGCACTACCTACAGCATTCACCCGGACCCATACCCGGAGCAGAACCTGTTCTACCGCTCCGATAATGCTACACTGGCTCGTTTAGGCGTTCCGGCACACACCGTTTCTTCGGTGCAGATAGATAAGGACACAACTTACCACACAGTAAACGATGAGTTCGAAATGCTGGACATGGCTCACCTGACCAACATGATCAAAGCTATTGCGCTTGGCGCGCAGGGCGTAGTTTCCGGCACCGATACACCTACCAGAGTTGATAAAGCTTTGGTTGAGTAGTAACAATAATACCTTAAACAGAAAAGCCTGAGAGATCAGGCTTTTCTGTTTTTATACTTTCTGCTTACTTGGCGGCTCACTTAGAAAGTATGGCAGCTGGACAAGTATAATCAGAAGATAAATAAGTATAAGGTATAAAAGAAAAGCCCCGCAGCGGTTGCTACGGGGCTTTATCAACTAAACACAGGTAGTAATTACTGTTTTGCAGTTACGTTAAAAGAAACTGTGAAATCATCATAGATAGCTTTGTCGCCGATGTTTTCGAAGAAGCTCTTAGAACCGTAACGGATGTCATATTTTGTACGGTCTACAGTTACATTTGCTTTAGCAGTAGCAACACCATTTTTAACAGTGATAGTAGCCGGGAAAGTAACTGGCTTAGTAATGCCTTTAATAGTTAGGTCGCCGGTTACAGTAGTGTTTGGCTGGCCCGCAGCAGCTTTCGCAATTGGCTTCAGGCTTGTGATCTTGAACGTAGCGGTTGGGTGCTTCTCAGTGCTGAAGAAATCATCAGACTTAAGGTGACCGATCAGTTTGCCATTGTATTCAGCATCTTTAATGTCGGTGCAAGTGATAGAGTTCATGTCGATAGTGAATGTACCACCAGTAACTTTGTTCTTATCTACTGTAAGCTGTCCGTTAGATACGTTGATGTTACCCATGTGCTCGCCGGTAACTTTTTTAGCGTGCCATTTAACCTCGCTCTTAGTGGCATCCAGTTTATAAGCACGGCCTTTAGCAGGTGCTGCCACTTCGGTAGCTGCTGTAGTTTTAGTAGTAGTGTTACCTGTAAACGCAGAGAACATAAACGCTGCGGCAAGTGAAGCTAAAATTGCTGTCTTCTTCATGATTAATTTATTTATTCTATTCTTATGGTTGGTTTACTTATTCTCTTATTTTATCGAGCAGGCGATTAAGTTCCTGCGCTTCCTTCTCGGTAAGGTTAGCTATTCCGGTTTTCTGGCCACCCTCAAACTCATCCATTTCCTTGAGCAGGGCAAGGCCTTTGTCAGTTATCAGCACATCAACGGTGCGGCGGTCTTCGGGGCACTGCTTGCGTGTTACAAGCCCCTTTGCCTCCAGTTTATCTACTATGCGCGATGCGTTGGATGTCTTATCCAGCATGCGCTCTATCAGCAGGCTAATGGTAGCAGGCTTAGGGTGCTGCCCCCGCAGAATACGCAGGATGTTATACTGTGGCAACGTAACCCCAAAAGGCTTAAAAAGTGCCGCCTGCGCCAGCTCCAGCCATCCAGCAGTATAGATCATGTTGATGTATGCCTTCTGGTATTCTGACTTAAATGAGCTCTGCTTTATTTCTTCTTCTATTTTCATAGGTGCATTTGTGCGCATTGGTGTTGCAAATATATGTACATACATTTAATGTACAAACATATCAACACCAATTTTGCAAATAAGTTTAAAATCTGACTAAAAAATAAGTAAATTAAATTAATAGGAAGGTTAACGCTAAGTATAACTTATGCTAGCTTTTCACTTAGTCGATGTCTTCAGCGTGTAGTTAATCAATTGATTATCGCTCTGAAATATCCTGAAGCATAAACTCTTTTTTTACCACGCATTCCATCATTGAATTCTTTAGATTTATAAAAGAGCCGACCTGCTATAGTATCGCCAACTGTATATATGTCAGTAGAAAGATCCAGAGTAGAATACTCTGCCTCAACTTCAGAACCTTCAGGATTCAGATCTGTCCATTCATAATACCTTGAGTCCGATTCACTTCCCACTATACTTAAAGCTATTCCGTAGCCGCCAAGCAGTGATAAGACTGATGGAGTAGAACTTAGATAAATAGCTAATGTATCTCCGGTAAGTTGTGCTCTTGCAAAAGCCATTCTTTCTACCCGCAACGACGTATCACTTACCTCTACAAAATCTATTTTGGAGCCAGCAAAAGCAGCAAGTTTAGCTTCATTTTTGCTAAAGGATGCTTTGGTTAACTGCAAGTATAATGCAGTGTCAACAGAAGGATTATCTCTCACCAGCTTTTGATAAAGCTCAGGCACAACTTCTATCTTAGCTGACATGTTAGATGGCTTAGAATTTTGTATTAAGTTAGACTGCCTGTCGTGACAAGACAAAAGTAAGAAACTGAAAAACAGAAAGGCATTTAACGCTATCTTCACTTTTACTTAGCTATAGTTCTCAAACAAGCTCAAAGGTAAAACACCCATCCTACTTCAGATAAAGTATACCATCAGCCTCTTTCACCAGCCCAAACGGTTCGTCTTCCAGAATCAGAAAGCCATCCAGGTCAGCGAAATCAAAAGAGGCGCTAAGCTGCATAGCTGACCAGATGCCGAGGCTGGTTTCTACCATACAGCCCAGCATAGCCATCATGCCGTGCAGGCGGGCTTCTTTCAATAACCGTACCGCGTTAAGGTAACCGCCGGCTTTCATTAGTTTAATATTTATACCGTGAAACTCCTGCCGAAGCAGTTCAAAATCGGCCTCGTCGGTAACAGATTCATCGGCTACAAACGGAATGGGTGTTTCCTGTTTTATGGCGGCATAAGCCGAAACAGCCGAAGCAGGCATAGGTTGCTCTACGAACACCACCCGCGATCTATCCAGGTCATGCAGAAACCGCAACAGCTCTTCCGGGTCCTGCCAGCTTTCATTGCCGTCAATAACCAACGGGCGGTTGGTATGTTTCAGAACTTCTTCCACCAGGTCTGCGCCCTGCTCCTGGTTTACTTTAACTTTCAGGCTGTTAAAGCGGTTGATGTTATACTTTCCTATAAACTCACCCACCTCTCCGGTCTCCATAATAGGCAGCGAGAAACAGGTAGCCTGCTGGTGAGGCGCCGGTTGGCCCAAAAGTTGGTGCACGGCTAAATTCCTGTGCTGGCAATAAAAATGCACGTAAGCCGATTCCACAGCAAAGCGCAAAGAGTTGACCGGCTGATGCTCCAATAAGAGTTGCAGAAGGTCTTCCATAGATTTTACCTGAGCCAGGCCGGCCATTAAAAGCACCTGGTACTGTTGCAGCAAAAGCTCCGGAGTTTCGCCATAGCGTATGTTGGGGGCTGCCTCACCAAAGCCGCTGTAGGTGCCATCAGTTACCTGCACCAGGAAGTTTACCTTCTCGTTACTCGCATTCCGGGCAATCTTCCAGGTATACTTCAGCTTCAGGTGCAGTGCCTCTATGCGCCAGTTTAACATAGTTTGTTTTCTAAGGTTGTTGAGTAAATCCTCCGGAAGATGCAATTATTTTACCTAATAAGCTATACTTTAAATGTAGTCGGAGTAGCTGCAAACACGTAAAAATTTATGAACGGCTCTTAAATTAAAGTAACATATAAAGCCTGTTGCCCTTTGCCAATGTGCTCTAAAAACTTATATTTGCTATGTTTTTATACCTGTGCATCTGTGGTAATCAAGTATTAAGGGCATTTTAGCACTACTTGCAGCCTGTGCGCATTACTTACGGCAAAGCCCCAGTAGCCATTGCCCTTATTAATTCTCTTTATGAAAAAATCTTTTATCCCACGCCTCACCCTGCTGGTAATCTCGATTGCAGCTATACTTACAGTACTGCAGCAGAACAACCTGTTGGCGCTCCCAGAAGTGGCACTAATGGTAGTTCGCTGGGCTGCTATCGGTGTTCTTATTATGTATGGCATCCAGAAACGATCACTTACCGCCTGGATTCTGATAAGTATGGTGGTAGGTGCCGAAATCGGTCATGACTTTCCGGCATTCTCCCAGAACCTGAACGTACTCAGCAAGGTCTTCCTAAAGCTGATCAAGACCATTATTGCGCCACTGATATTTGCTACGCTGGTGGTAGGTATAGCCGGTCACTCTAACCTGAAACAGGTAGGTAGCATGGGCTGGAAAGCACTATTATATTTTGAGGTTGTAACTACTATCGCCTTATTTATTGGTCTGGCCGCCATTAACATCAGCCAAGCTGGTGTTGGTATCACGCTTAAAGCAGAGAACCATGAAGGCATTCAGGCGGCTGAAAAACAAACCGCATCAGACATTATCCTGCACGTTTTCCCGGAGAACATTGCCAAATCGGTAGCTGAAGGGCAGGTACTGCAGATTGTTATATTCAGTGTGCTGTTTGCCATTGGTCTGGCCATGGTTACCGAGAAAAAGCGTAAGCCAATGCTCGATTTCTGCGAAAGCCTTGCCGAAACCATGTTCAAGTTTACGAACGTGATCATGTATTTTGCTCCAATAGGTGTGGGTGCTGCTATTGCCTATACTGTTGGCCACATGGGCTTTGGCATTCTGGTAAATCTGTTCCACCTGCTGGCTACGCTTTATGTGGCCCTGCTTGCCTTCCTGGTGCTGGTACTGTTGCCGGTTGCGCTTATTGCACGTGTACCGGTTAAGCGTTTCCTGCAGGCTATTTCCGGCCCGGTTTCTATTGCATTTGCTACTACCAGTTCAGAGGCTGCCCTGCCACGCGCCATGGAAGAAATGGAAAAACTTGGTGTGCCACGCCGTATAGTTGCCTTTGTAATGCCTACAGGCTACAGCTTTAACCTGGATGGTACAACTTTGTACTTATCGCTTGCTTCTGTTTTCGTTGCGCAGGCTGCCGGCATTAACATGAGCTGGTCTGAGCAGTTGCTGATGGTATTTACCCTGATGCTGACAAGTAAAGGGGTTGCTGGTGTGCCGCGTGCATCGCTGGTTATACTTTTAGGTACAGCTGCATCGTTCAACCTTCCGGTAGAGCCTATCTTTATTATACTTGGTATAGATGAACTGATGGACATGGCTCGCACTTCGGTTAACGTAACCGGTAACTGCCTTGCAACCGCTGTGGTAGCCCGTTGGGAAGGAGAGTTTAACCCGGAGCCTCAAACCGGCCTGGTGGCCACATCAAGCCCTGAGATTGCTGAAAAGGTTGCTGAAAAAGATCATCACTCTATCCACTAACCTGGATCGAAGCTATAGAGAAAGGCCCGGCAAGTATAGCCGGGCCTTTTTATTTTTGGCAGGTATGGCAGCTTGCTATTTGCAGATGAAACTTATCAATTCGTCGAGATTACAGCTTTAACTACTGCCTCCAACCTCAGGATTAACTATATTTAAGCGTCCTAAAGCATTTTTGGATCAAACCATACTTATAACAAAACATGAAAACCAGAATAGTAGCCCTGTTGCTATTGCTGCTCTTTGCCGTTTCGATGGTGATGGCGCAAAGCAGCCCAAGCAAAAAGATCCTGCCCTACCCTATCCACCAGAAAAAGCTGGATAATGGCCTGAACGTAGTAACTGTACCTTACAACAGCCCTGGCATTGCAGCCTTTTACCTGGTAGTAAGAGCCGGCTCGCGTGAGGAAGTTGAGAAAGGTAAAACCGGATTTGCGCACTTCTTCGAGCACATGATGTTCCGAGGCACCGATAAATATTCGGCAGAAGCTTACAACGACATTATGCAGGAAATGGGCGCGGCAGCAAACGCCAACACCTCTATAGACCGCACGATGTACTACATGACCGGTAATAAAGACATGCTGGAGAAAATGTTTGAGATTGAAGCCGACCGCTTTCAGAACCTGAAGTATAGCGTGCACGATTTCAAGACAGAAGCAGGCGCCGTGAAAGGCGAATACACCAAGAACTCAGCCAGCCCTTACCAGCAGCTGTATGAGAAAACAGTAAGTACCGCTTTCAAAAAACATACTTATGCCCACACTACCATGGGCTTTTTCGAGGATGTGGTAGACATGCCTAACCAATACGATTACTCGCTTACCTTTTTCGATCGTTTCTACCGCCCGGAATATACAACTATCATGGTGGTTGGCGATGTTACGCCAGAGCAGGTAAACCAACTGTCTCAGCAATACTTCGGTAAGTGGAAACGTGGCAACTATAAACCAGAGATCCCGACTGAGCCTAAGCAGACTGAAACAAGATTTGCGCACGTGAAACAGGCTGGTTTTCCGCCATACCTGAGCATGAACTATAAAGGCCCTGCTTTCGACGATAAAAGCAAAGACCTGCCAGCTCTGAACATCCTTACCACTATACTTTTTGCCGAGAATTCTGACTTGTACCGCAAGCTGGTGATAAACGAGCAGAAGGCTCGCTTTATAGGTGGAGGTGCCCAGTTTGCCCGTGATCCGAACCTTATTTCTGTTTCAGCTTCTGTGGTAAAGCCGGAAGACCTGCAGTATGTAAAAGATGAGATCACAAAGGCGCTGAACAATGCAAAGACCAAACCACTTGATGCCAAAAAGATAGAAGATACCAAATCGCGCATCAAGTATAGCTTTGCCATGAGCATGGACAGCCCTGACGCCATTGCCAATGCATTAGGCCGCTTTATCTGGCTTACCGGCAACCCGGAGTCGCTCAACAACATTTACAGCGTTTACGATACCATTACAGCCAAAGACCTGATGGATGTGGCTAAAAAGTACTTCGTGAACCAGACACTTACTGTGGGTACCATCTCTCCTGCCGAGAAGTCTCCGGTTAAGTAATTTCTAAATCAGATTTCAAGATATAAAAGCATGAAAAATTTAGCTGCCTATATATTGCCTGTTGCCCTGGTTGCAGTTTCCTGCGCCAAACAACCGCAGGCATCACAGCAGAATACTGATACCACCGCAACTGCCGCTACTACTATGCCGGTTGCTTTTGATGCCAACTTTGCTTTTGGCCCCGATAAAGTAGTAGAACTGCAAAGCCCGCAGTCGAACAAGGTGATCATTAAGCTGATGTTCAAGAACGGCTCCATGTCTGACCCGAAAGGCAAAGAAGGACTGACTTATACGACAGCCGAAATGATAACCGAAAGCGGCACCCAGCAAATGACCACTGCCCAGATCAAGGACAAGCTGTTCCCGATGGCTGCCGGTTATTATGCCACTGTTGATAAAGAGGTTACTACTTTCACATTTGAGGTGCACCAGGATTTCCTGAACGAATTTTACCCGATCGTGCGTGGCTTGTTGCTAACACCGGCTTTTGCTGAAGAGGATTTTAAGCGTGTACAGTCGAACCAGCAAAACTATGTAGACCAGGTTATACGTGCCTCATCCGACGAAGAGTATAGTAAAAAGGCTCTAGAAGACCTGTTGTTCCGCGGCACCAACTATCAGCACAAACCGGAGGGCACATCGGCAGGTGTTAAAAGTATAACGTTGGATGATGTTAAGAATCACTGGAAAAACTACTTTACCCGCAACAACGTGATGATCGGCGTAGCCGGTAACTATAGCCCGGATTTCCTGAATAAGGTAAAGGCCGATGTCGCTCAATTGTCAGAAGTGAAGCCTGCTATACCTGCTGCCGGTCAGCCAAACAAGCCGAACGGTGTGCAGGTAGAGATCATCCAGAAAAGCGATGCACTTGGCTCTGCCGTGTTTACAGGTACACCACTGGCCATTACACGCTCAGCCGATGACTTTGCCGCTCTTATGGTTGCTAACTCTTTCCTGGGCGAGCACCGCAAAAGCTACGGTAAACTATACGACAAAATACGCACCACACGCTCTATGAACTATGGCGACTACTCTTATATAGAGTGGTACGACAATGGCGGAAGTTATCAGCTGCCTAACCCGGGTGTGCCGCGTACATCAAACTATTTTGCCATCTGGCTGCGCCCTGTACAGATCGCTTCTGGGCTTAAGCAACAGTATGCCGAGCTGAAGGATATTAACGTAGGCCATGCGCACTTTGCGCTGCGTTTGGCCGTGCGTGAGATTGATAACCTGATCAAGAATGGCATGACGCCTGAGGAGTTTGAGCTGACCCGTAAGTTCCTGCGTTCTTACATGAAGCTTTACACCCAGACTGAAGAGAAACAACTGGGTTTCCTGATGGATTCTCGCTTCTATGGCCGCCAGAACTATACCAAAGAGATGGACCAGCTGCTGGCTAAGCTTACAGTTGATGACGTGAACAAAGCCATAAAGAAATACTGGCAGGTAGATAACATGTTTGTAACCATAGTTACCGACGACAGCGAAGCAGAACCACTTAAGCAAGCCTTGCTGAACAACACGCCATCGCCGATGAGCTACTCTAACCTGGTGCGCGAAGGCCTGCCAAAAGAAGTACTGGCCGAGGATGATGTGATCGCTAACTATAAGCTAAATGTGAAAAATGTGAAGATCGTGGACAGCAAAGACACGTTCCAGTAAGCCACCACACTTTGAACAAAAAAGGAGAACATGAACTGTTCTCCTTTTTTGTTTATGTTAGTTCCTTCCTGATCAGTTACAGATTCTAAAGAAATATAATATGATACAGCTTTTCTTAACCTACATTACAATATAGCCGAAATAAATAAGCCCTTACAAGTATAAGCTATAGCTAAACTATAAAAGCCACCTGACCGAGTGGCTTTTATAGTTGCCATTGTGCTACAATTACCTTATCATTAACCTGAATCTACTAACCTTTACATGAATACCTTTACCCAAGACACAGTTCCAACTTATGCCGGCTTCCTGGTAAGGTTTGTGGCAGCCTTTCTGGATGGCTTGATTTCCTTTATACTTACATTTCTGCTTTTACTTACCTGGAGCACTTTTGCCACACTTAACCTGGAAGACCCTGAAACATCATTGAAGCTGAACCTGACAGCCCTGGTGATGGGTTGGCTATACTATGCCGGCATGGAAAGCTCTAAATACCAGGCCACGTTTGGCAAACAGATAATGGGTGTGTTTGTAACCGATGAGCGTGGCGAGCGTGCTTCGTTTGCAAAGGCAACAGGCAGGTATTTCTCCAAGATCATTTCATCTGTCATACTTATGATCGGCTATATCATGGCGGCCTTCACCAGCAAAAAACAGGCATTACACGATATTATTGCAGGCACCTTGGTATTTAAAAGATAAGCAACATAAACATTTATACCTGCCCATTAAACCTACAGCTTTCGCTCAAGTCTTAGAGATATAACCCTAACCTTGACCCTATGTACTTGAACAGAATTAAAAACCTTTTGCTGTTGGTTATACTGATCGCGGTAAGCACGGCAGCGTTTGCCGGAGGAGGTCCTAAAAACCCGGAGCTACGCAAAGAATTGCGGGCATACATGAAGCAGAACATACGCCCAGTGCTGCGCGAGCAACGCCTAAAGCTGGATAAGGAAATCTCTGCGAAAGACAAACAGGAAATTGAAAAGCTACGCCAACAACTTCAGCAGATCAGGCAGGAAGGCAAGGTTCTGAAAGAACAGCTTAAAGAGAGTCGTGGCGAAAGCAAAGCCCCGCTAACCGAAGCGCAGAAAACACAGATCAAAGCGCAGCGCGAAAAAGTAAAAAGCGTTTACACAGCTGCCAGTGCCATTGCCGCCAAGTATAAAACACCACTGGAAAGTATAAAAGCCGACATCAGCGACGACCGTACTAAATGGAAAGCAGATATAGAAGCTATTTTAGCAAAGCATGGTGTAAAAGCGGAAGCTGCTAAAAAAGGCAGACACAAAAAACGCAGCGGAGCTCACATGCAATACGCCCACCTGCTGCGCCCGGCACAGTTTATACTTTGGGATGGCGCTGAAAAGAAAGTACGAAAAGCTGCAAAAGCCGAGTCTGCAACGGTATACCCGAACCCTACAACCACTACCAACACCATTGCCTACAAAGTAGCCAGACAAGGTAATGTAAGAATAGTGTTGCTTGATGAAAAAGGCACCACCGTACGCACACTTCTAAATGAAAACAAAACACCAGGCAAGTATACTTTGGAAGCCAACCTGCGCGACCTGCCTAATGCTACCTATTACTACAAAATTGAAACAGCCGCTGGTTCCGAAACCATACGCTTTATAAAGAGATAATCCCTTTACACCCTTTGCAAAGAGCCGGTGCCTTGAGCCCGGCTTTTTTGTTGCTATACAGCTGCTAAATGCTTAACTTACAAGTATGGCTACAGAGATTTTTACTACTTGCTACCACTCTCCTATCGGGGTTGTAAAAGTTACCGGTGCAGAACATGCTATTTGCAGCGCCCTTTTCACAGAAGACGAAGTTACAGAGACCGAGCATGTGCCGGATGTACTGAAAGAATGCGTGCAGCAACTGGATGAATACTTTAACGGCCAGCGCCGTGACTTTGACTTATCACTTGCACAGGCTGGCACCATGTTTCAGCAGCAGGTTTGGCAGCAGCTTAAAAGTATACCTTACGGAAAAACCAGATCTTACCTTGATGTAGCAAAAGCAGTTTCCGGCGAGAAGGCTATACGGGCTGTAGGCGCTGCAAATGGTAGAAACCCGTTGTGTATCCTAGTGCCTTGCCACCGGGTAATCGGCTCCGATGGCAGCCTGACTGGCTATGCCGGCGGCCTCTGGCGCAAAGAGTGGCTGCTTCGGCACGAGGGTGTTTTACAGCCGGAAAAGCAGCTTACCTTGTTTTAACATCCATTAGCCATTAATAACACACCACATACCGCAACTTGTGTGCAATACTATAGTATAAGTCATTATGTACTCACCTATAAGTACTTACCACATGCAAGCGGTATACACCACATCTAAAGACAAAGTTATACTTGCCGACCTAGGCGTCAGGCTGGTTGCCTTGGCTATAGATGCCTTGCTGCTACTTACTATTATCCGATTGGTGGATTATTATACCATCAGCAGTAACGAAAATGCCTTCCTGCTAAAACCAGAATCCTTCCTTTACTTGATGTGGGGATGGCTATACTTTGCCGGCTCCGAAAGCTGCGCGGTGCAGGCTACGCTGGGTAAAAAGTTGATGGGTTTGCGTGTAAAGCACATAAACGGCAATTGCCTTAGTTTCAAAAATGCTTCTATCCGCTACTTTGCAAAACCTTTCACAGCTGTTATCATCATTTTCCGCTTTATAACAGGAAGCTACCAAACTGATAAAAGCATTTTCCACGATCGTTTAGCTGAATCTCAGGTTGTGAAACGATAATTTAAGGATAGCCCCATTTATACTTGCCATCATAAAAAAAGCCCCACAACTTTAGGTAGCGGGGCTTAATGAAGTATAACTTTTTAGTTTGCAGGTGTACCGTATTGAGCTGTTTTAACATTTACTCCGTTATCTGGCGCCAATGCTACCCTGAAAAGGTAATCGTACTGGTTATCTGAGATATCAGACACAGGGCGCTTGCCACCAAAAGTCTCAATGATCGGTAGCAGCGTGTTAGAGTGCCCTGCCACCACAACAGTTTTACCGCTATAGTTAGCCAGTACCTGTGTTTTCAGGCCATTAAAATCGTGCGCTTCGTATTGGGCTATGGCCATATTACGCTCTGTTGCCAAAGGCTGTAATGTACTTTTTGTACGCGCATACTTGGTAGCGAAAAGTGCATCTACCTGCTTACCCTGCATTAAAGTACGCAATGCCTCAGCGCGTGCCTTGCCAGCATCTGTAAGGTCCGGATCTTGGTTATCAGGGTTTGAGATATCCTTTTCAGCGTGGCGCACTATGTAAATAATAGTTGAATCCGGCGATGCTGATGTGCTGCCGCCAGCAACGGTAGCATCAGTGTCGGTGGTGGTGCTGCGGCAGGAGAATAAGCCGGCCAGCAGCAGTAGAAATAGAAATGGTACGCGTAAAAAAGCTCTCATTTGTTTAGATTAGGTTGATTGATAGAAAAGTATAGTTTGTGTAGTGTGTTTCGTGTTATCGTAATGCCAGCTTCTCTCCGGCAGCTTTCACCTGCTCTGCCTGCTGTGCTTTACCCTGTTGCTGCAAAAGGTTAGCGAGTTGTAGCCGGGCATCGTGCAGGTATGGGTTTTGCTTTAAGGCTGCTTCGTAAGCTTTCTTAGCTTTTTTGCTTTCACTCATAGCCTCATGCAGCTGACCTTGTGCTAACAGCTTATTAGCCGCCTCTGCAGGTGTGGTTGCTTCCGGTAGTTGTGCCAAAACTTCTGCAGCCTTCTCTTTTTCGCCTAAAGCTGCATACACTCCCGCCAGCCTGTGCAGCTCTGTACGTAACTTTGCTTTGCCATCCTGTATAGGCTGTAATGCTGCAAGAGCTCCTGTTTTATCGCCTGTTTTTAGCTTAAGAGCTGCCAGCCTAACCATAAAGTCCGGTCGGGCATTTCCGGCTGCAGCTAAAATGCGCTGCGCTTCTTCCAGTGTAGCCATGGCCTCGGTATACTTGCCCTGGGCAGTTAGTACATCGGCATACTGCAACCTTAGCTCGTAATGCTGCGGCTTTTGCGCTACAATTTTAGCCAGCACCTGTACAGCCTCCTCCGATTGCCTGGTAGTGCCTTTTAGGTAATTAGCATAAGCAAGGGCTTCGTCGCGACGGTCGCGGAGGTAGGTAGAAATAGTTGGCGCATCTTTCAAGTATGATTCTGCAACTGCAATGGCCTGTGGCACCATACCGTAAGAAGCATAAAACTCGCGGAAGCTGCGGTTTACCTGTGCACGCGTCAGCAGGTCATCTTCCAGCGCCATTGCCTTTTCGTAAAGCTTTGCCTGTGCAGCCACAGCCTTCTTCTCTGACAGCTTTCCGGCCCGGCGCATACTTTCCTGTAACTCTGCTTCGGCTACATAAACAGGTGCATACTTCGGGTTTATACTTTCAGCTTTCCGGATGAGGTTTTCAGCTCCTGCATAATCCTGTTGCTGTTGTTTCAGGCCGGCGTAGGCTAGCAGCGCAGGCTGGTAATTTGCATCCCAGGTAAGGGCAGTATCCAGCAGAGCAGCGGCAGTAGCAAATTCCTTTCTGCCTTCAGCACGATCTGCCAGGTTCATGTACACGTGTGCCCAGTTACTAGCCATTGCCTGCTTATCGCCTGTCAGGTAGGCTCGCTGCCGCTGCACCAGTTTATCCAGGAAAGTATAAAGCTCCGGATCTTTGGCTTTCAGGTCAGCGGTCGTGTTAATGGATTTATGGTTGAGCGGATGCACTTTTACAGGCTCAAAGTATGCCGGATAGGTTTGGGCCAGGTACTCGTGCTCGTTATTGGCAGAATAATAATCCAAAGTCCTGCCTTCTTTCATGGCATTGATGTAGAGGCGGCGCACTTCCCGGTTTTCGGCATCGGTAAATACGCGCCCGTGGTAAAGGTGCACATACTCGTGCAGCACCACGTTACGCTCCAAGAATGAGCCCCGAATCACATACTCAATAGCTGCTGCGCCACTGCCTACTCCACGTATATCCATCCATTGGCGGTTATCGAAGGTGGTGGCCTGGCGGAAGTATGGCGATTTCATAGCTATGGCCAGATCTATGTGCAACGGCGGCACTACAAATGCTTCGCCCATGCGCGACAGGAACGGGAAGTATACAATGCTTTCGTATAGCTGCGACCACACCATTTTCTGCACGGTGCTACCCGGGTAATAACTCACATCCGGGAACACACGTGCAAAGTTTACAGGATCTTTTATAACTGTATTTTCGATTACCTTGTTCAGCGAATCGTAGGCGGCGAGGTAAGTGAGTTGCTTTTGCTTGATAACAGCAGCCATGGCATTGTGCGCGGGGCCGTAGTGCTTTTTGTTTCTGAGGATGCGCTGGAAAATTGTCTGTGCCGAATCCAGTCTTGTTTCGCGCGGCATATCAAAAGCCATGTAGTAAGCAGAGCCCCGCAGCATTTCCGGCAAAACCGATTCCGGATACCTTTTCTGAACCTGTTGTGCTGTTGCCAGCGCTTCTTCGATCTTGTTCTGCGAGAGCAGTTTATCTGCAGCTTTTAATTCTTCGCGAACCTTTTCATCGGTTGGGTGGGCGTAATCGGCGTAGGTAAGGTTGGTATGGCCGTTGCCCCAGTGCCAGTGCGTAACATAATGCAGCGGGTTTAGCTCCAGTGCCAGCTCCCATTGCGCAGCCATGGCGTTAAGCTGTGTGGCATCTACACGTCGCCAGATGGCATAACCATAGTTAAAGCGAGCATCGGCATTAAAAGGATCAAGGGTAAGACTGGTAATAAGTGGTTTTTCGGCCAGCTCCGGTTTCTGGTTCCAAAAATGCACATCCGACTCCAGCAGGTAAGCTCCTGCGTTGTTATTGTTCCAGCTCTGTACTTTCTGTGCCCAACCAAGTGCCTCGTCATACTTTTTCTGCAGCATCAGGATACGGCCAATTGCCAGTGCAGCTTCTTCGTTCTGGGTATTTTGCTGCAACACCTGCTGAGCCGTAGCCATGGCTTTATTCAGTTCCCAGGCTTGTACCTGCAGCTTACTTTGCAGGAGCAGCGCCTCCTGTAGCTTCGGGTTTTGTTTTAGAACCTGCTGTACCTGCTGTTCGGCCTTTTTAAATTCGTTCTGAAGTATAGCAAGGCGTGCTTTTGCAAGTATAGTTTCCGGTGAAGTTTTTGCCGAAGCCAGTGTTTGATTCGCCTCTTTCCAAAGACCCAGCTCCATCAGGCGTTCAGCCTTATCAGGTAAGGTTATACTTTTGCTCTCCTGCACGCGGGTGCGCTCCTGCTGTAGTTTGGCTTTAACTTCGGCTATGTTATCGGGGTGCTGTGCCAGAGCTGGCAGCGCGGCAAACAGGCCGAGGCTGTAAAGTATAATTTTTTTTCGGAAACGAAGCGTGCTCATGTGCAAAACAGGTTTACTGGTTGAAACAGGATTTAAAAGCTGCTTTTCTGCCACCTATACCTTCTACCAAACGCACCGCATGCAAAGCATTAGCTAAATCTAATATTTCTGAGGCATAAATCAAAGTATAATAATGTTTTACCGCTAGTCTTGTTGCCGCTCAAATTTGCGCAGGTATATAATTTCGAGCTTCCGCATCAGGTATATCGAGATCATCAGCCAGACTACACCCACTGCATAACCGGCCAGTACATCGGTAGCATAGTGCACGTTTAAATATACCCGGCTATACCCGATGAGCAGTATGAGCAACGTGAGTATGATCGTATAAAACCACCGGCTGGCCGGCTGCTCCACGGTGCGCCATACTATATAGATAAGCAACCCATAGAATACACCTCCGATCATGGCATGGCCACTGGGAAAACTCAGGCTCGAAAGCGCCTCCATTGCAGTTTCAGGCCGAGGCCTCTCAAACAATCGCTTCATAGCATGGTTCAGAACAGAGCTTGAGAAAGAGATCAGGAGCACTTTTAACGCAAACCACCGCATCCTCTCGAAAAAGGAAAAGATAAGTACAAGTATAGCCGGTGCCACAAGCAAATAGTTAGCAGAGGCCAGAAATGAAATATACTTCATGGTGCGGGTAACGGCAGGTGTGGTGTGGCTCTCGGCAAACGAGAAAAGCATAGTATCGAATGCGGTGTCTTTATCCACAAAAACATCATGCGCAATCGAGAAAAACAGCCACACACAACCAAAAAACACCAGCCATACCAGCACCAGTTCTACAGAAAGCAGTGCCAGCAAACGCAATAACTGTTTCGTTAACTTTTTCATAGCTCCTTAAAATTTACGAAACAGGAGCCGGTGTCGTTAGCTAAAGCGCCTTTTGTGGTTGCGCTTAGTTGAAGTATAACCCTCTAAGATCAGCCGCAATACTCCTCCTGAATTTTCCTGTTCCCGAAGCAAAGAACACCTACAGCACCAGCCGGTTTATTAACTAAAAAAGCCTGATGATTTACACTTTACCAGCCTGGAAGTGAGACACATTCAGCGTATAACAGGAATTATAGCTCAGTTAAAACTTTCCTGATTTTTAGCTAAAGTGATTTGAAAAAAGAAACCACAAGCGAGAAGCTATCAGCCTGGCTACTGAATCGGAAGGTACAGCTTGGGATACTGCTGTTGCTGATAGTGCTGAACTTTTTTGTTAACCTGGGCCAGGCCGAAATTACCATAATGGAGGCCCGCAACTTTATTACAGCCCGCGAAATAAGCGAAAGCGGCCATTGGCTGGTGCCAACCATGAACGGACACCTGCGCCTGGCAAAACCTCCCCTGCCAACCTGGATCACAGCTTTTTCCGGAACAATGGCCGGCGATATAGAAAATATTGCTGCTTTACGCTTTCCGGCTGCTGTTATGGCTGGCCTGCTGGTTCTTTTTGTGTTTGCCTACGCACGGCAGCTTACCACTAATAAACTTATACCGTTTTTGGCTGCTGCTATACTGGCTACATCTTACAGCATGGTAAACTTAGGCAGGCAAGGCACCTGGGATATTTACTGCCACAGCTTTATGATGGGAGGTATCTGGCTTCTGGCTAAAGGTTATAATGGTACTAAAACCAGGTATGGGCTCTTTGCTGCAGGTGGTATTCTGCTTGGCTTTTCTTTTCTGAGCAAGGGTCCGGTTTCTTTTTATGCGCTTTTGCTGCCCTTCGTTATCAGTTATTGTTATACTTATGGTTTTGAGTTATTCAGGCGCCACAAAAGAGGATTATTAGTGGCAGTTATACTTTGCGTTATGGTTAGCGTGTCGTGGCCTTTGTACATCTATACTGTAGTTCCTGATGCTTTAAAAGCAACTGTTTCAGGTGAGAGCAGCGCCTGGGCTTCAAGGCATGTTCAGCCTATCTGGTATTACTGGAGCTTTCCGGCCCAGGCAGGGGTTTGGGCGTTCATCGCTTTAGCGGCACTTATAACTCCATACATCAGCAAACACATAAAGCGCAATGCCAACTATAAATTCCTGCTCACATGGGTGCTGTTATCGGTGTTGCTGCTTTCTGTTATACCTGAAAAGAAAGAGCGCTATGTACTGCCGGCCCTTATACCTTTGGCTCTGCTTGCTGCCTATTATGTGCATTTACTTTTCTGCAGCTCTTTCAACGGCAAATGGAATTACCGTATCATACTTTCCAATACCGTTCTGTGTGCACTGGCAGCCTTTGCTTTACCGGTAGCTTTATACTTTTTTGCCTATAAGCCCGGTATACTTTCAGCAACTGCTTTTACTTTGTTCTGCTGCTTATTTTCCCTGATAGGTGGTTGGCTGTTATACCTGACGAGGAACGCAAGTATGGGCGGAGTTATACTTACCATGCTGGTGCTGCACACAACTGTTATAGTGGTAGGTCTGCCGCTATATAACCGAATACATTACCCCGCCACCAACTACAAGAGCCTGAAGAACATCCGAAGTATAAAGCCCATTGCCAAAATGCCTTTTTATGCCTTGGATGGCATGCCGCCGGCTTATGTATGGGAAGTAGGCAAACCTGTAGATACACTCCGCATCCGTAACAGCCAGCTCCAACTCCCCGACTCTTTGCCTGCCGTGGTTTTTTCTGCGCAACCCCTGCACCCTAACATCCTACCATTAAGTAACCTGCAACTGCAGCAGCTGGATGCTTACAACTATAGCAAGCAAGATCCAGAAAAAGTATACTACGTGAGCATAATATCCAGAAAACCGGCACTGGCCAGGCACAAAGCAAAAACTGGGGTACAGCTTACTTCAGGTATGAACAGATAGTTACCAGCTGTTTCTGAAGTTTAAACATTCCCAAAGCCTACATGTTAAGGTTATTACACTTGCCAAAGTATATTTTTTAAAAAAATGTTTATAAATTTAAGAGTATAAACACTTACCTACGCCGGAGAATATAGTATAAACACTTACAATTAACGGTTTTACTTATGAAAGTACCTACACTTACCATCATAGTACCCGTTTTTAATGAAGAAGGCTGCCTGAAAACTTTCTGCGAAGCCATGGATGCTTTTCTGGATCAGTCGCCTATGCAGGCACAGGTGCTTTTTGTAAACGATGGTTCTACCGATAACAGCCTGAACCTGATACGTGAATTGTGCCATGCCCGAACCGGCTATACTTACATCTCCCTCGATAATAACCACGGCCTCAGCACAGCTGTAAAAGCCGGCATAGATCATTGCCAGACGCCCTACATTGGCTACATCGACTCAGACCTGCAAACTTCGCCGCTCGATTTCCTGCTGTTTTTCGAGTACTTACCCGAGTACCAGATGGTGAACGGAATCCGGCAGAAACGCAAAGACACGTTTGTTAAAAAAATGTCATCTAAAATCGCCAACGGTTTCAGGAGGCGCATGATACAGGACGGCATAGAAGACACAGGTTGCCCGCTTAAGATAATGGATGCAGCCTGGGCAAAGCGAATTCCCTTTTTTGATGGCATGCACCGCTTTTTACCGGCGCTCATACAGTTACAGGGAGGTAAGGTAAAACAGGTGCCGGTGCAGCATTTCGAACGTTTTGCAGGCTACTCAAAATACCATTTATTTAACCGTTTGTGGGGGCCGCTACAGGATACATTTGCCTTCCGGTGGATGCGCAAGCGTTACATCCGTTACCAGGTAGCCGAACAGTTTGACCCTCAGCCTGTACAGCATGGATAAGAGCGAGCTCATTATTTACGGCATCGGCTTGCTGGCGCAGGTACTTTTTTCGGCCAGGTTGCTACTTCAGTGGGTAAAATCAGAGCAGGCTGGTAAAGTGCTTTCGCCGGGCTCGTTCTGGACCACCAGCATCATTGCCTCTATCCTGCTCATGGTATACGGCGCCCTTCGCACCGATCTGGTAATTATAGGCGGGCAGATGATCTCCTACTTTATTTACCTGCGCAACCTTAAACTGAAGAATATGTGGGAACAGGTGCCGTTTGTGGTGCGGTGGTTTGCTATACTTTTCCCGTTCATGGCTATGGGCTGGCTCTTTTTCAGCGATACATACAGTTTTTCTTACATACTGGAGCACAACAAGATATCGGGTGCCCTGATTGCGTGGGGAGGTCTGGGGCAGATGATTTTTACGCTGCGTTTTGTGTATCAATGGTACCATTCGGAGCGGCTGCAGGTATCGGTTATACCTAACGGTTTCTGGGTAATAAGCCTGATTGGCAGCCTGATGATCATATCCTACGCCGTTTTCCGGAAAGACCCTGTGCTTTTTATAGGGCAGATCTTTGGCCTGGCAGCTTATAGCCGCAACTTTTATTTAGGACTTCGCGAAACACCATCTCAACAACCCTCCACCACACGCTAAGCTTTATGCTTGAACGAAACGATGTTTACGACTCCCGCAACGTACTTCTGCTGCTAACTATATTTCTGGCCATACTTCTTTACAACTTAGGCGGCTGGGGCGTTATCGAAACCAGTGAGGCCCGTTACGCCGAGATCAGCCGCGAAATGCTCTTTTCAGGAAGTTGGCTGCACCCGCGCTTACTTGGCATTCTGCACTTTCACAAACCTCCTGTTACCTATATAGTTACGGCAGCGGGTATGGCTGTTTTCGGGGTAACGGAATTCGGCGCCAGGTTCTTTCTGCAAATATCACTGGTGCTGCAGGCCTGGCTGGTGTATAAAATGGGGAAGGAGATCTTCCGGGATAAAAGGCCTGCCTTCTTTGCAGTAATAGCTTACATCTCCATGCCGGCTGTACTTATTTCGGCACGTAACCTCACCACCGACTCCTTCCTGACCACTTTTGAACTGCTGGCGATATGGGCCTGGTTATGCTATAAAAACAGGAACAGCGTAGGCTGGCTATACTTATACTTTGCAGCCATGGCTTTTGCTTTCCTTACCAAGGGGCCGGTTGGTATTATCTTTCCGGTGCTGGCGAGTATTGCCTACCGGCCTGCTACACAAGCTCTTTCAGGTAGAACTGCTCATGTAACCATAGCTTTTATACTTTTCCTGCTGCTGAGCGCCTCGTGGTATGTTTACCTTATGCTGCAGGACAAACAGTTTGTTGATTATTTCCTGCTGAAACACACCGTACAACGCTATGCCAACCCCGAAACCTTTGGCCGTTCCAAGCCCTGGTGGTTTTACCTGGTGCTGGCTCCTGCCCTAAGTTTGCCCTGGTCGGCGCTGGTACTTTTAAATACAAGTAGTATAAAGCAGCTGCCGAAACTGCAGAAGCGTTTGCTGCTGGTCTGGCTGCTGGTGCCTTTGGTATTTTTCTCGCTTTCAGGCTCCAAGCTTATACTTTACATTCTGCCGCTGTTTGCAGGCTTAGCTTTATTAGCCGGCTATACTTTGCATACCCTACCTGCCGAACGCCAACAGAAAGCTGTTTTTTATACCTGTTTATACTTTGCTGTGCTTGCGCTGGCATTGCTGGCTGTTCCGTTTGTGGGCTTGGATGTTGAGCTTCCGGTGTGGGGGCTGCTTTTTCCGGTTGCCATACTTGTTGGGTTATACTTTATACTTCGCTCTTCCGCAGAGCCTGCACAAAAATTTATACTTGCTGCACTGGCTTTCACGCTGTTGCTTGTACCTTACTCTACGCACCTGCTCGGCCACAACCCCAACCTGACCAACAGCAGCACCAACTTAGTTAATTTCCTGCATCAGAAACGGCTTGGTAACAGGCCAATGGTTGTATATGATGAGTTACTGCCATCTTTGTCTTTTGAACTGGAGAAAGATATTATTACCATACAAGACAAAAACCGCCGCCTCACCCGCGAAACGCAGTTTGAAACCGATGCAAACTGGCGCAAGAATTATTTGCAACTACAAAACCAGCAGGATTCTTTACGGATCAGTAAGTTGGTACAGCAGAAGATCGTACTGTTTGCCGAGGATGAAATACCTACTGAAAAAGGCTGGTTAGTGAGGAACTTGAGGTATAAAAAGCAGGTCGGGAAGTGGTGGGTTTATTATTAAGTTACCTCTGCTGATTCACCTCATCTAAGTAGAATAGTTAAAAGTTCTTTGCAAACAGTAGTCTCGAACTTCAACCTTCTTTCTTCGATTAAGCTTTCGCCTCGCCGGCTGGGCCTTCCTTTTTTCTTGATAAAAAGCCTAAAAAGGGCCCCTACCCCCACTCGCTTAACGCTCAAACATCGAATCGTCAATGGGTGCACCTGGTTAGAGCCGTTGCTTTGAAGTGAAAGTATAAACCCACCCCTGCACCCCTCCAAGGAGGGGATAATGTCTTAGCTCCATAGCCAGCAGCTATCGAACTTATTCCCAGTCCTTGGGTTGAGCGCCTTGTGCATGTTGCGGTGCCGCGCAAGCGGCAGCCCGCAGCGGAGCGAGGAGCAGCTTCAGGCACACAGCGCGATGCCCGAGGACGAGTCCTCGCGGGCTTGGAGCGAGCAAAAGTCAACTATGAAACGATAGGTGAGTGAGACTGAGGATGAAAGTATAATTGGAAGTATAGCCAGCTGGGCAATAGCAGAAGTCAGCAACTATATCCAAATCCTCGTTGTACCCTAAATGTCAGGCTATATTTAAAAGAAGTTAAAAGAGTATAAAAACAAAAAGGCCAGCTTTGCAGCTGGCCTTACACTCTTAGTGTGCGCACGGGGAGACTCGAACTCCCACACCCGAAGGCACAGGCTTCTGAGACCTGCACGTCTACCAATTTCGCCACGTGCGCATTGGCACTAAATTATGTACTGTCCCAAAACCCTTTAACCCTTGTAGATTGGGATTGCAAAGGTATAACAGATTTTTTGTTCTGCAATAGTCTTAAAAAAATTATTTGTCTTCCTGCATAATTTCTTCTTCTACCACCGGCACAATTTCCTTTCTGGTATAACGCTCTATGCGCCGCAACAACCAAATGCCAATTATAACCCACAGAAAACCAGCCGCAAAACCAGCCAGCACATCGGTGGCAAAATGCACACGCAAGTATACACGGCTAAATCCGATCAGCACAATAAAAATACTGATAAGGGCTATAAGTGTATAACGCAAAGCCGGACGCTCCACATTTTTCCAGACAAGGTAAATGAGCAAACCATAAAAAGAAGCAGCTACCATAGAGTGCCCGCTCGGAAAACTAAGGCCTGAAGCCTCCACCAACGGTGCCAGTGGCCGCTGCCTGTCGAAGAAAAACTTCATTACCAGGTTCAGCAAAATACTGCCTAATGCTACCACCGGCACTTTTATAGTATACCAGCGGTGCCTTCGGATGAACAAAAAATAGGCAAACAACAGCAAAGCAGCAGGCGTAAGAAAATGACGCGAGGCAAAAAAGGTTATAAACTGTATAAAACTGCTCAGGCCAGGGCTCTGAATGTAGCCTGCAAAGGCAAACGCTTTCTCATCAATACCTACCTCCTCACCATCGGCAATCTGAGCGCTCAGGTATAAAAACACGATTATGCAGGCTACGAATAACAGCAGCACCAGCACCAGTTCCACCGTAAAAAGGGCCGTTTCTGCTATTATCTTTTTATATAAATTCCGGATCATATAGTAATCTATTATTGAGCCCGTAAGGCTGTAATCTATACAACTGCCTCTCACTTACGTATTCTGGCAGGAGAAGGCGCTTTTATATACGTATTAACCTATATGACAAACAGCATCCGATTATTTGTTGCAGCCGCACTGCCGGTTTCGCTTAAGCACCACCTTGCAGAAACTATAGCCAATTACCAGGACCCTGTAATACGTGTAATACCGGAAGAAAACCTGCACCTGACGCTATACTTCATAGGCAATGTGCCAATGCAGGAACTCCCGAACATCAAGCATACTTTACAACAGATAGCCCTGCACCACACACCTTTTACACTGAATCTGGAGCAGACTGAGCCAGGGCCGAAACCTAAATCGCCGAGGCTGATATGGGCACGATTTGCACAAAGCACACCCTTCGAAAACCTGAGCCGAGAACTTACCCAAGCCCTGGCACCTGAACCTCCTGCACAGCAAAAAGCTATTGCACATGTTACGCTGGCCCGCTTCCGGAAAGATAAACCTGCCCCTAAAGGCTTGCCTGTAATTGTGCCCGAGGCACTTGTTTCGTTTACCGTAGATACTATTTCTTTGTGGCAATCCGAGCTTGGCTCTCCCCACCCAAGGTACTCGATACTGGAGACTTACCCTTTGGCTCAAAACCAATAAAGGGCTAAGGCAGTAAGATAAGCACCCGAACTAACACGTTTTATACTTCCGCCACATGACGCAGAGCGAACTGACAGAGATAATTATAAAAATGCGCGACAACGGCCTCACGCTGGCTTTTGCGGAAAGCTGCACGGCTGGCATGCTGGCATCGGAGTTCGTAAAAGGCAAAGGCAGCAGCGATGTATTGAAAGGAAGCCTGGTGGTTTATCAACCTGAAGCAAAAAAGAAACTACTGGGTGTGAAGCAGGAAACACTGGACCTTTATACTGCCGAATCGCAGCAGGTAACAAACGAAATGGTGATGGGCCTGAAAAAAGCCTTAGATGCCGATATCAGTATAGCTACAACCGGGCTGGCCGGTGAAGGCGGCTCCGAAAACAGCGAAAAGCCGGTGGGCACTATGTTCGTTTCTATACTTTATGACGGTAAAGCAGAAGAGTTCAGGGAAGTTTTTAAAGGCAACAGCCTCGCTATACGAAAAGAGCTGACAGATTACATTTTTGAAAAACTGAAAGGAATTCTGGAAGAGCACTACGACCGTTAAGTCACACTTTATACTTTTGCCTGTAGTTAAGTTATAACCTAAGCCAGTTTTATACTTGCCCCACCTCCCCGACAGCGGTTTTGATGTTGTAGCCCCTTTTTACGACAGGCTGGCTAAGCTCGTATTCAGCGATGCACAACAGCAAGCGCAGCTTTATCTCCTCCCTTTTATTCCGCAACAGGCGCGGGTGCTTATTATCGGGGGCGGCAGCGGCTGGATATTGGAGCAGGTGCTGAAGTATAGCCAGGCCAGCCATATTTTATACTTAGAGGCCTCACCTAAAATGCTACGGCTGGCGGAGCAACAATGTCGTAAAGCAAGTATGGCATCAGAAACCACCATAGAGCTACGGTTAGGAACAGAAGCTGGTATACACCACCATGAAACATTCGACGTAGTTTTCACACCTTTCCTGCTCGATCTTTTTCCGGAGCAGCGCCTTCGCCAGCTAATGCAAAAGCTAAATGCTGCTCTGTCGGAGGGTGGTATATGGCTTTTCGCAGATTTTCTTCTGAAAGATACATCGCCGCTGTGGCAGCGCATGCTGGTAAAAAGCATGTACCTTTTCTTTGGCGTTTTAAGTGGTGTACAGGCACAGAAACTACCGGACTACCACAAACTTTTCAAGGAACTCGGTCTGGAAGAAATTACCTCAAAGTCCTTTTTCCATAACATGATCGAGTCGAAAGTATACCGCAGGCTTAAAGCATAATTGTGCAAACTCAGCAAAAAAGGTATATTTAAGTTTCAACTCAAATCAGACTATGAAGAACAAAGTATACGGCTTGCTCAGCCTGGCACTGATGCTGGCTTCGCAGCCCTTATTAGCGCAGCAAAAAGTAAACTATAGCCTATCCTTCCCGAACGCAGTGCACCACGAGGCCGAGATCAGCGTTACTTTTTCCGGCATTAAAGATGATACCCTAAAAGTGCTGATGAGCCGCAGCTCGCCCGGCCGCTATGCCCTGCACGAGTTTGCCAAGAATGTTTACAGCGTGCGTGCCACCGATGAACAAGGTAAACAACTGCCGGTAAACAGGGCAAACACAAACCAGTGGGATGTAACCGGCCACAACGGCAGCGCCACCATCACTTATACTTTATTTGCCGACCATGCCGACGGCACCTATGCCGGCATAGATGAAACGCACGCACACCTGAACCTGCCTGCCACCCTGCTTTATGCCAAGGAATTTGAGCAGGCTCCTGCTGCCGTTACTTTTAACCTGCCCGAGGGCCGCAACTGGAAAGTAGCAACGCAGCTGAAACCTGAGCAAGGCAACACCTATTCAGCACCAAACTTTCAGTACCTGATGGATAGTCCGACAGAGCTCAGCAATTTTGACCTGGCAGAATGGACTGTAAACGAGAATGGCAAAACCAAAACCATACAGGTAACGCTGCATCATCAGGGCACAAAAGAGCAGTTTAACGAGTATGCCGACAAGGCAAAGAAAATTGTAGCGGAGCAACGCGCTGTTTTTGGCGAGTTACCTGATTTTGATTTCGGCCGCTATACTTTTATTGGCTGCTATATGCCACAAGCCACCGGCGATGGTATGGAGCACCGCAACTCTACCATGATCACCAGTTCTTCGCCACTGGCAAAAGCAATGAACGGGCAACTGAATACGGTGTCGCATGAGTTCTTCCATGCCTGGAATGTGGAGCGCATCCGACCGAAAAGTTTGGAGCCTTTTAATTTTCAGGAGGCAAACATGAGTGAGGCCCTTTGGCTGGCAGAAGGCTTTACAAGCTACTACGGCGATCTTACCATGGCCAGAACCGGTATTTTCGACCTGAAGAAGTATGCATCTGGCCTTGCCGGCGACCTGAACTATGTACTTCTATCGCCGGGCCGCCAATACCACAGTTTAGTAGAGATGAGCAAGCAGGCACCGTTTGTAGATGCAGCCCGCTCCGTAGATCCTGTAAACCGCCACAATACCTTTATCTCCTACTATACTTACGGCAGTATGACCGGCCTTGCCCTGGACATGACGCTCCGCCAGAAGTATAACAAAACACTGAATGATTTTATGCGGGCCCTCTGGAAGAAGTATGGCAAACCTGAAAAACCTTATACTTTAGCTGATGTGGAGCAAACACTGGCCGAGGTATCGGGTGACAGAGCCTGGGCAACAGCCTTTTTCAGAAACATCATAAACGGCAGCCAGTTACCTGATTTCGAACCACTGCTGGCGCAGGCCGGACTGCAATTGCGTAAGGCCAATGCCGGTGCAGCAACATTGGGCATGCTGGGCTTTGAGTTCAGTAAAACAGGCGCCAAGATCACAAACGGTACATTTGTTAATTCTGCAGCCTATAAAGCCGGCCTTGACAGAAACGATGTGCTGCTGACGCTTGACGGAAAGAAAGTACGAAGCGATAAAGAACTGAAAAAGATACTGAGCAAGCATAAACCCGGCGACAATGTAGCTGTTACTTTCCAGCGCCTCGGCCAGACACGAAATGCTACCATTACCCTGGACGAAGTGCCTACCCTGGAGCTTGTGCCGTTTGAAAGTATAGGTAAAACTGTGACGCCAGAAATAGAGCAATTCAGAAAATCATGGCTGGGTTCTAAGGCCGGTTAAAACAAATGCCGTCTGGTAGCGTTGATGTTACAACCAGGGCACAAAGTTTAGCCGTTGCTTTTCAGGTGCCAAAATGCTAACTTTGAGTAAACCTCAATACAGTGAAAAAACTTATCTTAACTATACTTGCCGGCAGCCTGCTGACTGTTAACCAGACAATGGCGCAGTCGGGCACAAAGCCTGTGCTGGATACCGCACCTGCTGCTACTGCTACAGAAGCTTCGGCACCAGGTACAAATGAAGTAAAGCCAGAAGTGGTGAAGCCATCATTTGCAGGGCCAAGGCTAAACTATAACTTATCGGCAGGAGCCAGCTACAACAGCCATTTTGGCGCAGCTACTTATGTAGAGCCATCGGTGCGCTATAATGTTACCAACCGTTTCAGAGGGCACGCCAGCTTTACTTATGTAAATGTGTTGCCACATGACGTAGCCGTTGCCACATCTGAAGGCGGCACCATCGTGCGTCGCACAAGCAACACTGGCCACTACATTGTAAGTGCCGGTGGCGATTACCTGATAAACAACCGCCTTATGCTAAGCGGTAACATCTGGAAGGATTTTTCAAACACTGCGGGCAAAAACAGCCTGTATGATAACTTCTACAGCCCTGGCAAGTATGGCGCTGATTTTAAAGCTACTTACAAAATAACAGAGCACTTTACCGTAACCGGCGGCCTGCGCTACACAGAAGGTGCATCGCCCTACTACAGTCCTTTTTACGGACCGGGTTATGGTGCTTTCCGGAGCGGCCCTTTCGGGTACTAGTGCTACCTGATACAATTTTCTGAAACGCCTTCTCTACCCGGAAGGCGTTTTGCATTACATAACGAGTAATTTTTAATGTAGGCGGTTGTACCTCTTGCGCTAACTTTACCGTTTACAGTTATATTTCCGACACCAAGGCAGTTAATTTTGCAGCAGAATAAGAATACCATACGGCACCTCAAAAACGATAAGCTCCCTGTTATAAAACCTGACCATAGGGGCAATAAAACCCTGAACGGGCGCTTTTTTAACGTTAACAAAATATACGAACCCGAATTCAGCAACGTATTGCGCTGGCAGCTTACCAAAAACCCGCAGCGCGACGAGAAGAAACGCGATACGTATGTTCCGCCTATCATCACTACAAACGATTTTATACATGCCGAAGAAGATATGATTGTGTGGCTGGGGCACTCGAGTTTCTTTATCCGTTTCGGCGGCGTTACGTTTCTTACAGATCCTGTTTTCTACGACCTGCCAATGATGAAGCGTCGCGTTGGCCTGCCCTGCCCGCCGGAAGAGTTAAAGAACATTGATTTCCTGCTGCTCTCGCACGCTCACCGCGATCACCTCGATAAAAAATCTATACAGAAAGTATACGAACAGAACCCACAGATCAAAAGCCTGGTGCCTTTACAGGTAGGTACTTTGCTGCGCGATATAGAACGCCATTTGCCTTACCAGGAAGCCGGGTGGTACCAGCGTTACGACCTTACGCCGGATCATGTGGAAGTATACTTTTTGCCGGCCTCGCACTGGCACCGCCGTGGCCTAGCCGATATGAACAAAGTGCTGTGGGGAAGCTTTCTGCTGAGGGTAAATAACCAGACATTATACTTTGCCGGGGATACTGCCCTCGACAGCCATTTCGAGGATATAGAAGCATTGTTCGGGCCGCTGGATGTTTGCATTATGCCTGTTGGCGCTTACAAACCATCTTTCCTGATGCAGCAAAGCCACCTGAACCCAAACGAAGCTGTAAAAGCTTATAACATGCTGCGCGGAGGCACTTTTATACCTATGCACTTCGGCACTTTCGACCTATCGGATGAGCCTCCTGGTGAGCCTGTGCGCCTGTTGCAGCAAATAGCGGCAGCAGGTTTACTGCGCGGTCTGAAGCTTCCGGCCATCGGAGAATCGTTGTTGCTGAAAGAACTGCTGTAAAGGCTGCTTTTCGGGGTATATAGTTTCTTATCTTTGTAGCCGCTTTTCTTTACGAAGGCTGTTCATAATTTTTTATACTATGTCACCTACCCTGATCATAGGCTTGATTATAGCTTATTTCTGCATACTTATTTTAATTTCTTACCTCACCAGCAAAAACACCGATTCCGATACCTTCTTCCTGGCAAACCGCCAATCGCCCTGGTATGTGGTGGCTTTTGGAATGATCGGTACTACTTTGTCGGGCATCACGTTTGTATCGATACCTGGTATGGTGGAAAAGGCTCAGTTTTCTTACCTGCAACTGGTGCTGGGCTACCTGCTGGGCTATGTGGTAATTGCCAAAGTGCTCATGCCACTGTACTACCGGCTTAATCTTGTTTCGATTTATACTTACCTGGAGCAGCGGCTGGGTTTCTGGTCCTATAAAACCGGGGCTGCTTTCTTTTTGCTTTCCCGCACGATGAGTGCTGCCATTCGCCTGTTCCTGGTGGCGGGCGTGCTGCAGATTGCTGTATTCGATCAGCTGGGCATCCCCTTCTCTGTTTCGGTCATCACCACCATTCTGCTGATCTGGATCTATACTTTCCGGGGTGGCATGAAAACCATTATCTGGACCGATACCTTCCAGACGGCGGCCATGATGCTGGCCGTGATCAGCACGATCATACTTATTTCAGATGAGCTTAACCTGTCGTTTCAGGGTATGGTGGATACTGTTACAGCCAGCCAATATTCCCAGGTGTTTGTCTGGGACTACAAGGCGGGGAATTACTTTCTGAAACAGGTATTTTCGGGTGCTTTTATCACCATCGTGATGACCGGGCTGGACCAGGACATGATGCAGAAGAACCTGAGTTGCAGAAACATTGGTGAGGCGCAGAAAAACATGTTCTGGTTCAGCGTGATCCTGCTGATCGTGAACGTGCTGTTTCTGTCGTTGGGGGCGCTGCTATATACTTATGCTGCCCAGAAAGGCATTGCACTGCCAGCCAAAGGCGATGATGTGTACCCGTTCCTGGCGCTCAACCACTTCCCATACTTTGCGGCCATTGCGTTTATACTTGGCATTATTGCCATTACCTACGCTTCCGCCGATTCTGCCCTTGCAGCTCTTACCACTTCCTTCTGCGTAGATTTTCTGAACTTCAAAGAGCGAAGCGAGCACGAGCGGGTGCGCCTGCGTTACATTGTACATTTCGGTTTCTCGGTAGTGCTGGTGATGGTGATTTTCGCCTTCCGGATGCTCAACAGCGAGAGCCTGATTACTACTTTATTCATTCTGGTTGGCTATACTTACGGACCACTGCTGGGGCTTTATAGTTTCGGGCTTTACACCAAACGCAACATCCGCGACAAGTTTGCCCCCGTTATTTGCGTAGCAGCACCTATACTTACCTACATCATCAGTTATAACTCTAAGGCATGGTTCTTCGGTTACGAGTTCGGCTTTGAAGTGCTTCTCCTGAACGGACTTCTTACTTTTGTTGGGCTGATGGCGGTTTCAACTAAGCATAAAGAGTTGGAACTGGCGCAGAAGTGAGACGGAGAGTAGAGAAGCTTATTTGTTTCTCCTTACCCCCTCCTTGACAAAGGAGGGAACTTAAAGATTCTTTGCAAATGAATCTTCATCTTCCACTTCTATGCCTTGAATGAGCATTCGCCCCGCCGGCTGGGCCTTACTTTTCTCCTTGATGAGAAAAGTATGCAAAAGAATTAAGACACTTCGAAACTCGCTGAACGTTCGAACATCGAATCGTCATTGGGTGCATCTGGTTGAGGTCGTAGCTCTGTAGCAATTTTCACCTCACCCTAGCCCTCTCCTCAAGGAGAGGGGATTTGGTCTAGGCTATTCTTTGGAAGTATAAGTTTTATAATTGCTGTTGTCCAACCACCCCTTGCCCCTCCTTGTCTAAGGAGGGGAGCCTGTTCTTGCTTATTGTTACATTAGAAGTTTCATGGTTGCTGTTATAACACCCCTGTAGTCCCCTCTAGGGGACAGTTGGTTCAAGTTGCATAGTCAGCAGCTATCGAAGTTGATCCCAGTCCTTGGGTGGGGGTAGGGGCCCCTTTAGAGAGCGCCTATGCGAGTTTTTCCGGTGCCTGCTAAGGCATTGCGACGTCAGGAACAAAACAAAAGCTCCCAGCGCGATACCCTTTATCGAGGGCCCCTACCCCCAGGACGAGCCCCCGCGGGCTTGGAGCGCACCAAAGCTAACTATGAGACGGTAGAGTAACTATCTCAGGATTAAGAGTAGCTATGCAACTATAGCCTGATAACCATCCACAATAGCACTAACTAATAACCAAACTATAATTGCTAACCCACATTTACCGGCAATTCAGGCAGAATTCTTACCTTTGCAGGATTAGTTGGGATTGTGGCATTTTTATGGCGTAACCGCTGTTACACAATACCCGCTGTGGTTTAACCTACCGGAATTACCGCAGCAAATATTTAACACAACATCTGATTAATGGCAAAACGCGGATTCGGGCTAAACGGCGCGCAGGATAAGGAAGGCAGAAAAAGCATCAGCAAGGAAAGCTTTCGTCGCGGGCTCCGCATTTTTAGCTACGTACTACCTTACAAGTATAAATTTATAGTTGGGCTGGTCTTTTTAGTTCTCTCCAGCCTTACCATGATGGTTTTCCCATTTATCACGGGTAAACTTGTAGACTCCTCTACCGGCAACGCCGACTGGTTCCTGAAAGACATCAACATGATTGCGTTGGGCTTGTTTGCAGTTATTTTGTTGCAGGGTACTTTTTCCTTTTTCAGGGTATACTTTTTTGCGCAGGTAAGTGAGAACGCTGTAGCCGATATCCGTCGCGACCTGTACACTAAGTTTGTGCAGCTACCAATCTCTTTTTACGAAAAGCGCCGTGTTGGCGAAATTACCAGCCGTATTACTACCGATGTGGCCCAGGTACAGGATGCTTTTTCTATTACACTCGCTGAACTTTTCCGCCAGGTAACTACGCTTATAGTTGGCGTCGGCATCATCCTCTGGACATCGATTAAACTATCGTTGTTCATGCTGGCTACTTTCCCGGTGCTGGTGGCATTGGCCCTGGTCTTTGGTCGCAGAATTAAAGGATTATCCAAGAAAACGCAGGACGAGCTGGCTAATACCAATGTTATTGTAGAAGAAACGCTTCAGGCTATTAGTACTGTAAAAGCTTTTACAAATGAGTTTTTTGAGGTTGGCCGCTACAAAGCATCTTTGGGCAGAGCAGTAAGTACGGCACTTTCTGCTTCTTACTACCGAGGCGCTTTTATCACCTTTATTATAGTTGGTCTGTTCGGAGGTATTATACTTGTTATCTGGTATGGCGCCACGCTGGTGCATAACGGCGACCTTTCTATTGGCGACCTTACTTCGTTTATCATTTACACTGTGTTCATTGGGGCATCGGTTGGTGGCCTAGGTGAGATTTACGGTAAAGTACAAGCTTCTTTAGGTGCAACAGAACGCATCCAGGAGATTCTGGGTGAAGAAGAAGAGCCTACAGATAAGAGTATAACAGCTCTGAGCCAGGTGCCTAAAGTACATGGCGATATAACTTATAACAATGTAGCATTTTCCTACCCTACCCGCCCTGATATACAAGTGCTGCGCGACATAAACCTGAACATTCGTGCCGGCGAAAAAATTGCATTGGTGGGGCCAAGCGGAGCCGGTAAATCTACTATAGTGCAATTGCTGATGCGCTTCTATGATGTGCAGCACGGTAGCATTACTGTTGATGGCACAGACATCCGCAGCATGAACCTGACCACGCTACGTGGTAATATTGGTATTGTACCGCAGGAAGTGTTGCTGTTTGGGGGCACCATCCGCGAGAACATTGCCTATGGCCGCCCGGAGGCAACAGAAGCAGAAATTATACAGGCTGCCAAAAAAGCGAACGCGTTTAACTTTATAGAATCTTTCCCTGAAGGGTTGGATACTTTGGTGGGCGAGCGCGGCATTAAGCTATCCGGCGGGCAGCGCCAGCGCATAGCTATTGCCAGAGCTATACTTAAGAACCCTGCTATACTTGTACTTGATGAAGCCACCAGTTCGTTAGATTCTGAGTCGGAGCAACTGGTGCAGCAAGCCATGGACGAACTAATGAAAGATCGCACGACCATTGTGATCGCGCACCGTTTGGCAACCATCCGTAAAGTAGATAAAATATTAGTGATAGATGGCGGCGAGATTGTGGAAGTTGGCTCTCATGAAGAGCTTTCCAACAACAGCGACGGCATCTATGCAAACCTGCTCAGGCTGCAGTTTGAGCTGAGCTAAAGATTTTACTTATTGATTAACTCTAAAAACCTGTCGGAGCTTCCCCGGCAGGTTTTTCCCGTTTTATATACTTTATACTATACTTTGCGTATCAAGCTTCGTATCCATACCTCACATGCCGAAGCTCCGTACCAGCAATTTTATACTTCTGGCCTGCCTGCTCCTGCAGCCTGTTATACTTACGCCACAGGGGCCTCGGCAAAAACTACGGGCACTTAACAGTTTATACTTCGAGCTGGGCGGCAACGGCGATATTTACTCTTTTAACTACGACCGTATAGTTTACCAGCAAGCCAAACTAAAAACCGGCCTGCGGCTGGGCATAGGCTCTAATCTGTTCTTCTTACCCGAAGAGCCATCCGTTTACCCTATAGTTCCTGTAGAAGCAATTGGCATGCTGGGCAACCGTGAAAAGCATTTCGAGCTTGGCCTGGGCTACACGCACCGTTTTACCAATGATCCTGACCTGACGCAAAGTATGTATTTTGGCCGAATAGGGTTCAGGTACCAGCCTCCGCGGGGCGGCTTACTCGTGCGGGTAGGCGCTACACCATTTGTATCGTCAGAAGCAAATACCAGAACACCCGGCGTAGCAATTGTACCTCGTTTCGGGTTGAGTATCGGGCGTAGCTTTTAATCTGTCGGGTTTTGGAGCACATTGTGGTATAGCTATCGTTAAAGCGCATTATTTTTAGTAATATTACCAGTAGAAACTATAACCAATCAAATCATAAAACAATGAAAAAAAGGATACTTGGCCTTGCTTTATCGGCTGCCTTGCTATTTGGCGCCGGCGCTGTACAAGCCCAGATCGCTATGCCAGCTGCCAGCCCTGCCTCTACTGTAACACAGAAAGTGGGTTTAACTGATGTAACGGTTACTTACTCCCGCCCATCGGTAAAAGGCCGCGCTATTTTTGGTGGCGATGTAGTGCCTTATGATAAAATGTGGCGCACCGGAGCAAATGCTGCTACTGTTATTAAGTTTAGCGATGCGGTAACTATAGCTGGTAATAAAGTACCTGCCGGCGAGTATGCGCTTTACACTATTCCGGGCAAAAACGAGTGGACCATCATCCTGCACAAAAACACCAAGCACTGGGGCGATGGCGGCAAAGAATACAAGCAGGAAGAAGACCAGGCACGTTTTAAAGTAAAACCTGAGACAAATCCTCGTGCTGTAGAGTCATTCACTATTAACTTTGCAAACCTGAAGAACAACGCTGCAGATGTAGAGCTGATGTGGGATAAAACTATTGCCAGCTTCACCATCGAAACAGATGTAGACAGCAAAGTAATGGCCCAGATTCAGGAGAAAGTAGTGAACGGCAAAGATGTGGCGCCAGGCATGTATGCTGCAGCTGCATCTTACTACTTCGAAACAGGCAAAGACCTGAAGCAGGCATCGGAGTGGATGAAGAAAGCTAACGCCAACGAGCCTAAATTCTGGAACCTGCACACGCAAGCCAAAATTCAGGCGAAGATGAAAGACTACAAAGGTGCTATAAAAACAGCCGAACAGTCTTTAGCTTTAGCAAAAAAAGAAAACAACGACGACTATGTGCGTATGAATGAGAAAGCCATAGCCGAGTGGAAGAAAATGAAATAAGCTGATTCAGCTTTTTTACATAAGGAGCCTCTGCCCTGGCAGGGGCTTTCTTTTTTTAACAGATAACCAATACTAGTTGAAAGAGCAAGACGAAAAGAAACACTCAGAAGAACACCTGGGCCCTGCCCGCGATTACTGGTGGAATGAAGATTACCTGGAGTTACTGGCAAATCGCCTGAACCTGGAGTACTGCCAGACCCTGGTAGATATTGGCTGCGGTAAAGGCATGATGGGCTTTAAATTCTCGAAATACATGCCTTCCGGAGCCACTGCCTATGGCGTAGATTTCGAGCCTGAGTATATTGAGGAAGCCCGCCAACGTGCACAGAGTCTGTACCACCACAACCCCATCAACTATAAATTTCTAGTTGGCAACGCCTCCGACATTCCCCTACCTGACAACATAGCCGATATTACCCTTTGCCAAACACTGCTTATACATGTAAAAGATCCTCAGCGTGTAATTCAGGAAATGATCCGGATCACAAAGCCCGGAGGATGGGTATTGGCCCTGGAGCCCAACAACCTTGTGCCTAACCTGATGTTCGACCGCTACGGTGAAACCGACCTGGACGTGGAAAGCACCCTGGAAGTATTGGAAGTAAAGCTCCGCATTGAGAAAGGCAAAAAGCGCCTAGGCGAAGGCTTTAACTCTTTAGGAGATGTTATACCAGACCTGTTCCTGAAAGCCGGCCTGCGCGACACCAAAGTATGGATCTCTGACAAAGCCCTTTCCATTATTCCACCTTACAATTCTGCCGAAACCATGCTGCGCGTAGAGCAGATGATCAGCTGGATTGATTCGGAAGCAATGGGCTATAATTACCAGGACAACCTCAATTATTTTATGGCAGGTGGCGGTACCAAAGATAAATTCGACGAGTACTGGCAAAAGCTTATCTACAACAGGTTCAACTTAAAGCAGAAACTACAAAAAGGCGAGTATGTATCGGCGGGCGGCAGCCTGATCTATATTGTAGCCGGCCGAAAACCACGACCTTCTGAGCTATAAGTTACTGCTGAACTATAGAATTGCTAAAGTATAAACGAAGTATAATCGAGAAAGCTATTTATACTTTTGCGCCGCATTGTAGGCTGTAATTTTATTTTCAGTTGTAACTAATGAGAGCAGTTTACATAAAAGTGCATTCTCCGTTTTAAAGTCTTTTTGCATATTCCATTCCTGCAAAATAACGGCAATTACCTTCTGCTCAGGTATAATCAGGAGGTATTGCCCTCCTTTGCCCCTTGCTGTGTACACTGTATTACCGTTGTGGTTTAACAGCCACCAGGAGAAGCCATACCCTACCTCCTGGTAGCAGTCTAAGGTGCGGAAGGCTTTACTTTCATTGGTGTAATTTGTGAAGCTCTTTTCTACCCATGAAGAGTCCAGGAGCTGTACCCCGTTTACCTTTCCTTTGTTAAGGTATAATTCTCCGAACCTGGCCAGGTCTCTTGCTGTGAAATAAGTTTCGTCGCCGCCAGCGTAATAACCATCCACCTTTCGCCAGAAGCCACATTGGATACCAAGTGGTTTGAATAGATTCTCCTCGGCAAAATCCTTAGTGGTGGTTTCAGAAGCCTTTGTTATCATGGCAGAAAGTATCATGTGGGAGCCGGTAAAATACTTGAATTCCTGTCCCATTTTATCATCAGAAGCTTCTTCATTTAAAACGACTTGCTCAACACTCTGCGGCCCGTCCCATCCTGTAAAGCCACCTCGCATGGATAGCAGGTGAGCTACCGTCAGTTTTTCCTTTGGGTAAACCGACGCGCCTTGTTGATATTCAGGAAAGTATGGCATTACCTTATCATCTTCAGAGCTTAAACATCCTTCCTGAAGAGATAGACCGGTTAAAGCAGATGTGATGCTTTTGGTAACGGAATGAACGTTGAACGCGCTATACCTGGTGGCCCCCTTCTGATACTTCTCCACCACCAATTTTCCATCTTTGATCACTAGCAATCCTCTTAGCCTTTCCCAGGCATCTATTTCTTTCAGGTATTGTTCTAGTTCTTCCTGATCAAGGCCAGCTCTTTCCGGTGTTGTAGTTTGCCATGTGTAAGGCTCATGGCTGACTTCAAAAGACTGCGACTTTGTAAAGGGTAATGACAGGTTTAGGGGGTGCCACTCGAAGAGGTAGTTCATACAATTAACCACCAATAGTAAAGTAGCTGCTGATGCCAAACCGAGAGCTATTTTCTTCTTTCGATGCTTACGCCAGAGTAAAAGAGTAGCGGTAAAGAGCAGTATAAACGCTACCAGAATATACTCAATAGCATTAGGATAAGGTAAATAGAAGTAGTCGTCCTTTATTTTGTAGGAGATGGCGCTGCATAATACAGTAAGAAGTAAAAAAGCGGTATAAAGTTTCTTCATTTATTTTCCTGATTACTTATTACTGAATTGATAAAGCATAAGCGAGGCAGCTCAGCTTTCCCGCTACCCTTTAGGATAAAAGTATAGATGCAAAGTATGGCAGTAGCATTAAACAGCACTGCCAACTATACCTAAAAGTCCTGTATTCCTTTTGTCTTCTCCCCTATAACAGCCTGTGCGATTAAACCAAAAACTATAACCAATGCGCAGCCTATAACATTGAACCACAGGAAGGCGATATCGGTGTACAGGAAGCAGTAAAGCACTACGGCCTCTGCGAGCAACGCAGCAATAAATACAGCATGCCCCCGGATATACTTAAAGTAGAAAGCTACCAGGAATATACCCAGTATAGTACCGTAAAAGACTGAGCCAATGATGTTAACTGCCTGAATCAGATTATCCAGCATAGAGGCAAATGTGGCAAAAAGTATAGCAATAATTCCCCAGGCTACTGTAAACATCTTAGATGCATTTAAGTAGTGGCGATCGCTGCCCTTCTGGTTTAAAGACCGTTTGTACACATCAACCACAGTGGTAGAGGCAAGCGCGTTTAGCTCCGATGAAACCGACGACATAGCAGCAGAAAAGATCACGGCCAGCAACAAGCCCACCAAGCCTTCGGGCAGGTATTTCATTACAAATGAAATGAAAACGTAGTCGGTATCGCGGGTTTCGGCATCGGGCGCTGCTTTTGCTATCAGGTCTTTTACATCGCTGCGAACTTCTTTTGTAGCAGTGGTCAGCATTTCTACTTTGCTTTCGGCAGCGGCAATGGCAGCTTCATCATCCAAGCGTAGCGCTGTTACCAAACCTTTTACCGCCTCCTGTTTCTGCCCGAAAACAGCAACGTGCTTTGCCTCCAGTTGGCGCATATCTTCGGCGTAAGCTGATGCCTGTACTTTATTTTTGATGGCTTCGTTAAAGAATACCGGCGGCTGGTTAAACTGGTAGAAAACAAATACCATTACCCCAATAAACAGGATCATGAACTGCATCGGTATCTTGAGCAAACCGTTGAAAAGCAAGCCTAAGCGGCTCTCAGCTATAGATTTTCCAGTCAGGTAGCGCGAAACCTGGCTCTGATCGGTGCCAAAGTATGAAAGTGCCAGAAACAACCCGCCCGTCATGCCCGACCAGAAGTTGTAGCGGTCGTCCCAGCTGGTTTTCCAGTCCCACGAAAAATCTACTACATTCATCTTACCCATTTTACCGGCCACGGCCACCGCATCGCCAAAGCTTACATCAGCAGGCAGGTAATGTACTACCATGAAACCGGCTATCAGCATTCCGCCCATCATCACGGCCATCTGCTGCTTTTGCGTTACACTTACCGCCTTGGTACCACCCGACATAGTATAAATGATCACCAGCACTCCGATGAAAATATTAGTACCTGTCAGGTTCCAGCCAAGTATAGTTGAAAGTATAATAGCAGGCGCATAAATAGTTATACCTGCTGCCAGGCCACGCTGTATCAGGAAAAGAAATGCTGCCAGCGATCGGGTTTTCAGGTCGAAACGGTTCTCCAGGAACTCGTAAGCAGTATAAACATTAAGCCGGTAAAAGATCGGTATAACCGTTATGGAGATGATGACCATGGCAATTGGTAACCCGAAGTAGAACTGCACAAAGCGCATTCCGTCTTCGTAGGCCTGCCCTGGTGTTGATAAGAACGTGATGGCACTGGCCTGCGTGGCCATAATAGAAAGCCCGATAGTCCACCATTTCATGCTGTTGTCGCCCTTCAGGTAGCCTTCTATATCGGTGCTGCCACGCGTTTTCCAGACACCATAAATCACGATGAACCCTAACGTACCCAGTAATACAATCCAATCTAAAGCGCTCATTCGTACAGCTTTGTGATGATATAAAACAGAACGATCAGGAAAGCGAGGTTGCCCAGCACAAGCCAGTACATGCCGCTCCAGGTTTTAAAGAATGGTGGCGGCTCTATCTCTTTTTCAGGTTTCTTATCGGCTGTTTCTATCATAGTTAGGGTGAAGTATAAGCTGAGTGAGCAGTGCTAGTTTATGGGTGCTGCCTTAGTTGCAGTTTGTGTACTACCAGTTTTAGATGTTGAATTCTTGCCTAATGAGATTAGGTTTGCGAAAAGCCTGTAGGCGCCAGGCACGCCGGCCGGCAATTGCCTGAACCAGGAATAACCAGTATAGATATAGTTACCCTTGCCATACGGAGCAATTAGTAAACCTCCGTTTCGGGCCGGCTCGCCCGGGTCGTTAGACGAAAGTATAGCCGCATATTCTTTGCTCCAGTCGCTTGGAAAGTATAAACCACGCTCCTGCACCCAACCTTCAAAATCCTTTGCCGTGATCTTGTTCGGCCCCTGCAGCACCGGGTGATTTGGCTGCAGAAAACGCACTTCAGCATCTTCAACAGTTACACGTTCGCGCGACAAAGTAAGCGGATAAGGTCCTACTTCGGGCATTATGAGCGCATGGTTAGTGTTATACTGCACAATCAGGTTGCCACCATTCTCCACATACTCCATCAGCTTAGCCTGGTGGTGTTTTAATCGATTTACAGTGTTATAGGCACGCACACCAAGTATAATGGCATCAAACTGTTTCAGGCGGTTTGCTGTCATGTCAGCATCTTTCAGTACTGTTACCTGGTAACCGATCTGCTCCAGGCTTATGGGAAGTTCATCACCGGCTCCCATTACGTAACCTACTTTTTCGCCTTTCTTTTTCAGGTCGAGTTTAACAGCTTTGGCTACTGCCTCCGGAAAAGTAGTTTGTGCCGGTATATGACTATACTGGATGGTGTTGAGCCCTTTAGTAAATGTTTTACCGGCTATAGTTGCAACTGCTTTCAGCTGTACTTCATGCTGCCCCTGTGGCGGGTAAACCATAAATGAGACCATCTGCTCAGCTCCTTTGGCTTTCAGGTTAAAAGCTGTACTTGCAGGTTCTGTTCGCCAGCCCTGTGGCAGTTGCAACGCCACAGTACCTGCTACACCGGCCTTGCCAGCTTTAACCAGCACCTGCACCTGTTTCGGCTCCTGGTCTGCAAACATGTATACTTTCTCGGAGATGTTTACAAACACAGGCGGCGTTACCTCGAACGGCCGGTATACTTCGCCTTCTACAGGGTCGGTGCGTTTGTAGATCACCGGAACCATAAAGCTAAATGGCTGGCCGGAGATAAGCAGGTTGAAACGAACAGGTGCCGCCGGTAAATTTTCAGGCAACCCTACCTCCTGCTGATTCTCCACTGCAAACATACCTAAAGTGCCTTCTTTCCGGAGCCAGTAAGGCTGCGTATACTGCATGGTTTCTGGCAGCACAGCCTTTGTATCATACTTTAAGCCGATGTTGTGCTGCAGTTGGCTGTTTAAGGTGCTGTCTTTAGAAGCAAAAGTATAATTTATACTTTGCAGCGTAACGGGTACTTTAGAGCGGTTAATAGCTTCTATTTGTAAGGCTATTGGCTGGCCAGGAGTAGCGGCATAATCAGAAGCAGCAATTTCTAAGTATAAACCCAGCGCATTTTTCACTACTTCCTGTAACTCTGTTAGCTTTGTGCTTTTCCAGTAGCTATCCGGCAGTTTCTCCAGCTCTTTTTTAGCTAACAACAAGGTAGGCACTACAGCAGCTGGCTCTTCGGCCTTAAATTCTTTAATAGCCTTCAGCAACAGTTTTTCTACTCTCTCGCCGCCTTTTACACGGCTCCAGCTTGTATTAACACCTTCAAACAATTCTGCTTTAGCTCTGTCGCCTTTGGTGTGCTCCAGGTACTCTATAGCAGTGCCGCGCGAACCGCTCGCTCCAAAGCCCTGGCTCTTATGCATGCTGCGGCTTTCGGCAGAAATCTCGCCATAAGATTTGCCTAATAACGGGTTATAGTTGCCTACATCTACTTTAAGCAGGTTAGAGCCATAATCATCAAATTCTTTCTGGTTGCGGAACGACCACACCCCGGTATTCCAGAGCAGGCGTTTTGGCTGCCATACTTCCACATATTTCAGCTGCTCCGGAAAACGCTTTGGGTCTCCGGCTGCTTCAAAGGCTTCGCCGGCAAGTATAGCCGATGCTGTGTGGTGCCCGTGTGTTTCGCTGGGTTTAGGAGAGAAGCGGGTTATCAGTACATCCGGCCTGAACTTGCGGATAACCCAAACCATATCAGCTAATACCTGCTCCTTGTCCCAGATAGTGAAAGTCTCTTCAGGATTTTTAGAAAAGCCGAAGTCGTTGGCTCGGGTAAAGAATTGCTTTCCGCCATCGGTGCGTCGGGCCTGCAACAGTTCCTGTGTTCTTATAATGCCCAGACCTTCACGTATCTCCGGACCTATCAGGTTTTGTCCGCCATCACCGCGTGTAACCGATAAATAAGCCGTATTATATAGCTTTTCATTACTCAGGTAAGCGATCATCCTGGTGTTTTCATCATCGGGGTGGGCCGCAATGTATAAAGCAGACCCCAGCACGTTAAGCTTTTTAAGGTCCTGCAGCACTTTTGCCGCCGATGGCTTTGCAGGAGACTGAGCATGCAGTTCAGGCTGAGAAAATAAAAGGAACAGGAGCAAACAACAGATAACAGAAGATGGCTTTTTCATAGTGAGCATGAATATCGGGCTAGAAATACAAAGCGTTCTTGTTTATGTAAATCTATTAAAAGTGCGTGAGCAATACTAAAGTATAATCACCGCAACAGACATAAAGATTAATCTGCCAGACGAACAGCAATTAATCAGCTTTCTCTCTTCAATTTATTTTCGAGCAAACTTAATACCACAGATAATTCTATTCTGCTCTTAGCCTGCACCTGAGAAATTAAAAATAGATTTTATAAGTTGATAAAATATTTCTTTATCAAGATACATTACAATTTAAATATGTTCATTTATATTTGAAGTCTATAAAGAACAAATTATCTTGCTTTCATAGGTCCTACTTATTACCACCATATTAAGCAATAATGTTTATAGGTACGCTCCATTTTTAGCTCCATGAGCTAAACTATGAAAATACAATTTAACACTTACTTGGATAAGTATGTCAACTCACAAAGAAAGCAGGATCGAGGATTTCGCTTTTGATTACCTCAGCGCATATTATACCCAGCATTGCAAAGCTGCAAACATAATTGTGGGCAAGGGTGAGAAAGCCAAAAGCGATGAAGAGGCAGATGGATTGTTTGTTTTTAAACAGGCGGACCAGCCTGTATTTACAGTAGTGCTCAGCACCGGCAACTCCGATGAACTGGCACGTCTGCTTAAAGGCTATGAAAGATCGGGCTTAGGAAAACTGCGCTTTTTAACGGCCGTGGTGTTGCTGGCTGCCACTTTTATACTTGCCAAGCCTTTAGGTATACTTTATGCAGCACCAATCGCATTGATAATAGCCGTGGCCGGTATTATACTTCACACGCACCTGCTAAAAAAGCACTATAGGAGCCAGATTGATAAGCACCTGAGTGTGCTTAAGAAGCTTCCGGCTAACGAGCAGTGGATAGGTATTTCGATCAGCAGCCTGTTGTTTAAAAACAATAAACTTGCACAGCACCTGCGCGAGGTTTGCACGCGCCGTGGCATTGGTTTGATAACTGTAGGCAAGCGTGCTAAGGTTGTACTGATGGAAGAGCCACGCACCATTACCTGCCGAAAAGGCGACTTTTTATCTTACTACGCTTCTGAAGCACGCATCCGCAAAGCCCTATCCGACGACCCGATGATGAGGGTAGCATAAGCAGATTTAATATACTTTACATTACCTGGGCCCCATGTAGCAGCACAGCACCTGCAACATGGGGCTTTGTTATGCAGTATTATAGTTCTACCCCGGTTGGCAAATTCCCGTTCATAATTACACATGCTGACTTACCGCAGCCAAATCTGCAGCTACCCGGGTTATTTACAAGCTAATGAATACTGCCTTTATACTTGATTTTCTGCAGGATCTGCAGCAGAACAATAGCAAGGTCTGGATGGATACCCACCGTGAGAGGTACCTGCAGGCTAAGACTTACTTTACAGAACTTGTTGCTTATACTTTAGATCAGCTTAAGACAATAGACCCGGCATTGCACCGTGTATCGCCGGCAGAATGCCTTTTCAGGATAAACAAAAATGATTTTTCTAAAAAAGGTGAAGCGCCTTATAAAGGAAGATTCGGAGCAGGAATATCGCCGGGTGGCAGGCACTCGCCCTACTGCAACTATATTTTTGTTTTAGAACCCGGCAACAGATCCAGGGTTGGCGGCGGCATGCCCAACCCTACTACAAAATTATTGGAACAGGTACGCGAAGAGATAGATTATAGCCCAGGTGCATTAGAGGCTATCATAAATACACCGGATTTCCGTTACAGCTTTGGCGATTTGCAGGGAACACAGTTACAGGGAGTGCCAAAAGGCTATAAGAAAGATCACCCGGCTTTGCCTTTGCTCAGGCACAAAAACTTTCTGGCACTGCATTATTTCACTGATGCAGAAGTTCTCGAAAACGATTTCCCGGCCAGGCTGCTTCCGTACTATAAAACAGTACAGCCATTGCATTATTTCTTAAACACAGCCATTGAAGATTAAACTATGAAAATCAACTATACTTTAAAGCTTACAACAGTAGTGTGCAGTACCTTTATACTTTGGGGCTGTAGTTCCGAAGAACCCGGTCAGTTACCTAATACCACTCCTGATATTCGCGGCAGCATTACCACCTTTAAGAAAGCGGCTGCTAAAAAAGATAATTCGGTAACTATGGTTTTGGTGGAGGCTGCCGAAAAGCACAGCACAAAATTCAGGAAAGCAAACCTGCGCATAGATAGCGCAACCATTATCAAAAATAAGAAAGGTGATGACCTCAGACTAGGGCAATTGCAGCAAGGGCAACAGATAGAGGCTTGGTTTGAAGAGCCGGTACTTGAATCGGATCCGGTGCAGGCACACGCGGCAGCACTACGCATTATAGAATAGGTGGATGCCTGCTGCAGCAAATGGTACTACTCCATACATTCGCCATACTAAAGGCAACGTTTACTTAAAATCAGCCTGCACACAATGCAGAGTGGCTTAAATCAGTTTTCTTTGCCATATCTTAAGCTTCAACCAACAAAACTATTGCTTAAAGCTGGTTAGTTAGTTGCAGCCCTATAAAAAGGAATGGCTAAGATGGCATACAAGATATTAGAGAGAAATACAGCTGTAAGAAGCAATACTATACAACTTAAAAATCAACAGGATAATGTGTTTGTTACCATAACACAGAAGCCTGATTACATAGAAGCCAAATGGCAGGGCCACATTACAGCCGAGGATGTTATAACGGCAGCAAAAGTATACTTAGATTTTGTTAAAAAGCACCGTTGCCCAAAACTGCTTAACGACAAAACAGACGTAACCGGCGATTGGGAAGATGCTAACGACTGGCTGGAATTTGAGTGGCTGCCACAAGCTATAGAAGCCGGCCTGCGCTTTATGGCGCATGTATACTCTCAAAACATTTTCAGCCGATTATCTGCCCGCGACCTCATAGAACGCGTTTCGCCACAACTGCTGATGCAAAACTTCTACGAAAGGCAGTCTGCAATTGATTGGCTCCAGCACTGCCCGGCGCAAGGCAACAGCCGCCAACTTGCTTAATCTAAATTGGCGGCTATTGCTGCAGGAGCAGTTACTACAACCTCTACAGTATCGAGTAATACACCTTCTTCTGCGGTAGGTACAGCTGCAAAAGTTTTAGGCGCTGAGGCAGTTATCTCTACTGTATCCAGCAATACCTCCATAACAGGCTGTTCTATTACAGGTGCTATTGTTGCAGCATTGGCAACTGGTGCTGAAATTTCGTTCGCAGTGTTTTGCATGGCTAAACCGAAACCGAATAATGATGCTGAAAGGAGAACTAGAATTTTCATGGCTTTATTTATTTAGAAGTAAAACAGTTAATTAATGTTCCAAAGTTATTACAATGTACTTTGTATTGCAAGGTACTGTTACTATAAAAGCTACTGTTTTATACCAACAGCTCTTTATTATCCGTAAACAGCCATACTTACCAGACTAACAGTATAGCAAATTTTAGTCTAAAAGTGCAAAACCACTACAGCAATAGTTATATATAAATTCTACAGAGTCAGAAAGAAGAGATGCGAAATCAAGTGTTTTGTTGCATTTGTAAAAAGTATTATCTTTCTCAATACTTTCTAAACCAGAAAAACACGAATGCAACACACTGACCAGGTTAAAGCTTCTGAAACTAAGGAAGCTACCATAGGCTTTAAGCGCGAGATAAAGCTCTTCGACGCTATCATGATCGTAACTGGCGGCATGATCGGTTCAGGTATATTCATTGTATCGGCAGACATTTCGCGCACAGTAGGCTCTCCCGGAAACATGCTATTGGTATGGGTGCTTACCGGATTTCTTACCATAGTGGCAGCTCTAAGCTATGGCGAGTTATCATCTATGTTCCCGAAAGTAGGTGGCCAGTACGTTTACCTCAAAGAAGCTTATAACAAGATGGTCGCCTTCCTGTATGGCTGGACGCTGTTCCTTGTTATACAGACAGGTATAATTGCAGCCGTAGCCGTAGCTTTTGCCCGTTTTACCGGAGTAATCTTCCCTTGGTTCAGCGAGAGCAATATACTTTTCTCATTAGGCCCTATAAACTTTACATCGGTGCAGCTCCTGGCCATCAGCAGTATTTTGTTGCTTACCTATATCAACTCAGGCGGTGTGAAAAGCGGCAAACTGATCCAGAATATTTTTGGCAGCACTAAACTGATAGCACTTTTTGGTCTTATAATTTTTGGCTTGATGTTCGGTGTAAACGAAACAGCCATACAGGCAAACTTCTCCGATTTCTGGGGCACACAGGCTGCCGAAGCAGGTACAAGCACTATCCCTGCCACTGGCTGGGCATTTATCTCGGCTATGGGTATTGCCATGGTTGGCTCCCTTTTCTCCTCCGACTCCTGGAACAACATTGGCTTTGCCGGCGATGAAATTGTAAACCCGAAGCGCACTATTGTATTAAGTATGGTGATCGGGGTAGCTATAGTTACTGGTATTTACATGCTTATAAATCTGGTATACCTGCTGGTGCTGCCCATGAATGGCGACCCTGCCGGCACAGATGTAATAAGTTTAGGCATAAAATATGCTACCAACGACCGTGTTGCCACCGCTGTAGCCGAGGTGATTGGCGGCAGTAAAGCAACCTTTGCCATAGCACTGCTCATCATGATCTCTACATTTGGTTGCTACAACGGAGCTATACTTTCCGGTGCACGCGTGTACTACGCCATAGCTAAAGATGGTTTGTTTTTTGAGCGCATGGGCAAACTGAACAAGAATGGTGTGCCGGGTGCTGCTTTGTGGCTACAGTGCACTTGGGCCTGCTTGCTTTGCTTATCGGGCACCTACGGCGACCTGCTCGACTATGTGATCTTCGCAGTGTTACTGTTCTACATCCTGACCATTATCGGCATCTTTGTGCTCCGCAAAAAACGCCCAGACCTGCCAAGGCCTTACAAAGCGTTCGGCTACCCTATACTTCCGGCCATGTATATTTTTATGGCTTCTATGATCTGTGTTATCCTGCTTATCTACAAGCCAAACTTTACATGGCCCGGCCTTATTATTGTTAGCTTAGGTATACCGGTATATTATTTCTTCGGAAGCAAATTCAGGAAAGAGCAGGTATAAAATCACACGCAACAACACCTTCCAAAGCCCGCAGCCACCTGCGGGCTTTCTTGTTTTAGCTCAGCAAGTATAACATTGACTTACAGAAACATAGTCCAGCAATTATCTTCAGAAAGCCTATACATCATAAAGTATAAATTCATATTTTAGATCTGAATTTTACAAGCGCACCCAACACCTGAAACTATGAGATCTGGAAAACTACGCTGGTTTAGCGCAGCTGCCTTGCTCGCTGTAGCCGCCATTGCACTTCTTATCCGTGCCGACATACCTGCCGATGAAATAGAGGCAAAGTATACCTCCCCTGCTTCCCGTTTTATGAGCTTAGATGGTGCCAGGCTCCATTACCATGACGAAGGCCAGGGCACACCCATTATACTTTTACACGGCACTGCAGCCTCGCTGCATACCTGGGATGGCTGGGCTACGCAGCTCAGTAAAAGCCACCGCGTGCTGCGCCTCGACCTGCCCGGTTTTGGCCTGACCGGTCCTAATTCCACCAATACCTATACCATTGAATACTACTCTAATCTGTTACTGCACTTCCTGGATAGCTTAGGTATAGAAAAAGCACATATTGCCGGCAGTTCATTAGGAGGTCAGATAGCTTATGATTTTGCTGCATCGCACCCTAAGCGCGTGCAGAAACTTATACTGGTATCGCCTACAGGTGTAACCAACGCCAACGACAAAAGCATATCCATGCCATTCCTGATGGCACAAACGCCATTGCTAAAGCACTCGCTAAAGTACATAACACCACGTTTTATAGTTGAAAAGAGCCTGAAAGAAGTTTATGGCGATGACAGTAGACTGACAAGCGATGCTATTACCCTAAGCCACGACATGCTGCTGCGCAAAGGCAACCGAGAAGCATTTATTGCCAGAATGAACACTACAGATAAAGATAATCTGCATAAACTGGCACAGGTACAGGCGCCTACACTTATACTTTGGGGCGAAGCAGATGCCTGGGTTCCTGCATCAGACGCAACTACGTTTCTGCAAAGTATAAAGGGCTCTCAACTTAGAAAGTATGCAGATGCTGGCCACATACCCATGGAGGAAATCCCTCAGGAAACTGTAAAAGATGCACTTCTATTCCTCAACAGCGAAGTAGCTTTACAGAACTAAGGTATAGCCTTAGCTTTATACTTAATGCCCAGGTTTAATATCCCGAACTATCCACCCAACCATAAAATAAAACCTATGAAAAAGATGATCTTACAGGCTGCTCTGGCTCTAGCGCTTGCTACTCCGGCCACTGCCCAGATGATGAATGCCCCTGCCCCTACTGCAAACCTGCCTGCCCTGAATGATGAGTTTAACGCTGCCTCGATGACTGACGGATGGAAGAACTTTCATGAAGTGGAAGGATGGCCAAACAAAATGCTGAAGCAGGACGTGAACGCCACCAGCAAAGGGCATTTATACTTCGAGCCCGGCACCTCCGGCTGGTTCTCTGATCAGCAGGCACCGTTTATGTTTAAAGAAGTAACCGGAGATTTTGATGTTCGCACTCGCCTGAAAGTATCCGGACGCAAAGATGATGTTCCTCAAACCCAGTGGTCGCTGGCAGGGCTGATGGCGCGTGCACCCAAGCAAGGCGGCAAAGATACCTGGAAACGCGGAGAAGAAAACTGGCTCTTTATGACTACCGGCATTGCCGAAGAACTTAACAAACCTGTAATAGAAACAAAGAAAACCATCCGTAGCAACTCCTCACTTAAACTGCGTCCTGCCAAATTAGACTGGATCGAGATGCGTTTGGTACGCGTGGGGCCATCATTTATACTGCTGTACAAGTACGACAACGATAAAAACTGGATAGTGCGCGAGCGCTTCTATAACGTTGATATGCCGCAAACGCTGCAGGTAGGTCTTATTGGCTACACCAACTCTTACGCAGTAGATAACAAGATAAAGTTCGGGGATACTTTCACCTATAACAACTCCACTTTCGACCACCTTGGCAACCCAGATCTGGCTGTGCGTGTAGATTATATCCGCTTTCAGAAACCGAAGGTAGATTTCGGCAAAACATGGCTGGCTTCGGTGGCTGAGAATAACTTAACAGACTATAGTTTGAGCAACCAGGAACTCCTGAAGTTGTTGGGAGATTAGGCGTTATACTTGTTAATGAAAATCTGCATAGTTTATATTGATGTATAAGCGCCTTAAAGTATGTTTGCTGAGACCGAGGAAGGAAGTTTAGTTAATATTTGGGCACAGCAACATCAGCCATAAAAGCACACTTCATAAACAACATGATAACTTTAAAAGGAGCGCAGCGCGTATAGTTTGCAGAAGCTTTGCACAAGATTAATGCCTACAGTTTACTTTATAAGTGGTTTAGGAGCAGATGAGCGGATGTTCCAGTTTTTGCACATTAAGTGCACAAACAAGGTTTTTGTACGCTGGATTTCGCCTGAAGAAAATGAGCCGCTACACGAGTATGCCCAAAGACTGGCAGAGCAGATAACCGAACCGGAACCTATACTTGTAGGTATGTCGTTTGGCGGCATTGTGGCTATCGAGCTATCACGGTTTTTGAATCCGCGGCAAACTATACTTATTTCCAGCATGGCCAGCAGTAAAAGTCTGCCATGGTACTATCACTTACTAGGTGGGCTGCGTCTGCACCAGATCATTCCGGTTTCGCTCATGAAGCGTTTCCATTTTGTAGCGCCTATACTCTTCGGGGCTGCCACCAAATCAGAAAAAGTGCTTTTAAAAGAAGTAATTCTGGAGACAGAGCCGCATTTCCTGAAGTGGGCAATCGGGCAATTGCTCAGGTGGCACCAACCCGACCATTACGAACACGTCACCATGATCCACGGCACAGCTGACCACATACTGCCGCTTCGCGAGCACCCAAGCATCATCAAAATAAAAAATGCAGGGCACCTGATGGTTTTAAGTCATGCTTCAGAGATAAGTGCTATCTTAGACGATATTATTGGAGATTGTACCGCATGACAACAAATAAAAACCTTTACATAGTAACCACTGCCGACGGCACTCAGGTAGAACTCACCAACGCCAAGGTGCTAAAAAGCAATAACCTATACCCTTTCGGCATGCACAATTATGCCATTTACGAAACTCCTGAAGGCTATTTTGTAAAAGCTACCAACCGCGGCGAACGCGAGATAATGCTCACAGATTACGCACTGATGACAGAGGACGAAGCCCGCACTTACGACCACCCTTACTACCGCGTAGACGAGTAAACCATGCAGCTTAGCTTTTGGGAAAAGGAGACCTACTTCGCAAACCTGGATGTGCTTATAATTGGCAGTGGCATTGTTGGCCTGAACGCCGCCCTGCACCTGAAAACAACCCAGCCATCCCTAAAGGTTATGGTAGTGGAACGCGGGCTGTTACCAACCGGAGCAAGCTCTAAAAATGCCGGCTTTGCCTGCTTTGGCAGCCCATCGGAGCTGCTCGACGACCTTACCCATCATACAGAAGAGCAGGTTTTTAATCTTGTAGAGCGCCGCTGGAAGGGCTTGCAACGCCTGCGCCAGAACCTGGGCGATGCTGCTATAGATTTTCACCAATGGGGCGGTTTCGAGCTTTTTGATGATGCCGTGCTTTACAAAGAATGCGCTGACAAACTGCCTTATCTGAACAAACAGCTGGCAAGTATAACCGGCCTTAGCCAGACCTATACTCTAGCAGATGAAAAGATAGATCGCTTTGGACTGAAGCATGTGCAGCATTTAATTGAAAACACAGCAGAAGGGCAGATAGATACCGGTAAAATGATTCTGGCCCTAACCCAGAAAGTACAGGCGCTGGGCGTGCTGGTGCTAAATTATACCGAAGTACTGAAGCTGCACGACAATGGCACAAGTATAGCTGCCGAAACATCTCAGGATATAACCATTGAAGCCCGAACGGCACTAGTTGCTACCAATGGTTTTGCCAGGCAGTTGCTGCCCGAGGTACAGGTTATACCGGCCCGTGCACAGGTACTCATCACAAAACCTATTCCTCAGCTTAAAATAAAAGGCACCTTCCACTTCGACCGTGGCTATTACTACTTCCGGAACATTGGCGACCGTGTTTTATTTGGCGGTGGCCGTAACCTCAATTTTAAAGCAGAAGAAACCACAGACTTTGGCCTGACAGAACTGGTTCAGAACAAGCTGGAGGAGCTTTTAACAGAAGTTATACTTCCGGATACTCCTTTTGAGATTGAACAGCGATGGAGCGGTATTATGGGTTTAGGACCTGTAAAAACAACTATAGTTCGGCCTGTATCGGAGCGTATTTGTTGTGCTGTGCGCATGGGTGGCATGGGTGTAGCTATCGGCTCGCTGGTGGGTGAAGAAGGCGCTGAACTTATACTACAAACTCTCGATCTCTCCTGACAATACTCTTAAACTTATACTTTTACCAATGCCAACCAAGATCTACACCATCGACACTAACAATACCCTTACTATACAATGGAAATTTAACTGGAAGAACCTGACCCTGACCTGGAACAATGAACAGTTAGGAGTTATAGAGAACCAGCAGCAACTAAAAGAAGGAAGATCGATCAAATTACCAAACGGCAGCTTGTTGCAGATTCGGTTAACAGGAGGTGTATCTGGGGAACTGGAGGTGCTGATAGATGGAACTCCGGTGCCCGGCAGCGCTACCGATCCGTCTCAGCGTGTAAAATCGGCTTACCACCTGGCTTTGTTTCTCGGTATACTTAACCTGGCTATCGGCCTGCTGGCAGATGTTGTAAACCTGGATATTCTGAAAGGGCTAGGCGCAGGCCCTGCAAGTGCAGTAGCAGGTGTACTTTACATTGGTCTGGCCTTCGGCATAAAGCGTTTATACCTTGCAGCATTATACTGCCTGATGGCGCTACTGGCCATCGACATAGTTTATACTTTATACTTAGCCGGCACAGAGGGTACATCTTTTAACCCTACTTCGGGTGTGCTGGTAAAGGGCTTCTTTATTTTTATACTTTCCAAAGCCATACCTGCCATTAAGTTTTTAAGAACCGGCGGGCAATCTGCATCCTGATAGTAAAATAAGGGGCATTAAAAAAGGTAAACCGTTTGCTGCTGGTTTACCTTTTTCATAGGGTGATGTTATGGTGATGTTTTAAACAGAGATCCATTGGCGCGTGTTTGTGGGGTTTTGTAGTAAGGTTGATTTAAAACTTTCCTGTTCTGATTTAAAAAACTGTTGATACTCTTCTTCGCTTAGTTCCTCTCTAAGTGCAATATGGAATTTAGCAAGCTCAGGGTATAGCTTGTTGCGTTCCTGCCGCTCCTGTGGGTTGTCTCTGTTAAAATCATAAAAGCTTTTCATAAAAAAATGACATTTTAAAATATTGGTTATGAATTAGTTACAAAGGCTAAATACTCTACACAGGCAGATTAAGTTTCCAAAATATTGTCTTGAAACTGTAACACAAGGTGCACACAAAGGTATAAAAACAAAAGCGGCTGCACTTTACAGCACAGCCGCTTTCTGTAAATTATTATACTTAAATATAGCTTATATCTGACCTTTCTCGGCAGCTTTCTTAAGCTTTTCGTTAGCAAAGATGGCTACTTCTACACGGCGGTTTTGCTGCATACCTGATACAGTAGCGTTGCTTGCAACCGGCATAGACTCACCAAAACCCTGGGTTGTTACACGGGCTGCAGAAACACCGTTAGAAGCAATTTGCTGGTACACCGAACTAGCTCTGCGCTCTGATAAAGACTGGTTGTAAGCCGCAGTACCCCTGGCATCGGTGTGGCCTTCAACCATCACATTAGTGTCCTTATACTTCTTAAGTGTTTTAGACAGGTCTGCGATGTTGTTTTGAGCAGTATAGCTTAACTGATCGGAGTTAGTCTCAAACAGGATACCAGAATCGAACGTGATCTTGATACCTTCGCCTACGCGCTCTACTTTGGCATTGGCCAGTTCGCGCTGAAGCTCCTCGGCTTGCTTATCCATGTAGCGGCCAATAACAGCGCCGGCAGCGCCACCTACGGCAGCACCAATAATAGCACCAGCAGCGGTATTCTTCTTTTTCTTACCGATAAAGCCACCGGCTACACCGCCTACCACGGCACCGATGACACCACCCTTAACTGTGCGGCTAACCGGCTTTTTAGTTGTTTGTGCACTGGCAGCTACTGATCCTAAAAGAAAAACAGCCACTAATAAATAAGCGATAAAAGTTCTGGCATTTTTCATAACATCTTTATTTAAATGATAACTCGGCAGCACTTGCTCTTTTAGTTTAGTTTTTAATGTTCTGAGCAATTCTGCTACCGATGCCAGAGCTATTCCAATTGCTGTGCCAGATTTTACACAAGCTGCACCATTACGATGTATATGATTGAAAACCAGGTATAAACATTTCAGAAAAGCCAACAAAAAACAGATAACAGCAGCTTTCAGATAGGGCGTTAAAACAGCAAAGCCCAGCGCTTGAGCCGGGCTTTGCTTGTTATAGTTGGTATCCTTAATCAGAGATGGCACGGATAAAAATCGGCATAAAAATAACTACCATGATAGCTACCTGTTGCTCAGACACTGTCTTCATGTACAGGCTTGTAGCCACCAGCAAGTCTTTGGTCAGCTCAGATAGCTCTTCTGTTATTTTTATGGTGCCTTTGCCAAAGCTGAAAACCGGCTGCTCATACTTGATAAATTCTTTGCCTGTTTCGGTATCTACAACTGTTCTGTTATAAGACAGTGTCTGGCTGTTAAGATCGTATACCTCTCCTGTTCTCAGGCGAAACTGCGTTTTACCAAAAACCGAAGTTCTGGCTTCTCCAACCTTTTCGCCATTATAACTAATGGTTACCTCCTGCTCAAACCATCCTTTGGTAGTAAAAGTAATAGTACCATTATCTGACTTGTATGTAGCGTCGTAGCTTGCTCAGCCTTTAAAGCGAAGAAATCCAAGCTGCCTATCATCTGATTTAACAACGAACTCTCGGCCAGAGAAATCTTTCTGTTTCCAGTTTAGCACATCCATCTTTGCAGCTTTTATTTCAGGCCAAGCACTTCTACTCCCTGCTCAAACACAACATCAACAGGTATGTTTTTGCGGCTCAGGCGGTCCAGGTCAGATTGCAGTTGCGGACTAATCAGGCCTTGCTCGTTTAGCAACTTACCTACCCCAGCATAATCACCGTTACCTTGCAGGGTAAGTATGGTTTCAGATAGCTTATTCATGGCATCGCGCATTTTAGCGTAGTTTACACGGTACTTGCCTGTCTGGTCATCGCGCTCAAAAGCTCCATTCTGCTGGAAGAAATTGAAGCGAACCATGTTTGCTTTACCGTGTGCACTGGCTGCCCCAAAACGTACCGAACGGAATATACCTGCCAGGAAAGTAGTATAGTAGTCTTCAAGACTGCCTTCCAGCTGGCCTTTTTCGTGCAGCTGCGTGATCATGTACAGGCCAAGTATATCGGCTTTGCCTTCCTCCAGGGCAGATGCATGCTCCTTCAGGGCTTCACGCACGGTGCCTTTGCCATTTATAGTGTTCTTAATACCTAAACCGTGCGCCACCTCGTGGAACATAGTTGTAGCAAAAAAAGCATCGAAGGTTATGTGCTTCTGCTGGTCATCCACTATCAGTTCATCACCAATTGGCTCCATTATCTTGTCGAACTTGGCACGCATGGCATTTTTAAGCTGCAGGCGGCGTGTGCCTTTCTTCAGCTGTACTTCTTCGTCATTTGGTAAATTAATGGCTATAGTTTTGCTGCCTGCATTGCAATCGCCGGCATAGTATACCACATCGTAAGCATTCAGGTCGGCATCTGAGCCGGGCATTTCTTTTTTATAATTGGCACTCACTGGCAAACCGCGCTGCAACTCAGGCAGGAAAGCAGCATACTTTTCCAGGCGCTTGCTCCAGTCCATATCCTTAATCAGCACATAGGTTTCGTGTGCTGCCTTGTAACCATAAAGGGCATCTTCGTAAGTCTCTATCGGCCCGATAACCACATCAATTTTATTGTTTTTCATGTCCATCCAGGCAAGGTCGCTTGGTTGGTAATTATCGGTTAGCAGAGCCTGAGCGCGCATATTCAGGTACTTTTTCAGGCCAGCATCATCGGCAAGGTTAGCAGCTTTGCGCAAAAGGTCGGCCGCGCGTTCAACCTGTGGCTTAAACTGCACATGGTAAGGCACCGTGATCAGTTTACCATTGGCATCGCGGCGCACAAAAGTATACTGGCTGGTTTTATCTTTCAGATCAGCCTTTTCAAATTCTTCCTTCGTCATGTCGTGCGGGTAAAAATTTGAACCTGCCGGCTTTGGTCCTACACCCGGCAGAAAAGGCTTGTTTTCATCCAGACGATCCCATGGGCCATAGTTTATTTTCACATACTGCTTTGCCGCATCGTTATCAAGCGTTGCCAGCAACGAGTCGCCTTTACCATAGGCCTCGTACCAGAAAAGCTCATCCATTATCTTGCCGGCCTCTATCAGCAGCGGTATCATCTGGCGCTCTTTGGCAGATAGTTTGCTCATATCGGCGGTCAGGCGCACAGTAGTATAGGCATCCAGCTTTTTCTGCAGGTCAGCGTCAGGGGCTGCTGTTGTAACTGTCTCTGTATTTTTGGCCTCTTCTGTTTTGTTACCGGAGCAACCCACGGCCATTGCCGCCACTGCCGAAGCTAAAAGAAAATGACTTGGTTTCATGCTGGTTTATGGTTTAATTATTATTGATGATTGAAGTTAATGATTTTGAGCAAGCTATCATAGCTGTATAAATGCTCCTATATAGTTAATTTAAGACAGATTTATACCTGAAAAGAAAAAAGCCGTTGCCTCCTTTTCCAGGAAGCAACGGCTTTCTAAAGTATAAAGTATGGCTAAGGCTAGAACAGACCGAACAGTTCACCTTGTATTTTCTCGATAATAGTACCCAGATCTTCCGGATTGGCAACGAAATCGAGGTTGTTAACATCTATTACCAGCAGCTTGCCCTGGCTGTAGTTGTTGATCCAGTTATTGTAGTGCTCGTTCAGGTTGCGCAGGTAGTTTATGCTGATGCTGCTTTCGTAGTCGCGGTTACGTTTCTCTATCTGACCGATAAGCTTAGGAAGGTCGGCTTTCAGGTAGATCATCAGGTCCGGCGCCTTTACCATACTGATCATAGACTGGAACAGCTCGTAGTAGTTTTCATAATCGCGGGTGCTCATCAGGCCTGACTGGTGCAGGTTCTTCGCAAAAATGTGGGCATCTTCGTAAATAGTGCGGTCCTGGATTACATTTTTGCCATTCGCCTGTATCTGCTGCACCTGGTTAAAGCGGCTGTTCAGGAAAAATACCTGCAGGTGAAAGGCCCAACGCTCCATATCTTCATAAAAATCCTTCAGGTAGGGATTGTTCTCTACCGCCTCTAAGTATAAATCCCACTTAAAATGATGTGCCAGCTTGGTGGCCAGGGTGGTTTTGCCAGCACCAATGTTGCCGACTATTGCAATATGCATGATGTAAAGTATTTGTAAATGCCGGGTGCAAAAGTAAGGCTTTTTCGGCAGAAGAGGTTACCACTTTATCAACATCCGGTGCTATACTTTTGCACATCCCACCCAGCCTAATTAAAGTACACAAGTATACTTTAGAAAGGTTCTGCCGTACAGTTAAGCAGTAACAAACTATAAAAGCTATGACAAAGGGACATAATCAGGGAAGAGATAAGCAGAATAACCCAAGCACTAAAGGTAACCAAGGTGATCACCAGACTCACCACAGAACAGACCAGGACAAGAAAAAAGGACCTCAGGGCCGCCACGAAAACAAAGACGAATCGGGTGGCACAAAAGGCCAGAACGCTATCTAATTAAAAAGCCCTGCAGCACGAGATATGCTGCAGGGCTTTTTTAACTATAAACTATAGTTTAGCGCTTTTCGCGCATGTTCTCATATAGGTCTTTTGCATCGCGGCTCTTGCGCAAGGTGTTAAACTCTACCTGTAAAGCAGCTACTTTCATTTTATCGCTGTTGTTCATCTGGCCCAGCACCTCCTGCTTACGGTCGCTCAGTTTCAGGTATACATGTTCGGCATAGTCCCAGTCGCGGAGGCTCCAGCGGCTGCGCTGCCCACGCACACCTTCCATAAAGTAGATAAAGGTATCGCGCATCTGGTTTGCCCTCAGGTTCTGGATATTAGTGGTTCCGGCCAGTTCTTTTTCCCATCGTGCTGCTTCCTCTCTGTTCAGTGGCTGCCCGTAACGCTCTTCGTTCTGTTGCTCCCAGCTACGATATCTTGATTTCAGGGTGCTATACTCCTCTTTCGATTGCTGGGATAATTTAGACGAACCACGTTCCAGGTTCTCTGTTCTGAGGTTAAACTCACGCTTTATATGCGGCCATTCGGCTCTTGTTATACTATCGCCCTGGTTGGCTTTGCTTCTCATCCAGGCACGCAGGTCTGCCAGGTCTTTCTCCAGTTGCGATTGCGTTTGTGCCTGCGCTGCAAAAGTTATACTTACCAGTACCAGTGCCAGCGCCCATTTCACTAACTTTTTCATAGGTTTTAAAAGAATATCTGTTCTACAACTATACCAGCCAATAAATATTGTGCCACAAATATATACCTGAGTGCATATTTTTATCTCTCCCTGTCCGCAATAGCGTATAAACTAGTAGTAGCAGAGGCCTTCAATGCTTAAATGCTACTATCTTTTAAAAGCCAGCTGCGTTTAAAGCAACGGAAGCAAAATAAGCGGCACTCCCACAAAGATAACCTGTTTAAGGGGCTATCTGCTCAGTAAAACCAGAAAAACAAGTATGACCAATAATAAAGGAAGCTTTCATGAGACAGTTGTATCCATCACAAATCAGGATGGCATTACACTTAGCGTGTCTGAATTTCCGTTCAAGACATCTTTCAGCCTGTCGCCGCTTATTAATCACTGGGAGAACAAGATAAAAACATGCCCTACCTGCAATGTATTCAGGGTAAAGGAACTGGCAACATTATTACGCAGCACACCTGAGCTTTTGGAGCCAATTAAAGATGCCTCAGTAATTGAGAAGCACATGGACACGGTTGATATACTTATGGAAGATATTTTCCCGAGCGCACTCTGGGAAAACGATCTGAAAGCAGCTGCCTTGCCATTCCATTTCGAAAGTTTTTACTCTACCCCGCGGCTGGAAGAGCTGCGCCTGCTGGAGGGCGAAAATTATTCTGAAAAGCTTAACCTGGACCCTCAAACCCTGCTGTTCCGCCAGATACTTTCGGCTTATACTATTATACTTGAGAAGTTTTACAATGCCAACTTTACCGTAGAGGAGCCTTTCATTTTTACTATACAGGATAAATTTACCCAGCTGGAGCGCCACTATAAGCTTACCATAGACCTGAAGTTTATGGAAGTAAAAGCTAAAGGCAACCTGGTACAGCTAAGTCCCTCAGAGATCAATTTCCTGATAAACCGTTATAATTCGCTGGACCTGTGGATGGAAAAGCTTCCGCCGGAGAACTTTGAATTTACGGGCTTTGCTATCTATGATTTTACGGATGTAACAAACGAAGAAACTATTTCCTCGCTACGCTACGACCTGCTGGATGTAGAGTCTGTTAGCACGGAAGAGAATTTCCTGAGCTTGCAGCAAAAGCTGCGTGTTTTGTTTGAGCTTCCCGGCATTCGCCTGGGCCTGGCCTCCTGCCCGTCTCAGCAGGAGTTTGATTCTACCTATGCCCGAAGAATCTGGAATGGTTTGGTGCTTACTAATACCTGCGACCTTAGTATCGAAGACCTGGAGCAGTCGATCTATGTACCTGTTATCCGGGATGGCCATACTATAGTTGTGGAAGACCTGGATGCCTTTTCTCATCATACCCGCATAGAACAACAGCTGTTAGATGCAGGTGTCCGGAACCTTATTATTGCTCCGCTGCAATACGAAGGCAAAACCATCGGTATTCTGGAGCTCGCCTCCCCTATTCCCGGCGAGCTTAATGCGCTTTCTACTATCAGGCTTAAAGAGATACTGCCGCTTTTTGCATTGGCCATGAACCGTAGCCTGGATGAGCTGCGTAACAGCATCCAGACAATTATAAAAGAAAAGTATACTGCTATACACCCCGTTGTAGAATGGCGCTTTACACAGGCAGCCATAAACCTGCTCGAAAAAATAGAGCGCAATATTAGCTCTGAAATTGAGCCGATCATTTTCAAAGATGTATACCCGCTGTATGGTGCCTCTGATATTCGTGGCTCGGCTACCGAACGTAACAGGGCCATCCAGGGCGACCTGATGGAGCAATTGGTGCTGGCAAAAGAAGTTATACTTGCCGCAAAAGACCAACTGCCGCTTTCTATACTTGATGAGCTTATTTTTAAAATAGACAAGTACTCTCAGAAGCTGGCATTTGAGCTCGGCTCCGGCGACGAAGGCGCTGTGCTGGATTTTCTGCGAGGCGAGGTAGAGCCGCTGTTCGATCATTTCAGGAAACGCAGCCTGGCCGCTGCAGCACCAGTAGAGGCATACATGAAAGCCATCAACAACCCTTACAAGGTCGTTTACAACAAGCGCCGCGCCTACGAAGAAAGTCTTTACATGATAAACGAATCTATCTCAGCCTTTCTGGACCGCGAAGAAGAAAAGGCGCAGAAGATTTTCCCGCACTACTTTGAGAAGTACAGAACTGATGGTTTAGAGTATAATATCTATATAGGAGCATCGTTGTTACGGAACGGGCAGTTTGAGCAAATCTACCTGAAGAACATGCGCCTGTGGCAACTGATGGTAACCTGCGAAATAGCCCGCCGCATACATAACCTGCGCGCAAACCTGAAGCTACCACTGGAAATTACCCAGTTGATACTGGTCCACAGCATTCCGCTCAGCATCAGGTTCAGGTTAGATGAGAAGAAGTTTGACGTAGATGGCGCCAACAACATCCGGTACGAGGTAATTAAAAAGCGACTGGACAAGGCAACTATAAAAGGTAGCGACGAGCGCCTTACGCAGCCCGGCATGATCGCCATAGTATACATGCTGCAGAAAGAGGCGGATGAGTATATGCGTTATATCGAGTTCCTGCAGGCAGAGGGTTATATAGAGCCGGAAGTGGAGCACCTGGAACTGGAAGAGATGCAGGGAGTGCAAGGTTTAAGGGCTTTACGTGTAACTATAAACAACCAGGATCAGCTACGCCACGACATAGATTCCGGCGACGAGCTACTCTCGATAGCTCAAAGTGCAACTTTAAATTGACTTCACCCAATACGTAAAAATCCTATACTAATTGCATTTAAAAAAAACTTATCCACAAATTGAAACAATAGTAAAAAAACTATTTAATTGACGTACAGCCAATTAATACAGGTTTTTAGCCAATTCCTATCCTGACAAGAAAAAATTTTATATAATTTTATCCCACCCAGTGCAATTATTAAAAATATTTCCCTTTACTTTGTATCACTGACAGCGACAGAAGGTCACTCTTAGTATTTACATTTTAAAATTTTTCAACTTTTAGCCAAATGAAATTGAAAAACAGATTTTTGCCAGCTATGCTGTTCTTCGGCGTAGTAGCACTTTCCTCTTGCGAAAAAACGGAGCAGGACGAAGCAATGCCTCTAATGGAACAAGGCATGATTTCACATGTGATGGTAGACTCAGCAGAGGTAACATCTTACAATTTTTCAGGCAACCAGTTAAGTCAGGTAAACCATTACAACGAAGAAACCGGCAAAGTAGAGAGCTACGAGCAGATCGAGCGCGACTCTAAAGGCAAGGTTCAGAAAATCAGATCGCATGCAGGCGATACGCATGCCCTGCTTTCTGAAGAGACGTATACTTACGGCGACAATGGTAACCTGAACAGCACTACAAGCTCATACTACACAGGTACAAGAGTAGAGTTTACAACTAACACTACCTTTGAGTTTAACGCTGATAACAAATTAGTAAAGAGATCTGTTTTTGAGGGTTCAGGTGAGAATGCTCAGCTGAAATCTTATACAACTTTCGAGGTGCTGCCAAATGGCAATTACACTCAGGAGAAAGAATACGTTGTAAACGCTAAAGGAGAGCCAGTACTTTTCTCAACTACAACTTATTCTTACGACGCCAACATTAACCCGTTCCACGGTTACTCTAACCCTGCAACGATCAGCAGCCCGAACAATATCATCAGCTCAAGAGCTGAAATGCACGGCAGCGGCAAGGTTTACACTTACACATACTCTTACGAGTACGATGAGCGCGGCAACCCAACAAGCCAGACAGTTACTGGCCCTAACGGCAAGCGCGAAACTTATACTTACCTGTACAGCAACTAATACAGTTTAGCAGCAAATAAAAAGGCGGCCCGGAAATTATTTCCGGGCCGCCTTTTTATTTGCAGTTATACTTTACAGCCTGCACAAGCTGCTTTCGGCAAAAAACAGTATATTTGTTTAGAACGAACAGAATAAAACAAAATGGCAAAAACAAAGATCACAGTAAACAGCAACGGATCTCTGCGCGTAGAGGGCGACTTCGAGATTGTAGATAAGAACGGTAATGTGTATGACCTTGGAGGTAGAGAAGTAGTTTCTATTTGCCGCTGCGGTTTATCTAAAAACAAACCTTTTTGCGATGCCTCTCATAAAGGGCATTTTGAGCACGAAGCTGTGGCTTTTGCCCTGCCACCAAAGAAGCAGTAATTTATACTTGCAGCATAGCACTTATACTTTAATAACACCCTTATGGCCGAGCGCCTGATAACCATAGCCACATTCGACCAGCCTACAGAAGCCCACATAGTTAAAGGCCGACTGGAAGCAGAAGGCATACCTTGTTTTCTGGGGGATGAGCATATAGTTGCGGCACAGCCTTTTTACTCTGTAGCCGTTGGCGGTGTTAAATTAAAGGTAACCGAAGGCGATGCCGAAGAAGCACGTGCTCTGCTGGCACGCATTCAGGGCGGCACAAGCGAATATATCCTGGATGATAACATTGAGCTAGCGCCTCCTATGCAGGAGCATGTACCGGCAGCTACCTGCCCCAACTGTGGTTCTGAGCATGTAGCCGAGGAGAAATTCTCTAAAACGGTGTTTTCCTTATCTTACCTGTTGCTGGGCTTTCCTATACCCTTTGTTAAGCGGCAGTATAAATGCTACGACTGCGGCTATGTATGGCAGTATAAATAAAGAAATGGAGGACCTTACGGGGTCCTCCATTTCTTTCTAACATACCTAAGTGCGTGCTTATACTCCTTCAGCAAACGGAATCGGGAAGTTGGTCCAGACATCGTCTCCTGGTCTGTCGATAGGCAGCTCGCTGAGGCGGTTGTAACGGCGCATATCTACCCAGCGGTGCCCTTCAAAGTATAAAGAGTAACGGCGCTGGCGTAGCATTTCAGTTATCAGTGCATCCTGTGTAAGAGCACCAGCATAAGGCCTTAAACCATGTCCTGTTCTGATAATATCCAGCGCAGCTTTAGCATCTGCAAAAGCACCTGTCTGTATCTTAGACTCGGCATAGATCAGGATCAACTCTTCGTTGCGGATGATAGGCACCGGATCTGTATTGGTCTTGTAAAGTGCCACATCATATATTCCTCTTAAACTGCTTTGTGTTGCCTCAGCTTCCCTTCTTGATACTTTAGCTAAACGATCATCGCCTGGCTCTGCATCTGCAACAAAGCTTGGGTGCGCAATACGAACCTCACCTGTAGCATTTGGGGCAAAGTACAACGGGTTTAGCTGATCGCCTGGCGCGGTGCTGAAAACATAGTATACACCTGTGTTAAAATTCCCGTTAAGGTTCAGGAAAGACTCATCAAGCAAGGTTAGCGCTTCTGCAAACTGGTTACGGTAAATGGCTACCCGTGCTGCTAAAGCCTGGTTAAACTGCAGAAAAGTAGCCGGAGTATCAAAGCCTGCAAAACCGCTCGAGAGCGGAAAAGCAAATTCCTCGCCTGCGCTTTGCAGATGGCCTTTTGCTTCGGCCAGCAAACCTGCAATGGCTTCCAGGGCTGCTTCACGGCCAACCACAGGGCCTAAGTTGTCAAAATCTGCTACATCAACCCGAATGCCGTTTTCGTTCATCATGGTCAGGTTCATGAGCAACTGGTGTGCTTTTATGGTCTTAGCAAAGCCCAGGTACCCTTGCTTGAATTCTTCCGACACAATCTCTGTATTCGCGTTATTAGTTGCCTCTATCAGGATATTCGCGTTCTTCACAGTCCTATACCTCGCAGTCCAGGGGTTGGTAGTATAAAATGTGTTGTTATCCAGAACAGCGCTGCCGGCCCCAAGCAAATCAGAAGTAAAACGCGGATCGGCACCGGAGAAACGGTAATGTTCGCGGCCGATAACACCCATATTATCATAATAAGTGCCTATTGTATTACGCATGCCGGCCTCGGTCCCTACTACCAGGTTGTTCAGGTCTGCAATGCTGGCATCTTCGGTGTCAATGGTCGGGTTGTTAGGGTCGTCGAAATCGTTTATTTCGCAGGCAGGCAGAGAAAGCAGCAGCATAAGAGCGGCCGCCACTTTTATACTTTGCAACAGTTTGCTATATCTTTTCATGATTTTCGGATGTTAAGTGTTAAAAGCCTATTGCAAAATGGAAGAACATTCTTCTGGAGGCAGGGAATGGTGTAACCTCTACACCAGTAGAAAGGCCATTGCCACCAAAGTTGGATACTTCCGGATCGTAACTGTCGTAGTCGGTTATTGTGAACAGGTTATTGGCTGAAACACCTACACGCAGCTCACGCACCAGCGACCCGAAAACATTTTGCAAAGCAGTATTCGGAATTGTATAGTATAAGCCTATTTCGCGCAGGCGCAGGTACGATGCATCCTGTACAAAAGGCTCTGCAGTTACACCCAGGGCGTTAACACGCTCTTCGGAATTTGTTTCGCCATCCCCGTCGTCATCGTCGTCATAGTCTGGCGAAGTACCACCTAGGTCTGTCAGCAGCTGGGTTAAGTTGATGTTCTGGCCGCCTTTTTTCCAGTGCAGCAGGAACGAAAAGGTCAGGTTCTCTTTAATAGTAAAGAAGTTATGGAAGTTCATCTGGAAATCAGGGGCTGCATCTCCCAACTTCTGTACACCTTCGTCGCCTTTTATACCTTTGATCTGCGTAACCGACTCACCTTCTTCGATAAAGAAAGTACCCAGTGTATTACCAAAGCCACCCAAGGCGAACGGAGGAATATCAAGCTTGGTCATTTCAGAGCGGTTAAGCCAGTAACTGGTGCGCGATTCCCACTTCAGGAAAGAAGATTCTACCGGTGTTAAACTTAAAGCAAGCTCAACGCCCCGGTTACGCAGCTCGCCCCCGTTAACGGCCTGAGTTGTAAAACCTGATGATGTTGGCAGGTTCTGGATCAGGATAAGGTCGGATACTGTTTTCTGGTAAACGGTAGCCTCAAGTATAATTTTGCTGTTGAGCAGGCCAACATCCACACCGGCTTCCAGTTCCTTCTGGCGCTCCTGCTGAATATCCTCGTTTCCACGCTGCGTAAATGGCAGCAAACCAGCCTGGCCACCAGTGTTAAATGCAACCAGTGCGCTATACTTAGAACCAAACGGCGGAAAACCACCTGACTCGCCATAAGCCGCTCTCAGCTTGAACATGTTAACATTTTCCAACTGCCAGAAGTCGAAGTTACCGAGGTTCAGGGCCAGCGAGAATTTAGGGAAAGCCTGAAAATCGTTTACATCAGCATTATTGGATGACTTATCGAGGCGCAGGCCGGCAGTAGCAATAATACGGTCTTTGAAGTTTACCTCTTCCTGGAAGAACAAACCCTTGTTGCGTTCTTTTATTCTGTTCTGGGATACTTCCACAGCACCGGCCTGATCCAGGTTAGTTTGTGAGCCGATCAGTTTTGTGGCAACGTTTAGTATCTGGTCCTGATTAAAGTTTTCGCGTGTGGCACCTAACGTAGTGGTAAAGTTCAGGGCATTATCGGCTAGTGTCAGGTTGTTTACCAGGAAAGCTGCAAAGTTGGTGTTCAGGTTATAGTTGTTTCCTTGGATCGAAGCTCCACCTGTTCCTCTGCCTTCAGACTGGAACTGCAGCACGTTCGGGAAAATGGCTCGTGTGCGCAGGTTATAGAAATCAAGACCCGAGCGCAGCACCAGCTTGGTATTGCTCATGTCGGTCTCGTAAAGCATGGTGTTCAGCGTTAAACCACCCAGAAATCTGTCAGTAGATTCGTTGTTCGTAATCAGGTCGCGGGTCTGGATGAAGTTGGACGCAGCAAAAGGATTATCCGGGTATACCCCGAATTCGTTCGGGAACAGGTTCACGAAGCTTGGCGTGGAAGACAGCGCCACCCCAAAAGATACGCCTGCGTTATCGTTGTTGGTTAACCCTCTATCAGCAGAGGAATTGATATAGTTGGTGCTCAGGCTAAAATCGAACCTGTCGGAAAGCGAGTGGTCCAGGTTAAAACGGATAGATTTTTTCTCATACCCTGTTTTCTTAACAATGCCTTCCTCATCCAATAACAGACCACCTACAAAGAAACGGGTGCGATCGTTACCACCACTAACATTCAGGCGTGTATTGTATAGCATACCGGTGTTGCCATACAGTTCTTCTTCATAATCAACCAACCTGCCTGCATCACGGGCTTCAATAAACAAAGGAACCGCATCATCGCCAAAAGAAGCGCGTACTCGGTCTTCGGTATAGGTGCGGGTGCCTAATAAGTTAGATACCTGGGCAATACCAACATCCTGAGCGAAATTAACAAGTGTTTTACCTGCTGCCCCCCGCTTGGTAGTAATGATAACAACACCTGCCGATGCCAATGAACCATAAATAGCAGCTGCCGAGGCGCCCTTCAGTATTTCTATACTTTCGATATCATCAGGGTTAAGGTCTGCGATACGGTTAGAGGCATTATCCTGGTTAGAAGACGGGTTGCCACCAACGGCCGCAGCTGTTACAGCGTTCAAACCTGCCGAGATAGAGGAGTTATCCATGATCACACCATCTACTACATACAAGGGCTGCGACTCTCCGAACACCGATGTTACCCCGCGCAACCTGATAGCTATACCGCCTCCCGGAGCTCCCGAATTTGATACCACCTCGGCTCCAACTAATTTACCGCTAATGGCGGCATCCATGGTTTGCGGGGTGGTTATACCTGAAATTTCACGGGTATTTATACTTGCAACAGCATTTGCCGCATTGGTTCGCTTAACGGTTGTTGCCAGGCCCGTAACTACCACTTCGCTAAGGCTGGTGGTTTTTTCCTGTAGCTGTACATTAAGTGTGCTGGTGCTGGCATTTACATCTATGGTTCTGGTCACATATCCCAGAAAAGAGAACTGCAACCGCCCGCTGCCCGACGGCAACTGCAAAGAGTAGTTACCCGATGCATCGGTGCTGGTACCAACTGTTGTTCCCAGTAAAACCACACTAACACCAGGCAAAGCGTTGCCCGAACCAGCATCGGTTACGGTACCGCTTACAGTAGTTTGCCCAAACAGGGCAAGTGGCATCATCATTACAAACAGTAAGACGAATACCCTTAACAGGTAGAGCTTTTTCATACAGGATAGGTTAATTAGTAACAGGAAAGGAGATTTACACATACCTGTATAGGCATGCTTTAAGATTATACGTTTAAAATATTTATTGGTATAATTATTATTTTAAATTGAACTATAAAGCAAAAACTTCCACAAATGTGAGAAATGAAGAATGGATACAGAGCCGGAAGTATAGCACAGAAAAGGGAGAATGATCTGGATAAGACGGATCAGGTATACTTCTGAAATGAATGTTTGGCAACCCGGAAGGTTTACACTTTGAACCTGAAATCAGCAATTTCGTAGGCAGTGAGCAGAAGCTTAGATCCGGAGCACAGTTACAATACAAGTATAGCTTGGCATTAAAGTATAAAGCCATCAGCTAAAGTATAAATTCTTTACCTGATGGCTTTAGAGGCTGGTTTAGCTAAAGAGCTTAGGATGCAGCAAGGCGGTTTACGAGCTGTACATATTCTGCGCGAGCTTCTTCCTGGTTTTTGCCTTTAAGCTTAGACCATGCATCCCATTTGGCTATGTTCTTAAAATCGAAACCACCGGGGCGGTCGGTGTTTACATCGCCTTCAGAGGCTTGTTTGTAAAGTGCATATAACTGAAGCAGCACATCGTTGGATGGGCGCTCCGTTAATGTTTTTGATCGTTCTACAGCACTTTCAAAATCTGCTTGTGTTGCCATATAGTTTAGTGTGTTTAAAGCGTTACCCTAAGCTACAAAAAGATACGCTGCATGCATAACTTATGTCATATTAAAAATTTATAGTTCTTTTGCTTAAATTTCATCAGCTATAGCCTCGCTGCTTTAACTCTGAAAGTGAGGCAAGTATAAAACTTAATGATTGGTACTATGAAGAAACTAAACACCAGCGCTACAGGCTCTGCATTGCTGTTGTCGGCCTGGCTGCTGCTGGGCACGGGCTGCACCTCCAGCAAAACCACCGACACAGCCGCAACAACAGCCGAACAGACCACTACAGCAGCACAACCAGCTGCTCCTGAGGCTCCTGCACCGCCCATCGCAAAAAAAGAACCGAAAGAGCTTACCACGCACGGCGACACCCGCATTGATAATTACTACTGGCTGAACCAGCGCGAAGACCCGGAAGTGATAGCATACCTCAACGCCGAAAACGATTACACAAAGCAGATGATGGCGCACACCGAAGATCTGCAGAAAAAGCTTTTTGATGAGATCGTAGGCCGCATTAAGCAAACCGATGAGTCTGTGCCTTACAGAAAAGACGGCTACTATTATTATACCCGTTTTGAGGCTGGCAAAGAGTACCCGATCTATGCGCGCAAGAAAGGTAGCCTGGATGCACCGGAAGAGATAATGGTAAATGCCAACGAGCGTGCCGAAGGCTTAAGCTATTATTCTGCTGCCGGCATGAACGTGAGCAAAAACAACCGCCTGCTGGCATTTGGCGAAGATACAGTCAGCCGCCGCAAGTATACCATCAGGTTCAAAGACCTGACCACAGGCAAAATGTTACCGGATGCTATACCTAACACTACTGGTAGTGCCGTGTGGGCCAACGACAACAAAACGGTGTTCTATACCATGAAGGACCCTGCGTTGCGCTCTTATAAGATCTTCCGCCATACTTTGGGCACGCCAGCGTCTCAGGACAAGGAGATTTTCCACGAAGCTGATGAAACATTCAACACGTTCGTTTACAAAACCAAATCTGATAAGTATATCATCATTGGTTCAGGCAGTACTTTGTCTAACGAATACCGCTACCTGGATGCCAACAACCCGAACGGCACATTTAAGGTAATTCAGCCACGCGAGCGCGGCCTGGAGTACAGCGTAGACCACTTTGGCAATAACTTCTACATTGTTACCAACAAAGACAAGGCTACTAACTTTAAGCTGATGCAGACGCCGGTAACCAAAACCGGAAAAGCAAACTGGAAAGAGGTTATCCCGCACCGCCCTGATGTGCTGCTGGAAGGCATCGAAATCTTTAAAGATTACCTTGTGCTGCAGGAGCGCAAAAACGGCCTTACACAGATTCGTATAACCAAGTGGAACGACCCTAAAGCAGACCACTACATCAACTTTGGTGAGGAAGCCTACACTGCTTACATAAGCGTAAACCCTGATTTCGACAGCAAAACCCTGCGCTACGAGTATAGCTCGCTTACCACGCCAAACTCTACCTACGACTATAACATGCAGACAAGGCAGCAGCAGCTGATGAAGCGCCAGGAAGTAGTAGGTGATTTTAACCCTGAGAACTACGAAGCCAAACGCATTTACGCTACTGCCGAAGATGGCACTAAAATTCCGGTTTCGCTGGTGTACCGCAAGGGCCTTCAGTTAAACGGTAACAACCCTACCCTGCTGTATGCTTATGGTTCTTATGGTATCAGCACCAACCCAACCTTTAGCTCTGTGCGCCTGAGCCTTTTAGACAGAGGTTTTGTTTATGCTATTGCGCACATACGCGGTGGTCAGGACCTGGGCCGACAGTGGTACGAAGATGGTAAACTGCTGAAAAAGAAGAACACTTTCACTGACTTTATTGATGCTGCCGAGTACCTGATAGAGCAGAAGTATACTAACCCAGACAAGCTGTTTGCACAAGGTGGCAGCGCCGGCGGTTTGCTGATGGGTGCCGTGGTAAACATGCGCCCTGACCTGTTTAAAGGTGTGCTGGCAGCTGTACCGTTTGTAGATGTAGTTACCACTATGCTGGATACAAGTATACCGTTAACTACAGGCGAGTTTGATGAGTGGGGCAACCCGGCAAACAAAGAGTACTACGACTACATGAAGTCTTACTCGCCTTACGATAATGTTGAGGAAAAAGCTTACCCGAACATGCTCGTAACCACCGGCCTCCACGACTCACAGGTACAGTATTGGGAGCCTGCCAAGTGGGTTGCCAAACTCCGCGATATGAAAACCGACAACAACATGCTGTTACTGCACACAAACATGGAAGCGGGCCACGGTGGCGCCTCCGGCCGTTTCGAGCGCTACAAAGAAACAGCACTGCAATATGCCTTTATACTTTCGCTGGCAGGTGTAGAGCAATAATCTATACTTGCTGAAGTATAAAAAAGCCGCTGCTATACTTTAGCAGCGGCTTTTTGTTGATCAATGGCTTATACTACTCTTATATATGAGGTGAGCAAGGCGTAGCCATTGTATAACTCACGTGCTGTGTTAGCTTCTATTTTTTTTACCTGATTTCTGGAATCCACACAGCTAGAAGTTGATAAATGGAAATTAATATGTAAATAATTTTTAGCCTCATTAAATCGAATGCCTTGACAGCCAAAGCAGGAAGTGCTTTGTTTCCAGTGTCTTTATAAACAGAAGACTTTTTAAATATTGCTACTTGAAGAATACTTCCATAATGAAGTATAATTAGAGCAAAACTAAACATCAAAATACCAAAGTACTCTACCATAGGCATTAGAGGACCAACATTTAGGAAGTCTACATGCAAAATGGTAAAGATAGTAGCTATGACTGCAACAACTAATAATGTACCTTTACTTATCTTATATGCTTTAGTCAAAACTGAATAGAGCATAACATTAACCACGAGAAAAAAGACTGTGTAAAGAAAGTTGTTCATAAATGTTTCTTGAGGAAGGCTACTTCTTTAATGTTTTAAATTAATAATTTAAACTGCTGCTAACAGGACCATAAAGCAACCTACCCCACCTGCACCACAATCTTTCCAAACTGCTTACCGGCTTCCATATAACGCATGGCTTGCTCGGTTTCTTCCAGAGAGAATACTTTATCAACTATAGGCTTTACCTGCTTTTCTTCTACCAGTTTCATCATGGCGGTAAAGTCATCGGCGGTGCCCATGGTGCTCCCGAAGATGGATAGCTGCTTCCAAAAAATCTCTGCCGGGTTTACATTCTGGATCAGGCCTGTTCCGCCTCCGTACATGCCAATGCGTGCACCTGGCTTTGTGAGCTTTACTAACTGGGCAAATCCTTCGCCGGCAGCACTATCTATAATCACATCAAAACCTCCGGCCATTGCTTTCATTTCTTTGCCCCAGCCATCAGCTTTATAGTTAACACCGCCTTTAGCACCCAGGCCTACGGCAGCCGTAATCTTTTCTTCAGAACCAGAAGTTACGTATACTTCGGCCCCAACGGCAATGGCAAACTGCACCGCAAACAAGGCCACACCACCGCCAGCACCCGTTACCAAAACACGCTCGCCAGGCTGCAGATCACATTTTGTAAACATGGCACGGTAAGCCGTTACACCTGCTAATGGTAAGGCGGCGGCTTCTTCAAAGCTCAGGTGAATAGGTTTCTTATGCAGGTTTGCAGCACGTACTTTCACAAACTCTGCAAAAGCACCGTCTTCAGGCATGCCCAGCACTTTAAAGTTGCCACCCTGCGCGCGCGGGTTATCACCCCAATCCGACGACGGATCAACTACTACTTCCTGCCCTATCCAGCTCTTATCAACACCCTCGCCCACTTCTGTTACCACACCGGCACAATCAGAGCCAAGTATAGCCGGGTACTCTTTTGTGAAGTAGCGGCCATATTGTATCCAGACATCGCGGTGGTTAAGCGCAGCGGCTTTTACCTGCACTATGGCCTCGCCGGGTCCTGCAGTTGGGTTCTCTTTCTCAATAAGCACAAATGGCTTGTTTATGGCCTCCAGGTATATTGCTTTCATAGTGAATGCTTTTATAGTTCTAATGCTATGTTTACAAAGGTATAACTTATACTGTAAGTGTAAAGCCCGCCAAAGCAGCACTTGCTTTTTACGGCTCAGCCCATAACTTGCAGCCTGCTGATACCTTAAATTTATGAACACAAACTATAGCATACGCGAAGCCACACTAAGCGATGTACCAACTATAAAGGCACTTGCAGAAGCTACCTGGGCACCCACTTATCTGCCTATACTAAGCGAGGAACAGGTGAACTATATGTTCGATGTGATCTATACAGAAGAAGCGCTGGCGCAGCAGATGCAGGATGGTCAGACATTTCTGCTTTTGTATGATAACGGGCAGCCTGTTGCCTTTGCAGCTTACTCTGTTAAAGATGAGAACGAAAAAGTATACAAGCTTAACAAAATTTACCTGCTGCCATCCTGCCAGGGCAAAGGCTTGGGAAAACTTTTATTAACTGCCGCTGAAGAAGAAGTAAGAAAAAAAGGTGCTGCCATACTTGACCTGAACGTGAACCGCTACAACAATGCCAAAAACTTTTACGAGCGCTGCGGCTATCATGTGCATCTGCAGGAAGACATTGCCATTGGCCCTTACTGGATGAACGATTACGTGATGCGAAAGCAACTATAAAGCAAAAGGGGCAGCGTAACGGTTGCCCCTTTCATTTTCACCTTAATAAACAATAGCTAAACTAATAAACATTATCAGGGGAGGTACATCTGGTGTTGCGCTCCGTAAGCAAGAAACAGTTGCTAAACCTATGTTTCCGGTTTTCGTTATATGATTACATTGTAATATATTGAAATAAAGATATATAACCAAATTTGCAGCCGTTTATTCCTGATAAAATATCAAAATCCTGCAAAACGCGCTGCAAACGCATCCTGTGTTATAACAAAGTAAAGCAGATGCCTGTGTCCGGCTGTTATATTGTACTAAAGCATGTACCGGAAAGGCAGCAAAACTGGCAATTGTGAGCACCATATCGTAGATTAGGAACCAACATAACCCCTTGCACTATGAAAAACCACTCTGCATTTTCTTTAAAACGGCTGGTATGGCTGGCAGCCTGCCTCCTGCCTCTCGTAAGCTGCAACCCCAACAAGGACAAAGCCACCGACGAAAACCAGCCACAGGAACAGGAACCTACGTTGCAGCCGCTAACCACTGAAACAGCCGTAGATTCTTTAACAGCATTCGGGCAGAAGAACCCGGACAGCATTGCCGTGATCAGCACCCGCCTGGGCGATATTAAAGTGCGCCTGTACAAAGAAACTCCTCTGCACCGGGCAAACTTTGTACGACTGGCTAAAGCTGGCTTTTACGATCAGGGAGAATTTTACAGGGTGGTAAAAGGCTTTGCCATACAGGGCGGCGACTCTGATAACCGTAAGATGCAACAAGGCGGATACAAGGTGCCGCAGGAGTTCAACCCGAAGTACATTCATAAAAAAGGTGCACTTGCCATGGCCCGCTACGGCGATGAGCGTAATCCGGAAAAGGAATCATCTTCCCACAACTTTTACATAGTACAGGGTGCCCCGGTGCCAGTAGAGCAACTGCGTGCCATAGAAGCTCAAAAAGGTTTTAAGTATACCCCGGAGCAGATAAAGATCTACACAACTATAGGAGGTGAACCGAGCCTGGACCAGGAATATACTGTATTCGGTGAAGTGATTGAAGGATTGGATGTTGTAGATAAAATTGCCGAAGTACCTGTAGACGGCACCAAATGGCCTACCGAACTGGTAACCCATAAGATCAAGTTAGTTAACCAATAAAGATTGGTTAAAGTATAAAAAGAGAAGGCGCTACAGAACTGCAGCACCTTCTCTTTTTATACTTGGTTATATTATACTTACCAGATTCTGACTCTTTCGGCCTCGGCACGGAACATTTTGTCGCCGCTGTCGCAGCCAAATGCTTCGTAAAACTGTGGCATGTTAGAAACAGGTCCGTTTGTACGGAAGCGGCCTGGAGAGTGTGGGTCGGTCAATATCTGTTGGTTCTGTGCTTCGTCTCGCATGTTTACACGCCAGATCTGGGCCCAAGCCAGGAAGAAACGCTGCTCCGGTGTAAAGCCAGCAATCTTACCAGGGTTATTCTTCTTCAAAGCCTTCTGCAAAGCAGTATAAGCAATGTTCAGACCGCCGATGTCAGCAATATTTTCGCCCATTGTCAGCTTACCGTTTACGTGCAGATTATCCAGCACGGTGTAGGCGCTGTACTGCTTATCTACCATAGCGGCTCGTGCGTTAAACTTTTCCAGGTCTTCTTTTGTCCACCAGTCTTTCAGGTTTCCTGCAAAGTCATACTTGGCACCCTGGTCATCGAAACCGTGCGTTAATTCATGGCCGATTACAGCACCCATACCACCATAGTTAACAGCATCGTCTGCTTCAGGGTCGAAGAACGGAGGCTGCAGAATACCTGCCGGAAACACGATCTCGTTCATACTTGGGTTATAGTAAGCATTAACCGTTGGAGGCGACATAAACCACTCTGTACGGTCTACTTCTTTACCAATCTTGTTGATATTCTCCTTGAACTCATGCTGGTTAGCCTTCATCACGTTGGCTGCATACGATTCGCGGGTAATATCCAGCCCTTTGTATTCCTTCCATTTGTCAGGGTAACCGATCTTTACAGCAAAGGCATCAAGTTTTTGCAGGGCCTGTTTCTTTGTTTCGTCGCTCATCCAGTCCAGGTCCTTCACGTGTTCCTTAAAAGACTCCTGCAGGTTCTCTACCATTTCCATGGCCTTCTTCTTGGCCTCCGGCGAGAAAGTTTTCTGCACATACAGTTGTCCTAAAGCTTCGCCTATAGAGTTATCGGTAGTGCGAAGTACACGCTTCCAGCGCGGCTGCATTTCTTTGGCTCCGCTCAGGGCTTTACCATAAAAGTTGAAGTTCTCCTGCACAAATGCATCACTCAGGTATGGCGACATAGAGCGCACCAGGTGCCACTGTGTATAGGTTTTCCAATCATTAAGCGAAATTTTACCCAACATGCCGTTAAGCGCTGTAAAGAATTTGGGCTGACCAACAATTATCTCTTTCGCATTCTCGCCACCCATACTTGTCAGCATCTGCGTTACTGCCAGCTTAGGATTCTGTTTCGCAAAGGCCTGCACCGACATCTTATTATAGTTGGCATAAGGGTCGCGCAGCTCAACACGGGTTTTAGATGCCTTTGCAAGCTGCATCTCGATGTTCATAACTGCCTGCGCTTTCTTTTGTGCGGTAGCGGCATCGTTGCCCAACAGCACGAACATATTTTTCAGGTGAGCCAGGTAATCGGCACGTACTTTCTTAGAGCGCTCATCATCTTTCAGGTAATAATCGCGGTCTGGTAAACCAAGTCCGCCCTGTGTTGCCTGCAGCGCATACTGTGTGCTGATCTTATCGTCCTGCGCCACATACAGCCCGAAGTAACCACCCATACCTTTCTGCTTCAGGTCGGCAACGGTTTTCATCAGGTCGTTTGTGGTTTTGGCAGCAGCTATCTTATCCAGCTCGGGTTTGATAGGTGCTATACCTGCTTTGTTTACTGCCGCAGAATCCATACCAGAGGCATAAAAATCACCTACCAGTTGTGCAGGCGTACCTTTATCTGACCCTGTAGTTTCGGCAGCCTCTGTTAATAATGACCGCAGCACAGCATTATTACGCTCTGCCAGCTCGTTAAAGGATCCCCAGCGGCTTTCTGATGCCGGAATAGGATTGTTTTTTACCCAGCCGCCGTTGGCAAACTGGTAGAAATCCTCGCAGGGGTTTACGGTAGTATCAAGGTTCACGAGTTCCAGGCCACGGCCCATGTTCATAGGCTCTGCTGGTTGTGTAGCTTCGGCGGTCTGAGCTGTGGCCGAATCGTTGGTGGTTGTAGATGAGGAACTACAACCCGCCAGCATTAAACCGACAAGTGCAGCCGAAAAGGTGATCAGGTTAGTTTTGTTCATAAAATGATCAGGTTTAAGTATAAATATGAGGTTACAATTTTCCTGAATAATCTTCCATACATACTATACTTGCAGCAGAGGGTTACTTGGGCTGAAACAAAATAAAAAGTATATTTGTGTAGATGGTCCTTGGCAACCTGGTTACCCCGGCTTAAGGAGCTGCACTTATATGATCAAGAATTCCTTAATTTACTACGATTGCGATTACTTCCAGATAGGTAAAGAAGCAGACCTTGGTGCTGTAACTTTGAAGTATAAGCGCAAATGTACTTCTGAAGAATTCAGGGAGGTAAACCTTAAGCTGCTGGAGGTATTTGAGCAGGCATCATCTCAGGATAAAATTCTGATAGACACACGTGATATGGGTATTGTGGCTCCTGAAGATCAGAAATGGGTAGGCCAGTATATTGTGCCACGTCTTGCAAGTGCCACACCGCAAAACTACCTGAAAGTAGCTGTTATAACTCCTGATAATATTTTCACAAAGCTTGCTGTAGATACTGTAGAGCGGATATCTATGGAAACCGGCGTGTGCCTGAACCGCAACTTTAACACTGTTGTAGCTGCCAAACTATGGCTACAGGAGCAGTAAGAACGTACTCAAAACATACTATAGGTTTATACTTAAAAGCCCGCCTGCAGAAGTTGCAGGCGGGCTTTTAAGTATAAGTTTCAGCAAGGTTTTATTGTACCGGGCGGTTCTTCACATAAGTGTCAAGCCAGGTATTCATTTCCCACAGCATGTGGTTGATAGATTCCTTCGCTCTGTAACCATGCGACTCAGCCGGCAGGAACACAAGGCGCGTTGTAGCACCGTGGCCTTTTAAGGCATTGTAAAAACGCTCGCTCTGAATCGGGAAAGTACCAGAGTTGTTGTCAGCTTCACCATGGATCAGCAGAATCGGTGTTTTGATCTTATCTGCATAAGAGAACGGCGACATGCGGTTATATACTTCCGGTGCCTGCCAGTACGTACGCTCCTCCTGCTGGAAACCGAATGGCGTTAAAGTACGGTTGTAAGCACCGCTACGCGCAATACCAGCTGCAAACAGATCAGAGTGTGCCAGCAGGTTTGCCGTCATGAAAGCGCCGTAAGAGTGGCCACCAACTGCAATGCGTTTTGCATCAACCACACCCATACTTACTACTTTATCAATAGCTGCTTTTGCGCTTGCTACTAATTGTTCATTGTAAGTATCATTTGGCTGTGCGTCGCCTTCACCTACAATCGGCATATCTGTTCTGTCCAATACAGCATAACCTTGAGTTACCCAGAACAGCGGAGAACCAGAGTTGATGCGAGTGAACTCATAAGGAGAGCTTTTCACCTGGCCGGCTGCAGCTGCATTTTTAAACTCGCGCGGGTAAGCCCACATCAGCATTGGTAGCGGAGCATCGCCTTTCTTATAGTCTTTTGGTAAGTATAAAACGGCAGTCAGTTTAACACCATCATTGCGCTCGTACTGCAACAGCTCTTTCTGTACGCCTTCCAGTTGCGGAGTCGGGTGCGGAAAGCTTGTAATTTGCGTTAGCTGCTTGCTATTTGCAGTGCGCACGAAGTAGTTAGGGGCATCTTTCTCTGATTCGCGGCGTGTGATAAAGCGCTTGCTGTTCAGGTCGATAATATCAACAGGGCGCTCGTAGTAAGGAGCCTCAGAACGGAACAGGATGTTTGCTTTTTTGCTCTTCAGGTTAAATTCGCTCAGGAACGGGCGGTTACCCTCCGGAGAGCCACCTTCCGAGATCATGTAAATGTTCTGGCCTTTTTTATCAGTTAAAAGTACGCTGCGGCCATACTTGTTCTTCGTGAATACAGGCGAGCCCGGATCGTTGTAACCATCTTCATAAGAGCGCTCAATCAGTACAGTGGCTTTTCCTGGTTTGGAAGGATTAACAAGCGAACGACGCTCAGTACGGGTTTTCCACCAACGCTCCTGCACTATTGCCAAGTCCTTATCGCCCCACTGCACACCGCTGTAACGGTATTTAGTAGAGGCCAGCTTGGCAGGTTTTGCTGAGAACGGAGCATCCAAAGTATAAACTATATCACGAACGGCTACTTCCTTGTTAGCATCGCCGCCATCCTGTGCTTCTGCCCAATAGAGTGTAGCAGGCTTATCAGGTCGCCAGTTATAGTTGCGCGGGCCCTTTGCCACAGCATCAAATGCGATCGGAATATCCTCGGCCAAAGGCAGTTGCGCAAGTTGCTTCACCACTTTACCATCGCGGTTCCATACTTCTACGGTGTAAGGGAAGTAATAGTGAGGTACCAGGTATGAGTATGGTTTCTGAATGGTCTGCACCAACAGGTACTGCCCGTCCGGCGATACATCTACACTTTTGATAATGCCAGCCTGGCCAATATTCTGCTGCTTGCCATCCACACTCACCAGCTTGAGCTGCGTCTGCATGTAATAATCGAACAGAGCTTCGTCTGAACGATTCTTCAGTAAGTCTTGGTACGTGCGCGATGGATTGGCTTTACCAATGTTCTGTTGGATAGTTGGTCCGGCTGGCGTAGTGCTGGCTTTTGGCATTTCGCCGCGGTTTTCATCTACAAACTTCACCACCAGGTTTTTGCTATCCGACATCCAGTCGAAAGGGCGGCCAGAGTAAGCATCGTTTATAGTTGCATCGGTCAGTTTATTAGCCTTTTTGTCGGCCATACTTGCTATCCACAGCTCAATACCATTTCCTTTGGTAATAGTAAAAGCAATGTACTTCTCGTCCGGAGACCAGGTAACATAGGAGATCTGTGCGTTCTGCGGAATACCGGCAATGGCAAATTCCTGGCCACCGTTTACCTGCTTCAGCTTAATGTTGTTGTAGTAATTGCCGCGGCTTTGCCCGTTAGTTGCAGGGTTAATGCGAAGGCCTGCCAAACGACTTTCCGGTGCCGACACTTCTTCTATGCTTGGGTAACCGGCACTTTCAAGCAGCAACATCCAGTCGCCTTTAGAGTTTATACTTACCGATGGCGTTGCTGGCGCATCAATAATATCAGCCATTACTTTTGGCGGAAGCTGGTAGCCTGTGTTCTGGTCCTGCGCTTTTTGTGCAAAAGCAGCGGGCACCGAACCACCAAGCAGCAACAGGCATAGCAAGGAGCTAGCCACCCGCTTACCTGCAGTTTTAGTGTAAAGGTTCATAAATAAGTTTAAGGGTTAGTTTAGTTGCAAGTGTAGACTAAATATATGGAATTTGGTTTAAAATATATTTGAAGATCTTATAGAATTATTCCTATATTAGACAAACCATATTCCTTCTTACCATATTTAACCTTCAGGTTATGCAGAAACAAAGCTTTCTCCTTACCACCCTGCTCCTGCTTCTTTGCAACAGCTATACTTTCGGCCAAGTACAACCTATTTCGCGACTAGAATTAAAGACTGGCGAAGTTTATCAGGTCGGGCCAGACAACACCCTTATAGTTGACACTCTCATACTGCATGATAAGGCTACTATACGTTTTTCCGCGGGCCGAGAAGGCATGTTGGGCGCCAGAATAGCTTATGTAGGCAAAGGCTGCACCATTACTGCAAAAGGTGCCGATGGTGAAAACGGAAACCGAAACGTGGCCGGTGGAAACGGGGAAAGCGGTGGCAGCCTGCAAATAGATCTACACTTTATGACACTGGGCAGCCTGACCATAGATACACGTGGGGGCGATGGCGGGAATGGCCATGTTGGCAAGAACGGCAGCAAGCCTTATGCATCTACCACTTCTACTGTAGTTACTGATGCGAGTGGTAAGACACAAACCGTTTACAAGACTGATCAGGTAAGTACAGGAACTAATGGAGAGCTCGGCACACCTGGTGGCTCAGGTGGTAACGGCGGTGACCTCTTACTTACCTATAGCACTGAAAATTTTATTCCGAACTTCATTCGCAAGCTGAAATCCGGGGAAAAACAGAAGAAACGTGTTATTGAGGTGCTTCATGCAGCAGGCAAGAATGGTAAAATGGGAAAAGATGGTAACTCTTACTCTGGCACAAAAGAAATAGGCATCTATGTTAGTTATGGCAAGCCTGTTTCTGCTCCTTACCCACCTCTAAAAGACGGACAAATCGAGCTGATAAATGCCAAAGCCAGCATCAAATAACTTTTATCGAAATTATAACTATACTTGCTTAATTATACCTTTTTCTTCATTCACATTCAAAGGCAGCATCAAGCCTTTAGCTAAATCACTAACTAAACTATCATGAAAAAAACACCTCTACTGATTATTGCCCTGTTTCTGCAGATGGCATTTACAGTGCAGGCCCAACAGGAGCCCGTAAATCAAGAAGTAATCGGGCGCATCCGCGAGGAAGGCCTGAAGAATTCTAAAGTAATGGAAACCGCATTCTACCTGACCGATGTATCAGGGCCGCGCCTTTCAGGATCGCCAGGTCTGAAAAGAGCCAACCAATGGGCTGTGAACAAACTAACCGAATGGGGCCTGAAAAATGCAAAGCAGGAAGCATGGGGAGAGTTTGGTAAAGGATGGCAGTTTGAGAAATCATACATTGCCATGACTGCCCCTTACTACCAGCACCTTATTGCAACGCCTAAGGCCTGGACTCCCGGCACAAACGGCCCAGTAAAAGGCAAAGCAGTTTATGTAAAGGTTGATAAAGAAGAAGACCTACAGAAGTTTAAAGGCCAGCTACAAGGCAAAATTATACTTACCCAGATCTCTCAGGAAGCTAAAACCACTTTTGAACCAGATGCCAAACGCTACACTGACGAGGATCTGAAGAAAATGGCTGCCGGCCCTGAAGAACGCAACAACTCTGCCTGGACGCCTGAGCGCATTGCTGAGTACAGAGCACGCATGGCACTGCGCAGCAAAGCCAACGAGTTCTTTAAGCAAGAGGGTGCAGCTGTAGTGCTTAGCTCAAGAGGCGGTATGCACGGTACGCACTTTACCAGCAACGGCGCATCTTACGCTGCCGATGCACAGCCTGTGTTGCCGGAACTGGAACTAGGCCTGGAAGACTATGGCCGAATGATCAGGTTAGTGGAAGCAGGCCAGCCTGTAGAACTTGAGGTGGAAACTAAAACCTCGTTCTTTACAGATGACCTGAAAGGCTATAACGTAGTTGCCGAAATACCAGGTACAGACAGAAAACTGAAAGACGAAGTTGTAATGCTGGGCGGCCACATCGACTCATGGCATGCTGCTACCGGCGCTACCGATAACGCTGCCGGTGTAGCCGTAATGATGGAAGCAGTCCGTATACTTCAGACACTGGGTATCAAGCCAAAACGTACAATCCGTATTGCCCTTTGGGGTGAAGAAGAGCAAGGTCTGCATGGCTCAAGAGGTTATGTAAAGCAGCATTTCGGCGACCCAGCTACTATGAAGCTTAAAAAAGAGCATGAGAAATTCTCGGCATACTATAACCTGGATAATGGTACCGGTAAAATCCGTGGCATTTACCTGCAGGGCAACGAGGCCGCTCGCCCTATATTCGAAGCCTGGCTGGCACCATTTGCCGACCTGAACGCCAACACGATCACTATCAGAAACACAGGCGGTACCGACCACCTTTCATTTGATGCGGTTGGCCTGCCTGGCTTCCAGTTTATCCAGGATGAGATAGACTACGATACCCGCACACACCACACCAACCAAGATACATACGAGCGCCTTCAGGCCGATGATCTGAAGCAGGCTGCTACCATTGTAGCTTCTTTAGTATACCACACAGCCATGCGCGACAAAAAAATGCCTCGCAAAGAGCTGCCGAAAGCTAAACCGGCTGCGCTATAGTTAATGCGAAGCACTTGCCTTAAACATGAACCGCCCGTATAGTTTACTGTACGGGCGGTTTATTTTATAACGATTAATTAAAAAGGCAGCATAACAATTGGCAAGTATAAATACGTACCTTTGGTAAGGTATACACTTGATGCCCTAAAAAGCTACAATGACCAGGTTAGCAGAATTAAAGTCACCAACCGGTAAAACCTATCTTACAATTGATTACGACCAGCACAACAACTGGATCTACAATAACTGGATAGGATATGCTACCCTTGAAAATGTGAAGCAAGGGGCCATGGCCGTGCTCGATGCTTTCCGGAAATACCCTGAGGTTTGCTGCGGCCTGAATGATAACCGCCAGTTGGTTGGCCCCTGGGACCAATCGGTGGAGTGGATTGAAAAAGAATGGATGCCACTTGTTGCAGCTGCGGGCCTGCGCTACTATGCTCATATTGTAGATAAAGAATCGTTTGCTGCTGCTTCCTCTAAAAATATGGCCAGTCGCACTACCGGCCACTTTACTATGCGCATCTTTGATAACCTGAAGGATGCAGAAAAGTGGCTGCGCCAATGCCAGCAGGCTGCCTAGCTACTCCCCTATCCTTAAACTTTACGGTTACCACAACTTTAAATCGGCCTAACGCAGTATAGAGCTATATGAGCAAAGGATTTAACATACCCGAAAAAGTTATTTATGTATGCACCGGCAGCAAGTGCAAAAAGAAAGGTGGTAAAGATCTGGGTAAAATGTTCCGGGAGATGATAAAGGACATGGGGCTGAAAGGGAAAGTAGAAGTGATAAAAACCGACTGCACCGACCGCTGTGATTATGCCCCTGTTATGAGCATGCAACCCGATAATGCCTGGCTGAACTACATGAACGAAGAAAAAGCAAAACAAGCCTTCAACGATCATATACTTAACTCAACAAAAGGCTGAGCTAAACTTTATACTTCGGGCATAAAAGAGCAGTGGCCTCCGGATTGAACCCCAGAGGCCACTGCTCTTTTATTTTTATACTTTCTTAACCTTCGTAAGTATTTTCGTACGTGATCTTTGGCACACGCTTGTCTATCTCATACAGGCCTGTTCCTTCTTCACCGATAACCTCAAACAGTTCGAGGGCGCGGCGGGCCACATATTCTTCTTCGATCTGCTCTTTCAGGAACCACTGTATAAACGAGAACGTCACATAATCTTTTGATTTCTGGCAACGATCGGCAATGCGGTTAAAAGATTGCGTAACAGCAATTTCCTGTTGCAATGCCTGTTCAAACACACCTCTGAAAGAATCGAACTCGATCGGCACATTCATCACATCCGGCGAAACAGCACGGCCACCCATATCTGAAACATACTTGAACAAACGCAGCATGTGCTCGCGCTCCTCATCTGATTGCTTTTTGAAATAACCTGCACTGAAGTCAAAGCCATTGCGGTCGCACCATGCAGACATGGCCAGGTACATAGCAGAAGCCTCGGCCTCCATCTTTATCTGATCGTTCAGAACCTTTTCTATTTCTTCTGTAAGCGAGGTTCTTAATCTCAATAAATCCTTCATAAAGTATAGGGTGTTTAGGTTGGTCTAAATTAGTAGCAATGCCCACAAATCGGGCGCTTACTATTCATACTTTAATATAAAGAATAAGTTTAAGGAATGCGGCTACTGGCAGAAATATGGAAATTGTCTAAATAAAAAATGCACAGCGGGTGCCGTGCATCAGGTGTAAAAGTATGGTTAGCTCTTGTTAAGCAGGCATTGCGCTCAGGCACTCGTGCAGCATGCTGTTCAGTTCAAGTGCAAAACGGGCACCAGCCATCAGGTCCTGAAAAGCCGATAATTCAGACAAGGTAAGCACATAGCAGCGTTCGCAGCCAAATACACTGATCACCTCTACATCGGCAGCACGATCTGTACTGATGGCCATTGTTTCCAGATCTATACCTTCAACAGTTTTATAAAGTCGCAGGAAGGCATCTAATTTAAGTACCGTAAACGAACCTGCAAAATTTACTACCAATCTGTTTTTACGGTCGCATTGGTAAACGGCGCCTGTAGTTGTGGCAAAAATCTCTACTAAATCTGTGGCTGCTTGCATCTTCTGTTCTATCTTAGCTGAGGCTAGTTCTACTTAGCGTTACAAAAGTAAGCCTTGTTTAGAATCAGTCCAAATAAATTTTACTGATATTTATCACTAATCAACCAAGACCAATGGCACAGCAAATAGATAAAGTAAACCTGCAGGATAAGTTTAACCAGATACAGGATTTCTGGAACCCGCGCATAGCAGGCGAACTAAATGGCCAGCAGGTAAAACTGGCGAAGTTTAAAGGACCTTTTATCTGGCACCACCACGAGCACGAAGACGAGTTCTTTCTGGTAGTGAAAGGCACTTTTAACATGGAGTTCCGAGATAAGACTGTAACCCTGCAGCCAGGCGAGTTCCTGATCGTGCCTCGCGGCGTAGAGCACCGCCCTGTTGCCAACGAGGAAGCAGAAGTATTGATGTTTGAACCAGCCTCTACTCTGAATACCGGTAATGTGGAGAATGAAAGGACAAGGAAGGATCTGGAGAGGTTGTAGGAATTACTAACACCTGCTGTTTCACCTCACCCTAGCCCTCTCCTCAAGGAGAGGGGACTTATTCTTGGCTATACTTCAAGTATAAGTTTTATAATTCGTGTATCCAACCACCCCTGCCCCTCCTTGTCTAAGGAGGGGAGCTTTTCGGATGTTGCTGCTTCAACTGTCATCCCGAGCGTTAGCCGAGGGATCTTATACAGCCAAAGTATAAGTTTCATAGTTGCAGGTAGTTGCAAGTATAGCACGGACAGGTCGCAACCTGTCCCTACAGATTGGTGCCGGTTTCATAGCAGCTGGCTATCGAAACTGTTTCCAGTCCTTGGGTTGAGCGCCTTGGTGTGTCCGGTGCCCGTAAGGGCAGCCTGCAGGCGGAGCCGAAGGCAGGGCTCACCACCGCGCGATGCCCTTTATCGAGGGCCCCTACCCCCAGGACGAGCCCTCGCGGGCTTGGAGCGAGCCAAAGTAAACTATGAAACTATAGATAAGTAAGGCTGAGGATAGAAGTCAACTTTGCAAGTATAACCTGCCTACCAGTTTCACAAGCTTGAACTATAAAACTATAGATAGATTTCTAGCTGCACTCGAAATGAAAAGTTACTATTAAGCTTCTTTTAACTTCACCCTTGTCAACGTAATTTTCAGATTCAACCTTACTAAATCTCCCATACAAGTACATTTCAGAAACTCGGGAGCATTGTGATGTTTGGCTAATTCCTCTTTTAGCTGAGTTACTTTTTCGGGTGTGGAAATAGTATCGGAGCGCATACAATCTATCAGGTCTTTGAGGCGGTAGCGGGCCGAGCGGAGCCTTCGGAACATGAGGGTACGTTCTTCGTTCTGGTACTGCTTCACTGTTTCAGGTTTCAGGAGCTTGAGTACCAGGTCAACTATAGCGTTGTTGTCTTTGAAGAACTGCGGTAGGTACATACTCTTACGTCCCTCGTAAGATTGCTGGTCGAAGTCGATGGCACGAACGCGGTACTGCTCGTCTTCAAAATCAGGAGTGATATCAATCACATAGTTATAGGAGCGCATATCGCCTAACAAGCGCACAAAGCAACGCTCGTTAAACTTTACAAACTCCTTAGCAATGCGCACTTTGTTAGAATTTGGCCTTTCGATATACTCCTTTATAAACACATCACCCGGAATACCAGCTATGTGCTCTTCTATCAGCGAGTCGCCATCTACCATGTAGTTAATGCGGTTCGGCGACAGGATGTGTTCCAGTTCCAAACCATAAATGCGCGAAGCATCGGCACGCTTCACATAAAAATAGTCGTAGTTGTCGTTGAGCTGGTTCATGATCTGCACCCGGAAAGGGTTGGAGTTACCAAAGGTGCAGTAATCGATCCGCGATACATACAGGTGCTCCATCACCGACATGTCTCCATCTGTTTTCAGCAAGGCGTAGATTTGGGTGAGGCCAGTGTTCAACTCACTTTGCATCTGCTGCTCATACATTACTGTTTCCCAAAGCGTGTCCTGCCCTTTCTTGTCGTAATACGGAAAGGAGTCGGAGTAATGCAGCAGGTCATCGTAGCGCACGGGCAGACGGGTTTCGCGGTCGTAGGTGCGCAGGTAGCGGCGTAGCGGCCTCGCAATCGGGTAGTACTGCTTCTTTTTAGAGATGGAGTTCACGAATTAATTATGAATTACGAATTAAGAATTACGAATTGTAACCGAAGCTGGAAACTATACTTCAATTAAGCAGCTATAGTTCTGCTTATACTTCCTAATTTAAGAACAGTCAAGTATAGATTTATACTTCAACTAATTTATAATTCATAATTCTTAATTCAAGATGCTATGCCTCCAGCAGGTTGTTCTGGTTGAGTATCTGGAGCACTTCGTTTTTATAGAAGCGGCCAATCGGGATTTCGGTTTTGCCTATATCTACGGCGGTGGCTGAAAAGGCCTGAATCTTATCGAGGGCAACTATAAAGGAGCGGTGGATGCGCAGGAATTTATCGGTTGGCAGCTTCTCTTCCAGAAACGATATTTTCTGGTACGAAATAATTTCTTTTGTTTCCGTTTTTACGCGGATATAGTCCTTCAGGCTCTCGATGTAGAGTATATCGCTCAGCATTACCTTCACCATTTTTTTATCGGCTTTCAGGTAAATGAAGGCATCTTTATAGTTGGTAACAGCAGGCTCGGAAACAGGCGTTGCAGCTATACCAGTAGCCGGTGCAGCCTTAGCCTCTGCTGGTGCTACTTTAGAAACAGCCTTCAGGAAACGGTCGAACGAAATAGGCTTTAGCAGGTAATCTACGGCATTCAGTTCGTAACTATCCAAAGCATAATCACGGTAGGCTGTGGTAAATATTACCTTAGGCGGGTTGGGCAACGACTTCAGAAAATCTATACCTGTTAGCTTGGGCATCTGTATATCCAGGAACATCAGGTCAATCTGCTCTTTTTGCAGGCAATTGTAAGCTTCTACAGCATTGTTGCAGCGGCACACAAGTTCCAGGTTATCGAGGCGGGCAATGTATGTTTCCAGCACATCCAGCGCCAGCGGCTCATCATCTACTATCAGGCATCTCAGTTTCATAGTATGTTATTCTTCTTCGGCTAAATTCAGTTGCAGGCACACGGCGTAGCTTTCTGCCTCGTCTTCAATTTCTAATGTATAGCGGTTTTCGTAGAGCAGCTCCAGGCGGCGGCGTACATTTTTAAGACCAATACCAGAGGCAAAATCGCGGTTGCTGTTGCTGGCTCTTTCGCCGCATTTGCTGTTTTCCACCAGCAGGGTCAGCTCATCGTCCTGTACTTTTACATCTATGCGCACCCAGGCGTTGTTGGTTTCGGTACTTACGCCATGTTTAAAAGCATTTTCGATAAAAGGAAGCAACATCATGGGTGCAATGTGCTTACCCATTATACTTCCTGATTCTGTAAAAGTGATATCTACACGGTTGGCATAGCGCACGCGCTCCAACTCTATATAGTTGCGCATGTAGTTGAGCTCTTTCTCTAGCGGCACGGTAGCGGCGGCGGCATCATATAGCATGTAGTCCATCAGCTCCGATAGCTTTAGCACCACCTCCGGCGCTTTATCCGATTTCTTAAGCGTGAGCGAGTACAGGCTATTCAGCGTGTTAAACAAGAAATGCGGGTGTATCTGTGCCTTCAGGAATTTAAGCTCGGCCTCCAGTTTATCCTGCGTCAGCGACTGTGCTGCCTGCTGGTGGCGGTACCAGTTTTTAAGCAAGTATATCACAGCCGTAATCATCACCACATAGTTGATATTGACGATGTTCTTGACAAAGCGGAACAGGGTCAGGTTATCTTCTTTGCAAGTGGTTGGGCAAAACATCGGGTGGATGAGGAAGGGCAGCAGCAAATACTGCATCAGGGCGGTTATCACCATCATCAGCAGCAACAGGTACACCACAAACTCCAGGTACTTTTTGGTGAGCAGGTACTTGGGCATCAGGTAGTACATGTTAAAGTATACCAGGCCCATTTTAAACGGCATCTCGGCCAGTTCTACCATAAAAGCATTATAATAATCATCTATATAACTGCCATATAGCAAACTGAAGAACGCCAGGTATACCAGCCAGAAAACCACATGCGACAGCGTGCGGTTCTGTACCATGTTCCGCACATCGGGCAGGCTCCATGCCTTTATCTCTACTCCTCTTTCCGGGGCAAGCTTTACTTCCATAATGCAAAGATAAGATTTAAGATGTGCAACTACCTCATACTTAACCTGAATTAGACAACCGTCTGCAGTAACAGGCCAATCGGCAAAGTATACACTACCAACAACTCTCATCGGGGAGATGATCTGCCAGAGCTTATTTGGCGGGTATGAAGTCGAGCGAAAAATATACTAAGATATCCTATTTATTTAACAGCAGATTTACAAAGGAAAGTAGGCGAGTATACGCTTAGCCGCTTGTATTTGGTAGTATAAATTTATATAGGCATATTTATATTGCAGTTGGTAGTAATACAGAAATAAACCTCAAAATATAAGTAATGAGAGGCCTCCTAATCATTTTGTTCTTTTCTTATACTTCCATTGCTGCGCAAGCACAGCCCGCTGATAGTACACATTCTCAAAAGAGTCAGCTTTACGCAGGCGTTGGGCTCAACGGCAGGTACTTTCTTATCGATTATAACACAAATGGTAGTTTGCCAGCACATTCAGACTATTTTGTTGCAAAAATTTATTCCCATGTTGGTTACAGAATAAGCAATAGAATAGAGATAGAAGTAGGTGCTGCCTATGCAAATGATAAAGACCATTATTCCGAAACATATGTAGAGGCACCAGGGAAATACATACATTATCATGACTACTCCCATACTAGAGGATTTATGCTTCCTGTGAAGCTAAACCACATGCTATTTAAAGTATGGAAAAAGCGTTTAACCCTATATGGAACAGGCTCTATTATTCCTGCCTATTCGACTACTAAAATAAAGAAGGAAGAAGTAAAAGAGGATATTACCACTACTACCTATACTGGCAATGGCTCAGGTTTTGATGTTTTCTTCTCTTCGGGCATTGGTGCCAAATTTAAAATATGGAAACAGTTTTCTGGTTATTCAGAAGTGAATGTATTAGATACAAATGTTTCTGGAAAAAGAGCAGATCCTTGGTGGGACTTAAGACGAAGGGACAAACCTTTTAGCCATTTGAGTTACGGATTGGGAGTTAATTATAGTTTGTGAATGAAGTAAAATACCTGCAATAAATATTTAAATATTAGGAATGAAACAGCATTTAGAATCAAAGAAAAATGTATGGGAATTATTGCCATACCTCTATTTCATAGGATTAGCCACTTTCTGGTTTTTCCTTGACTTATTGAAAATTCAGAATATTAGCCTGTTAGCCTTAGGAGTTTCGATCAGCCTTATTATTCAAGCGATTATACAAAATAAAATAATTGGTACTTGCTTGGGTATACTTGCAGCGATAGTCAGTCTATATGCTTTTTTTGCTGTACTATCTGAGTTTAATGACTTTGAAACTGTTAATAACAGTGCCCTGCAGCTAATTATTGTTGGTTCAGCACTAACCTTATGTGGACTTGCAATGGGAGTTACGTTGACTGTAGCCAACCTAAAAAAGTAGCAACGTAAAGAATCAATTATTAGCCATTGTTGGTGTTGTCATCAACAACCTAGAAGAAGCCGGTATATAACTTGCTGGTGAGAACACGCAGCAAGGGCTAGTGGTATAGCTTCTAATAACCACTGAACAAGTTCATGGATACAAACTTAAACCCAAGAAAGCTGCGGAAGTTTTCAGCTATACTTACAGGCAGACTAAGCCTGCTTTTCCTGTTGTTCTTTCTTTGTTCCTGCTCCGACAAAAATTGTGAGGGCATTGACTGCCTGCCTGAGTACTTTGATTTTACCATTAAATCAGCTTCCAGTGGAGAGGATCTGCTGTCTGGCAGCAATCCTCAACTTACGGCCGCTGACATTGAAGTTTTCTACCTGGAAAATGGAGTGGAGCAACCTCTCCCTTTCGATTTTGCACCAGGCAGGGTATTCCTGGGGATATACAAGGATATGGAAGAATTCTATGTCAGGGCTATGGGAAAGACTGATACTGTTAAACTCCAAGTTCACCGCACCAGCGGCAAAGGCTGCTGTCCGTCTATGATTAAGATTGACAAGATACTTGTAAACGGTGGTGCTATTACAGAAGACGAAGGTGTCGTTGTATTGCTGAGATAGGAATATCACCTCCTATACCTTAACTAACACTGCTCATAATCCAAGCTTTGTCTACGCCTCGCTTGCCTTATTTACTAACCGTTATAATCAACAAAAATGAGCCAACTAAACTTCTTCTTTAGCAAAGAGGAAATTCTGGATAAGATTGAAGCTATTATGTCATCCAAAGAAGTGGCAATCTTTAATGGCTTATTCCATGACACCGAATCCCCAAAACCTACAGGAAAAATTAAGGAATTAGGTGAGTTCACCAAGCTTGTTCTTTGGTTAAGAAATGACGTCAAAGAACCAAAATGCTCCGGCAATGGTAGAGGAATAATGGAAGGCAAGTACTTCTTCGACATACTGAAAGACCCGATCATTGAGATCAATAACATTAAATTCTCTAACGGGCTCATGTCTCCTGGGCGCATCTTCTACAAAACAGGCTGGTTTGAAAATGAAGACTTAAACAGGAAGCATAAGAGATGGGCAAACAGGGTTTACAAGCTCTTCGACAAAGACACCTTGAAGGTTTACAAGACTTGGAGAGTTTCTAAAGCCGTAAAGGAATGGATTGATGCAGGAGGTACTATAGAGTTAGGAAGCAATGGGATGGTACTGGATAAAGAAAGAATAAAGTATCAATAGCAAGTGAGTTTACTGATGTTTTCAGGCTTGCAAATCTCATTATACTGTTCAATGCGTTATGATTACCTATTTGGTAACAAACCTATATACAAAATGTACCTCAAAGTATTAACCAGCGCCTACTGCCCAACTTTAGGCAAGTGAACAACCCGCAGCATGGATAGCTACCAAATCACATTTCAGACCTGGAACAAGATCGCGTCGCTTTACCAGGACAAGTTCATGGACTTTGACCTCTACAACGACACCTATGATACTTTTTGTGAGCTTGTTCAAAAGCCTGAAGCAAGAGTGTTTGAGATAGGCTGCGGCCCCGGTAATATTATCCGATACCTTTTATCTAAAAGGCCGGACCTGCAAATAGAAGCCATTGACGTAGCACCCAACATGATCGAACTGGCTCGTAAGAATAACCCGTCGGCTACGTTCAAAGTTATGGACTGCCGTGAAATAGATAAACTGACTGAAAACTATGATGCCATTATATGTGGTTTTTGCATGCCATACTTATCTCGTGAGGATTGTGCAAAGCTTATAAAAGACTGCGCCGGTTTACTCAGCAGTGGAGGTATTTTATACTTCAGTACCATAGAGGGCAACTATAGCCAGTCTGGTTACGAGGTGGGCAGCAGCGGAGATAAAGCTTATGTTAATTACCATGAGGAAGCAAACCTGCTTCAAGGGCTAAAAGAAAACAGTTTTGAGCTGGTAAACCTGGTGCGTAAACAGTTTCAGAAACCAGACGGCACACCCTCCACACACCTGATCTTTATCTCCCGTAAAGTATAAAGCGTGAGTTATGCAACCTAAGTTGTTGCTCCGGAATCATCTGTTAAACTATAGCACGAACTATGAAAAACTATCTCCTACTAGTTGGTTTAACAGGGGCACTGGCAGCCTGTCAGAAAGATAGTATAGAGGCAGAAGAAGTAACCATGCGGGTTAACTACTACAAGCAAAGTTGCCAGGGCGAAGCCATCTCTGATTGCTATCTGGTGCAGGAAGGCAGCCAGGTAGGTACCAGCAACTGGAGTCTTTTCTACGACCAGATAGAGGGCTTCCAGTACGAAGACGGCTACATCTATACTTTGAGGGTAAGAAAGGAAAAAGTGACAGACCCGCCTGCCGACGCATCAAGTATAAAGTATAGGCTCATCAAAGTTATAGCCAAAGAGAAAGTATAGATTTAAAAGCAGCTGCTCTTACTAACTAAGCTAGTCTTATATACAGAAAGTAAATTCTGACATACTTAGCGGGTTGGTTTATACTTAAACTATAACGGCAGCTTTTATACTTTCCATTAACAACTCTGCTATACCTCCGTTCTACAACAGCTCCTTCGCCGGGTCCCAGAACAGTTTTTGGAAATCTACTACCTGGTCGTTCTCTACTCTTACCCCCTCCTGCTCCAGCCTCTCCTGCATGGCGTTCGGCTCGTCAAAATGCTGTTTGCCTGTGAGCATGCCTACACGGTTCACAACCCGGTGTGCCGGAATTCTGGTCATCGGGTGTGAGGCAATCAATGCCCAGCCAACCATGCGGGCCGATCCTTTTGAGCCGAGGTAACTGGCAATGGCACCATAAGAAGTTACCCTGCCTTTTGGTATCAGTTTTACCACTTCGTACACGTCTTCAAAAAAATTGCGTTTTGTTTCGCTCATAGTTTTACAGTTTGTGGTTGCAAAGGTGCTGTTTATCTTTCAATATAGTTTGTTGGTAGATAAATGGCAGGTCAAATTTTAATTTAATTCGATAACGTTATAACTTTAAAAACTAAACTGTGGGTAATCAGCTGCCACATGTGCAACCTGTTTTACAGGCAATTACCTTATACTTTGCGCCAGCAAAACAGGCTAACATTTAGCTGAATTACCTGTTTTACTTTACTCTCAAAACCTTATACCTCCTGATGTTCAGCCAAAGCAGAGGCTCGGTATGCTGGCAAACAGGCTTAGGGCGAATAGTATAATTAAAAGTTTAACAAAGAAAGTTTAGAGCCATTAAACCTTCTTAAAAAAGGGCAGTCAAAGTGTTTCACTTTGGCAGGCGAGGCTGAAGGGCAGTAAATGTTCTTCCGGAAGGAACGGGGCCAGCAGGCAAAACTGTTAATACTTGCCATACATTAAAGTATAGTCCTGAATTTATATAACCTGAACTACCTCAGAGCTATGTTCTGAGCAAATACCTTAAACACCCAAACAACAAACCATGAAAGTTAAACACATCGTTTATGCCTTACTTATACTGGGATTTGGCGCCCTGGTAGCCTATCGCATCAAAGCTAACAAAAGCGAAGGAGCTGGCGGACCAGGTGGCGGCAAAGGTGGCCCGGGTAAAGGCGGCGCGATGCCAGCCATGCGCGTAGACGGCGTGGTAGTGCAACCACAAGCTTTTTCTAACTCGCTTGCTGTTACTGGCTCTATCGAGGCAAACGAACAGGTAGCCATTCGCGGGCAGGTTTCCGGCCTTGTACGCTCTATTTCTTTTGAAGAAGGGAGCAAGGTAAGCAAAGGCCAGGTACTGCTGAAGATTGATGATTCTGAGCTGCGCGCCCAACTGGCACAGGCCCAGACCCGCCAGAGCCTTGCCGCTGAAAACGAGCGTCGTGCAGGCCTACTTCTGAAAAAGGAAGCTATTAGCCAGGAAGAATACGATGTTGCCCGCGCCGAGCTTAAATCTGCACAGGCACAATCACAACTGATACAGGCACAATTAGCCAAAACAACAATCCGTGCGCCTTTTTCAGGTAGAATCGGGCTTCGCTCTATTTCTGAGGGTAGCTACCTGTCTCCAGAAACGGTGGTGGCCAACCTGGTAAGCACCGATCCTGTTAAGATTACCTTCTCGGTGCCAGAGAAATATGCCACACAAGTTAAAGAAAACACACAATTGAGCTTTACCATAGCTGGTTCACCTGAGAAATATACTGCAACAGTTTATGCCATTGAGCCAGGCATAGAGGCCAGCAGCCGTACCCTGCAACTGCGTGCACGTGCAGCCAACCCTGACGGCACTTTACTGCCGGGCTCGTTCGCGAACATTCAGCTGCCATTGGCTGTTATACCTGATGCCCTGCTGGTACCTACCGAAGCCATTATACCTGTACAAAATGGTAAAAAGGTATTCGTAGCCAGAAACGGTCAGGCAAAAGAAACAATGGTAGAAACCACTACCCGCACCGAGAAGGATGTACTTATTACATCAGGACTGCAGGCTGGCGACACAGTGCTTACAACCGGCATCATGACGCTGAAAGATGGCAGTCCTGTTAAAGTAGCTGTTGGAAAGAAATAGATAAAGCGTAAAAAGTATGAGTTTATCAACTACAAGTATAAAGCGGCCCGTTTTCACGATCGTTATCAACCTGATGCTGATCCTCTTCGGCATTATCGGTTATAGCTTTCTGGGGGTACGCGAGTATCCGTCTATAGATCCGGCCATTGTATCGGTAAGCACCAGTTATTCAGGTGCAAACGCCGATATTATTGAGTCGCAGATAACGGAACCACTCGAAAAAGCCATCAACTCTATAGATGGTATCCGCAACATTTCCTCGTCTAGTAACCAGGGCCGAAGTAACATCAACATCGAGTTTAACCTGGACAAAGACCTGGAAGAAGCTGCCAATGACGTGCGCGACAAAGTATCGCAGGCGGTAAGAAACCTGCCGCAGGATATTGACGCGCCACCGGTAGTTTCCAAGGCCGATGCCGACTCGGAGCCTATTATTACCATGACGGTACGTAGCGCCAGCCGTGATCAGCTGCAACTAAGCGACTACGCCGAAAACGTTATCTCGCAGCGTTTGCAGACTATACCTGGTGTAAGTAGCGTGCAGATATGGGGGCAGAAACGCTATGCCATGCGCCTCTGGCTAGATCCTGTGAAGCTTGCTTCTTATGGCCTGACTGTTGGCGATGTGCGTACTGCGCTTAACCGTGAAAACGTGGAGCTGCCATCTGGTAAGATCAGCGGCGAAAACACCGAACTGGTAGTAAAAACACTGGGTAACCTTTCTACTGCCGAGCAATTCAACAACCTGATCGTAAAGTCAGACGGCAACAAGATCATCCGTTTCAGCGATTTGGGCACAGCAGAGCTTGGCCCTGAGAACCTTGAAACAAAAATGGTTGAATCAGGCCAGCCAATGGTGGGTCTGGCTATTATTCCGCAGCCGGGCACCAACTACCTCGATATCTCGACAGATTTCTATGATCAGTTCGAGAAACTGAAAAAAGACCTGCCACAAGACCTGCAACTGGATATTGTGATGGATAATACCATCTTTATCAAGCAATCAGTTACAGAAGTTGCAGAAACTATACTTATCGCACTGGTACTGGTTATACTTATCATCTACCTGTTCTTCCGCGACTGGAGCATTGCTTTCCGTCCGCTTATCGATATCCCGGTATCCCTGATAGCTACATTCTTTATCATGTACCTCTGCGGATTCTCAGTAAACGTGCTTACCCTGCTGGCTATAGTTCTGGCTACAGGTCTGGTAGTGGACGATGGTATTGTGGTAACGGAGAACATTTTTAAGAAGGTAGAAGAAGGCATGTCGCCTATCGAGGCTGCTATTAAAGGTTCTAACGAGATCTTTCTGGCTGTAATTTCTATTTCGATTACGCTGGCTGCCGTGTTCCTGCCGGTTATCTTCCTGGAGGGCTTTGTTGGCCGACTGTTCCGTGAATTTGGTGTGGTAATTGGTGCTGCGGTATTGATATCGGCCTTTGTATCGCTTACACTTACCCCGATGCTGAATGCTTACCTGATGAAAGGTGGCGGCCACAAGAAAACCAAGTTTTACGACCTTACAGAGCCATACTTCGAGAAAATGAATGCCAGCTACGCCAGCGCCCTAAGAGGTTTTATGAAGCGTAAATGGCTGAGTTTCCCGATCATTATGTTCTGTCTTGTACTGATTGGTGTGTTTTATACTATACTTCAGAAAGAAACAGCCCCTTACGACGACAGAAGTATGCTGCGTGTAATGGTAAATGCCCCTGAAGGTTCTTCTTACGAGTACACCGATCGCTTTATGGAGGAATTGACACAGCTCGTGAACGATTCTGTACCTGAAAAAGCGGTAAACCTGGTAATTACATCTCCTGGCTGGGGTGGCGCAGGCTCTGTGAATAACGGTATGATGCGTATTGCCCTGAAGCAGCCTGATGAACGAGAGCGCTCTCAGAAAGAAGTTGCCGATTACCTGACAAAGGTGACACGTAAATATTCTGAAGGCCGCATCATGGTAACGCAGCAGCCAACCATCTCTGTAAACCGCCGTGGTGGCCAGCCAATTCAGTATATCATTCAGGCACCAAACTTCCAGAAACTGGAGGAAAAAATACCTGCGTTTATGGAAGAAGCGAGCAATGACCCTACTTTCTCGAACGTAGATGTAAACCTGAAATTCAACAAGCCGGAGATCAACATCTCTATAGACCGCGAAAAGGCGCAAAGCCTAGGCGTATCGGTTATTGATGTGGCACAAACACTGCAGTTATCGCTTAGCGGGCAGCGCTTTGGATACTTCCTGATGAACGGCCGCCAGTACCAGGTTATGGGCCAGTTTGACCGCCCTGACCGTGACGACCCACTTGATCTGACTTCGCTTTATGTGCGCAGCAAAGATGGCAAACTTGTTCAGCTGGACAACCTGGTAACCATGACCGAGCGCAGCAGCCCGCCGCAGCTTTACCACAACAACCGTTACATGTCGGCTACCATTTCGGCAGGCCTGGCACCGGGTAAGAGTATAGGCGACGGTATTGAAGCAATGGACCGTATCAAGGAAAAAGTACTGGATGAAACCTTCTCTACCGACCTTGGCGGCGAATCGCGCGACTTCGTGGAAAGTGGTTCCAACACCATGTTTGCCTTTGGCCTTGCCCTGCTTCTGATCTACCTTATACTTGCAGCTCAGTTCGAAAGCTTTGTTGATCCGCTCATTATTATACTTACAGTACCTATGGCGGTAGCCGGTGCTATGCTTTCGTTGTGGCTGTTCGGCCAGACCTGGAACATCTTCAGCCAGATTGGAACGATCATGCTCATAGGGCTCGTGACGAAGAACGGTATATTGATTGTGGAATTTGCAAACCAGCTCCGGGAACAGGGCAAACCGAAACACGAGGCTATCATGGAAGCTGCTGAGGCACGTCTGAGACCAATCCTGATGACGAGTTTGGCCATTGCACTGGGTGCCTTGCCAATTGCACTTGCCCTGGGTGCTGCTGCACAAAGCCGTATGGGTATGGGTATTGTGATCGTGGGTGGTACCATGTTCTCGCTTATCCTGACGCTGTTTGTTATACCGGCTATCTATGCGATGTGGTCCAGAGAGCGCAAGCACCGTCCGGAGTTCGAACAAATAGAGGCTTACGAAAAAGCTGCCGTTTAATTAATCTAAAATCATCACCCACACATACTCCTTATGAAGTATAAATTAACTGTCCTGGTTGCGTTTGCCCTGCTTGTACTTACAGGCAAGGCAAATGCACAGGAAGTCCTGACCCTGGAAGACGCTATTAAAATCGCATTGGAGAGGAACTATGATATTAAGCTGGTATCTAACGACCTTGAGATAAACAAAAACAATGTGAACCGCGCTAATGCAGGCATGCTGCCAAACGTTACCGCAAATCTTACACAGAACAACACCATTCAGAACAGCTCCCAGACACGCGAAAGTGGCCAGGTATTGGAGCGCAACGGCGCAAAAGGCTCTAACCTGAACTATGGCGTTACCCTGAACTGGACAATTTTCGATGGTTTCGGGATGTTTGCCCGCTACGATCAGTTGAAAGAGCTGCAAAAATTAGGTGAGGCCAACCTGCAGCAAACTATACTTGGCCGGGTTGGCGATGTTATCAGCACTTACTACAACCTGGTGCAGCAGCAGCAACAACTTAAAGCACTCGATACAGCCCTGGTTATCTCGCGAGAGAGAGTGCAGACAGCGCAGAGCCGTTTTGAGATTGGTAAAGCTTCCCGCCTGGAAGTACTGAACGCCCAGGTGGACTTTAACACCGATACTACCAACATGCTGCGCCAGCGCGAACTATACCAGAACACGCAAACTCAGCTAAACGAACTGATGGCACGCGATGTGAATCAACGCTTCACGGTTGCAGACACCATTTCAATAGACGATCAGCTACAGCTGGCGCAATTATCTGAAAGAGCTAAACAGCAAAACCCTGCTTTACAGGCTGCCCTTATTAACAAGCGTGTTGCCGAACTGGACCTGAAACAGGTAAAAGCCAACCGCCTGCCAAGACTCAGCCTGAACACGGGTTATAACTTCAGCCGCTCCGAATCAGCACTGGGTTTTACAACCTTATCAACAGGAAATGGTTTTAACTATGGCGTATCGGCATCTGTTAACGTGTTCAATGGCTTCCTGCAACGCCGCAACGAAGAAAACGCGACCATATCAATAAACAGTGCACAGCTGGAGCTGGACAGGTTAGACCAAAGTATAAATGCACAGCTTACGGCCGCTTACCAGACCTACCTGACCAGCCTTACGCTTGTTGACCTGGAAGAAAAGAACCAGCGCATAGCTAAGCAGAACCTTGATATAACTATGGAGAAATTCCGATTGGGAAGCATAGCCCCTATTGAGTTTCGTGATGCACAGCTTAACTATGTGAATGCTATTGCCCGTTACAGCAATGCACAATATCAGGCTAAACTGGCAGAGGTATCGTTAAAAGAAATTGCAGGCGCTCTTAACCTTTAAGTATTAAAACGCTTAAAGCGGCAAGTATAACCCGCGTTTAATATTGAAGTATAAAAGTATAGCTACTGGCTATACTTTTTGTTTTTATAGCTATACCTTAGCTGTACTACACCTGACATACTACCTATGCCGGATCTTGAACTCTTCCAGACGTTAGCCATCTCGATAGGGCTTGGACTGCTTGTGGGCCTTCAGCGCCAGCACCAGAATGCACGCATTGCCGGTATCCGTACCTTTCCGCTTATAACTGTTTTTGGTACTGTTTGCGCGTGGCTGGCACAAGGTTATGGAGGCTGGGTAGTAGCAGCCGGTGCATTAAGCACAGCAGCTATAGTTGTGGTAGCAAACCTGATGCAGCGCGCAGAAAAGCATGTAGATATAGGCCAGACAACTGAAGCCTCGCTCCTGCTTATGTATGCTGTGGGCGCTTACCTGGCAGTTGGCAACACTCCGGTGGCCGTAGCCATTGGCGCCACAGTAGCCGTTCTGCTGCACCTTAAAGAAACACTACATCAGGCTGTAGCCAAACTCGGCGAAGAAGATCTCCGGGCTATTATGCAGTTTGTAGTTATTTCGCTGGTTATACTTCCCATACTTCCTGATAAAACTTATGGCCCTTACCAGGTACTGAACCCTTACAACATCTGGCTGATGGTAGTACTGATCGTGGGTATTGGCCTGGCTGGTTACTTTGCTTACAAGGCTTTTGGCAGCAGAGCAGGCACTTTGCTTGGAGGTACACTGGGTGGTCTGATATCGAGCACAGCTACCACGGTTTCATTTTCGAGGAGGGCGAAAGGAGAAGCAAAAAGTATAACGCCGGCGGCCTTTATCATATTTATGGCCTCTACCATTGCTTTCCTGCGCATGCTGGTAGAGATTGCTGTAGTAGCACCTAAAACTTTGCAACAAGTTGCTCCGCCGCTTGCTGCCGTTTTCCTGCTCATGCTGCTAGTGGCTATTGCTTTGTACTTTATAAAGAAACCTACCCATGAGAGCTTACCCGAGCAAGGTAACCCGGCCCAACTGAACAGCGCACTGGCTTTTGGAGCTATTTACGCACTGGTTGTACTTGCAACTGCTTACGCTAAAGATACTTTCGGGAACAGCGGCCTTTATATTGTAGCCATTATCTCTGGCCTGACCGATGTAGATGCAATTACACTTTCAACCTCTCGCCTGATGCACAAAGGCAACCTCCCGCTGGACAACGGCTGGCGTGTTATACTTGTAGCTGCCTTATCTAACCTTGCTTTTAAAGCCGGCATTGCAGCCGTACTAGGTGGCAGGCAGATCTTCTTTTATATAGCATTACTGTTTGGTGTAGCCATAGCGGGCGGGCTACTGGTACTATGGTTATGGCCCCAGGATCTCCAGTTGTTTTCTGTAGCAACTTAGGGTTAATATTCAAATGCTCTGTTAAAGCAACAGGTTGTAAGTTTATACTTTAACAGAGCACCTGAATGATGTTTAGAACCACGGGAAGCCACCCTTTGATTTGTTTTTACTATCAAGGTTATGCTTATCCAGGTTTTTTCCCAGATCCTCTACCTGCTTCATGAAATTCTCAACTTTATCATCAGCATAAGGGCCATAAGCATCCGAAATAGTACCTTTTTCTCCTGTTTTGGCCTCTATTACATAAAGTATAGCCATATCAGCAGGATAAGTTTCTCCTTCGAAGCGGTAAAAATTAACAATGCGAACCTGGTCGGGTGTAAACCGCAACTTGCCATCCATGCTACAGAGAAACTCGTCTTCAGAAACCCTGAAATCCAGCGTATAACCTTCTTTACGCGCTTTTTCTATTACTCTGACCATAGAGGTCAATTCGACTTTATCTTGCATGCCCTTGCATTTTAGTTGTTACAATTCATTTTGTAAGGCTATACGGATAAACGATCATTTGGAATGCAAAGAATCACAGCAAAGGCAAGCAGAAGTATGATCATTTATAATTTAACCCAAGCCTGAGTAAAACAAAAGCCCGGACTGTATAGCCCGGGCTTTTGATATATTAAAGAGAAGACTTTAATTTCTATTTCTTACTGATTCGGATAAACCCTTTGTCGTAGGTTCTTTTACCTGTATCCTCGTCGGTTTCATACCAGATATCCAGCACATGGGTTGGCGTGGTGTAAGTGGTTGCAAACTCTTCCGCTCCGTTTATCAGCTTATAATCCGTTACCATTTCATACCCATCCTGCAGCGCTTTATAGTAGGCATCATCGTCGTCATACTCGTCGAGGTAGCGGTTGTATACCTGATGGTAACTATCGGTTACAATTTCATACATGCGCTGCATTTCTGCAGGCTCAAACTCCATGTAGCCTTCTTCGTCTTTGGTCCAGGTGCCTTGTTTTTCCATAGCCAGAAGTTCTGTTTCTATAAGCTGAGTATAAGTAAAAAGCCCCTAAACCGCTTTTAAGCAATTTAGGGGCTTCTGGTGCAGAGAGTGAGGGATTCGAACCCACCCCATTATTAGCTGTAAATAAAGGATTTACGCTTATAGAAAAACCTTTACTCACCGAAGCACTCACCAATTTTCACTCAGCTTAACTGCAAAGTTCGTGTTCAATATACGCAATATTCCTAATTTTATCTATGATTACCACTGTGCATTACAGTTAGAAAAACTGGCAGGTGAAGATCTTCCATCTGTACCGCTCAGCAGCGACAGGCGACATTCTGGAGATGGCGCAGCGAAAGAGCTATCTAAAAACACATTTATGGTTTGCTCAACAATAAGGGTTATGTATAAAATATAGTTCCGGGCAGGTAAATGAGCAGCCGCTGGTATTTTACAGGAGGAGTAATTCCTGGCTAATTTGTACTGGGAAATTTTATCTGTAACAAACGAAAAGCCCGCCAGGGAGGCGGGCTTTTCTACAAACTAATTCACATTTACCAGGAAAGGGACTAACATAAGCCTGGTATAATTCATATTTCTAATCTGAAACAAAAGTATAAGGTATCCAGCAGCTTAAGCTTGTACCTTCCTGCTCTTTCGCTTGTCAATTTCTGCCTCTTTTACAAAAAGTAAAGTCCGTCCTTTTGAGTCGTGTTTTTACTTCCACTCCTGCACAGGAACGGGACCCTGATTGAGCTAAATTTCATTTCCTGTAACGGTATGCACGCGGCTGTAACACAAGCTGTAGTTCCTGACTGTTTGCAGGTGGGGACAAGTAAAAAAGCCTGTTCTAGTAGAACAGGCTTTTAGCTGGTATATTGAAAAAACATTACTATCTGCCTGGCACTTTCGCTACCAGGAATTTGAGCAAATTAAAACGTAGTTCTTCCTGCGCTTGTTGTACACTGCTGCCATCTTTCAATTCATCAGTGATGAAAAAGCCTACCCTGGCAGAGTAGGCTCAGTAAAACACTTTCCGCAAAACCCCATGGCTCCTGCCAGGGAAACTTAATCAATCAACTATGGAAAAAAACATTTCACTAGCAATAGTGAAGTAAAAGCATGAGTTACTTGGCCAATAAGATTGTAGATTCCTGCCTATTTCAGCGGTAAGCTCGATAATACTACTGACACCCCTGCTCGCTTGCCCGGTCAGAATCTTTAGCTCCTGCTTAACCAGCCTGGAATTGTCAAATATCATCCGATTCAACTTCTTTACATATAGTAACATAAATGACAAGGCTTCGGGTATAAAAAGAATTTTCATTCAGGCTTCAGGATTAAGCTTACCAAGGCACTGTGTAAGTGTTTGCTCGTGTAAGCCGCCCAGTAAGACCACGAACACATAAAATGACAGGATTCTACAAACAAACTGACTTGATAAAGCGCTTACTTTAGATGATAAGAAAGTAAAACCATACATTTTAATGACTGTTAACGGGCCGAGCAAAACAGCCAGGCATAGCCTGAAAATTTATTTATAACATAAGCTAACCCAATAAAGCAATCCAGATTTATAATCCTGTTTCAATATGAAAAGAACATGTTTCCTTCTCCTGATCCTTTTATGCATTTTCCACCATGCATTTTCCTCACATAGCAATACTCCATCAGCGTCGGCTGCGAAGGTACCGGTCATCAATCTTTCAGGCAACGGTTATGAGAGAGGCTTTCAGCATGGCAAACAGCTAAAAGCTCCTATTGCTGAAGTTTATGCTAAATGGAAAGCCTCCATTCAGAAAGACACCAACAAGGATCCCGATGCTGTGATCAAAGACTTTCTCAGCACCTCCAAGTATCAGGCTGCGATAGAACAGTGGACACCTGATTTATGGAGAGAGATAGAAGGGATGGCTGCCGGCTCAGGACAAAAATTGGATGACGTGCTGGCCTTCCAGCTGATTGATGAATACTGGGGATACTTAGACAGGCTCAAGAATGGTTCGGTTGATAAAGACCACTGTAGCGCGGTAGGCGTTGCCGCTACAAAGGATCACCCTGCCTATGTGGCTCAGAACATCGACATTGACACCTATATGCATGGCTACCAGACACTGCTTCACATAGCAGGGTCTGCCAATACACCCGAACAATACATCATGACCTGTGCCGGCTTTATCGGCTTTGCCGGGATGAATAAACAGGTAGCTGTCGTGATCAATGCCCTGACAGATCTTAACAACTCCATAGATGGCCTTCCTGTTACCTTTGTTACCAGGGGTTTGCTGGCTCAGAAAACAGGTAGGGAGGCTTTAAACTTTGTAAAATCCGTGAAACATGCTACAGGCCAGAACTACCTTATCGGGACTAATAACGAGGTAATTAACTACGAAGCTTCAGCTAATGAGGTGGTGCCCTATTATCCGCTGAGCAACAAAAATCTTGTCTACCACACCAACCACTCTATTGCCAATCATGATGTAAAACCATGGATGCAGGAATACCACCAGCGTGTTCTTTCCGGTACAGGTGCCAAAACCAACAGTCAGACCCGTTATGCTGCATTGGAAAAGCGTCTTTCTACCCAGACCACACAACCATCACAGGACTTGATAAAAACAACGCTTCGCTCGAAAGACAGCGAGCGCTTCCCGGTATGTGTTTCCTATAACAAAGATGCGGCAGCATTTACCTTCAGCTCAGTGTTATTTACCCTAGGGGCGAATCCTTCGGCACAAGTCACATATGGTTCTCCGGACCAGTCTGAATACGAGGTACACTTGTTTACAAAAAAGAAATAAGCATTTTTTCTTCCAATGCTATAGAATAGTGAATTAAAGCACTGTTTATAAAGCCTGGCAAGTACATCTGAAACAGTATGCAGGTTTACAGCCCGATAATTCATTCAGTAAAAAATATGCGATACCTACTTCTTTCTCTGTTATTATGCTTTTCAGTTACTGCATTCGCCGCAAAAGGCACTCCTCAATCAGAACAGGAACTCACTGCTTTTCTTCGAGCTTACGTAGATGCCACCAATTCACATGACTTTGCCACGGTACGGCCCCTACTGACTGCCGATGCTGTGTACTGGTTCAACAAAAGCGAGAGCCAGGGGTTAGAGGCCATACAGAAAAACTTTGAGGCTTCCTGGAGCTACCTGCCCGATGAAGTCTACGGCATTGAAAACGTAAAATGGCTTTCAATAGAAAAAAACAGTGCCGCCTGCCTCTACGAGTATACCTACCAGGGCACCCATGCGGGTAAACCTGTCAAAGGTCGTGGCCGTGGCACCAGCGTGCTCGTCAAACAGAACGGTAACTGGAAAGTTGCCCACGAGCACCTCTCCATACCGCAGTAAGTAGCATTTTGCTACTCTTTAAATTTTACCAATACCTGTTAATCCATTATGACAATTTATGAATATTAAAAAACCAGTTCTATTGCTTAGCCTGTTGATGGGACTTGGTATGTCTACACATGCCAATACACCTGAAACAGGTAAAACAACCTATTCATTTACCATCAATTTAAAAGAAGTGAAAGACGATAGGGTAATGGTCTCACTGGAGGCCCCTGCCCTTAACCAGGATGAAGTAATTTACAATATGCCCAAGATGGTGCCGGGCACGTATTCCATCTCTGATTTCGGGAAATTTCTATCCGACTTCAGGGCTTTCGACAAGCAAGGCAACCTTTTAAAGGTGGAACAATTGGATGTGAATCGCTGGCGCATTTTCAATGCACAAAAACTACACAAAATTACCTACTGGGTAGATGATACATTCGACACTACCAGAAAGGAAGATATCGTATTTGAGCCTGCAGGAACCAATATCGAAGAAGGCAAGAACTTTTTACTGAACACCTTCGGCTTTATGGGTTACTTTGATAATATGAAGCAGGTACCCTATGAGCTGATAGTAGAAAAACCAGATGGCTTTTATGGTTCTACACCGCTTCAGGCAGTTAAAGCAACAGCTACCAGCGATAGCTACCGGGTGGGCAGTTATATGGATCTGGCCGATAGTCCACTCATGTATAACAAGCCTGATACGACAGTGCTGATGCTGGGCAACACAGAGGTATTGGTTTCTGTTTATAACCCTTCAGGCAAAGTCACATCCAGGCCAATTGCAAACAACGTCCAAAGTATACTGCAAGCCCAGCGTAGCTACCTCGGTGGTACGCTACCTGTAGATAAATATGCTTTTTTGATTTACGTGCCGGAGAAAATAGGGAATTCAGGTGCATTTGGAGCGTTAGAACACTCTTACTCCTCTGTCTACTTTCTACCTGAAATGCCGGAAGAAGAATTCAGTTCACAAGTGCGCAATGTCGCTGCGCATGAATTCTTCCATATTGTAACCCCCTTATCCATTCATTCCGAAGAGATCGGTGATTTTGATTACATTAATCCGAAGATGTCCAAGCATCTTTGGCTGTATGAAGGGGTAACAGAATATTTTGCTACACATGTACAGGCGTATGAGAAGCTACTTCCATTAGATGAGTACCTGAAAAAAGTTGGCGAATACATCTTCACCGCAAAAAGACGTTACAACGATACACTACCCTTCACTGAAATGAGTGCCCATGTACTCACTAAGTATGAAAAGGAATATGGTAATGTCTACCAAAAGGGCGCATTGATCGGCTTAGTATTGGACACCCGGTTAAGAGAGCTGTCCGGCGGTAAGTACGGACTTCGAAATCTGATGGAGGATCTGGCTAAAACCTACGGCAAAAACCAATCCTTCAAGGATGAAGAATTGTTTGATAAAATCACGGCCCTCACTTACCCGGAAATCAGGGAGTTTTTTAGCCGCTATGTAGAAGGTTCTGAGCCACTTCCATTACAGGAAACCTTTCAGAAAGTCGGAATACGGTATGAACCTGCCTTCAAAAAGGTCAACACGTTTGGAGGTTTTACTCCAGGCTATGATTCCGAAGTGGGCAAAGTAAAAATTCTTGATACGGCTAAAATGGATGCGTTCGGCATCAAAATGGGATTCCGGCAGGGGGATCAATTACTGGCTATGAACGGTACAGCTATAACCGCTGATAACCTTAAGCAATTACTGGGAACAGAGGTTGCTAAAGCCAAACCAGGTGATAAACTTGAATTTATTGTTGGCCGGCAAAACAAAGAAGGGAAAATAAAGCAAAAGAAGTTGAAAGGCAGGGTCACAACAGTTGACCGTGAAATAATGCCTGTTATCAAGCCTGATCCATCCGCGACAGAACAGCAACTACAGCTGCGTTCTGCCTGGTTGAATGGTTAATAGTGTTCTGACAGCTGGTATTTCTGAAGACTTAAGGAAATGGACCCAAGCAGCCAGGTGAGAGAACTTTTCCCTTGCCTGGCTGGCTCATATCTGCATAAACAAAACCTCATCTGCTCATGTTACACGGGTGGCTGCCATCCCATTGATAACACGGATCCCTGCTCAAAGTAAAACTTAAACAAATAAAAAAGTCGCTTGATTACTTAAGCGACTTTTTTTTTCAATGCAACAGGACATTCCATGCTGTAACCTATTCTACTGAAGTCTCCTGCCATATCTTCCTAAGCATTACCTCATAGGAACAGCATCTTTAGACTTATTCCTAAAATCCTTCCTACGAAACCCTTTATCATCTTCAGGTAAGGAGGGAAAATTGCCATTGAAAACTGAATAGTTTTATTTCAACACACCACAAAGTATAGGGTACCTCCATTTAGCTACAGGTGCATCTTTGAAATGGCTGTATTTGCCTGGCAGGTGTTCGAACAAATAAGTAATTGGAAGCAATACTACTATCAGCCCCCGAAATTCCGGCAGGTCATAATCTTTGGGATAACGTGTCAGAAGCTACACCGCATCGTATGTTTCCGACTGTACTGAAACGTATTGGCTGGTTTATTCGAACCTTTGCAGTGAGGAACTTCCTCTCCTGCATTTCCATAAGGATGCGGGGTACCACGCGTAAACAAAACGAACCCATACCCGCATACCGCTCCATCTGCCCTGGAACCTGTAACCGATTCCCCTTTGCCACTGTAAGTACTTTCTTTTGGAGAAAGTGTGTATACATCAAGGTGACATTCCAGCACTAAGTATTCAACGCCAGGAATAGTATCAAGGCATACATGCCCCCATCTTTGTTGCAGCTATTACCTGTTTTACCCTTGATTGCTGGGCCATTCTACTTCTAAAAGCTATAAACAAAGACAAACAACTAACAGGAAATATGCTTTACCTTATTCTCAACTTCCTTGAACCCCCTGGATACCAACAGTTCCTGAAAAGGGACAATATCCAAGCTGTTGTAGGGCCTGTAACGCCAGTGCTCATGGCGCGGCATACATTGTTTCTTACCTTCCCTAATACCGTAGTATTTTATGGTGGTATGAAGAAATTTAAAAAGCCTTTCATCCCGGGTCGTGAGTGTTAATATTTTGTCATCACCCAGACGCATACAGGTTTCGCCTTCCAAAACATAAAGTGAAAGCTCTACAAATCCATTGTCCAGCGTGTCTGCTTTATTTTCCTTAATGAACCCTAATATAGATTCTTTACCACTTAAAAGTGCACTCTCCCAATGCTTTGTAGCTTTAGGATCTCCGTTATAATCTTTTACAGCCAAAAATAGCTTATCAATGACCTGTAAAAGGTTAGCTAAACTAAAGAAGATTACCTCCAGGTTGTTGCTGGCGAGAACTACGGTAAGGGTAAAAAACCCTTCCTCATCCGGGCCAAGAGCGGCCACAAACTCTTCTTCCGGCTCAGGTTCCAGGATACCATCGGCAGCGCTTCTTAGGATGCCTGCAGGCAATGAAAAAAAAGAATCTAACTCATCCTCTTCAAATGTATTCAGGCTCTTGCCCAGGAAAACGCCATCAGCCAGCCGTTCGGTATCTTCCGGTTCTTTCCGATACCCAATCCGGCTGATGGGGAATGCCTCTACTGGTTCACATTCTCTTAAACCAGCCACTTTTGCATATTCCTTCGCTTTATAAACAGCAGCCCCGAGGTGATCGTCAAAAACATACATATCTGCGACTGCCCGTTTATGCTGGCCAACTGCCCCGTTGACCAACAGGTACCAAAGTTCTCTACCCATACCATAAAATCACATACAGGTAAATATAATGCTGACCAGCTGCAGAGCGGTTGTAATATTCTGCTGATTTAAGGATTGCCGGCCTCTCCAAATAAATAGCAGTTGCCGTCTTTGAATGTTGTCACCTATTACCCAAAGCCTGAAAAAGTATGCCTGGAGTTGTACCTGCAATGAAAACAACCGCTCCAACTTTAGATACCAAGCAGCCAGAACAACATCCTTCTACAAGACCAGGAGCGAAGGATAGTAGGCTCTACAGCATCAGGACAACACTGTGCTCCCCTCTTATGATGTGACCATGAGCAGGTTGCCGCTTTATTTTAGCCACTACAGGCACCAGCAGGTTCTCAGGTAGACAAAACATGAACAGATTCATTCCCAGCTAATACCAGCTGCTTTTAACGCAACACAACTTACCTGTAAATGCCTGGTACCCCGCCTTACAATACTAACTTTGAAGGTGAGACACCTTTGACTTTTTTGAAGCTTTTACTGAAGGCAGCCAGGTCCGTGAAATTCAGCTGCGAAGCAATGTCGCTCCAGTTATGCCCCTGCTTTTTCAGTTCTACACTTTTTTCAATCCGCTTTTTGAACAGGTAGTTGTAAGGGCTATCACCAAAGCATTGCTTGAAAAGCCTGAAAAAACGAAACTCAGACAAACAGCACATTTCGGCTACTTGCTTCATGGTTAACTGGGTGAAAAGGCTGTCATCGAGCACCTGCTTTCCCAGAAGCAGCCTGTTAAACAACTCCTTGCGCGTTGACAGCTTTGCTGTATCTAACCTGTAATAGGAATGAATCTGTTCCAGGTTCTCCTGAACCAGCAGGGTGGTAAGATCAAAAATAAGTTCAATAGCAGGCCTGTCAGAAATCTGAGAGACAGAAGAGGCTATAATTTGATTTAAAAGGTATTGTAAAGGCTTTCCAGCCTTTGCTTCCCTTACAAACAACTCAGGAGACAGCAGATAACGGCTTATGTGCTGGTGGTTATCCAGTTCATCAGGATAAAGCAGCTGCTGCAATACATCGTTGACCAGTGCAGGATCAATATCCACACAAACGCTCCAGGTAGGAGCATTTTGTATGGTAACATCCAGAGAAGAAATCGAATCATTGACCAGCAGGTATTTTCCATCTGAAACACTAAAACGCCTGTTTTGCATCCAGTAATTCTCCTGTCCAGCCGATGCATATTTTAAGCCTAATCCCTGTGGCCTAATTTCATCTTCCAGAGTGGTAATAAACGAACTCATGATCCGGTTCTGAGTCTTTCTCTGTTTATGAGAATGATAACTCTTCCCGTCTACATGTATTACTTCGCAACTACTTCCATAAGCCATAGCAGCTGCTATAAAAAAATCTTTCTCCACTATTTCTACCAATAATTCAAATGATCCCTAAATATAAAAAGACTAAAGAACAGGGTGGACATTTTTTATATAGGCAGGACATAAAGGACAGGATTTTACAACTCGGAGAAATAAAAGGTAGTTTCCTGCCATGCAAAGACAAAGCTAAGTCTGATGCAGCACTAACTTAGGAATAGTATATGATCATCAGGTAGCGTCTAAATTGATTTGGACCAGCTTCTCCATCAGGCGTTCAACAGGTGAAGGCTTTACTGCGATACAATACATGCATGGCTGGGACCCCTGACATAGGTTGAGTCGCTTTAGTCATCTGGGATTCGTCAACAAGACACCATTAAATCTTTTTCATGACCACATCTGTTGCAGACTTTATGCATCTCAACCAAGCTTAAATTTTTGCCTCCATATGGAGACACAAGTATATATCCTAACTATGATTGGAGAGGGGTGATCTGAACTATAACAAGACTTTTTTAAAAACTACCCTATGATGGAGGCTCCAATAAAATGGTAGATTATATCTTTTTATGAAACCCAGGCATCTTACCTTGAAAAGGATTTCCTACTTCTATTTTTTAGCCCCCCTTTCTCTTCAGATGAAGGCCTGTAAGATCGTTTCCTCATCAAATTAACAGGATAATACAAGCGTTTTGAAGCATGAGATGCCTTCCTTTGCATAATTATTAACAGAAGGCATAATCTTGACCTGGCACAAGGGTGAAAAACTATAGAAGATGTGTAATATTCGATGTTATAACATTATTTTATCACATATTATCACACCTATTATCCATGTCTTTTTTAGCAGATAGTCTATGATAAGTATAGCCGTAGTGGCCTTCTTCCTATTCCTTTACTGTTTGTTTAAGGTGAGATGTAAACAAATCAGTTACCACTCCGGCTATACTTATTAAATATAACCTATTTCAAGCTAAACACAAACTACAGCGATAAAATATAGAAAAGAAAATGCGGCCAGCTCTATTTTAGGTTGCTGACGCTTTATATTGATGCCGCCAGGGGCTCAAGCTCTACATAAACCAGACATACCCGCCTAAGTTGCTATTCCGCATCAGACATCCATACAAGAACTTTATGAGACAAACAGAAATGATGTTGTCTCTTCAATTGCTTCAGCAGGACTTAAAAGGACAAGTAACAGAACTGGCCCCTTTACTTTGATAGTACCTGGTTATCCTGCGGCTGTCTAAAACATAACAATAGCTACGCCGACAAAATATTTGCAGGCGCAGCTATTGTACAAATAAGATAAAACCTGCTTGTCAAGTTGCTTCAGGTACCAATGGAGCCAGTATGCAAAAAAATTATTACAGTAAGGAGTTGAAATAATGAACCAATACTACGGCATCTTCCAGTGTAGTTATTCTTAATCGCTTGTTTTTAGCATAGCGTTTCATCTCCTGTTCTCTACTTCCAAATACACGATATGCATCTTTAGCATTAAGCTCAACTAGGTTTTTGCCGTTTGCAATGTATAAAAGCTCCTGCTTCAGGAGTTCTACGCTTTTACTTCCGACATCCATAATTGGGCTGTAGTTGGGCTTTACCTTCTTTAAAACAGTACGGGTCAAGAGTTGAGCTTTATCTCCTTTTATAATAACCTTGTATAAACCAGTCGTGAAAGGCTCTTCAAAGCTTCCATCATGTCTGGGATTGATAAAAACAGATTTTTCCGCGTCACTGCCTACTGAGAATTCAACCATCTTCACATATTCACCACTCAGCACCTTCACCCCGTCTTTGAAATTAATTTCTATCAGGTTATTTTGAAGATCATACTTTACAGGGATACCTGAAAAAGTATGACCCGAACTTGTCGTAAGGTCTGCATTCTGCCAGTCATCCTGCAGGTAAACAGAGCCCATCATCCTAAGATCTTTGTCTTTTATTTCCGAGATATTATCTAGTCTTAACATGCCAACCTGCGTGGTGGTGCTGATGTCTACAGGAGGTATGCTGCCAGCTGGTAAACGTCCCAACTGCGCATTTGCTGTTGCTGAAAGAAAAATGGCTGTGATGGCCAGGTATAGTTTTACAAATTTTCTCATAATGCTACATCTATAATATTGGAGATTAAATCATATTGGGTGATATAAAAAAGGGAGCTAAAAGCTCCCCTCTTTACTGTTTGTGTTTTAAAATTGGTCTTCCGGGAAACCGGTTCTTCTGTGCCCGGACACATGGTAGACAGTGCCTGGTTCATCGCTGAACTCAGCTTTAAAGTAAATGCTGTCGGTTTTGATCTTTGTTTTCGATAAACCGCCATCCTTGATCACTTTGCCGTCTGTGATATTTACCTTAATGTTATAAGGCTTTCCTTCACTATCCAGGGCTAGGTTGAGTGCTTCTTTCACCGAGAAGGAACGACTCCCGATATTTAAGCCGGATTTCACCTTGTAATTCCAGAAGTTCCCTTGATCGTCCACCCAGATCTCATCCGGTTTGTTGGCGGCTGTGTTATAGGTGAGCAGGGGCGTATATCCTGTATGGTAAATATCCTCAAAAACGCCGGGACTGGTTTCCACCTTGTACGTCACCCACCACTCGCCTGAAACAGGATAGGTAGCCGTGTATTTCACTTCCGGGGCATCCTTTTCACAGGAACTCAAAGCTCCGACCGAGAAGAGGACTACAAGTAGGTATAAGAATTTATTTCTCATCTGATAAATCGTTGTGGTTAAAATTTAACAAAGGTGCGGATGCCGGCGCCGTAACCAGAATTGATCACTTCCCAGCTGTAGCTTTTGCCTAACTCCACGGTGGCTTTTGTGGCGGCGAATTCACTGCCGCTTACGTCTTGGGCCGGTACACCTAATTTATTTCCTTCGTAGTGGTAAAAATGCACTGTCACACCAGGTCCGGGATCCTTAGCACCACCTACGTTATCGGAGGTATAATGCCCCAGACCCAATTTGGTAACAGTCGAAACGCCGTTTGCCCCTGCATTGCGCTTGTACTTGCCGCTCATATCAGCATCGGCAACGGCCGGATCGATCACCCCTACGTAGCGTCGTTTGATGGCTGAATAACCATCTTTATTTGTCGCAGAATAGGTAATGGTATACACCCCAGGAACGCTCGTGTTGACAGTTCCTTTTACCGACAGCTCAATCTTCTGTCCTTCCTCCGTAGCCTCTGCCCCAGGATCTGTGAAGCTTTGCCCTACCAGAACAGAGTTCCACTGCTCCCCTTTCATGGTGATGATTGGAAAGTATGTTATTTTTTTGGTAATACCTTCCGAGTCCAGCTCCTTCTCGCAACCGGAGAAGACAAACACCGAAAGCAACAATAGTATGATTGAGTTCTTTATTTTTTTCATGATTATTCTATTAAAAATTGTTAGTGAACATCCCACCAAACTGGCTTGATAATAGGTTCAATTGTTTGAGGGGCATTCGGATTGCGCTGCCGCTCCTGCTGCGGCCATGGCAGGCGCGTCGGGAACTGCTTGCCGGAAGTGATGCCTTCTACCGGGTAAGTGAATTCACCTGGCACGTAGGCCGCATCTGTGGCACCCACCGGGCTTGTAGCCGGGTAACCGGTCCTGTTGCGTTCGATGAAGGCTTCGATGCCCTGGTAAGTACCCGCAAAGGAAACCCACTTCTGTACAATGATCGCCTTCAGTTGTTCCTCAAAAGAGCCACCGGCAGGGTAAGGGTACAGCGACCCTCTCTCCACCCCGATCTGCTTGAAGGCAGCATCTACTCCCTGGTTGTAAAGGGCAGCGGCATTGCCTGTTCCCAGACCACGAAGGGCAGCTTCCGCCTGCAGGAAATAACTCTCCGCCTTGGAGATGAAGTAGACAGGCGCTGTCGGCAGAATCAGGGCCCTGGAGATAGTGCCTGGCACCAGCTGTGAAGTAGAGATACTCGACGTTCCCTGCACCATCGCTTTCTGGCCACCTGATCCGGGGATATATATTTTTTTAAGCCGTGTTGTATCATCATTAGCCTTCAGGAACGAGAACAGCGTGTTGCTTGCCTTCAGGTTCTGATTCGAATTCAGCGCAGGGCTCTGGTCCATCTCGTAAAGCGGGTTACGCTTGCTGGTGGCATCCGAGAAGATAGCCACGCTGGCATCAGCCTCTAAAAACTTAGCTCCTGCATTGTACAGCCCTCTGATACCGGCCTCGGCCACCGTAGGGCGGGCATATACCTGGCGCAGGTAGATCTTGAGCTTCAGGGTATTGGCAAAGCGCACCCACTGTTCCATATCACCGTTGAACACTACGTCACCGTTGCTGAGCGCCGGGGTAGCCGTAGAAGTATGTGGAAGTGCTAAGGCCTTATCTATTCTTACAATCAGCGAATCATAAACAGCCTGCCCATCCCGGAAAACAGGTGTCAGGTTCTTCTTCGTCTCTCCTTGTCCGGCTTCATCGAATGGAATCTTGTCGTACAAATCCACCAGCACCTGGTAGTTGTAAGACTCCATCACGGTAGCCATCAGGTAAGCGTTCCAATCCTTCGTTGCCGCTGCTTTGCTTTTTACAAAGCGATAATCATTCAATGCGCCGGCATACTGTTCCGTCCAACTATTGTTGAAGGCAGTAGGCTGTATGTTGAACTGGTCAATGCTCACATACTGGTTAGAGCCGTTGTTCTGGGTGTAGTACTGCGACCAGATGCCACCTAATATCGCATACTGCCCACCCACTACTCCTGCTGTCGTAGTCATGGCTGCCGGCAATACTAGTTCCACCGGCGCATCTACAGGGTTATTGGGGTTTACGTTCACATCCAGGAACTCCTTGTCGCAGGAAGTGGCAGTAGCCAGCAGCGTCAGCGCTACCCCTATGTTTAAAAATACTTTCTTCATTATCTTGAAATATTAATCTGATAAAGGATCTTAATTAAAAGCCAACTTTAAGGCTCACACCAAAGCTTCTGGTCGTAGGGCCGGCGGCAAATTCACCGAACTCACTTCGCAGGTCGTTGCCATAGGTGGTAGATTCCGGATCGATGATGTTGTTGTCCTCAGGCGTCCACATCAGCAGATTTCTTCCTACCAGGCTCACGTTAACAGAGCTGAATGGTGTTTTGGATATAAGAGCGGACGGCAGGTTGTAACCCACTACCACTTCTCTTAGCTTCAGGAAGGATCTGTCTTTTAAGTGTTCCTGCTCAATAGGACCATTATAGCTATCATTCCAGTAGTTAGCTATATGCTGCATGTCAATAGGCGTCGTGTTTTCCCGGGTAACCGGGTTGCCCTTGTCATCCTTGTCGATGTTGCCATCGCCATCAGCGTCAACACCTACCACTGAACCAGGTACAATGAACGGCTGGCGGTCGTTGTAGAGCGTATTGGTAGTGTTACCCACAAACTGGGACAGGCGCTGGGTGTAAGAATAGAACTTGCCACCATGGCGGTAATCCAAGCCAACAGACAGGTTGATGCCTTTGTAATCGAAGGTGTTGTAGAAGCCCATCAGGTACTTAGGCTGTGCTGTACCTAGAATTTCTTTCTGATCTGTTGGCAGCGGCATGCCTGTTGTTTCGCTTACAATGATATTTCCGTCAGCATCCCTTTTATAGCCAAAACCTTTGAAAACACCCAGCGGATAACCTTCCATGGCTACAAAATCAATATCAAAACCACCTGTTAATCTTACTTCCTCCAGGCCTTCACGCAGCTTCACTACTTTGTTGCGGTTGTTCGAGAAAGTATAGCGCACATCCCAACGGAAATCATTTGTCTGTACCGGCGTAGCACTCAGGAGCAGTTCCAGCCCTTTATTCTCTATTTTACCAAGGTTCATGATCTTGGAAGTATAACCCGATGATGCGGCAACCGGCACTGCCAGGATCTGATCGGCCGTGGTTCTGTTGTAGTAGGCAAAGTCAACGTTGATGCGGTTTCTGAGGAAGCTCAGGTTCAAACCCACTTCGGCTTCAGAAGTAATTTCTGGCTGGAGCACCTCATTACCTAACTGCTCCGCTAGTTCATAAGCATTCCTGCCTGCAATAGGGAACGAAATTAGACCAAAACCTAAGTCAGCAAAGCCTTGTTCCAGCACAGAGTTGATGCCATAGGGATCCGCATCGTTACCAGTTTGTCCCCATGCCGCTCTTACCTTACCATAAGACAGGATATTAGGCAGGAACTCCGGGAACACGTCAGAGAAAACAAAGCTGGCGTTCACACCTGGGTAGAAGAACGAGTTGTTGTTCTTTGGCAGAGTAGAAGACCAGTCGTTACGGGCGTTCAGGCTCAAGAACAGGTAATCTTTGTAAGACAATTCTGCCTGGCCGTAAACACCATATAGTCTTCTGAGTGATTCTGCTGTAATGGCTGTGGCCGGATCTTTCGAGTTGGAAAGGTTGTAGTAACCCGGAATGCTCAAGCCTGTAATGTAAGCATAATTATCTTTGCTGTAACGCTCGTTCACATTATAACCAAGAATGCCGTTCAGGTGCAAATCTTCAGTCAGGTCGTTATTAGAAGACAAGATGAAATCCGCATTCAGCTCGCGTACAAAACGAGTTCTCTCGTTTACCTGCCCCGGTATATCAGAGGCTCCGCCAGCCAGTGCAGGAGACCCTGGCGATAAAGTAGCAGAAGCTATCCAGTCCTTCAGCAAAGCATTGGAAACGTCGCCACCTCCACGAGCAGTTGCTGTCAGCCAGTTATTAAATTTATAACCTACGCTGGCGTTACCGTAAATACGGTTCTCTTCGTAATCGTTACCATTCGCTTTGAGCGGGTAGTAGGGGTTCTGTGCGTATGGCGTAAAGTAGTTATCCAGGTTGTTGAACTTATAGTTGATGTCCTGGAAGTCCACAATACTGAAGTCCCGGGGAATCTGGATGATCTCCTGGAACAAAGTAGTACCGCCTCCGCCCTGACCGGCAGTAACAACCTTGGAATCTTTGCGCACATAGTTTAAGCTGGAAGAAACTGTAAGGTTTTTACCTTGCGTAGAACCTCTGAAAGAAAGCGTGTTTCGCTTGTAAGAATCCGCATCGGTTGGGATGATGCCGTTTTCAGAAGCATTACCATACGAGAGGAAGTAAGAAGACTTCTCCGTGCCGCCACTTACAGCCAGCGTGTTCTGGAAAGAGGTACCTTTTTCGAAGAAGTCTTTCAGGTTGCTTTCCTGCGCTGCATAAGGCTTCAGCTGCTGTGAGTTGTCTACGATATTGCCCCACAGGCGGTCCCTGCCATGCAGCTTAGGCCCCCAGCTGCCATTCTCGTTCGAAATCCACTCGCCGCTCCAGCCCTGGCCAAAAGTATTCTGCAGCTGTGGCAAAAACAGCGGGGCAGAAACGGTGGCCGAGGATGTAAAGTCCACTGTCATTTTCTCCCCGGCTTTTCCTTTTTTGGTAGTGATCAGGATCACACCGTTGGCTGCCCTGGAGCCATACAAAGAAGTAGCAGAAGCACCTTTCAGAATAGAGATCGAAGCAATGTCATCGGGGTTGATGTCGTTGGCGCGGTTACCAAAGTCCTGCGTTCTGTTTACACCACCACCAGAAAAATTTCCAGAGCTATTATCGATTGGCACGCCATCCACTACATAAAGTGGGTTGTTATTACCCCCAATGGAAGAGTAACCGCGCAGGATTACTTTGGTAGAAGCACCCGGGGCTCCGGAAGCGGAAGAAATGTTCACCCCCGCTACTTTCCCCTGCAGCGAATTCATCGGGCTCGACGCCCGGGCCTTGGTGATCTCTTCTGCTTTGATGGAGGTGGCGGAATAACCCAAAGATTTCTCCTCTCTTTCCACGCCCAGCGCCGTCACCACCACTTCCTGCAGCTGCTTGGTATCCGTGCCTAAAGCTACATTTACGGTACTGGCGCTGCCAATAACTTTTTCCGTAACGGCATAGCCGATGAAGCGGAACTGCAGGGTGGTACCGTTGGCAGGTACGTTGATCGTGTAGCCGCCATCAACACCGGTGGCTGTACCGGTGGTGGTACCTTTGACCACTACGCTCACACCCGGTAAAGGCTGGCCCGTCTCAGCGTCCGTGACCTTTCCGGAGACCACCCGGTTTTGTGCCCACGCCTGGCTGATAAGCGTCAGGAACAAAGCCAGGTTTAAAAACATCATTTTTCTCATAGTAATAGTTTAGAATAAGTAGATAATTAATTAAGGGTGATTTTTATTGTTAAGACATGGATGTTGTAACTCAGATACATAGATAAGTTTGCTCCCGAACAAGCTGCTGATTTTACATGGTCATGGTTTTTGAGCTGGGAAAAACAGTGTGGATTAGGCAGACAAGCATGAATACCACTGTAGTGAGGCTGAGGGAATTACAAACATTTACAAAATTATTCTAATCTAACTTTATGGGTCTCAGCTTATGCACTGCAGTGGTATTCTCACTTGTTGGCTAAAATTTTATTGTTGATTTTCTACTGCTTTTACAATTGCAAAGAAATTGGTCTTTGGGGCAGAATGCTTGTACGATCCTGCCTAAAACATTGTACTATCCTGCTCATTATACCTCGCTAGCAAGATGTCAGGGGGTGGAAAGAACCTCGTCTATAGAATGCAAGACTAGAATAGGAATTATATTGGCACTACCTCCTCGATACCTTCTACTTTGCATAGAGGGTCAGTTTTGTGATGAGACAAATTCCCGTCCTAAGGGCGTCACACCGGGAGGCATGTTATCTGAAAGTAAAAGATTACAGCAATATGGCAAGAGCATGAACTGCATGGGTGCAGGTTGTTTTTCCAGCATTATCAGTATCTTGAATCCTATTTGAATTTCATAGTGGATCAAGCCAGAAATTCTGTTCCTGAAAATAAGCAGTATCTTACTACAGCCATTTTGGCTCTTCGCTATATTTTTGTCAGTAAATAATAATTTTTGTGGGAGGATCATAAATCCTCATGTTGATAAATTATTTAAGGCCCACCTAAAACCTGCACTCTTAGAGCAGGTTTTTTTATTTCAGAGGAAAACAGCTTTTCAGTGTTTTTCTAATTATCCTAAAACAGATAAGCATTTAGATACCTTGAGGAAGACCTTCCTCTATGGAGATTCTTTTGAACTGAATGCAATGAAGTCAGCTCTTAAGTGGGATTGAAGGTAGTGGACAAGCCCGGAAGGATATGATCAAATGATTACACGTAGAACTCTTCATACAAAATAAAGTAGCTCAACAGGTAAATGAAGTCTAAGTATGCAAATCTATACTTAACCTTTTTAGGTTGTCAGCAACAACATTTACACATGAACCCACGGCTTCAGGCTGCAGTTTTCAGATATAAAACAATGGTAGCGTTACAAGGTGGTTGGGTTGTTAGGCTATCCTGTTTCGGCCTAGCCTTAAATTCTTAAATGGCTTGTAGTAGTATAGGATTAAGCTGTTATAAGTAACAGCTTATCAGTTAAGGAGCTAATATACATTGCCTACAGGTAATGATGCTTCGCGTTGTTTTACGTTGCCAGGCTTTACACAAGCATTGACGTTTCTTTGCTCCCAGCTTATGCACTAAAATGTTTGGTGACTTATGTTATCAGTCTCCATTTTCATGATCTGTGAAACCGATGAGCTTCCTCAGCTTTGAGGGGTCATAGATTATGCCTCTTTTAATGACTATGGACACCTTTCTGATATTACGCATCGCCTCAAGCGGATCCCCGTCAAGTATAATCAAATCAGCTCTTTTGCCTTTGTTTATGGAACCGGTTTCTTTGTCCATCTTCATGACAGTCGCAGGCACTATGGTTGCCGTACGAATAGCTTCCATCGGACTTAGGCCTGCCTCATTGTATAGCTCCAGTTCACGGTAAAGCGAGTAGCCCGGTACCAGCATATCTGTTCCGGCTACTATCGGAATTCCCATACGATGCATAGCCAGTACGACCTCTTTCCCGTTTTCCAGTAAAGATTTACTTTCCATTGCCTGCTCAGCGGGCAGTCCTGTATTCCTGTAAATAGCCTTAAAATCCTCGGTTACGTGATTGATGCCGGGCTCAAATGCATCCAGGGGTTGATCAAGGGGCCGCGTTATCCACTCAAAAATTGCCAGGGTAGGATCCACAACAACCCCTTTCTCTTTCAGCAGCTTCAATGTTTCACGTGCTGCCGGACTATTTATATTCACTTTTGCCTGCTTTGGGTCAGCAAGCATAGCAGGGAGTAGAAAGTGAAAATGGTTTATCTGGTCTAATCCCGATTCCAGTGCAACTTCTAAGCTTATTCCCTCTGGTATATGCCCGGTAACTGATAGGCCAAGCCGATGTGCTTCCTCCGATACAGCCTGAAGCACTTCAGGCTTCAATGAACTGTAGACTTTGATTTGTTCAAAACCGTTTTCCTTATATTTTCTTACAGCATCACGGGCCTCTTCTTTTGTAGTAGCGCGGATAATTCCCAGTGCCATAGGCCCATCGCCATCAATTATCCCTGCTTTCAGGATGTTGGGACCAATACCCCGATTCTGGTCAATAGCCTGCTGAACTGTTGTGATAAAATCAAACTCATTACCACAATCACGGACAGTCGTGATTCCTGCCGCAAGGTAAGCAGGGCCCCATTCCACTTGCTGAAAATGAGCATGCATATCCCAAAGCCCCGGTAAAACAGTTTTACCAGCTATATCAATTACCTGAGCCCCTTTTGGTATTCTTATGTTCGTAGCAGCGCCGTACTTCCAGATGATTCCGTTTTTAATAAGGATGGTGGTGTTTGGAATCTTTTTCCCGGCTACAACATCAATGATGTCTCCTCCTCTTAGCGCAACAATCCGGGAACTTGCCGCAGGAGTATTTGCCGCCATCTCCAGCATGCTGTAACGGGCTGCTTTCCTGATAAGAGAAGGCAGAAGCTTAACATAATTTTCCTGGATAGCTTCAAATTTGTCGCCTTCAGCATCATTTGTAAAAACAGCGACAAGATTTCCGGATTGTTCTGTCCAAAGTACTTCTTTCCCCCAAATCAACCCATCAATAATATAGCGCTCCAAAATTTGCTTTTTGTTATCCAACGCAACGGTATCCACCCCCTGACGCTTTATAGCAACTTTTCCCGTAGGATAAACCTGTAGTGAGTCAGGTTCATCCTTAAGCTTCCAGTACTTGAGAAGTTGCATTTGCACGGAGATAGGTGCATAACCGCTTATAGTAAAGTAGGGGCCTTTAATTCTTTGCTTTTTAACATCTTCATTCATCCGGATTGCAACAGCGTCATCTATTACCTGTACCTCCGCATCTATCCTGGATGATCTTGATGTTTTACCTTTTATTTTAAATTCAACCGGAGCGCCTGCTTTGTCAAGAGCAAGTATAGTTTGTAACTGTACATTTGACCCACGGTCATTGAATTTGAAATCAGAATGGAGTTCTGACAATCCACCTCGCCTAAGGATGGAGAATGTCTCTTTCCCAATCGGCTGTTGAAATTTATGCAATATAAATGCTCCTTTGGATACCGTATCTGCCTGTATGGTTGATGCCAAAGCACTAGACGTGCAGGCATTACTCCCAAATGCTGCAGCAAAACATACAGAGAACTTCAATCCCAAAGAAGCTAGACGCTTCAAATAGTCCATTATAAGATCAAGTTGATGATATTACCTTCCCCCTGGCGGACAATACTGCTTCAGGTAATTAGTGAACAAGGTCGACAGGTGTTCGTCAGTACCCTCCCCTTCCGAAATGCTGTGTGAACGGTTAGGATAGGGCATGTACTGGAATTGCTTGTTGTACTTTATCAGCTCGTTTACCAGTTGCTCGGCGTTGTTGTAGTGCACGTTATCATCGCCCGTGCCGTGGATGTAAAGCAGGTTGCCTTTCAGGTTCCTGGCATGTGTGATGGGTGAGCCCTGCACGAAGTCCTCGCGGTTTTCCTGCGGAAGGCCCATGTAGCGCTCCTGGTAAATGTTGTCGTAGGTCAGCTGGTTGGCTACGGCCGCTACCGCAATACCGGTTTTGTAGATCTCCGGGTACTGGAAAAGCAGGTTAAGCGTGGCAGAACCGCCACCGCTCCATCCCCACACCGCAACTCTTGCTGTATCTACATAAGGCAGTTTGAGTAATTCACGGGCGGCAGCGGCCTGGTCAGCAATGTTGAGCTGGCCTACTTTTCGGTATATGCTCTTGCGCCAGTTTTTGCCTTTCGGAGCCGGCGTACCACGGTTATCTACCGAGACATAGATGTAACCATCTTCAGCCATACTTCCCTTGTAGAGGTGGTTACGCCCTGCCCCATAGGTATCCGTAACCGTCTGACTGGCAGGTTCCGTATACACGTGAAAGACGATCGGGTATTTCTTCTTCGGGTCGAAGTTGGCAGGTTTGGCCATCCAGGCATCCATCTCCACCCCTTCAGCCGTTTTTACTTTAATGAACTCCACGCCACTGGCAGCTTTATCAGCACTGGCAATAGCTTTTTGCACGGCACTCGCACCTCCTACAGCCTGGTGCTGTGGCAACGCTACCCACTCGCTTACCGGTTTGGTATAGTGGTTAGAGAAACGGTGCTGGGCATACCTGGCATTGGGTGATAAAGTATAACTATGCGTGCCGGGCTGCGAAGCAGGCGTAAGACGTTCTGCTCTGCCTTTGCCGTTCAGGCGCGTGCGGTACAGGTACTGCTGGGTAGCATTGTCCGGTGAGGCCAGAAAATAAACATAGCCCCCCTTTTCGTCAATGGCTGCAATTTCCATCGCATCGTAATTACCCTTTGTTAGCAGCGATTCTTTCTTGCCATCACGGCTAACCCGGTACAGGTGGCGCCAGCCATCTTTTTCGCTTGCCCATAAAAATTCCTTGCCCCCGTTCAACCAATCCCAGCCACCATTATTGTATGACCGGTCCCATCTGGCTGTAATATCGATCCAGGCATTGTCCTGCTCTGAATAAATTAACCTGGTCTTGCCGCTCGTAGCTTGGCAAAGAAACAACTTGCTCTCATTCTGTTTGCGGCTCAACTGCTGCACGATCAGCTCATCCGCATTGGCAGCCCACTCCATGCGTGGCAGGTAGGTATTGCCCGGATCACCCGGTATCTCCATCCAGCGCGTATTGCCACCCGTAATATCCACCACCCCGATCTTATAAGGTGAGGGTGCTTCCCCTGCTACCGGATATTCCACCGGAATCACTTTGGCGTATACATCATCCGTCAGGTTGTACATGATATAATCTTTTACCTGCGTGGCATCCAGCTGCCAGTAAGCAATTTTCCTGCTATCGGGGCTCCAGCGGAAGCCGTCACGGGCAGAGAACTCTTCTTCATAGGCCCAATCGAACGTTCCGTTGATGAGCTTGCGGTTACCGTCTTTTGTGAGCTGTATCTGCTGGCCGTTTTGCAGGTCTTCCACGAAGATGTTATGCTCGCTTACATAGGCTACTTTACCTCCATCAGGAGAAAACTTGGCAAACATAAGCGAAGAGGCTGGCCTGCCGGCGCCCAGCTGTCGGAGCGACTTCTTTTGCAGGTCATACACCCAATAATCGCCCCGGGTGTTGTAGCGCCACACGCGCTGGGAGTTTGTATAAAGCAATACCTTTTGCTCATCTGTTGAAATGGCAAATCCTTCTGCCTTCAGCGGTGCCTTCTGGCCAGTTGGTGTCAGCGCAGCCTTATCAAGGTAAACTTCTTTGGCACCATCGGGCATAGTATACTTTACCAGTTGCCCCTGCTCGTGCTGCACATAAGCATTACCGGATTTGAGCCATTGGCGGTACTGATTGCCTTGTGCCAGGACTGAGCCTGAAAGCAACAGTAATAAAAACTGCACCAGGAGGTTTCGTAGCCTTAAAAGAAGCATTGCTTGTTTCATGTTATAAATACTGTGATCGAAATGGAAGTTAAATCTTCAAGCAGGATAAGTTTTTAGAAGCTTATTGACAGTGAAAGCCATCATCCAGGCTCACAAAGCATTAGTTGCGGGGAAAGCGAAAAGACGCTGTTCTCGGAAAGCATTTAGCCTGTGAGCGGCACCAAAGATAAAAGCTTCACTAGCGCAAACCTTGTACATTCCTGCCAATTTGCTTTTCCCTTTGAGCACTCTTTTACATTCAAGATTGAAAACTTTGTTGTCTTCTCCGTCCATTTAAGCTAGGATTCGCAAAACAGGCTTATTTTTAAAGCCATTCTCCCAAAAGGCTCCCGTCTGTTGGAAGAACCTTTTCAACCTTGTCGCTTTGCCGATCACTGCAGGAGGTAAAGCTCCGTCTTCCGGTGGACCTTTCCTTTTTCCTCCACTACTTCATTTTCAAGCACGATGGAAAAATTTTTAGCTGCAAAATGTTTTTCCATGTAAGCCTGTACCTGCAGTGCCCGGTTGCGGCTAACATAGTCCCTGGCTTCAGATGTGCCGTAGCCATCCGAGTAACTTTTCACTACCAAGGCGGTACCTGGGGCCTGAGCACTTAAAAACCTATCCAGGTCGGCAGCTGCCTGCATGCTTACCTGGATGCTGTTGAAGGCATAGAAAAGCACCACGCCCGGTGTGGCGGCTTTCTTCTTTGTTACCGGGGCAGGCACCTGATACGCTTCAACTACAGGAGCTCGATCAGCTTCTTCCTGGGGTATCGGTGCCACGGGCTGCTCCAGCAGATAAGCGCCATACTTCTCTTTGTTTGTCGATATCCACAGCTGCCCTTTCGTTACCTTTTTGTAATAAGCATTATAAGCACCTGAGTTTATGTGCCGGGAAAGCCGGAGAGGTGTTCCTATTGCCTCCCTGTTGGGAAACGGCACGCTGTATATGTAAGTTTGTTCCGCTTCCTGGCGCGAGAAATAAAGGGAATCACCCGCTACATATGGGGCAAACTCCTCCTGCCGTGTATTTACCTTCCTACCTAAATTTTTAAGCTCCGTCCAGCGTTCATTCTCCCATTTGCTCAGGTAAATATCGTCATAGCCCCGTGTTTTACCCAGCTCAGCTGAAACAAGCAACGTATTTTTGTCACTGGTCAGAAACAGCCCCAGGTTATAGGAGTGGTTGCGCATCTTGGGCAGTGGCCGTTCCGCAACTTTTTCAAACTTCCTGTCTTTCCATTGATAGATCGCTATTTTCTCATCCTGGCGGCCGGTTTTCTGGTAGACGAACAACTCGGCTGTAGCCGGATTGCTACCGATCACAGTGTTGATAAGCCCTGCATTAAGCACCGGGTCTTTTTGCGCCTTGCCCTGCTCTCCCCTCTTCTCAATATAAATATATTGTCCGCCGCTTTCTTTCCTGGTTGTGAGCAGCAGGTTATCGCCAAACAGCATCACATCGGCTACTTCCTCGCGTGTTTCCTTTAAGGGGGATTGCGCCTGTGTGGCCGTAGCTACTGTCAACAACAAGGCTATTGTATAGATCTTTCTTTTCATACTGTTGCTATCCTTTACCACATGCTTACTTTGCGGCCATACCTGGGGTACTTTGCCGGAATCAGGTTATAAGTGAGCATGAGCTCGTTGGTGTTACCGCTCACAGAAGAAGCCTTGCCCGCAGCGGTCTCGTATACATAGCCGATCTTGAGCTGCCCCAGCCTTACACCGGCATTCACGGTATAAGCCAGATCTTTGCGGTAGCCGCCGCCCAGCCACATCATGTTCTGGTAAACTGCTTTGACCTGTCCTTCCACGCTCTCCCGGAGCTTGTCATCGTACTGGTAAAGACCGTTCACCACCAGCCCTATCTCTTCGGTGACAGCGGTGCGATACCCGCCCTGCACGATGTGCCTGCGGGTGTAGGCGCTTTTGAGGAAATCATCGCCGGTAGTCACCATGCCACCTTTGGTCACCTCCTGCAGCGCATAACCCAGGTAGTACTTGTCAGCTGTCAGCATCAATCCAAAGTTCAGGTCGAGCTTGCCCATGCGGTTGCGCTGGCCCAGCACATGCTGGTACTGCGGATCATTTTCCTGGTCTACCGTTAGTTTGTTGCCATCCAGCTGCTGCGAGCTATAGCTCAGGGCCGTGCCCCAGCGCAGGCTCAGGTCTTCAGACAGCCTTATACGGGAGCCATAGCTCAGCAAAAGCTGGTTCTCCCCAAAGGCGCCGAACTGGTCGTTCAAGACGGCCAGGCCGAAGGCATGGCGAGCGCCGCTCTGGCGGTTGTAACTGTCTTCTTCGCGTGTCTTGAGCTGGTTGTCCTGCTGCCAGGCACTCAAGTCGGCCAGGTCCAGTTCTGCCGAAGCAAAAATAGTCTTGGGTGCTCCCTCAAAGCCAGCCCACTGGTGGCGGTAGAAGGTTTTGAGCATGGAGCCCTCATAGCCCGTCAGGGCCGGGTTGTAGTACTGCTGGAACAGCGAGAAATTGGCGATGTGTTTTCTGCTCTGGGCCTGTGTGCCCAAAGCAGAAAGTACGACAGCGATTGCTAAAATATATTTTTTCATTTCTGATTACTTCTTAAGAATTGTCACCACGCCCTTCTTGACCAGATTGATATCCTTCACCTGCACGATATAGAAGAAGGCCCCCTGGCGCACCTGCCCGTTAGTGTCTTTGCCGTTCCATCCTTCTTCCGGATTGGTCGTTTTGAAAAGGCGCACGCCCGAGCGGTCAAACACCTCTATCTCCACCTGGTTATAGAACCTCAGCTCCGGGATGATCCAGGTGTCGTTGATGCCGTCGCCATCGGGTGAGAAGGCATTGACAATCTTGAGCTGGTCCTGGGGCTTGGCATACAGCTCCTTGCTTAGCGTAAAGCGCTGCTCGATGGTGTTCTGGTAAGGATCCGTGCTGCGCACCCGGATAGAAAGCTGCGTGATACCAGACAGGCCTTTGTTGGACCTGAGGTAGAGCTTATCGCCCCTTAGCTCGAACAGGTCGTTGTCCTGGCTGCCATCGCCGCTCACCAACGTATAGATGAACTCGTTGTCATCCGCGTCGGTGGTAGAGAAGCTGCCGATCACATCATTTGCCGTAGCCTCCGGCTTGAAAGTAGCCGTGCTGAAAGCAAGCGCCATCGGCACTTTGTTTGGCTGCACCTCTACCGTTACTCTGGCCAAGTGGGCAGTTAAGTTAGTGGTCATCGGGGCAAGTACCAGCTCGCCCGTCAGCTTATAAGCGCCGGCCACCAAGCCGTTGTAGGTGCCCTGACTCCACCTAACATGTAGCAGTTCCTTAGCACCCGTAGAATAAGTAACCTCTACTTTAGCAGGCATCGGCACATTGGCATATGTTGTCCTGATCGGCACTTTGATTACTTCCGGAACGGTAACCGCCACGATGTCTCGCGTGATCTTGATCACTTCTGCCGTAGCGTTAACACCTTTGTTTCCAGCGGCGTCCACTAAGTAGAAAGTAGCAGTCAGTGTACCGTCGTTCAGGCTGGCCAGGTCAAGCGCGTTCAACGCAAAGCCAGACTGCTGCACTTGGGCTGTGCCCGTCACCTCCGCTCCGCCGTTGTCGCTTGCTATAGTATAGTAGTAAGTTGCACCAACCTCAGTACCTGTTATACGCAGGCTGATGTTCGTCACATTGGTCACGTCAACACGCGTCGTGTTAAAGGCAACTGCATAACCTGCTGGTGCTGTGGCATCGTAAAGTCTGTGTAGTTCCGCAGAGGCCTCGCTCGGGTTGGTCGCCTTGTCGCTGGCCACGCCGGCTGCAAGCACTACCGTTACATGACCGTCAGCGGCAGGCGTAACAAGCGTCGTGTAGGTCTGGTCGTCAACTTTTGTGAATTCTGAGGCTGCACCGTTGGTAACTGTGAAATCTCCTACCTCGAAACCGAACACTTCCTCGCTAAAACTGAAGGTAACCGTGAACGGAGTGTTGGTCGGATCAGCAGCCGTGGTGGCAAGTGTTACGACTGGTTTAGTTGCATCGTAGGTGCGCGAAAGTATAGCTGAAGCCTCATTACCGTTTGAAGCAATGTCCTTAGCTACATCAGCAGCAACTGACACCTCAACATCTCCGTCGGCAAGTGGTGTGATCAGGGCTGTGTATGCTGCATCGCTTACTTTGCTAAAGTTGCTTACGGTTGCATTTTTTACTGTAAGGTCTCCCTCTTCAAAATCTGTCACCGGCTCTGTGAAATCTACCGTCACTGAAAAGGCCGCATTGGTTACCTCTGGTGCATTGCTTGCAAGGGTAACTCCCGGCAGCGTTACATCATAAAGGCGCTCCAGTATTCCTGAGGCTTCGTTCACGTTTCCAGCAAGGTCCGTAACTGTTCCCGCTTTCAGCTGGGCCGTTACCTTACCGTCCGTAGCCGGAGTTATGGTTACGGTGTAGGTGTTTCCGTTGGCAGATAAAGAAGTAGCGTTAGCATTCGTCAGCGTCAGGTCGTTCAGTTCGAAACCACTTACTGCTTCGTTAAAAGTATAAGTTATTTCGAATGGCGCCTTTACTACAGGCGCAGCCGTTGAAGCAGCTGTCACCATCGGTGCCGTAGCGTCAACCGTTAAAGTATAACCTGCACTCAGGCTGCTCACTATACCACTTACAGATGTTGCCTTTGCAGTTAAAGTATGAACACCTTCCGTTATCGACGAGGCGTAAGTGTAACTCCAGTCGCCATTGGCATCTGCAACTGCTGTACCTATGGCTGTGCCATTCAGCAAAATGTTTACCTCGCTTTGTGCCAGGGCCGTACCAGAAATGGCCAGGGTTTGGTCGTTGGTGATGCCGTCTGTGTTGCTCACACCCGTATCCTCGCTTACTGCAGCGATGACCGGAGCACTTGGAACAGCATTGTCTACCACGAAGGTAAAGGTTGAGCTGGCATCGCTTACATTACCGGCTGCATCCTGTGCGGTAGCCGTAGCGGTGTATGTGCCGTCTGCCAGCGTAACTGCTGTCAGATCCAGCGTCCAGTTACCGTCTGATGCAACGGCGATCGGGCCGTAAGTATCCGTGTCAATCGTTACGTTTACTTTTGAATTACCCTCGGCTGTACCGCTGATCAGGATGTTTTTGTCTGAAGTAATCGCATCGGTATTGCTCAGGCCGGTATCCTCAGAGATGGAAGCAACAACAGGAGCCGCTGGCGTTACTCTGTCAATCGTTAGGGTGAACGAAGCGCTTAGCTGGCTTACATTACCTGCCACATCTGTTGCTGCCGCCTCAAAAGTGTAGGTACCGTCGGCAAGGGCAAGATCAGAGAAGTCAACTTCCCATGCGCCGGAAGTAGCTACAGTTTCTTTAGTTTGAGAGGCAGCAGCCAAGGTAACTTTTACGGTTGCACCCAGTTCTGCGCTGCCGCTTAGTTTCAGCACATTTCCTCTGGAGAAACCATTGTTACCGCCAGTGGTATGCTCATCTCTGAAAGCAAGTATGGCTGGCTGTGCCGGTGCCGTAACATCTACTGTCACCAGCAGGGCGGCGCTTGCTGCGCTGGTATTACCTAAGGCATCTACTGCTTTGGCTGTAAGGTTATGTGTACCTGTAGCCAAAGTAACGGTCATTTGCCAGTTGCCATTAACATCAGACGTTGTCGTACCCACCTCCTGGGCGCCTGCATAAAGCTTTACAGCTGTTTCAGGGTCTGCGGTACCTTCAAAAGTTAATGTAGTCTTGTTAGTGATGTTGTCGCTGCTGCCGGAATCACTGGTGGCCAGCAGATCAGGGGCAGACGGAACGGCAGGAGGCGTTTTATCTATTGTGTACTTCTCATTGCCATTTACCGGCAGGTTCTGTACTGTAAGCGACATGCCGTTGTCGTTATCCAGGTTCAGGGAAACCTCTCCGCTGCCTGTGCCTGTGTTTACTGTGATAGTATAGGTAGTGCTGTTTACCGCAGCTACACTTGCTATACTTGCCGCGCTAACCCCGGATGTCGTAAGGGTAAAGTTGCTGGCACTAACACCGGTCACCGGCTGGTCGAACACTATGTTAAAGCCAACGGTAGCGGCATTCGTAGGAGAAGTAGCTGTTTTGGTGATTGCAACTACATTGGTAACGGTAGGCTCTAGTATGGTTACTGTTTTGGTGATAAAGCAACCATTTACATCTGTAATTGTAACGGTATAAGTACCGGCTGCCAAGTTGGATGCTGTAGCTCCTGTACCTCCTGTCGGAGACCAGTTGTACGTATAAGGCGCCGTTCCACCTGCAGCTGTAACCGTAGCCTCTCCGTTATTGCCTCCTACTGTTGTAACAGGGGTAGTAGCAACAGTTGCCGTTAGTGCAGAAGGCTGAGTAATGGTAAAGGTTCCAGTTACCGTGCAGCCATTTGCATCGGTCACAGTTACCGTGTAGCGGCCGGCGGCAAGACCTGAAGCCGTGGCAATAGTCACTTCGCTGCCATGCGACCATTCGTAGGTATAGGGTTCTGTTCCGCCCGATACAGATATAGTAGCAGAACCATTAGAACCGCCAAAGCAGCTTACGTCCGTTTGTGCACCTGTTACACTCAGTGCGGCTGGCTGCGTAATAGTGACGTTAGCCGTTGCAGTTTGCCCGTTGGCATCCGTAACAGTTACTGTGTAGCTCCCGGCTGCCAGGCCTGAGGCAGTAGCACCTGTACCTCCGGATGGTGACCAGTTATATGCATAGGGCTCTGTTCCCCCGGAGGCCGCTACCGACGCTGAACCGTTAGCCCCTCCGTTACAGCTCACATTTGTGCTGGAGGAAATGGAGGCCACAACCGGAGGGAAAGGTCTTGTTATAGCTAGCGTATAAGTCTTGGTATTGCCGTTCTGCGCTGTAACAGTAACAGGTACTGACTTTGTTGAACCAGATGCAAGGGATACTGAAACCGGGCTTCCACTTGCAGCAGCAATACCATTTACTGTAAGTGTTGCCGTAGCATCTGCAATAGTAGGCGTTATATTTACAGAAGCAACATCATGTGCAACTGTAGAAGCATAACTTATAGTACCTGGAGCAAATGCAGGGGTTAAATTACCTGCACTAAGGCTGATATTTGACAGATCGGCATTGGCAGAGGCTGCGGCTCGGGTTATCGTTACCGTATATGTCTTCTGAGTACCGTCCTGGGCCGTCACCAACACAGGTACAGTGTTAGCACCAACATTTAAGCTGATACTCTGAGCGCTTCCACTAGTAGCAGCTGCACCATTTACCTTCATGGTTGCGGTGGCATCGGCAACTGTTGCTGTTACGTTTACAGATGTCACGGCGTATGGTACAGTGGCTGAGTAGTTAATTGTACCAGAAGCAAAAGCAGGAGAAAGTATGCCTGTGGATAGCACCAGGTTGGACAGGTTAGCGTTAGCGGACAGGGTGGTAACAGTTACCTCGTCTCCATAACTTATACCGGCAGCGTTGATAGCATAAGCTTTTACATAGTAAGGGGTACCTGCAGCCAGTCCTGTAACTTCCTGTGTAAAAGAACCTGACCCTGCACCCATAATGACTTTTGAATCTGCCGTGGTGGGGGCACTGGACTGACTGAAGACTACCCCACGTTCCATTACTGTTCCACCGCCATCAGCTGTTACATTGCCCCCAAGCACTGCTGAAGATGCCGTAACAGACGAAGCGGAAGCAGTGACAACCGCTGGGGTTGAAATTACAGTTACCGTTAGTACAGCCTCCTGCGAAACAACAGCCGCACCACAGGCATTAGAGAACAGAACTCTGTATTTTGTTTTATCTAATAAAGGATCAGCCGCAAAGGTTAGGGATGTTGTGGTTGCTCCCGCTATGTTTTCCCATACTCCATTCCTGTTACTTTGCCATTGGATGGTTGGCGCTGGTATACCGGAGGCAGTGGCAGTAAAAGTAGCCAGCTCGCCTTCCTTTACGGTGACAGACTGAGGCTGAGCAGTAATAGCTGTAGGTTCCTGGACTGTTACAGTCACAGCCTGTGAAATGGCAGCAGGTTCCGCTGCTCCGGAAACTACACACCTGTATTGCCTGCCATTCAGCCCGGCTACGTTGGTAATGGATAGGGTTGCGGCCGTCGCCCCGCTGTAAACTTCCCCATCCGCAAGATCATTCCAGGAGGAAGTGTATTCCTGCCACTGATACGAGGTGGCATTAGAAGCTGTCACACTAAAGGATGATCCAAAACCAGCACAAACAGTCAATGGAGCAGGTTGCAACGTAATAACAGGCGGGGAAACGGAACCTGATATTTTTAGCGCCATTGTGTGTCCACCTCCGGCAGAAACTGCACCCCAGCTATCGGTACCAATGCGTTTGGGTATAAAACTGTCTGTGGTTGTGCCATCCCCGAACTGCATGTAGGAGTTCTTTCCCCAGGCCCACAGGCTCCCGTCTGTCTTCAGACCTACCACGTGCAGAGTACCCAGGCTCACCTTCGCCCAGTCCTTTGTCGTGCCGACTTGTTTCGGGGCGTTGGTAATATTGGTAGTCGTACCATCCCCCAGGTGTCCGTAGGTATTCTTCCCCCAGGCCCACAGGCTCCCATCTGATTTAATGGCCAGTACGTACGGGTAATTAACCCTGCCAATGGATACCTGTTTCCAATCGGTTCCAGAATCGGTGCGCACAAATTCCCTAAAGGTTAGCTGCGAGGCAGGGAATGTTACTTGACCGTAGTCGTTAAAGCCAGTCCCCCACAACGTACCGTCTTTCTTAATGGCAGAGGTGTGGGCATACCCGGCACTTACGGTAGCCCAGTCTTTTGCTGTCCCTACCTGCTTTGGAACTGTGCTATCCGTTTCAGTCCCATCTCCGAATCTCATCGCATTATACCCCCAGGCCCACAAACTTCCGTCCGTTTTGATAGCCATACTATATCGGAAACCAGCAGAAACCCATGCCCAGTCCTTTGCAGAGCCGATCTGTTTAGGCACAAAGCTGTCTGTTTTCGTGCCATCACCCAGCTGGCCGTCAGTATTTTTTCCCCAAGCCCACAGGCTTCCATCTGTTTTCAGAGCCAGGACAAAGTTTGCCCCCATCTCAATCGTGGCCCAGTCCTTAGCTGTTCCGATTTGTTTAGGACTTGTAACAGTTGTAGTTGCAGCAGAACCATCACCCAGTTGCCCGTAAGTATTTTTTCCCCAAGCCCATAGGCTTCCATCTGATTTAATGGCCAGGGACACCGTACTGGAGGAACTGATCGACTTCCACTCAACGCCGGGAGCTATCTCCTTCGGGCTGGGAACGTTCTCAGTGCTGCCATCTCCCAACTGCCCATACTGGTTATTACCCCAGGTCCAAAGGCTCTGCCCCGCTACAGGAGCAGCGGGCTCAGCTGCCTGCGCATCAGCTATGGAGAAGCTGACAAGGTTGAAAGCGTCCAGGGGTGTCGTAGACCCGGCAGTGAAATAAATTCTGAACTTATCTATATGTTTACCTTCTAATGCACTTAAACTAATAGCATACCTTTCTACTGTACCATCACCAACACTGGTTATAACACTGGACTTGCCCTGAAATGCTTCCCTATAAAAGCCTTCGATATACACATTAGAGAAATCCGTACCATAGTCGTCTCTGTATGAATATTCTCCTGCAGCTATTTCTATCAGCTTAAAATTATCCATGCCATTCTGTGCTTTCACTTCTATATAACCTGTTTTCCCCATATAGGAAGTTGCCTCCCCGGAAAGCTGGAAACTAAGCCCATAGATGTCAGCATACAGATTCACTCCTAAAGAGTTTGTCACCAGAAAAAAGCCATCAGGACTTGCCGCTTCCGCCCCGACAAGGTTATAACCGGCGAAATTCTTTTCACCGTCCGCCGGTAGCCCATTCACACGGAAATAGTTAACGGAAGCAGGCCGTAGACCTGTCCCCGGCAAGAAACTCCTTACAGGTTTTCCAGCACCTTTCACAGAGGTGTGAAAAGTCACTGCTTTACCGGGTCTAGCCAAAAGATAAGATGCTTGACACAATGCCGTGCATAAAACTACAAGGAAAACGAGTAGCCTCTTCAACCGGAATGTCAAAAGGGCATACCGTTCACTTTCCCTCCTTAGAAGGGAGGTAACAGGAAAGGTTTTCATAAAAGGGTGGTTGGTAGAATTTTTACTTATACTTTTATAATTGGGTATGATGAATCATTTCAATGGAACAACAGCAGCCACAGGTAGCATACACAAGTGCCAAAAAAGTTATGTCTCCCAAAAACCGGATACAACTAAACTTTTAGCTTACAGCAGGTTACCCACATCAACGATCATGCCTTCGCTGACAAAATAGCTGCTTGGGCTATATGCTTTTTGGTAATAAATTTTACAAAGGTATCTCCTTTTATAAGCTTGAAACTTGTAAAATCCTGCCATTTTGAAGATGCTTGGTGGAGCTAGTAATAAGAAAGTCAATGTGCTTCTCCAAGCACACCTTGTGTTATAGCATTCCTGATTCGGGGATTCCTACTGAGGAGACACGCATAAAAGTGCGCTCCCTGTTATTTTATAATTTATTGCGTTACAGGTTATATCATAAACCCGGCTTCCGGCCAGGCACCTATCTGCTGCCAATCAACCGGGAAAGGCTATTCTATTTCAGGCTATCCGAGGAAGTTTAACATAACGCCCCAGGAGGAGGATCGTAACAATGAAAGGGACGAGGAAGGAAAGTAAGAGCGAACTGCTACATTGGCCTGGATTACCTTAGAGACCTTACTATAAAAAATTAAAAAAACCGCCTGCTTCAGGCCACCTGCATTCCTGCACATCGAGTTTCTGGCTGCCCGGTTTTGGACTTGCAGGTGAGGCAATTTGGGAGAAATTTGATTCGCCCTGCTTACTTACCAAATTTTGAAGGAGCCACACCGGTTACTTTTTTAAAGCCATTGCTAAAGGCTGCCAAATCGGAAAAATTTAACATAGTGGCTATTTCACTCCAGCTTAAGCCTTGCTTTTTAAGATCAACACTACGGCTTATTCTTTTCTGCACCAGGTAATGGTAAGGACTTATACCAAAACATTGCTTAAACAACCGGTAAAACCTGAACTCTGAAAGGCAACAAACATCGGCCACTTCTTTGATGCTGCGGTCTAAAAACAGGCTATCATCAAGTACTTCCTTCCCCAGCATCAGCCGCCGGAAAAGTTCTTTACGCGTAGAGAGTTTCGCAAGCTGCAGTTTATAATAGGAACGTACGAGCTCTACATTATCTTCTACCAGTAAGGTAATCAACTCGTAGATTAGCTCCAGGCTTGGTACTGTTGATGAGCCGGAGAGAGATATGGTTATAAACCTGTTGAGCAGGATTTTCAGATTGCTGCTCGCCTCCGCTTCCCGAACAAACAGCTCCGGGGATAACAAAAAACGGCTTACGTTGTGGTAACCTTCCAAATCATCAGGGTACAACAATTGATGGAGTACATCATTTACCAGCCGCATGTCCAGGTCCACACACATTCCCCAGGTAGTAACATTTTTAATCACAACTTCCATCGCTGGAACTGACTCGTTGACCAACAGGTACTTTCCGCTTGATATTTTGTACGGTTTGTTTTGAAGCCAGTAGGTTTCCAAGCCATCGGCCGTGAATTTCAATGCCAGCCCCTTGGGGCGCAACTCAGCCTCCAGAGAAGAAGAAAGCGTGCTCATGATGCAGTTCTCACTTGCTATTTGTGAGAGTACACCAGTATTATCATCGCTTACGTGCAGGATCTCACAGCTCCCGCTATAAATACTATTTGTCGTACTCGGTTGGTTATGTAACATTCCTTCACGAATCATTAAAAGGTAGAGCCTAACTACCTGATTCTCCACGATACCAGGAGTAAATGTAGAAAAAAGCCAGAAAATCACAATAACAAACTTACTGCATTATTATTCCTTTGAATATAATTTATTTTTAAATATCCATCAATATTAATAATAAATCGGATATATATATAATTATTATATAGTACTTAATTTATTTAAAAGCAGCTATTATGATTTTTATATCAATTATATCCTTCAAGGAAAGCTATGAAGAAGATAAGGGCAATTTTTATGTTTATCTGGAGAGTCATGTTATCAGCTACCTGGAAAAGGAACAAAAAGCACCTGCTGCTTTAAGTTCTTCCTATCTCCCTGCAACACATTTTGACTGAGTGGTTTAGGTTACCAGCCTGCTATAAATCCTGCACCTGGTCAGCAAATTTTATCACAGCTACCCTACCTGCTCCACTTATCCTGTATATCCAGTGTTATTTTGAGTTCTCGTAAAGGAAATCTTTTATCATGAAGAAATTTAAAAAAATCTTGTTAATAGATGATGATCCGGTTACTGCGTTTTTAAACAAATGCTTGATTAGTAAATATGGAATTAGCCAGGTAATCGATACTGCCCCAAGTGAACAAGAAGGGCTTGACTGGATTTATGTGAACTGTCGTAAAAATTTGAAAAACAGGCGACTTCAAACAGATATGCTGGTTTTTTCAGATCTTAGTATGACTGCCATGAGCGGGTTTGCCCTTCTGGAAACTATTCTGGACCTGGAGCAGCAGGAGTTAATAGAAGCACCTAATTTCTATTTTCTCACGTCAACGGAAGATTGTAAGCATGCGATCACACATACTAGATACCCAGTTCACGGATATTTCACCAAAACATTAACGCTGGAGGACATTCGTTTGCTTATTACTACTGAAAGCTGTTATGCCCGGTTTCAGGAAAATATTTTTCAGTCACTTATCTTTACTTAGAAGGTTATCTGCGCTTAAATCACAATTTATAGAATTTGCCGGCCTACCATTTTATGGTTAGTGTTCGCTCCCGTCCACCATACATTTTCCACCTGGCTCTCATAGCTCTAAACAAAACCCTTTGCCAGTTCAACTGCCTAAATTATGTAAAGGCTTTGTTGAACCTGGAGAAATTACAGGATTACACGAAATACTAAAAGCCCGCTGGGGAAGCGGGCTTTTGACAAACATTTACTTTTGCCGGCTCAGGGGACTAAACCTTCACGGGCAAACCTATTTTCTAATCTGAAACAAAGGTAAAAGGTGGAGAGCAAGCAAGGCTTGTACCATCCTGCTCTTTACCTTGTCATTTCCTGCCCTTTTTAATTACAAAAGCCCGGCTCAACTGAGCGGGCCTTTGTGAAGGTGCATATAATTTTATCATTCAAGGTTCACAACCTTATGCAAAGGTATCACATCCTGTACATACTCCTGTTTAATTCCAGCTATTATTTTGTTTCTTATTCCTGATTCGCAACGAAAAGAAGAACTAAAATAAATGTGGTGCCAGTTGCCAGCATACCTGACTTGGTAGCGCCTTGCCTGTGCATGCTTTTTCCTAAATGGATTGCTGTTCCCATATTTCACGCCCTCCGCAAAACACATAGAACTTAAGAAGGCTTGTCCAGTAACTCATTCATTTGGTTCAAACAAAACAAAAGCTATAAACCGTTTTGTCTGCGGTTTTCTGTTGCTTTGTCCTGAAAGTTAAAAAGCCTGCTCCACAGGGCAGGCTTTTTAAGCAGGTCTTAGCATTCACATTTCGCAAGGATAAATACTTGCGTATTCATAATTTTATTTATTTCAAAGGTAAGCATCCTTTCTTAACACAAGTTGTAGATTCCTGCCTTTATAACGCATCCGGTACAAAAAAGCCCTCTCCAGCAGAGGGGGCCTTTCCAATAAAAACTACAAAAAAATTATTAACTCAGCCAAAAGTTTTAGCAAACCAAGGCAAGAGACCAAAACTAAAGACTACAAGCAGCTTTCAGGTTGTATGATGCTGCTATTTTAAGCAACAAAATAAATACTTATCAAGGGGGACTTATTAGCTCTGGGAAATGGGCACTTTATGAAATAACCCATGCTGACCTCTCAACCAACCATGATCAGGGATAGCTCTTGTTAACAACACAACTAACCTGTAATTAACCGAGGACACCAGGAAAGGCTTTGGATAGTTTTGTTCTGAAGCTGCTTAAAATAAAACTGGTCAATTTTTAAAATCCCGAGGCGTTTCCATGCCTTCAGAATAGGGTTAAGCGGAGGAAAGTATTTCCAAACACATCATTTCAGCAGGATCTTCAGGTGGTAGTCACCAAGTCATGCTAGGGCTACATGCAGTACACCCGCTTCTATAGAGCAACCGGTAATTCTTCGGAAAAGATAAAAACCAAGGCCTATTTCACTTCCATGTATCAGGGTGAATCCTGTTGCTTTATCACCTTAATTTGTCAGCAATATTCTGCCTTTTGAAACACAACGCCACCAGCTGGATTAAAAGGGAACAAACAAGATACCCTCATTTTCAAGCCATAAGCTTACTACATGGCGGAACTTAATACTTTAACTCCAGGTCAAGCTGTTTTCCTTCCTGACTGGTCTTTTGTCCCTTCCTGTGCTAATAGCCATGCCAATGGGAGGCCGACAAGCTGGGCATTACTACCGCCATCTAAAGATTCCGGTAGTAATGCCCAGCTACGAGTTTGAGTTCCTTCTCCAGCAATTTAAGGATCCTGGTTTGCCTCCTGCTAAGCTCTCATTTCATGTTATTGTCTGAAGCAGGAATAGCGTTTACTTCCTCCATGTCTTTATTGATAGACCATATTATTTCAGCGGGCAGCTCTCTTTTCCGCAACGCTTTCAAAAGCTTATCAAACTGGAGATAAGCGGCATTTAGCTTGATGTTGCTGTTAAAGGCTGGCCCTGGGTGCAGTTCTTTTTAAAAACTAGTTTAAATTACGCCAGATATATTAATGCATGTAAATGTTGAATGCAGACTCCTTATCAAAAATCTTTGAAGCACTAATGAAATTAAGAAGCTTGAAAGTACTATGGAGTCTGTAATTTAATAAGTGAACTTGTATGGATGGATATTGCAAACTACTAGAAGTAGTTTCAGATAGGGGTTGTACTTTTAAACCTAAACATTGACCCCGAAGATGTAACCCACCAAGGCGGATAAACCCATGGCGATAGTTCCCCAAATAACGATGCGTAGCACTGCCCTGCCTATGCTGGAACCACCGGTTTTGGCGGATACTGCTCCAAGAACAATAAGGGAGAGAATGGTAAAGCCGTACAGGAAGTATTCCATCTTGAGCACCGGCGCAAACAAGGTAACAGCTAAAGGTAAAAGGCCGCCTGTTGTAAAGGCCGCCCCCTGATGCAAAGGCCGCCTGAATCGGTTTCGCCTGACTTACTTCGTTGATGCCTAGTTCATCACGAACGTGGGTGCCTAAAGCATCTGCTTCGGTCAGCTCTTTTGCCACTTGCAGGGCAGTTTCCCGCTTCAACCCCCTCTTTTCGTAGATTTCAGCCAGAATCTCCAGTTCAGCTTCGGGCATTTTGGCAAGCTCCTGCTTTTCCCGTTCAATATCAGCCTTTTCAATGTCCGTTTGTGAACTGACAGACACGTACTCACCGGCTGCCATCGACAAGGCACCTGCCACAAGTCCGGCCATGGTGGCCAACAGGATGGGGTCTCTTGTCGAGCTGGCAGTTGCCACGCCAATGGCCAGACTGGATATGGAGATGATTCCGTCATTTGCACCCAAAACGGCTGCTCTTAACCAATTGCTGCGGTGTATATAATGACTGTCCAGATAATTGTCGATTGTTATCATTTACGTGCTGTTAGTCTGACTGTCAAGCCTGCTTCCCTATACGGAATACTCCTTTCCTGCAGAGCAGTTATTCTGTAGCTAATGTATCCTTTTCCAGTAGAATATCTGATGAATAAAAAGACACCTAGTCCGTTTGGTTACAGGTGAAGAATACAAAAAACGCTATCTTTCTGCACGATTTACTTAACAATTGAGCAGACTTTTTCAACTGCGGCTTACAAGGATGATACTCTACAGCGACCACCTCCTGGAACTGAAATATGCCACAGCCCAGGACATCCTCTATGTGCAGTGGCAGAAAAACAGCAAATGCCACAGCATCAAAGAAGTTAACAAAGCCCTTTACTCGATTGTAGCCATCGTGCGGGAACCTCGCATCGAATACATCCTGCTTAATTTAGCCGCTACCCAAACCATTAGTGAAAAAGAGTATAATGCTACCCTTGCTCAATTGATGGTAGGGCTACGGTTGACCGCTATCTGGAAAGTTGCATGCGTAGGCACGACGGGCAACGTGCGCGTGCAGAAGGTAATTACCTGCACACCAATGCCGATGACAAGCTGGTAGCCCGAAATAAAAAGCTCAAAAAGCGGCTGTTTGAAGAGGTGGCCGATCAGACAGGCGACTTGCTGAACGAGGATGTTTTTACTATCGTGTGGGCCAGAAGGTTTGCCTCCTATAAACGGCCCGATCTTCTGCTGGAAGATATGGACCGGTTGCACCAGCTATTGACTGATACCACCATGCCGGTGCAGCTGATATGGGCGGGCAAACCTTATCCTTTGGATTACGGAGCCATCTCGGTATTCAACCAACTACTGGTACACCTGAGCACGCAATATCCCAACTGTTCCGTACTGGTGGGTTATGAGCTAAAACTCTCCAAACTACTTAAGCAGGGAGCCGACCTCTGGCTCAGCACTCCCCTTGTAACGCACGAAGCTTCCGGCACCAGCGGCATGACGGCCGCTATGAACGGAGCAGTGCTGCTCTCCACCTCTGACGGCTGGATACCAGAATTTGTACAGCACGGGATCAACGGTTTTACGGTGCCGCTGGTTAGTTCTGAACTGCCTTTACATGAGCAAAACGACCGCGACGCCCACAACATTTACGATGTACTTCATCACGAGATACTGCCCCTATACTATAACCAGCATGACAAATGGCTCTCTATCATCAAAAGCAGCATGCGTGATATTCTTCCCTACTTTGACTCGAACCGCATGGCCCGCGAGTATTACGAGAAGCTGTACAATGCGTAATAAAGTATGAAGTATCGCACTCAAAAGTATAACTATACACTCTAGAATTCCAGGGTAACACTAACGCCACCGGTTCTTAGCCCAGGCTGCGGAGAGATCAACAGACGTTGCTTTCGTATCTTCAGTTTCTGGTTGGCCATATCGTAGAGGTAAAGAGAAGCTTTGGCCGAGAAGTAGCCTACTACAGCGCCTGCCATCACATCGGTAGCCCAGTGGGCATTATCGTTGATGCGGGAGAGCCCGACTAGTGTGGCTACTCCATACGCTATCGGAGGAACAAACTTGTACTCATAGCCATACACACTGGCCACAGAAGTAGCCACAGCAAAAGCCGTTGCTGTATGAGCTGAGGGAAGCGAGGTATTCTCTGAGGCGGGAACTGGTCCATCGAAATAATGATTCTCTGCGGTGACACTGGGCCTGTAGCGGTGAAACTGATTCTTCAGAGCGCTGGTCACGCCTGCACTTAGCAGTATACTTCCCAGCGAAACGACACCGGCTTTCTGCAGCTTATTGTCTTTCAGGAGTATGCCGCCGGCTATGGCCGCACCGGCAAGAGGCGCCAAATACCGCTGCCGCCCCAGCGGTTGTACAACCAAGGCCAGTTTATCGAACGCAACCGTGCGATGATGCTGGCTATACTGCTGCACAGGTTCGTCTGCCCAAGCAAACGTGGCCGTCCAGATACCTGCGCCAGCCACAAGCACAGCTGCCCCTTTCAGTACCGGCGACAGCCCGGGCCGTTTCAATGAGCTATCGGGATAGGCTGTCCTGGGACTAAAAGGGCCTGCATACGTTAGATACGCATCCGCAGCTAAATCTGAGTTGATGGGAAAATTTTGCGCCTGTAACGGGCACGCAGCCAGCAGGGCCAGCACAAGCAGCCATACCTTTCCAAGTTTATAGCTTTGGATTCTATTGAAGAAGGTCATATGAAATTGTTTGTTAGAGAAGAGGTTGCTTCATTATTTACAATTCATAAACTATTTTAACCTTCCTCCCTGTAACTGTTGCTTACCTGTAAGGAGTCTGGTATTCAAACTCATATGGTCGGTATCATAGGTGCGCCAGTAGCTGATGCCACTGGCTTTGCGTGTTAATTCAGTTCTTTGGTGGTTAGATTTATACTTGATCGATGCTGCACATTTCCCTGGGATGCAACGGGAATATGGGCGAGTGCAGCAGCATCTATACTTTAATTAAATAACTGATAAATAGCACAGTATATTATAAATCGCCATGTTATTTTGTTGCGACAGTTATGCATCGGTTCTGTTATACCTGTTCCAGTTCACCTCTAGTACTGAATTCAACTCCAATATATTAAAAGCCCTCGCTCGCTTCCCGCAAGTGTGAGGTATCAGGTGGCGTCCCGCCACTTGTGCCTGATTGCCTGTTTCCCTACCCTTCTCGAACTATGATCAGGACAAAAGTATATTCTAAGTTCTTCTGTACAAATGGGACGAGTTTGCAAAGGCTTGGTGCGTAAAGTACAGATCCAGCCTTTACAATCTGGCCTCAAACCAGTTCCAAGTTATAAACCTGAAACATATGAAGTTGTGCCCGAAACGTAGCTCCCCTTGCAAGCAGACGGTTTTCGTCGTATTCCCCGGCTAAATAACCCCAGCCTCATCCTGTTATCTTTGCACCTGTCCCCAGCTTGTGAGGGATGAACTTTGGTCTACTGTAGCCCCGGATAATTTCGGGCAGTCCCCTCCACTCCATGAGGTACCACAGCATTCGGGTCAGCCACAGGAACCGGGTCGAAAATCCGGCTCCATGACAATAGGGTTACGGTTATAGTTATCAACAATTTTGAGGACTGAACCTGTGCCGCCCCAGAGAATGTCATTCATGAAGCCCGTTGACTAGGCATGTGATCTTCTCAGGCTGGAACAGGGCTAACTACGCGTCAGGCTTTTACCTGTGCCTGCTTTGGATATTAAACTCAATTAGCTGTAGACCCGCTATACCCGTTTGAGGTTTCACTCGTAGCCCCTCCTCCTGATACGGAGGATGCAATGCCAAAGGCCAACAGCCGGGTTGTTCTCGACCAGCAGTTGCAGCTCCTAGGCGATGAGACTGGCATCTTTCTCGCCCGGCTGTTACCATAGGTGCTTTTAGCCTCTCCAGCTTTCTTAAAGTCCTGACGAACGCTTACCCCGTGCTCCCTTACCAAGAACCAACTAGCGCCATCTTCTCCTGAGGTACTAGAGCTATTTTCCACCGTGTCTTCCAAGGCGTGGTGCACCGGTGTGAACTCGACGAACATGTTCTTGAGACAGGTGTTCCCTTTCTCCATCTCTTGCATCCATCTACCCTATATCTCCAATCCTGCGTAACGCTGGTACCACTTATTGAAGGCTGCGGTGGTGTTTCACAGCTCTCGCCAAAGCTCTTAGTCATTACGGCCATTCTCATGCTCCCTGATGGCCTTGCTGATCCCAGAATTAATGAGCCGTACCTTTTCATTACATTTAGAAGTTAAACATTTCTTTAACTCTTAAATGGTCGATGTTCAGGGAAGCCTATATCCAAACTGATAAAGGCTTTGCTAAATATATACATGCATTTAAGGACCTTCGTAGAAAAGGGTCGTATAAGAGCATGTTACACGTCTTAACTTGTTTGTATTTTATTAAAGCCGCTTTATTTTCCTATAGCGGCTTTTTCATGCCTTTCTAGCAAGTAAATACAGAAAAGTTAGTTGCTTACTCTTTTTTCAAAGAAAATCAATTGCTGTTTTTGCGACTGGATGCTCTTCCTACACTTAATAAAGGTATTTGCCTAACGGGTGCTGGCAGCAGATCAGCTAAAATTGTAGAAGGTCTATAGGATTAATGGCATGATAGTTACTTCTCTTCACTTTGGGTAAAAGAAGGGAAAGCAGGATTAGGAGTAGCATGCAAAAAGTAGTACACTTGACTTGGGCTGCCTGAGCACATCTATTTACAAAGAGTAGGTTTACATACTAAAAGCTTAGATGAATTAGAAGGCAATGGATACAGAAAATATTGATTAGCCGTTGAGCTAGGCCATTGCCGGGGCAAGATCTGTAAAGTATTGTTCCTGTATGGGCAATGAAAGAGACACAAATACATCTTTAATGATACGCTCCCGGATGGGGTCGACTCTCACCAGGCGGGCCACCTGCTCCAGGCGGGTGGTCATCAAGCCTTTGTAAAACCCTCTAATCAGTTCTGTATAGTGTGCTTGGCTTATCTTTACCTGCGTTTCCCGCAAATCAAGCAGTAGTTTCGAAACCTGGTAATGATGTATATAGCTTACAATACTGTTCAAAACGATTTCCTGCTTAGGCAGCGTCGCTTCATCAAAGGAAGGCATCTCCACGTAAAGCATGCCTGATGCCGTCTCGTATTCCATCCTGTAAAAAATGGGGTCAAAAAGGCTCATTTTTGTTGTATGTGTAGCTATTATACCTCTTCTTATAGCTGCTTCCCCTCGCTTGGCTGCGGACTTAATTGGTACTGGCGCTCCTTTCCTGCTGCAGCCATCTTAAAGCAGTAGTTTTGTCAGTAAAGTGCTGTAGCTCGAATGGAAGGGTAACTACTTGCTCCAGGTGCTGTATATTTTCTTTAGCTAGTGCTTCCACTGAAGGCCGCAAGGCCTGCACCCGTGCCACCTTCTGCAGGCGGGTCTGCGCCATCCCCTTCGCTAAAGCCAAAGTTATTTCCCTGCTCTCTTCGTGGCCTACTGTCTGGATGGTGCCTGTCGAATCGAGCAATAACTTTTTGATGTCATAGCTTTTGACGGTGTCTACCAAAATACCGATGCTGTGTTTTATCTCAGGCAGCAAGTAGGCGTGCAGATCAGGATAATTTACTTCCAACACATCGGTAGCAGGCGTGTAGTGCAATTGAATGATGCTGTTCTCGAAGAGAATCATGGGGTCAAGTTATGTACTTGCAAAGTTACAGCAAGAATTTTAATCACAACAATATGAATTGACGAGTGCCGGTAAACTACAATACAAGAAACAAACCGTCTGATCAGGAGAAGTAAAGGTACGGGCCTTGATAAAAATTATGGCCACTACCTGGCGAATTCCCTACTAAATTGCGCCAGTGCGGCTGCGCAAGGTTATTAAAAGGCTCATTTCCATTTTCATCCAGTAGCTGCGCAATTAGTGGATATCAGTAATTACAACATATAATTTTAAACTCCGCTCCGTCTGATAATCGTACATATTTAATGAAGTACTTTCATTAGTTCACTTTTACAGTTTGCCTCCCCTGTTACCTCTTTGCACCCATTTGTAGTTTATTTATAATAAACAAATTATGCTATGATGTATAACAAGAGCAGATTAACCTTTTGGCTAGCTTTTAGAGGTCATCTAATATACTGCTTGCACTTAATTCATAAACTATTCTTTACAGTTCTTCATCACTGAAAAAAATATGCCTAAAGAAACTTTCCTTTTACCAGCACATCATTTTCTACCGTCAATTATATGAAAGAGAATTCTATATACTATTCTGCTGACCTATGGCTCGTTATGGTAATCCTCTTTTTATTGATGTTAGCCTCTACGTATTTTGGGAAAAGGGTAGGAATTCATCGAAAAATATACGCAGCCTCAGCTGACCAACATTCCGTAGTCATTGGTTCTTTATTAGCCTTACAAGGGCTCCTGTTAGCCTTTACTTTTGCCATGGCCGGTAGCCGTTTTGAAGCGAGACGACAGGCCATTGTAGAAGAGGCTGCCGCTATTCGATCTGCCTTACTGTTAACAGATGGTTTCGAGGCAGCGGAGCGGAATGCCATAAGAAAAGACATAAAAAACTATTTGGAAGTTAGGATCAACTATTTTGAAGCAGGAGTGGATCAAGAACGTATACTGGCTACTAAAACGCAATCCCGTCGCCTTGTACAGCGCATGTGGAGACGTGCTGTATCCATTCCCGTTCAATCACAGTCTCATCAGCTTGCCAGTGAGCAAATGCTAACTGCATTACTGGAATTACTAAAAGCACAGGAAGCACGTCATGCGGCCGTAAGGGCAAGAGTGCCTGATCCTATTGTTTACATGCTCTTTATATTATCAATTGCCACAGCCTTTTTCGCAGGCTATGCAGGATCCCGGTAAGATAAAAAGCGATTGGTTAGCTATTACTATTTTTCATTTTTTAGTAGTCATGGTCATTTTTATCACCTTAGATTTAGATCGGCCAAGAAGAGGGTTGATACAGGTCACAGATATGTATGAAATGGTATTGGATATTCGTCATTTTTTTAATGGAATGGATTATTCCTCTTCCCCGAGAGATGCAGAAAGGCCTTTAAGCATGATTACTTGAAAAAGTATTTTGATCAAGCATAGAATAAAAAAAGCCGCTTATTGCCTTTAATAAGGAGCAATAACGGTGTCTCGTTTTAGTTCTAGGCGCACATCAAGTTAGGTGTCAAACGAGGTAATGTTTCTGCTCTTACCTTATATATGGAGCTGATCAAAGGTAGTCAGGGTCCAGGTTTCTTTATCGGCCAGTAAATGTACTTTCAGGCCGCATACCGAAAAGAGCTGTCCATTACCAACCTCGTGGATGGTCGTATAACTGATGTCAATGCCATCTACAATAGTTACCAACCCGTTGCCCACTACTTCTACATGCTTCCCTTCGGTTACCAGTATGGCTGTATCTTCTTCCAGTCCAACGCCGACACAGCCAGGATTGGTGGAGATGGCCTGCGCCATGCGCACCATGCGACCACGGGCAATAAAATGCGTGTCGATGGCGACGTTTTTTAAAAACTCCAGTCCGGTGGTAATGCGCACATCGCCCTTGATCATGCCTCCCTGCGTATCTCCTTCATAGATCATAGGGGTAGACATGGCTGCAGCTCCGGCACTTGTTCCGGCTACTATAATGTCTTCGTAGGTATAGCGTTCCTTCATCAGCTCCAGGATAGAAGTTCCGCCGTATATTGCCGTCAGCCGTAACTGATCTCCTCCTGTAAACAGGATGCCTGCAGCCTGCTCAATAGTTTGCCGCCATTTGGGGTCTGTAGCATCAGAACGGTTCTTTATGTTTACAATTTCTATATTTTCTATTCCCAGCTTACTGAAGACTTTTGCGTAATCTCTGCCTGCTTCTTCGGGCTCTGTAGAGGCAGTCGGAATAACTGCAATCATAGGGTTAGTACCTTTTAGCTCCTCCACAAACCGCTGCAGGATCTGCATGTCCACAAAATCAATGTTCTGCGTCTGTATGTCTGTTTTAGTAGTAACGCCTTTGGTCTCCTTTCCGCCTATAGCTAGCAGTTTTCCTTTGGGAACGGGAGCCTCCTGTAAGTTCTCATGTTTAGCAGTTGCTCTCTTTTTTGCCATATTCGTAATAAATCAATAGGACCGATACAATTTTCACCATACAATATGGCACTTTGAAAACAGTTAATGCAGCACACTCTGCAGTTTGCCTCTACTCAGTAGATGTGAGTTAGTGCAAAATATAAATATGCTAATTACTTCCATTTACGGCACTTGAAGCCAAGGCTCTATCTGATAAATACGTATTTATCATTGGGTAAACACGTAAAATTGAAGCTTAATACAACTAACATCACTTAACAAGACTTACTCAGCGGCTAAGACAAAAATTCATGCCACTATTTGTATGCATGCCTTCTTAAGACAAAGGAAGCATTAGCTATATACTATTATCTTCTCTGCATCTATTGATAAAGATGGCACAGCAATCTTTAAGAAGAATTGCTCCAGAAGACCAGGCTTAGGCAATTAATACTATGCCTCATATTGAAAGCATCTACGGTGCAAAAAAATGCCCGCATCAACACAAGCAATATTCGACCTATATTAGTTCTGAAAAGTGCAGGTGAGTGGGAATTTACCAGAATTCCGGCAGTTCTGGTCTTTTCAAGAAGCTGCAGACTGAATTACAGGCATTAAGGCATGAATCATGCTACTTTGAATTGAACTTAAAGAAAGCTTATTTAAGGTTGAAAGCCCTTCTTCTACCTAATCTACGATGTGGAACTTTATCGCCATTATTGGCTCTCCTTAAGATGTTCTTCTGGCTTTTCTACTATGTATAAGTCAGCTATGTATAAGTCAGCTTATTTTAAGATAGTGCTCATAGCCCCTGCAACAATGGCTTGTAATAGTATTAAAACTAATTCTGTGCGTTGTATAGTTAGTTTTTTAATTTAATACCCTTTATGATGACTGTTTTACTAATCCATTTATTCGATCAGTTTCTCACAAAATGGCATTAAATTTTAATATCATGTACAGTTTATTAGAAGAACGCATAACACTCAAACTTTATCAAAATGATCACGGGGTTTGATTAACCTTCTATGCTTAAGTTTACGTATTCTGTGCCTTATAAACACTAACCCCTACTACTGAAAGCCTATCATGCTGGATTTATATAAGTTCTTAGTAAACCTGCCGGAAACTGTCGTCTTACTTTCTCCTCAACTGCATATACTTGAAGCCACCGACGAGTATCTCCGTGTAACAAAGCGCACGCGGGAGGAACTTATTGGAAAGAGTTTCCTTGAAATGTTCCCCGACAACCCCACTCAACCTGAATCCCGAAACGAGCACTTGCTTAGGGCATCGCTGACTCGTGCCATAGAAACAAAGCAATGTGATAAGCTACATCTTTTGCGCTACGACATTCCTGTAGTGGATGACGTCTATGAAGAAAGGTATTGGGAAGCGATCCATACCCCTGTGTTAAATGATAGCGGTGAGGTCAGTTTCATCATCCAGAAGACAAGCGATGTAACGGAGCGTGAACTTGCCAAGAAAGCCGTTGCTGAAAGAGAACGTATGTTTCGCTTTACCATCGATGCTCTGCCACAATTGGTTTATACGTTAAATCCTGCAGGCGAAGTAACCTACTACAACCAGCGTTGGTACGCTTATACTGGCGCAGATGCCAGTAAACCATTTGAAACAACATGGCAGGATGTGGTACATCCAGATGACTTTGGGGGCGCCATGAGTAAGTTAGAAGCTTCCTTGAAAAGCGGAGCAGCTATTCAGCTTGAACTGCGAATCAGGAATGCAAAGGGTGTATACCGCTGGCATCTCTCCCGTGGCACGGCAATGCGAGATGATAATGGCAAAATCATCATGTGGGTAGGCAGTTCTACTGATATTCACGATACTCGCCAGTTGGTTATGGAACTGGCGGAATCAAACGAATACATGTCTGCTCTATCCGATCAGGTAAGACAGGCATATACCAAAGCGGAAGCCGAACGCAAGATCCTCGAACGACTGATCATGAAGGCACCTGTTTTCTTCTGCGTGCTGAAAGGACCAGAACATCGTTTCGAATTGGTAAATGACAAGTATCAAAAGCTGTTGCCAACTAAAGACCTGATTGGTAAAACGGTTGTGGAGGTGCTGCCTGAGGTAGTAGAACAAGGTTTTATTACATTACTTGATAATGTTTATAGCTCAGGAAATGAATTCGTAGCAGAAAGAATGCCTATAAATCTTGACCGCTACGATACGGGTGAACTGGAGGAATTACATCTTACGTTCATATATCAAGCGATCTATAATGAGGAGCAAACCATAACAGGCATCATGGTTTGTGGGTATGATGTAACCGAACTGTAAGTACGCAACTAAGTAAATACTAACCAAAGAAAGGAACAGCAGTTGTTAAGTACTAATACAATACTACACGCATGGACTTAGCCCGCATCGATTTCCAACAGCTAAGGGTTAAACACATTTTCTTTAAATCGAAGGTGCGGGCAGTTCTGTTTGGAAGTAGCTATGATACCACCTTGTTTGGCGATGGAAATCCTGTAAACAAATGGTTTGACACGGTGGGGAAAGCAAGCTACCTGCAGGAGCCTGAATTTAGAAAGCTGATTGACTTGCATCAGGATTTCAAAAAGCTGGTTTTGGAATTATTCAACCTTTATGAGAGTGGCAGGATAGAACAGGCACACGCTGGCATGGCAGCCATGAATGAATTGTCAGACAACTTTCTGCATATACTAACTGAACTCGAAACACGAGTTATTAGTAATTAATCCTTTTCAGCACTTTTAAAAGTGCCCTTTTGCTGAACAATACAACTATCTCCTTCTTGTAATAGCCACGCTTTGGCATCCTCATAATTTTTAAATTCGCTGAACAGGAACGGCAGACCGCTTATATCTATCTTCTCCTTCATCGTATCAGAGCTCATCTGGCTGAAAACATCCCCTGATTGCACACGTGCCATTTTCTCGATGCCTGTAGCGACAGGCAAAAACCGTGGAAACCATTCCTTTGCTGCCCAATGCTGATCTTCCATTCGTACGACACGAGCCAAACGGTAGTCACCCAACCAAAGCTTAACCTCATAATTTTTGGCTACTTCTAAATAGTGTTTAAGACCATCCCTATAATCACCACTTGAGGCAAAGCCCAGCCACCGTGTTTCCACCATCTTAACTTCTGGGTAGTAGTAGATCTCGACAAATTCAGATTTATAAAAAAGCATAATATGGAGTAATCTTTGTAATTGCACTAATTTACTGAAGTTGTAACGGAAAATGAGTTATGCAAGGTTGTAAGAACTAATGATTTGTTACGAATAAGCTCATAGATAATCACAAAAATAACTTGTGTTTGCGTATAAACACAAAAGAGTTTTAAGAAATTAAACTCTTGAGTTGTAATTTAATAAATAAGCATATTTTCCTATTTCTCGTAAACCAGCAACATTCATCTTCTTTAGAGTTTAGTGGTTTCTCAATTAATTATTCTAGACGGAATTTTAACCTAAAGGTAAGAGCATGTTCTGCTGTCTAGTAAACTAACGACCATTCTTACCTCATAGCAACATCTGCTATGTACACTAGCATCATAGAGCATAATCCACTCACAAAAATAATTCAGTATGTATTGCCCGTTTTTCATGAACGTACCTTCTCAGCCATAAAGCTAAAACATTGCTACTTGACTGATGAAGTTCAAAAAATTCGGTATAACGAACGTCATTGTGGATGCAACGTTTACAGAAGTATCTATGCTGAATCATACCCTCCTATTGATTATAAATTACTAAGCAATGAGTTAAAATATGAATTCGGCACATCGTTCAACCATAGTAAATATCCAGAACTAAGGAACCGATGCCCAAGTGATGCAGACCATTCAGCATATACATCGTCTTCTCCACCTACCAGTTAAAATCACACATTACACAAGTTCTGTCATTACTGAGGAGTTGCTGGATATTCAGAAGAGGCATAGCGTCTACCAAATTAGCCAAATGATTGTATGAAGAATGAGAGAAACGGCTATTCTTAATTTGCTGTTTACTTTCTTGAATATTGGGCTCAAAATTAAAAACATATTTGGATCAAAAAAGTTGTTGAATAAAATTCAACTCCAGCAATCTCTTGCATTTTATTTATCTTTTCCTTCATGTAATCACTAATCCAAAACAGTATATAGCACAAATCTAACAAACAAACTTTAGTCTCATATATTTGTATTCAGGACAAAACCACTAGTACCAAAAGTATATTGCTATGATGAAACCAGCTTCAACGGAAATTATCTGGGAAAGGCTTGCACAAATTTCGCTGGATCTGGTGTGCATGCTCAATCAGGAAGGAGACCTTCTTCAGATAAGTGATTCTTGTAATAAGATTCTCGGGTATGATAAGGGTGAAGTACTTGGGAAGAATTACAGGGACTTTGTATATAAGGACGACTTAAATGAGACCATTAACACTACAGAGAAGGTACTTAGCGGCCAGCAAACAATAAATTTTAACAATAGGATTGTCCATAAAGATGGTCAAGTTATATGGTTTTCATGGTCTGCTGTCTGGAGCGAAAAAGATGGGGCTGTTTTTTGTATCGGGAGAGATGTAACCAGTTCCTATGAAAAAGACTTTAAGCTACGACTTAGTGAGCAACGCTACAAATCCCTTTTTAATAGCAACCCAGATATAATTTTTATTGAAGACAAGCATGGCGTAATTACCGATGCCAATCTGGCATTTCATGATGCATTTGGCTCTTCTGCAGATCAATTGCCAACTTTCGATATCACCACCACCCTAACGCCTGACATGACATCTGTTTGTAGTATGGCATTTGAGCAGGCTTTAAATGGAAACTCTATACGGTTTGATCTTGAGTTCAAAACCGCTATGGGAGAATATAAAGTATTTGATACGATCAAACAACCCATTCTGGTTGATGGACAGGTTTCTTGTATTCAGACAATAGGAAAAGATATTACCCCCATTGTTCGTTCATATGAAACCATTCAGCAGCAAGCAAACAAGTTAAATACCATTTTTGAAAGTATCACAGACGCATTTCTTACCCTTGATCAGGCATGGAACCTAACCTATATAAATAAGGAGGCAGAGAAGCTATTAGGGATCAGCAGAAGTCACCATGTGGGTCAGAACATCTGGAATCTGTTTCCACACGAGATAGGTGGTGAATTTTATAAACAATACCACCATGCCAAAGCTACAAAGACAGCAGTACATTTTGATGCCTATTACAGTCAGTTGAAACTGTGGCTTTCCGTAAAAGCTTATCCATCGAATGAGGGTATATCGATTTACTTCAATGACATAACAGAAAGAGTTAAGTCTAAGCATGAGTTAGAAAAACTCTCCCTTGTAGCCAACAAAACAACAAATGGAGTACTTATTCTTGATAGTCAGTTCCGGATAGAATGGGTAAATGAAGGCTTTACTATCATAACAGGCTACACCCTGCTGGATGCCCTCGGTAAATCGCCCTTCGAGCTATTATATAACCCTAAAGCAAATCATGCCTTTTTGGATAACGCAATCTCGAACATGCAGGTCGGAGAACCTGTATCGTTTGAAGTATTACGAAGGAAAAAATCAGGAGACGACATTTGGTTATTGGTACAGGTCAACCCGATCTTGGATGATAAGGGAGCTGTTAATCGCTATGTTTTTGTACAGACTGACATATCAGAGCAAATAAAATCCAAGCAGGAGCTTGAACTATTATCGCTGGTTGCCAGCGAAACAACCAACTCCGTAATCATCATGGACAAGGAAGGACATGTGGAGTGGGTAAACAGAGGTTTTGAAAACTTAACGGGCTACACGCTTGAAGAAATGCAAGGTAAAATACCTTACCAACTCCTGCAAGGAGAAGAAACAGATCCGCAGACGATCACACGTATTGTAACTCAACTAACGACAAAAGAGCCTTTTCAAGAAGAGGTATTGATATACACCAAACAAGGTGAGAAAAAGTGGTTTGATGTAAGTGTGACGCCTATCATGGATGCAGAAGGAAGCATTTACAAACGAGTAGGCATTCAGTCGGACATTACAGAGAAGGTGCAGGCGCAAGAAGAATTGGCTAAACTGGCAAAAGACCTGCACAGGCAAAACAGCGATCTTCAACAATTCACTTACATGCTTTCACATAACCTGCGTTCACCTGTGGCAAACGTGTTAGGACTTGCTGACCTTTTGGTGAAGGTTCCAAAAGAGAGTGCCGCATTTGATAAGTCCCTGTTTAAACTACAAGAAAGCGCTCAACACTTAGACAAAGTATTGCGTGACATGAATACCATTCTAAGTATCCGAGACAACAAAGGGAATTTAG
>CBINIP010000006.1:0-226745 GCA_966250805.1 uncultured Pontibacter sp. | reverse complement strand
TGCTTTGTTGTTGCTGCTTTCACCTCACCCTAACCCTCTCCTCAAGGAGAGGGGATTCTGTTCCAGTCCCATAGCAGCTTACTATCGCACCTGTTCCCAGTCCTTGGGTGGGGGTAGGGGCCCCCTTTAGAGAGCGCCTTGGTGTGTCCGGTGCCTGAAAGGCAGCCTACAGGCGGAGCCGAGTCAAAGGGGGCCCCTACCCCCGGCAGGATTCGCCACAGCGCGATGCCCTTTATCGAGGGCCCCTACCCCCAGGACGAGCCCTCGCGGGCTTGGAGCGAGCCAGAGCAAACTATAAAACAAGCAGCAAGTAAGACTGAGGATGAAAACCAACTATAAAGGTATAACCAGCTACTTGAAAGTATAAGTATAAACCAGCAGCAGCTCCTGAAGCAAATTCAGGAGCTGCTGCTGGTTTATAAAAGTAGATTTTATTTCAACCTATCCGTTACTACTACATAATGCGGATCTTCTAAAATGTTCACATCAATCACATCCTGGGCATTAGTTAACAAGCGGCGGCAGTCTTCGCTTAGGTGGCGAAGGTGAAGTTTTTTACCTGCTTTGCGGTAACGCTCCGTTAATTTGTTCAGCGCATCAATCCCCGACATATCCGCTACACGACTTTCCTTGAAGTCTATGATCACTTCCTTCGGGTCGTTTTGTACATCAAATTTTTCGGAGAAAGCTGTTACAGAACCGAAGAACAGCGGGCCGTATATCTCATAGTATTTTACGCCATTAGCGTCAGTATACTTTCTGGCGCGAATGCGTTTGGCGCTCTCCCAAGCGAATACCAGAGCCGAGATGATAACCCCAATAAGTACAGCCAGTGCCAGGTTGTGCAGCCAGATGGTGATAAGCGCAACCAGTATGCCCACAAAAATATCGTGCTTTGGCATTTTGTTGATGATCCGGAAGCTGATCCACTCAAACGTACCTACCGACACCATAACCATTACACCAACCAGTGCCGCCATTGGTACCAGTTCAATTACAGGCGCTCCATACAGCACGATCAGAAGTATAGTTAGTGCTGCCACAATCCCAGACAAACGCGCTCTTGCCCCAGCCGAAAGGTTAACCAGCGTTTGCGCGATCATGGCACAGCCGCCCATCCCGAAGAAGAATCCATTTAAAACGTTGGCGCTTCCCTGTGCTATACTTTCACGGTTGCTGTTGCCGCGGTTGCCCACTATTTCATCTACCAGGTTCAGGGTAAGCAGGCTTTCTGTTAAGCCCACACCAGCCATAATTAAGGCATAAGGGAAAATAATTTGCAAGGTTTCCAGCGTAAAAGGCACCTGCGGGATGTGGAAAGGAGGGAAGCCGCCGCTAACAGAAGCAATGTCTTTAACTGTTTTGGTATCCACGCCAAAGCACAGCACGATCAGGAATACAACTATAATAGCCACCAACGAGGCAGGCACCGCTTTCGTTATTTTAGGGAAAAGAAGGATAATGGCTATAGTCAGTGCTACCAGGCCAAGCATGATCCAGAGCGGTTCGCCGGTGAGCCAGGCAGTCTCGCCGTTAACTATAGTTTTAAACTGCTCAAGCTGAGACGTGAAAATGATAACAGCCAGGCCATTCACAAAGCCATACATAACCGGTTGCGGTACTAGCCGGATGAACTTGCCCAGCTTAAACACACCAACCAGTATCTGAAGTATACCTGCCAGCGCAACGGCTGCAAAAACATAATCAATGCCATGCGACTGCATCAGGGCAATAAGTACAACTACCGTTGCGCCGGCACCACCCGAAATCAGGCCCGGTCTGCCACCGAATATAGCCGTGATCAGGCCCATAATAAAGGCAGCATACAAACCAACCAGCGGCGGGAAACCACCAAGTATAGCAAAGGAAAGCGATTCGGGCATCATGGTCATGGCCACGGTAAGCCCCGCCAGAATTTCTACTTTATAATCAACTTTCTGGCTGAAGTCGAAAAGCCTTAAAACTTGTTTCATGAAATGGTAATAGAAATTAAGCAGGTGCAGTGCAGGTATACATTACCTGGCTGCATCTGTAAGATATAATAGATGATAAAGCAAAACAGGAAATTCCAAGCCGGGGCGGCCTGGTTATACTTATATCACGGTGGAGTAACTGCTATAAATAATGAAGTAGCTTTTCTCATTGCGGGTGCAAAGGTAGGGCTTTTCTCTTTAAGGTTATACTTAAGCTGTTACAAGCTATCAATAGGCACTAAGGCAAAAGGTCGCTGTTTGTATGCAAGTATACAAGTTAGCATTAAGTGTATTAACAAGGCTTGTTTGCGGTTATAGGAAATAACTAAACTAAATTTTATACTTCAGTGGGAAATATATTTCGGTTGGGCTGTACGTATAAGTTTGCATTTGACAGCTTTAGATTATGCCAGAGCTAAAATCTGAAGAATTATACTTAATTTGCCCAAGTATCATTATATAAAAGAGCTTATGTTGCAGTCCATGACAGGCTTTGGAAGCGCTCGCCAAGATGCCGACCAATATTCTATTTCAGTAGAGATCCGTTCGCTTAACTCTAAAAGTATGGATTTAGGGGTACGGGTGCCACGTTTTTTAAGTGAGTACGAGTACGAGATCAGAAATATGCTTACTAAAGCATTGGTTCGTGGCAAAGTGAGCATCTGTATAGATTACACAAAAAACAAAGCACAAAAGGCTAAGAGCACTATTAATAAAGAATTGCTGAGCGCTTACTACAATGAGCTGAACGAAGCAGCTGATATGGTAGGTGGGCAGAAAAATGACCTGTTCAGGCTGGCGCTTCATATGCCAGACGTATTGCAGCAAGACCAGGCCGACGAAGAAAGTGCCGGTGCAGAATGGAGCCTTGTTAAGCCTTTGGTAGAAGAAGCTATCGCGAACATCAATACCTTCCGTGCCGACGAGGGCAAAGCGCTTACTACCGAGATAATGTCTTATATAGATCGCATCCGTATTCTGCTAGCTGAAATCGAGAAACATGACCCTGTGCGTATGGAGCACATCAGGGCGCGCATAAAAGGCCATTTATCAGAAATCAGTACTTCAGAGCACTTTGATAAGAACCGGTTTGAGCAGGAGATGATCTACTTTATGGAGAAGCTGGATATTGCCGAGGAAAAGGTACGTTTGGTAAATCACCTACACTATTTTACTGAAACTGTTTTTCTGCCGGAGCCAACCGGAAAAAAGCTTGGTTTTATTGCCCAGGAGATAGGCCGCGAAATAAATACTATAGGCTCTAAGGCTAACGATGCCACCATACAGCACCATGTAGTGGAAATGAAGGAAGAGCTTGAGAAGATCAAAGAGCAGATCAATAATATACTTTAAGTATACTCTAAATTATAGCTTAGCGGCTGTTGCTCGAAAAAAGCGGCAGCCGCTTTTTTGTGCCCTGCCCTGGCTTATACTTTTATACTTGCTCCTTATTGCAGCACTTCAGTTGTTGTATCTCCCTTAACTGAAGAATGTCCTAAACTTATATAGGTTTTGCATGATGTTTAAACTTTAAATCCTCCTCTCTTTTGGCAGCCGCTTCATCCTAAATTAAAGCACTTACATCGAGCTTATTAGATATTTTATATTTAAAATAATTAAAATAATTATAATGGTTAATGGTAAAACATAGATGTCTGTACACCTGAAATTTTTTAATAAAAAGCAAATTTTTAGGTAAAAAATATTTGGAATTAAATTTCTATATAGTATATTTCATTTATGTTTAACTTAAAATTTTTAAAATTTATGAAAGTAACACGCTTACTGTTTGCCTCTGCCTTAATGGCAACTTTCACTTTTACGTCTTGCCAGAAAGATGAAGAAGTAGCTAGCCAGGATGCCGTATCTCAGAAAACCATTGAGCAGATTTCTCAATTGGGCTTCAACACAAACGATGTGAAGCGCACTGATGGCGGTTATGTTGTTGAAGGCGATATCTTCTTATCTGACGGCGAACTTAACAGCACTGCTAAAATAAATGCTCTGCGTGTAGGCGAAGCCGAGCAGTACCGCACTACAAACTTGGTAAAAGGCCTGCCACGTGTTATCACAGTGAGTATGTCTTCTTCGTTGCCAACTTCTTACCTGCCTGCTTTAGATGAGGCTATTGCCCGTTACAATGCAGAAGGTTTACAGATCACTTTCCAGCGTGTTGCATCAGGTGGCGCTATTGATATAGTTGCTGCTCCTAGAAGCGCGCAATACCTGGCATCTGCTGGTTTCCCAACTTCTGCTGGCGAGCCTCACAATCAGGTAAAGGTTGCCACTCGTTACATCGGTTCTAACCCTAACCAAGCTTGGTTCGCTACCATTCTGGCACACGAAATTGGTCACTGCATCGGTTTCCGTCATACAGACTACATGGACCGCAGCTATTCTTGTGGTGGTGGCTACTCTAACGAAGGTGCCTCTACGGTAGGTGCTGTGCATATACCAGGTACGCCAACAACTCAGGATCCTAACTCATGGATGCTGGCGTGTATCGGTTCTGGCCAGAGCCGCCCATTCAACGCAAACGATAAAACTGCTCTGAACTACCTGTACTAGGTAATAAAGTCTTAGTTTAGCTGAAACGGCTCCGCAAGTATTTGTGGGGCCGTTTTGTTTTATAAAAGAGCTATAGTTGAAATATATGAAGTGTTATAACATAGAAAAAAATGAATAAGTGAGAAACTTAATGACTATATAGAAGTATAAGATAACCTGAAGATCAAGGTAACCACTTGATAAAGAGCAATAAATATATATCCTATTCTATATAAACCGCATTATTTATTGTTTCACCTAAACTCTCTTATCTAATGAAAACAAAACATTTACAACTCATGTTAGCCTTTGCGGCTACACTAGGTTTTGCATCTTGCCAGCAAGATGAAGATGTGGTTACCAACGATACAGTTTCTCAGGCAACACTTGATCAGATTGCTCAGGCTGGTTTTAACACGAACAATGTACAGCGCATTGATGAAGGTTACCTTGTTGAAGGAGATATTGTAGTAACAGAAGCAGACCTTGCTGCAGGTAATAAAGTTCAGGCCCTGCGTGTAGGCGAAGCCGAGCAGTACCGCACTACAAACCTGGTAAAAGGCCTGCCACGCGTTATCACAGTGAGTGTATCCAGCCAACTGCCAAGTGCTTATGTAACAGCTACAGACGAAGCTATTCGCCGCTACAATGCTCAGAGCCTGCAGATCACGTTCCGTAGGGTAAACAGCAGAGGCGATATAACTCTTGTTAAAGCGCCTTCTACTGCCGGTTACCTGGCATCTGCCGGTTTTCCGACCTCTAAAGGCGACCCTTACAACCGTGTACAGATAAACTCTGCTTACCTGGGCTCTAACCCTGGTACAAATTATTTGGCTACTATTTTAGCACACGAAATTGGCCACTGCATTGGTTTCCGCCACACTGATTATATGGACCGTAGCTATTCTTGCGGTGGTGGTTACGCTAACGAAGGTGCTTCCAATGTAGGCGCTATCCATATACCTGGTACTCCAACTGGTCCGGATCCAAATTCCTGGATGCTGGCTTGTATTGGTAACGGCGACGATCGTCCGTTTAACAGCAACGACAGAACTGCTTTGAACTACCTGTACTAGGTTACGCAAAGTATAAGTTGTAGGAGCAGCCTTGCACATAAATGCAAGGCTGCTTTTTTATGTATCAGCTTGTTCTTTAATTCACTGCGCTACAAAAAATGGTTTGGCAGCCAGAATGGCTTTATACTTAAAAAGCTAAGCTGTAACTACTTAAATATAGTGATGTGGATAAATAAAGGGCCAGTGTGGAAAAATAAATTGAGGTTCAATGTTATTCCATCAATTACTGCAGAATACAAAAAGCTGATAATTAAGCCTCAGTTGCATTATTAGTTGTTCTAACATAAATAATTAGCACTTAAACTATATTTGATTGGCGTAACATATTGGTTTAAAGCGAGTAATATGGATGCTAATATATAGCAGACGGCTATATTTAGTGCATGTTTAACTTAACCAATATAAAACCTATGTTAACAAACCGATTACTCATTGGTGCCGCTTTTGTGGCAATGTTCAGCTTTGCATCTTGCCAGCAGGATGAAAGCGAAGTAGTAGACAACAAAGTGTCGCAGTCTACAATCGACATGATCGCGGCAGCAGGCTTTAACACACAGGGTGTTGAGCGTGTTGAAGGCGGTTACCTTATTGAAGGTGACATTATTATGTCTGATGCAGAGCTTGCTGAAAGAGGCAAAGTTCAGGCTTTACGCGTAGGCGAAGCAGAGCAGTATCGTACAACTAACCTGGTAAGTGTAGGTACTACTACCCGTACTATTAGAGTAGCGATCACTACCAGCTTGCCTTCATCTTACGTTACAGCTTTAGATGAAGCAATCCGTCGCTACAATGCTGAGAACCTGCGCATTAAATTCCAGCGTGTGTCTTCAAGTTACAACATTCTGCTTTCTAAGGCACCAACTGGTTCTTCTTATCTTGCTTCTGCAGGTTTCCCATCAGGTGGTAATCCATACAACAGCGTAAAGGTGAACTCAGACTACCTGGGCTCTAACCCTGGCACAAACTACCTGGCTACCATTTTGGCGCACGAGCTTGGGCACTGTATCGGTTTCCGCCACACTGACTACATGGACCGCAGCTACTCTTGCGGTGGTAGCTACTCTAACGAAGGTGCTTCTACGGTAGGTGCTATTCATATACCAGGTACGCCAACAACTGCAGATCCTAACTCGTGGATGCTGGCGTGTATCGGTTCCGGTGTAAACCGCTACTTTAACAGCAACGACAGAACAGCATTAAACTACCTGTACTAACAGAAACAGCTATTGCCAAAAGAAAAGCCCTGCAGTTCTGCAGGGCTTTTTTATTTTCTAAAGTATAATTACGCGACTAGAGGAGGTGAACTTACCATCTTCGCTTCGCGCCCGCAGGATGTAAAGGCCAGCCGGCAGGTGTTGAGTTGAAAGCGTTTTAACAGCCCCCGTTTCAGTAGACTCACGTACCAACCTGCCTAACTGATCGAATAGCTGAAAAGTTACCGGGTCAGCTTCTGTTAAAATGCCAATGTCCTGACCTGATTTTACAGGGTTCGGAGCCACCTGCACAAACTTTTCATCTACAAAGTATACTTTCTCAGACTGGCTATAGTATGATTGGTTAGCTTTTGTAACCACCCTGGCACGATAAACATTTTGCCCGAGCCGTGGCGAAGGATCTGCTAATTCGGAAGAAAGCTGCGTGATTGGATTTATAGTTTTTATAGTTTGGAATGCCCCTTTCTCATCAGCTCTTTCCAGACTAATAGAGGCTAATTCGTGTAGTGTACTCAGCTCCAGATCGAAGATAACGTTTTCAGTTACCAGGAGGCGTGGCAGGAAGTTTTTAATGTAGCAGGTATAGCCAACACGGTCGGAGGCAATAGTGCTGCTATAAGAGCCTGCTATACTTTGCAGAACAGGCGCTACTGCAAACTGGCTGCTCTTCAGCTGGCTCTTATCTGCTACCAATATAGTGTCCTGTGTCAGGGCCAGAGGCTCCAGGTAGTTTTCGCCGAGCTGGTAAACCTGATACTGCTGAGCACCCGCAACCTTAGGCCAGAATAGCATCAGCTTGTTATCGCAATCATATCCTACTTTTATAGCCAGTTCATGGGCAAGTATAAAATCTCCTGATGTTATACTTTGAGTTCCTGTACTTAACCGTAGCTGCGCCACCTGTACCTGTTCGGGTGCTTGCCAGTCATAGTAGCCGGTAGCTATATCAATTTTATCACTGATCATGGTCCAGTTATCGGTGCCGGTGGGCTTATACTCTAATTTTCCGGTTATAGCTTGTTTAGAGCCATCCCAGCGCAGGCGGTTTATACTTCCGGGTAAAAGGCTACTTCCTTGCACAGGATATGTCCACTCAAGCCCCTGCTCATACTCATATACCAAACTGAAGTCTTTAGCGCCTCCGGCAATATTAAAACCTTTCACTTTTAAAGTATAAACTCCGGCCTCAGGTGCTGTAATGGTAACCTGCTCCACGTTGTTCAGGTGGTCTGGGCGGCGTTTGGCAGGCAGTTTGAGTGAATCTAAGTGAGGGTAGGAGCTTAGCACCCACGGTTGCCAGGATAAGCCTTTGCTGTTTTGCAGCACAGTCAGGTCAAGGTCGTTAATGAGTGCTTTGGTAGCGTTGGATTCTGCTTCAGGGTCGTGCCATACAAGCGTTACCTTTAGTTCGTTTGTACCTGCGGGTACTGTAATCGTAAATATCTTTTCCTCATTCTGCGCTACGGCATCGTTAATAAACCGTTTATCCAGTATCGTTTTCAGGGCACCTTTGGCATCTGTATTTCCAAACCCCGAATCGAAATCTACAGCAGGGCGGCCAACATCATCGGCACTGTTTATAAGTATGGCTTTTACCAATGCTGCAGGTGGCAGAGCGCCGTTATGGTTGTCGCGGTAGGTTTGCTGTAGCAGCAACGCTACACCCGATACCAAAGCAGCAGCCTCAGAAGTACCGCCTTTACCAAAAGCAACAAGCTCAGGTTTAACACGACCATCATAAGTTGGGCCTTTGGAGCTGCGCGCACCTATTTGCCCGTTAGCCTCAATAGCGCCTACACTTAAGGTATTTTTAGATGTCTTGAATTGCCCCGTCAGGTTGGCCATGCCCACTATACCCGTGTAAGGGTTATCCACGGCGGATGCTGTGCCGCTGTTGCCAGACGAAAAAACATGCAGCAATTGCGGGAAAGTATAGGTTTGCTTGTCGTAAGCGCTCGATTCAATACCATAGTAATTCTCTATCCCAACGCCATACGAATGGTTTTGTACCGAAACCCCGTTTGCCAGCAACTGCTCACTGCTTTCTGGCATCAGTTCTTTAAAATCTGAGGAGATTAGTTTTGCGTTTCGGGCTACGCCTCTGCCTAAAGGGGATGAGTTACCAGCACCAGCAATTATAGTTGCCATAGTAGTGGCGTGTGGAGATTGTATGCTGCTGACCTGCGGGGAAGGAAGAGTTCTGTTCTTCAGGTCAATGTCATCGGGGTCAAAAGCATCCTCCTTTACCGAAGCAACCAAGTTATTTCCGTTTATCTGCGGATAGATGCTGTGCACATAGTTGATCTTGTTAAAAGTAAGGTCGGCATCTTTGAACTCCGATTCTACCTGTGCTTTGCGGTTGGGCTTATCTATAAACGTAACCTGCGGACAGGATAAAAGCTGTTTCAGGTTGCTTTCTGATACTTCGTTTACAACCAACACGCCTTCGTGCCCTGCTACCTGAGTGGCTTTTATACTTACTTTTTGCTCCTGCAGCCATTTCAGAAACAATGCACGGTCTTTTACCTGCACCCGATAGCTTGCTGCCGATGCTTTCGAAGCATTATGCTGCTGCAGGGCTGGGGCTAGTTTTTTATGTTGGTTCTGGTCGGGTAAGGTACCGTCTTTTTTCTGGGCAAGCAGGCTAAAAGGAAGGCAGGAGAAAAGTATCGTGCCCAGAACAACAGGCAAGACATGAGAGCGTAAGCGCTTTGATTTCATAGAAAGAGTAACCTGTAAGTATAAACGGGTAAGCCACTGTAGCAGAATATTAAATCTAACGAATTAGCCCTGTAAAGGCAAGCTTCCGAAGTATAGAATGTGCTAATATTTCGGGTACGTCAGCCTGCCCTACTCCGTCCAAAGTATAAAGGTTACTGTAACTGCTTTGCAAATTCTGTTATCAGTTTAAACACCTCCGGAAAACGCGTTAGTGGCAGTTGCTCTGGCTTATCATTGGTATTATGGTAGGCGGCGGTGCCACCTAAAGTATAAAAGAAGAATGCCGGTACACCTTTCTCCGAAAAAGGAAAATGATCGGAATTGGCGGCCTTCCCACGCCTTCGTAGCTGAGGCAGGTAGTGGTGCTGTTGGTTTAGTTTTGTTAGCAGGTTAAACTCCTGTTGGTGTATGCTTCCGTTTACTACCATCATGCCATCATCGCCGGTGCCCAACAGGTCCAGGTTTACCAGGAATTTGATCTGACTTAGCGGGAAAAGCGGGTGCTGTACATAATGGTAAGAGCCGAGCAAGCCAGCTTCTTCGGCAGCAAAAGCCATAAACGCTATGCTATACGCAGGTCTGTTTTCGGGTTGGTTATAGTAGTGCGCCAGCTCCAGCAGCATGGCGGTGCCACTGGCATTGTCGTTTGCCCCCGGAAAGTATACTCCCTCGCCCTGACCTCCCAAATGATCATAATGCGCTGAGAAAACTATAAACGAATCTGGTTTTATACTTCCCTGTATAAAAGCCACTACATTCTGGGTTTGATAGTTTGGAGTCAGATCGGCCTGTACATTATACCTTATTTTGCGGGTATCTACTGGCCAGGCTCCTGATTTTACTTCCAGTACTGGTAAGTTTTGCTGCTGCCGGGCTACGGTGGTCATCAACTCTTTTGGCTGAAGTATAATATGCACTTTGGCCCCTTGCAGTTTCTGCTGATAATGCTCAGGAAGTTTGCTGAGTTGTTGCTGGTCTTGCTGGCGGTAAAGTATAGCTTTTTTGTGAAGGTTCTGTGAGAAGAATTTTTGAGCGGCCGCAGTATCAGCGAAAACAAGTGTATCCAGTGGCAGTACTTTCGCTTTGCCTTTACCCGATGCCGAAGCTACCTGAGCTACAAAATCTACACCTGCTACAAGTTTAGCTTTACCAGCTTGCAGTTGTGGCGTGTGCGTAATGCGATTTACTGACAGGTTAAATGGCTGGTAATAGCTGTTTTCAAGACTCCGTAAGCCCACTGAACTGAAAGTTGAACTGATATACTCTGCAGCTTTTTTATCGCCATCGAAGATGTAGCCGCGGCCGTGCATGGTAGGGGAGCACAAGGTATCTATAGTCTGGCGCACACGCTGCATCTGCTGTGCTTGGGCAGTTGTAGCTGTTAGCAACAGCGCTAAGTATAAAGTATAAACCGGCTTCATCTGTTAAAGATAAGCAGCTATGGCTAGCGCATCAAACTAAAAAATCAGCGTTTATAAATGAAATTAAAAAGTAGCACACCGGCAAAACAACCAATTGTATCGCTAATTACATCAAATATATCGCCCTGGCGGCCAGCGCCGGCTAAATGTTGAACCAGCTCTATAAGAATACCAAACAGTGCCGAGGTGATTAAAGAAAAGCGGATGGCAGTGTGGCGCAGCTTTGTGTAAGTGTATTGTTTAGACATACCCACGATCATGAGAAAGGTAAGTATGGCAAACATGAAGGCATGTGCTACCGTGTCGAAAGAGAGAAAGTCCCAGATGGAAAGGGACGGAGGCATAGAAGAAGAGGGCAGCAGTGTCGTTAGTAAAATCACTGCTGCCCACATTATGGTAAATAGGTTATATCTTAAAATCAACCTACTATACTTTGTTTATACTTAGTGGCCGATTAGCTCTTTGTAAGCTTCTGCAGATAGCAGCTCGCTTACTTCACCGTTGTTGCCTACCGACATTTTAATGATCCAGCCTTCGCCGTAAGGGTCAGAGTTTACCAGTTCAGGGCTAGCCTCCAGTTTATCGTTAAACTCAAGTACAGTGCCGCTCAGTGGGCTGAACAGGTCAGATACAGTTTTAACGGCCTCTACAGTACCGAAAACTTCTTCTTTGCTGATCTCTTTGTCTACAGTGTCGATGTCTACATAAACGATATCACCAAGCTCGCTTTGAGCGAAATCTGTGATGCCTACATAGGCTACATCGCCTTCGATACGCACCCACTCGTGGTCTTTAGTATACTTTAGGTTTTCAGGTAGGTTCATTTGTTATTTCTATTGATTATTACTCGCCAAAAATACAGCCTTTTTCGCAATGCCAAAATATTATTGCAAACTTACTCTTAGCTGCACGCCGCCCTCTGATACGCTGCTTCTGAACGAGGTAGAAATCTTCGGATCAGACACAGTTCGCAATACATAGAATTGCAGGTTTACACGCTGGCTGAGCACATAGTCTACGGTAGGGCGTAGTTGCAGTTGCATTGTTCCGTTTGTGATCTGGTTCTGGCTGCGCTCGTTTCCGGCATCGTCGCGGGCAATGGCACGCTGTACTGTCTGGTTATCACGCACCGAGAAATCAAGGCGCATGGTAAGTTCGTTTTCCAGCACTCGGCGCTGCCCTGCAATCCTGAACGGTATTCTGAAGTTACTTGTACTGTAGCCAAAACCTACCACATAATCCTTTACATTGGTTTCTGTTATCTGCGCATTGGTCAGGTTAAGCGACAGGTTGCGCTCCATGTTGTATTGCACACGGCCTGTAAAGTTAGTTTTGGTACGGAAGTTAACACCTACCAATGGCGCCATACGCTCTACAACTGTTAGCTGGCTTACTATGTAATAAGGTACAATCTGTCCGAACTCGTTTTTGTTGCTTGGGTAACCAGCCGGCTCGCTCTGGTAAGCCAGCGATGAGGTAAAGCTTGTAATATTGTAGCTCGAGTTATAGGCATGCGTCAGGTTTACCTGGCTAAACCACTGCTGGAAGAAAGGCAACTGCGAAAGCCCATTATAATCGATACGCCAGTTTGGAATTGGCAGGCGGCTGAACGGGTTTTTATCTCGGGCCTTGTATCCGTTAATGTCGCGGCCCTGGTAAGCATACAGGAACGACTCCAGCAATACATCCTGTGAGTTCAAAGTATAGCCTGAATCACCGGCAGCAGCATTGGCATTTGTCAGCTTCTCGCGCACGTTATACCTGTTGCGTATAAACTCCTCGAAGGCATCGGAAGTGCCGCTGCTTCTGGACTCAAATAATGTACCCAGTGCGAAGAATGATGTACTGAAAGAGCCTGTGTTTATCGGGTTCTGGCGCTGGTTTACTTCACCTACATCACCAAAATCATCAAACTCTTTACGGTAAAAGACTTCCTCAATTTCAGACTTGTTGTGGCGCGCATCTAGTTGCAGGTTAAAGCTACGGAACGGCTCCAGGTTCGCTCTGGCTGTAAAGGTTTCGGTGTTTATAGCACTTAGTGGGGTGTTCAGGTACTGGCTGCTATCGGTGTACCAGCCATTGCTGAAGGCACGGTTGTACAGGTTATCCAAGTCATACTGTCTGCCAAGTATAAACGGTAAGCCAGGCGCATCAAAACCTTCATCGAAGCCAAGCAGCCTGGTGCTAGGTAAGTAACCCGGCAACATAGTGCCACGGTTTTGCAGGTATGTAAAGTTTATAGAGCGCGTCATCATCAGCACACGTGCTAGCGATTTAGCAACTCTCATTTCGGAGCCTGCAGGTTTTGTGGTATCGCCTGGAGCAGGTGCTGCCGGTCGGCCTGCCGGAGCCGGTGTGTTTGCCGCTTTCAGGAACTTCACCTTGTTGTATAACTTCACCAGATCGAATCTGCCATTTACGCTGAACTCGGTGCTGTTTTCAACTGTGTTACCCAACCTGAAGCTAGCATCTTGGTTAAGAGCTGTTGAACCTGCTGTCCAGATGTAAGTGGCTGCGTAACGTGTTTCAGCGCCCAACCAATCGGTAAGCGGGAATTTATCCAGCGGAAGTTTATAGTTGATAGCTGCCACCTGGTTAAAGTTCGTATTTCGGCCACCACGGCGCAGGTTCTCCCAGATGATCTTGTTTTTATACTTCAGCGAGTCTACATCTTTATCAATGCGGTAATCCGGCTCATCCACTACAGCGCGGTTTGTAGCTGTATAATCAACCGACAGGCTCTTGCTCAGGTCCCATTTCAGGTCGTAGATGCGGTTAAAGTAAAAGTACTTCTGGAAAGTAGGTTCTATACCTCTTGTGGTGATCAGCCCTGAACCCGGGTCGCGACGCTGCAGGAACGTTTCGTTATACCTTCTGTCCAGATCGGCACGGAAGGCGAAGCGGCTTGGCAGCGGAGTAAAGTTCAGGTCTTTTATCAGGCGCAGGTATGGCGAATTAAGTGCTTTAGATTGTGCCAATGGTGCATAGTTCTTTGGCGTGTTGGTGTAAGTATAAGCCACACCTCCTGTATAAGTTTTGGTATAGTCGCGGTCGGTCTCGATGTTGGTGAACAGGCGCTCGCCATAAGAGTAGGAGAAAGCCAGGTTCTCGATGTCGTATGGCCGTACTTTAGCCTCAGGGTTTGTACGCTCTTTGCGCACGTTCAGCAGGCTTATACTTTTGCGTGTTTCCTGGGTTATTACTTCGCGCCTGTACTCTCTTCTGTCTGATGGTGAATCAAAGCGCTTTAAAGATTCCTCCAGCGGTACGTCCTTATCAAGCGGGTCGAACTGCGGTTCGCTGCTCAGGGTACCATACTGCACCGTTACCGGTACTTTTACACCAAGTTTCTCAGGCAGGAATTTATCGGCAACAATGTTGGCGCTAACATCAAACTGGGCTGTGTTCTCGCGCGAGCGCTGTGCTATTTTCTGTTGCAATGCCCCAAAACCAACGGTAGTATAAGCTCCTGTTGCAGTAAGGTTAGCGAAGTCGGCTAGTTTGGTATTAAACCTGGCATTGGTAGCCCAACCCGACTGGTTCCTGAAATCTGTAACACGCAGCTCATCTACCCACATACAAACCGAATGCGGGCGGCCATCGTCGTTAAGTGTTGTAGGGTTGCGCAAACCAATCATTACGCTTTGTACTTCGCTGAAATCAGGGTTACCTACTACACGTATAGTTTTGCCATTTATAGTTACTTCATAAGGCGTTCTTCTGTCGAAGCCAAGCCGGTTACGCTCGGTTTTAGCTTTTACAAAATCCTCTAAGGCAATATCTAGTTCGTTTTCAGCCATCCAGATGGCCTCTCTTGTGTTGCTGTTAGCAGGCGTAATCTTAAGTGGCACCACATACTCGTAATAGTTCTGAGTATAATCTGTACCGATGCGAACGAATGCCTGCATGTCATCGTCCTGCGTGTTTAAACCATCAGCCTGCGCATGAATGAACATCTTCAGGCGCTTGTAGATCAGCATGTCGATGTTCAGGTTTTTGTAAACTGCCTTCGAGAAAGAGTCTTTCAGGTCTTCCACACACAGCTGCAGCGATTGCTCATTCTGGCGACGATCGTTGGTTGAAGCATAGTCGCGGAGGCGTTCTATACCCGGAGGAAGTACATAAGGAATGGTACCATCCGCAGCCTCGCTGTTTTCTTCTATGTTAACAGTAGAAACGGTAAAGGTTCTGGCATCATCGGTACAGTTTAAGCAAGGGTTGCCGTCGGTGATCGGTTGCAGGAACGTGCGCCACTGGTTTGCCACAAACTGGAACTGTACAAAACGCAGCACCACAGGATCAGCAAACTCGGTCATGTACATACGCATGAAGCGGATAGACTTAAAGCTGCTGATGTTACCTACACTGGCAGTTGGCTGGCGTACCGGAACCCGGAACTGGTACCAGGTAACTCTATCGCCGTTGATGTCTTCGTGTACAACCTGATCTACAATGTAGTTCTGGCCCACATTCATTTGTCCCGGTCTCAGGTTGATCTTATACTCGAAGTACTGTTCCAGATCGCTGATAACATTGTCCTTGTTCATGTCTTCCTTATCAGGGAAGGCATAGTTAGAAAAACGGCTGTTTTCAGGAGAGTTGTTCTCCATGCCGTTGAAGTTCTTGTAACGCGCAAGTATACCTGCATTCTGCTGGTCGTAGAATGGGTCCAGGTGGTGCAGGAAGTTATCGGCAGAAGGGTCGTTAAGCACAGATTGCGGCACTGCACCCGGAATCAGGTTCAGGAAGCCTGTCTGGAATTTAGTACGCTCATCGGCATCGTTTATACCATCAAGGCCGATATCCTGGTACTGACGGGCACCCGGAACACCTGTAAAGGCATCGGTCAGGAACTGCTGCGTAGTAACACGGCCCCAGATCGTTTCCTGTGTACTTTGCAGGTCGCCGGCTGTGGTTGGCAAACCATTCTCGAAAGCATAACGGTCATCAGCTAGGATATCTTCAGAAACGCTACCCAAGTTAAGTATAAGCTCACCACCATCGGTACTTGTGATTTGGTTGCCCTGGTCGTCTTTCCGGCCGTTTGGTCCTGTAATGAAAGGATCCATCAGCCAGAACTCCATGTACTCTATGTTGGCATTGTCAAAATCAGTGTCAAAACCAATTTCGCGGCTGATACCACCCCAGTTCTTTTTCGGGTCGGTGAGCAGGCGGCCTTGTGCATCCAGGTTAGGGTTATAGTTGTACTGGCCACGCTCTCGCGGGTAATAAGCAAGGTCGAAAGTATACTCGTAAGTGTTGGCTACTTCAGGGTCGCGGCCCGGGAATACTTCATTACGGCGCACGCCACGCACGTAATGGTTCTTCAACTCTTCTTTGGTAATGTTGCCGGGTTTCAGGTTGTCGCTGTCGCGGTAGAAGATCTGATCTATACTATACCAGGCTAACTTGGCCCTGTTGTAAGAATATTGCAGCCCCGGACCTTGTACAAGCGGAGCAGGCGTTGCAGCCAGACGCCAGTTTGCATTATTAAAGCCTCCCAGGTTATAAGGTGTTTCAGCCCCTTCAAAGTCATCTATGTAAGAAGTACCAGCCTCGTTTACCGGAGATTTAGACGGAGCCGGAACCAACTGCGCAAACTCACCACTAAATGTTATACTTGATGGTGCTTTGGTTTGAATGAACGGGATCTTGTCAGTAAGCTTAGTCAGGAAGCGCGACTCTTTGTTGATGTTCACATCAAAACCATAAATGGTGTTGTTGCTTGGTTCATCGCCTATACTTACCCGGTTTATGTATGGCTGCTCGCTCAGGTGCAGCACAGTAGCACCGAGGTTCACATCGTTGTTAAGCCTGTAGTCGAAGCGGGCACCTAGCAAGGTGCGTGGCTGTATGTTAAGCAACTCGGCTTTCTCGTACGTTACCCTCAGGTCGCTGGCAGAACTGATGTAGCTTGGGTTAAGAATTTTGATGCGGCCAAGGTCATAGAATACCTGGTAATCGGTGCCTTCCTCTAAACGCGTACCGCCAGAATATACAGCTACCGAACCTTCTGCAATTCGGAAGCCCGGAAGCACGATCTCGTCGGTAGAAGTAGCCTGGAAACGGCCTTTCAAAAAGAACTTGGCTTTGGTTGTATTTTGCTGGGCATCTGTCTGGGTCTGCTCATAAAGCTCCTGAAAAACATAGCGCTCCTGCAAATCTGGGTTGCCTTCTAATTTACCGGCCAGATAACTGCCAAAAGGCTCTACCTCCGGGAAGAAGATGCGCCCTGTTTCAGGATCTATAGTTATACCTGGCAGAAAGTCGAAGTTGCCGTCACGTGGTTTGTCGTTGTTGGTGTTTACATTATCCAAGTTCATTACCTCAATCAAAGGTATGTTCTGGATCGGGCTTGGCTCTTTTATACTTGTAATGTCTACACCAGTCTCATCGTCTTTGTAGATGATCTGGAACTGGAAGTTTTCGCGGTTAAGCTGCGTTGCCTCTAGGCTATACACGTTTTTCATCATCAGGTCCCAGGTTGGGAATTCTAACGATGGATTTGTAGCCTTCAGCAATTTCATATGGATTACCTGATCATCCGAAAGGTTCTGGTAATCCTCCATCAGCTCACCTACCTTATAAGTCTTGCCATTGTAAGTATACTCAAAAGCCACACCCAGCACCTGGTCAGGCAGCAGTGCTGTACTTAAAGAAATATAACCCAACTGCGGATTAAATTTATACTCTCTTGGATCGAGCCTTCGGGCACGCACATGTTCAAAATCAACACCCTTCTGCAATCCAAGGCCGGTAAGGTAATCGTCTATGGTGTTGTTATTGCGTGCGCTAGCTATGCGGCTGTAAAGTTGGTTAGCCGTGTTGTTGGCCGGGGCATTAGGGGCTGCACCCTGAAACTGGTCGCGGTACGGATCGGCTTCGCCAAGGTCCATGTAGGCCACCATGTTGCGCAGGTTCTCTGTAGAGCGGTTGTTGTTGGTAACATACAGCTCCAGGCGCCGAATTACAATGCCAGAGTTAACCAGTGGCAGGTTTTTTAGTGTGTTATCGTAGCGGCCTCGGAAAAACTGCGATAAGAAGTAGTGGCGGTCGCGGTCGTATTGGTCTACCCGTATCTCAAAAGGTTTATTCTGAGCGCCGTTCTGAACTACAATTTCATCGTTGCGGCCACGCACGTTAGAGGCGATAGTTGTTACGCCCAGGCGACCAAATTGTAGCTGTGTTTTAATACCAAACAGGTTTTGAGCACCTGTTATCAGTGAGTTGTTCAGCGGAAGACTTACGTTACCAGCCTCTACTTTACGGATGATCTCTTCTTCGTAGCCGGTGTAATCCAGCTTCATGTTGTTTTCGAAGTCGAAGTTGGCGTTGTTGTCCCAGTTAAAGTTGATGCGCATTTTCTCACCAATCTTACCAACTAGGTTAAGCGAAATGTTCTGCTCAAAATCGAAATCGCCGGTGCGCTGCTGGCGCAAAGGTATAGTTGGGTTCTGGTTGCGGTTAAAGCGTGCACCAAACTTCAGCGATACGTTACCATTTGGCTGAATATCCACATAATTACCCCCAAAAATGCGGTCGAAAACAGGGCTGATGTAGATCTTCGGAACAAGTCTTTTGCTGCTGACCACGCTTTCTCCGTCCAGGCCGGCAGATTTAGTACGCCAATATTCACGGATAGACTGACGCTGCTGCCACTCCGAATATTCCTGTAACGTCATAGAAGAAGGTAACCTGTAGTCAAGGCCGCCTATGGTTTCGTCTATAGTATACTGTTGCAGGCTATCATCCAGCTGCATATTCAGCTCTACGTTGCTTGGCTGGCCGAGCAGCAGGGGAGAGGAGTTGGAGCGGGTACTGAACGGGTTGCCGCGGCGGTCGCGGGGTACAAATGTAGGCCGTCGGCTAGGGATATACTTTTGTAATTTAGAGGAATCTGTTTTAACAGTATCCTGTAAAATAAGGTTCTTGAAAATAGAATAGTTAAATCTGCTACGCGAACGCATCTCTTCGGCCTGTGACCACAGAGCCAGCAAACAGATAGCAGCAACCGATGCCAGAAGCAGGTTGTTTTTTTTACTTTTCCAGATCAAATTGGGTATATCTCTTATGAAGATTTCAATGCTAACTTAATCATCTCTTCTACGCTCAGCTCTCTGCCTTCTCGTTTGATGATGGAGTCAAGGGTTTTTTCGGCTACGTTTTTGGCAAAGCCCAATGTTACCAAAGCAGATAACGCTTCGGCACGGTTAGTATTGTGTGCAGCTGCAGAAGGTATAGCAGATATATCGGTAGCAAAGGTCTCCTTACGCATTTTATCCTTCAGTTCAAGTATAATGCGCTGCGCAGTTTTTGCCCCGATGCCTTTTACATGCTGTATGGTGCGTACATCCTCACGTACTATGGCCTGCTGTACTTCCTCCACAGAAAGCGAAGAAAGGATCATCAGTCCTGTATTAGGGCCTACGCCTGATATAGATATAAGATGAAGGAACACATCCTTCTCCGCCGCCGTGGTAAAGCCGTAGAGGGTGTGGGCATCCTCTTTAATGTGCAGGTACGTGTGTAGCTTGCAGCGCTCACCAGCTGGCAACGAAGAAAACGTGCTCAGTGATATTTTGATCTGGTAACCTATGCCATTAACATCGATAATGACATAGGTTGGATCTTTATAGGTTAGCTTGCCATCAATATAAGCTATCATCTATATATGTTTATTGTTATAGTTTTGTGCATCTACGACAGCAATGGCTACCATGTTCACAATTTCTCTGATAGAGCTGCCAAGTTGCAGAATATGAACAGGTTTGCGCATACCCATCAGCACCGGGCCAATAGCTTCGGCGCCACCTATCTCTTGTAAAACCTTATAGGCAATGTTTCCTGAGGTAAGTGTAGGGAATACTAATGTATTAGCTCCTTTGTCTGCAAGTTCGCTGAACGGATAGTGCTCGCGAAGCAGGTCGCGGTTTAGTGCAGTGTTTGCCTGCATCTCGCCGTCAATCAGCAGGTCAGGGTAACGTAGCTTGGCTTTGCGTACTGCCTCAGCTCCTTTATTCGGAATATCGCCCTGCACAGAACCGAAGTTAGAGTATGAAAGTACCGCCATACGTGGTTCGGTATCAAAGAAGCGCACGGCACGGGCTGTAAGGCCAATAATATCTACCAGTTCATCGGCAGTAGGGTTTACGTTTACAGTTGTATCAGCAAAGAAATATGGCTCTTTCTTGTTCAGGATGATGTACATACCTGCCACTTTATTTACGCCTTCTTCTACACCAATAACCTGTATTGCCGGAAGTATAGTTTTAGAATAATCGCGGGTAAGGCCGGAGATCAGAGCATCAGCTTCGCCTGTTTCCAGCATCAAGCTACCAAAATAGATACGGTCGCGCACCAGGCGGCGGCAATCGAACAAGGTAAGGCCTTTGCGCTGGCGCTTCTTGTACAGGATCTGTGCAAATTCTTCACGCTTCTCGTGTTCCTCAAATGGGTCAACTATAACACAACCCTGTAAATCTAGGTTATACTCTGCTATGATCTCATTGATGCGCGCACGGTTACCCAACAGGATTGGGTTAGCGATTTGCTGCTCTTTAACTGATTGTGCCGCTTTAAGTATCTTGTAGTGGTCCGCCTCTGCAAATACAACAGTTTTCGGATCTTTCTTCGCCTGGTTGGTAATACGGGTCATCAGTTTCTGGTCGATACCGATGCGCTCCTGCAACTCCTGCTCGTAGGCTTCCCAGTTGGTGATAGGAATGCGTGCTACACCGCTATCCATAGCTGCTTTTGCCACCGCCGGCGATACAGTTGTGATCAGGCGTGGGTCAAGTGGTTTAGGTATAAGGTAGAAGCGGCCAAAAGAGATTGTGTTGTCGCCATAAGCTTTGTGCACAAGCTCCGGAACCGGCTCTTTTGCCAGTGTAGCCAGTGCGCGTACGGCAGCCAGTTTCATTTCTTCGTTAATTTCAGTGGCTCTTACATCGAGTGCACCTCTGAAAATGTATGGGAAACCTAATACATTATTTACCTGATTAGGATGATCAGAACGTCCTGTTGCCATGATCAGGTCTTCGCGTGTAGCCATAGCCACTTCATAAGGAATTTCCGGATCAGGGTTGGCCAATGCGAAAATGATAGGATTATCTGCCATCAGTTTCACATACTCCGCCGGCAGCACATTACCCGCAGATAAGCCCACAAACACATCGGCATCTACCATTGCTTCCTGCAGGGTGTTGATCTTGCGAAGCGTTACAAACTGTGCTCTATAGATATCCAGGTCATCGCGCTCCGGACGGATGATGCCGTCTTTATCAAACATCACGATGTTATCCATTTTAGCACCCAGTGCAACGTATAGTTTTGCACAGGCAATGGCGGCTGCACCGGCACCGTTCATTACAATCTGTACCTTATCTATAGTTTTACCTGCCAGTTCAAGCGCATTGAGTAAAGCTGCTGCTGAAATAATGGCTGTACCATGCTGGTCGTCGTGCATGAGCGGGATGTTCATCTGCTCTTTCAGCGCGTTCTCAATCTTGAAGCTTTCAGGTGCTTTGATATCCTCCAGGTTTATACCTCCAAAAGTTGGCTCCAGGGATTTTACAATGCGAACAAATTCAGCAGGGTCAGTGCAATCAATCTCGATGTCAAAAACATCTATACCTGCGAATTTTTTGAAAAGTACGCCTTTCCCTTCCATTACAGGCTTAGAGGCATCAGGGCCAATATTACCTAAACCAAGAACTGCAGTTCCGTTTGATATTACTCCAACCAGGTTACCCTTGGCTGTATACTTATATACGTTGTCTTTATCTGCGGCAATCTCTTTACAAGGCTCTGCAACACCCGGAGAATAAGCCAGTGCTAGGTCATGCTGTGTGCTCACCATTTTAGTAGGCACTACTTCAATCTTTCCGGGCTTACCATCCATATGGTAGTTTAGGGCTTCTTGCTTGTTTACTTTAATCATGGTAATTGTAGTTGTTTGTGTTGTTGGAATGGCTTCCAGACTATGCTTACTCAGGTAAGTATGCATAAGGCAAGCGGCCAATTTCCTAAGAATTTGCGGCTATTCAAAGTGCAATTGGCAAAGATAAGAGGTATGGCTTTTGCAGCTGCAAGGAATATGCTTTTTTTATGTTAAGTCCTTGTTTCTGCTCCGAAAAATATAACAAAAAAGCACCTGCTTTCCGGCAGGTGCTTTTTCTGTATTGATTACTGGCTGGTCTAGCTGATGATCAGTTTCTGGCCAGGCTTGATCTCGTTTGATTTTAGCTTGTTTAGCTTCTTGATCTGCTCTACGCTGATGCCGTTATATCTTTGCGAAATGTTCCAGAGCGTATCGCCGGGCTGCACATGATGCACAGCACGTTCTTTTTGCTCTTTTACGGTTTCAGTTAATTTTTTTGCAGAGGCTTTAGTTATTTTCTTTTCTGTCTCTTCAGCTGATGCCAGTAATACAGGGTTTTCAGGTTCAGAAGTAAAGATCATTAACTTCTGGTTAGCCATAATGCTGCTCTTTCCCAGGTTGTTCCACTCTTTTAGCTGCTCCACAGTAACCTGATGGCGTTTGGCTATTACTGTTAAGTTATCACCACGCTTTACTACATAAGTAATTTTCTCTGGTGTAGCTTTCTTTTCTGCAGTATCTGGTTTGGCAGATGCCAGTAAAGGCTGTGCCAGAGCAGGGGCAGTTTCTATTACCGGTTCCGGAACACGCTGTTGCGGTGCAGCTGCCAGTAAAATACAGCTACGATCTTCGGCAGATGCCAGTAGTGCAGCGCGCTGTGCCGGTATACGCAGCTTATAGTTGCGTGTATGCGCCGGTAGAACTTTTGATTTTATTTCAGGGTTTAGCGCCAGCAAAGTTTTAGAGTCCATGTGCAGTTCTTCTGCCAGTTTCTCCAGATCCAATGCCTGGTTTACCACTAAGTGCTCTACATCATTTGCATAAAGTATAGAATCAGAGAAAATGTTATGCTCTGGCGCATACTTCATGGCATAGATTACCGCAGTCATGGATGGTACGTAGCTGCGGGTTTCTTTTGGCAGGTATGGGAAGATCTCCCAGAATGTTTTTTTACCGCCGCCAGCACGACGAATGGCTTTATTTACATTGCCCTGGCCACAGTTGTAAGCAGCCATTGCAAGCTCCCAATCACCGTAATAACGGTAAAGGCGACCTAAAAAGCGCATAGCAGCGTCTGTAGATTTCTCCGGGTCCATGCGCTCATCTATGTGAGAGCTTTGGCTAAGGCCATACTCACGGCCTGTAGAACCAATAAACTGCCATAAACCAACAGCTGCTGCTACCGATTTTGCCTTAGGATTAAGCCCTGACTCTACAATAGACAGGTACTTAAGGTCCTGCGGCATGTTATACTTTTTCAGGTACTTTTCGAACAGTGGAAAGTATACATTCTCACGGCTTATCATGGTGCGTGTATACTTCCTGTTCCGGATAGTGAAGTAATCTATAAAACCCCTTACGAACGGGTTGAAAGTAAGCGGGAAATCAGATTCGATGCAGCTTAACCTGTCTTTGATGACGTCGTTAGGTTCATTGGGGATGTACTCTATCATCAAGTCCAGCTCTTCGGGTGTGAAGACTGTTGTATCCTGCTGTAGAGCTTTGAGCGAATCCTCCGCTATTGGCTTTTCAAACCCAGGGCTATTGTTATCAGCATAGGCACACGAGGCCCACATGCTGCCAACTATAGCCGCAAGTACTGTAAAGAGTTTAGTGTAGGTCATTTTATATCTTATGCTTCAACGGTTATCTTATCCAAGATATAATTTGAGAAAGCCAGCAACTGCGGTTCCTCAAATGAGCGGGTCATAAGCTGTAACCCGATGGAAAGGCCGTTTGCATCCCGGCCAACCGGAATTGAAATGGCTGGCACACCTGCAAGCGAAGCCTGAACCGTAAAGATATCAGCCAGGTACATGGCCAATGGGTTCGCTGTGTTTTCTCCTAACTTAAAGGCAGTAGTAGGAGCAGTTGGCAGAATCAGGAAATCGTACGACTGCAGTAATTCGTCGGTCTTTTCTTTGATCAGCCTTCTAACGCGTTGAGCTTTAGTATAATAAGCATCGTAGTAATCGGCGCTGAGTACGAATGTGCCCAGCATAATGCGGCGCTGTACTTCAGGACCAAAACCTTCTGCTCTGGTTTTTTTGTATAACGATGTAAGGTCGGTAACATTGTTGCTGCGGTAGCCATACTTTACACCATCAAAGCGACCCAGGTTAGAGCTGGCTTCGGCAGTAGTCAGGATATAGTAGGTTGGCACCATGTAGTCCAGGTATGGGAACTCAACAGCCTCTACCTGATGGCCTGCATCCTTCAGCATATCTTTTACTGAAAGTATACTGTCCTTCACCTCCTTATCAAGACCTTCGCTCTCGAAGCAGTCGCGGATATAGCCGATTTTATACTTCTTATCAGTAGTAAGCAGGTTGCTGTAAGCTGGTACTTCACGCTGGCTTACAGTGCTGTCGAAATCATCCTGGCCCGCCATCACTTCCAGTAGCAAAGCAGCATCCTCCACGCTCTTGCTCATAATGCCGATTTGATCGAAAGAAGAAGCATAGGCAATAAGGCCGTAGCGGGAAATGCGCGAATAAGTTGGCTTAAGACCAATAACGCCACAGAAGGATGCCGGCTGACGCACAGAACCTCCTGTATCAGAACCAATGGAGGCAAGGCAAAGATCTGCCTGTACGGCTACAGCCGAACCACCGGAAGAACCACCGGGTACACGTGTATTATCGTCGGCATTTAAAGCAGGGCCGAAGGAAGAGTTCTCGTTAGAGGCACCCATGGCAAATTCGTCGCAGTTCTGGCGACCAATGATAATAGCATCCTCTGCAAGCAGGCGCTGCACAGCCGTAGCAGTATACAAAGACTTAAAACCATTCAGGATCTGGCTAGATGCCTGCAGGCTATGGCCTTCGTATGCCAGTACGTCTTTTATACCTATAACCATTCCAGCCAGTTTGCCGGCATTGCCACGGGCAAGTTTCTGATCTACGGCATAGGCCTGGGCATAAGCTTCCTCCTCAAACACTTCCAGGAAAGCGTTCAGGTGGGCGTTCTCCTTTATATTGCGTAGGTAATGATCTACCAGTTGCCTGCACGAAACCTGCCCGCTGGCAATGTCTGTGCGAATGTCACGTAACGAATTATACTGTCTCAAACTATTGTTGCTTCTTGTCGTCGTCGATTGATCGTTCTAATTCGTGCTTTATCTCATTGGTGGCGTCTTTAAACTCACGGATGCCGCGTCCGAATGAACGTGCAATTCCCGGAATTTTATCTGCACCAAACAGCAGGAGGATGGCTGTTAATATAACAAGCATCTCTCCGCCTCCCAGGTCACCTAGGAAGAGGAAAATTGTATTTAAGCACATATTCTTTTTAAACAGTTAAATTTAAAAAGTACTACTTAGGGCGGTTAGCGTCGTTTGATTGCTCTACATCAGTTTTGATGTCTTTGGCGGCGTCTTTGAACTCACGAATGCCGCGGCCCAGACCTTTTGCAAGCTCAGGTATGCGCTTAGCACCGAAAAGTAATAGAATGGCGAACAAAATAAGGATTACCTCTGTGCCACCCAGGCCTCCGATAAAAGCAAAAATGTTAGTGATACCCATTGTCTTAGATGTTAAAATGTAGTGGATACAAAATTAGAGTTAATATTTTAAATAAACCCATAAAAGAAGATATTAGTTTATTGTCCATCTTCTGTATTAAGTATAGGTTACTCAACATCTATACCGGTGCTGCTATTTTCTTCGTCAGCCAAGTGGCTTTAAAGGCTTACCCGTTTTTAGTAAGAAATTTATATAGTAAAAATGAAATGTTTGCTGAAAAAGAAAACGGGTGTTTTTCTATATTTGAGAAAGAGTGTTTCCCATATATGGAAAATGGCATAGGGGATAATTTTTATAAGGGTTGATTTACAGGTGCTTAAGTTTTGTAGAACTTTTGGCCTCTAACTTGTTATAATGGTGTCGTCTGCGTTAATGCTGTGCAAAATATAAAAGCCTATAAGCTGGAGAAGTTAGTTTAAAAGGAGAGGCTATTGCACAATTGCAAAACTGGATGTATATTTATAATGATATTTTGTTGCAGGCAGCAGGTCTATCCTGAAGTTTGTGAAAGAATATAAAATTAAGTTTGTTTTCATAGCTTGGAAAGGCACCCTGCTTTGTAGGGTGTTTTTTTCTTTTATACCCTTTCTGTTCTTCCAGGCTATTTTATTACGCTATTCTGAACACTGCAGCAGGCCATTTGGCCTGAGAGCAACGCTTAATGCTAACGGAAATTCTTCGGTAAGGTTTTATTTGCTTCTGATCCAGCTCTGCGGGTTAAGGTTCTGGTTGTTTTTCCAGATTTGGAACTGGAGCTCGGTAGTGCCGTCAGCGTTGGTATACACTGTACCAATAACATCTTTTAGTTTTACCGTCTGGCCAGGGCTTACGCTTACTGTTTTAAGTTTGGCATAAACCGTAAAGTATTCGCCGTGCTGTATCATTACAATGTTGTTCATACCTGGTACAGATGCTACGGTAAGAACTTTACCTTCAAAAATGGCACGAGCAGGTTGCCCGGTTGATGTCTGGATATCTATACCTCTGTTCTCAATCACAACACCTTTTAAAACAGGGTGGTTGTGGCGGCCAAAACGCTGAGAAATAAAGCCACGATCTACTGGCCAGGCTAAACGTCCTTTGTTACCGGCAAACGAAGAAGAAACCAAGGCAGCCTCAGGGGTAAGTGTAATCTTGTTTGTGCTGGTGCTTGGTTTACGGCCTTCTGCTCTCGCCGCACGTGCAGCTCTGGCTATTTCTTCTCTTACAATATCAGCGATCAGGTTATCCAGTTTGCGTACTGCCTGTTGGCGCTGCGCTACTTCTGCCTGCAGGTTAGATTCCTGTTTGCTGAGACGGGAGATAATGCTGTCCTGCTGAGTCTTCAGGTTATGAAGGTTTTTGTTCTCTACAATCTGTTTGTTTAGCAGGTTTTGCTTCTGCCTCTTTTTAGACTCCAGCAGATCTAGTTGCCCGGTAAGTGCGGCCTGTACTTTGTTTATTTGCTCTACCTGCTTTTTGCGTGCTTCGGAGTACTGCTGCAAGTAGCGCAGGCGCATTACCAACTGGTTAAAAGAGTCGGCAGCAAATAAGAACATTAATTTGTTGTAGCTGTTGGCTGTTTTAGAGGCGGCGTATACCATAGTGGCATATTCTGCTTTCAACTTATCCAGGTCTGACTGCAAGGCACCAACTATACCTTCTGTTTCCTTTACTTCTGAAGCAATATAGTTTACCTCGCGCGAAACAGTTTGGATAACAGACTTTTGTACCGTGATTTTCTCTTGTATGGCTGTAAGCTGACCAATAGATGCCTGCTTCTGCGCTTTTGTCTGCTGCAGAATGCGGTTAGCTTCTTTAATACGGGCAAGATTTTCCCTCTTTTCCCTCTCTAGTTGTGCCTTCGATTTTTTCTTTTGCGCCTGGGTGGCAAAAGGCAATACTAACAGGGCCAGGAAGAAAGCAAATCGGTAAAGGGATATCATTAAGGTAGTAGGTCTTCTTCTCTCAGTTTACAAATATGGCAAAACTATACGCGAAGAACCAACTGCCTCCTGATTTTATTGTATTATAATTTAGTGTAGTCTGAAGGAACGGTAAAAGGAAAATCCAGAACTTCATCGGTTACAGTAACACGGCTGTGCGTCAGGTTGAAGTTTGAAACCTGCCCTGGCTGTTGTATCTGGGCTGCTAAGGCATGTGCGAAAGGTACTTCGCCTATTGGCTGAAAGGTATTATACTTTACAGTAATTGTACTGCCTGTCTGCTGGTCCTGTACGTTAAGTTGCTGCAGTTTATGGTTTTGTTTCCCGATAAAGTAATCGAACAACAGATTTTCGCGGATCTGCTGCACGTGTTGCTGGTCGGCCTCATCCATTGTCTTTTCCTGGCCGTTGGGCTGGTAATTTCCTAAAAGTATAGCCTGCAGCACCTCATAGTTTACATCTACTTTAAATTTGTTGCTGAGGTATGCGTAACTGGTAGCTGTATACTCGCGGCGAAGGCGGTTCATTAGATAAACAGAATCCTGCGTGATTTTAAGACGAGCTGCCTCTATACCTAAACCCGGCTGCACCGATACCCATATAACGCTGTCTTTTTTAATGCGCATAGAGTAGCCTGAAGTTATACTTTCGCCACGGTCTTCCATGGTTAAAGAGCCTTTAGCGCTTAGGTAATTAAAGTTTAGATTTCGGACAGTTACTTTGCCTATGGTCTCGGTGGTAGCAGAAGCGGTGGTAGGCAGGGTTTCTTTTTTACACGCTGTAAGCAAAACAAAAGCTAACAAGCCAAGCAGGAGCTGTTTATTCATAAAGCTTTTTATCTTTTATCTTTCTGTCGATGAAGGCTGAAGCTTCGCCTTTGAGTTTAGCTTTCTGCCACTGTTTTACGGCTTCTTCTTTTTGGTTGAGTTTAAAAAGTACATCGCCATAGTGTTCTACAATGGTAGCATCTTCTGAGGTGGCAATAGCTTTCTCCAGCAGTTTAAGAGCCCCTTCATAATCCTCAAGCTTATAGAGAACCCAGGCATAGGTATCTAAATAAGTAGGGTTATCGGCGTGTTTGGCCACTAAGCGCCCTGCCATCTCCTTTGCCTTCTGCAGATTCTCGTTTCTTATAGAGAGGTAATAACTATAGTTGTTAAGCACATATTCGTTATCAGCATCAAACGCTAATACGGCCTCATACGCTTCATCCGATTTTTTATACTCTTTCAGCGAGTTATAGGTATCGCCAAGCTGCATGTTAAACTGTGCTACCAGCTCAGGCTCGCCCGATGATAAGCGCTTACCATATTCCAGCGATTTAACTGCTTTCTCAAAATTCTTCTCAATAAGATGCCCGGTACCGTTGTAAAACCAGAAAACTGCCTGGTTCGGGAATAGCTCCAGTGCTTGTTCAGAGTGTTTTACTAAAGAATCAGATTGTGAAAGCTCTGCATCCAGCAGCACGATCTGCTGCCAGATCTTAAAATGGGAATCATCGAGTTTTACTGCTTTCAGGTAATTGTTGCGGGCAGTTTCTTTTTTGCCAACTATAGTTTGCAGGTCGCCGGCCACAGCATAAGCTTTGGCTTCCTGTGGGTGAGATTGTATAGTTAAATCTACGAGTTCTAAGGAAATGCCTTCCAATTGCGGGTTTGGTAACTGGCGGATAAAATCAACAAGTATACGTACCTTGGTGTCTATATCCAGCTCAGGATTGGCAAAGGCAATTTTCACCTGCTTCTCAGACTCCTCCAGGTTTCCTTTCTGGCGGTTAAGGTCAGAGAGCATAAGGTGTGCAAATGGGTTGGTTGGCTCCAGTCGCAGTGCCCGGTTCAGTGTTTCTATAGCCAGGTCAGGCTTTTGTGAAGCATTATATAGCTCAGCCTGGGCTAGAAAGTAACGTACTTCTGTAGGGTTGTTGGCTAGCAGTTTTTCGCCTTCCTGTATGGCCTTACCGATGTTTTTCTGGCGCAGGTAGATCTGCTGGCGGTTTATAGATACCTGCTCCAGCGGACCAAATTTCTTTTCGATGCGCTCATAGGTTTTGAGCGCGTCGTCATATTGGGTTTGAGATAAATATAGATCAGCGAGGTTAAAGAGGTAATCGTCGGAATCAGGCACGTTTTGCAACAGAGCGTTGTAGGCCTGTGCTGCTTCTGTTACCTGTTTTTGTTGGGTATAAAGCTGTGCCAGCAGCAGGTAATAATACTCGTTCTTGCTATCCTGGGCAATGGCTGCCTGGGCAAAAGGCACTGCATCTTTCGGGTTCTTAAGCTGCAGGTATGTTTCGGCTATTTTATAGTTTAAAGCCGCATTATTGGGCGTGAGGACGTAAGCTTTCTGAAACAGTTTCAGGGCCTGATCATAGTCCTCCAGCATAAAGTATTTTAATCCATCCAGAAACAATGTTTCGCTAATCTGCATTTCCTGCTCGGAAGGCTGCGGAACAGGAGGTACTGCTACGGCAGCCTCCTTCGCAGCCTTTGCCTTTTTACGCTTCGATTGCGCAAGGCTTTCGCCTGATGCAACCAGAGCCAGGCAGCAAACCGCGAGAACAATGTTTCTGAATCGGATCATGTAGGTACTAATCTATAAGCGTGTTATAGTCGCCGAGGCTGAGGTCAGACTGGCGACCTTTGTAAGAAACAAAGTTGCCGACCATAGAGTTTGAAATGTTGCCGTTTTTAAGAACCGCACTCTCCTGGACGATAGAGTTGCTTATTACAGAATCGTACACGCTGGTGTTGTTACCTATAGAAACGTGCGGCCCAATAACTGAATTATGTATTACCGCATTCTCCCCGATAAATACTGGCGGCACAATTACTGAGTTGTGCAACTGAGCCGAAGAAGCAACTAATCCTTCCTCGTCTTTTATATACTCTAAATAGCGTTGATTGGTATAAACAGTTGCGTTTTTATTTCCGCAGTCTAACCATTCTGAAATCAACGCTGGTACAAACACTGTACCTTTGTTTTTCATGTTCTCAAGCGCGTTTGTAAGCTGGTACTCGCCTTTATCCATGATATTGTTATCCAACAGGTACTGCAGTTCGCTACGCAGGTAAGCGCCATCTTTAAAGTAGTAAATACCTATGATGGCCATATCAGACACAAACTCCTGCGGTTTTTCCACAAAGTCAGTGATCTCATGGTTCTCATTCAGCTTGATCACACCAAAAGCGCGTGGATCTTCTACCCGCTGCACCCAGATAGTGCCATCGGCTGTAGTATCCAGCTGGAAATCTGCTTTGAAAAGTGTATCGGCGAAGGCTACCACAACTTTACCTTCCAGCGAATTCTGAGCGCACATGATAGCGTGAGCTGTGCCCAATGCCTCCTCCTGGTAATAAATACTGCCTTTAGCGCCAACTGACTCAGCTATACTTACCAGACTTTTCTCTACTGCCTCGCCAAAATGACCGATAATAAATGCTACTTCTTCTATCGGCTCATGGCATACTTTTGCAATATCTTCAACAAGGCGCTGCACTATTGGCTTGCCTGCAATAGGTATAAGTGGTTTAGGAACTGTAAGTGTGTGCGGGCGCATACGTTTGCCCATACCTGCCATTGGTACTATTATCCTCATAGCAATTCTGTTTGTTTCGTTAGTTATGATGATGCCACAGCCATTGCTGTAGCGTTAAATACTAATACTTAGCCCTAAATTAGGTTCGAGCTATATTCAAGCCTAAACACGGAAAACGAAATAGTGTTCCGGTTATTTTGTGCCGGTGCTGCCGTAGCCGCCTGCACCGCGGTCTGTTTCCGTTAAGGTTTCTGCTTCTGTCCATTCTACGCGCTCATACTTTGCCACTACCATCTGGGCTATACGTTCGCCATCTTCTACCACAAAATCCTGGTCGGAGAGGTTTACGAGCAAAACTTTAATTTCGCCACGGTAATCGGCATCTATAGTGCCCGGGCTGTTTACTATCGAAATCCCATGCTTATAAGCCAGGCCGCTTCTTGGCCTGATCTGCGCTTCATGGCCTTCCGGCAGTGCTATAAAAAGCCCGGTAGGTATTAGTGCGCGTTGTAATGGTTTTAAAGTTACGGGTGCTTCTAAGTTCGCGCGTAGGTCCATTCCTGCCGAGTGTTCGGTCTGGTAATTAGGAAGCGCGTGCTTTGATTGGTTAATGACGTTAACCAGCAAGTTCTTGTTGTTCATCTTTTAAAATTAAAGATTAATTTTTAAGAAGGAAGTGCGGACGCTCGCGCAGGAATATTACCAGCAGGAAAATTCCGCAGAAAATAAGGTGCACTATGTGTCGCACCCAAAAGTTTTCGATCGGGATATATAGTGCCGCCGCAGTAAGTATAACTGCCAGCAATATATAGCCCATAATGGTTTTAACAGGGTAAGGGATAGGGTAGTGGCGATTGCCTAACAAGTAACTTGCCAGTGCCATACCAAAATAGCATAAGAAAGTAGCAATTGCCGAGCCCATATAACCAAGTACAGGTATCAGCAGCAGGTTGAAAAGTATAGTTACCGCTGCACCACCAAAGCTGATGTACGTGCCATACTTAGTTTTGTCAGTTAGCTTAAACCATACCGATAGGTTGTAATATACGCCAAGGAACAGGTTCGCCAGCAATAAAACCGGCACTACCATCATGCCTTCACGATAGGCTGCGCTGCGTAGTAGTAAAGCAAAATCTTCGAGGTTGGCGCTAATGAAGAGAAAAATGAAAGCGCAGGCGATCACAAACCACTTCATTACTAAAGCAAAAGTTTGCGGCGAGTTCTTATCCTGAGACTGCGAGAAGAAGAACGGTTCAGCGGCATAGCGGAAAGCCTGTATCGCCAGCGACATAAATATGGACAACTTGTAACAGGCGCTGTATATACCCACGGCATCCATACTTGTAAGGCCCGAGTAAAAGTTATCCGGCAGAATGCGCTCTAACAGAATCCTGTCAATCACTTCGTTTACCATACCTGCCAAACCCATAAACAGCAGTGGGTAAGCATAGGAAAGCATCGGGCGCAGCGTTTCCATGTCCAGGTTAAAGCGCCATTTGCTCATCTCGCGCCACAACATAGGTATCTGTAGCGCATTAGCAACCAGGTTGATCAGGAAGATATAGCCGATACCGAAGGCAGGAGAATAAACACTTTCAACCAGTGGTTTTAACTGTGGCAGGTATTTACCTAAATAAATATCGCGGCACAGTACCAGGAAGAACATATTGGCACCAACCGTAATGATGATGTTGAGAAGCTTAATGGAGGCAAACTTTACAGCCTTATTTTCGAGCCGCAAAGATGCAAAAGGTATAGCTACGATGGCATCTATAGCCAGTACAATTGCCAGCCAGCTTACATATTCAGGCTTATCTGGTATGCCAACAAAATCGGCAATATGCCCGGAGGCAAGTATAATTGTACCCGAAAAGGCTATACTTGTAAGTATAATAAGGGTAAGTACCCGATTATAAAGTGCAGGTTTATCGGCGCCAATTTTGTTTGCAAACCGGAAGTAGGCCGTTTCCATGCCATACGTGTACACAATGTTGAAGAAGGCAACAAAGGCATATAGGTATGACACTACCCCATACTCTGCAGGCAAAAATACGGCAGTATATACCGGAACAAGCAGGTAATTAAGCGCCCGGCCTACAATGCTGCTTAATCCATAGGCAGCAGTCTGCCCGACCAGTTTCTTGGCTATGCTCATACTATTGGTCCTGGGGCGAGTGAAAGTTTAGCAGATTAGTTGCCTTTAAATTCAGGCTTGCGTTTCTCTAAGAAAGCATTTGTACCCTCGATGAAATCCTGCGAAGTGCAGCAGCGAGCAAAAGAGTTAGCCTCTGTCTGGTAGCCGTCTTCTTCTTTATCATACACTGCGTTTACACAATCAATTACAAGGCCAATTGCCAGAGGCGCTTTGGTCATGATCTTGTTCAGGATCTCATAGCATTTTGGCAGGAGGTCTTCCTGTGTAGTAACGTGGTTAACCAAACCCAGTTCTTTTGCTTCGTCCGCAGAAATCATATCTGCAGTCATCATAAGCTCAATGGCTTTGCCTTTGCCTATAAGTTGCGTCAGGCGCTGTGTACCACCATAACCTGGTATCAGACCAAGGTTTACTTCCGGCTGACCGAATTTAGCATTGTTGCTGGCTACACGCATGTGGCAGGCCATTGCCAGCTCACAACCTCCACCCAAAGCAAAACCATTTACAGCTGCAATTACCGGCTTGGTGCTGCTCTCGATCATGCTGAATACTTCCTGACCACGCTCTGCAAAGTTACGGGCATTTACTTCGCTTAACTCTGCAATCTCAGAGATATCAGCACCTGCAACAAAAGCCTTGGAACCAGCACCAACAAACACAACTGCTTTCACAGCCGAGTCGTCATATGCTTGCTGCATGGCGTCCTTAATTTCCCTGATGGTATCTATATTTAGTGCGTTTAGTTTGTCAGCTCTGTTTATAGTTATTGTCAGGATGCCGTTCTCAAGTTGGAGCAGCAGGTTTTCGAATGTAGCCATAGTTCTTTCAGCTCTGTTCTAGTCTTTTTTTCAGGCACAAATATAAGGAAATCATTAAATCATTAACAGCTATTTGGCCAAGGGATACTATGTGCTGCCCGAAAGGTATAAAATTGGAGCTATACTTAGTTTGTTCAGGTATGCGGTTTAAGTATACCATATATCTTTTTCAGCTATCGTGTAAGTTCAGGCTTAATTTTTGAACTCGTTTTGTTCAAATCTGCTTTAATAGCAGTATATTTCAGTTACTCCTAACACTGTAGGGCAAGGTTTTATGCCCAAGACTGGAGTTTGAAATGATAAAATACTGATTAACATAGTTATACAATATTTGCTGATAGCGGCGTTATGTAATTGTATATTTTAGGATTATGAAGAAATTATTCTTATTGGTTTTATTCACAGGTTTTGCTTTCGCTTTTTCTGAAGCAAATGCTCAAACCAGCCAGAGTAGCTCTAAAGATGAATATTGGGGCACTTCTAAAGTTGCAACGCCTGCCGCTTCTGCCGATGCAGTTGGCCGCCGTGGTGAAGGGCTGGATTCCCGTTGGAACAAGTATGAAGACGGGCGCCGCAGTACTTTTGCAAAAGACCGCATCAGGCATAGCAAGCGCATGAAAGCTATACTTAAGAAAGAAAAGGAGATGCACAAAAAGCATAAACGCGATAAGCGCCGCCTTGCAAGAAGAACGTAATAGCTATAAATCTATAAAGTATAAAGGCTGTGCTGTAAAGCACAGCCTTTATACTTTATAGATTTATACTTTGTTAATAATACATTTCATACACAAAAAAGCCCTGCCAGTATTTACCGGCAGGGCTTTCTATTGTATTACACTTGCTTAGAGCGAACGTTTGATTTCTCTCTCTTCGTAAGCTTCTATTATATCACCTAACTGTATGTCGTTAAAGTTCTTAATGCTGATACCGCACTCGTAACCTTGTCTTACTTCTGCAACATCATCTTTGAAGCGCTTCAGGGCAAGGATCTCACCATTGTGAACTACAATACCATCGCGTACCAGACGTATCTTAGCATTTCTGGTGATACTTCCATCTGTAACCATACAGCCGGCAATTGTACCCACCTTACTTACTTTAAATACTTCACGTACTTCAACGTTACCAACAATTTCCTCTTTCAGAGTAGGAGCAAGCATACCTTCCATGGCATCTTTCACCTCGTTGATGGCATCGTAGATGATAGAGTACAGGCGAATATCTATTTGCTCCTGCTCTGCCAGTTTGCGTGCATTCTGAGATGGACGAACCTGGAAACCAATGATAATGGCATCAGAAGCAGAAGCTAACAGTACGTCAGACTCTGAGATAGCACCTACACCTTTGTTGATGATGTTTACTTGTACCTCGTTTGTTGAAAGTTTCAGTAATGAGTCAGAAAGCGCTTCTACTGAACCATCCACGTCACCTTTAACAATTACGTTAAGCTCCTTGAATGTACCGATTGCCAGACGACGACCAATCTCATCCAGAGTGATGTGCTTACGGGTACGTAAGCTTTGCTCACGCTGTACCTGTGCACGGCTTGAAGCAATTTCACGAGCTTCACGCTCAGAATCCATTACTACGAACTTATCACCAGCCTGTGGCGCGCCATCCAGACCTAATAACTGAACAGGAGTTGATGGACCTGCTTCTTTCATTTTTCTGCCTCGGTGGTCGGTCATAGCTTTTACTCTACCATAGTGCGAACCAGCCAGTACTACATCACCAATTCGTAATGTACCTGTCTGAACCAGCACGGTAGCTACGTAACCACGGCCTTTGTCAAGAGCAGCTTCGATTACTGTACCAACTGCATTTCTGTCTGGGTTAGCTCTAAGCTCCAGTAGTTCGGCTTCCAGCAATACTTTTTCCAGCAGGTCATTTACACCCTGGCCGGTTTTTGCCGATACTTCCTGAGACTGGTACTTACCACCCCATTCTTCCACCAGGATGTTCATCTGAGCAAGCTCTTCACGAACTTTATCCGGGTTAGCAGATGGCTTATCTATTTTGTTTAGTGCAATTATAATTGGTGAGCCAGCAGCCTGTGCGTGGTTGATCGCTTCTTTTGTCTGAGGCATCACCGAATCGTCGGCTGCTACCACAATAATAACAACGTCTGTTACTTTGGCACCACGGGCACGCATCGCTGTAAAGGCTTCGTGACCAGGAGTATCCAAGAAGGTAACTGTACGGCCGCTTTCGGTTTTTACTTTGTAAGCACCAATGTGCTGCGTAATACCACCTGCCTCGCCAGCAGTTACATTCGAGTTACGAATATAGTCAAGTAATGATGTTTTACCGTGGTCAACGTGACCCATTATCGTTACGATTGGAGCACGCTCTGTCAGATTTTCTTCGTTTTCTTCCTCAACCTGCTCAAGTGCCTGCTCTTCTTCTGAGGTAATGAACTCGATATTGTAACCAAACTCATCTGCAATGATAGTAAGGGCTTCAGCATCAAGACGCTGGTTGATTGAAACAAACATGCCAAGTTGCATACACACCTTGATAACGTCGTTCACGCTAACATCCATCATGGCAGCCAGGTCGTTGGCAGAGATAAACTCTGTTGTGCGCAGTGTCTTAGACTCTGCCTGTTCTGCCATTCTGCGTTCTTCAGTTGCATCGGCAATTGCTGATCGTTTTTCACGGCGATATTTCGCACGATTACCGCTCTGGCCCTTGCCTCCGCTTAGCTTAGCAAGCGTAGCTTTAATCTGCTCCTGAATTTCCTTATCTGTAACCTCAGCTTTTTCAGGTCTTGGTTGTGGTGCATGCTTAGGCCCCCCATGACGCTGGCCCGGCCCGCCTTGTGGTCGGTTGCCCTGGTAGCCGCCGCCTTGCGGACGATTGCCCTGGTAGCCACCACCTCCAGCTGGACGGTTGCCTTGCTGGCCACCACCTCCCTGAGGTCTGTTACCCTGGTAACCTGTGCCTTGTGGGCGTTGCTGAGTTGCTGCATTATCACCTTGCTGCGGCTGTCCGCCTTCAGCGCCTGGTACAATAATGCGCTTGCGCTTTTTCTTTTTGTCGTTCTTCCTGTCGTCGGAAGACGCTACAGGCTTAGTGCCTTTTCTACGTGGGTCAGGTAATTCTATTTTACCCAACACAGTCAGACCTTTTAACTGGTCTGCTTTTGCTGTAATCGTTTCTATTGTTTCTGGTGCTTTTTCTGCAGGTGGTGTAGCTTCTGGTTGCTCTGGCGCCTTTGGTTCTGGTGCCGGAGTGGCTGCTACTGGTGCAGGGGCAGGCGTTGGCGCAGCCGGTTTTGCTTCGGCAGGTGCCGGAGGCGTAACAGGCTGTGCAGGTGCCTCTGCTTTTGGTGCTACCGGAGCTTCTGCACGTGGTGGTGCTGGCTCAGTAGCTGGTTGTGCTGCCGGCTCTTTCGGAGCTGCAGGCTGTTGTACTGAAGTCTCTTCTGCCTTTGGAGCTGCTGGTGCTACCGGTTTTTCTTCCGCCTTAGGAGGAGCAGGTGGAGTAACCGGTTGTGCAGGTGCTTCCTGCACAGGTACAGCTGTTTCAGCTTTAGGTGCCTGTGGCGCCTGTGGCTTGGGTACAGGGCGGCCCTTAGAGTCCAGTTCTATTTTACCAAGTACTTTAAAACCTGGTAATTTTGATGTTGGAGCCTGCTCTTCTGCTTTTGCAGAAGCTTGTGGTGCCGGAGCTGCTGGCTCTGCTTTTGGCTGAGTTGAGTTCTTAATCAGGATTTCCTGATCAGGCTCACTCGGCTTTTTGAATTCGTGATGCTCTGGCTCAATTACCTGGTTGCTCTGAGGTTTTTTGCCAATGTGTAGCTCTTCCGCCACTGCCTTATCTTGCATGGAGGAAGCAAATTCTTTAGCCAGCATACCGAACTGCTCTGCTGTGATCTTGGTAGTGGGTTTATTCTCCACGTCAAAACCTTTAGCAGACAGGAAATCTACAATCGTAGATACCCCGATGTTCAAAGTAGTTGCAACCTGTTTAAGCCTCCTTGTTGTTTCTTCTGCCATGTTCTAATATGCTGTCTCTTATTTTATTCTTAAATACTTGTAATTGTAACCCATTGCAGGCTGCACTCCGTTCATATTTCTTTCAAAAATATAGGAACGGAGCGCAACTCACAACTATTGGTTATCTTCTGATTCAAACTCTTCGCGCAGAATAGAAAGAACATCATCAATGGTCTCTTCTTCCAGTTCTGTTCTGCGAAGCAGGTCTTCTTTAGATACAGCCAGTACACTCTTGGCAGTATCAAGACCAATTTTTCTTAATTCATCAATCACCCAGCCTTCGATCTCATCAGAGAATTCATCCAGTGTGATATCTTCTTCATATGTTTCAGACTCTCTGAATACATCGATCTCCATATCTACTAAACGGCTGGCAAGCTTGATGTTCTGTCCGCCTTTACCGATAGCCAAAGATACCTGGTCTGGCTTCAGGAATACAGATACACGCTTGTTCTCGTCGTCTATCTTCATGCTGCTGATCTTAGCCGGGCTAAGTGCACGCTGGATGTATAGCTCCAGGTTATCAGTATAGTTGATTACGTCGATGTTTTCGTTCTCCAGCTCGCGCACAATGCTGTGGATACGCGAACCTTTCATACCTACGCAGGCACCAACAGGGTCAATACGGTCGTCGAAAGATTCTACGGCAACTTTAGCACGCTCACCTGGCTCACGAACAATTTTCTTGATAGCGATCAGGCCATCGAAAATTTCAGGAACCTCGTTTTCGAAAAGGCGCTCCAGGAAAGTAGGAGATGTGCGTGAAAGTATAATCTTAGGATTACCATTCACGATCTCTACACGCTGCACTACGGCACGTACTACATCGCCTTTACGGTAGCGGTCTTTTGGTATCTGCTCGCCTTTAGGTATAAGCAGTTCGTTTTCTTCCTGGTCAAGCAATAACACTTCGCGGTTCCATACCTGGTATACTTCACCAGAGATGATCTCGCCTACAAGGTCTTTATACTTCTGGAACAGCAGCTCCTTTTCCATATCCTTGATGCGCTGGATCAAAGTCTGGCGGGCAGTAAGCACAGCACGGCGACCAAAGTCTTCCAGCTGTATTTCTTCCGATACTTCTTCACCAACCTCAAAGTCTGGCTCTATTTTGCGCGCCTCAGAAAGGCTGATCTTATCGTGATCCCAGATGTCCTCAGAGTTGTCGTCCACGATTTCGCGGTTGCGCCAGATCTCCAGGTCACCCTTTTCCACGTTCAGGATGATGTCAAAGTTCTCGTCGGTGCCCCACTTTTTGCGGATCATCGTACGGAATACATCCTCCAGGATGCGCATCATAGTCGGGCGGTCAATGTTCTTGAATTTCGCAAACTCAGCGAACGACTCGATCAGGACTGAACTGTTCATTATTTTATCATTTAAAAGATATTACAACATTTGCTTTTACAATCTCCCCGAAAGGTATTTGCACAGGCTCATACGTTGCCTTCTTGCCTTTTTGTTTGATTTCCTCCAGCAGGTTAATGCCGGTTTCGGTTACTTCTTCCAGTTTACCGGTTTTCTCGGCTCCGTCCTGCAGCTTAAGCTTCAGGTTGCGGCCAACGTTGCGCTTAAACTGTTTTGGCTGTGTCAGCGGGAAATCTACGCCCGGCGAACTTACCTCTATAGTATAGCTCAGCTCATCGCCGAAAGCTTCCTCAATTCTCTTGCTGATACGGCGGCTGATAGTAGCGCACTGGTCTATCGTTATACCTTGCTCGCCATCGGCAAGCACTGTTACTTTAGGGCGAACCGGCGAGTCAGACACAGCCACATCAACGATAAAAAGATCGCTGTCCTGGATGCTGTCCTCGGCCATTGCCCGTATAGTTTGTGCCGTTAGTCCCATAGTTAACTTATAAGAAATAAAGAAGGGGACTTCGTGTCCCCTCATCTCCTTGGAAATAATGCTACAAATTTACTACAAAAACATTATATAAACAATACGCAGTGTTTTGGCAGCTTGTATTAAATTATCATCACCAATTATCAAGGGAGAAAGCTGTTGCATGTGCAATGGCTCTGGGAGGGGCATCAGGTAAAAAACAATATGCAATTAAATATAGTTCGCTCAGTTATATTTTTGCTCCGGCTTTTAAACACACATATTCTATAGTATAGGTTGGTATAGGTAAAAGCATAATTTGTAAGTTTGCTATTGTGTCAGGCGCATTTAAAAAAATAAGAAGGAAATTTTGGCTCATACTTAACATCGGGGTGGTGTTCTGGATGTTGATGGGCTTGCTGTGCCTGCAGGTGCCGCCTTATAAATTCTGGCCTGCAGGGTTTCTGGCATTCTCGTTGCCCGGAGCAATGGTGCTTAATTTCCTGTTTTTGCTATACTGGCTGTTCCGGCGCTCCTGGGCAGTGGCCTTGCCTCTTGCTGCACTGGCACTTTCCTGGAACTACCATGCACGCCTGTTTCCGATAAACTTTGGAGAAGAGCCGGTTGCAAAGGGCGCAAATACGCTGCAGGTGCTTAGTTACAATGTGCACATGTTTAATGCTTATGGTGTACTCGATGGCACAAGTATAGAAGGTTCAAAAGAAATGATTGATTGGGTGGCTACGCACCCGGCCGATGTATACTGCCTGCAGGAGTTTTACACGAAGCGCAATTCGAGTGTTTTTAACACTGTCAGCAAAATAGGTACACGCTATAATAAAAGGCGTTACTTCTCGGTTGCAAGGGTAGACCGTGAAAAGGGTAATTTTGGTATCGCCATCTTCTCTAAATACCCGATCATAGATAAAGGAATGATCTCTTTCAGCGAGGTATCGAGTGCGAACCGTGCCGTGTGGGCTGACCTGAATGTGAAAGGAGATACAGTAAGGATATACGCCGTACACCTGCAATCTATGAGCATCAAGGCAGAAGATATTGAGAATACTTATACTTCTATTGGCGACCAGAGCAACTTTGAAAAAGAAGGCAAGAACTTGGCCCGGCGCCTGCGTAAAGGCTTTGTTGCCCGTGGGCATCAGGTTGAAAAACTACTGCAGCACATTCGCGAGTCGCCTTATGATGTAATAGTTACCGGTGATTTTAACGATATCCCTTTCAGCTATACTTATAACGAAATGGCAAAAGAGCTGAACAATTCTTTTGTAGTGGCTGGCAACGGGGTGGGCTCTACTTACAATGGTCCGCTGCCGTTTTTGCGCATCGATAACCAGTTTTACAGCAAAGGATTACGCGCTTATGAGTTCCGGACTCACCACGAAATGGGTTTTTCAGACCATTTCCCGATTTCGGCAAAGTATGTGTTAGGGCAGGATACTACAGTAGCCCGTTAGGAGATAGAATTCATTATTTATAGTTTTGAACCATCGGTTGCCAACCGTTAAAGTATAAATGGCAACTTAAAGTATAAAGTATAAGCCGGAACGCCCGCATGGGCTTCTGTGGTTAAGAAAAAACATGCAACAGAAACTGGAACTTTATAATACGCTCACCCGCAAGAAAGAAGAATTTAAACCGCTTCATGCACCTTTTGTAGGTATGTACCTGTGCGGCCCAACTGTTTATGGCGAGCCACACCTGGGACATGCCCGCAGCGCCGTTACTTTCGATGTGTTGTACCGCTACCTGAAACATACCGGGTATACGGTTCGCTATGTGCGCAATATTACAGATGTTGGCCACCTGGAAAACGATGCCGATGAAGGAGAAGACAAGATTCAGAAGAGGGCCAAGCTTGAGCACCTGGAGCCGATGGAGGTAGTGCAGCATTACACTAATATCTATCACCGCGATATCTCCAAACTGAACACGCTGCAGCCGGATATTGAGCCGCGTGCTTCCGGTCATATTATCGAGCAGATCGAGATGATACAGGAGATTCTGGAGAATGGCCTGGCATACGAGGTAAATGGATCGGTATACTTTGATGTGCCTGCCTATAATAAAGAGCACAAGTATGGCAAACTATCAGGGCGTGTGATCGAGGACCTGTTAAGCAATACCCGTGATCTGGAAGGCCAGAGCGAGAAACGCTCGCCGCTTGATTTTGCACTGTGGAAAAAAGCATCGCCGTCGCACATTATGCGCTGGCCTTCGCCGTGGAGCGATGGGTTCCCGGGGTGGCACCTGGAGTGCTCCGCCATGAGCCGCAAATACCTCGGTACAACTTTTGATATACATGGAGGAGGACTGGACCTGATGTTCCCGCACCACGAATGCGAAATAGCACAGAGTCAGGCCAGCCATAACCATACCGATGCTGCTAAATACTGGGTCCATAACAACATGATCACAGTGAACGGGCAGAAGATGGGAAAATCGCTGGGTAACTTTATTAACCTGAGCGAGGTGTACAGCGGCAACCACGACATGCTGGAGCAGGCTTACAGCCCTATGACAGTTCGTTTCTTTATACTTCAGGCGCATTACCGCAGCACTTTAGATTTTAGCAACGAGGCGCTGCAGGCTGCCCGCAAAGGCTATACTAAGCTGATGAATGGTCTGCGTGTTCTTGCAAAACTGAAGTATACCGAAGCTGCAGCGGAGCAGGATGCAAAGCTGAATGAAGAAATTCAGAAGCTGACCCAGGATTGCTACCGCGGCATGAACGATGATCTGAACACAGCCAGAACCATAGCTTCGCTTTTCAACCTGCTCAAGAAAATTAACAGCTTATACCTGGGCCAGTTGCAGGTGAATGCTCTTAGCAAAGAAACCTTTGATGCGATGGTGGCTACTTACAATGGCCTGGTTTCTGATGTGTTAGGTTTGCAGGAAGAGCAGATCGGTGATTCAGAAGAAATGCTTGACCTTATCCTGAGTTTCTACAAAGAAGCCAAAGATGCCAAAGCTTACGATAAAGTAGATGTGATACGAGCAGAACTGAAAAAGCAGGGCATTGTAATAAAAGACCTTAAAACCGGAATTGACTGGGCTTATGAAGAATAAGATGAGACTACTTCTATGGTTGCTAAGCGGCTCGATTGCCATGTATAGCTGCGACTCGGCAGAAAAAAGTGCTGAACAGCAGCAAACACAGGTAGAAGAGGCAGACACAACTCCGGCTGTAAAGGCTCCGGATTTTAATGCAGATTCTGCTTACAGGTTTGTGGCAAAGCAGGTAGAGTTTGGCCCGCGCGTGCCTAATACACAAGCGCACCAGGCAACCGGCGACTGGATCATCAACACATTAAAGGCATACGGTGCTGATGTAAAGGTGCAGAGCTTCCAGATGCGTGCTTATGATGGTACCATGCTGAATCTGCGCAACATTATTGCATCGTATAACCCGGGTGCTGCAAACCGTGTGTTGCTGGCTGCGCACTGGGATACCCGCCCTTACGCCGATAAAGATGCCACAGATCCGAAAAAACCTATAGATGGTGCCAACGACGGAGGCAGCGGTGTAGGTGTGTTGCTGGAAATTGCCCGAAGTATAAACCAGGCACAGCAAAAGCCAAACGTGGGGGTAGACCTGATCTTTTTTGACGGAGAAGATTACGGCCAGCCAGACAACAGTGGCATGCCATACAAAGACGATACCTGGTGCCTAGGGTCGCAGTACTGGAGCAAGAACCTGCACGAACCAAACTATAAAGCGCAGTTCGGTATTTTGCTGGATATGGTTGGAGCATCTAACGCCAAATTTGCTCGCGAAGGTACATCTATGGAGTATGCCCGGGATGTGGTAGATAAAGTATGGAAAGCAGGAAATAAACTCGGTTACTCCGACTACTTCAAGTATATCAACTCACCTGGTATTATCGATGATCATCATTATGTGAATACCGTTGCAGGCATCCGCATGATCGACATTATCGAGTATAACCTGAACTCAGCTGATGGCGATTATTTTGGCCCATACCACCACCGCCACTCCGATAGTATGTCTATCATCGACAAGAACACGCTGAAAGCTGTGGGGCAAACAGTATTGCATGTGGTGTATAATGAGTAGAAAATCTATCAAATAAAAAAGGAGCACTGAAAGGTGCTCCTTTTTTATTCTTCCTGTAGTGTTGGCCTTATCAGGTTCTCCTGGCCTAGTCTTGTTACTGTTATCTCTGCAAATTTTTCGGCTGCTTTACGGAGGTTGCTGGGGCTATACGATTTTGTCTGCGCCGACCACATCAGGTTTTCTGTGCCTACATCGTAGAGGTTGGTTTCTAAATAGTAGATTTTGTCTTCGGTGTAGTAGCCTGGCTCATACAGAATAGGGAACCAGTAGGTATAATACCCCCTGAACCTGCCATACCATACATAGCGCGTCATGGGTTCATACCTGTAAGTGCCCGGTATGTAGCGCGATTCTGTTTTCTGGTCTACAAGTGCTACTGTAAGTATAGCATCGTTGCCTCTCTCCCTTATTCTTTCTATCAGCAGGTTTACATCCGGACCGTTTTTGCTAGCCCGCGACGGCGGGAAAATATCTATACTTTTGCTGGCCTTAATGCCTCGCATCTGCAGTTGGGTTTGCAGGTCGTTTTCTACCTCCTGGCGTGCCAGCACATTATTTGTAAGGGCAGCTACCACAATGTTCTCATAGGTTTTGCTTGCTTCAGGGCTTTTCCAGGTGCCGGTAATCTGGGTAGAGGGGGAGCAGGCAGCAAGTATAATCAGTAACAGCGCAACCAATCTAACCAAAGGTGTAGCTGCAAAGGCCTGTTTATCTGTGGCTTCCATAGCTTTTAAGGTTGGTGAGGTATAATTATTTAAACGATAGCAGGTTTAATAAGATAATTGGCAGAACCTGGAGGAAGGATAATTCTGGATAGGAGAAAGCGTATATAGGCTATTTTTAATTTAGTATAAATTCCTTAAGTTGAGGTACTAAACTATACCTAATCTTCACCTTAAGTTTTATGAAAGTTAAAACACGCTTATTGGCTACTCTGGGCCTGGGGCTTTTGCTGAGTGGCTCGGTTTGGGCGCAGCAGCAACCCCATGTGTTCAAAGGCGCACGCATTATACCTATTGCAGGGCAACCTATAGAAAACGGGGTGCTGGTAGTTCAGAACGGCAAAATTACGGCTGTAGGAGCTGCAAACCGGGTAAAAATTCCAGCTGGCGCTGCTGAGTTTGATATGAAAGGCAAAGTGCTGATGCCGGGCCTGGTTGATACCCACTCCCACCTGGGCGAAGGTTCCGGTGGCGATGCCTCCGCTGCGCTGCATCCGGATGTGCGTATCATCGATGGCATCGACCCTAACAGCGATACCTTTAAACGTGCTTTGGCAGGCGGCATCACTACCGTAAACGTTATGCCTGGTTCCGGCCACCTGATGAGCGGGCAGACAGTTTACCTGAAAATGCGCGAAGGCAGAACAATAGATGACCTTACTTTTTGCCAGGATCTGCAGAGCGGAATCTGTGGGGGCATGAAAATGGCTAACGGTACTAACCCTATGCGTCCGGCTCCTTTCCCTGGCACAAGAGCCAAGTCAGCAGCTATGCAACGGCAGCTTTTCCTGGATGCTCAGGCTTACAACAATAAGATAAAGGCTGCCAAAGGCAAAGCCAGCAAAATGCCTGAGCGCAAACCAAACCTGGAGCCTATTGTAGAAATACTCAATGGCAAACGCATTGTGCACTTCCATACACACCGCTACGAAGATATTATGGCTGCCCTGCGCCTGCAGAAAGAGTTTGGCTTTAAGCTGGTGCTGCACCACGTAAGCGAAGCCTGGAAAGCGGTTGATGAAATTGCGAAATCAGGCGTGTCTGCCTCTATTATCACACTCGATTCTCCGGGAGGTAAGGTAGAGGCTGTAGAAGTAAGTAACGGCAACGGGGCTGCGCTTGAAAAAGCCGGTGTGCTTACAGCCTTCCATACCGATGATGGCATTACTGATTCGAGGTTGTTTATGCGCAGTGCTGCTTTAGGGGTTCGTGCCGGCATGAGTAAGGGAAAGGCTTTAGAAGCGCTTACTATTGCAGGTGCTAAAATGCTGGAATTGCAAGACAGGGTAGGTTCGCTGGAGGTTGGCAAAGATGCTGACTTTGTAGTTCTGTCGGGGGAGCCTTTCAGTGTGTATACTAAAATAGAGCAGACCTGGGTAGAGGGTAAAAAACGCTTCGATCTGGCAAATCCTGATGACAAGAAATATGCTATCGGGGGCTATAATGCTTACCAGGGCGAGCTACATTATCACGCACATTAATTCATACTATCTGAAAATCCTGAATCTGAAATGAAAAGACATATACAAGCCTGTGTGGCTGTACTTGCCGGTGCGGCTATACTTAGTGGCTGGCAGGCCAAAGCCCAGCAGATCGCTATAAAGGGTGAAACTGTTTATACTATGGCTGGTGCACCTATCGCTAATGGCGTGGTGCTGCTGAAAGATGGGAAAATAGAAGCTGTAGGTGCAGCAAATGCGGTGCAAGTGCCCCAGAACTATAAGCTTTACACAGCTAAAGTAGTAACGCCAGGCCTGGTAGATGCCCGCACAACGGTTGGTCTGGCTGGTATCTATAACGTGCCCGCAGACCAGCAGCAACTCGAAAAAACAACACCTATACAACCTGAACTACGCGCCATTGATGCCTACAACCCGAACGAGGAGCTGGTAAAGTATGTGCGCGAAATGGGAGTAACCACCATCAACACAGGGCATGCACCGGGTGCGTTGGTGAGCGGCCAGACCATGACCATCAAAACCACAGCCGATGCTTTCCAGAATCCTGTGATGGACACAACCACCATGATCGCTTTTACAGTAGGGTCATCGGTAGGAGAAAACTTCAACTCTCCTAAAACATCAGCAAAAGCAATGGCATTGTTGAGGTCTGAGTTACAGGCGGCGCAGGCTTATGGTAGAAAGGCTTCTAACAAAGATGCCAGTAAACGCCCCGAGCGCAACCTGAAGCATGAATACTTGGCTGGTGTATTAAGCGGTAAGTATAAAGCAGCGGTTACAGCCAACAAAGCCAACGATATTATAGCTGCATTACGCCTAGCAAAAGAATTTAACCTGAACATGGTGCTGGATGGAGCAGCCGAAGCTTATATGGTAGTAGATGAAATTAAGGCAGCTGGCGTGCCGGTTATACTTCACCCAACAATGGCACGAGCCGGCGGCGAGATGAAAAACATGTCGTTTGAGACAGCAGCTGTACTTACCAAAGCTGGTGTACCCGTTGCTATACAAAGCGGATTCGAAGCCTATGTGCCGCGTGCCAGGGTTATACTTTACGAAGCAGGTGTGGCTGTTGCCAACGGGCTCAGCACGGAGCAAGGCTTGGCCACTATTACTACAAATGCTGCCAAAATAATTGGTGCAGACAAACGTGTAGGATCACTGGAGAAAGGGAAAGATGCCGATGTGGTGTTGTTTGATGGAGATCCGTTTGAATATACCTCGCATGTTTGCGCTGTGTTTATAGATGGCAAAGCAGTAAGTGAGCAGTGCAGGTAAATTAGGTAAAAAAGTTTGGTAAAACAGTGCCTGTTCCGGACACGGAACAGGCACTGTTTTTTTATGATTTGAGTAACCTTTTTGAAGAGTAAAAGTATGAGTGTTCGACAAATCTCATAGCATCCATTGCTCCGGTAGTTTCAAAGAGGGCTTAATCCTATATTATATTATTAAAGTATATACTGGTTCGAATTTACTTCTATATTTGTATCACCAAATCAAAGTGTCTCTATCATAAAATATTAAGACAAAATGAATTACGATAACATCGTTTCTTTACTTGGTTCTGAAGCAGAAAGCCTGCTGCAGTATGAAAGCAAAACTATCTCTAAAGACATGTTGCATGCACCAGGTCCTGATTTTGTAGACAGGATCTTCGCACAGTCTAACCGCAGCCCACAGGTACTGCGCAGCCTGCAGCAACTTTTTAATACTGGCCGCCTTGCTGGCTCAGGTTATCTTTCTATCCTGCCGGTAGACCAGGGTATAGAGCACACTGCTGGTGCCTCGTTTGCGCCAAACCCTATTTATTTCGATCCTGAGAACATCATTAAACTAGCTATCGAGGGTGGTTGCAACGCCGTTGCTACTACATTTGGTAACCTGGCCATGATGTCAAGAAAATATGCTCACAAAATTCCTTTTGTAGTTAAGATCAACCACAACGAGCTACTGACTTACCCTAACAAGTTCGATCAGATTATGTTCGGTTCTGTGGATGAGGCCTGGAACCTGGGTGCTACTGCAGTTGGTGCTACTATCTACTTCGGTTCCGAAGAGTCTTCTCGCCAGATAATGGAGGTGGCTGAAGCTTTCGAAAGAGCGCACCAGCTTGGTATGGCAACTATACTTTGGTGCTATGCCCGTAACAATGCCTTCAAAAAAGATGGCGTTGATTACCACGTAGCTGCCGATATCACTGGTCAGGCTAACCACCTGGGTGTAACTATCCAGGCAGATATCATCAAGCAAAAACTTCCAGAAAACAACGGTGGTTTCACTGCTATCAACTTTGCTAAGTCGCACAAAGCTATGTACGATAAGCTGAGCAGCGATAACCCTATCGACCTTGCCCGTTACCAGGTAGCAAACTGCTACATGGGCCGTGCCGGTCTTATCAACTCAGGTGGCGAGTCTAAAGGCGAGTCTGATTTGGCGGATGCAGTACGTACAGCGGTTATTAACAAGCGTGCCGGTGGTATGGGCTTGATCTCTGGCCGTAAAGCTTTCCAGAAAGATATGAAAGTAGGTGTTGAACTTCTGAACGCAATTCAGGATGTTTACCTATCAAATGAGATTACATTAGCATAAGCTATAGTACATCTGTATAGAATTAAGTAATTTTGTGGCCTGCCTTTACTGTCTCTTTTTTAAAAGGACATATAAGGGCAGGCCATATTGTACGTTATACTTTATGGTACAAGCAGTTAACTAAGTATAAAGTATAAAGATAAACCTTAATGTGCGGTAAGCACGCCATTCATATATGATGCCTTGGTTTAAAAGAGTAGAGAAAGGAATTCACACTCCTACAGAGGAAAAGAAGGAAACGCCAGATGGCTTATGGTATAAGTGCCCGAGCTGCAAAGCTGTAACAAGCATGGCCGAGCACCGCAAAAACCTGAACACATGCGTAAAGTGTAACCACCACGACCGCATCGGGTCTAAGGAGTACTTTAGCATTTTGTTTGATGATAATAAGTTTACAGAACTGGATGAGAACATGGCATCCGGCGATCCGCTGAACTTTGTTGATTCGCAGCCATACCCGCAGCGTACAGCCTCTACTCAGCGCAAAACAGGCCTGAAAGATGCCGTGCGAACAGCCTACGGTAAAATGAACGGCCAGGACGTAACTATAGCCTGTATGGATTTCTCATACATTGGTGGCTCTATGGGCTCGGTAGTAGGCGAGAAAATTGCCCGTGCCATCGACCATGCCCGCAAAGCCCGCACACCTTTCCTTATGATCTCTAAATCGGGTGGTGCGCGTATGATGGAAGCTGGTTTCTCGCTTATGCAAATGGCAAAAACATCTGCTAAGCTTGCTCTGCTGGCCGAGGATAAGCTGCCTTACGTATCGTTGCTGACAGACCCGACCACAGGTGGTGTAACAGCATCTTACGCTATGCTTGGCGATTTTAATATTGCAGAGCCAGGCGCTCTGATCGGTTTTGCCGGCCCGCGCGTTATCAAAGAAACTATAGGTAAAGATCTGCCAAAAGGTTTCCAGAGTGCAGAGTTCGTGCTGGAGCACGGCTTCCTTGATTTTATAGTTGACCGCAAAGAGCTAAAGCAAAGGCTGACTGACCTGTTTGGTATGCTCAGAGCAACAACACCTGCTGAGGAAGCAAAGCCCAAAACAGCTAAAACAGCCAAAGCATCTTAAGTTTTAAGAAATAAATAGAAAAGCCTGCTCAGCTAATGAGCAGGCTTTTCTATTTATAACCCTTTTAAAATTAGCCTTTTAACCTTACTGCAAAGTGTGATACTATAGGGGTAAATTTTTGTATTGTTTGTATAGTGAAAACCCTATGCATAATTTTGGCACCAGTATTGCGTTCACGTATGCAAGCGCACGAAGCGCCGGCTTACGATAAGCCATAAAACAAACTATTTAAATTCACTTTTAGCGAACACTATGAAAGTTCTGAAATTATCACTTACAACATTACTGGCAGTTATTATGCTGTTCTCGTCGTGCCAGTCAACAAGGCAGGCGTCGGGCACTGCCCCAACAACCCAGACGTACCCAACCAGCGCAGACTCTACTGCTGCTCCTAAAAAAGGTATGGCCAAAACTACAAAAGGTGGCCTGATAGGTGCTGGTTCTGGTGCTGTTATCGGAGGTATAATAGGTAACAGAATGGGCAACACAGCTGCCGGTGCTATTATTGGTGCAGCAGTTGGTGGTGCTACAGGTGCCGTTATTGGCCGCCGCATGGATAAGCAGGCTGAAGAGCTTGAGAAGAGCATGGAGAATGCTAAAGTAGAGCGTGTGGGCGAAGCTATCCGCATCAATTTTGATTCAGGTATCCTGTTTGCTATAAACTCTGCCGAGCTGAACGCTAATGCCAAAAGAGACATAGACAAACTGGCCGAAACGCTGCTGAAGTACGATGGTACTAACGTAGTAATTGAAGGCCACACCGATAACACCGGTAGTCGTGAGCTTAACCAGAAGCTATCTGAACGCAGAGCACAGTCTGTTGTAGCTTATGCCCGCACCCGTGGCGTAGATGCAACTCGTATGGAGGCGAAAGGTTATGGCTTCGATCAGCCCATTGCGGATAACACTACTGCAGAAGGCCGTCAGCAGAACCGCCGTGTTGAGATTATCATCATTGCAAGCGAGGAGCTGAAGCAAGCCGCTGAGAGTGGTGCCTTAAAATAATTTAACAAGTAATTTTTCGTGTGCCTGCTTTTTAATTAAGGCAGGCACACTGTGTTTACCGGCTACGGGGCGGTAAAAGAATTGTACTCAAAACCTGCAGTTTGTTATTAACGTTTAAAGTATAAAGTATAGCAAATATAAAGTGTTCACAATCAATATATAACTATACAGCATGATGGTGGACATTGTATTGTTCAATAAGTTTAGCTTTTTGTGCATAACTAATTGACATGTTTGGAGTATTAAGTGCTGAATCTTACGATTCTTAAAGCTGGATTTTTTAATCAACCTATATTATGAAAAACCTAAAAATTTATTTATCCATTTTCGCCTTACTTGGCATTTTATCTACTTCTTGTAATACTGCCCAAAATACAGGCACAACTACTACTCAGAAAAGACCGATGAGTAAAACCGCTAAAGGTGGTATAATTGGTGCTGGTACAGGTGCTGTAGTGGGTGGTGTAATTGGTAGAGCTGCCGGTAATACAGCTGCTGGTGCTATTATTGGTGCTGCTGTAGGTGGTACAACGGGTGCCATTATTGGCCGTCACATGGATAAACAGGCTGAAGAGCTTCGTCGTGATCTTGAAAACGCAAGAGTAGAGCGGGTAGGCGAAGGTATCAAAATTACCTTCAACTCAGGTATCCTGTTTGCTACTAACTCAGCACAGCTTCAGTCTAACGCACAAACTGAGATTACTCAGCTTGCCCAGACACTGAAGAAGTATGAAGATACAAACGTACTGATCGAAGGACACACAGATAATACTGGTGGTCGTGACCTGAACCAGCGTTTATCTGAGCAGCGTGCCGAGTCTGTTGCAAGCTATTTAACAGGACAAGGTGTATCTCGTAGCCGTATGACAACTAAAGGTTATGCCTTTGACCAGCCTGTAGCTGATAACTCTACTGCAGAAGGTCGCCAGCAGAACCGTCGTGTTGAGATCGCAATTTTTGCAAACGAGAAAATGAAGAAAGCTGCTGAAAAAGGCCAGCTATAATAAGTTACTTGTTGATGTTTACCAGATACCAGCCGTGCCCGTAGCGCGGCTGGTATTTTTATCGCCAGATTTTACCGGAATACTTTATTTGTTTTGTTTATTAGATGAGAAGGTTTATGAATATGGCGCTGCTAAGCATGCTGATTACGCTTGCTTTTAGTGCCTGCGAGAAGATTAACAAAGCGGCTGAAGAAACACAAACCGAACACGCCGGATTTACCACTGACCTCACTACCACGCACATTAAATCAGAAAATGCAGCACCTGCCACAGCTGAGACCACACTACAACAGGAACTCCAATCGGATGCACAGCTTGCCCGCACATTGCCGCTGGTAAAGTATGCTGCCTACATGCAAAGCCGCCAGGAATATTACAGCCAGTTTAAGCAGGTAAAGTACGAAGACGAGTTTGTGGAGATTGAAATGATAGACGGAGAGCTGAAAGTAGAAACCAAAGACGGCAGTGCGAGTTTAGAAGAGTAGTATAAAGTATAGCCTGCGTAGCAAGTATAAAATTTGCTACTGAAATCTTTTATACTTCCGTAGCAGCAGGGTTACCGCCATGGTAAGCAAAGCACCTGCAAAAGCCAGTGCCACATCTTTCTGGGCATCCCAAACATCGCCCTGCGCTCCCAAATAGGCCATACCTTGTTTATCCTCATTAAAAACAAGATCAGCTACTACCCATTCCACCAGCTCATACAGCGCACTCAGCGAGAGCACAATCTCTACCGGCATCAGGTAGCTCAGGAAACGCTTTACTTTAAAGCCATGCGCTAAAACTTCGTGCATGGGGTATGCCAGTAATAAGCCAAACCCAAAATGCACCAGGCGGTCGTAGTGGTTGCGGCCCAGGCTATAGTTTGTTTTAAGCCACTCACCAAAGGGATTTTCGGCATACTGGTACTGGCTGCCATATACGTGCAGCAGCAGGAACATAAATATTAAAGTATAGCTGATGTCGGAGAAGCGGAAGATGTTGTAAAACGCCACCACAAAAATTACCAGCGAGAGCGTAAGCGTGTTCTCCAGTAGCCAGTTAACAATGTCGGGTGTAGTTATGCCTGTATAAACCCAAAATGCAGAGAAAGCCACCGTATACACCATGTGCAGCGGTTTGCGCAGAAAAGGAAGCCTTACTTTTGGTTTAGCAAGCATAGTTACATTCATCTCACTAAAGATTAGGTGTGTTTTATGGTGCATTAACCTAAAAAGTAATACACTTGTTTTCATTAATTAGATGCAGCCAGGTTATCTTTGAGCCATATAAAACACATTTATACTTTATACCTACACTATGAAATTAAAACTGATCGCGTTGCTATGCTTTGCGCTTTGTTGCTACTCATCGCTAATGGCACAGGTAAAGCTGCTGCAGTCGGGGCCAATGGTTGGCTATGCCGATATGAAAGAGGTAATGCTTTGGGTACAGACAAAAGAAGCTGCCAAAGTAAAGATCAAGTACTGGGACCAGGAAAACCCGAAGCAGGTTTATACTACACAAGTGGTTAAGACCGAAGCAGAAAACGCTTTTGCCACGCACCTGCTTGCCGATAAAGTACTGCCGGGTCGCAAGTATGGCTATGAACTCTACATCAATAACAAAAGGGCGGAGAGACCTTATGCGCTGGAGTTTAAAACACAGGAACTATGGCAGCACCGCAAAGATGCCCCTGACTTTACATTTGCTGTAGGCAGCTGCTTCTATGTAAACGATACACCTAACGACCGCCCGGGTAAACCATACGGCAGCACCAGTTTCGAGATTCTGAACACTATTCATCAGAAAAAGCCAGACCTGATGCTCTGGATCGGCGACAATACTTACCTGCGCGAGCCGGACTGGAACACCAAAACAGGTATTCAATACCGTTACACGCATACTCGATCACTGCCTGAGCTACAACCGTTACTGGGCTCTGTGCACAACTACGCCATCTGGGACGACCACGATTACGGTCCTAATAACTCGGACCGCAGCTTCTGGGGAAAGGAAATGACCTTACAGGCTTTTAAAACATTCTGGGCAAACCCGAACTATATTTTTGATAATGCAGGTATAACAGGCACATTCAGCTGGAACGATGTGCAGTTTTTTATGCTGGATGACCGCTGGTATAAGAGCCCGAACAGCCGCCCGGATACTAAAGCTTATTTGGGCGAGGAGCAGTTGCAATGGCTGATAGATGCCTTGCATGCAAGTAGCGCTACTTTTAAAATTATCTGTGTAGGTGGCCAGGTGCTAAATCCAGCCGAAGAAAAGGAAAACTACAGCAACCACCCTGAAGAGCGCAAACGTTTGCTGGATGCCATTCAAAAGTCAAAGATAAGAGGTGTGATCTTTATGGATGGCGACCGCCATTTTACAGAGCTAACAAAACTGGAGCGCGCAGGCACTTATCCGCTTTATGATTTTACTATTTCGCCGCTTACAGCAGGGCAGGTAGATCCTAAAGATGAGCCTAATACCCTGCGTGTGCCGGGTACATTGGTAACAGAACGTAATTTTGGGCTTGTAAACGTTAGCGGCCCTGCCAGCGACCGCAGGTTTAAAGTAACCATTTACAACGCTGCCGGAAAAGAGATGTGGCAGCACGAAATAAAAGCATCTGAATTGAAATAACCCGCTAAGCCATCAGCTCCTTCTGGTAAAACACAAGCCGGAAGGGGTTGTCGGCTGGGTTTAATGTCGGGTCGCAGTGATAGCCGAATATCTCATACCGGCTGATGTATGGGAACAGCTTTCTGTAGTAAGTATGGCCGGTATTCTCTGGCTCGAAAGTTATGTCGTGGTAAACACAAGTTTTCATAGTAGCCATTTTATCCAGCTTCTCGAACAGCGTATCTGGCTTACCTAAATCTCCTGAGTATACCAGGCGCGAATCTTCATCCTCAAATACATAAGCATAGGTCTGGTAACGCTCCGAGTGCAGCCCGAAGGTATCTATAGCCTGTATGCCTTCAAACTGCTCCAAGGGCACAAATTCGGCATATTTATCAGGGTCTTTAAGCTGTATTTCCAGCAGGTCTACTATGTGCTGCTTAAACTGTTCTGAAGGGTAAATAATAATAGGCCTCCTGCTGTGCTCCACTATACTTTTATAAAGCAGCAAATTAGCCAGGCTGCCGCTGTGGTCGTTGTGCAGGTGCGTAAGCAATATATAATCAACCTTTTTTATGAGGTTTTTCTTAACCAGCGTCGGGAAAACGGTGAAGCCGCAATCTATAAGTATGTTCCTGTTCCTGAAATGCAGCAATGCTGCGGAGTTAAGGTAATCCACATCAAAAGCGCCACCTGTGCCTAAGAATTTGATCTGCATATATCTGGTTTTCAGTACCTGGGAAACTTGCTGTTTTTGCTTTGGCTAAAACATATAGCGTGTTTGGCATTAAATAGTTGTACCTGCTAATTAATTTATACTTAAAGCCAGCCAAAAAACCAGATAATTGCTGCAGAAGTATAAATACATCCTCCTGAAAGTTATACTTCTAACAGGAAACGAGCGCAGTCCGTAAAGACAAGCCTAAACGTTTTACAATGGATGCGCACGAACTCTCGCCGGAGCAAAAGGCACTGCAAACACATGAGTTGCTGAACCAGAACTATAAAAGGCTGACGTTAGACACCAGTCGGCGTACTCCTATGCACGAGCTAATTTCTACCATGCTCTCGCACCGGACCACGCACAAAGACGAGGAGAAAGCATACTATACTATGCTGGAGCGGTTCGGCGACTGGGAAGGTATAATGAATGCAGATGTAGATGAACTGGCCGATGCTATCCAAACCACGCGCTACCCAGGCCAGAAAGCACCGCAGATACAACAAACGCTCCGCATTATTAAAGAGGAGCGGGGCGAAATGAACATTGATTTCCTGAACGATATGCCTGTAGATGAGGCCGTGGCCTGGCTGACAAAGCTGCCGGGAGTAGGACTTAAAACTGCTACGCTGTTGTTGCTCTTCAATTTTAAAAAGCCTGTTATGCCCGTAGATACGCATGTGTTCAGGGTTAGCCAGCGGGTAGGAATAATAGGCGCCAAAGTTACAGCAAATAAAGCGCATGACCTATTGCTGCAAATGTTGCCCAAAGACCCCGTAGAGCTGTTTAACTTTCATATACACATGCTGCGGCACGGGCAAAAAATCTGCACCTGGTACACACCTAAATGCGAGCAATGCGTGCTGAACGAGATCTGCAACTACTACCAGGATGTGCGGGCTAAAGGCATTGACAAAGCTGCCTGAAAGCACAGGCTATACTTTTATACTTATGCTTCAGCAACTATAGCACCGACTGCTGCATATCGAATGCCAGGCCGTAGTAGTTCTTGTTGTTGAACTCAAACTTATCTATCACTTCCCAGCCCAACTTGTGCACATGAGCATTCAGCGAGCGCTTGTTTACCTGGTTGATGAACGTTATACTTAGTGGGTACTTTTTCACCAGCTCCAGACGCATAACCTCAAAAAGCTCGTTCAGAAGTCCGTTGCTGCGGTAATCCATGGCTATGCAAACAGGCCCGTACTGGAAGCTGTTCTCGGCAGTAATCTCAAAGTTTTTATACCTGAGCTGCGGAAAGCGCGACACCATGTAAGGGAAAATGGGCCACTGCTTAAAATAATCCCAGCTGCCGGCAAAAGCATAAGCTACCACTTCCTCCTTATCCAGCGCAACAAACAGGCCGCCTTCTGAGATTATCTGCTCAAGCTGTGGCACTGTAAAAGGTGTTGTCACAAAGCCCTGAAGCCTTTCCTCTTCTGTCAGGTTATCGAACAGGTATAAGCTTTGCAGCTTTAGTACACTGGGAATATCAGCGGTTTTAGCAGCTCTGATTTGCATGCATTAAGTATTCTGCCAGCTATACTTAGTATTACTTTGGAAGAGGTGCGCCAACCGGAACGTTGCAGTTGTGGCCAGGCTGACCATGCGGTGGATTTGTGCCTGCTGCAGTAGAGCCCTGTACCGGAACCGGTGTAGTAGCCGGAGCCGAAAACGCTGGTGGCGGTGTGCTTAAGCGTGGCTGTGGCGGCGTATTAAGCGGTGCGCCTACTTCAATATCGCAGCGGTGGCCCGGTTGCCCATGAGCAGGGTTAAGCGCTACAGAGCCATTGGCAGGTTGCTGTATAGTGGTGGCCGGAGCCGTGGTGACAGGTGCGTTTACTGGCGTAGTTGCTGCTGGTTTGTTCTCTGAGCAACCTATCAGGCAAAGTACGGAAAACGACAGGAGCAGGCTTGTAGTAGATCTCATATAAAGAGGCTAATTTTAAATGCTTTTTAAAGTTAGTGTTTTAGGCCAAACTTAGCTAAAGTTTAAACTATAGATTGTTGATTTGTGACTTGAGCTACGAACAGAAATTATGCTCATATAGTTCTTATACTTTATCAATCAGCTGCTGCTGAGTCGTACAGTGGCATCCTCATTTGATAGAGATCTAAGCCAGGAGCCCAGAAATCTTTTTCAGTCTTTTCAAGCTCAAACCCCATCTTTCCATAGAATTTATAAACCAATTGGGTTGTCCTGACGATGATCTGCTTTATGTTGGGTTGGCGTTTTATTTCTTCTATTCTGTAGAGCGTAAGGGCCTTGCCTATACCTTTGCCCTGATAATCCGGGTGGATAATGTCCCAGGAGATGCGGGCTGTTTCTTCCTCCGGAAAGTAATTGATACCTCCAGAGCCGACTATGCTGTTATCTTCTTCAACTATAAAATAGCTCTCCAGATGGTTGTTAAGATATTCTATAAAATCCTTCTCTTCTGATGGATCGAAATACTCCGGAGTGTTAAGCCGCAGTATGTGCACAAGTGTGCTCTTGTCTTCCGTTTTGTAGGGCCTGATCATAAATGCTTACAGGTTTTCGGCATTGGTTACACTTACTAATACTCGAATTGTCACTCAGTCGTAGTGGGCAAGTTTGTCTGTAACGGCAGTAATTCAGCCCTGCTAACTCCTACTGTTATCAATTTGTGCCTTTCTGCCAGCGATCCAAGGCTTCAGGGTTTAAGTTTAGTTTGTTGGGGAATTTATCAAGTACTAAGTTCAACTGCAGGTTATGCTCCAGGTAAGCTTTCAGCCCATCCAAAACCGTAGTAAACCCGCCAGTGCTGTCTTTTATAGTTTGAATCAATTCGTCTCCCGTTTCCCTGAAGCCATAGTTTTTGATCACCACATAAGTCATGTCGTCGGTTAGTGCGGTAAATTCATAATCAACGGTGGTTGCTGGCTCGCCCCACTCAGTTGAAATAAGTTTATTTGGAACAATCTTCTTAGTGATCACTTTGGTTGATGCTCCATACATTTCCCACTCCCACGTAACTGTTTTACCAACTTCTAACTGTCCGCTTGATTTTGTAAACCAAAACTTAGTAGTTATGGCCGGATCAATAAACGCCTGAAAAACCGTTGAAACAGGCTTTCTGATCAGCATCTGCGTCTCTACTGTTGGTATATTGTGCATAAGTATAATCTTCTTGATGTGGCTTTAAGTTGTTAGGAATTGCGGATAACGTTAAGTATATGCAAGGGCCGCAGCGAAGCAAGATTTTTGTATATACCTTGTTAGCTGCATTCTTTTTCACCATATATCAAACCAATAAATTACTGAATTGTCTGTTTTTCTTAAAGCTACACCCTTAGTGAATCCGTGCTTCCAACCTTTAGGAGTATATAACCCATTAGGTAATTTCGCAGAATCCATATACAGACCAGGCTTAGCTTCAAAAACAAACATCTTATAGCCTATTACTCCAGTTAAGCTTTTTCCCGTCTCTCTAAAACCCTCGCTATAGAAATTGGGTAAGGCAAACTTCCCTAATTCACATTGTTTATCATTATAGGGCTTGTCTACAGGAACTCTTAAGGTTTTATCATATTTATACCAATTATCTTCCCGTAAGTGCTTGTCAATTACAACCAAACACGAATCTTCGGATTGGTAACTAGCTATGGCTATTTTAGAAGCATTATTATAGATGCTGTCAAACTTTTGCTGGTCTGCAGTAAATCTTACCCAGATGTAGGGATGGGAGTCTGATTTGTTTTGCGAGATGGCTGAAGTTGTATTGTACTTGGGTACTTTTTTAGGAAAATGATTAATTGTTCCTGCAGGAAAATAATTAATCATTTCGGGTTTAAATTCTAGCTTCTCTTCAGCTTCATTATTACAGCCCATTAAAATGATCGGCACTAATATGAGCAGTAATACGTGTTTCATCCTTACATTTTTTCTTTTTGAGATTGCAGCTAACTAGCGGATAACAGTAATCATACACTTATTTGCACTATACACGTAGTTGATATGCTTCTTGCAGAACCGAGCTTAAGTGGCTAAAACTATAACCAGCTAGCTTCTGTAGGTTGTGTTTCTATAACTAATATAGTATAATTTAGATTTATACTTTTACTGTAGCTCTTTTATTTTGTAGAACGATAGATAATCATTGCTACAGGATGAAAGCTAAAACGCAATTTATAGTTATGTAAATCAGCTTTACATAACTATAAATTGCGTTTCTGAATAGTAAAGAAGTTTATCTACAGGTAAGAGGATTTTGCTGCAGCCTTTGCTTAGCAATATCCCAATCTGGTGCCGCTCTCGCTTACTTCTAATTCAGCTTCTCTGCCGCAAACTAAGGCCAGGTTGTGCGCTTCGTGGCCAACCGGGAAATTATAGCAAACAGGGTAGTTATACTTGCCGGTGTGCTCGGCTATAATCTCGTAGGCATCTTTACCAAACGGAATCGCATTGTCATGCATGTCGCTCATGTGGCCTATAATTAAGCCGGCTAGTTGGCTGAGTTTGCCGCTGCGGTCCAGGTGCACCATCATGCGATCGATGTGGTAGAGGTATTCGTCCAGGTCTTCCAGGAACAGGATCTTGCCACGGGTGTCTATATCTGATTTTGTGCCGGTAAGCGTGTGCAGCATAGATAAGTTGCCACCTACAATCTGGCCTTTGGCAACGCCTGTACGGTTAAAATCATGGTTTGGCGCAGTGTACGTAATTTCTTCGCCAAACAGCACATGCCTGAGGCTTTCGATTGCCTCGGCTGCTCCCTCTTTCGAGAAAAGCACAGGCATTGTGGCGTGTATGGTTTCGATGCCGAGGTTGTGGATGTGGCTGTGAATAGTAGTTACATCGCTAAAGCCCACCAGCCATTTCGGGTGCTGCCTGAAGTTAGAAAAATCAACCTGGTCTATGATGCGGGTGGTGCCATAGCCGCCGCGTGCACAAACTATAGCCTTTATTTCAGGGTTATCCAGCATCTGCTGAAAATCCTGGAGTCGCAGGGCATCGTCGCCGGCAAACTGGTTGTAGCTGGCGCCAATGGTTTGCCCCAGCACTACTTCAAGCCCCCAGCGCTCAAATGTCCGGATGGCGGCCTCCAACTCCTGTAAACTTACTTTTCGGGCAGTAGAAAGTATGGCTATTTTATCGCCACGGCGCAGCGGCTGGATCATATTCTTCAGGTTTTATATATGGGGCGAAGATATAGGTTTTGCCAGAAATTTGCGCACCTGCTTTTTTTTGGACATATTAACCTGCTCATAACATGAATGATGGCTTTTTTCATTGTGCCTTATAGCGTAAGTCGGGGCACAGGCCATATCTCGCGCATCAAACTAATATATCTTTATGAGCACCCTACAAAAGAAAAAGTCAGGCATCGACAGGTTTCTGTCTGTGATAGAACGTATCGGAAATGCCCTGCCACACCCTGCCACGCTGTTTGCAAGTTTCGCCTTGCTGATCATTATCCTGTCGTGGATAGCCAGCATGTTTGATATGGCTGTAACACACCCTGGCACCGGCGAAACAGTAACGCCCGTAAACCTGCTCTCTACCGAAGGTTTGCACCGCATACTTACAAACATGGTTACCAATTTCACAAGTTTTGCCCCGCTGGGTACGGTGCTGGTGTCTTTGCTGGGTATAGGTATAGCCGAAGGTACTGGTTTGATTGGGGCAGTGCTGCGTTTGGTGGTGCTGGCCTCGCCTAAGCGCCTGCTTACATTTGTGATCGTGTTTGCTGGTGTTATGTCGAATACGGCTTCAGAGGTGGGTTACGTGCTGCTGGTACCCTTAGCTGCGGTTATTTTCCTGGCGGCTGGTCGTCATCCGTTGGCTGGTTTGGCTGCTGCCTTTGCAGGTGTATCGGGCGGATATAGTGCTAACCTGTTGCTGGGTACTGTCGATCCTTTGCTGGCGGGCTTGTCTACTGAAGCAGCCAAGATCATCGACCCGAATTATGTAGTTAACCCTGCGGCCAATTATTATTTCATGTTTGTTTCTACCTTCCTGGTGGCGGCTCTAGGTACCTGGGTAACAGAAAAGATCGTGATCCCAAGGCTGGGCGAATATGCCGGCGATGAGAAACCTCAAAGTATAGACCGCCTCAACCCACAGGAAAAACGAGGTATACTTTATGCCTCCATTGCTGTGCTACTAATGCTGGCTTTTATACTTGGTGGCCTTATTCCTGACAACGGTTACCTGCGCGACCCGAAGACAAATGAGATACTGCATTCGCCGTTTATGTCGGGTATTGTGGCCTTTATTTTCCTGCTGTCAGGTATAGCAGGTATAGCCTATGGTATTGGCGCTAAAACCATTAAAAACGACAGCGATGTAATGCGTGGCATGGCCAAATCAATGGAAACGCTGGGATCTTACATTGTGCTGGTGTTTTTTGCAGCGCAGTTCGTAGCATACTTTAACTGGACGAACCTGGGGCTTATACTTGCCATAAACGGTGCCGATGTGCTGAAGACAATGGGCCTGAGCGATATTCCGCTGATGATCATGTTTATTCTGGTAGCGGCAACTATAAACCTGGTAATGGGTTCTGCTTCTGCCAAGTGGGCTATTATGGCTCCCGTATTCATCCCGATGTTTATGCTGCTGGGGTACACTCCGGAGTTCACACAAACAGCCTATCGCATTGGCGACAGTGTTACCAATATTATCTCACCTATGATGTCGTACTTCGCTTTGATTGTAGCCTTTATTCAGCGCTATGATAAGCAGGCCGGAATAGGTACGGTAATCTCAACTATGCTGCCTTACACGGTGGTGTTCTTTATCGGCTGGACGCTGTTATTCATTGTCTGGATTATACTGGGCCTACCAGTTGGACCGGGTGCAGAAATGTATATGCCGAAGTAAGGTTTTGATAGTATACTGATACAACTATGGAAAACGCCGGAAGCTACTAAACTTCCGGCGTTTCTGTTTTATAATATAGTTTTATACTTCATCGTAAGGCGTTGCCTTTTCGTTTATCAGGCTTTCTTCTGCGGTATAAAGTATGGCAGTGGCTTCTATTTCTACCAGATGTTCAGGGTTGATAAGCGCACTCACCTGTACCATGGTAGAAGCCGGTTTTATACTTCTGAACACTTCGCCGTGGGCACGGCCAACTTCTTCCCACTGGTTTATGTCGGTTACAAAAATGCGGGTACGAACTACATCAGTTATACTTGAGCCGGCCTGCTGCAGAGCTTTCTCTATCTTCTGAAGTATAAATTTTGTCTGTTCGTAAGCGCTGCCTTTGCCCATAACTTCATCGCCGTTGGTGGCGGTGGTGCCTGCAACTTCAATCACATTGCCAATGCGCACGGCACGGCTATAACCAATAGTATCTTCCCATACTGCGCCGGAAGAGATGTTCTGTCTTTTCATAGTTTGTAGAGCTTTGGTATAAAGTATAAATATAGCAAAACTATAGTTTACTGGCAGCCGAGCTAAAAACACCTGAACATTCGTACTTTATACTAATTCATAATTCATAATTTTGAATTCATAATTCCCCAAATATGCGCCTGAGATCCAAGCCTGTACTTTGCAACTACTACGTTACCTACCGGTGTAATGCAAAGTGCTCGTTCTGTGATATCTGGGAGAAACCTTCGCCTTACATAACGCTGGAGGATGTAGCCCAAAATCTGCGCGACCTGAAAAAGCTGGGTGTGCAGGTAATAGATTTTACAGGCGGGGAGCCGCTGCTGCACCGCCAGATAGACCAAATGCTGGGCATGGCGCATGATATGGGTTTTATCACTACGCTTACCACTAATGGCATGCTTTACCCTAAACTGGCTGAGCGGCTAAAAGGCAAAATAGATATGCTGCACTTCTCGCTGGATTCTGTGCATAAAGAAAAACACGATGCCGGAAGGGGAGTGGCCTGCTATGATTTTGTGCTGGAATCTATAAAAGTGGCGAAGGAACTGGGCGAGCGGCCTGATATACTTTATACAGTTTTTAAGCATAATCTGCACGAGCTGGAGGAGGTATACCAAACTATAACCCAGCCCAACAAGCTGATGCTTATACTTAATCCCGCATTCGAGTATAACGCTGTGGACACCGGTGAGAGGTTAACCGAAGATGAGCTCGATTACCTGTCGGAGTTTGGCAGGCGCAAAGGCGTTTACCTGAACGAAGGCTTTATACAACTACGCCGCGATGGTGGCAATCATATTGAAGCCCCGGTCTGCAAAGCTGCCAGCACTACCTTAGTTATCTCCCCGGAAAATGAACTGGTGTTGCCTTGCTACCACCTGGGTACGCAGAGTTTTCTGATAAAGGGTAATCTGCAGGCACTTTATACTTCTGAGGCGGTAGAAGAGCTGAAGCAACAGGAAGGCCGATTACCTGCCTGCGAAGGATGCACTATAAACTGCTACATGCAGCCCAGCTTTGCCGTAGAAATAAACAAGTATTTCTGGAAAGCCTTACCCAGTACTTTAAAGTATAACCTCCAAAAAGGCACCTGGAAGAGACTGATTGTTTAATTGCTAATTATTGTTTGTTTTTATCACGAAACAGAAGCTGGAAGCTCTAAGAATGTGCAGGATGATTAAACAATCAGCATGTAACTATAACTTTACCACCTATTCATAATTAATAATTCGTAATTCATAATTAAACAAGCTATGCCAGTTATACTTCCTGTAAAAGGAGTTAAACCCCAGATGGGCGACGATTGCTTTATTGCCGAGAACGCAACTATAGTTGGTGACGTGGTGATGGGCAACGAGTGCTCGGTTTGGTTCAATGCTGTAATTCGCGGCGATGTAAATGCTATCAGAATCGGTAACAAGACCAACATACAGGATGGCGCAGTTATACACTGCACTTACCAGAAAGCTGCAACCACGGTGGGCAACAATGTATCGATAGGGCATAATGCTATTGTACACGGCTGCACTGTACACGACAACGTGCTGATAGGTATGGGTGCCATTGTGATGGATAATGCCGTGGTAAACAAAAACTGCATAGTGGCCGCAGGTGCCATTGTGCTGGAGAACACCGTGTGCGAGTCGGGGTGGATTTATGCAGGCATACCGGCTAAAAAAGTAAAGCAGCTAAGCCAGGAGCAGATTGATGGCCTTGATAAGGTTGCCGACAACTATGTGATGTACAGCGGCTGGTTTACCGGTAAAGAGTAAGTATAGCTACTGCAGGTGCTGCTCTATTTGCAGTTTCAGTTCCTGCAGCTTTTCATCTGGAAGCTCCTGTTGCAGTAATTCGAAGAAGATGCGCTCTTCCTTCCGGATGTGCTGCTCCAGGAGCTTTCCTGTTTTATGCAGCTCGTCGGCAAGTATAGTTTCGTCGGTTATACTTGGTAGCTCAAGTATAAGCTTTTCCAGTTGCCGGTGCTCGGCCTGAAGTTCATCGGCCTGTTGCTTCAGTTCTTCTGAAATGGTGCGGGCAAGTATAAAGATGGTGGTTTCTTCCAGCGTGAAATGTGGTATCAGCTCGTTTTGCAGGAACTGCAACACATACTCCCGTTTGCCACTAAGCGTTGCAGGCATGCCTTTGTAAAGCGGCGCATCTTTTTGCAGCAGGCGCGCTGTTAGCAACCCCTGGTGGTGCTGCCGCGATACAGGTGCAAGGCTTTCGTGGCGTTTCATGGTTAAGAGTTACTTATCTCGTCGCGCTCTTCATCTTTTACCTTAAACAGTACCCATTCTACACGACGATCTGCTTTTTCCAACACTTTAATATCATATTGGTTAAAGCTGGCCACCTCGTTCAGGTTTTCCGGTATCTGGCCATACACCATAGTTACCAAGCCACCCACTGTTTCATAATCTTCACCTTCCGGCAGAGCATAAGGCAGAAAATCGTTTGCATCAGATATCGGCGCAGCGCCGTTTACTTTATACTCAAAATCGTTGATGCGCTCTACAATTGGTGCCTCCTCATCGTACTCATCCTGAATCTCACCAACCAGCTCTTCGATTATGTCCTCCATTGTTACAATACCCGAAACGCCACCAAACTCATCGGTAACAACGGCAATGTGCATGTGGCGGCGCTGGAACTGCTGTAGCAAGCGGTTAATTCTTTGTGTTTCAGGTACAAAGTAAGCAGGACGCATAAGCTTTTCTATGATGATAGGCTCGCCCAGACGCATTACAGTAAGAAGGTCTTTTACATACAACACGCCAACTATATTATCTATAGAGCCTTTGTAAACTGGTAACCTGGAGTATCCTTCCGTATGGATGACCTGCATCAGCTCTTCTTCCGCTATATCAACATCAATGGCAGCCATACGTGTGCGTGGTACCATAATCTGCTTTACCATACGCTCGCTGAACTGGAATACATTATCCAGAAGCTCCTGCTGCGACTCAACAATAACACCGCTTTCAGCACTTTGCTCAAATAACAGGCGCAACTCTTCAGCTGAGTGCACTTCGGAGCCATGCATCGGCCTGATGCCTATAGAGCGGAGTATCATGCCGGCCAAACCATTCAGTAGCCAGATAAACGGCCTGAAAAGTATGAAGAAAAAGCGCATTGGCAGGGCAACGCCAAGTGTAGTAGACTCAGAGCGTTGTATAGCCAGCGATTTTGGGGCAAGCTCGCCAAACACTATATGCAGTACCGTAATGATGGCAAATGAAATAGGAAGGGCAATGCTGTGGGCAAGGGTTTCATTTCCTTTAAAGCCAAAGAACACCATTACATTGATCACGATCTCAGATACAACGCTTTCGCCAATCCAGCCCAAGCCAAGCGAGGCCAGTGTAATACCTAATTGTGTAGCTGAAAGATAAGCATCAAGGTGGGTGAGCATGTGCTGGGCCATTTGAGCCATAGTGTGGCCGGCCTGCGCGCGCAGCTCTATCTGCGAAGAGCGCACTTTTACAATTGCAAACTCAGCAGCAACAAAAAAACCATTTAACAGAACTAGAAAAATGGTTATTACAATGTTCAGGATCATAGTTTCAGTAGGCTGTGTCGGCGGCAGGCTTTTGTTTGCCTAAAGGATTATGTACCGCAAGTATTGCGAACAGCTTATATTGTTTCTTACAAAGTACGCAACTGCTACCGAAATGGCAAAATACCATACTATAAATACCATAAAAAACGAGAAGGCACCGGGTGGCACCTTCTCGTTATCGGATATTTCCAGCAAATCAGGAGTGAAAACCAACTGCGGATGCCTCGGCGGTGCTAAACAACTCGCGGGCATTCTCTTTTGAAAGGCGGCTCAGAAAGATTTTCTTCGCCTCTTCCTCAGAGATCAACTTAAAGGTATTTGCTGAAAAAGTATCCTGGAAGGGATTGCAAAAAGAGTAGATGTATTCATCAGAAAACGTCTTGTACACTACATGAAAGTTATGCTTCTCGTCACGAATCAGCTTGATAGCTTTAAATATGCTGCCAAACTCTTTCCCGCACTCGGTTTTTAAAGCAAATACTTCTGTTGCGTACATATCGTTTTAATTTTTAACTAAGTAAAGTTATAATTTTTCTGTAATACATATACAATTCACCCTTCCTAAAAATTCCTGTTCTGTACGAAAGTGTAGTGTTTGTCCGTGAATGTCAGCTTTTTAAGGGTGTAAGCTATTAAGTAGCATATTAATTTATCCTTCTATGCCTAACCCTTTGATTGATACAGGAGTTATATACGGAGCATTAAGAATTAGGTATATATAAATTTATTAATTAAGTGATGTTTAACTTTGGAATTATACAGTTGTGTGAGGCGCTTAAGCTTCAGGATGTAGCATGAAAGTATAGTTGCTGGTTAAATAACTTTTATGTGGAGCAGGAGGGAGTTTTAAAAGGGTTTCACATGTTGTCTGTCAGGTAGGGGATGCATCGTAACAGGCAGATGAAAAGTTTAAATTAAAAAGCTATACTTTTGTAAGGCATTTGCGCCAGATTGTAGCGCAGCAACCTTAGTGAATATGCATGATTTTTGCTCCCTCAAGTTAACTATAAGTACTTACCGATGAATAAAAGTATGATTCTGAAACAGCTGGTGTTTACATTGCTGCTATTTGTAGCGGCTCTGGGGGCACAGGCACAGGTGCTGAAGCCAGCTACCTGGAGTTATGATGTTTCTAAAAAGCAGGTAGCAGTAGGCGAGGAGATCGAGCTGATCTTTAATGTGCGCATTGATAAAGACTGGTATTTATACTCTTCTGACTTTGACCCGGAACTGGGGCCAATGGTTACGGAGTTTAAATTTGCCAAGCACCCATCTTACGAGCTGGTAGGCAAAATAAAACCAGTAAAGCCTAAAAAGAAGTACGATGACCTGTGGGGCGGTGAGTATACTTACTTTGTAGGTACTGCCCAGTTCCGCCAGAAGATAAAAGTACTGCAGCCTGCTTTGCTGGTAAAAGGCACTTACGAATACCAGGTATGCTCCGACGTTGATGGCAAGTGCATTCCTTTTGACGACGATTTTACCTTTAACAATAACCAGATTCAGGTAACGGCGGCTGCCACTACACCGGCTGCTGCACAACCTGGTACACAAGAGCAGGTATTGCCAACTACTCCGGAGCTTCCGGGTGCTACAGGCACAACTGCTGCTGGCCCAGACACAGTGGCGCAGGCTACTGCAGATAGTACTTCTGCCGTGGCAACTACAGCTCAGGCAACAGATACTGCGGTTGCTTCTTCTTCTGATGCCGTTGTTACACCAGCTTTACCTGCCGATGCGCCTGCTGCCGGCGATAGCGGTCTTTGGGCATTTATGTTACTGGCTTTTGGTTCTGGCCTGGTGGCTTTGCTAACACCGTGCGTTTTCCCGATGGTGCCCATGACGGTAAGCTTCTTTACCAACAGTGGGGGCAGCCGCACACAAGGCATCCTGAAAGCCGTTGTTTATGGCCTTTCCATAATCGCCATTTATACTTTAATAGGAACTATAGTAGCCAAGCTCTTTGGTGCCGATGGCGTTAATTTTATAAGTACACACTGGCTGCCTAACCTGCTGTTCTTTGCCATCTTTGTGATCTTTGCTATGTCGTTCTTCGGTATGTTCGAGATCACATTGCCAAGCTCATGGCTCACCAAAGTAGATTCTCAGGCTGATAAAGGCGGCTGGATAGGCGTATTTTTCATGGCCTTTACACTAGCACTGGTATCTTTCTCCTGCACCGGCCCAATTGTAGGAAGTATACTGGTAGCCTCCGCCGGCGGCGAAACTGTACGCCCTATTGTAGGTATGTTCGGTTTCTCAATGGCTTTTGCTTTGCCGTTTACCCTGTTCGCTATTTTCCCGTCGTGGCTGAGCGGTCTGCCTAAGTCTGGTGGCTGGCTGAATTCGGTAAAAGTAGTGCTAGGCTTTATAGAGCTTGCACTGGCACTTAAATTCTTAAGTGTTGCCGATCAGGTATACCACTGGGGCATTCTGGATCGTGAAGTATACATAGCACTTTGGATCATCATTTTCACCCTGATGGGTTTCTACCTGCTGGGTAAGCTCAAGTTTGCCCACGACTCTGACGTAAACTATATAAGCGTGCCGCGCCTTTTCCTGGCAATCGCTACGTTTTCATTTGTGATTTACCTGGTGCCGGGGATGTTTGGCGCTCCGCTTAAAGCACTGTCTGGCTACCTGCCTCCGCAAAGCACGCACGATTTCGACCTGAACGCTATTGCCCGACAGGGTGGTGGCGGAGCATCTACAGCTACGGTTGCTGCCAATGAGCTTTGCGAGCCTCCAAAATATGCTGATTTCCTGCACCTGCCACACGGCTTGCAAGGATACTTTGACCTGGAGCAGGCTAAAAAATGTGCTGCTGAGCAAGGAAAGCCAATCTTTATTGATTTTACAGGCCATGGCTGCGTTAACTGCCGTGAAATGGAAGCCAATGTTTGGTCTGACCCGCAAGTGCTGAAGCGCCTGCGAGAGAATTACGTAATTGCCGCTTTGTATGTAGATGATAAAACCGAATTGCCGCAAAGCGAATGGTATACATCAAAACAGGATGGCAAGGAGAAAAAGACGTTGGGTAAGAAATACGCCGATTACCAGATCACAAAGTTTAATGTAAACGCCCAGCCTTATTATGTGCTGATGGATGAGAACGAGAATGTGTTGGTAAAGCCTATTGCCTACGACCTGAATGTAAACAACTTTGTTAAGTTCCTGGATGAAGGTGTAGCCGCTTATAAAGCTAAAAAGCAGGTAGCCCAGAACTAAGTATAAACAACTATAAAGTATAATCCCCTGCCGTAGTTGTTGCTATAGCAGGGGATTATACTTTACAACGGGGTTGTGCAAGCTCCTTAGCTCGAGCAGCTCCTGTAGAGTAGTATAATCTATAAGACAAAAAGCCCCACCATTACCGGTGAGGCTTTTCTATTATAGGATAAAAGGCTTAAATCTTTTGCCCTGTGTCCTGTGTCTTGAGTCCGTAAAAGACTACTTCGCTTCGTTGTAGCGGCGTGTTACTTCTTCCCAGTTGATCACGTTCCAGAAAGCATTGATATAGTCCGGACGGCGGTTCTGGTAGTTCAGGTAGTAAGCGTGCTCCCAAACATCCAGCCCTAGAATCGGAGTACCGGCACAGCCTTCAGCAAAAGGCATCAACGGGTTATCCTGGTTTGGAGTTGAGCATATCTCCAGGTTGCCGCCAGCCACGCAAAGCCACGCCCAGCCAGAACCAAAACGGGTTGCAGCAGCTGTATTGAACTTCTCTTTGAACTGGTCAAAAGAGCCAAATGCTGAGTTAATAGCATCTGCCAGTTCGCCTGAAGGCTGGCCACCACCGTTTGGCGACATAATTGTCCAGAACAGGTTGTGGTTATAGTAGCCACCGCCATTGTTGCGAACAGCTTTGTTATCGCCGCTAAAGCTTGTAAAAATTTCCTCGATAGTCTTACCTTCCAGATCAGTGCCCTGTATGGCCTTGTTCAGGTTGTCGGTATAAGCCTGGTGGTGCTTAGTATGATGGATTTCCATGGTGCGGGCATCAATATGCGGCTCCAGTGCGTCGTAAGCATAAGGTAGTTTCGGTAATTCGAAAGCCATAGTTTTATATAGTTTTATATGTGAAAAATAGCATATGTACAGATTGTAAAGTGTACGTATGCGTTCGAAAACTTAGTTTCAAATATAGTTAATTTCTTTTAGCTGCAAAGAAGGAGGCCATCAGTTCAGCACACTCGCTGGCAAGTATACCGCTGGCCATCTCTGTTTTAGGGTGCAGCAGGTTTCCTACTCTACGGTAGCCGCGCTTAGGCTCAGGCGCCCCGAATACCACGCGTTTCAACTGTGCCCAGTAGCTGGCACCGGCACACATAATGCAAGGCTCCACCGTTACATACAAAGTACATTCAGAAAGGTATTTGTTGCCCAGGTAATTAGAAGCGGCAGTTAAGGCCAGCATTTCGGCGTGGGCAGTTACATCGTTCAGCTTTTCGGTCTGGTTGTAGGCTTTGGCAATAACACGGTTGTTGCAAACCACCACGGCACCTATCGGAATTTCCCCCTCCTCGAAGGCATATTGCGCCTGCCGGTAAGCCTCCTGCATAAAATACTCGTCGCTGTAAAGAGATAGAAATTCCATAGTAGTTATTACTTTTTATGATCTGTAAACTGCTGTCTGCGCCTTATGTTTACTCGGGTTTGATACAAAAGTATAAAAAAAGCCCCTCCTGAACAGGAGAGGCTTCAGTGTATTGTAAGCTATACGTTACTTAAGCTTTACCGATTCCATTATCTCGTGCGCTGGTTGCTGCCAATCACTTTTCAGAACAAACGGCGCATGGAAAGTGAAAATAAGCAGCTGGTCGCCTTTTATAGTATACTCAATCATGCTGTATTTCTGAACCGGAGCCAGATTGCTTGTGCCACGCTCATCAGCAAGGGTTGATACGAATTCAAAAACTATAAAATCCTGCCCTTTGATCTGCTTTACTTCCTGGCGGATGAAATCGATTTTAGTAAATCTCTCTACCAGGTTAGCCTTGTAAAACTCACGCAGCATAGGCAGGTCCGATGCCTGAAAACGTGTTGGCTTTTGGGTAACACTGAAATCTATCTGGCCATTCGGGCTGGTATAAACGGCTAATGGTTTGGTGGTAGCAGGATATTTACGGGCAATACCTTCGTCGGGCAGTGGCGAGAAATCGCGCGGCAGCATTACACTGATCTCTTTGGTGATATCTACTTTTTTAAGCTTGGTAGAGGCAAAGGCCGCTCCTGCTATAAGTATAACTGCTAAAAGGGCTAAAAATCGCATGTTCATGGGTTAGTGACAGACAAAGCTATAAAATCTTCAATAATAAATTCTTTTGATGTTGCCGAGAACAGTGCAATTAATTTGCCAGTTAACTAAAAACCGGACAGCGTTTTTGTAACAGCCTGAATATCTACTGCTTTATTTTCTCGTTAACTATAAGAACAGCTTTTTTGCCCAAAGAGTGCCACTATACCTTTTAGCAGCTGATAAACCACTTAAAGTATAAAACTATGTTAGAAAATATCATTAATAGCGTTAAAGGCCAGTTAACCGGCGATCTGCAAAGTAAGTTTAACCTAAGCCCTGACCAGGCAAACCAATCTGTAGATCTGGCAAAGGATAACATGGCCAACGGATTAAGAAAGGAAGCCAGCGGAGGCGATTTCGGCGGCATTATGAACATGCTGAAAGGAGGGCAGGCAACCACCGCCAGCCACCCTGCTGTAAACAGCATGACACAGAATTACATACATGACCTTGCTGCTAAGGTTGGCATTCCGGCAGGTGTAGCCAGCCAGATAGGGCCTTATGTAATGCAGTTTTTAATGAGCAAGCTGTCCGGTAAAGTAAACTCCGGTGAGGTAGGGCAGCAGGATCTGATGGGGATGCTGGGCGGAGGTGGCCTGAAGGATAAGCTGCCAGGCGGCCTTGGCGATAAACTAGGCGGTATGTTTAAATAAGAAGAAGTATAGCCTACAAGTATAAAAGCAAAGAAGCCATGCCCAGGAGGCGTGGCTTCTTTTTAAAATAATGTTGTAGATATATTTGTGCGGAAGGCATCTTACTTACATCTCACCTTAAACAAGTATGCCTTTAATTGCCGGTTAAGATTCCGACAATGTCTTTGTATTATCATCCGGGTTTCGGTCTATCAGAATGTTGTAAGGGTCTACGCCAGCTTTGGCCGGTTCCTCACTCACAATAAACTCGAACTTGTTTTTTCCGGACTTTAATTTATGCTTTTGGAGGTATAGCGGCTTATCCTGCCAATGGCCATTCACCTTCTCCCGGGCTAGAACACCTACATCTACCCAATCGTTCAGTGTAGCTGTCTTTTCTGTTCCAAGGCTGTCGGCGTACATTTTCTTGGCATCAATGGTAAGCGTTACTTTATACTTACCATCCGGAAGTTTCTTGTAAGAGGCATCAGTGGCTTTATTCTCATAAAGGGTGATGTTCTCAAACATATCCGTTACCAGGTACTGCAATGAGTCCGGAGTTGCGGCGCGAAGATACTGCATAAACTCGACAGAATTGGTATACGGAGCCTCCTGAAAGGCAACTTTTTTGATATATTGTTGCAAGTAGCGGTTAAGTTGCTGTTCACCAATATAGTTAGCTAAAGCATACATAACCACGCTTCCTTTGCGGTAATGTATATATCCCTGGTTTTCGACTTTGTAAAGCGGCATTTCCTTCTTTCGTTCAGTGGTGCGGCCTACCAGGTAAGAGTTCAGCTCATACTTCAGGAATTTCTTCATTCTCTCTTCGCCGTACTCTTTTTTCATTACCATCAGGGCGCTGTACTGGCTCATAGTTTCAGACATCAGTACCGAACCCTGCACATTACCGCCTATTACCTGGTGCGCCCACCACTGGTGCGCCACCTCATGGGCCGTTATGTAAAAAGGGTAATCCACATCTTCAGGGTCGTTGTCATCCACATCAGCAATAAAACCAATGGCCTCGGAGTAAGGTATGGTGTTCGGGAACGACTGCGCGAAGGTCTGGTAACCCGGGAATTCCAGTATGCGAACCTGGCGGTGCTGGTACGGGCTGAAGTTCTCCGTAAAGTAGTCCAGCGACTTCTTCACACCTCTGATCATGCGGTCCAGGTTATACTCGTGGCCTTTGTGGTAATAAATCTCGATAGCTACATCCTGCCCGTTTTTGCCTTTCCATTTATCTTTCTTAACCTGGTAATCAGCTGACAGGAAAGAGTAGAAGTTAAGTATAGGCGCATCCATTTTGTAGTGGAAATAGCGGCGGCCATCTTTGATCCATTCTTTCTGAAGATAACCCGGGGCAATGGCGATCTGGCTTGGAGTGGTGCTAACAGTAGCCTCAAAATTTACCCAATCGGCTTCACTGCTAATGTAGGTGTTCATGCGGGCTTTGGCATCATTCACATCGGCCATGCGTGGCTTCGGCGCCAGTCCGTGCTCCTTGCGTACATCATCCTCGCTTAGCTCAATGCCTGACTGATAACCGATTTTAGGAAGATACTCGCTGTTGATGAACGTGCCATTGTATACTATACCTGTGTTGGAGCCACTGTTCCGGAAGCCTTTGGTGGCATAGTTCAGGTCCAGGTTCAGCTGCATAGAATCGCCGGGCTGCAGCGGCTGGGCCAGCTTATAAATGTAGTAGCCGTTATCTTTGTCGGTAAGTATAAGTTTGGCCGGTTTAGTAAAGGCAAGCTTTCTGATCTCTGCTTCGTCAGACAGCATCAAGTGCACTGAATCTATCGGCTGCGTGTGCTTGTTCTTTAGCCAGAAAGAACCTTTAAAAGCAAAAACACGGTCTTCAGGATAAATATCCACATCCAGCTTTACATCAGTAATGCGCGGCTGCGGTATGTCCTCATACTTTTTATACTTCTTCTCAAACTCAGCCAGCTGTTCTTCGCGGTCATCGGAGGTCTGGTACTTGTTCAGGATGTTGGTGTTGTAGAAGATAAAGCCACCAGTTACCAGAAAAACAACCATTGCTGCTGCCGTTACAAATAATGTAGATTTTGTAAGTTGCAGGCTGGCTAGTTTAAAGCGCCATTTCAGCATTGTTTCGGAGCCGCGTGCCCACAACATGTTGCCAAGTATAGCCAGCAGCAAAGCAAACGCTCCCCAGTAAATTTTGTAGATGGTAAATGGCCACACAAAATGCCCATAGCCGTTCATGGCTGAGTAAGTGATGCCCGGATCTGAACTATAAGAATATAGCGTGTGCTCCCAACCAAGCTGGCCCTTAAAAATGTTCAGCAGGTAGTATACTACCATCACAAAATGGCCGATATACTTGTTGTTCACAATTACCTGAATCAGCATCGCCAGCACGCAAAGCAGTAAATAATCGATCAGGTTTATGCCAAACAATCCTTTCAGGTAAATATCAAGTTCATAGTTATAGTATCCTTTAAAAGTCTGGATGATGATACCGCTGATCATGATCAGGAAGAGCAAAACAACCTGCACCAGCATCAGAGCTGTCATTTTAGATGCAAACGGTACCCAGTTCGGTATTGGCAGCGCATCGTAGATCTGGTTGATACGGTTGTCACGCTCCCGCCACACCAGTTCGCCGGAGTAGAAAGTGATAATGATCAGGAAGAAAAGCGCAAATGTGCCGTTCAGCACCGTTACCACCTGCGATGTTACCGGGAAGGTATTTGTATCATACATTTTGCCTACCTGAGCTCCCGACACAAAAAGAAAAACAAGGCCTGCCGTTACGATAGCTATAAAGTATACGCTTTTCACAATGCCCTTAAATTCTAGCTTTGTAAGTTTAAAGTACTGGCTCAGGCTCAGGTTAAACGAGAAATGCTGGCTTACTTTTGGCAATTGCAAACGCTCGGTTGGTACAAAAGCCCCTGCTGCTTCGGCGCTGTTTCTTCGCCTGAAAAGTTTAACCCCTGCATTCGCAAACGAGAAGCTGAAACGGTAATAGCAGAATGCCAGCAGTGCTAAGCCTATACTTGTCCAGAGGGCGCGGTTTATGATCACATATTCGCTGAAAGGCAGCATCAGGGTGTTACGCTCGGCTGTAGTCCAGTAGCGTTGGGTGTAATAAATGGCCGATGCACCAAGCGGGTCGAGCAGGTTAGCTATAGTTTCGTTGTCCAGGTCGTTGGTAAGGCTGCTTGCTACCCCATAAAGCACCAGGAAGATAACACCACCTACATAAATAGAAAGTGCGCTGCGGGTAAGGGTAGCCAGCGTAAAGAAGATAGCACCCGTCAGCAGCAGGTTTGGGAGGATGATAGTCAGGTATGGCTGAATGTACCACATCAGGTTAAACGGCCCTACTTTTTCAGGTTCCATCCAGGGCATGATGGTGGCAAACATGGCTCCCAGTGCTACTCCGGTAAACACAAACAGCGTTACCACAAACGAACCTGCAAAGCGGCCAAAGAGGTAACCGGCTTTAGAGATGGGCGTGGTATAGTATAGCGAGTGTGTCTTATGTTCAAAATCCCGAAAAATTGGCGTACCCATCATAGAACAGGTGATCAGCACACCAAACCAGCTTAGCAGTGTCACGATCCAGTTGATCTGGTAAGGTGAGTTGGCAAATACTTTACCTCCGCTGGCATCGCCTATAATAACGCCGCCACCAAATGCGCCCCCAAGCCCCAGCATAGCCAGGTAAGCCATCAGGAACATCAGCCCGAAGTATATATAAGTAGCCGGACGCTTCATCCGGTACTTCAGCTCGAAAAGAAATATCTCTTTAAACATCTTCTTAATAATTATGAATTAGAAATTAAACATTAGAAATGGATACTAGACCAACTTCTAATTCACAACTAGTTCTTCTTTGTCTTTGCTGTCTTGGCGGCTTGCCTCATGTATCCTGCTGAAGTACACGTCTTCGAGGTCTGGTTGTACCGGTTCGAAATCTATACCTGGCTGTACATCGCTGAGCACGTGGATGATGGTTTTACCAGCAAACAATCGGGATGAAATAACATCGTACTGTGCCTGGTGCGCTGCCAGTTCGTGCTTGTTAATGAATTTGCGCCAGATGCGGCCATTCAGGTTGTTTATCACTTCCAGCGGATCGCCGGTTAAGAGTACTTCACCCTTATTGATGATAGCGAAGTTGCGGCAAAGGTCTGTTACGTCTTCCACTATGTGGGTAGAAAGTATAACAATGATGTTCTCACCTATCTCGCTCAGCAGGTTATGGAAACGGTTGCGCTCGGCTGGGTCGAGGCCAGCAGTAGGCTCATCCACAATAATAATCTGCGGGTTGCCTAACAGCGCCTGTGCAATGCCAAAACGCTGTTTCATACCACCAGAGTAGCCGCCCAGGTTTTTTTTGCGCACATCGTAAAGATTGGTTTGTTGTAGCAGCGCTTTTACCACCTCCTTGCGCTCGCGCGGGTTACTGATCCCTTTGAGTACAGCAAAATGGTCCAGCATTTCTTCTGCCGATACTTTCGGGTACACGCCAAACTCCTGTGGCAGGTAACCAAGCACCTTTCGCATTTCCTCTTTCTGGCGCAGTACATCCAGGTTGCCCAGCATTATACTTCCGGCATCAGCCTCCTGCAGTGTAGCAATAGTGCGCATCAGCGATGATTTACCTGCACCATTAGGGCCCAGCAACCCGAACATACCTTTAGGTATAGTCAGGTTAATGTTTTTTAGGGCCTTTGTTCCGTTAGGATAGGTCTTGGAAAGATTTTGTATTACTAGCTCCATGATAAATTTAACTTAGGCTACAACAATTATTTATAGGAATTAAACAAATAGATTTCTGGCTTCAAAATAAACTATACTAACCTCTCTGTTTTGTCGACAAAGGCGGCTACGGAAGGTATAAGGAGAGTTTATTTTGCAGGCAAGAAGCAGGGATTGTGCCTGAGGTTGCTCATAGGCCGGTATTTATCGGGAGCAGGTAACTATAAACCTGCTTGTCCGTTTGTAGTGGCAGAAATTTGGCGGCCGTATGATGCCTGAAAGTATAGAAAGCTTAAGTATAAAGTTTCTGAAGTTCGGGCTGGTGGGCCTGAGCGGGCTTGTCATTGATTTCGGCCTGACTTACCTGGTAAAAGAGAAGCTGTGCTGGAACAAGTATGTAGCTAACAGCCTGGGTTTTATAGTTGCCTGCACCTCTAATTACATCCTTAACCGCATCTGGACGTTCCAAAGCGCTGATGCCGGCATTTTGCAGCAATACCTGAAGTTTGTAACGGTGTCGGTGGTGGGCTTGGGCTTAAGCAACCTGCTGGTATACTTGCTGCACGAGCGCCTGAAGCTGAACTTTTATGTGGCCAAACTTGGTGCTATTGCAATTGTTATGGTCTGGAATTTCTCTGCCAATTACCTCTTCACGTTCAAAGTATGAGTTAGCTTTTCATATCGATGCGATATATCCTGACGCTTTCATCTTTATGTACACCGGGGTTAAGCCGATGCAGGATCTGGTCGTAGAGCGATGGTTCTATAGTTGTTTCTAAGGTCAGGGCAGGGTACAGATTCCTGAGCCTTGCAAGCCGCTGATCGATATCTTTACTACCCGACATGACCACATACTCCGGCTGCCGTTGCATCTGTGCTGTTTGTTGCTGTAACTGCTGTGGCGTTGTATGTTCATCTAAAGAATAAACCAGAATAAAGTCCTGTGGCAGCGGCTGGCCATTTTTATACTTAGCCCATGCTTGGTATTTATCTCCCTGAAACTCATAGTAAGAAGCACTTATATGGCCCAGGTAAAACAGAGGCGGATTTTTTACGCCACCTTCGCCTGTTTCTAAAAGTATAGCCTTCAGGTCTGCCTTTTCTGATAAGTATACCAGCGGTGCTATTCTGCTCTTTTTGGAATAGGTAAGACTAAGCCCGACAGCCGCAGCAATGTTCACGATCCAAAAAAATGTCCAGCTGTAAGCCAGCCAGCGCCTGTTTTTCAGCCAGAATTTACTTTGCTGTGCATAAGCCTGCCATCCCATTACACCCAGTATCACCACCAACGGCAGCAACGGAAATATAAAACGCTCCTGTTTGTTCGGAAAGATGGAGTGCACCACAAAGAACAGCAAGCCAGCCCAAAAAAGCATAGGTGCCAGTTTATGGGTTCGTGCATACCCCAGCACCAGGAACACACTTATTGGGGGTACCAGAAAGCCCAGAATTGTTAACAGGAACCTGTATGCTGGGCCGGTACTGAAATTATAGGCATTTTCGGTATTGTAGAAAAAGTATGTGATAACCGAGTGGAAAGGGTAATCGAAGAAGATATAGTCTATAGTGCCTTGTATAAGGGTAGCAACAAGTATAAAACCTACTACAAACCATAAAATATGCGCCCATTGGCGGCGGTAAAGCATTACCAGACCTGCCCCAGCTGCAAATAATGCTGTATGGTAACGTATTACAAAGGCAAGGGCGAACAATGCTCCTGGCAGCAGCCATTTCGATTTGTTGCCCGGTAGCCTTTCATATTTCAGCATCAGGTAAAACGCTGCCAGGTAAGGCGGTATGCACACAAGCTCTACCAGGTTTCGCACGCTCATGAAAGGCATAAACCAAAGCAAAGCCAGCATCAGGCCTACTAATCTGGCATTGGCTTTTGTACTTAAAAGCTCTGTTATCTTATAGCCAAAGTATACTATCAGCAGCGAGTACAGGCCATGCAGCAGGCGAATTACAAGCATTTTAGTATCAGGGTTGTAAATGCCTGCTGCCTCCAGGGCAGAAAGTATGTAATAGTGTATGCCAGTGTAAAACATGCTGTGCCTCGGCGGCATTTCGGTGTTCAGCCAGTAGGGCAGGTCGTATACCCAGTTTTGGGCTATTGTAATAACATCAAAATGATCATCGCTGAATGCATAGCCTTTAGAGAAAAAAGCTGCCAGCAAACGTATGGCAAGCGCTATGGTAAGTATAACACTAATGGGCATATGCTTGGCAGGCATAGGTTGCACAGCAGCTGACAATTCAGTTTGCAGCGCCTGTTTATCTACATAATCTGTCCGTGGCTTTTGCATAGGTTACGCTATAGTTTCGGGTGATGCACTTTGTTGTTAAAGCACGGGTTCTTAACGTTGTGCCTTATCAGTAGGTTAAAGCTAACAGGATTTGCTTTATAATTTAAGTATTAAATGGAATAGTTATACTTGTGGGTTTTTTGTACTTTCAGCTGCAAAAGCGAGCTGTAGCAAATACTAAGAGGCATAAGCTGTAAAATAGTGGAGTGCTTATACTTGCATAGCAGCAACTCCGGAAGCCTTTTAACAGACCTTTGTTTTCCAAGCATCGTAGAAAAACTATTATTACTTTTGCTCTATCATAACTATAAACGATACTATGCTCCGAACTCATACTTGTGGCGAACTACGAATAGATAACGTAGGCGAGGAAGTAATACTTACCGGCTGGGTACAGCGCCAGCGCGATAAAGGTGGTATGCTTTGGATAGATTTGCGTGACCGCTATGGAGTAACGCAGCTAAGCTTCGAAGAAGGTATAACCAACCCTAAATTGCTTGAAACAGCCCGTAGTCTGGGCCGCGAGTACGTTATAAAAGCGGTAGGTAAAGTAATAGAGCGCTTCTCTAAAAACGATAAAATACCAACCGGCGATATAGAGTTAAAGGTGACGAAGCTTGAGGTCCTGAATGCGGCTAAGCTTCCTCCGTTCCTGATTGAAGATGAAACCGATGGCGGCGACGACCTGCGCATGAAATACCGTTACCTGGACCTGCGCCGTACACCTGTGCGCCGCAACCTGGAACTGCGCCACCGCATGATGCGCGAAGTACGCTCATACCTTGACAAGCACTATTTTATTGAAGTAGAAACGCCTGTACTTATAAAATCTACGCCGGAAGGTGCGCGCGACTTTGTGGTACCAAGTCGCATGAACCCGGGTGAGTTTTATGCCCTGCCACAGTCGCCGCAAACATTTAAGCAGCTACTGATGGTTTCTGGTTTTGATAAGTATTACCAGATCGTGAAATGCTTCCGTGATGAAGACCTTCGTGCAGACCGTCAGCCTGAATTCACGCAGATAGACTGCGAGCTATCTTTCGTAACACAGGAGGATATCCTGAGTACTTTTGAAGGCCTGATCAGACATCTGTTTGCTACTGTAAAAGGTGTGAACATTGATAAGCTGCCGCGCATGACTTATGCTGATGCCATGAAGTACTATGGCTCTGATAAGCCTGATACACGTTTTGAAATGCGCTTTGTTGAGCTGAACCCGCTCGTGAAAAACAAAGGTTTCAAGGTGTTTGATGATGCCGAACTGGTTGTAGGTATAAATGCAAAAGGCGCGGCCCATTACACCCGCAAGCAATTAGATGAGCTTACTGATTTTGTAAAACGACCTCAGGTTGGTGCTACCGGTTTAGTGTATGCCCGTGTAGGAGAAGATGGTTCTGTTAAATCCTCTGTTGATAAATTCTATACTCCGGAAGATCTGGCTGCTTGGGCAGTTGCTTTTAATGCCAGGCCTGGCGATCTGCTGCTTATACTTGCTGGTGGCAAAGATAAAACACGTAAAGCACTTAACGAGCTTCGCCTGGAGATGGGCGAGCGCCTTGGCCTACGTGACAAGAATGTTTTTTCTCCGCTGTGGGTTGTAGATTTCCCTCTTCTGGAGTGGGACGAAGATACGCAGCGTTACCATGCTATGCACCATCCGTTCACGTCGCCAAAGCCTGAAGATATTGAACTGATAGACGATACACCTGGCGAGATTCGTGCAAATGCCTATGATATGGTTATTAACGGTGTTGAAGTAGGTGGTGGCTCTATACGTATACACGACCGTAGATTGCAGGAGCAAATGTTTAAATTGCTTGGCTTCTCAAGAGCAGAGGCAGAGGCTCAGTTCGGTTTCCTTCTTAATGCTTTCGAGTATGGCGCACCTCCGCATGGTGGTATCGCATTCGGTTTCGACAGGCTTTGCTCTTTGTTTGGTGGCTCTGATTCTATTCGCGATTATATTGCCTTCCCTAAGAACAACTCTGGCCGCGATGTAATGATCGACGCTCCTTCCTCAATTTCGGATAACCAACTCGATGAATTACACATAAGAATTAAGCATCTGCCTCATCAGTAACAATAGTTTATCAAGCATAAAACAAAAGGCCTGCCTCAGAAATGAGGCAGGCCTTTTGTTTTATCCACAAATCCACAGTTATTAACCTGCTGTTTGTGGATAACTGTGGATTACTATACCTGATTTATACTTTATAAAATGCATTCTTACGTGTTTTAAGCTTCTTTTTGTGGATATGTGGAAAAGTATAGTTGATAACTATGATGTATAAGCATGGCGGCCTGTTACACAAAAATCAACATTGTTGTAAAGCTAGAATGAGATATTTCATGTGGTGTTTCTTAACTAACTGGATAAGAAGCGTTGATTGTAATCCTGTCACAGAGTTTGAGGATGTACTTATCAGGTTACAAAAAAAGAGGCTGCCTTTTAAGGGCAGCCTCTTTGCATCTATAATGATTTATAATTTATAGTATGTCGCTCACAAGAGCTGGAGCTATACCTAGTAGTATAGTTAATACTGTTACAAATATCAGTGTGAATGCTGTAAAGCTGTTAACGGCGACTTTCTCCTGGTTTTCTGCAGGGCGCATGTACATCGCAATAACAACTTTAAAGTAGTAGTAGATACCAACGGCAGCTAATAGCACAGCAATTACTACCAGCCACATCAGGTTCGTATCTTCCAGAACAGAGGCAAATACGAAGAACTTACCAAAGAAACCTGCTGTAAGCGGAATACCTGCCAGCGACATCATCGAAATGGTCATGGCAAAAGCTAGAAGTGGGTTTGTTCTGCCCAGGCCGTTAAATGCTTCAAACGTATCTTCATTGCGATTCTCTAACACTAACTTCAGTACACCAAACGCAGCTATAGTTGCTGTAGAGTATGCCAGTGAGTAGAAGAAGATAGAAGAATCAGAACGCTCGTTAAACGCGATCAGCGACATAAGCAGGTAACCGGCATGTGATATACTTGAGTATGCCAGCATACGCTTCACGCTCTTCTGCACTACGGCACCAATGTTACCTACTACCAGCGTAAGGACTGTGATAGCTACTACCGTTGGGAACCAGCTAGTATAAGAAGCTGCAAATGCCGAAGCCATCAATTTGTAAAAAGCCGCCACACCAGCTGTTTTCACAACTGTTGACATGTAAGATGTGAACAGGGAAGGGGTTCCGTGGTAAACATCTGGTGTCCAGAAGTGGAACGGCGCAGCAGAGATCTTGAAGGATATACCTATTATGATCAGCAACAGGCCAAGTATAAACATGGTGTTTGTAACGCCATCTACCGCTACCTGTGCAGCTCCGATTTCAGTGATATTGAATGATCCGGTAGCACCGTAAATCATAACTATACCGAAAAGCAGCACACCTGTAAAGAACGAACCCATCAGGAAGTATTTCAGCGATGCTTCGTTAGAGCGCAGGCTCTTTTTATCGCTACCAGCCAGAATATACATACTGATAGAAAGGATCTCGATACCTACGAAAAGCATGATGATGTTCTCGTAGCTAACCATCATTACAGCGCCTACAAGCGAGAAAAGAAGGAGTGAGTAATACTCGGCCAGATTTTCATCCTGTGTATCAATGTATCGTTGCGAAAACGGAATGATAAGTAAAGTAGAAACAACCATAATGCCTGTAAATGCCACCGAATAGTTATCGATGGTAAGCATGTTGTTAAAGTAGCTCTGGGTCTCGTTCCAGTTAAGCATGTTAACACCAAACACCACTGCCAGGAAGAGCAGCGCCAGTGGCAACAATATTCTGTTTGACTTCAGGAAACCTACGAAAAGGTTTATAATCCCGAAAACAGATAGAAGTATAATCGAAGTCATGTCGTCTAAATTCCTGTATTAATGTTTTCTATCGTTTGATGATGCTTAACAGGTTGATAACAGCCGGCTCTGAAATGTCCAGGAACGTGTTAGGGAATAATCCGATCCAGAACACCATTATCACCAGCGGTATAAGCACTGCTTTCTCGTTCATCGTCAGGTCTGTGAAGTTTTCTGTGTGAGCTGATTTAGTGCCGAACATCACACCCTGGAACATGCGCAGCATATACACGGCACCAAGTATAATAGTAAGGCCGGCTACTGCACCAAAGTAATTGTTGTACTGGAACACACCTGAAAGCAGCAGGAATTCGCCTACGAAACCGTTAGTTAGCGGCAGCGCAACAGAACCTAGCAGCAGGATCATGAAGAAGATAGAAAGAGCTTTGGCGTTCTGAGTAATACCACCAAGGCTTGTGATCTCTCTTGTTTTTGTGCGGCTGAAGATGATATCGATGATGAAGAACAAACCTACAACGTTGATACCGTGGCTCAGCATCTGGATAACACCACCCTGTAAACCTTGCTCGTTCAGTGTAAAGATACCTGCTGAGATAAGGCCAACGTGAGCGATAGAAGAGTAAGCAATCAGGCGTTTCAGGTCTTGCTGGCGAATGGCGATTACTGAAGCGTATACAATACCAATGATAGAAAGTATAAGTACAAGCTCATCCCACTGGCTTACGCCAAGCGGCACAACAGGCAGTAACCAGCGCAATACACCATAAATACCCATCTTCAACATGATACCTGAAAGAAGCATCGTAGCCGGAGCCGGTGACTCAGTATATGTATCTGGCTGCCATGTATGGAATGGAAAAACAGGCATTTTAATTGCAAATGCCAGGAACAGGAACCAGAATATCCAGCTTTGTGAGCTGCTATCGAGGGCTAGTTGGTAGAAGGCATTTACATTTGAAGAGTGTGCACCCGGAGTCTGGAAGTATAGGTAAACGAACGCAGCCAGCATAAACAGCGAACCAAAGATCGTATACACGAAGAACTTGAACGTTACCTTAATTCTGTTCTCACCACCCCAGATCGCAGCAATAAAGTAGATCGGAATAAGTGCCACTTCCCAGAAGAAGTAGAACAGGAACGCATCCATGGCCACAAACACACCAATAAGGCCTGTTTGCATAAAAAGGATGAGTGCGTAGAATACATTCGGGTTCTTATACTCGTGCTTGAAAGCCGAAAGTATGATCAACGGAATCAGGAACGTAGTCAGGAGTACCATCAGGAGACTGATGCCGTCCATACCAATGCTGAAGCCGATGCCGGCACTTTCTACCCAGGGAATATCAAGCGAAAATTGTGGAGCTGTAACTTCAGGGGTGAATCCTGCAGTAGCAAACAATGCAATGGCAAACTCAACGAGCGCCGCTACAAAAGCCACTTTCTTGGCACCCTGCCCCTTTAGCAATAGCACCAGAACGGCAGCTAAGGCAGGCCAGAAAAGTAAAAGAGCTGTAATCATCTTCTAAGAACCTTATCCGATAAAGAAGTTTAAAAATAAAATCAGTGCGATGCTGAATACCATTACCAGCACGTAGAAGCCGATCACGCCGCTTTGTGCGTAGCGCAATGTGCGGCCACCAAGCATCACAAATTTGCCGAAGCCATTCACGATACCATCTACCAGTATTACATCAACAAAGCGATAGAAAGCTGTAGAAAGACCCATAAGCGGACGTACAATGATGGCGTTATAAAGCTCATCGATGTAGTATTTGTTATAGATCAGGTTATGGATCGGAGAAAGCTTGGCTGTTTCAGGAGCTGGAACTGTATCTTTCTTCACATACATCACATAAGCAATGATGATAGCAACTATAGCTACCGCAACTGAAATGCCCATCAGCATGTATTCTGTTGCGTGATCTATGTGTGCAGGCTCAAGCGCAGCACCATTTGCCACACGTGCAAAGTCATAGATCGGTGATAAGTAGTTGCCGATAACGTGCGTTTCGCTGAACACAGCCGGTAAGCCTATGAATCCACCCACTGTTGAAAGTATAGCCAGCACGATCAGCGGGAACGTCATAGAAGCTGGAGATTCGTGCAGGTGGTGACGTTGTTCTTCTGTACCCCTGAACTTACCGAAGAAGGTCAGGAACAGAAGGCGGAACATATAAAACGCTGTCATGAAAGAAGCGATCAGACCGCCAACCCACATGATCTTGTTGTGCTCGTATACGTGCGCCAGTAATTCATCTTTAGAGAAGAAACCAGCAAACGGAGGAATACCAGAAATAGCCAGTGTACCAATCAGGAAGGTGATAAACGTGATCGGTAACCATTTTCTCAGGCCACCCATGCTGCGGATATCCTGCTCATTGCTCATAGCGTGGATAACACTACCAGCACCCAGGAACAGCAATGCTTTAAAGAAAGCGTGAGTAAGTACGTGGAAAATAGAAGAGGAGAAGGCCATAACACCCAGCGCCAGGAACATAAAGCCCAGCTGCGATACTGTTGAATAAGCCAATACCTTCTTAATATCATTCTGAGCCAGGCCTATAGTTGCAGCAACAAGTGCAGTAACCAGACCAATAACAGCAATTACATCAAGTGTAGTTGGAGCCAGAACATAAAGCACATTAGAGCGCAGTACCATGTAAATACCAGCTGTAACCATGGTTGCAGCGTGGATCAGGGCAGAAACCGGCGTAGGACCAGCCATCGCATCCGGTAACCATGTAAACAATGGCAGCTGAGCACTTTTACCCATTGCACCAACAAAAAGCAGCAAGGTAATTGCAATCATAACCGGAGTATCAACACCTGTAACATTAGATGCCTCAAGGAACACCTGTGGATAGCTAACACTACCAAAAGTTATGAAGATCAGGAAAATACCAAGCAGGAAGCCAAGGTCACCGATGCGGTTCATGATAAAGGCTTTCTTGGCTGCATTGTTATAGTTGGTGTTCTTGTTCCAGAAGCCGATAAGAAGGTAAGAGCACAAACCTACACCTTCCCAACCCACGAACATCATCACGTAGTTAGAGCCCATTACGAGCAGCAGCATCGAGAAAAGGAACAGGTTCAGGTAAGCGAAGAATTTGCCCATGTTCTCGTCGTGGCTCATGTAGCCGGCAGAGTATACATGGATCAGGAACCCGATACCGGTAACCATCAGCATCATCAGCAGCGTCAGCTGATCTATCATGAATGAGAAACCGATCTGCATGGTGCCTACCGAAATCCAGTCATAGAAATCAACTAAGTATGGCTTGCTTCCGTTCGATGTGAAATCCAGGAAGAGGTAAATAGAGAGCAGGAAAGATATCAGTACAGTAGCGCAACCGATAAGTGAAACCAGCCCTTTGGCTAATTTACGGTTTCCTAACCCATTCAGGATAAAGCCAAGCAGCGGCAGGAACGGAACGAGCAAACACAGCAGCGCCATTTCCTGGTTGTTGTTGGGCATTACTATTTCTGGCATGTAGCGTATGATTTAGTTAAGCTAATTCGGGTGATATTTTGTGGTCTATTACCACTTCAGGTAGTTGAGCAACTGCACATCCGTAGATCGTATGTTGCGGTAGATCATAACTATAATGGCAAGGCCCACGCATACTTCGGCTGCGGCCACAGCCATGATAAAGAATACAAATACCTGTCCGCTTGGGTCTGAACGGTATGCTGATAAAGCCGTAAGCAGTACGTTGACAGCATTCAGCATAAGCTCGATGCACATAAAAATTACGATAGCGTTACGTCTAGTAAGAACTCCGACCACTCCGATTACAAAGAGTGCGGTGCTAAAGTATAAGTAGTATTCTAAAGGAACGGTTCTGATAACCTCAGGTATCTGGTTCATCATTAGTGGGCTGAACGGATTTACTGATAATATTTTAGTCCAAAAATTCGTGCCGCAAAGTTATCCTCATTTTTTATAAATACATAACATATTTCCATTCTTCTTACTTTCATTCAGTTGCATTCTGTAAACTGTTCGCATGCCTCAGAAAGGTATACTTACACCCTGCTTTTGTGCAATGATTATGAAGGTAATAGGCCATGTTATGCTCGTACTAATGGCATGTTTGCGAAATTTTGATGTCTAAACTTTCTATGGTGTTCATGACTTAGGCTCTGATTTATACTTCTGCGCATTCCTGAATATGCAAGAAGTACTTTATAGGCTATTCGTATTACCTTTCCGTATAACTTTCAGGTTTGAAACCAGCTTTATACTTATGCCTTCTAAATTTATCTCTATAGTGCTGCTATTATGTAGCCTATTTTATACTTGCTGCCGTTCATCTGTCAACCCCACTACACCTGCTGCCATGAAAGCAACTATTGTTAATAAAGTTTTTTTTGAGGATATACCTTCTGCTTCCGGTCTAGAAATAGTGGGTGGTAACTTTTATATAAATGGAGATGATTCGCCTTTCCTGTATCAGCTTGATAGCAAGTATAAACTGGTAAAGCGCCTCGAGCTTTTCGATACAACCAGCTTTTCTTCTGGGCGCATACCTAAGTCTGTTAAACCCGACCTGGAAAGTATGACGCTGCTAAAGTTTAAGGGCATGGATTATCTGATTGCTTTGGGTTCCGGTTCGTCTGAGGCACGCAATAAAGCTTATGTAATTACGCTGCCAGATAATGCGCAGGAGATGAGTTTACCTGTTAAGGAAGTTAATCTTGACGCTTTATATAAACCCCTTAAGCAGAATAAAGAGCTGGTAGGGGATGATGTACTAAATGTGGAAGGCATGGCTGATGATGAGGACAACGTATTCTTACTGCATCGTGCAGTGGGGGCTGGCGTAAATGTGCTAATTTCCTATGATCTGCAAGAATTTGCAGCTTTTATACTTGAGGGATCAGCTGCGCCTGAGCCTTCTTTTCATTTTTTTACTTTGCCTAAACTGCAGAATTTCCAGGCAGGATTTTCCGGAGCTTTTGTCTTCGATAAAAAGCTTTTCTTTACTTCTTCTGTTGAGAGTACGGCCAATGCCATAGATGATGGGGAGGTGCTGGGTAGTTATATTGGTTATATTTCCTTAGATAAACTTTCTTCAGCTACAAGTTCAACTGTTCCGGCCAAAGCTGATGCTACCAAAATTCTTGATTCTGTTGAGAAAGTGTATAAAAGTAAAGTAGAATCGTTAGTTGTGAAGGAACAATCAAATGGGAAGTATAAGGTTATAGTTGTAACTGACGATGATAAAGGGCATTCTGAGCTACTGGAGTTGGAAGCTGAGTTATAAAACAAAAGAGGCAGACTCAATTGAGTCTGCCTCTTTTTCTATGATTGTCTCCTTGTTAGAAGTGTGTTTCTCCGGCTTCTTTTTTACCAAGCATTACGGCACCCACCATCGCTACCAGGAACAGCACAGATGCTAACTCGAATGGCAGCAGGTAATCGCGGAACAGAACTTTACCCAGGCTCTCAACCATACCTACCTGTGAGTTGAAGTTATCAGCTTCCATTCCGGCAATAGTGGCATCTTTCAACGCTGCTATCATCACCGTAAAAAGCATTCCGCCTGCAATAGTACCGGCAATTTTTGTTAATGTAGAAGTTCGCATTTCTGGCGATGTACCTTTGCCCATGTTCAGGAACATGATCACGAACAGGAACAACACCATGATAGCACCTGCATAAACAATAATGTTTACAGCTGCCAGGAACTGTGCATTAAGCAGAATGTAATGGCCTGATATTGTAAAGAATGTAATGATCAGGAATAAAACGCTATGTACCGGGTTCTTCGATATTACAACCATCAGGGCGCACAGCAGTGTAAGCGAAGCAAGGAAATAAAACAGATTCTCTGTCATCGGAGTGTTATTTTAATTCGGTGATTTTAAGGGGCTCTACAAGGCGGTCTTTACCATAAATAAATTCTTCGCGCTCGTACCGGGCCGGCGCAATTTTATCGTCCTGCAGGAAGATAGCAGCTTTAGGGCAGGCCTCTTCGCATAGTCCGCAGAAGATGCAACGCAGCATGTTGATCTCGTAAGTAACTGCATACTTTTCTTCACGATACAGATGCTCTTCACCGTCTTTGCGTTCGCCGGCAGTCATTGTAATTGCTTCAGCTGGGCAAGCTACTGCGCAAAGTCCGCAGGCTGTGCAGCGCTCTCTTCCTTCTTCGTCGCGCTTCAGTACGTGTAAACCTCTCCAGATATCGCTGCGCTCACGCTTTTGCTCCGGGTACTGTATAGTAGCTTTTTTCTTGAAGAAGTGCTTTAGTGTTATACCTAGACCCTGAGCAATAGCAGGAAGATACGCTTTCTCAGCGAATGTCATTTCCTTCTTTTCAAGGGTCTTTCTTCTATTTGATAGTGGTTCCATCTCTTGTCGCTTATGATTGTTGCTTTAGCTGCTGATTATAGTTGGTTCTCTATAACATGCTGCTGCATTGCAACATTCAAATTCAGGTACTAAAGTTTAAAATAAATGCTCTTTCAGCAGAATTCCACCGCCTGTAAGCATAATGTTCAATATGGCAAGCGGAATAAGTATCTGCCAGCCCAGTTTCATCAGTTGGTCGTAGCGGAAACGTGGCAGTGTCCAGCGTACCCACATGAAGAAAAAGATGAAGAAGAAGATCTTTGCAAACATTGCTGCTACACCAACTAGTGTAACCACGTTGTTAGCCAGAATAGGATCGCTGATGGCTGCACGAAGGTCTTCCATGAACGGGAAGTTGTAAGCACCAAAGTATAGTGTTGACATTACAGCTGATGCTACAAAGATGTTGATATACTCTGCGAACAGGTACATACCCAGTTTCATAGAACCATACTCTGTGTGATAACCACCGATAAGTTCTGCTTCTGATTCTGGTAAGTCGAACGGTGTACGGTTTGTTTCTGCAAAAGCACATACCAGGAAGATGATAAAGCCTAGTGGCTGATACCAGATGTTCCAGTTAAAGCCGGCCTGCTGCTCCGCAATCTCTCTTAAAGACAGTGAGCCGCTCAGCATAAGTACCGCAATCAGCGATAGGCCCATTGCCAGTTCATAGCTGATATTTTGTGAAGCTGCACGGATAGCACCTAATAACGAGAACTTGTTGTTAGAAGCCCATCCACCGATCATCAGGCCATATACACCCAACGATACTACACCGAATACATAAAGTACACCAATATTTACTTCTATCGCCTGCAGTACTATTTCGTGGCCGCCAACAATTAGTTTATCGCCAAAAGGGATAACCGCGCTGGACATAGTCGCAACAAGCATGGCAATACCAGGACCAATAATGAAAAGTGCCTTACTTGCGTTTGCAGGTATAAAATCTTCTTTAAAGAATAGTTTACCGGCATCAGCTAAAGGTTGCAGCAAGCCAAACGGGCCCGCTCTGTTTGGTCCTATTCGATCCTGAATGAAAGCCGCTATTTTACGCTCAAAATAAGTAGAATAGGTAGCTATCAACAGGGTGATGCCGAAAATCGCCAGAATGTAAATTCCTTTATATATTAGGTCTACAGACTCCATAAATTATTCCTGTGGCAGGTTTTTCTTAGTAGATATTGGTAAGTTCGGTACAATCGGCACGTTTACTACTGGCAGTTCGTAGTGGTTTGCAGATATAACTGAAGCTCTGTCGATATGGCGAGGACCTTCGATTGTCCAGTCGCTCATTTCTTTCTTATCGAAGCGGCAAGTGTTACAGATAAACTCTTCTACTTCACTGTACTCGTCTTTGCGAGCTGTTACGCGTAGTACCTGATCGCCACGTCCCCAAAGAGTTACTTTACCTGAACAGGTAGGGCAATCGCGGTGAGCGTCCATAGGCTTTGTGAACCAAACGCGGTTCTTAAAGCGCCATGTTTTGTCTGTTAATGCACCCACTGGGCACACATCAATCACGTTACCTGAGAAGTCGTTATCAATTACATTCTCGATGTAAGTACCTATTTCAGCAGCATCACCACGGCCTAATACACCATGCACACGCTTATCAGTGATCTGATCTGCAGTATACACGCAACGGTAGCACAGGATGCAGCGCGTCATGTGCAGCTGGATGTATGGGCCTAAGTCTACTTTATTGAAAGTACGGCGCTCTTCCTCATAACGAGTAGCACTTACACCATGCTCGTAAGACAGGTCCTGCAGGTTACACTCACCAGCCTGGTCGCAGATTGGACAATCAAGCGGGTGGTTGATCAGGAGCATTTCTACTATACCTTTTCGGGCATTCAGTACTTCTTCGTTGGTTGTATTTTCTACTACCATACCATCCTGAACTGGTGTAATGCACGAAGCAACCAGTTTAGGCATAGGGCGTGGGTCCTTGGCAGAACCTTGTGTTACTTTAACAAGGCACACGCGGCACTTACCGCCACTACCTTTTAATGGAGTATAGTAACACATGGCTGGAGGCACAACTTTGCCACCAATTTTTCTGGCTGCCTGAAGTATGGTAGTTCCGTCTTCTACCTCTACCTCAATACCATCGAATGTTATTTTAGCCATTATATTTCCTTATTCTGTATTCGGTTCTCTTTTTCAGAGCCGAATAGTTTTTATTTTCTGTCCTTTGCAGGATCTATAATCTATTAAGAATTAAGCTGTAACTGCTGCCAGCTGGCCTCTGTAAACTGCACCTGGTAGTGTTGCTTCCTGCGGGTGCTTAATGTGCCACTCGAATTCCTCACGGAAGTGACGGATAGCACTTGCTACAGGCCATGCTGCTGCGTCACCCAACGGACAGATGGTGTTACCTTCAATCTGCTTAGCTACGCTCACTAATAGGTCAATGTCCTGCTGGTGTCCGTGGCCATGCTCTATGCGGTGCAACACTTTTTCCATCCAGCCTGTACCTTCACGGCAAGGGCTGCACTGGCCGCAAGATTCGTGGTGGTAGAAGCGGGCATAGTTCCACGTGTTACGCACTATGCACTGATCTTCATCAAACACGATAAAGGCACCAGAGCCCAGCATAGAACCGCTCACAAACCCACCATCAGATAACGATTCGTATGTCATCAGGCGATCTTCGCCGGCTGCAGTCTTAAGTATAAGGTTAGCTGGCAGGATTGGAACAGAAGAACCACCTGGCACTACTGCCTTCAGCTGCTTGCCTTTCCAGATACCACCGCAGTATTCATCTGAGTAAATAAACTCTTCTACCGGAACACCCAGTTCAATCTCGTAAACACCCGGATTGTTAATGTTACCGCTTGCTGAGATTAGCTTAGTACCTGTGCTTCGGCCAACGCCAATTTTTGCGTATTCTGCACCGGTGTTGTTCACAATCCAAGGCACAGAAGCAATAGATTCCACGTTGTTAACCACGGTAGGAGAGGCAAATAAACCTTTAACAGCCGGGAATGGTGGCTTGTTACGTGGGTTACCGCGTTTACCTTCCAAAGATTCCAGCAGTGCTGTTTCCTCACCGCAGATATAAGCACCGCCACCCGGAGCTACATGCAGGTCCAGGTCGTAACCAGAACCCATGATGTTTTTACCTAGCAAACCAGCTGCATATGCCTCGGCAATAGCTTTCTCCAGAATGCGAAGCACAAACATCAGTTCGCCACGGATATAGATATAAGAAGTGTTGGCACCCAACGCATAGCTCGACACGATCATACCCTCGATAAGGGAGTGAGGTGTTTTCTGCATGAACACGCGGTCTTTGAATGTACCTGGTTCAGATTCGTCGGCGTTGCATACCAGGTAACGCGGAACTCCTTCCGGCTTAGCCAGGAAGCTCCACTTCATACCAGTCGGGAAACCGGCACCACCACGACCACGCAGGCCTGAAGTTTTTACTTCTTCCACCACTTCTTCCGGAGTCATCGTCTTCAGGGCTTTTTCTACCGAGCGGTAGCCGCCATGCTTACGATAAACTTCCAGCGTCTCGATGCCTGGTACGTTAATATGTTCAGTTAATATTTTAAGTCCCATTTCAGCAGGATATATATGCTTGGCAGCTGCATTTGTACTTTGCGCGCTGCTTCTTTTTCAAATAATTACTTCTGGTGATAAGGTGTTTCTACCTCGGTGTTGCGCATCTTTTCCAGGAACTGATCCAGCTTTTCTTCTGAATCGATGTTCTCGTAATATGTTTCGCGCACCTGCAGCATCGGTCCTGTACCGCAAGAAGCAAGACACTCTACCGGCTTCAGGGTAAACATTCCGTCGGCAGTTGTTTCGCCTTCTTCAATGTTCAGCTTCTGCTTGATCATCTCGATCATCTGGTCAGCACCACGCAGGCAGCAAGGGCCTGTACGGCATACTTCCAGCACATGCTTGCCAACCGGCTTCAGGTTGAACATGGTATAGAATGTAGCTACTTCGTATACTTCGATCGGCTGTATGTTCAGGATCTCGGCAACTTTATCCATTACCTGCGGGCTCACCCAGCCACCAAATTCAGCCTGGGCAACGTGCAGGATCGGTAGAATAGCTGATTTCTGGCGTCCTTCCGGATAATGGCTGATGTAGCGCTGTATCTCAGCCATGCCAGCATCAGAAAACTTTACTTCGTTTATAGTATCTGCCATTTTACAATAAGCAATGATCGGTTAACAGTTCTTCAGTTTAACAGATCAGGTAATTTATTAATGAAGTTAGCCGTATGTTTACTGCTAACTGTTTAATGTTCATTGTTATGCGTCCAGCTCCCCTGCAATTACGTTCAGGCTACTCAATGTCAGGATAGCATCAGCAAGCTGGCCACCTTTGATCATCTCAGTATAAGCCTGGTAGTAAATAAAGCAAGGTCTGCGGAAGTGTAATCTGTATGGAGTTCTGCCACCATCGCTGATCAGGTAGAAGCCTAGTTCACCGTTACCGCCCTCAACGCTGTGGTATACTTCTCCAACCGGAATATCAGCCTCACCCATCACAATTTTAAAGTGATAGATTAGAGCTTCCATGTTGCGGTATACCTCTTGTTTTGGAGGCAGGTAATAATGAGGAGCATCAGCATGATATGAACCTTCCGGCAGGTTGTTGTAAGCCTGCTCAATAATTCGCAAGCTCTGCCATACTTCCTCGTTACGCACCATAAAGCGGTCGTACGTATCGCCTTTTGTTCCTACAGGTATATCGAACTCGAAGTCGTCGTAAGATGAGTATGGATTCATTACGCGCACGTCGTAGTCAACGCCGGCAGCACGCAGGTTAGGGCCTGTGAAGCCATAGCTCAGCGCACGTTCTGCTGAAATAGCGCCTACATCTGTAGTTCTGTCGATGAAGATACGGTTGCGGTTGAACATCTTCTCAAACTCTGCCCATACTTTCGGGAATCGCTTCAGGAACTCGCCGATCAGGTGCAGGGCTTTCGGAGAAAGATCGCGCTCCATACCACCAATACGGCCCATGTTTGTAGTTAAACGGGCACCGCATACTTCTTCGTAAATGTCGTAGATATGCTCACGCTCCTGCATCACGTACAGGAAGCCTGTAAAGGCACCAGAGTCTACACCCAGAATTGAGTTACAGATCAGGTGGTCAGCAATACGAGCAAGCTCCATCATGATCACACGGATATACTGTGCACGCTTTGGAATAGTAATACCCAAAAGCTTTTCTACCGTCATGTGATACCCCATGTTATTGATAGGGGATGAGCAGTAGTTCATGCGGTCAGTAAGCGGCGTGATCTGGTAGAACGGTCTGCGTTCAGCTATTTTCTCAAACGCACGGTGTATGTAGCCGATAGTAGGAACTGCGTCTACGATCTTTTCACCGTCCATTTGCAGGATGTTCTGGAAAATACCATGCGTAGCCGGGTGCGTTGGCCCCAGGTTAAGCGTGGTTAATGGGCGCTCTTCCTGCAGCGATAATCCGTGATCTAATCGGAATTGCTCCAGTTCTGTGAGTGCAGCGGTTTTATTTTCAGTAGCCATGCTAATATTCTCCTTTTTTTGCTGCGGCTTGCCAATAATGATTGCAAGTACAGCTAACTGGCTTATCGTCCGAAATAAGTATCTATTTTATCTTCCCTTGTCTGATCTTCCAGCGGGTACTGCTTCAGCATTGGGTGGTATTCCATTTCCTCAATGTTCAGGATGCGGGTCAGGTTCGGGTGACCTGTAAAGATAACGCCATAGAAGTCGTAAGTCTCGCGCTCCATCCAGTTAGAGGCTGCATACAGGTTAGTAAGTGTAGGCATAACCGGATCTGAGATAGGAATAAACACCTTAATGCGGATGCGGTAGTTATGGCGCAGGCTGTGCAGCTGGTACATAACACACAGTTCCTTATCTTTCTGCTCCGGGTAGTGTATGCCACACAGCGTAGTCAGAAAGCGGATCTGTAGTTCCTCGTCATCGTAAAGGTATTGGATCAGCGGAAGAATCGTTTCACGATTGGTGGTGATCGTCATAATGCCATCAGGGTTCAAAGCATCCCAGATGTTATCTTCACCAAACTTGCTAATGATTTTGCCGAGTACGTTTTCGTTCGTAAGCTCCATTTGCTTATTTAATATTGTAAGAGGCTAACAGGGCCTGGTATTCAGGTGAGTTGCGGCGACGCAGCGATTCGTTTTCGGCCAGCTCCTGTACGCGCATCAAACCATCTAAAATCTGCTCAGGGCGAGGAGGGCATCCTGGTACGTAAACATCAACCGGCACAACGCGGTCTATACCCTGCAGTACAGAGTAAGTATCGAAAATACCGCCTGAAGATGCACATGCACCCACTGCAATTACCCAGCGTGGCTCAGCCATCTGCTCGTATACCTGCTTCACAACAGGGCCCATCTTCTTAGCAATGGTACCCATTACCATCAGGATATCAGCCTGACGAGGCGAGAAGCTTGGGCGCTCAGAACCGAAACGCGAAATATCGTAATTTGAGCCCATGGTAGCCATGTACTCGATACCACAGCAGGATGTAGCAAATGGCAAAGGCCAAAGCGAGTGCTTACGGGCAAGGCCAATTACTTTCTCAAACGAAGTAGCAAAGAAACCAGCACCTGAAATGCCATCTGGTGCCTCTACTAACTTAATATCTTTATTTGAATCGCTCATTTTAAGGATTATTTTATCTACAAGTAAGTGTTGTTAGCTGCTCATTAACATATCTGTACTTGTAAAAGTTTAATATTTACTCCCACTTCAGGATGCCCTTTTTGATCACGTAGAAGAAACCTGTAAGAAGCAGTGTCATGAACACCATCATCTGTAAAAAGCCTTCTACACCAAACTCTCTGAAGTTAACTGCCCACGGATACAAAAAGATGATCTCGACATCAAACAGTACAAAAAGGATGGCAGTCATGAAGTATTTGTAGGAGATAGGCGTACGGGCATCTCCCACCGATTCTATACCACTTTCCCATGCCGCACCTTTTACTGCGCTTTTGCGCTTAGGCCCCAGCAGGTGTGTTAGCACCAGTGCGAAAATTACAAAGCCCAGAGCTGCTGCAAATTGTATAAGTATAGGCAGGTAGTCTGACGGTAAGTACTGATTTACAGTAGTTTCCATATTTCTGTATTCGGTTCGTAAATTTGGGAGCAAAATTAGGTATTAATCAGCAACATTCAAAAGTTAAATCTAACTGAAATTGTACTGCTTCTGCCATACTTCTGTGTTGCCCCATTTATTTTTAGCAAAGTATAAAATCAAAGCGGCCACTCCCGCGCAGGAGAGTGGCCGCTTTAGTAAGTATGGTACTATAAAATATTACTTGTTCTCGCCCAGGAATGGGTAACGGTAATCTACCGGCGGAGCGAATGTTTCTTTTATAGAACGAGCTGATACCCAGCGCAGCAGGTTCAGCATAGAGCCAGCCTTGTCGTTTGTACCAGAAGCCCGTGCACCACCAAATGGCTGCTGACCAACAACGGCGCCGGTTGGCTTATCGTTGATGTAGAAGTTACCGGCCGCATCGCTCAGTTTCTTAGTAGCAAACTCTACTGCATAACGGTCCTGGCCAAAAATAGCACCAGTAAGCGCGTAAGGCGAAGTTGAATTAACAAGCTCCAGTGTCTCTTCGAAATTGTTCTCGTCGTAAACATAGATAGAGATAACTGGTCCGAAGATTTCCTCACACATAGTTATGTACAGCGGGTTGTGCGAAAGCAGAACGGTTGGCTCCACGAAATAACCTTTCGATTTGTCGTAACCGCCACCGGCAATAATTTCTACTTCGTTGCTGTTTTTAGCATTGTCGATGTACCTGGCGATCTTGTCAAAAGACTTCTCATCAATTACCGCGTTAATGAAGTTTGAGAAATCTTCAGGAGCACCCATCTTCAAAGTCTTCAAGTCTTCGATGATGTAGCCTTTAACTTCTTCCCAAAGATTGCTTGGCACATAAGCACGCGAAGCAGCAGAGCATTTCTGGCCCTGGTACTCGAATGCACCACGAACTATAGCCGTAGCCAGTGCTTTTGCATTAGATGAACGGTGTGCAAGTATAAAGTCTTTACCACCTGTTTCGCCTACAATGCGCGGATAAGATTTATACTTGTGGATGTTGTTGCCAATAGTTTTCCAGATGTTCTGGAAAACGCCTGTGCTGCCCGTGAAGTGGATACCAGCAAAATCAGAGTGGTTGAAGATAACATCACCTGCAGTAGGGCCATCTACATAGATAAGGTTGATAACACCATCAGGCAAACCCGCTTCCTGCAGCAATTCCATGATCATATTGGCAGCATAAATTTGCGTGTTGGCAGGCTTCCAGACAACTACGTTACCCATCATGGCTGCAGAAGTTGGCAGGTTACCGGCAATGGCTGTAAAGTTGAAAGGCGTAAGCGCAAACACGAAGCCTTCCAGCGGGCGGTGCTCCATGCGGTTCCATACGCCCGGAGAAGATTCCGGCTGCATCTGGTAGATCTCCGTCATGTACTGCACATTGAAGCGCAGGAAGTCGATGAACTCGCAGGCAGAGTCAATTTCGGCCTGGTAAACGTTTTTAGACTGGCCCAGCATAGTAGCAGCGTTCAGTCTTGCTCTCCAAGGGCCTGCCAGTAACTCAGCAGCCTTTAAGAAAATGCTGGCTCGGTGCTCCCAGCTCATGTTTGCCCACATTTCGCGAGCAGCCAGGGCAGCGTTTATAGCTTGTTCCACGTGTGACGCATCACCTTCGTTAAAGTGACCCAGAATGTGCTGGTGGTCGTGTGGCTGAAGCATTGGCTTCTTGTTGTCTGTATATACTTTGTCGCCACCGATGTACATAGGTGCATCGATTTCTTTCGACTTAAGCTCTTTATAAGTACGCTGCAGCTCTTCGCGCTCCGGTGAGCCCGGTGCATAAGACTTAACAGGTTCGTTTACAGGAGTTGGTACTTTAAAAAATCCGGTTGCCATTCGTTTATAGTTAAGGATTTAAAATATACTTACTGGTAGGCAGGCTGCCGTAGCAGCGGCCTTAAATGCAAATGTAAGGCTAATTATTTAAAAAGCTTAATCCGCACTGTTAAAGACCAAAGCAAAAATATCTGCAGGAAAATAACTATAAAAATGAAGGCTTGTATGTGCCTGTAAATTGCACTTAACAGATTAAGGTTATTGGTTCATAATTATACTTTCATGTCGAATTTATACTTCAAATAAGAGCTTTGGAGGTTTTGGCTATCAACTGCTTTTTAATCTTTTTGCACTAAGTGGCGTAAATAAGGTGGTTTGAAATTTGAAAAAAGAGTAAACCTTAAATCAGAAAACTATGAAAAAGATGCATAAATCAGTTGGAAAAGCAGTGTTAGCGATGGCCTTTGGAGCCTTCTTGAGTACCGGGGCTATGGCACAGGGAGCAGTATCAACACAGGCTAGTGTAAATGCACAGGCTGGTGCTGTGCAGCAGGGTACAAAGCAGTTGGAACAAACTCTGCTAGGTGAATATGCCGAGATAAATGCACTCACTGCTACAAACCTGCGCCAGGCATACATTACGTTGCTTGAAAATGTGCGGGCCCAGCAAAACACCTGGACTGATGCAGATTGGAATAAGGTTCATGCGGTAATCAATAAGTTAGATGCCAGAAAGAATGCCTTAAACAAACAGCTTGGCGCCGATGATAAAGCTAAAATCAAGCTGCTGCAAGGCGAGCTGAGAGCCCTGGAAACAAAAGGCGACGTGAAAGACTAAGTATAAATTTTATACTTGACCATAAACAGAAGTCCCCGGTTGATCTTCAACCGGGGACTTCTGTTTGTATATAGTTTATACTTGCAGCTTTACAGTATCTGGTAAAGTTCGCTCAGGCAATTAATCTCGTATGTTGGCTTTGGGCGATGTTTGGCTTTTACCTTTTCAGGATTAAAGTATACCTGATCTATACCGGCGGCGCGGGCACCTTCTACATCACATTCCAGGTTATCACCCACCATCAGGCAGGCTTCCGGCTTTACTTTTATGCGCTCCAGGGCATGTTCAAAAATGCGCTTATCCGGTTTTTTATGGCCACAGCACTCCGAAGTAACCACCTCCTGAAAGTAACCATGCAGGTTCGATGCGTTCATTTTAATAAACTGCACATCTTTAAAACCATTGGTAATAATGTGCAGGCCATACTTTGGTTGCAGGTAAGTAAGCAACTCGTGGGCGTGCGGGAATACCGCTGTTTTAGTAGGGCAGATATCGGTGTAAGCTTCTGAAATGCCTGCCGGAACCTCGTGTGGCTCCAGGCCAAGGCCAGTTAATGTCTTAACAAAACGGCTTTCGCGCAGCTCTTTCTGGTTTATTTTGCCCTTGTTGTACTGGTCCCAGAGGAGGGTATTTACAAACTTATACTTACGGTAAAAAGAATCGCAGTCGAATTTGTTATGGTTGGCAAGCCCGAACTCATTGTATAAAGTATAAAGCGTCTCTTCCGAATTTTTTTCAAAATCCCAGAGCGTATGGTCGAGGTCAAAAAGTATGTGGGTGTATGTTTTCATGTATGGGAATTAGCACTGTAAAGGTAGAACATTAATCCGCAGCAGTTGTTTTTCTTATTTACCGGATAGGTTTTGTTTTAAAGTATAACGGCTGTGCAATATTTTGGATCAGAGGAAGTTAATAAACTAATATATTCTGGTGTTATACTTATGGTGTCGTCCAGCGGCGGTTGTGGAGTTTGTTGGCAGCTAGTTCGCGGTTGGAGTAAAGTATCTGGTATATTTCCTGATCTTTCTGTAAGGTGCTGTCGCGCTCCAGGTAGCCAAATATCTGGTTAACAAGGTCCGCTACTTCGTCTTTTAATGAGTAATAAACCCATTGGTCGAGTTTGCGCGGAGCTACCAGGCCGGCAGCACGCAAATAGGCCAGGTGGCGCGAAGTCTTGGTCTGGGTAAAATCCAGTACCTGCTCCAAGTCCGAGATGCACATCTCCTTGTTGCGCAGGATCAGGTTAAGGATACGGATGCGGGATTCATCGGCCATGGCCTTAAAAACCTGTTCTCCAAAAGAAAGACTAAAGTGTTTGAGCCTCATAAATGCAGTACCAACATAAACAAAATTAGGCAAAAGCTGCTATAATAAAATAATAACCAGTATAATTGTACTACATGAAGTCACTATTGCCAACCTATACTTTGTCTGCAAAAAAATATAAATGGTTACTGCTGCCAGTGCTGGTTCTGGCGTTTTGGGTAATGGGTGCGCCTGAGAAAGCAGCTGCACAGGGGCATCAGCGGGTGGTGCAGCTTTCGGGCTTTGTTACCTTCGGCGACAGCCTATACGGCGTAAGCAATGTAAGCGTGTATGTGCCCAATACAACAAGAGGTATACAGACTAATCCGTATGGTTTTTTCTCTCTGCCCGTGCTTACCGGCGACAGCGTAGTGTTTAGTGCATTAGGCTATAAAAAACAGTTTCTGATCATCCCGAAGAACTATAGCAGCACAAGCTATTCTATTATTATGCAGATGCAGGAAGAAGCTATTGAGCTACCGGAAGTGGCGGTGTTTCCGTGGGCAACCGAGCGCGATTTTAAACAAGCCCTGCTGAACGTGAAACTGCCTGACGAAGGCCGCTCTGTAGCAAACCGTAACCTGGACCCTGCCCTATTAGAGGAGCTCTTCAGAACAACCCCGATGGATGGCGCCGCCAACTTTAAGGTCTGGAACCAGCAGCAGGTGCAGCGGATGGAGCAAAGAGGAATGTTCCCAACGAGCAACGCTTTAAGTCCGTTTGCCATCATCCACCTCATAAACGCCATCAAGAATGGCGACTTTAAGAAGAAGTAAACTACACAGGTTATACTTTATGCAAAGCCCCGGTATGGTAAATGCCGGGGCTTTACATTTATGCTTTGTGTATCTCTCAATATCCACTTCTCTTCGAAACAGAGCTATACTTTGCATATAGCACATAACTCATAAATCTTATAAAAGAAACCAACAAAGCATAGCTACGTTATTCGGCATGAGAAATATATGCGTATACTGCTATAGCAGCCAGAGGCATAGCTGATTGGCTTATGTTAGTGGTTGCAAAAGCTTTAAAACTATGAACCTATGCTTGATATTGATAAGCTTTCGCTGAATATACCCGATACAAAGAAGCCCCGCGTTGTTATAGTTGGAGGCGGATTTGGAGGCATTAACCTAGCTCAGAAACTAAAGTGCAAAGACTTCCAGGTAGTACTGCTGGATCGCCAGAATTATCATGGTTTCTGGCCGCTGCTGTACCAGGTGGCTACTGCCGGACTCGAACCAGATTCTATTGCAGAGCCGCTTCGTAAAATGTTTAGCAGCGATGAGTTCGAAGATTTCCACTTCAGGCTGGTAAAAGTTACAGGCGTAAACCCGGTAGCTAAAACAGTACACACCATTATTGGCGACCTGCCTTACGACTACCTGGTTATTGCTACCGGTACAAAATCGAATTACTTTGGCAACGAGCAGGTAAAGAAAAACGCTTTCCCGCTTAAGCAGATACCGCACGCGCTCAACCTCCGTAGCCAGTTTTTGCAGTGCTTTGAACAAGCCAGTATGACTGCTGACCCAGACTTGCGCCAGAGCCTGCTGAACTTTGTTATTGTAGGTGGTGGCCCGACAGGGGTAGAAACAGCCGGTGCCCTTGCCGAAATGCGCAAACACATTCTGCCTACCGATTATCCTGGTGTGGACTTCACGAAGATGAATATCTACCTGATTGAAGGTATGGACCGTGTGCTGCCGCCAATGTCACCGGAGTCGAGCGCAAAGACACTGGAGTACCTGAAAGACCTTGGCATTATAGTTAAACTGAACACGCTCGTAGAGTCCTATGATGGTTATGTAGCAACTATAAAAGGAGGCGAGCAGATTCAGACGCAAACACTTGTATGGGCTGCCGGTGTGCAAGGTGCCTTGATAGATGGCTTGCCACCGGAGGCAGTTGAAAGAGGACGTATACTTGTAAATCCGTTTAACCAGGTGCTTGGGTTTGATAACATCTTTGCCATTGGCGATATAGCATTGATGAAGACCGAGAAATGGCCGAAAGGGCACCCGGGTGTAGCGCAGCCTGCCATTCAGCAGGGTAAACTGCTGGCTAAAAACCTGAAGCGCCTGATCACGAACCAGAAACTGGAACCATTCGAATACCACGATAAAGGTTCTCTGGCTATTATTGGCCGTAATAGGGCAGTGGCAGACCTGTCTAAAACCACTCACTTAAGTGGCTTCTTCGCCTGGATAATCTGGCTGTTTGTGCACATCATGTACCTCATCGGTTTCCGTAATAAACTGGTGGTGCTTAGCAACTGGGTGTATAAATTCTTTACCTACGAGAGTGGTACCCGCCTTATCATTCGTCCGTTCGTAAGGAAGGGCGACCGTGCCAAACGGAAGTTTATCAGTAGGTATGAATCTGAATAACAGATAGATTTATACTTTGAAGTATAGCTACAATAAAAAAGCCTTCGAATCTAAATCCGAAGGCTTTTCTGTTTTATCTGTTACAGCTTAGTTACCAGAGGTAGGGTTACTGTTGTTACTTGTTGTTTCGCGCTGGCGCTGCATTGGATTTGGTTGCGCCTGGTTGTTTTGTTTAAACAGCTCGAAGCGTGAAGGTGCCAGTCTGCGAGGGAAAGCGTTGTTAGAAAGGTCTGTATCAGCTGTTTGCAGGAACGGATCCAGTGTAAAGCTAACTACAGGTTTTTCTGTTACAAATACCTTCGTGATCTGCTCGTTGTTGTAGCGCCAGATCTCAGCCGGAATGTTCACCACCTCATTAGAGCCATCTTCAAATTCCATTTTAACTACAAGCGGCATTACAAGACCACCTACGTTGCTGAAGCTTACTTCATAGAAGTTCAGGCCAGCGTCAAGGGCTTTTTTCTGCTCCTTGGAAAGCGAGTTATAGTATGTTTTATACTTTGCTCTGTCGGCATCGGTAGTAGCCAGTGGGTCGTAGTTGTTGTAGAAGTCCTTAAGCTCAGGTTTCTGCTCTACCAGTGTTTTAGCTATACTTTGCAGGTTGCGCTGCTGCGATAATGTTTTAGGCTCTTTGTTCAGAGCCTCGCGGCGCTTCGCGTTTTCTATGTCAGGGTTGCTAGAATCTACAGTGTACCATTTCACGTCGTCCATCGAAATGTCGGTGTGGTCGGTAGTATAGAACCAGCCTCTCCAGAACCAGTCAAGGTCTACACCGGAGGCATCTTCCATGGTGCGGAAGAAATCGGCAGGCATCGGGTGTTTAAAAGCCCAACGGTTAGCATACTCTTTAAATGCATAGTCGAAAAGCTCGCGGCCCATTACAGTTTCGCGAAGTATGTTAAGCGCAGTAGCAGGTTTGCCATAAGCATTGTTACCGAATTGTAGCACCGATTCAGAGTTTGTCATGATCGGCACCTGCGTGTTCTTGGCGCTCTTCATATACTCTACAATGTCCTTTGGCTCACCGCGGCGAGACGGATAATCACGCTCCCATTCCTGCTCGGCCAGGTACTGCATGAAGGTGTTCAAACCTTCGTCCATCCACGTCCACTGGCGCTCATCAGAGTTAATGATCATCGGGAAGAAGTTGTGACCTACTTCGTGAATAATAACAGAGATCAAGCCATACTTGGTACGGTCAGAGTAAGTACCATCAGCTTCCGGACGATAACCGTTGAAAGAGATCATCGGGTACTCCATGCCACCAACTGGTCCGTGCACTGATATAGCAATAGGATAAGGGTAATCAATAGTGTGCTTAGAGTATACGCGCAACGTATGGCCTACTGCCTCGGTAGAGTACTGCCCCCAAAGCGGGTTAGCCTCTTTCGGGTAATAAGACATCGCCATTACATTTTTGCCGGCTACTTTTACGTTCATGGCATCCCAGATAAACTTGCGGGAGCTTGCCCAGGCAAAATCGCGAACGTTTTTGGCCGAGAATACCCATGTTTTCTTGCCTTTTGCTTTGCTCTTTTCAGCTTTGGTAGCCTCTTCCTGCGAAACTATAATTACAGGCTTGTTGGCTTTAGAAGCATCGTTCCAGCGTTTCTGCTGTGTTGCAGTAAGTACCTGGTTTGCGTTCTGCAGTTCGCCGGTAGCGCCAACTACGTGGTCGGCAGGTACGGTAAGGCTAACTTTATAGTCACCGAAAGGCAGTGCAAACTCACCGCTGCCCAGGAACTGCTTGTGCTGCCAGCCATTAACATCGTCGTAAACAGCCATGCGTGGGAACCATTGTGCCATCTCATACAGATAGTTTCCATCTTCAGGGAAGTACTCATATCCTGAGCGGCCGCCAAGGGTTTTCTGGTTGTTGATGTTATGGTTCCAGTCGATGCTGAAGGTAAAGCTCTGCTTTGGCTTTAAATCCGAAGGCAGGTCGATACGCATCATGGTGTTGTTGATGGTATACTTCAGGGCCTTGCCATTGCGGTCTTTAACCGATTTGATTTTGAAGCCACCATCAAACTCTTCACGTGTAAGGTACTCCACAGCCGTAAACGACATGCGCTTGTTCAGTGAGCCAGTTTCAGTCATGTTAGCCATAGACTTTGGCTCATAGATGTTCTGGTCTAGCTGCACCCACAGGTAAGTAAGTGCATCCGGAGAGTTGTTCGTGTAAGTAATAGTTTCAGAACCTGTGATAGACTGATTGTCGTCGTTCAGCTCTGCTTTAATTACATAATCAGCACGCTGCTGCCAGTATTGGTGGCCGGGTGCACCCGATGCTGTGCGGTAGGTGTTAGGGGTTGGCAGTTCCTGGCCCAGTTGCCCGAACTTAGTGTCCTGTGCCATGGCAGCCAGCGGGCCTGCAACCAGACCAAAAAATGCTAACCCGGTTAATAGGTTTTTCATTAGGTGAGAGATTGATTTAGTTTAGTTTGAGTAAGGTGTCGGTGTTTAAACGCTAAAAGATATTGGTTTCCATTATCAAAATCAAGGAAATGCCGGCAGCAGCACTCGAAAGTACCATTATCCAGTCGCGCTTTTTGGCATTGAACAGGTTCATGATCAGGAAACCGATGATCAGAAGTATACTTACAATCAGTAACTGGCCGAGCTCTATACCAATATTAAATGCTAATAACTGCAGCCAGGTATCGCTGTTTCTGCCGAGTAATGATTTTAGGTAATTTGAAAAGCCCATGCCATGTATAAGGCCAAAAGCTACAGCCATCAGGTTGTGCAACGACCACACGGCGTGTTGCTTAGATGCTGCGCCTTTCAGTTTAAAGAAATTAGTAACACAGGTAAAAAGTATAGTTACCGGAATCAGAAACTCGATAAGGGCAGAATCAAACTTTATGATATTGAACGTGGATAGCGCCAGTGTTATAGAGTGGCCGATGGTAAAACTTGTAACCAGAGCCAGCACTTTTCGCCAGTCTCCTAAAGTATAAATTGCACTAAGGGCAAGCAGGAAAAGCATGTGATCGTAGGCTTTGAAATCAAAAATATGATGAAAGCCCAGCTGCAGGTAAGTATAAAATACAGATGACACTTAGTTTGTTGTAAAGGGTGATTGTAAGAGCTAAACTGCAAATTAAACTATAAAAAATTGCTATGCAACATGCTTTTAAGGTAGCTAAAGCTAGTGATGTGATGTAGCAACCAGCTTTTAAAGCTGCAGCTAAGCATTGGTAAAGTATAAGTCAGGAGCACGCTTAACAAAGATTGTCCATCTGTTATCCAATATTAGCCGCAAGGTATATTCATCCTAAATTATGAGTAAATTTTTCATCGGTTATAGTCTCTAACATTTCTGATCTGAAAGAAAAACCTACTATCCGCATGAAAAAGATTCTGATACTAGCCGGGTGCCTTTGCGTGAGCCTGGCATTTGGGCAGGATAAAAAAGAGGCTGCTCCCAAGCCCGAAACAGAAAAGCCGAATCTGGAGGTTGCCCCGCCGGTAAAAACAAAAGGTTCGGTTACCATCAACAACAAAAAGATAAGCTACACAGCCACCACTGGCTACCTGCAGCTTAAGACCGAAGACGGAAAACCGCGCGGTAACTTCTTTTATATTGCCTATACCAAAAACGGCGAGAAAGATGCTACCAAAAGGCCAATCACCTTCACCTTCAACGGCGGCCCCGGCTCCTCGTCTGTATGGCTGCACATGGGCGTAATGGGGCCTAAGCGAATTGTAATGTCTGATAAAGGAGAATCGCTGGCACCACCTTATGGTTACACAAACAACGAATACTCCTGGCTCGATAAAACAGACCTGGTGTTTATAGACCCTGTAGGAACTGGTTACAGCCGTGCTGTTACAGGTGTAGACAAGGCAGAGTTTCAGGGCTATGTAGAGGATATCGAATCGGTAGGGGAGTTTATCAGGATCTATACTACCCAGAACAAACGCTGGGGCTCGCCTAAGTTTTTGGCGGGCGAAAGCTATGGTACTACCCGTGCTGCCGGCTTATCAAACTACCTGCAGAACAAGCATAAAATGTTCCTGAATGGTGTGGTGCTGGTGTCGGCGGTGCTGAATTTCCAGACGATCCTGTTTAATGTTGGCAACGACCTGCCTTACCCGCTATACCTGCCAAGCTATGCAGCTACCTCCTGGTACTATAAAAAGCTGCCTGCCGATCTTCAGTCGAAAGATGTGAAGAGTCTGGTAGAAGAAGTGGAGCAATTTGCTACGAATGAATATGCAACTGCGCTTAACAAAGGCGATAAATTATCTGCAAAAGAATATGCCGATATAGTTGCCCGCGTAAGCCGCTATACTGGTTTATCAGAAGCTTTTATTCGGCAGGCAAACCTGCGCGTAGACCTGCCACAGTATAACAAGGAACTGCTTCGCACCGAAGGCAAAACTGTTGGCCGCCTCGATTCCCGCTTTACCGGCGTAGATTATAACGATACCGGATCCTCTACAGAGTATGACCCAAGCTACAGCGCTACTATTGCCGGCCCGTACACGGCTGGTGTTATGAGCTACTTTGGCAAAGAGCTTAACTATAACAACGACCTGGAATACTACATACTGGGCGGCGGTATAGGCAAGTGGAACTATAACAATGTTCAGAACAAGTACCTGAACGTGGCAGAAGAACTTCGCAAAGCAATGGCTATCAATCCTTTCATGAAAGTATGGGTGCTGGGAGGCTACTATGATTTTGCCACGCCATACTTTGCATCGGAGTACGTGGTAAAACACATGGGCCTGCGACCAGAGCAGCAAAAGAACGTCAACTTCACTTACTATGAGTCCGGACACATGGTCTATATTCACAAGCAATCGCTGATCCAGATGAAGCAGGAAGCAGATGCTTTCTACCAGGATGCTCTTCAACAGTCTCTAACACTCTAGCCTGCCCAAGTATGAACTCTATAAAATCTACGCTTTTAAGTGCCCTGTTGATAGGCAGCATTAGTGCTGGCTATGCCCAGAAAGATGCTGCCTCAGCCAAGCCGGCCACCAAGGTGGGGGAAGGCACAGTCGTTTCCACATCACCAGACATAGCCAAGCCCATCTCTACTAAGCACCAGGTAACCATCAACGGAAAGGTGATCAACTATACGGCTACAGTCGGGTACCTGCAACTCGCTTCAGAAGATGGTAAGCCAAAAGCCAATATTTTCTTCACGGCCTATACCCGCGATGGCGTTAAGGATATCACCAAGCGCCCGATCACTTATACTTTCAATGGTGGTCCCGGCTCATCTTCTGTGTGGCTGCACATGGGCGTTATGGGGCCAAAACGTGTGGTGATGTCAGAGAAAGGGGATCAGTTGTCTCCGCCATACTCGTATGTGGATAACGAATACTCCTGGCTGGATAAAACTGATCTGGTATTCATAGATCCTGTAACAACAGGTTACAGCCGCGCCGTTACAGGCGAGAAAGATAAGCAGTTCCATGGGTATGAAGAGGATATAGCCAGTGTGGCCGAAGCAATCCGCTTATACAGCAACACCTATGAGCGCTGGGCATCGCCTAAGTACCTGGCTGGTGAAAGTTATGGGACCACGCGCGCAGCCGGCTTATCATCCTACCTACAGGACCGCTACAAGTTTTACCTCAACGGTGTGGTGCTCATCAGCTCGATCCTGAATATGCAAACGGCTCGCTTTGATATTGGCAATGATCTGCCTTTCCCGCTTTTCCTCCCTACGTATACAGCCACGGCCTGGTACCACAAAAAACTGAGTCCGGAGCTGCAGCAGGATTTGCGAAAAACCTTGGATGAGGTAGAATCCTTTGCCGATAACGAATACAGCACCGCCCTGATGAAAGGCAGCGACCTGACAGAAGCCGAGTACAACAACATTGTAGACAAGCTTAGTCGCTACACAGGTCTATCAAAGGAATATGTGCGCCAGACTAATCTCCGCATCGATATCCATAAGTTTGACAAGGAACTTCGTCGCTCAGAAGGCCTGACCGTTGGCCGTTTGGATAGTCGTTTCACTGGGCGGGATTACAACGATGTAGGTGTAAGACCGGAGTTCGACCCGAGCAACGACGGTACCATTTCAGGGCCTTATAGTGCGGCGCTCAACCATTATGTGCGTTCAGAACTCAAGTATAAAAATGACCTGCCATACGAGATTTTGGGTGGCCGTGTGCAGCCCTGGAACTATAGCAACGTGCAGAACAAGTACCTGAATGTTGCTGAAGATTTGCGCAAGGCGATGTCTAAAAACCCTTACCTGAAAGTATGGGTGCTGTGCGGCTACTATGATCTGGCTACGCCATACTATGCTGCCGAGTATACGTTCAACCACATGGGCCTGCGCCCGGAACAGAAAAAGAACGTGAACTTTACATACTATGAGTCTGGCCACATGATGTATATTCACATGCCAACCCTTGTGCAGGTAAAGAAAGATGCCGACAAGATGTATGATGACACTTTAACACAAACAACCACCCCTTTGCCTACTGCTTCTGTACAGTAACCGGAAGTGTGTTAGGTATAAAAAAGGCCGGCCCGGATAATGTATCCGGGCCGGCCTTTTTCTTTTGTAAATTTATACCATAGTGGCTGCTTTGTTCCTAAGGTTATACTTGTACTCTTTAATATACTCGCTCGGCGACAGGCCCATTACCTTCTTAAATACTTTGTTGAAATTGATAGGGCTGTTAAATCCCGTAGAGTAGGCAATGGAAGAGATACCATCAAAACTTCCGCTCATGATCTTTTTGCAGGCCTCGCTTATCCGGATCTCGTTGAGGAAGGCGTTGTAGGTTTTGTTGGTATGCTTCTTAAAGTATTTGCAGAAAGCATGCGGGGTAATGTGTGCTACCGAGGCAATTCTTTCCAAGGTAATGTCTTCGGCGTAGTGGTTTATGGTGTACTGGTAGATCTCGTTCATCCGGAGGCCTTCCATGTCTGTGTTGGTGTAATCCGGTAAACCAGTGGCCAGAGATTTCCAGTCGGTTACGTTTTTGGCAAGGTGCTTCAGTAGTTTCAGGAAGTATATAAGCCTGTTTAATTTATCTGCCTCACTTATCTTTTTTATATTCCTGTAAACCTTATCAAAATGCTCTGCCGGAAGCTGAAGCCCGCTGTTGGTGTTGCCAAGGAACTTCGTGATTGGCTCCATTTCAGGTATATCGCTGAAGCTGTTCAATATTTTATCCTGATCGAAGAAAATATGAATAGCATGTACGCTATCATCGCGGAGCTCTTTAAAATATGCCGGGTCTGATTTAAAGATGTGCGGCTGGTTAGGGCCTATCACATAAATATCTCCGGGCTTAAAGGGCTGGGTGTAGTTGCCAACAATCAAGGTGCCTTCTCCTTTTAAGATAAGGGTTACCTGTGCTTCCTTGTGCCTGTGGAAATAATTATAAAAGAAGGGCATGATATCTTCCGCTACTACTACTGATTGCTTATAAGCAACAGGTACTGTAAACTGGACTACTTTCATGGTGCAAACATTTAACAACCTAGTTTAGCAAAAAGCAGCCTTACTTGCAATACTTTGGCTTTAAAGTTTGTATTAAATTTTATGCATCAATATTAATGATATATAGTTTATTTAGTATTGGATTATTTGTTGTCATATAGACTAGTTTAAATTAGTTAAATTCGTTGTTATAACGCTAATGTAAAATTGCTTCCTAAAAGTATGATGAACTAAAAAAGGCTGTTAATCAAAATTGTCATGTTATTAGCGAAAATTAGTATATAGGTATTTTATAGATTAAAGGCTGAGTATAAGTTATACTGTTTACTTATATTTAAATAGGACTAAACCTTTAACATCAACCTTTCATCTTATGAAGAACTATTTACTGACACTCCTCTTTATAGTGGGGATTTGGGGCCTTGCACAGGCACAGGACAAGGCCATTTCAGGTACGGTGATATCGAAGGAGGATAACACCCCGATGCCTGGTGTAACCGTGATTGTAGAAGGCCTTAACAGGGGCACTCAGACGGATGTGAACGGAAAGTTTAACCTGCAGGCGCCTGAGGGTTCTACCTTGGTAATTTCCTATATCGGATTTGTGACGCAGCGGGTGAAAGTTGGTGCCCAAAGCGTATACAATATTACCATAGCAACCGATACAAAGCAGCTGCAGGAGGTGGTAGTAACTTCGTTCGGCATCGAGCGCGACAAGAAATCGTTGGGCTACGGTGTTACGCAGGTGCAATCGGAGGCCATTACAAAATCACCGGTTGCGGATGTTACCAACGCACTTGCAGGAAAGGTGGCAGGTGTGCAGATTTCCGGTACAGGTGGTGGTCTGTCGAGCTCCAACATTACCATTCGTGGTTTTACAAGTATAACAGGCAGTAACCAGCCGCTGTTCGTAATTGATGGTGTCCCTATTGATAATGCCGGTGGCGACAACTCTGTAAACACTGGTGTGGCTACATCTAACAGAGCATCAGATATTAACCCGGATGATATTGAAAGTATAAGTGTTTTGAAAGGTGCTGCTGCAACGGTACTTTATGGCTCAAGAGCTGCTTCAGGCGCTATCCTGATCACGACCAAGAAAGGTAAGTTTGGCACCAAGAACCAGATCACATTCACTTCTAACTATGGTGTTGGTACTGTAAACCGTTTCCCTGAGTTCCAGAACGAATATGCGCAGGGTAACAATGGTAACTATATCAACAACTATGCGGGCTCATGGGGTCCTAAAATTGCCGGACAGACGGTAAAGAACTTCTTCGGCCAGGACGAGACACTGCAGGCCTACCCGGATAACGTACGAGACATTCTGCAGCACTCCAAGTATGCGCAGAACACGGTGAGTTTTTCAGGTGCTACTGATAAGTATAACTATAGAGCATCGTATGGTAACATCTACGAAACAGGCCTTGTGCCAGGCAACGAGCTAAAGAAGAACAGCTTCAGTATAAACGCCGGTACAAGCGTAACCGATAAACTAACTATTAACAGCTCTCTGTCTTACATCAATAACCAGTCAGAAAGAACACAGGCTGGTAACCAGGGCTCCAACCCGCTTTGGAGAGGTATTTACACACCACGCAGCTATAACTTATCAGGTTTGCCTTACCAGGATGAGCTTGGTAACCAGCTTTGGTTTGCCGCCGAAGATCACCCTTACTGGGCAATCGAGAACGTGCGCTACAACGAAGAAACAAACCGATTCTTCGGTAACCTTAACCTTGCCTATGACTTTACAGAGTGGCTGCGCGCTGATCTGAAATTGGGTGGCGACGTTTACTCAACCAAAAGCAAAGGCTTTGATAACAAAGGAATCCGTGGTAACGGTAACACCAGTTCTGCCGGTAAAGGTGGCGTAAGAGACAGAGAAGTTCTGTCACGCGACATCAACACCTATTTTACTTTAACAGGTAACAGAACCTTTGGCGATTTTAAACTAAGCGCAACACTTGGTAACGAGATAGTTGCTAACTACGACAACTCGTTGCAGGCAATTGGTTTAGGTATAGTTGTGCCTGGTTTCGATAACCTGAAAAACTTCCTGGCCTATAACCCGTCTGCAAACATAACACGCCGCAGGCTGATGGGCTACTTCGGCGACTTTGTAGTAGATTACAAAAACTACCTGACCCTTAATGTTAAAGGTAGAAACGACTATTCTTCTACGCTTACAAAAGAGTACCGCTCAATTTTCTACCCGGCTGTAGCTGTAAGTTTTGTGCCAACCGAAGCATTCCCAGGCTTAAAGAGCGACATCTTAACTTCAGCTAAGATCAGAGCAAACGTTGGTGAGGTAGGTAAAGGAGCTCAGCCTTACCAGACCTATACCTACTATGGCCAGGCAAGTGCATCTGATGGTTTCAACTCTACGCAGGTTAACTTCCCTTTCAATGGTCTGGCAGGTTATACTTATGACAACTCAGCTGGTAAATTTGATTTAAAGCCTGAGTTTACCCGTGAAATAGAATTAGGTACTGAGATCAGCTTCTTCAACGATCGCTTGTTCTTAGATGCCTCTGTTTACAGGAGAGATACCCGCAGCCTGATCTTCGCGGTTCCTGTTCCGGGTTCTTCTGGCTTTACAAGTGCCATTACCAATGCAGGTAAATTGTCAACGAAAGGTCTGGAAGTGTTACTGTCTGGAACTGCTATTAAAGGCAAAGACTTTACCTGGGAAACTACTCTGAACTTTACCACTTTCAGAACCGAAGTTGAAGAACTGGCTCCTGGTGTAACCGCTATCGTATTAGGTGGCTTTACTTCGCCTGATACACGTGCCGTGGTAGGCAAGCAGTATGGCTTGATCTACTCTACCCGTTACCAGCGCGATGACCAGGGCAGAATGGTTATTGGTCCGGATGGTTTGCCACGTGTAGACCCAAGAGGTGTTGGCGTAATTGGTAATCCTAATCCTAAGTTTACAGCAGGCCTTACAAACAACTTCTCTTACAAAGCATTTAACCTCTCGTTCCTGGTAGACCTGAAGTATAAAGGTGATATCCTTTCAAGAACTGTTGGCGACCTGAGAATAAATGGTGTTTCAGATGAAACTGCTGAGTTTCCACGCTTTAACGCAGATGGTACACCAGCCACTCCATACCTGTTCGAGGGTGTTAAGGAAGACGGAAGACCAAACGATGTTTATGTAACAGCGCAGCAATACTGGGGCACCAGAGGTAAGTATGTTGCATGGGAAGGATATGTACGCGACGCCACTTTTGCTAAGCTGAGAGAGGCAACATTCAGCTATAACCTGCCGCAGTCGCTGCTTTCAAAAACAGGTTTCGTTAAAGCCTTGCAACTATCTGTTTATGGTCGCAACCTGATAACCTATGCACCTAACTATCCTGACCTTGATCCGGAGCAAAACCTGCAGGGTGTAAGCAACTCACGTGGTTTAGAGTTTGGTATACAGCCAGTTGCAAGAACAATTGGTGGCAGCCTGAGAGCTACTTTCTAATTCAAGGATTCAGTTAATCTTCAAATTATCCGACATGAAACGTAATAAACTAATTTATATAGCATTGGTATCGGCAGGGCTGATGTTTACCTCGTGCGAAAGCTTTTTCGATGTGAACGACGATCCAAATAACATCAGGGAAGCACGTGTTTCTGAGATTCTGCCTGCAGCTACCGTAAACATCGGGTTCATAGGTGGCAGCGATCTGCTGCGCTACAGTGCCCTCATCATGCAGCAGTTCTCCGGCCAGGGCCCGGCCAACCCAAGTACAACCAAGGAGTATGAGCGCTACAACATCAACAACTCCGATGTGAACAACCTCTGGAACAGGATCTATACTGTAATCCTGGCCGACCTGGAGCAGATCATTACCAAATCAAGCGAAGAAGGTAGCCCGCATTACACCGGTGTTGCCAAAATATTGAAAGCTTATACTTACCAGGTAACAGTTGATGCCTGGGGCGATGTGCCTTTTTCAGAAGCATCTAAGTTTCAGAATAACTTCTACCCGAAGTATGATGACGATGCCGCTATTTATCCGGCACTGATAAAGCTTCTTGATGAAGGTATAGCTGACCTGAATGCACCGACTTCGGTTATGGAGCCCAATGGTTTCTCTACCATCTACCCTACTTCAGACTGGGCAACAGCTCGTACAAAATGGACACGTTTTGCCAACACGTTAAAGCTTAGGCTATACCTGCACTATAGTGAGAAAGATCCGGCGTTTGCCGCACAAGGTATAAACGGCTTGATCAACAGCGGGGCAGAGTTCATGACATCAACATCTGATAACTTCGAGATGATGTTCCAGAACCAACCACAGAGGCAAAACCCGCTCACAAGTATAGAAGGTGGGCAGTTCAAGAACCAGCTGTTCCCGAACCGCACTATAGTTGAAATGATGAACGCAAAGGCTGACCCACGTCGTACGGCATACTTTGTACCGTATCCTTTCAACTCTACGCCAACTACCTACAAAGGCCAAAGTATAGACAGCCCGCCAACAACGGCAGTATCCAGGCTGCACCGCTTCCTTAAAGGTACGCCATCGGCTGTAGACCCTGCCAAGGTAAATCCTGACGGAAGCATAAAAGATGATGCAATTATTTATGGCGGCGATGCACCAACCCGCCTGCTGACTTTTGCTGAGTATAACTTTATCAGAGCCGAAGCTTCTCTACGTTTTGGCGCTGCAGGTGATGCCCAGACTTTCTTCCAGGAAGGTATAAGAGCCTCTATGAAAGATGCCGGAATTGCACAGGCAGATGCCGAAGCTTACATAGCGGCCAACGGAACACTTTCCGGTTCAGAGCAGCAGCAACTGGAGCAGATTATTACCGAGAAGTATATAGCCAATTTTGGGGTGATGATGGAGCCTTGGAACGACTGGAGAAGAACCGGTTATCCGAACATCACCTCCCTGAAAATGCCGGTAGCTATATATGATGAATTGCCAAGATCGCTGTTCTATCCGGTATCAGAAATAACAAGTAACCCTAACGCCAAACAAAAGCAAACCATGCTGGAAAGGGTGTTCTGGGATGTACGCCAGTAAGTAGTTAAACTTTCATTGTGCTGTTTTCTTTGCCGTGTCCGGACTTGCAAAAGCCTGGCACGGCAATTTTACTTACAGGGGTAAGTGTATATGAAATCAGGAGCTTTCCATATGGATAGTTTTCAGGGGGAGTAGGGCGTAAAAATTTTGCCCCACACTTACTGCCGGTTATAGAATTTCTTAACTTTTGGGCGATGTTACGACACACAGGTCATCGGCGTAATTTCAGGCATAACATCCGGTTGGCGGCGCTGCTTTGCCTGACGGCCGGCTTTGTAAATATTGCCGGTTTGCTGGCCTTTGCTGTGCTCACTACCAACGTTACCGGTCATGTTGCTTATTTTGCCGAGAACCTCTCGCAGGGTGATTTCCGGCTGGCACGTATCATCGGCCTCTGGATGGTGCTGTTCCTGTTAGGTGCTTTTTCGTCGAGCTTTATCATAAACAGGGTAGGGCGCAATCAAACCTTTGCTTATACTTTGCCTATTTTGCTGGAGATTGCCATACTGATACTGAATGCTGTTTATGGAAGCAGGTATAGTGGTAATGTGGTTGAGCAGGAAATATTTGCTGGCAGCCTGCTGTTTGCTATGGGCCTGCAAAATGCCATGGTGTCCATGATCTCCGGCTCGGTAGTGCGCACCACCCACCTTACAGGTATTTTCACAGACTTAGGTATAGATCTGGCCGCGGCCACCTTGCCTGCCTCAGTGCAAAGGCCTGGTTTGCAGCAAAGAATACTGCTCCGGTCAGTGATCATACTTTTCTTCCTGACAGGCGCTGTGGCTGGTGGTTATTTATATACAGCCCTTGCTTACCATACCTTCTTTGTGCCTGCCGGTTTACTGATAATCGCTATGTTCTACGACATTTCAAGGGTTCGCATTATAAAAGTTATCAGGCAGCTCAGGCACCGATTGGCGACTTGAGTTATACTTACTTAGCTGCCTGTTGCTGCGCCGAAGAGGCCCGGACCTTCTGGAAGAAGATCAGATGATACTCTAAGGCATTGCTCCAGTAAGTCCAGGAGTGAGCGCCAGGGCGTTCTATGTAATCATGCGGTACTTTTTCGGCTACCAGGCGGCGGTGCAGCTCGCGGTTATCTTCAATCAGGAAATCATCCACGCCGCAATCGATTATAAAATGCACACCACTTTGTTTTAGCTGCGGCACCATATGCACAATAGAATTCTGCTCAAAAAGCTGCTGTTTCTCCTCTTTCGGGCCCAGTACGGCTTCTATACTTTGTAAAAGTTTTTCGCGGTCTATAGCGGCTACGTTTACCGATCCGCTCATACTTCCGGCTGCCAGGTATAGCTCGGGGTGGCGTGCCGACAAGTATAAAGCGCCATGTCCGCCCATACTTAAACCGGATATAAAGCGCCCGCTTCTGTCTTTTATAGTTTTATACTTTCTGTCGATCAGTTGCACCAGCTCCTGCGATACAAACGTTTCGTACTGGCTGCTTTTATCTATGGGGCTGTCGTAATACCAGCTGCTGAAGCCGCCTTCCGGCGTTACAATAATAACCTGGTACTTATCGGCCATACTTTGCAGCAGGCCTTTCTGTGGTGGTACCTTCAGCCAGTTACTAAAATTTCCGCCATAGCCGTGCAGCAAGTATAAAACAGGGTAAGGTCCGTTCTTTTTCTTCTTATAACCCTCCGGCGTAACCACACCAGCTTTCAGGGTTTTCTGCATAGATGGGCTCTCAATTACAAGGGTATCTACTTTGGCTGCCTGAGCGGCAAATATGGTAAAGCAGAAGTATAACAGCAGGATGTATTTTTGGCGCATAGGTTGGTTGAAGTATAGATGCTGCAAAATATACATTAAACGGCAGTTGCTAAAGTATAGGCCGCAATTCTTCCGAGGTTAAAGTTTTTCGATGGCTTAAATAATTCAATTTCAGAAGTATAACTGCAGCTTGTTTACACGTATGTAGAATTTGCAAGTATACTTTGTATTCCTATGATACTGACAGATAGTTCGTTGGCAGAAACGCAGCACCTCGTGAAAGTTGCATTGGCCGGCCTTAGCCACGACCACGTACATGGCGCGTTTCAGCGGTTTAAGAAAGGTGATGTGGTACTTACAGGCATTGCCGAAGCAGACCAGCAACTGGTGCAGCGCTACCAAGAGCAGTACCAGTTACCTGAGAGCATCTTCTACAAAAATCTGCCTGAGCTGCTGAAACAGGAGAAGCCCGATGCCGTGCTGGCTTTCAACCCTATTGCAGAGCACCTCGCTGTGGTAGAGGCCTGCGCTCCTTTAGGCATACATGTGATGGTAGAGAAGCCTCTGGCAACCACTGTGCAGGATGCTAAGCGTATGGCAGCGCTGGCTTGGGAGCATAACATTTACCTTCTAACCAACTACGAAACCACCTGGTATGCCAGCAACCAGGAACTCGATATCATGGCCAAGCACCGGATAGCCATAGGCGACATCAGGCGCATGGCGGCGCATGTAGGGCATCAGGGCCTGAAAGAGGTAGGCTCCAGCGCTGAGTTCCTGAAATGGGTGACAGATCCTGAAAAGAGTGGCGGAGGTGCCATTATGGATTTTGGGTGTTATGGAGCCAACCTGATGACGTGGCTGATGCAGGGCAAAGAACCGCTTTCCGTAACGGCCATAACGCGGCAGCTAAAGCCGGAAATCTATCCTGATGTAGACGATGACGCCACTATTATCCTGGAATATCCTGAAGCGACAGGTATTATAGAAGCATCCTGGAACTGGCCTTTCCCTATAAAAGACCTTGAAGTGTTTGGAGAAACCGGCTATATACAGGCTGTGGATGAATATACTTTGCGCACCAAAACCAACGGAGAACATTTTTATGTAACCGAGGAAGTAGAACTGCTGGCAGATCCTTACCAGGACTATGTTTCTTACCTGATCGCCATGATAAAAGGGGAGATATTACCGGACCAGGACCTGTCTTCACTTGAAAATAACCTCATGGTGGTCCGGATATTGGAAGCGGCTATGAAATCGGCGCGGGAAGGGAAAAAAGTAGCCTTTGGGAAAGAATAGTTCAGAACGAAAATATGATAGAGATACTTCCGGAAACACACGAGAACGTACTGGCTGTGCGGGTAAGTAAAGAACTCTCGGTAGCTGACTTTGATGGCTACCGCAACCTGCTCCGCGATATGATGCAGCGGTATGAGGAGGTGCACCTATACTATGAAATGGTAGATGCGAACTGGGTACAACCTGTGGCAGCCATCGAGAACGGTTTATTCGACGTAATTCATGGCCTGGACTATGGTCGTGTGGCTATGGTTGGCGAAAAGAAATGGCAGGAGTGGGCCGCAAAGCTGATGAGCCCTGTGAAAAAGAAAGGCATCCGCTATTACGATCTGTCGGAGCGCGACCAGGCCCTGCAGTGGGTGCTGGAGGGAAATTAATTCAAGTATACTTTAAATTATTCCTTTTAGATCATACCCTTGCAGTAGTTGTCCCAATAGCTTGCCAGCCGTTTGTCTGAATTTGGTGTATAGCCTCTGCCCCGGCCGGGTGTTGGAGTAAACTCACCGAAAACTGCTCCTTTATCAGTGGCATAAAAGTCTATCCTGACAAATATCTCATAGGCTTTACTTAGCTTTCTGGCAGCATTTAGCATCTCGTTCAGGCAGGCAGGCGGCTCTATACGGGGAGCTGGCTCATAAACAAAGCCTATATCTTCTATCACGTTCCAGTTCTCATCATAACTATTTGATAGACCACCTTTGGGGCTGGTTCTGTTTATTACTGTAATTGCCGCTATTTGCCCGTTAAAAGTCCATATTTTAAAATCTTTCGGAATCCCGTACTCACCCTGTTCACTTCTTACAAACTCTTCGATCAAAAATTCCTGATGCGGGTCTTTTGCAAGGGCTGCAGCCATAACATCCCGAAGGTCCGCCTCTGTATAAGTACGTTTGTCCATGTGGTTGTACTGCTTGTCCATCAGGAATACGAGGTTGCAGGAGTGCCCTATGGTTGGCCTGATCACATACTGGTCCGGTAGGTCCTTGAAGTTTAGTTTATTTAAATCTCTGCCTTTCCAGTACAGTTCGGGTACGCGGCAGCCGTGCAATTGGGCAAACAGGCGAGCGTTATACTTGTTGCTCAATTTACGCTGCCAGTAGTCAACCGATTTCCAATCATCCAGAGTAGCATCCGGGCGCATAGAAACATTCCTGACGAGCTCGGCGTTAGGTGTGCCCCAGAACACCTGGTGCCTGTGCATAAGGCGTTTGCCAAATACTCCATTATCAAGGTTATTTCTGCCGGTAAAGGTATCTAATTTAGATTTTAACCTTTTCGTTATTTGTAAAAGCATATCAGAGTGGGCAAGTAATGCGACTATTTGTAGATCATGAATACGCTGAATTAATTTTTATAGTTTAATTAAATAATGGTAAAATATTATTTTTGAATTTAGATGTGCTATAGCAGACACTTAGAAGCATGGATACAAATAAAAAGTGCCAGTGTGATCAACACACTGGCACTTTTTATTTGATTAGTTAAATATACTTTATGTTAGTCTACAGTATCTTCAATGCTGGTTGCCATTTTTTCGTGAGAGCGCAGCATAGGAAGGTTTTTAGTGGCCAGTGCTTTTACACTCGGAGCTTTGGCATTCTGGCTTTTCGCCTCAAACATAGAAATATCCATTTTATGGGCTGTTTCCATAGCATCCATGTAAGCTTCGTCAAACTCAGTTCCGGTTTTATCTTTTAGCTTATCAACCATAGCCTGGTGCATAGGCATCATAGTAGTTGGCAGCGTTACACCCATCTGCTTCGCTAAAGGCTTCATATCCTGAGTAGCTTTCGAGTGGTGTGTCACCATCATCTGTCCAAATTCCTTCACCTTAGGGTCTGATGCTTTTGAGGCAGCCATTTTACCCAGTTCTATTTCCATCATGTTGCTGCTGGCAGCTGTCATCATGAAAGAAGCATCATCAAGTGTGGTTAAGGTAGCCATTTCGCCGCCAGTGGTTGTACCGGCAGTTGTGCCAGATGTTGTCGCACCTACTGTTGTTGCTCCTGAGGTTGTACCGGAAGTAGTTCCGCCGGTTGTAGTGCCAGTAGTTGTACCACTTGTTGTACCTGAGGTGGTTCCGGTAGTTGTACCAGACGTAGTACCCATAGTTGTACCACCTGTAGTTGTACCTGTGGTGGTTCCGGATGTAGTGCCTGTAGTAGTGGTACCAGAAGTTGTGCCGCTGGTAGTTCCCATTGTAGTAGTACCGCTGGTAGTGCCTGATGTGGTGCCACTGGTAGTGCCCATTGTTGTTGCGCCCGTGGTAGAACCTGATGTAGTACCGCTGGTTGTACCACCAGTTGTAGTGCCTGTCGTTGTACCGGCATCATCGGTAGTGGTTGTTGTGCCTGTGCCGGTTTCTGAACTAGTACAGGCAGTGCCTGCTGCTATTGCCCCTGCAGCGAATAAAAATATTAGCTTTTTCATAGTTTATGAATGAGATGTTGAACATTAAAGTTTATACGCCCTGAAATAGGAGGAGTTGAAAATTTATAGTTGATAAACTATGGTAATGTGTTTTAAGCAGCTTTTTACAAGTGCCTGTGCCAACACATCTAGCCCTGCATTTTAACTGATAAAGGTGAGTTGTGATAACATGATATGATTATATCATTATGTTTTTATTTACATAATTGTATTATAATATTTCCACTTTAGAATTTGATTATTATAATTTATTGTATTTTAGCACATTAGCTCCACAACTATTTTCATAAAAACCCGAATTATAACAAAAAGAGGCCCGGTCAGGATAAGTTGGACTCATTTGTTGGCTTTGTGGTTCCTGGCCTTCCAGACTTTTCTTTATCCTAAACATTGCACTGAATATGACAGAAAATAATACTACAATAGATTCGTCTGTAAGAAAGCTTTTATGGACAGGCGGCTGGGACTCTACGTTCAGGCTGCTGCAGTTGGTGGTTGAAAAAGGCGAAACTATACTTCCTGTATACATTATCGATACAGAACGTGCCTCCACCATGACTGAGATTAAAACGATGGATAAGATCCGGGATAAAATAGTGGAGCTTTTTCCTGAAACTGCCGGGCGTATTCTTCCCACTGTTTTTTTCTCCATTCATGATATTGCACCGGCACCAGAAATAACCGATAAGTTTAACAACTTAAAAAAGCAGGCGCACATAGGGCAGCAGTATGAGTGGCTGGCACGTTATGCTAAACAGCATAACATCAACGATCTGGAGCTATCAATACATGTTGATGATCATGCTTATAAATTCATCAGAAACTTTGTGGAAAAAGATACCACACACCAGCAGGACTTTTACTCTTTAGCGGCCGGCACGCCTGATACAAATCCGCTGTCACTGTTTAAGGTGTTCAGGTTTCCGTTGCTGGAGTGGTCTAAAGTGAAAATGAAGGAGCAGGCTTTAAAAACGGGTACCTTCGATATCATGAACATGACCTGGTTCTGTCACAAACCAATTGACGGGCAACCTTGCGGACTTTGCAACCCATGCAAATACTCCATAGAAGAAGGTATGGAATTCAGATTTCCGCAGGCAGCCCTGATGAGGCACAAAATGGCTTTGGTTTACAAGTTTGCAAACAAGCTGCGCCGCTTGGTAAACAACACGGTTCATAGGCCGGCACTGGCAGTCAGATAATAAATAAGCATAGGCATAAGTATAAAAAAAGAGCCACCCCATCTGGAGTGGCTCTTTTTGTTGCTGTTTAATACTCTTAGTATTCGTATTATATATTAATAACTCTGCAGGCTGAAAGATTACCTAATTTATAATAACAAACATAAAATTTGTGACAGATATAGGAGAATAAATATGGTTCATTGTCTGTTTTATTTTACAAGTGCGTAGTAAGGAGCAGTAATAGCAGCATTGAGTACTTAATTGCTGTGTAAAGTTTTATTGCTTGCTTGATCTATAAATATATTGTCAGACACTCTAGTAAGTATGCTTTTCTCTTTATCAACTGAAATTACTACAGTTGTCATATTGGTGTCAAAATATTGCCAAACCCCTTCTTCAGGAATATTGTTTTTGATTCTTAGTAAAGTTTTATCGCTCTTAAACCGATATTTAAGTGAATCATCATCTGTGCTCCATGTGCTTTGAGTGAAGCGATAAGCATTGATGCTGTTTTTATTTTTCTTAATAACAGTATTTGAGACCGAAGTTTTAAGAAATAATATAGATGTAAAGAAAAGAGTTAGTACCACGAGCCAGGTAGAGGAATAGACTATAACATTGCCTAGACTATACTTTGTCCCACTGGTAAATGATGCAAATTTATCAGCACCCTTAGTTTCTGTAAATGATTCCCAAAATGGTGCCTCTCCGAAATTATAGAAATTGTGGTATAAGAAAATTATAAAAGTAATTACAAACGCTATATAAAATCCATTTTCGAAAGGAGAGGCTTTATTCATAACTCATTATGTATTAAAGAACGAATATATATATTATAGAATTTTGTTCAGAACTTGAGCTGAAAATTTGTGATAGGACAATGTATAAAAAAAGAGCCACCCCATCTGGAGTGGCTCTTTTTGTTGCTAAACTCTAAACTTTCAATTTATACTTATCTTTCTGTAGGTAACTCAATATCTACGTTGTTGAACCGGATCTTGCCGCCTTCCAGCACAGCCTCTACCACAGAATCTTTGCTGATGTTGCCAGCCAGAATATCTTTCGACAACTCGTTAAGCACCTGGCGCTGCAACACACGCTTCAGCGGACGGGCACCAAACTGCGGATCATAACCCTGCTCGCCCAAATAATCCAGCACCTCGTCAGTAGCGATCAGTCTGATTCCTGATTCTTCCAGGCGATCCTGTATATGACCGAACTGGATCTGTACGATCTTGCGGATGTCTTCGCGGCTCAGCGGTCGGAACATCACCAGTTCATCAATACGGTTCAGGAACTCCGGCCTTACCGACTTCTTCAGCAGTTCAAACACTTCATCCTTGGTGCGTTCGATCACCTCATCGTGGTTGAACTCATCCATAGTTTCGAAGTTGCTCTGGATGATGTGCGAACCGATGTTGGACGTCATGATGATGATGGTGTTCTTGAAGTTCACCACACGACCTTTGCTGTCTGTTAATCGACCATCGTCGAGCACCTGCAGCAGGATGTTGAACACATCCGGGTGTGCTTTCTCGATCTCATCCAGCAGCACCACAGAATATGGCTTACGACGCACGGCTTCCGTTAACTGGCCACCTTCGTCATAACCTACATAGCCTGGAGGCGCACCGATCATACGGCTCACAGCATGTCGCTCCTGGTACTCACTCATATCGATGCGCACCATCGCGTTCTCGTCGTTGAACAGGTAGTCGGCCAGTGCCTTGGCAAGCTCTGTCTTACCCACACCTGTAGTACCCAGGAAGATGAACGATCCGATCGGGCGTTTCGGGTCCTGCATACCGGCACGGCTTCGGCGCACCGCATCCGAGATAGCCTCAATCGCTTCTTCCTGACCCGCTACGCGTTTGCCTAGCTCTTCTTCCAGGTGCAGCAGCTTTTCGCGGTCGCTCTGCAGCATTTTGCTTACAGGTATACCGGTCCACTTGGCTACCACTTCGGCAATATCCTCAGAGTTAACTTCTTCCTTCAGCATCGGGTTCTCGCCCTGCATCTGGCGTACCTGCTCCTGTAGTTCTTTCAGATGAGCCTCAGCTTCCTGAATCTTGCCATAGCGCAACTCAGCCACGCGGCCATAGTCACCGGCACGCTCAGCCTGCTCAGCTTCCAGTTTATAGTTTTCGATGTTCTCTTTCTCTTTCTGGATGCCCTCTATGATCTGTTTTTCGTTCTGCCATTTGGCTTTCAGGTCGTCGCGCTTCGTAGAAAGCTCGGCAATCTCTTTGGAAAGTATGGCTTCCTTATCACGATCGTTTTCGCGGCGGATCGCCTCACGCTCGATCTCCAGCTGCATGATGCGGCGCTGAATTTCGTCCAGCTCCACCGGCAGAGAGTCGATCTCGATACGCAGTTTTGCAGCTGCTTCGTCCATCAGGTCAATAGCCTTGTCGGGCAAAAAGCGGTCGGTAATGTAGCGGTGGGATAGCTCTACAGAAGCAATAATGGCATCGTCTTTAATGCGTACTCCGTGGTGTACTTCATACTTATCCTTGATACCGCGAAGTATAGATATGGCATCCTGAACGCTTGGCTCATCTACCATCACCGCCTGGAAACGACGCTCCAGCGCTTTGTCCTTCTCGATATACTTCTGGTACTCCTTCAGCGTAGTCGCACCGATGGCATGCAGCTCACCACGCGCCAAAGCTGGTTTCAGCAGGTTGGCAGCGTCCATGGCGCTATCGCCACCCGCACCGGCACCAATCAGGGTATGGATCTCGTCGATGAAGAGCACGATCTCGCCTTCGGCATCCACCACTTCTTTGATCACGGCTTTCAGACGTTCCTCAAACTCACCTTTATACTTGGCACCTGCCACCAGCAGACCCATATCCAGGCTCATGAGCGTCTTGTTTTTCAGGTTTTCCGGAACGTCGCCGCTTACAATACGCTGCGCCAGGCCTTCCACAATGGCGGTTTTACCCACACCAGGCTCACCTAAAAGCACCGGGTTGTTCTTGGTACGACGGCTCAGGATCTGCAGCACACGGCGGATCTCTTCGTCACGTCCAATCACCGGGTCGATCTTACCGCTGCGGGCCATTTCGTTCAGGTTGCGGGCATAGCGCTTCAGCGAGTTATACTTGGCTTCGGCATTCTGGTCCGTTACCTTGGCACCGCCACGCAGTTCTTTGATCGCCTTTTTCAGGTGATTTTCACTAAAGCCGACATCCTTCATTAAACCAGCTACACGATCGCGACCTGCCAGTATACCCAGCAGCATGTGCTCAATGGCCACGTACTCGTCGCCAAACTCCTTCAGGTAAGAAGTGGCTTTCTGCAAAGCAGCAGCTGCATCGTTCGCTAAGTATGGACTGCCGCCGCTCACTTTCGGGTAGCCGGCCACGATCTCGTCCAGCTTTGTGTGCAGGATGTTACCGTTGATGTTCAGTTTCTGGAGCAGGAAGTTAGTTACGTTCTCGTCTGTCTCCAGTATTGCTTTTAAAATATGCCCGGTCTCGATAGCCTGCTGCTGGTTGCCGCCTGCTATCTCGGTGGCCTTTTGGATGGCCTCCTGGGCTTTGATAGTATAGTTATTAAAATTCATTGCCTTACCTGTTTTCTATAGTTTTACTCCTGCATACTACCTATCAACTTACGCACCAATAGTATTTTTAGGTGTTTTTACTGTAATTGTGTCAGTGGTAGATTGGCTAAATTTTAAGAAACAGGCCATAATGGCAGCTGAGACACGCATGGAACAGGGGGATTAGCAAATAATGAATGGCTTAGCCAATATAGTTTGTAGAAAGTATACAGCGTTTTCTTTTATCCGGAAATTACCCCATCTTTCAGCTATAATCAGTTGAAATGGAGGCTCTGAAAATATATGTTATTAGCTTACCCGGAAGTTTTGAAAGAAGGCGCTTTATAACTGAACAGCTGAATTCTCTAGAACTTAGCTATACTTTGTTTGATGCTATAGATGGCAATGCTTTATCAGAAGAGGAGTTTAACTCTAAGGTAGATGCTGTTGCTATTGCTCCAAAGTTAAAGTGGCTAACAAAAGGGGCTGTGGGTTGTGCGTTAAGCCATATCGAAGTATACAAGCGGATCGCGCAGGATAATGTTCCTTTTGCCTTAGTACTGGAAGATGATTGTATACTGCACGACAAATTTCCTCAGCTGTTAGCATCTATTCCCAACTCTATTGAGGGTACTGATGTCGTCATGTTATATTATTCCAGCGGAGAGCCAATTCAGTTGAAGCAAAATACTGCACAGGACTTAGCTTCAGGGTTTAAGCTATATGATGTGGTTGAACCTGAGAACATCTTCTCTACAGTAGCATATATCATCTCAAGAGAGGCAAGCGAAAAGTTAGCAGACTTTGCTCTTCCTGTAAAAACAACTGCCGATAACTGGGGATTTTATATTCAACACAAGGTGATAAATAAGTTGAAGTGTGTATACCCTATGCCTGTAGATACAGCTGATTTCAAAAGTACTATTGGCTACCTTTCTGATGCATCTTTTTTAGGCAGGTTATCTTCCTGGGTAGATAAGTATAAAATCTTTCCGGTACATCAGTTACTGAAGTTCAGAAGAAGAAAAGCGCTGAAGCGGCGTAAGTGTATTGAATTGGTTTCCTGATATATCTGTGGTAGTACAAAAATTGATGTTAGGGAAGGTCAGCAAAAAGTAGCTGCCCTTCCCTAACATCAGATCAGGATTACTTTTTCATGTATGCTTGAATAGCTGTCACGAGTGCGTCTATTTCTTCCTTAGTATTAAACCAGGCATAAGAAGCACGTATGGCTTTCTCAATATTTAAGAACTTCATGAGGGGTTGTGCGCTCAGTTTACCTGCTCTCACGGCAATGTTATGCTCATTGTTCAGGTACTTTTCCAGGTCCTTTACATCTACACCGTCGATAGTAAAGGTAGTTAAGGGTTCTTTTTCCTTAGCCGATCCTATAATATGCAAGCCTTCTATACTTCTAAGTTTCTCCAGCGCATACGAAAGAAGCTCTTGTTCATACGCTTCTATTGCTTCTCTGCCAATGCTGTTCAGGTAATCAATTAGAGCGCCGGTGGCGATAATGTCAGCAAAAGCTGTAGTGCCTGCTTCAAATTTTTGTGGAAGCTCGGCATAAGTTGTTTTCTTGAATGTTACAGTATCGGCCATTTCGGAACCACCATGGTGAGGCGGCATCTTATCAAGCCAATCGGTTTTGCCATATAGCACGCCTATACCGGTAGGGCCACCCATTTTGTGCACCGAAAAGCCATAGAAGTCACAGTCTATATCCTGTAGATCTATGGGCATGTGTGGGGCAGCCTGGGCACCATCTACAAACACAGGAATATTTCTCTTATGGGCAATTTTACAGATCTCTTTTGCCGGAAGTATGGTGCCCAACACATGCGATGAATGCGAAAAACTGATAATTTTTGTACGGTCTGAGATCATACTTTCAAACTCCTCCAGATCCAGTTCACCTGTTTTAGTAATAGGGGCCACCTTCAGTACTGCACCTGTTTTCTGGCAGGCCAGTTGCCAGGGCACAATATTAGCATGATGCTCCAGCATGGTGATCAGAATTTCATCGCCATCCGATAAAAATGCCCGCTCAAAGGCCAGTGCTACTATGTTTATGGCTTCTGTGGCTCCCCGCACAAAGATGATCTCTTTTTTATCTTTGGCATTAAGCATATCCGCCATTTTCTGACGGGCTTCTTCAACTGCTTCGGTAGCTATTTTGCTGGTAGTGTGCTCTTCCTGTGGCTTGCCATATTCTTTAGTGTAGAACTTTACAAGCCGGTCAATCATGGTTTGCGGCTTCTGACAGGAGGCGGCGCTATCCAGGTATATGTAGGGCTTCCCGTTCAGCTTTTGTTGCAGCATCGGGAAATCTTTTCTGATGCGTTCGACATCGAATGTACTAGTATTTGATTTTGTGCTCTGCTCTTTAACTTCTGCCATTGCTTCTTTTATTTAAGTTATTGATCTGTTTAAAAGCTCTGGTTGGTTCATTTAAAGCTTCTCTTTTCAGGTGCACTGATTATAAGTATACCTGCAGTAGCTGAAGAAGTTGCTGCATATTTACGCATACGGGTTAGTGCTGAAAGCATAAGGCAAAGGCAGGATAGGCAAAGCTTGATATTTAACTTTGTGAGAAGGGCGGATGCTACTTATTTGGTGATGCTCTGAGCGGTATACCGCATTAAAAGAAAAAGCCTTGCTTCGTAGCAAGGCTTTCAATGTATATAGGTTATAGTGCTAGTATACCCTCTCGATGATAACTTCGTCCACTCTTTTACCCTTATCATCAGGGGCCTCCATAATGATAGTCCGCTTGGTAGTAACCAGTGTAGGCCATGAATTATTAATATCGTAGGTATAGGTGCTGTAGTCGTTTATGTCCATCTTCATATCTGCAAAGGCTTTGCGCATTTCCTCCATCTTTTGTTCTTTCTCGGCTGAGGTTTTAAAAGTTATGCCTGCCATTACCTTGCTCATCATTTCTGTTATCATCCTGCGGGTATCTTCGGAATCAGGTTTTAACTCATTGACAAAGGTACATGTGCCGGTTTCATAGTCTATTGGTTTAAAATAGATGGAAGCATTGGCTTTGATAGGTGCCCCGCCCATCAGGTTCGGAAGTATATCTTCGTAGTGAACAGTGTCAGCCAGGCTGAAGGCAGCGCCATAAGGGCCATGGAAACTTTTAAGCTCTTTCAGAACAAGGCTTTCGATGCCCTCTTTAGAGCTGTACACAGCCCTTAAGGGTTTCATAGACTTTTCCATTTCACGTGCTTTGGCACCTCCTGAATTTTTGATGGTCAGGTCGAATACGTCGTTCATCATTTTGCTGACTTCTTTCCAGTTCTCAATACCCTGATAGGCACCCATTTCATCGGTCTTATACTTGACTGTAAGGTAGCGGTATTTTTCGCCCAGCGATTTGAACTGATGTTTTAGTTCAGGAGCGCTGTTGAAAAGTTCGTTTTCATACTTCCACTCGATAAGATAAGATTTGGCTGTAGAGTCCAGCACGGTAAAACTGGTGAGATAAGATGAAACCTCGTTTTTGGTTTCTTTGCCATTGCGGTGCTCCAGTTTCTTTTTAATTATTTTATACTGCTGTGTTTCGCCTTTATGCCAGTAGGCAACAAAAGATACTGTAGAGTCCTGTTGAGCCAGTACAGGAGATGAGCAAAAAACGAATAAAAAAAAGAAGAGGGAGTAAAGTTGTTTCATGTAATTTAGATTAAGATAGAAACTACAAATCTAAAATTATTCCTGTGGTTAGCAGAAAGAGTTGAGTCCTTATTTTAGCCTCACTTTTAAATACCGCCACATAGTGATCTGCCAGTATTATAGGCATGGGAAGTTTATACTTTGTAGCACAGGTCATGGCTATTTCCGATGCCGATTCAAGGTCCATCAGGTGGCCGGGGGGATACGAGAATTGGCAATAATCTAGTCTTTATAAATCAGTGGTGCGATAGATTCTTTTGTGGCAGAAGGTTCTTTATACTTGCCAACCAGTACTTTTTTGCCACGCCCATAGCAAGTTTGATTCCGCTTGATTGTTAGTTATTGGTGAAAACACCAACAATGGCTGAAGTTTATATCGGTAACGAAAGCTCTAAACAACCTCTATAAAAGCCGCTTATACTTCAGCGGCTTATATAGTTAAAATAGTATAAGTAGGGTTAAGTTGGCTATTTATCCTCCTGCATCATCATTTTCATCATCGAGGCCAGCATAGAATCTGGTAGCAGGTTGCTCTGGGCAAAAAACATTTTCGATTTCATTGTCGGAAGTACGCGTGCCTCGCCATTCATCAAACCTTTATAACCTTCTTCTGCCACCTCTGCCGGATCGGCCAGGTTGCCTTGCGCAATTCTGGTATCTTCCATGTTGGCTACTTTAAAGAAGTTGGTATCGGTTTCAGGTGGACAAAGTATAGTTACTGTTACGTTCGTATCCTTCAGCTCATTCTGTATAGATTCTGAAAAGGAAAGTATAAAGGCCTTGGTGGCGGCATAAATAGCCTGCAGTGGGTTAGGCATAAAAGATACAACGGAGCCCAGTTGTAGTATCCGGCCCTCGTTGCGGGTAACCATTTCCTTTAAGTATAGTTTGGTGAGGTGCACTAAAGAAGCTACGTTCAGCTGAATCATGCCCAGTTCTTTTTGCAGATCTGTTTCCACAAAAGGGCCATACTCTCCAAAACCGGCATCATTTACAAGTACATTTACCTGCAGGCCAAGCCGCTTGGTTTCTGTATATAGTTGTTCAGGTCCTTCTGGCTTACTTAGGTCACATGGTACTACATGAGCTTTAACTCCGGCAAATTCAGTATTTAATTTTTGCGCAGCTTGCTCCAGATCTTGCCTATCGCGGGCAACAAGTATAAGTTCGTAGCCATCGCGGGCAAAGCAGCGGGCCAGTTCAAAGCCGATGCCACTGGAGGCACCGGTAATTAATGCAGTTTTATTTACTTCCATAGTTTTGAGGCTTAATTATACTTTAAGGTTTTACCCGCAGAGGCAGTTAAAGTTGTCGCTTATTTCACCTCGCTTTTAAACACTGCAGCATAATGGTCGGCGAGGCGGGTAGGCTCGGGTAATTTATACTTGGTGGCGCAGTTCATGACAATTTCTGTGGCTGATTCCAGGTCTATCAGGTGGCCTGGCGAAACAAAAACCGGTTTAACATTATCTTTTGTCCTGAGCACATTGGCAATGATCTCGTCTTTGTAAATGAGCGGTGCGATAGACCCTTTAGTGGCAGCAGGTTCTTTATACTTACCTACCAGCACTTTTTTTGCCACGCCCATAGTTGGTTTGTTCAGGTGCAGGCCCAGGTGTGTGGCAATGCCGAGGCGGCGAGGGTGTGAAATTCCGTGCCCATCTACCATGATCAGGTCGGGTTTCTGCTGCAGCTTTTCGTAAGCCTTAAGCAGGTTAGGTGCCTCGCGGAAGGCCAGAAAGCCAGGAATGTAAGGCAACTCTACTGCACCGTGGTGCCATACTTTCTCTACTACCTCCAGCCCCGGATACGTGAGCAGCACAAAAACAGAAAGTATAGCATCTTCGCCTATAAACGATGAGTCACAACCGGCAATCAGCTTCAGGTCGAAATCAGGTTTCTGAATTATAATGCGTTGCTGCATCTCGCGCTGCTGCTCGGTAAGCTTTGCAAGTATAGCCGGATCCGGCGCAGGATAGTCAAATCGTTGATAATAGGGCATAATTGCGAACTAAGAATTATGAATTACGAATTGTGAATGAAAGAGTACGGCTGGAGCAATCGAGTCATTCACTCAATCGCTCATTCATAGTTGATCAAGCGCTGCAGGGGTAAATGAGTTTGGCGAAGAACAGGCGCCAGCTGCCATCGGCGTAGCCAAAATGAAATTCGAAGGAGGTACGAGTGTGTAGCACCGATCTCTGTAGTAGGGGTAAAGTCGCTTTTATACTTTCGATTTGATCGGGGCTAAGGCTGGCATAGTTCCAGTAGCCGCTTTTCTGAAACTTTTCTGGCTTCCACACAAAGCAGCCATCTTTGCTAAATCCGGTTTTACCTGCTTCATAGTTCATATCGGCGCAGTCAAATTTTGGGAAAGGCTCTTCGTGAAGTTCGCAGCTTTGTACTTCCTGGGCCACAGTAAAAAACGATCTGCTCTGGTACTCCCGCTTAAATGCCTTGATGTTACTAACCTGTGTCATGCGAGGTAAGGCGCCGGGCTGTTCAATTATCCAGAGGCCATACTTAGGGTGGATAAACTGGTTGATAGCTGTTGTGTCGGATGCCTGTAGTGCTGAGAAAAAGGCTTGAAAGGCTACCTCAAAACTGGTGGTGTCGCCTGCGGGAGTGCTGCCTTTGCGTTGCGGCTCTTCCTGAACCGACTGTAACGAATCTATCTGCTCCTGTTTCTGCTGGCTGGTTATGTTATCGTTTCCGGTGCCGCAGCCAGTAATAGTAATAAGTGCAGACAGGCCTGAAAGTATAGTAAGCGCGCGCAATTTCATAGTTAGTGTTTATGCTGGTGGTTTAAGAGCTTACGGTTTTAAAATACCGGAGGTATGAGCTATAGTTGTTGCTTAACCTTACCTTCAGCGCGCTTAACACTTTGGTTACTATACTAGGCTAAGCAAAATTGCAACAAACCAACTTTGGCAGAAGCTGGGCGTACATTTAAATAACAAGTATAAGTTATAAATTTTCGAGTAATTGTTCTGTGATTATGGCGGATACTGAGTTCAATAATACTGTTCAGATAGATGTAGAAGATGCATTATTAGTGGGCGACCTTATAGTACCAAGAGGGGCAGAAGGCCTGGTGGTTTTTTCGCATGGCAGCGGTAGCAGCCGCCTGAGCTCGCGTAACCGGTATGTGGCCAGGCACCTGCAGGAGGCAGGATTTGCTACCTTGCTGTTCGATCTGCTTACGCCCGAAGAAGACAAGACCTACTCCAACAGATTCGACATAGACCTGCTGACAAAGCGCCTGGTTTCTACTATACGTTGGCTGAAGAAATACTCCCTTACAAGTTCTTTACCTATTGGCCTGTTTGGTGCCAGTACCGGTGCTGCATCGGCTATAGGTGCCGCCACAATTATAGGCAATACTGTTCAGGCCGTTGTGAGCAGGGGCGGAAGACCAGATCTGGCACCTACACCGTTTCAAGAACTGAAGACTCCAACTTTACTTATAGTAGGTAGCCGCGACGAACCCGTTATAGGTATGAACAGGCAGGCATACGACCAGATGCACTGTGTTAAAGACATAGAGATAGTGCCAAATGCCACGCACCTGTTCGAGGAGCCTGGTACCCTTGAAATAGTTGCAGAATTAGCCGCCAGCTGGTTTAAGAAACACCTGCACCACAAAATGCAGCCTGTGCGCTAAGATAGAAGTATGGCAAAAGCAGGAGAGGGATAAACTATGCGCATGATCCGGAACCGCGAAGAGGCAGCCTACATGCTCGCCAACAGGCTTGCCAGGTATGAAGGGCAGGATGGGATAGTGTTGGCTATACCTCGCGGCGGTGTACCCATTGGTGCCATTATCGCAAACAGGCTGCACATGCCTTTAGAGGTTATACTTTCCAAAAAGATCGGGCACCCTTCTAACCCGGAATATGCCATTGGTTCTGTGTGCCTGGATAGTGTGCAGGTAAACGAGCAGATAAATGTACCGGAGGAATACATTCAGGCAGAAACAGAGCGCATACGCAAACTGCTCCGCGAGAAGTATAAACTGTTTATGGGCAACCGTACTCCTACTCCGCTAAAAGGGCGCGTTGCTATACTTGTAGATGACGGCATTGCTACCGGCAACACACTTATAGCTACCATCAACCTTGTTAAAAAGCAGCACCCAAGTAAAATTGTAGTGGCTGTGCCGGTTGCACCACCATCGGCAGTAGAGCATATAGGCGCTATGGTAGATGATATGGTCTGCCTTTTTGCTCCGCCGGATTTTTTTGCTGTAGGCCAGTTTTACCAGGAGTTTTACCAGGTTACCGATGATGAAGTAATAGAGCTGTTAAGAGAACAGAATGCCCACCACTGAAGTATAAATGTCCACGCCTGCAGTGGTACTAGTGCTCAACTATAAATTTGCCGGTATGTGTGTTGTCTGGGAGAATCGCCTTTATGATGTATAACCCAGCTGTTCGCTGCCAGGGTAATTTATACTTCATCAGCAGCTCGCCATAGTTATCTGTCTGCGCTGTAAACTCATCAACTAATTTTCCGTCTGCTCCATATAGTAAAAACTGCACCTGTGTATTGGGGTTCTCGGAGTTTACCTGCAGGTTTATAGGCTGCCCCTGCGATTTGGTAGGAAATACCAGGAACGGACTGGTATCTGCAGGTACATTATTAACCTTCACAACAGCAGACAGATTTTCTTTGCCAAACATATCTACTTGTTTTAACCTGTAATGCAGGGTGCCTCTTGGAGCTGCCACATCAGTGAAAGCGTATGTTTTTGCTTCGTTTGTTGTGCCCGAACCGTCTATTTTACCTACTGTGGTAAAGTCTGTGCCGTTCAGCGAGCGCTCAATTTCAAAATAGGCGTTACCAATCTCTCCTTCAGTTCCCCAGGTAATCTCTACTGCTTTTTCGTCGGGTAACAAAACCGCATTGAGATCCTGTACCTGGGTAGGTGGCAGCGGGGTAACTGTAAGTATAAATTCCTGTATCGCTTCGCCTGCCTGGTTAGCCGCTTTTATGGCCACTGTAAAATCTCCTGCCTTTGTAGGAGTCCAGCTAACTATCCCCGATGCCGGATCTATGGCCATACCTTCGGGCGACTTGGTTAAAGTATAAACTGCAGTCGGGTTGCCTGTTGCTTCTGCATTGTACTGGTATAGTTGCCCTATCTGTACCTGTTTAATAGGGGCAGAGGTAATAGAAGGCGCTATTTTTTTCTCCTCTACAACCAGTGTATAGGCCTGCTCTGCCGTGCCAACAGCGTTTGTGGCGATAACTTTTATATTGAAGGAACCTGCCTGCGATGGCACCCAGGAGATAAGTCCTGATGCAGCATCAATGGTCATGCCTGCTGGTGCACCCTGTAAAGTATAAGCAGGAGCCGGATGCCCTGTGGCTTGTACATCATAAGTATATTGTTTTTCAGCTTCTACAATAAGAGTAGGTGTAGAAGTAATAACCGGTACCTCTGTTACAGCCAGAACAAAGTCCTGGGTGGCAGTGCCGGCGGCGCTTGTAGCCTCTACAGTTACATTATAGTTACCTGATTGTGTTGCAGCCCATGTAATAGCACCGGTAGTTGGGTTTATCTGCATGCCTTGCGGTGCAGTTTTTAGCTGGTAAGTTGGGTTTGGGTTTCCTGATGCCTCAACATTGTATGTATAACTGTTGCCTTTGGGTACAGTTGTAACAGGTGCCGATGAGATAACCGGAACCGTATTCAGAAGTGGCTTCAGCGCATCGAACCATACCTGGGCCATTTTTTCGTAGCCCGAAGCAACCGGATGTAGTTGATCATACATATCGCCGCCATTTGCCTGCAGGCTGTAAATAAGACCAGCGCCTTGCTCCATGTTCACCAGCTTTATTTTATCGCCTTTGGCAATGCGTTCATCAGCTATGGCTTTTATAACGTTGTTGTTAAATTCAGTTACTGCGCCGATAACAGGTACGCGGTTCACAACCTGGGCCATAATTACAGTAACAGAAGTATTGTTGGCCTGCTCGTAGCGGTCTATTTCGTTAAGTATAAGATTCAGGTATTTTCTGGAAGTATCGGCAGGTGTTTTATTGATGTCGTTTACGCCGATGTGCAGAAGTATAATATCAGCAGGGTGAGTTTCAAGGTAAGGTCCGGGAGTTTCTTGAACACCGTTTCTGGGGTCGTAGCCGGTTCGCATCAGGCGGGCTGTCTGCTGTATACTGAAGCCTGGGAAACCTGCATTCTCTGCATCAGGAAACAAGTTTTGGCCACTTCTGCGGCTACCTACAAAATCGAAGTTATACCCTGTGGAGCTAAGCAACTGCCATAGTTTTTGTCTGTATGCCGGCCTGTCGCCGGCAGGGCGCGGGTTGGTTTTATCTCCAGTGTGCTCGTCGTAGGTGATGGAGTTGCCAAGAGGCATAATGCGCACCGGTTGCTGGGCAGCAGCATTTATACTTGCACTGCTTTTTATACCTGTATCAGCAGGAAAAGCTTTAGCCACATTAAGACCAACAAGTAGTAGGGTAACGATAAATAGAGTAATACTAAGGGTAGAAGTGTAGATGTGTTTCACGTGCCGACGGCTTCAGGACTGTACAAAAATTGTTTGTTTAAACGTAATAATAGTATTTCGGTTATATTTATACTTTGGAGCTGTCCGGGGCTTTATACTTGACATACTAACAGTAGCTGCACTTTGTCAGATCATCAGCTATTATTGTATAATTTTTGCAGGGGAGACAGGCGGTGTGGGAGATATTTTGCCTATACTTCTGCCGGTTATATAGCAGATAGCAAATAAGATATAAACAGTTGCCAGTAAAGCCTGCGCCTTCCTTACCCTTTATCAAAAAGACTCTTATATTTGCTCCCCAAACCAGCTGCCTGACGTAAGAAAAGGCTTGGCCATGCAGATGAAATGCTTTATGGCCACTGGTAGTACACTTTTAACTTAACAGAACAAGATGAGTACAAAAACAGCCAAAATTGTTTATACTATAACTGATGAGGCGCCGGCTCTGGCTACCCATTCTTTCCTGCCAATTGTACAGACCTTTACAAAAGCAGCAGGCATTGAGGTAGAAACAAGAGACATTTCGCTTGCAGGCCGTATTATTGCCGCTTTCCCGGAGAACCTTACCGAGGAGCAGAAGCAGAATGATGACCTTGCTTACCTGGGCGAACTGGCAAAAACACCGGAAGCTAACATCATTAAACTGCCAAACATCAGTGCTTCTATACCTCAGTTAACAGCAGCTATCAAAGAGCTTCAGTCGCAGGGCTATAACATTCCTGATTATCCGGCTGATCCTAAGAACGATGCTGAAAAAGATGCAAAAGCACGCTATGCTAAAATTCTGGGTAGTGCCGTAAACCCTGTGCTGCGCGAAGGTAACTCTGACCGCCGTGTGGCTGATGCTGTTAAGCAGTATGCTAAAAAACACCCGCACTCAATGGGAGCCTGGAGCGCGGATTCTAAATCGCATGTAGCACACATGACCGGTGGCGACTTCTATGGCAGCGAGCAATCTGTTGTAGCCGATAAAGCCGGTGATGTACGCATCGAGTTTGTTGGTGCCGATGGCAGCACCAAAGTGCTTAAAGACAAGATCACGCTGAAAGAAGGTGAAGTAATCGATTCTTCAGTGATGAACAAAAAGGCATTGCGCGCCTTCTATGAAAAAGAAATTGCGGAAGCCAAAGAACAAGGTATACTTTTATCGCTGCACCTGAAGGCTACCATGATGAAGGTGTCTGACCCTATTATGTTCGGGCATGCAGTTACGGTGTTTTTTAAGGATGTGTTTGCTAAGCACGCTACTACTTTCCGTGAGATTGGTGTAGATGCTAACAACGGCCTTGGTGATGTATATGCTAAGATAAAAACCTTACCTGCCGACAAGCAGGCCGAGATTGAAGCTGACCTTCAGGCTGCTTACCAGAATGGCCCTGCGCTGGCAATGGTAGATTCTGATAAAGGCATTACAAACCTGCACTTCCCTAACGACGTGATCATTGATGCCTCTATGCCGGCTGCTATCCGTTCGTCTGGTAAAATGTGGGGCGCTGATGGCAAACTGCACGATACAAAAGCGATCATTCCGGACCGTTCTTATGCAGGTATTTACCAGGAGGTGATCAAATTCAACAAAGAGAACGGTGCTTTTGATCCTACCACAATGGGTACTGTGCCAAACATTGGCTTGATGGCGCAGAAGGCAGAAGAGTATGGCTCGCACGACAAGACTTTCCAGCTAGCTGAGAATGGTACTGTGCGCGTGGTAGATGCTGCCGGCAATACCCTGATGGAGCAGAAAGTTGAAGAAGGCGACATCTTCAGAATGTGCCAGACAAAAGACCTTCCTATTCAGGACTGGGTGAAACTGGCAGTTACAAGAGCTCGCATCACTAATACCCCTGCTATTTTCTGGCTTGACCCACAGCGTGCACACGATGCTAACCTGATCAAGAAAGTAGAACGTTACCTGCAAGACCACGATACTAACGGCCTTGAAATTAAGATCATGTCGCCGGTTGAGGCTATGCGTTATACTTGCGAGCGTGCAAAAGCTGGTAAAGATACTATCTCGGTAACCGGTAACGTACTGCGCGACTACCTGACCGACCTTTTCCCGATCCTGGAGCTTGGTACAAGTGCTAAAATGCTTTCTATTGTGCCACTTTTAGATGGTGGTGGTTTGTTCGAAACTGGTGCGGGTGGATCTGCGCCGAAGCACGTGCAGCAGTTTATGGAAGAGAACTACCTGCGTTGGGATTCGCTTGGTGAGTTCTTAGCGCTGGCAGTTTCTCTGGAGGACCTTGCTTACAAGACCAAGAATGAGAAAGCTGAAGTATTGGCAGAAGCCCTGAATAAAGCAAACGCTGAGTTCCTGGAGAAAGATAAGTCTCCGGCACGTAAAGTTGGCGGCATCGATAACCGTGGCAGCCACTTCTACCTGGCTATGTACTGGGCTCAGGCACTAGCCGAGCAGACAAAGAACCAGGAACTAAAAGACCGCTTCTCTAAACTGGCTCAGGCACTGACTGATAACGAGCAGAAGATTGTAGGCGAGCAGATTGCAGCTCAAGGCAAACCAGTTGACTTAGGCGGTTACTACCACCCAGACGCTGAGAAAGCCAGCAAAGCCATGCGCCCAAGCGAAACGCTGAACAGCATCCTGGCTGGTTTTTAATCAGAAGTATAAAGTATAAAAATGAGAGGCTGCCTGAGAGATCGGGCAGCCTTTTTTGTTTTGAGAAGATTCTATCTTGGGAGAAGACTTATTATTGATACGACTATTGATAACACAGCTATAATTACAGATACTATTCCTAAAGTGATAGCTGTTAACAGTGAACTCTCTTGTAGACGAATGTTCTGCTCATGATTTATCTGTGCCAAATCTTTAAAATCATTTTTTACAAACTCTTTTAATTCCGGGGTTGCTACTACTGAATATTCCAGTTTATCTAAAATCTCATTCTGAAGTATATCCCCAAAGTATTGTCCTTGATATGGTGTATTATCAAAGGCTTGATTAGGATTTACTGTCACTGTATCCCAAACAGGAGACCATTCCTTATAAACATGAACAAGCTTATTCTTTTCTAGATAATCTATCAACGATAGAATTGAAATAGTTTTGTTCCGAATCTCATTTACCTTCTTACCGCTTGCAATAGATATATCATTTATCTTGTAATGTGTATAGATGTGTTCTGAATCAGAATGAATAATAACTGCTTTATTGCTTAAGTCAAACTCAATTTTTATTTGTAGATCTTTGGCAACTTTTTCAAATAGATCAGTAAACTTTAAACTTCCGTAATCAAGCCATTCCTTTACAAGAAAGCTCATTATTTCTCTTTCAAATGCATTAAAGTTTCTCATTTGTTAAAATGCTTTATAAGATTAAGTTACAATATTATATTAATTATATATTATATACACGCTTGTTCAGTGAGTTGCGCTCATCCGTAACCTTTCCTGTAAAAGCTTGTTACCAATCAAAGGTGAATGAGCAGCTATGGAAAAGAACACTACATCTGATTCACAAAAACCAACTATAGTTCTGGCAGGTGCTACAGGAAATTTAGGTGGTCGCATTGCCAGGTCGCTTCTTGAGAAGGGTGCTACTGTTCGCGTGCTGGTCCGGCCTGATAGTGATGCAAGTAAAGTTGATGCTTTGAGAAAATCAGGGGCTACTATCTGTGAAGTAGATTTCCATAATGCTGCTGAATTAACGAAAGCCTGTGAGGGTGCAACCTGTGTAGTCTCTGCTTTATCGGGACTGCATTATGTTATGGTTGGGTTACAGACTCTGTTGCTGAATGCAGTAGTAGCGGCCGGTGTTCCCCGATTTATACCTTCCGACTTTGCCATTGACTTCACGAAGCAGCCTTTTGGTAATAATCGCAACCTGGACTTCCGGAAAGAATTTAAAGAGCGAATAGATAAAGCTCCTATATCTGCGACTTCTGTTTTATGCGGCATGTTTACTGATCTGCTCACTGACCAAGCTCCTATAGTTCTCTTTCCAATAAAACGGGTAATGTTCTATGGCAACCCTGACCAACTCATGGATTTTACAACTATCCAAAATACAGCTGATTATACCGCTGCTGCGGCTCTTGACCCAACCACGCCACGTTACGTTCGCATTGCCGGCGATGTACTTAGTGCCCGAGTTTTAAAAGATGCTGCCAGTGAAGTTACCGGAGATGAATTTAAACTGTTTCGTGTTGGCGGATTAGGCTTATTAAATGCTATTATTAAGATCACGAAAGCAGTTGCTCCCAATAATAATGAAGTTTTTCCTGCCTGGCAGGGCATGCAGTATATGCGCGATATGTTTAGCGGATTAGCAAAACTGGAGCCATTAGATAACAACCGTTATCCTGAAGTTAAATGGACAAGCGTTGCTGAGGTGCTGGCCAAGCGGTAAAATTTTATACTTGTACTTTTGAAATCTATCGACCATTCTTCCTTACTAGTGTGAGCTTAATTAAGTAAAGGCATAAAGAATAAGAGCAGTACGTGAGCTGCAAGTTCGCAATTACAGTATTTTACAACATAAGAGTATAAACCGGAAGCGCAGCCAAAGTATGGCTGCGCTTCCGGTTTATACTTTAAAGCTCTACTTTATTCTCAAACAAATCGGTCAATCTAAGTTAGTATTACTTGAGTATCTATCATTTAAAGTATGATTCGACCATCTAGCGCACACCTACATTTGCGCCTTTATCCACAGCAGGGCGGGCAGGTGTGTTGGATACAGTCCAGCCTGTAGCGTACATCCATTTTGTCATCTTTGCCAGCTTTTCTATATCAATTTTGTCAGCCTCATCGCTTGGGGTATGGTAATCAGGGTGCAGCAGGGTAGTGAAGAAAATAGCTGGAATACCGGCTTGTGCATACGGAAGGTGGTCGCTGCGGTAGTACCAACGTTCCGGATGGCTGGCTTTGTCCCAGGCGGTATCGAGCTTAAACTTGGTTAGTTCCTGATTTGCATTTAAGGCCATGTTCACCAACTGCTCAGAATTTCGATGAGGAAGAGTAGAACCCAGTAAAGCTGCCGAGTCCGGCGCATTTCTTCCGATCATGTCACCATTTAAAACAGCTACAATAGATTCTTTCTTTACCGTAGGTTGCTTCACATAATGCCTCGACCCATGCAGACCCCGTTCTTCAGAACCATGCCATACAAATAAAGCGCTTCTTTTTCCGGGCTTTTTAACCCAGGCTCTGCCAATAGCCAACAGGGCAACACTTACGGTAGCATTGTCATCGGCTCCGTTCCAAATGGAATCGCCGGCTACAGGTATGCCTACACCATCATGGTCATGATGGCTGCTGAACAAAACGTGTTCCTGTTTTAAAGTTTTATCAGATCCCGGAGCTTTTGCTACAACATTTACAGACGGGTAAGTATAACTGTCGGCCCTGAGATGAGCTGTCATTTTTGCGTTAGGTTGCTGTAGGTCTTTTGCCCAGGTTTGGCGCACAAGTATAACAGGTACGGCGTCCGTGTTAAGCGCAGGATCTGAACTTTCCAATTGGTAAACTCCCTCTTCCATGGCATGGCCAAAGAAATTAGCATCAGACTCAGCAGTTGAGTCAGCAACCAGAATAATAGCAGAAACACCCTGTTTTTTTAACACATCAGCTTGTTGCCGAATAGCAGACAAAACATATCTAAATACCCACAGGCTCATGCCCTTGGCAGGAAGTTTAGAAGGTGGCAGAAGGTGCATGGCTACTGTTTTGCCTTTTATACTTGCAGATGTATCAGCCATAGATTTCAGCCACATAACAGGTGCATCCAGTTTGCTCTCAACCGGTGAAGTTACCCATGCGTTTTCCCATAGTTTAACAGGCTTGCCGTTTATACTGATTTTGCTGTTATCGGCTACTACAGTGCGTCTCAGAGGGAAGTACTGAAAGTAAGTTCCGTCGTCGCCGGCAGGTTCTAATCCGGCTTTTCGGGCTTGTTCGGCTACCCAGGCAGCAGCACGATGTTCATCCTGCGTGCCTGCTCTTTTGCCACGCATTTCATCGCTTGCCAGCTCAAAGAGATCACGCTTCAGGTCGGTTTCTTTTATAGCAGAAAGCGCCGGTGGGGTTTTAAAGGATGTTGCCTTCTTTTGTGAATATGCTGTGAAGAAGGTTGTTACACACATCAGGAAAGTAAAGAGTTGTTTCATGAATATATCTGGTGAATCAAGGTTGATAAAAATCAGCAATTTACTACTAGCATAAATTCAATTAGAATAGTCTTTTGCTGCAGGAATCTAATAAAAATTACTATACTTATACCTGGTCAATATAGAACTTATAATCCTAAGAATGCCATAATGGCAAGTGTAATAACAGCTTTAGCTATAAGCTACTAAATTAATAGAATATAAACTATATTAGTATAAGTTATCATAACCTATGCTTTAATTCTAAACTCACGTTGCTCATGACATCAAATACCTTTAAAATCATCAGCCTGTTAATGTTTACGCTATGCCTTAGTTCATCTTTACAGGCTCAGACTATAAAGCAGTATATCAGCAAGAATGATAAAAAGTTAATGGAGGAATATATTAGTTTTCTCTCCATACCCAATGTTTCTGCAGACACAGTCAATATCAGGAAAAATGCTGATTTCATTAAAGGTATGATGGAGCGCAGAGGAATAAAAGCAGAATTACTTACAGGCAGCACGCCTGGCGTAACACCCGCAGTATTTGGTGAAATTAAAACACCAGGTGCCACCAGAACCATTGGTTTTTATGCGCATTATGACGGCCAGCCGGTAAACCCGAAACAATGGCACGAAGGGCTTGATCCTTTTAAACCTGTTCTGATTACCGCGCCGGTAGAGAGCGGCGGAAAATTAATGGGACCCTACAAAAACGGCGATGCCATTAATCCCGAATGGCGCATAGTGGGCAGAGGCGCAGCTGATGATAAAGCAGGAGTGATGGCGGTTATAAATGCGTATGATGCTTTGGTAAAAACGGGTAAGAAGCTAAAGGCTAACATCAAGTTCTTATTTGAAGGCGAGGAAGAAGTCGGCTCCATTCATTTAGATGAAATTTTTAAAAAGCACAAAGAAAAGCTTAAGGCAGATTCCTGGATCGTGATTGATGGGCCACGGCATGTTTCCGGGAAAAAGACGATTGTATTTGGGGTACGCGGAGATGTAAATATGGCACTTACCGTATATGGTGCAAAACGCCCGCTGCACAGCGGCAACTATGGTAACTGGGCTCCAAACCCTGCCCTGAAAATGGTGCAGCTGTTGGCTTCTATGAAAGATGATAAAGGCAATGTGTTGATCAAAGGGTTTTATGATGATGTAACACCGCTTACCCCCACTGAAAAGAAAGCGCTGGCACAGATACCAGATCAGGATGCCATGCTTAAAAAGGAACTGGGCGTGCATACTCCCGAAAGCCAGGACAGGTCTTTGATGGAAGGGGTAATGCTGCCAACACTTAATATAAATGGAATGCAAAGTGCCAATGTTGGGGCACTTGCAGGTAATGTTATACCTACTAAAGCAGAAGCCGCTCTTGATCTTCGGTTAGTAAAGGGCAACGATCATAAAAAGCAGGTTCAGAAAGTAATTGACCATATCAAAAGCAAAGGCTACCATGTAGTTACCAGTGAGCCAACTGAAGAGGAACGTAGTAAGTATGCTAACCTGATTAAGGTAGAGGTAAAGCACGGCTATAATGCACAACGCACTCCTATGGATCTGCCTGTTTCTAAAAGTGTTCAGGCCGCTGTACAATCTACTACAAAAGAGCCTTTGGTCCTGATCCCAACAATGGGAGGAAGCCTGCCCCTGTACCTGTTTGAAGAAATTCTGGAATCAAAGGTTATAACAGTGCCTATCGTAAATTACGACAACAACCAGCACGCAGAAAATGAGAATGTAAGAATCAGCTACCTGTGGGAGGGTATAGAAACCATTGCAGCAATCATGCTAATCAAGTAAAAGTACTCCCAACTATATTCCTAAAGCTTTTCAGTGAAGGCGCATAAAGTATACTTGTTAATTTAAAATCCTGCAAGTCACAATCAGAGTAGCTCCTAGTAGCAAGATTACCTATAAAACAAAAACGGCAGCCTAATATGGCTGCCGTTTTTGTTTTAGTCTAGTATCTAATGTCTAGCGTCTAAAATCTAGCTTAATACCCAAAGATCTCTTTCAAACTTAACTGCTTCACCTTACCATACTTCTCAAGTTCCTTGAAGTTCAGTCTGTCTTTAGAGCCGATCACAAGTATAGCCTGTGGCTGGTTCTTGATGTATTTCTGCTGGAACTCCTTCATCTGGTCGAAGGTCATGCTGTTGGCGCTCTGGTACACATCTTTGCGGATATCGTAGTTGATGCCCAGGCGCTTGGCACGCTCGTAGTCGAACAGGATATCAGACTTGGTGATGCGCTCAGAAGAGATGCTGTTTCTTAAAGAAGCTTTTGCGTTCTCAAAGTTAGCATCGGCTACCGGCATATTGTTCAGCAGCTCCTGCATACCTACCATGGCTTCCGGCAATTTATCGGCTTGTGCACCTATGTAAGATTGCAGGTAGTTAGAGCGCTCTTTTTTGCTGGCAGGGCTGTAGAAAGAGTAAGTAGAATAAGCAAGTGCCTTAGACTCACGCAGCTCCTGGAATACAATACCACCCATGTATTCGTTGTACATTCTTACTACCGGCACAATTTCAGGAGAATAAGGCACTGATTTACTCAGGAACAACAATTCAGCCTGTACCATGTCATAATCTGCCCAGTAAACTGTTGGTGTTTTAATGTCTAGTTCAGCGAATACTTTCTCGGCAGGAACCGGCTTAAGTGTAGCTGGCACGTTGTGGCCTGCGTTCAGGGCAGCAACCAGGTTATTTGTTTCACGTGGGCCATAGTATAACACACGGTGCTCGTAAGTTGGTATGCTCTTGATGATGTTCACCAGCTCCTGCGGTTTTACAGCCTTCAGTTGTTTCTCAGAAAGCACCGTAGTGAACGGATTTTTAGGGCCATACTTGGCATAGTTCACCATCGCCTGGTTCAGGATAACGCTTTTGTTCTTCTTGGCATCGCTGCGGGCTTTTAAAGTACCAGCCACCATGTTATTTAAAGCTTCCTGATCAGGTTTTGGGTTCTGTAGCAGGCTCTCGAACAGGGCAAGTCCTTTTTCAAGATTCTCATCCAAACCTGTCAGGCTTACATATACCTGGTCGCCGGAAGAGAATACGTTGAATGACGAGCCCAGCTTGTAGAACTCTTTCTTCAGCTCCTCAGCACTATACTTGTCGGTGCCCAGGTACTTCAGGTAGTTTACCGCCATGCCCAGCTTAGGGTCGTTGTTGGTACCCATGTCCAGGATGTAGTATAACTGGAACAGGCCATTTTCCTTATTCTGAGTATAAAGCAGCGGAATGTTGTTCTTCAGCTTCGTCTCCTGGATGTCCTTGGTATAGTCTACGAATACAGGCTCCAGGGCTGGTGCCTCTTTTGCCATGAACTCTTTGTAGTAAGCCGACTGTACATCACGGTTAACGGCAACTGGCGTAATGGCCGGCTTTTCTACTTTCTGAGCTTTAGGGTCTTTACCAGTGCGTTTGTACACCAGCACATAGTTGTTGTTCAGGTATTTATTGGCAACATCTACTACTTCCTGCTTCGTGATCTTAGCAAACTCGTTCGGACGGTTTACATAATCTTTCCAGTCCATGCCGTAGATAAAGGCGCTAACGAAGGCATCAGCACGATTAGCGTTGTCTTCATAAGATTCCATCAGGCCGATCTTGTTGTTGTTCACAATTGCCGGAATCACCCAGTCCTCGAATTTACCCTGCTTAACCAGCTCAACCTGCGCCAGCAGCATGTCCTTCACTTGATCCAAAGACTGGCCCTGGCGTGGCGCACCACCTAAACGGAAAGTAGAGTAGTCTTTCATCTGTGTGTCGTAAGCATAAGCCTGCAGCACCTTCTGTTGCTGGTTCAGGTTAAGGTCTATCAGACCAGCCTGTCCGTTGTAAAGTATAGAACTGATCATTTGCATCACCAGAGCCTCACGGGTATTAATGCCCGGGAAACGGTAAGCTACTGACACGTTCTCAGCATCCGGACCCAGAACCTCCTGCACAATTGGCTTTTGAATTGGCTGCTCCTGAGCTACTTTAAACTCTGGCAACGGCTTTTTCTCTAGTTTACCAAACTCGGCATCTATCAAACGGATGGTTTGGTCGAAGTCGATGTCGCCGCTCAGCGCGATAGCCATGTTGTTTGGCACATAGTAAGTATTGTAGTACTTCTTGATCTCCGTGATAGATGGGTTCTTCAGGTGTTCAATAGTACCAATAGTGGTTTGTGTGCCGTACTGGTGCGTCGGGAAAAGCGCGGTGTTGATCACTTCGGCTACTTTACGGCCGTCGCTATCTAATGTGCGGTTTTTCTCTTCGTATACAGCCTCTAGCTCTGTATGGAAAATACGCGGCACCATGTCACCGAAACGGTCAGCCTCTAAAGCTACCCAACGCTCCAGTTGGTTGCTCGGGATATCATTTGTGTAAACCGTCTGGTCTACCCAGGTATAAGCATTTGTTCCTTTGGCACCAATAGCTCCCAGAATTTTATCGTACTCATTGGCAACGGCATACTTAGCGGCTACACCTGAAACTGAGTCGATCTGGTGGTAGATTCTCTTGCGGGCTGCTTCGTCTTTTGTAGCTCTGTACTTCTCATACAGCGCCTCGATCTTATCAAGCTCAACTTTTTCTTTCTCCCAATTCTGTGTGCCCAGCTCCGAAGTGCCTTTAAACACCATGTGCTCCAGGTAGTGGGCCAGACCAGTAGCATCAGCAGGGTCGTTTTTAGAGCCTGCGCGTACTGCTATATACGTTTGAATGCGCGGAGCATCTTCGTAATCAGTTAGGTATACTTTCAGGCCATTGTCCAAAGTATAAACGCGGGCATTCAGAGGATCGCCGGGCACAGTTTCATACTTATACTCCTTCTGGGCAGGAGTGGCAGCCGCTGTGTCTGTAGCAGACTGCGACTGGTATGCTTCGTTTTTGCATTGCGTGAACGTGAAAGCAAACGCAACCAAAAACAACGATAATCCTTTTTTCACAGGCATAGTTGTTTAATAGTGGTTGTAACTATACAAATATAAAATTTTTATTTAATTAGAAGTCGGTGTCAAGGCCAAGGCGCTGCTTCATTTCGACGATCACCGGATACTTCTCTGCCAAATAGTTAAATTTATCCTGCGAAGTATAAAGTTTACGCTCGTCCTGCTGCATTTCCATTACTTCGGCACGCAGTTTTATACTTCTGTTGCCAAGGCGCTCTTTCAGCTCGGCAAGTAGTGCCGGACGTATGTTGTTAAACTGATCAATCAGAACAGGGTTCTCAACTTGCAGCAGCACTTCATTCTGGTCGTTTATGTGGTAAACACGATTGAGTAATGTATATTCCATCATGTTATCGGTCTTTTTGCGGCGCAGAATATCAAACCAAACCATTTTCAGCTTGGCTTGGTCTACAGGTATAAGCGCACCATAACTGGCATCATCCTCTTCTTCAGCAACAACAGTAGTGGCTGCTGATGCCTGAGCCTGGTTCTGCAGGTCTTTCAGGCTTGGCAGCTTGCCCAGTTTTTTCTGAGGAGGCACAGGTATACTTGGGCGTTGCGCCGGAGCACTAGCCTGCGGAGGTGCCAGATGAGCATCCGGTGTTACCTGCTGCGGCTTTGGCGGTTGCTGCAAGCTCTCTGATGGCACCGTACCTGCAACCGGCTGCTGCAAACCTGCCGACGGTACAGCCTGGCTTTGCGGTTGCATAGTTGCCGAAGGCACTGTTCCGGGGCTCAGTGGCTGAAGCTGTGCCGATGGCGTGGCACCTGTATTTGCGGTAGGGGCTGGTGCCGGCGCCGCTACCTTAGCTTTTTTTGGCTCAAAGCCTTCTTGTGCAAAACTCAAAGCTGCGTTCAGGTGAGCCAGTTTCATGAGGCAAAGTTCCACGTGCAGGCGCTGGTTTTTACTGCTCTTATAGTTGGTATCGCAGGTGCTAACCAGGTTCAGGCCTGATAGAAGGAACGAAACAGAAGCTCTTGCCGACTGGTCAGCATACTTGGCTTTAATGTTATCTGATACCTCAAGTAGTTGTATTGTTTGCGTGTCTTTGCACACCAGCAGGCTTCGGAAGTGCTCTGCTATACCTATCAGGAAGTTATGCGCATCAAAACCATTCTTCAGGATCTCGTCGAACAGCAATAATGATCCAGATAAATTTTGATTCAGCAGGTCGTCTGTCAGGCGGAAATAGTAATCATAATCCAGGATGTGCAGGTTCTCGACTGTAGCCTTGTAAGTAACGTTGCTGCCCGAGAAAGTAACCATCTGGTCGAAGATCGACAAGGCATCGCGCAAGGCTCCGTCTGCTTTCTGCGAGATCAGGTGAAGGGCATCGGGCTCGGCCTGTATACTTTCTTTCTGCGCAATATTGCTCAGGTGGCGCACCATGTCCTCGATCCGGATTCGGTTAAAATCGAAGATCTGGCAACGTGAAAGTATAGTCGGAATGATCTTATGGCGCTCGGTGGTAGCAAGTATAAATATGGCATATGAAGGTGGTTCTTCCAGCGTCTTCAGGAAAGCGTTGAAGGCCTGGTTCGAGAGCATGTGCACCTCATCTATGATGTAGATTTTATACTTTCCTGTTTGTGGCGCATAGCGTACTTGCTCCACCAGGTTGCGGATATCCTCTACCGAGTTGTTAGATGCGGCATCGAGTTCGTGTATGTTGAACGAGCTGTTGGAGTTAAAGCTACGGCACGATTCGCACTCGTTGCAGGCTTCTACTGCAGGAGTGATGTTCTGGCAGTTAATGGTTTTTGCCAGGATACGGGCACAGGTGGTTTTTCCCACACCGCGCGGACCGCAGAAAAGGAACGCCTGCGCCAGATGGTGGCTGCTGATGGCATTCTTCAGGGTATTGGTTATATGATGCTGCCCTACCACGCTATCGAACGTGGCCGGACGGTATTTACGCGCTGATACTACAAAATTTTCCATTACTACAAAGATAATCAATCTGTAGCTGAGATGGGAGGGGTATTTTTACAGTAGTTTTCCATAGGGTTATCCACTTACATGGAGGTAAAGTGTCTGGCAAATTTCTCTGGAAATAACAGGCTAAAGCAGGAATAAATGTGAAAATGATTTGAATAAATTAATATTTAGATGTTAAATTGCTATGTATTTATATGTTTATTGCCATGCCTGTGCAGCTTCTTCAGGTTAAACGAAGCCATAGAAGCTATTGGCAGATTATTTTATCTGTTGCCTGCCCCAAGCCATGAAAATTATTAAGCCTTTAACTATAGCTGCTGTACTTGCATTGTTAGTTTTGCCGGTATTCGGGCAAACTACCCACAAAGGGTTGCCGCTCCTGAAAGCAAACTCAAGCAAAGTAAACGTGCGTGTAGGCAGTGTTCTGGTAAATGGCCTCTGGACGATAAAGCCTGAATACAACCCCAACTCACTGCATATTCAGGTGGCAGGGCAGAAAGAAAGGCTGGTGTTTTATACCGATATAGATTCGGCAGTTTATGAGGTGCGACCTGCAAAGGCAGAGCAGTTTTATGTGCTGCTTAGCAAAAAGCATTATGTGCTTACTGAGGTAAAAGGTTTTAAACGAGATAATTCAGCAACTTCTCAGCCCAAAGATAAATTCCTGAATATAGATAAGCCGCTTAGCAAGACCTTTGGAGCGCTTTGGGAGAAACACCATGTAGGCGAGGTGGTAAACGATATAAACAACTATGCTGATAAAGTCTCTGGCAGCGTAAACTGGGTTAAAGGCAAAGTGTTCGGAAATTAAAAATCCAGCCAAAGTATAATTTAGGGCTATACTTTGGCTGGATTAACAGAGCTAAAACTATCTTGTGCAGCTCATCTGCAACAGATTACATCGTATAAAGTGTTGCAACCACCACAATAACACCGCTTAATAACATAAGGCAACTATAGGCAAATGCCAATACGCAAAATTTGTAAACAGTGCGCCAGCGTGTGCTCCTGTAAATGTTGCGCATAGACCTGTAGATGTACCAAAGCATCACAAAAAAGCCAAGAGCCTGTATCCAGTCTGAAAGGAACGGCAGCAGCCAGTTGAGCACAATAAGTATAGAGCCGAACAGGAACAGGAACGAGTGCACGTGTATAGAGTAGATCAGGTGCTCTGCATAAAACTTTTTAGACCTGACGTTTACCAGTTTCAGGATAAGCGCAAACAATGGCAGCAGGATGAACATGATTTTAGGCAAATGGCTTATTAGTTTGTTCTTAAAAAGCTCACTTTTCAGATCATCATCCAACACCTCTCTGAATTTGGCCTGCAAAGAGTTGGTTACTGCATTATCACCCCCAATAGTTATAGAACTTGGGTTCTTTTCTGGTTTGGCTGGTTTGTCAGCTACAGGTTTAGTATAAACAACAGCATCGTTGTGGTTGCTGGCGCTGTCTTTAATTACCTGTGCATTGTTAAGTATAGTATAAGTATAATCTCCTGCCTTTTCAGAGACGGCATTGCCTACAGTATTTTTTACCTGCTCGGCTTCGGCCTTGGTTATCGTGTTTTCCTCTGAGGCTTTCTCTTCCATAATGTCCTTCTTGTTGCTGTTAGAGTTTGCGGTAAAAAGAAAGAAGAACAAGATACTGATGAAGATATACATGCTGATCGGGTTGAGGTGCGACGCGCGCCTGCCAGCAAAATATTCCTTTGTAAGGTAGCCCGGTTTTGTGAAAAGCGGTACCATGCTGTTAAAGAACTTCGACTCGAAGTGGAAGTAATGGCTGATGCTGTGTAACACCAGGTGAAGGAAATTCTCGTGCAGTTCCAGGTTTTCCTGGCCACAGCTTGGGCAAAATTTGTCTTCAACGGTTGTGCCGCAGTTCAGGCAGTTTTTATCGGAGCGGTAATGTTTTTTCATAAAGACGAAGTACTAACACTGGTCAAAAATAAGCAAACCTGTCTTTATTTAATTCTATAGTAAGAAAATATTTATTAAACGCTATGTGTAGCGCTATGAATTGGTTCTACGCTAGAAGCTGGCAAAGTATAAGAGCGATAATCAGGTATAGAGCTAAGCAGGAATGGAAGTATAAGTACCCACAAAAGAAAACCGTGACCAGCTTCTGAATTGGCTGATCACGGTTTTAACTAAAATTTATACTTTACTCAAGTATAACTTAATATGGTTTAGCAGAGTGAGAATCTCTTTGCGCCTGCTCTACGCCCTCTTCGCCGGTTACATTACCTAACGGGCCATCAGTTCCGGCAATTTTCTCGTGCTTCATCTTCATCAGTTCCTTGGTTGCCATTTCTATTCTTTCCCTTACCAGGCGACCATAGTCTTCATCGGCTTGGGTAAAATACTCCAGCATTTTATCCTGAATGCGCTTATCGCACTTAGCCAGATCGTTGCCCAGGTTGTTGATGAGCTCTTCACGTTCCCAGTCTTCGAAGTTTCGGAAGGTTTCGCCAGCTTGTTTAAACTGATTAGCACGCTCAATTGGTTGGCGTACCAAGTTAGCTTCGTAGCGAGGCATGTAATCTTTACCTGGCTTCGGAGCTTCTTGTAAACCGCCAAGTATAGATGGCTCATAGTTCACATGGATATTCTGGCCTTCGGCAAAATCAGTATTGAAAGCCATTTGGCCGCCACGCTGGTTTGTAGCCACATGTGTTTTAGCAGCATTTATTGGTAGTTGCAGGTAGTTAGCACCTACACGGTAACGCTGTGTGTCGGAGTAGGAGAAAGTACGGCCCTGCAACATTTTGTCGTCAGAGAAGTCCAGTCCATCCACCAGCACACCTGTACCAAAAGCCGATAGCTCTACCTCGTTAAAATAATCAACAGGGTTGCGGTTCAGCGTCATCTTGCCCACAGGGTACCAAGGGAACTGCTCCTTAGGCCATAGTTTAGTATCGTCCAGCGGGTCAAAATCCAACTCCGGATGTTCGTCGTCGCTCATAATCTGCACGTTCAGTTCCCACTCCGGAAAATCGCCACGTTCAATGGCTTCATACAGATCCTGGGTAGCGTGGTTAAAGTTCTTGCCCTGTATTTCCTGCGCTTCTTTTTGCGTCAGGTTACGGATGCCCTGCTTCATTGGCTCCCAGTGGTATTTTACCAGAACAGCTTCGCCGTCGGCGTTTACCCATTTGTAGGTGTTAACACCAGATCCCTGCATCTGGCGGTAATTAGCAGGTATACCCCATGGCGAGTACAGGAACGTGATCATGTGAGTTGCCTCCGGAGTACCCGAAAAGAAATCGAAGATACGCTCAGCACTTTGTATGTTAGTTACCGGATCTGGCTTCTGCGAGTGGATCAGGTCCGGAAATTTCATGGCATCGCGTATGAAGAAGATCTTAAGGTTGTTTCCTACAAGGTCCCAGTTGCCATCTTCGGTGTAGAATTTAACGGCAAAACCACGCGGGTCGCGCAGTGTTTCAGGTGAGTGCGTGCCGTGGCCTACTGTTGAGAATCGTACAAAGACAGGGGTTTCTTTACCTTTTTTAAATACTTTGGCGCGGGTAAACTTCTCAATAGGATCGTTGCCCACCATACCATATGACTGGAAAACGCCGTGTGCTCCGGCACCTCGTGCATGTACTACACGCTCCGGCACACGCTCCCTGTCGAAGTGAGAAATCTTTTCAATGAAGTGGTAGTTTTCCATGGTGGCAGGACCACGGCTGCCTACAGTTCTGATGTTCTGATTATCGGTTACGGGATGGCCCTGGCGGGTGGTGAGTGTTCGGCCTTTTTCCTGGCCATTACCTTTCTGACCATTGCCTGTGCTGGCTGTACGGTATTTTTTGTTTTCGTTCATATCGCGATACCGGTTATTGTTGATATAGTTACTTAAACAGGTATACTCTATCTGTTAGCGATATGTTTATAGATTTTATTTATATATGGCTTTGAAAAATCTATATTAATGCAGGATAAATCAAAAGTTTTAGGATTTTAAGAAGAAGCGTAAGTATGCTGAAGTTTGCTGAAATTCTGGCTGTTTTGATGAAGAAGCGAGGAAGGCTACTTAAAATATCAACTTAAATATACTCCCTTCGTTTTCTTCCGACTCTACTTTTATACTTCCTTTATGTAACAGCATAATGTGCTTTGCAAGGCTGAGGCCAATGCCTGAGCCATCTTTATGCGATGTAAAGAAAGGTATAAAGATGCTGTCGAGCATTTCTGCTGGTATACCTGTGCCGTTATCCTGTACTTCTATCTGTACTTTGCCGTTTTCCTGTTGCCGTGCCGTCAGCCAGATATGAGGGGCAGGTCTTTCTTTTACAGCCCGCTGAGAATTCAGTATAAGGTTGATGAGGACCTGCTCCAGCAAATTAACATCACCGTTCAGAGTTAGATCAGGCGAAGAAACAGAACAGGTAAGCGTGATACCATCTTCCTCAAGGCGTGGCCGCATCAGTGCTTCTATACTATTGAAAAGCTCCTGCACATAAACAGTGGTTAAAAGAATATTTTGCGATTTGTTCAGGTTGCGGTAAAAGTGGGCAAAACGTAAAAGGCCTTCGCTGCGCTTTTTAATAATCGATATGCCTTCTTCAGTATCCTGCAGCACTTCGCTGTAGGTAGTTACATGGTCTTCCTCTTCAAGCCTTTCGCGCTCCAGTTGCAGATGACGGCCCAGCGAATCTGCCAGCGAGGCAATAGGAGCAATAGAGTTCATGATCTCGTGCGTCATTACCCGGAGTAGTTTTTGCCAGGCATCAGTCTCGGTTTCGTCTACGGCAGAGCTTATGTTTTTGAAAGCTACTAAGGTTAGTTTCCGGTTCTGCATGGTAAAAGCTATAGCCGAAAGTAATATCTGGGTGGTGCCCTGCGGCAGCTTTAATTTCAGGAGCTTGTTTTCATGCGGCTCCAGGTGTATTACTGCCTGGTAAAGGCTTGGATAACGTACTTCCAGCCCGTGCAGGCTCTTCAGGTGAGGTATAGCTAGTATTTTTTTAAACGCATCATTGATCCACTCTACATCGCCATTCTCGTCGTAGGCCATTATACCTGTATCTATCAACTGCAGAATGGTTTGCATGTATTGCAGCTGCGCTTCCTTTTCTATCTCTAGTTGTTTAAAGGTCTGGTTGATCTGGTTAAAGGCACGATGCAGTTCCTTGAGCGAGTGATTGTTGGGGTTCTCGTTAAACTGCTGGGTAAAATCGCGCTGCTTTACAGCGTGGAGAAACTTTGCCAGCTCATTGTTGCTCCGTGTTACATACCTTGCCAGTTCCCATACCTGGGCCATCATTACCAGGATTCCGGAGGTTACCTGTAGCCATGTAAACTGAACCAGGTAGTGCAGCGTCAGGAACATCATTCCAAATATCAGGAAGATGCGAATGAATAAGCCGAGCTCGAGGCGCTTAAATGTCATGTTTGTTTAACCGGCGGTAAAGGGCAGTGCGGGTAAGACCAAGTTCTTTGGCAGATTTAGAAATGTTGCCATTGTTGCGCTCAATTACCCGGCGTATAGTTTCACGTTCTATCTCGCTCAAAGGCAAAGTGGTATCACCAATAAACGGTACAGCAGCTGCATGTGGGGCAGGTGCTTCCATAACCGAGAAGCTGAAATCCTGGGGCTGCAGCACATTATCTTCGGCCATAATAATAGCACGCTCTACGGCATGCTGCAGCTCTCGGATGTTGCCGGGCCAGGTATGCTGTGTTAGCTTTTTAAGCGTGGCTGGCGCAAATTCTGGAATAAGTTTATGGTTCTTTCCGGCGTAATACGCTGCAAAATGGCGTGCCAGCAGTTCTACATCATTGCCCCGTTCACGCAAAGGAGGTAACGTTAGCTCTACAGTATTGATGCGGTAAATCAGGTCTTTGCGAAACTGGTTGCTTGATGCCAGCTCGTAAATGGGCACGTTGGTAGCAGATATAAGCCGGATATCTACAGGCACTGGTTGGTTAGAGCCTAATGGAGTAACCTGGCGGTTCTGGAGTACAGTAAGCAGTTTTGCCTGCATGGCCGGAGAGATGTTTCCGATCTCATCCAGGAACAAAGTGCCGCCGTTAGCAGCTTCAAATCGGCCTATGCGGTCTTCTTTGGCATCGGTAAAAGCCCCTTTTTTATACCCAAACAACTCACTTTCAAAAAGACTGTCGGTTAGGGCTGCTATATCTACACTGATAAATGGCTTGCCGGCTCTGAACGATTTCTGGTGCAGGGCGCGTGCTACCAGTTCTTTACCTGTACCGTTCTCGCCAAGTATAAGTACGTTGGCCTCGGTTGGTGCAATCTTATCTATCTTATAAAGTATATCCTGTATCGCTTCTGATTCGCCAAGTATAGGTGAGGCTTCAGGGTTTTTGGAAGTTTTAGCCGATGCGCCTTGTTTTTTCTGACTTCTGGCCTGCAAGGCATTGTGCAGCGTTTCCAGCAGTTTATCGTTGTGCCAGGGCTTAACTATAAAGTCATAAGCGCCCTGCTTCAGAGATTTTACAGCCAGCTCTACATCGCCATAGGCGGTAATAAGTATAACAGTGGCTTCTTTATCTTTTTCCAGAATTTTGCTTAGCCAGAACAATCCTTCGTTGCCCGTGTGCAGGGCACTTTTAAAGTTCATATCCAGGAAAATAACGTCAAAACGCTCCCTGTCAAGTATAGCCAGCAGGTTATCAGGGTTCTTCTCTGTTACTACTTCTTTAACTTCGGTTTTCAGCAGCATTTTCATGGCGAACAGCACATCTGTTTCGTCATCCACCACTAAAACTCTGGCATTTTTTCCTGTAGCCATAGGTGCAGAATTTAGAATTATAATTCGAAGATAAGCAGGTTTTTTCTAAATCTGCCGCAGAAAAATCTGTTTTCCTGAGACTCCCGGAAATGTGTTACACAAGCGCACACCTGTATCACAAAAAAGTGTATCGGAAGCGTACAGGTTCTTAAGCTGTTGTTTTGTATGTTATTGACTATTAATAATTTAAAATTTTGGCACTTAAATTTCTTGTGCAGTGGCAGGGGCTAAAAAATTTCTGCCATACTTTAAGAACCAGAAGAACCATTACAGCATAACGCCTAAAACTATGTTAAAGAATTACCTCAAAATGGCCTATCGCAACCTGATGCGACACAAGGTGTTTTCGCTCATCAATATTTCGGGCTTGGCACTGGGTATGACCTGCTCTATTCTGATCCTGTTATGGGTAAAAGATGAGCTGAGCTTTAATCGTTTCCATACTGATATAAATAATTTGTACAGGGTGATGGAAGTGCAAAGCTACCCGGGTGCTGATGACCTGACAACCGATGCTACACCCGGCCCGCTGGCAGAAGCTCTGGAAAAAGATATGCCGGAGGTAAAGCATGCTGTACGCAGCACTGCCTGGGAGTGGAAGAGGCTTTTCAGCTACAACGATAAAGCGCTGAAGGTATCAGGCAGGTATACAGATCCGGAATTCTTTGAAGTTTTCACATTCCCGCTGCTAACAGGTGATGCAAGCCATGTATTAAAGAACCCGAACTCGGTGGTGATTTCTGAGAAGATTGCTGTACAGTTTTTTGGTTCTCCTGCCGAGGCGATGGGTAAGATGTTTAAGATAGACAACAGTGAGAGCTACAAGGTAACAGGCGTGATGCAGGATGTGCCGAAAAACTCCTCTTTTGAGTTTGATTTTGTAATGCCCCTGAATGATTGGATTAACTCAGGTGGAGGAGAGTGGCTGAAAGGATGGGGTAACAACGGCATTCGCACGTTTCTGCAGTTGCAACCGGGTACCGATATAGCAGCTTTCAATGAAAAGATAAAACCTCTTGTAAAGAAGTATAACGAAGATACAAACATCTCTTTATTTGTGCAGTCTGTTGGCGACATATACCTGTATGGCGATTTTAAGAACGGCCATGTAGAAGGTGGCAGAATAGAGACTGTGCGGTTGTTCTCGGTAGTAGCAATATTTATACTTGTTATTGCCTGCATCAACTTCATGAACCTGGCTACTGCCCGCTCAGCTAAACGTGCAAAGGAAGTTGGAGTGCGCAAAGCAATCGGGGCAAGCAAATCTTCGTTGGTGCGCCAGTTTATGGTAGAGTCGGTGCTGGTGGCGTTTCTGGCGCTATTTGTTTCGGTAAACCTGACAGGTATACTTTTGCCTCAGTTCAACGATCTTACCGGCAAATTTATAGAGCTGAACTTGGCTGATCCTGCGTTGCTGGCTATGCTGGTGGGTGTGGCAATTGTTACAGGTATTATTTCTGGCAGCTATCCGGCTTTCTTCTTATCATCCTTCAATCCGGTAGTGGTGCTGAAAGGTACAGGCAAAGTGAGCAAGCGCATCTCTGTTTTTCGCAAAGGTTTGGTAGTATTTCAGTTTATACTTTCGGCACTACTAATAATAAGTACGCTGGTTGTTTACCTGCAGCTGCACTATATCCGCACCAAAAACATTGGTTTAAACCGTGAGAACGTGCTGTACATGCCCCTCGAAGGCGATCTGAAATCTAAGTATGAAGTTGTAAAACGTGAACTGGAAGACATACCAGGTATCATGGCGGTAACTTCCGCCGACCAGAACCCATTGAGTATCGGTAACTCTACCGGCGGGGTAGAATGGAAAGGCAAAGATCCGGACGCCAACATCCTGATCAGTATGCTGACGGTGGACTATGACTTCCTGGAAACTATGGGAGTGCAGTTAAAAGAGGGCCGGGAATTCTCGAAGCAGTTTGGTACCGATACAGCCGCGTTTATTGTAAACGAAGAAGCTGCCCGCCTTATGCAGATGCAGGAACCCGTGGGGCAATGGCTGAAGTGGGAGAATGAAGGCCGCATTGTTGGGGTGCTTAAGAATTTCCATTCAAGGTCGATGCATGGCAGCATGCAACCGCTTATCATTCGCCTGAAACCTGAAAACAACAATACCATGTTTGCCCGCATTGCGCCTGGTCATACTACTGAGGTGCTGGAAGCAGTGGAGCAGGTGTTGAAAAAGCATAATCCGGCTTTCCCGTTCGAGTATCATTTCCTGGATGAGTCTTTTGAAAAAATGTATAAGAGCGAAGCCGTTATGGGTCAGCTGACAAAGTATTTTGCAGGCATCGCCATCTTTATTTCCTGCCTGGGCTTATTTGGTCTGGCCCTGTTTACGGCAGAGCAGCGTACCAAAGAGATTGGTATCCGCAAAGTGTTGGGAGCATCAGTGGCAAGTATAGTTTATATGCTGAGCAAGGACTTCCTGAAACTGGTGTTGATTGCTAACCTGATAGCGCTGCCGCTGGGCTGGTACTTTATGAGCGGTTGGCTTGAGAACTATGTGAACCGCACCGACCTGAGCTGGTGGATATTTGCTGCAGCCTTTGTGTCCACTATTATCATTGCGATCATTACGCTAAGTTTCCATGCCATTAAAACAGCCCTGGCCACACCGGTTACTTCGCTTCGAACAGAATAATATCAATTGCCACAAGTATAAAATAAAACAATGAAAAAGATTCTTTTGCCACTCCTGTTGCTCTTTGCTATGGTTGTGGATGCACAGGTACCCAACACGCTGACTACTGCCGACAAAGTATACGGACTGTCTAAGTTCTGGCAGGAGGTGAACTACAACTTCGTGTACCTGGACAAGGTAGACCGCAACAAGTGGGAGAATGATTATCGCGAAGCGATCACGAAGGTGCAGAACACGAAAAACGATTACGAATACTACCGCGAGCTGCAGAAGTTATGCGCCAGCCTGAACGATGGCCATACCAACATATATTTCCCTAAAAGTATAGATTCGCTGCTTTACAACGATATGTTCGGCAAGTACAGGATCTTCCTGACCAACATCGATAACAAGGCTATCATTACCAGAACCAACCAAAGTATAAAAGACGAAGTGCCTGTTGGCAGCGAGATCATAGAAGTGAACGGCATGCCGACTGCAGATTATCTGAAACAGCATGTGCTGCCTTACATTGCTTCGTCTACGGATTACGTGCTGCAGGACAGAGCCATTGAAACGATGCTGAAAGGCTTGAAGGGGAGTAAGTATGAAATTATATACAGAACCCCGAAAGGCAAAGTAAAGGCACTGACACTAACACATGCCAAGACTACGGAGCAGGAAGTATATCCGGCCATCGAAAAACGCGAGTTGCTGGAGCTAAAGTGGTACCCGAACCAGACAGCTTACCTGGCTCTGAACGGCTTTCATGATCCGAAGATAAACGAAATGTTCCTGGAGAAACTGCCGGAGCTGCGCAAAGCCAAAGCGCTTATAGTGGACCTACGCTACAATGGAGGTGGCTCAACAACTATAGGCCGTCAGATACTGGATTACTTGAGCCCGGACACGCTGCTGTATGGTTCCCGAAACTCCACACGCCAGCACCTGGCCAGCTTCAAGGCCTGGGGCCGATTTATAGAGAACCCAAAAGATACAGTGGGTGATGCGTGGGCTGCTAAATCGCTGATGGCTTACCAGGACAAACTGGTGCATACATTCGACTATAAACCTGCGCAAAACAAGGTCGCTCCGAAAGATAAAGTGATCGTTCCTACGGCTATACTTATTGGCCACCGCACCGCTTCTGCCGCCGAAGATTTCCTGATCTACGCCGATAACCAGAAGCACATGACCAAGATCGGGGAGAACTCCTTCGGGAGTACAGGTCAGCCGTTCATGTTTGATCTGCCGGGTGGTGGAAATGCCCGCATCTGCACCAAAAAAGATACTTACCCGGATGGCCGCGAGTTTGTAGGCTATGGCGTGAAGCCGGATGTAGAAGTGAAGATGACGCTGCAGGACTACATCCAGAAAAAAGACCCGGTGCTGGACCGTGCTCTAAAACATTTAAAAGGGTATAAATTTGCCGCTAAATAACATTCAATTTACAAAATAAAACTAAATGAAAAGCTTACAAAAGTATGCGCTGGCACTGCTGCTAGTGTCTGGTGCCACTGCGTCTTATGCCCAGAAAGTAAAGGAATTGCCAAGTATAAAATCAAGCACAGAGAGCATTACCTACACCATCAACAACACTGAAAAGCGTGCTAACTGGAAAATATCGCCGGAACAGAAGCCAGACCGACTAGAGGTAGAATGCAAAAAGAAGGTTACCAGAGTAGCTTTTATTACCGATGTGGATTCTATTGCCTTTAATGTAAAAGTAGGCGATACCATTAGGTTTTATGTGCAGCAGCCTGGCAAGGAGAAAGCGCTGACAGAGATTGTGGGAACTCCTAAAAATGTGAACTTCACGAAGAAATACATCAAAGAGCACCAGGGCAAATTCAGCGTAGAGGTGCCGGAAGTACACGAATTGGCCAACATACTGGTCGCTATTTCTAACGTGGGGCAGCTGGACTCGAACATGGTGGATATGACCACGCCTTACTACAAGGAAGTATTGGCGTATTTCTCTCCGTACAAGAATCACCCAATAATGGACGTAGTGAACAAACACATTACCAAAGCGTTCGACAACAACAGCTACTGGTACTACTATGCCATGAAAATGAATGCCTGCGCTTATGTGTTTGATAAAAAGGGCAACATCAAGAACGAAGGCATCATCCGGAAAATGGGCTTTAGTAACCAGGGCGATCCCATTTTAGCCAATCTTGCCCTTATCGAAGACTTTGCCCGTAAATCGAACTTCCGGGAGTTTTACAAACAACATCAGTCCTACTATAACGAGCTGATCAAGACCTACCATACTTTAAACCCGATAGACCAGCAGCAAGCATGGCTCGAGGATAAGTTTAAGTTTAAGTACGGCAATTACCTTGTTACTTTCTCACCATTGATAGGTGGAGCTCACTCTACTAACCGCTTCGAAGACAATGGCTTTAGCCAGACAGTAATGTTTGTAAACAGAGCGGAGATTAACCCGAAGTATAACCAGAAGGTAAACGAGATGCTGAAGTCACGTGTGGTGTTTACCGAGATAGACCACAACTTCGTGAACCCGACATCGGATAAGTATCTAGAGCAGATAAATGAAGCTTTTGCCGACAGAGCGAAATGGGTTAAAGAAACGAGCGGTACCAGCGCCTATAGTTCGCCTTATAATGTATTTAATGAATACATGACCTGGTCGGTTTACTCGCTCTATTGCCTGGATAAGTTCTCAGCTGAAGATAATGCCACTTTTATACCTTTAATGGAGCAGCAGATGGAGCAGAAGAGAGGTTTTGCAAGGTTCGGTGAGTTTAACCAAAAGCTGATTTCGCTTTACAAACAGAACCCGAGCATAAGTATAGACGAGCTATACACGGGCATGCTTAGCTGGAGCAGAAACCTGCAGGCAAAACTTTAACTAAATGAAACCTGACACCGCTTTTAGGTGTTATTAATCTGAAAAACGGATAGAAGTATGCTCTAAAGTTTATACCTTTGTGGCATACTTCTTGAAGTATAAAATACAAGAACAACGTTCTTTAACTTACGGGGATGACTGGAATTGACAGCTTGTGCAGATTGCGTGTAAGCATGTCGGGTGATGAACGTACCACCTGTTAAAAATCCGTTCGAACAATAACTGGCGAATATAACTACGCCATGGCTGCTTAATCTAGGTATTAAGCACTAGCCATAGTCTCGTGCAGGCTTCGTGAATCTGCTTGCACATCAGAGGCTTCGATCCGATTTACTAGCTTGTGTAACGGTGTGGTGCACAGGCGAAACTAAAACACCTAAGGAGTGCGCAAAGGCTTGACCTAGGCCTGCAAGCTCCCGACAATCCAACTAGCGTCTAAGCATGTAGAAAGCCCGTAGATTTCCTTGTCTGGACCAGGGTTCGAATCCCTGCATCTCCACTAGTATCAGTATTAAAACTTATAAAAAGCCTGTAAATTATTGATTTACAGGCTTTTTTGTTTTCAGGCAGAGCTAAGTTTTATCACTTTTTCCCACATTTTAGGTGAGTGATCTGGTGAGTAACTTAAGCGAGGCAATTGACTCACCAGATTTTGTGTAACTGATTGATAATTAAGGTGTACAATAAGTATATGTCTTAAGCTCAAGTGACTGTGAAGCTGTATTTGTTCAACATCAAATTCACTGTTATGAGAGTCAATTTCAACCTCCTCTTCTATCTCAAGAAACCAAAGTATTACAATTCAGGTCCTGCTCCGATTTATATGCGGATAACCGTTGAAGGAAAACGTGCGGAACTGACTACCGGAAGGGAGTGTGAGCCCAGCCGATGGAATGCCGCTGCAGGACGGGCCTCCGGTACAAAGGCTAGCGTTAAATCCATAAATATGTACCTGGACACTCTTCAGGCAAAGGTATATGAGGCTCATCGGCAGCTGGTAGAAGCAGAGCAGCCCATTACGGCGGAGACTATTAAAAACAAATTCATCGGAAAAGAAGAGAGCCCGAGAATGCTGATGGAGGTCTTTGAGGAGCACAATTCAAAGTTAAAGGCCTTGGTTGGCTCTGAGTATTCTGCAGAAACACTGAAACGGTATAGAACATCTCTTCGGCATACTGCCGATTTTTTGCGCTGGAAGTACCAGGTTGATGACATAGATATCAGGAAGGTGGACACCTACTTTGTCTCTGAATATGACTTTTATCTTCGTAGCGTCCGCAAGTGCTGCAATAATTCAACAGTTAAATACATCAAAAACTTCGGTAAAGTGATCCGTGTTTGCCTGGCTAATGGTTGGTTGAAGACAGATCCCTTCAGCAACTATAAAGCCAAGACCAAAAAGGTGGATAGAGTGTTTCTGACAGAGGAGGAGCTGCAAACAATGGCTGAAAAGGAGTTTGTAAGTGACCGCCTGATGCAGGTTAGGGATATTTTTCTCTTCAGCTGCTTTACTGGCTTGGCATACGTTGATGTACAAAAATTAAAATGGACAGACATACGGAAGGGAGTGGATGGAGAGCAGTGGATATTCAAGAATCGTCAGAAGACGGATACAGCCTCTCGTATACCTTTGCTTCCGGTGGCGCTTAAGATTCTGGATCGCTATAAGGAACATCCACAATGCGTGTATGAAGGCCGCTTGCTGCCTGTGCTTAGCAACCAGAAGATGAATGCTTATCTGAAGGAAATAGCAGACATATGTGGTATAAAAAAAGCTATCACCTTTCATATTGCCCGCCATACTTTTGCTACGACTGTCACGCTTTTAAATGGCGTGCCTATGGAGAGCGTATCGAAGATGCTAGGGCATACGAATCTAAGGACTACACAACATTATGCTAAGATTCTAGATGTGAAAGTAGGGGAAGATATGCAGAAGCTTCGGGAGCGGCTTAAATTGTGATCTTGTTTCTTTGGGAGTAGGCTCTTTATCTCATATCAGTAGGAGCTTGTTTCCTTTACAGGTGGGTTTACTTGATATCAAATATTTGATAGATAGAACTTAAGGTTCATGAATCCTGTAGTGGGAAGTGGCAGGAGCCACGGGTGCGCCTGCAGGCAACGGCTTATACATCCAGGGTAGAGCATTACATTGTGGGCGCTTACAACCCCGACCTGAGCGCTATGACGATAGGTGCCCGTGGCGTGAAAGTATACGAAAATGCGGATTATGCACTGTTGGCTGGTGCCGAGGCCAGCGCGGTGTACAACATCACAGGGTATACCCAGCTGGTAAGCAACCTAAAGTATAGCTATGGCCGCGATGCCGACGGAGAGCCGCTGCCGATGATAACGCCGCTGCGCAACGTCACATCTCTTAGAAAATATTTTGGCGATTACCTGTGGGTGCAGGGCGAAACAGAGATTGCCGCTGCCCAGAACCGCAACAGCGAAAGCTTTCGGGAGCAGCCAACAGAGGGCTTCATGCTCTGGCACCTGCGCGCTGGCGTGGAGAACATCTTTGATGTGGACTACCGCGAGCACTTGGACTAGGGACAAATAAGGCGCCCCGGCCGTAATATGTTTATGCAGCTATAGGGTTTTAAATCTTATGCTTAGCAATCATAAATACCTTTTATTATGAGATAATTACGTTTTAGCGAGCATGATCCGGGCAGTCGTCATTTTGGAAAAATACCTAATGAAAGAGTCTGTAACTATAAACAACAGAACTGCTGGAAAGTGTCCTTGTAAAATAATACACACAGTTATAGAATGTGCTACCCTTTTCTAAATGAATATTTGCCTCATGAGTGCTTCAATCTCTGGATTCTCTTGTTTTAGGTTTACACAAAATTAGGTAAAGTGCTGTAACACTTAATCTGAATTAGAGCAGCTTACAGGATAATCAGGGCAAGCGTGTTCACTATATGATTTCTTTCAATATGTCATCAGTCCCTAGGCTGCCAATAGCTCCACTTTTTCATCGAAATCTAATGCAAACTAGCTAGTATTCTCGTTATCAATTTTGACCAGACTAGTAGTAGAGAGGTAAACGTTATTACCACCATCCTGCAAAAACGGCTAACGCATGGCTTCCTGTTTCTATTTCACGTAGTGATTCTAAAATCTAGGCTTACCACCTCATTTTTTCTTTTCCGTCATTTGCCATGCTAGATGTTACACTTATTGCAATAGAGCTGAAGCAAAGGTGATAGCCATTAAATTAAAATAGTAGGGTCTTAGGATAAACATCTGCTTAGGATTACAGCTTAGTGGTTGCATATTAGATTTATTCTAGTTATAAATCCGTCTCAATCTTACTCTCATTTGATTCATGAATTTTATTTCTTTTAACAGCAATAGAAATACAATTTTAATTTACAGGTTCGTCTCGATATAAAGCTTAGAGTCTGCTTTACGACAGTGAATCTATGGGCCTAGGCAACTTTTAATTCCTCTATATTTTTTTTACGTATACCTATTGTTGGTAATTTTTATATTATTTTAATAGGATTATTTGGATTATCGTACTTACAAGACATAGGAGGAAAAAGTTATGAAACAGACTAGAACTAGTGGCTGGAGGTTACTTCTCTTCTTGGTGCCATTTATATTTTTTACAGCATGCGATGACGACGATGATGAAGATGATGTAGTTGTGATGACACCTACGGAGTTTATTCAGGAGGCAGCCGCTATTGATACTTTTGAGATTGTAACCGCTAACCTGGCCTTACAAAACTCAACCCAGCTAGAGGTACGGGATTTTGCCCAGCTGCTGCTGCAGAAGCATACTACCACACGCTCCCAACTAAGGATAATGGCCAGGCAAAGGGCAATATCTCTGCCGATGACTATGTCGCAGGAGCGGGAAACAATTAGAACGAGACTGCAATCCCAGACTGGTACTGCCTTCGACAAAGACTTCGCTAACGTGCAAGTACAGGCACATGAAGATGCCATTCAGTTTTACGAGCGGGCAAAAGACCGGCTTCAAGATCAGGATATGAAAGTGCTCGCTGATCAGATTTTGCTCAGGTTGCGCGACCATCTGCGGGAGGCCCAGGAATTAAGAACTTTTACTGATCAACTTTAAGATTTGACATTATTCAGGTTTACAGAGCGCCTAGTTAGTATCAAATCTTTTCTGTCTTTTCGCTCCCTATACCAGGCAGCAAAGAGGGCGATAGTCAGCAGTAATTCAGATAAATCGCCCCAATAATACATTAGCTTCGAAGCTGCCTCAATCTGTTCGCTGCTGTGCGGGGAATTAAGCGGGTAAAGGTAAGCATACATGAATTTACTTAGAAAAGCATGGAAGGCGATGCTTATAAAAAGCATAAACACCCGCATGTTAAAAGATACTCTTACTTGCACCGGCTCCTGACCTATCAAAGACCATGTGAACAGGTAACCCGCTAACAGAAAGTGCAGGTGTATTCCGTAGTGCAGGATAGGATTATTCAGGCTCATTATATAGAGCGGTGTCAGGTAAAGTAGGTACATACCACCTATATTCAGTATGAAGGCAGTAAAAGGGTGGCTCAGGATGTAAAATAAATGGCTCCTTAGCACATATGTCATAACCCGTGCTATACTTACGGGCAGTGCCTTTAGCGCCAGCAGGATGGGTGCACCCAAAACTAGGAACAGCGGCGCGTACATACCAATGAGCAGGTGCTGCACCATGTGTCCCCGCAGGTCCTGATGTGCCCAATGCATAATTGATGGCAACATGGCAACTATCAGCATGACAATACCTGCTGTAAAGCTTAAGGTACGCCACCCATACCACCCACTTTTACTATTGCAGATACGCACCACTGAATAATAGTACATTAAAGCTGCCAGTACCAGTAGAACAACAGGGATCCAGTCAGAAAAGTCAGGACTATTAATCTGATGGGAAGGGTGGTGTTGCATGGTGTTTTCCAATTAAGCTGACTCCATCCCTAGGCTTTCCCTGCTCTTAGCTTTCTTTAGTAGATAGATGCCAATAAGCAGAAAAATAAGTCCCACTGCATTCCAGGCTATGTCGTAAGGAAGCAGGTTCTCCACATAGCGTACCTGATGCGTGCGCAGCACTTTATGATCGACGATGCCATCCCAAAGCTGGAAGGAGCCTAACCCAAGGAAGAATCCCGCCCATGCCCTTAACTCCACCAAGGCTCCGATTCTTCTAAGTTCCAGCAAAATGAAAAAGCCAGCCACGTTAACAATAAGTTCGCCTGCATGAAGCAGCCCGTCTGCCAGAAGGGCTACCTTTGGGGTAGACAGGTCATAGAAATGATGCCAGGCGAGAAGTTGGTGAAAGATTATCTCGTCCACGCCTGCCATTATGCCAACGCCAAGTAAGAACGCGCCCCATAGAGACCGTGAAGGGTTAGGATTAACTTCAGCCTTATTCATATAAAGTTAATATGCGGTTTATAGGGTTTAGCTGGTTTACTATCTCCTCGTTAACAACCAAACGCTCTAGTACAGGCTATGCCTGCCTTCTTTTTACCTAAATCAGTTGCTTTTGTTTCTTCAAATAGTGTAGCAACAACCAGTACTTCTGTCAAGCCTCTAAACCATATTCTTTTCATGCCTATCTCCTGGAGGATAATATAATATAGAACCTTTGATAAACTGAACTATAAGAATGATGGATTTATATTAGTGCTATTGTTTAGCTGCAATAATAGGTTGATAGGGGCCATACTTATGTTGCTGTTCAGTATAGTCATCTGTATAAGGACCAAAAGGATGATCAAACGGCTTTTTCGAAATATCTGGCCAGTCTTTACTGATGTCTTTCTTGGGCCTTGGCATGGAATTAACAAAGGCTGCCAGGTCCCAGGCCTCTTCATCGGTTAGCTGCGGACGGTCATAAGTGGCTCCTAAGGGCATATTCGCCTTTACATACTTAGCAAAATTCGAAATACGGTATAAACCTGCTCCGTCGTTGTAGCTGTTATCGCCCCAAAGCGGCGGGTATACATATACTGCACTCCCTTCGGGCTTCATGCCTTCCCCTTCTTGGCCATGGCATAACTGGCATTTCTGCGCGTAAATTGCTTTTCCTAATTCTGGGCTGGCGGCACGCTCCAGCATATCAATATCAATTAATCCAGAACCCTTCACTTTATCACCTTTCTTAACATCTTTTCCCACCCACTGGATGTATGCAACCATGGCCTGCATTTCCTTTGAGTCTTTATCCAGGGCAGTACCATTCAAACTACGTTCAAAGCAGTCATTTACGCGTTTGGCCACATCTTCCTTCATTCCTGATCGTGCCCTGACTTTAGGGTAGGTGGAGGCTACTAATGCATAATTATTGCCAAAGGGCTTGGTGCCTGCGTCCAGGTGACAGTTCTGGCAGTTCATGCCGTTCGAGATATGCAACACGCTTCCTTCAGGGCCAAGGTATTGGGCTGTATTTTTTACTAGCTCGTACCCATAACGTATTTGCTCCCCTTCAGGCGTAGCAGGCAGAGATGCTAAATTTGGTGCCTTCCACATCTCTTTGTCTGTTTCAACTAAAGGAACATCAACTGCATCAGGAGAATTATTTTTAAAAACCTGGGTCAGATTGGGTAAGAAAGAATGAACAGGAGTGACCCGTAAGAGCACCACTATAGACAACAGCATAATAGTTATAACTGCACTTAATCCTATTAAATTAGTAAACTTAACCAACAAACTTCCAAAATCTTGTTCCTGTAGGCTCTTCATAAAATTAGCTTGGGCATGGTGAATATCATGCATAAGCTATCCTTTGTCTATATTTAATTATGTGATTTATGTCACACAAGCTTTATTTAATAAAAATATTTTAGATCAGGGCTGCATAAAGCAAAAAGAGCAGGAAGTATAAACTCCCTGCTCTTTCAATTAAATGTATTTTAAGCCTATCTGAAAACATAATCCACGTTTGGCAGCTGCGAAAGTACTGGTGACTTTAGATCTAATACTTTTGCTCTTCCATCAATTTTAGGAGATACTGTACCTTTCTTTTTCAGGTACTCTTCCAGGACATCGTGTACCGTATACTCCAGTACTTTCGGATCTTTTGCATTCGGCATGCGGCATAGTACGTGGTCTGGCTCACCGGTTCTGCGGCAGGCAGCCATGGTATACTCCCGCTTCAGGTCAAGCGGCTTACCCCCAACCGTAATAGACTGGACGCGTTCCCCTTTTGGAGCATTGGCTTTGAAGGTCAGTTCCATTCCGGAGAAACGAATCACCCAGCCCCCAAAACGCTCCAGCGGCTTTTCGGCAAATACGTTATGCAGTTCCTGCTCCATCCAGTCTTTGATTTGCTGGCCGGTAGCCTTTCCTGTTTTCACATTTTCGTTAACAGGCAGCATGTTCCAGATGTCGCTGTAAGTGATAGGTGCTTTACCTGATGCATCCGGTACGATTGGGGTACCGAAACGGAAACCGTTGGAGATAGCAATGTCAGCACCTGTTTTCCAGCGTACCGCGTCGGTAATCATATTATCCAGGGCATTCTCTACCACCAGGTAACGGTAGAGTGGTTCTGTAGTATAACCCAGCACACGGTCCATCTGCTTTTTGTAAGGGGCCATCTGCTCGTCCACTATTTTCTGTACGATAGGGTCAGCCGGGTATTTCTTCGGATCCACGTCAATCAATTCGTAGTTCTGATCTACTATTTTCCCATCTTTAACCTGCAAGTCCAGGCGTCCTACGAAAGAACCGAAGCCACCTGGTTCCACTACCTGTGCGTATTTGCGTTTGAGTGGCTTTCGTATTCTTTCATGGGTATCGTTACCCAATACAAAATCAACGCCCTCAATTTCAGGCTGGTCAGCCAGGTAAATTTGCTTGGAGATACCCAGGTGCGTAACCAGAAACAGGATGTCTACTCCTTTTTCTTCTTTCAGCTCTTTGATCAGGGGTTGCAGGTTGTCTTCCAGACCTTTAAAAATAAGGCCTTTGCTGAAGACAGGGTTCTGGCGCACCGGCACTTCCGGATCGTTATAGGAGATGAAGCCCAGCTTTACGCCTTTCATTTCCTTTATGATGTAAGGCGGGTACAGCATGGCAGAAGTAGACTCATCGTAAATATTAGCACAAACGACCGGCTTGCCGTACGACTTCAGCACGCTACGCATTTTCTGACTGCCGAAAATCACCTCCCAGTTACCTGGAATCAGAAAGTCATAGTCCATCGCTTTGATTACGGGGGCTATGGCATCTCCTTCTGACAGAGCGGCGACGGCACTACCCTGTATCAGGTCGCCACCGTCCACGATCACGGTTCCGGTTGGATTTTCAGCTTTTACCTGTTTAAAAATGGTTTGGATGTTAGCCATTCCGCCGCGCTCTTTGAACACAAATTTTCCATTTTCTACAAACATTTCCTGGTGCGGCATCAGCTGCCCGTGGATGTCGGCTGTCTGCAGGATAGTGATGGTTTCAATGCCGTCATCGCTGGCTGTTGTTTCACTCTGGCCGGTAGTCTGGCAGGAGGTCATCCACAGTCCTGCAAGCGGAAGTGCGGTAAGTATGGTCTTTTTAATTAGATTAATCATTTTGGTTGTATTAAGGTTGGATAACAAGGTATTCTTTTGCCTGTAACTGGTATAGCCGGATATAACCGTTAGAAACCACACCGGCAGCTTTTGGCAGGTTTTTCTTATCAATTTTATGTCTGTCCATTGCAATCTGGCAAACTGCTACGCTAAAGGCTCCGTCTGATTTCTCTTGTATAAATCTTCCCAGCTCCTGTTCTGCAGTGATACTCTTTACTGCGATTCCAATTGCAATCACTTCAAAATGCTGCACCGGAACTCCGGACTTTTTAAGTTGCTGATAGGTTTCCCAGGCGCCTTTTATGTGCCTGTCTTCTTTGGCTAAAAAGGCATAAGTCCGATGGTGATGCAGGTCTGCTTTTTCGGCAGCAGTAAGTGGGGGAAAGCCCTGAGCAAAGCTTTTTCCGCTGCTCAGCCCTATAAGCAAAAGTATAATGGCAGGAAGTACCGATAGTTGATACGACTTCATGTTCAGTTAAATTATTGACATTACAGGATTGTAAAAGCCGTAATGCGTTTGTTGATAGTAGAATAATTAAGGATATAGCCGGTCACTGCCTGCTGGTGCGCCCTTGCAACATTATAGCTATAGGCATGAGGAACCAGCCTGCCACTGTGCAACTATGGGGACGGCGCAGTAACCAGTCAAGACTTGAAGTCAGCTAAGCCGGGGTGGGTCAGGCTCTAAAAATTTGATGAAGGAATAATAGCTTACCTGATTGAACCTGGACTTCTGGTAATCCAGGTAGAGTGGTAGAAATACAAAAGCATCAGCGGCTGCCGTGCTAATCAATTTTACGGAGCAATGAATCTCAGCAGTTCCTTCTTTTTGCTCACTTTGTGTATCTGGTATTTTGTGTAGCAGCTGTTTTACAGGATTGATTCTCTCAGCAGATGCCACTAAATACTTAGTAGTTTCTTTTCTAAGGCAAACCCTTTTAACAGACAGTCCCGCGCGCTTTTCAGGCGCGAAGCTGATAATCGACAGCGTCGTGAGATGTATAAATAACATCATGAGGGCCCATATGTGCAGGTAATGTCTCAACTACTCCTTTAAAAACTTACTTACGTCCAGAATACATTACAAATCAAATAAAAGGGTAATGTTCCAACAGTGACTTTTGTCACAAAGGTTCATAGGGTAATGTGTGATACTTGCAAAAAGAATCTTTTATCTAAGCTTTAAAACAAATTAAAACAATGAGGTATTTATTTAATGCAATTGTTGTTGTCATGCTATTTGCTTCTGTCAGCTGTCAGCAGGATACAGGAGAGAAAAAAATGAATCTAACAGCAACAGAAGTAAAGCAGCTGATCGGGACTGAACAGGACCTTGTGATACTGGATGTACGAACGCCATATGAGTTTCAGGAAGGTCATTTGGAAGGTGCTATCAATATAGACTATACTTCTCCTGATTTTGAGCAGGAAGTAGCTAAACTGGATACAGCTGCTACTTACCTGCTATACTGTAAATCGGGTAACAGAAGTAGTCGAGCAACCTCGGTTATGGCAAGCAACAATTTCAAAAACCTTTACAACTCAACGGTGGGTTTTGATGCACTCAAATCTGCAGGCATTCAAACAAAATAAACTATGGAACTTACAAGTAAACGACTCCCTCATCTCGGCTTTTTCTGGCTGATCCTGCTGCTTATTGCGCTAACTGATTTAATAAGTGCGCCGCTCGCATTATTTACAGGCATACTTTTAGGGCTGATCTTTGGCAATCCATATCCGGGAAAGCTTAGCAAAGTTACCAAGTATTCGCTTCAGGCCTCGGTAGTAGGTTTGGGTTTTGGCATTAACCTGTATCAGGTAGCTGAAACCGGCTTGACAGGTTTTTTCTATACAGCAATATCGCTTATAGCAACCATGGTGGTTGGACTGTTATTAGCGAAGCTTTTGGGGGTAGAAAAGAAACTGAATCATCTGATCTCAGCGGGTACGGCTATTTGCGGGGGCAGTGCCATTGCGGCTGTTGCGCCGGCAATCAAAGCATCGGAAAAAGAAATTTCAGTAGCGCTGGGCGTCGTATTTATCTTAAATGCGCTGGCCTTGTTTGTTTTCCCTTTCATTGGAAATCAGCTTCATCTTTCTCAGGAACAATTTGGGATATGGGCAGCCATCGCCATACACGATACCAGTTCTGTAGTGGGAGCAGCAACACAATTCGGTGAGAAAGCACTTGAAATAGCCACTACACTTAAACTAACCCGTGCCTTGTGGATATTGCCCATGGTGCTGATTACAGGCTTTTTGTTCAAATCTGAAGGCAAAGCAAGCTTCCCGAAGTTTATACTTTTCTTCCTGGTGGCATCCTTGTTCAGTACATTTCTGCGCGATCTGAGTGTAGTGTATGGGTGGATGACTGTGTTAGCTAAAAAAGGTCTCATCATGAGTTTATTCCTGACAGGTGCAGGCATTAGTCTGCCTTTGCTCAGGACAATCAGTATAAGGCCTTTTCTGCAAGGAGTGATGCTGTGGGTAATTGTTGCAGCGGGCTCTCTGCTGGCTGTTTACTATGTTGTCTAATTATATAGTAACTATTTGAGTCTACGTAAAAACTCCTACAAAACTTATGATTTCTGCGGTTGCACAAGCTAAGGTATTTTAGCAGGTCAGGTGTAACCGTAGCCTTTTGACAGGAACTATGGAAAAACAAACAAACCTTACCATTTTACAGCTTAACGACACGCACGCTTACCTGGAGCCACACCAGGAGATGTTCTGGGAAGCTGGCAAAACCAACTACCGCACTGCAGGCGGCTTTGCTAAAATAGCAGGGTACTTAAAGCAGCTGCGGAAGGAACAACAAGCAGTACTCGCGTTGGATTGCGGCGACACGTTTCATGGTACGTATCCGGCGGTAGCTTCAAAAGGAGAAGTAATGGTGCCTGTACTGAACGAACTCGGCCTGGCCGCCATGACGGCACATTGGGATTTTGCTTACGGCCCGGAGCAGTTCAGGAAGCTGACCGCAATGCTCACCTTTCCTATGTTGGCCATCAATGTGTATGAGAAGGATACAGCCAGGCTGGCATTTGAACCTTATACATTGAAAGAGCTGAATGGCTTGAAAATAGGAATAGTTGGCATCGCCTGTAACATCGTTGATAAGACCATGCCACCTCATTTCAGCGAAGGTATTTACTTTACACTGGGCAACGAAGAGTTACCCGGCTACATTCAAAAGCTAAAGCAGGAAGAAAAGGTAGATTTAATCGTCCTGATTTCTCACCTGGGCTTTCCGCAGAATATGAAGCTGCTTTCCGAAGTGGAAGGCGTGGATGTTTGCCTGAGTAGCCATACGCATTACCGTACTTCTAAAGCCGTAAAACAAAGGCAAACGATTGTGATAGAGTCCGGTTGTCACGGTTCCTTTCTGGGCAGGCTGGATTTGACCCTGCAGAATGGAAAGATTTCCAGCTATAAACATGAATTGGTAGAAGTTTCGGACAGCTTACCTGATGATACCCACATGCAGGAACTGGTGCAGCAAGCTGTTCTGCCTTATCAGGATGAATTAAGTCAGAAAGTGGGAGAGACGGCTACGGTGCTGGACCGTAATACCATCCTGGAATCTACCATGGATAATTTCCTGCTGCAAAGTATGCTGTTTGCGACAGGAGCAGAGCTGGCTTTTTCGAATGGCTGGCGATACGGAGCGCCTGTCGTTGCCGGGCCGGTCACGTTGAACGACCTTTATAACATCATCCCCATGAACCCGGCGATACAAACTGTGGAACTGACTGGTCAGGAGCTGCTGGATATGCTGGAAGAGAACCTGGAGAAGACCTTTTCGCCGGACCCGTATGCGCAACAGGGCGGTTTTGTAAAACGGTGCCTTGGTTTAAAAGCTTTTGTAAAGATAGAAGCACCGAAAGGCAACCGTATCCAGCAACTTTTTGTGAACAACGAAGAACTGGACTTACAACGAACCTATAGAGCTGCTTTCGTGACAGAGCAGGGAGTACCGCAAAAGTATGGCGCTAACCGCGCTGATGCAGGTGTAAAGGCAATCGAAGCCATGAAACAATATCTAGCAGATCATTCTCCTATTCAAATTGACCTGCTCGGTACTTTCACGGCTGTTTAACATATCACATAAATCGGTTTACTATGAGTATAAACAAGCACTTAGGAATTCAATTTTTAGTAGCCTCATTTTTATTTACTGGGGCCTGTACAAGTATAAACCATACTTCAATCGGCACAAGTGATATGACAGAGAAGGGACAAAAAGCTATTAGCATTCTGCACACCAATGACATGCACGGGACTTATATGCCTTTCCTGACAACAACTGATAACGCTACCGCTCAAACTGGTGATCAAGGACGTGATACGCTGGTCACGTTCAGCAAGGCAGCTAGGATTGGTGGCTTTGCTTATCTGGCAAGTGCTGTTAAGAAGGTGCGAAATGAGAAAGGTGACGCTAACGTGCTACTGGTGGATGGCGGCGATACCTTTAGTGACGACCAGTTGGGAAACCTGACAAAAGGAGAAGCCATGATTCGATTAATGAACACGTTGGACTATGACCTGATGGCGCTAGGTAACCATGACTTTGATTACGGGCTGCAGCGAACTCGAGAGCTGGAGCAATTGGCTAACTTTCCGATGCGGGCTGCCAACATCATTGATGAGAAAACACAACAACCTGTTTTCGGGGATCCCTACATCATCAAAGAGATGAATGGGGTAAAGGTGGCCATTCTTACGTTAGGTTACCGTAATACGCCTAAAACCGGCAATCCGGATAATGTGAAGGGACTCAGCTTTAAGGTTGGGCAGGAAGTTGCGCAAACGTATGTACCTGAGCTCCGCAAGAAAGCCGATTTGGTGGTGGTGCTTTCGCATGAAGGAACGGCCGTAGATTACAAGATGGCGCGTGAAGTGGAAGGTATAGATCTGATTATTGGTGCACATAGCCATGACATACTGGAGCCACGAAAAAAGATAGGTAACACCTACGTGGTGCAGGCAATGTCGGACGCAGCGGTATTGGGCGAAACAGAATTGATCATCGCCGACAAGAAGCTGGTGGATGTGGAAACGCATCACCGTTGGCTATGGAACGATCAGGTGCAACCAGACTTGGAGATGCAGGCGCTAATAGACGAACAGCGTAAACCATACCTGGGTAAGCTGCAAGAGAAAGTAGTGGTAAGCAAAGCTGTTATCGGAAGACAGTATAAATCAGAAAGCCCGTTTGATAAACTGGTAGGCAATCTGCTAAACGAAGGGTTTTCGGGTGATGTAGCCATTATGCCGGGAGTAGGTTATGGCATTTCTATCAAACCAGGTCCAGTTACAAGTGAAGAAATATATAAGCTCTTGCCGCACCCGTCCAGGATAGTTACCTTGGACATGACGGGTAAGCAGTTAAAGCTAACCCTGGAGCAGGCAGCAAAAAACCTGAAGCCTGATAACAAACTGGAAGCTGTCGGGGGCCTTATTCAAACGGCTGGTATCCGTTACGAAATGGATCTTACTAAACCTATCGGGCAGCGTATCAGTAACACCATGATCAAAAACCAGCCTGTAAGTGATACAAAAAGCTACAGGATCGTAACACATAATGGTTTGCTAACCGGACTGCATAACTTCGATGAAATAGGCAAGGGACAGCACATTAACAAAACTGAGCAATCCCTCACCAACTTTGTCATTCAGAAATTAAAGGAAATGAAAGAAGTTGCCATGCCTGCGAATATGGGCGAAGTGACCATCAAGCGATAAGTGTAACGATTTTTAAAAAGAAAGCCCTGTGATCGATTGAACACAGGGCTTTTCTATTTCATACTTTACAGTATTCAGTATCAGCTTAGTATTTAATATAGCTCCAGCCTTCTTCCTGTTTAGTAACGATTTCACCAATGCCCATGGGTACGGTAGGTACATTAGGCAAAAGCTGGTTCTTTTCTACTTTAACTTTCTTCATCGTATTCTCGCAGGCTGCAAAAACCACTCCTTTTTCCTGAAGTCCTTTTATCGCATTTGCCTGCGTAGACTTTCCGGTAACCAACAGGTTCATGGCTTTGCCGTGTACAACTACCTCGACCTGTGCGTCCGGCCAACCACGTTTGATATTATTCAACTGTCTCATCAAGCCAGCATGCATGGCCGTATCTGCTACCGACAAATCGTATACAATTTTGCGTTGCGTGGCTTGTTCTGTCTTTTTAGTCTTCGTTTTTGACTTTGTTTGAGCCTGAGCAATTGAAAGAGGCGCTATTAGTGTAGCTAACAGAACCAACATGATCAGTTTTAGTTTCATAATGTTCGTGTTTAAGTTTATAGTTAAGGATTGATAAGACTAAGTGCAGGGGTAAAGTATAGCTTTTATAGTTATCTTAGTTTGTACTTCATACTTATAGCTCACACAGCGCAAGCTATAAGTATGAAGTTACAGGAATTACTTTTTCACCATTCCCTGCAGGAATTCCTGCACTTCTTTGGTGTTGTAATCGGCCATTCCTTCCTGTTTTGCTACAATCTTGCCTTCCGGTGAGATGATATAGGTAGTGGGGATAGAATTGGAATAAAACTCCTGTGGTAACTGGCCGGCCGGCATATACACAGGGAAAGTATAGCCTTTTTTGTCAATGAACTTCTTCACTTTATCCATACCACCCTCGTCTACTGATAGCATCACAAAAGCGATCTTATCTGAGCCAACTTTATCGTAGAGCTTCTGGATGTTGGGCATCTCAGCTATGCAGGGCGGGCACCACGTAGCCCAGATATTCATGAAAACTACTTTGCCTTTCAGGCTTTCAAAGCTTACCTGCTTGCCCTGCAGGTTTACCATTTTAAAGCCAGAACCGGCCATCTCTGAATTTGCTGCTACTGCCGCTTCTACTACTGCCGTAGCATCAGGATTTTGCAGGGTTTCCGGTACATCAGCATTTTTTATACCTGTAACCAGCATCAGCCGCTGCACCTGGCCAATGGCTTCTGTGTGGAGGCCAGTTAAGTATAAAATACCAAAAATGATAAGCATGACAGCCCATCCGGGCATCTTCTTAAGTGAAAACTTGTTATTATTCATACTAGTGATTGTTCTGTTTATAATAATACCTATATAACTCTTGATTAAAGTTCTACTGTGGAGTAGCCTTTTTGCTTTAATTCAAACATGTAGGTTAAGCCATTGGGTGTTATTTCTACACCATCTATCAGGCAGAAGGTGCTATTTTAAATTGATTTAAAGACATACCGCAGAGCATATAGGTAACCCCGGCTGTTCTGCCTTTTGCTATCTCTGCTGCCATTCCACCATCTTTTTTGAAAGCCTCAACTGCCTTTCCGCATGCCATCACAACAAAAGATTCCCTGTTATACTTGCTCTCTTTGGTGATTGACTCAGCTGTGTTTACTGCTGCTTTCAGATGGTTAGGCTGGCTGATAAGCACGGCATATTTTTTTGTGGCAGTAGGTGTCGTAACCTCTTGTGAGGTACTTTGAGCGCTTGTAGTAGCGCAGGAACCAAGCAGTGTCATCAACCCAATGGCCAAAACAGTTACATAAGTACCACTGCGTATAGGTGTCATTCCTGCTTTCTTTTTCAGCTCCAGTACCTGGTCCAGACCATAGTACATAGCTCCATTCACGATGAAGAAAACCAGCATACCAAGTAGCGCAATGTTTTTGAACAAGGGGCCATTATCACCACCGCCTACCTGAACTGTAAGTGTGATAGGGATAAGTATGGCCAATAAGCCGGCAGCTGCAAGTTTTGTTTTAAAGCCAACCAGCAGCATTAAACCGCCTATCAACAAGCCTATACCTGAAAGTATTATAAGCGTTTCGGCTGGTGCTATCCAAGTGGTTAGGTGCGCGAAGGGAGCTTTTTCTAATCTGGCTGCTGCGCCAGTTGTATTTATAAAATGGCTAAGACCTGCCATAATGAAGATAAGACTGCCCATACTGCGCAGCACCAGGAATGATATTTTTTCTTTGAAATTGATTTCCATAAGATTCGTTTTTCTTAAAATAAATAAATGAGAATAAACATGCCTCTAGCAATCCGCCTGTAAGGGTGGAAGTATAATGCTTGCAACAGGCACAGGAATCACAACCTGAAAAGTTTTGTTTTCAGGCAATAAATTACATTTTAAGAAAACCGGGGCGGCTCCGGATCATGTTCCAAAACAGGCGAAAGGTGCTTTCGAATATGTGGAAGTATAAAATCGGGGTTACTTTTGAAAAGTAAAATTGATTCTGAAGGCAGCGTATTAACCACAGCATTAATCTGTTGGCCGCAGTCGGTTGCTGTTGCTGCAGCATTATTTTGCTTACCGGAGTGCGTCTGGTGCTTGAGGCATTTTTTGATACACGCCTTTTTGGTAAAGCGTTTGCTGTAGCTACATGATTTAGCTAACTCACCTTGCTGTGCAAAGCTGTGCATACTACTATTCTTCGGCATTGCGAAGAGCAGTAAAGTAAAGCTCACAAATAACAGCAGGTAATTTCTCATTTTTATTGACGCTTTATAGTATCAGTTTCAATAGGCCTAGTAAAAGAAGTTATTTCGGTTATTACTTTTTCTAAAGTATAAAATCAGTTAACCTTTATCAGGCTGGTCTTACATTCTTTACTATGCCATAGCTGGTTTTTGGTACAGCACATTCTGTATTCTGAAAATAATCCTGCACCTACAGTAAGTATGGCGGTGCCAAGTATCACTGCTTCCAAACCGAACATGTCACCAAATGCGCCGGCAGCAACTGCACCGGCTACATATCCAAAGTCGCGCCAGAAACGGAAAATACCCAAACTTTGTGGTCGTTGACTTGGGTGTGTATTCTCTGCCACCACCGAGAGGAAGTTAGGATAAACTAATGCCGTGCCCGATCCCAACAAAATGAGCGCAGCTACCAGAAGAGGGTAGGAGCCTGCAAACAGCAGCATGGCTATTGCTACACCCTGCAGCATCATGCCCAAACTCAATAGTTGCTTTTTACAGAGTACATCACCCAGCTTACCAGTTACCAACTGGCCCAGTCCCCACACCACCGGGTAAATGCCAGCCAGCAAACCTGTTTCGGTGAGGGAATATCCTTTAGTACTCAGCAACACTGGCAGCAGTCCCCAAAGGATGCCATCGTTCAGGTTGTTCACAAATCCGTTAAATGTAACAGAGCTTAAGTTGCCATGGCGCCAGGTTGTGTCTTTCCAGATGTTGTTCAGCAGCGGGATATTGGTTTGTTTAGTTTCTGTTTGTACATGGCTATGTGTATCGCGCACCAGGAAGCTAGTTAGCAACAAACCAGCTATCGAGAAGGCTATGCCCGGAACAAAAGCTTGTGTCACATCACCGGTTGTAGAAGCAATATAACCTGCCAGGAAAGCCACTAAGCCTACAGCCAGATAACCGGCAAACTCGTTTATACCCATGGCCAGCCCGCGGTTTTTTTCACCCACCAGGTCAATTTTCATCACCACCGTAGCCGACCACGCAAGCCCCTGATTGATCCCCAGCAGCAGGTTCGCAAAGATCACCCACCACCAGTTGCTGGCGTACAACAGTAGCCAGGGAACAGGCAGGGAAAACAGCCAGCCTATCATCAGCAGTTGCCGACGGGTATACTTCGTCGCCAGCCGGCCCATTGCCAGGTTAGAGCCGGACTTCGCCAGGCCAAAAGCAACTATAAATGACAAAAGCGCTGTGTGCCCGTTTATACCGAAAACTGTTTCGGCAAACTCCGGAATCACAGAGCGCTCTAGGCCTACCATCGCGCCCACAAAGCCATTTACGAGCACAAGCAGCCAGAACTGCTTTGCATTTTCCCGTAGTCCAAGCTTTGTTTCTGATGGTTGAGTCATGGTGCTTTTATAGGTTTTGACTAGTTATACTTCGTATGTCAGAAAGCCACCTGCGCTAACGCCGATGACTTTCAAAACACACGCTACTTTTAGCCATTTTTTTAATGCGGTAATCTGTCTTTTATGGCTCCGTACAGGTAAGTGCCGGCGATGGCACCAACTACTGCTATCAGTATCGCCCAGTACTGGAATCCGATGTTCACAAACATAGGGCCAGGACAAGCTCCTGTGAGCGCCCAGCCCAGGCCGAAAATAGTGCCCCCGATCAGGTAGCGCGGAACAGACATTTCCTTAGGTGTAAAGATGATCGGGTTACCCTGATAATCACGTATTTTGTATTTTTTGATCACGTAAGTGATGATCACACCTAATACTACAGCCGTGCCGATAATACCATACATGTGGAACGACTGGAAGCGGAACATCTCCTGGATACGGAACCAGGAAATGGCTTCCGATTTACTCATGACGATGCCGAATAAAATGCCGGCTATTATAAATTTTAGTCCTCTCACGGCGAATTAATTACGAATTAAGAATTACGAATGAAGCAGGTAACTTTACGTTTGCTGATAACTGCTTCTGGTTAAAAAATCAGCGGCATCAGCACCCAGGTAGTGAACAAACCACCAATAAAAAAGCCAATAACAGCAATAAGCGATGGCAACTGCAGGTTAGACAAGCCGCTAATGGCATGGCCCGAGGTACAACCACCGGCATAACGGGCTCCGAAACCAATTGCAAAACCACCCAGGAGCAGAATTAGGAATCCTTTCGGCGTAAAGGCTGCTTCCAGGCTGAAGATCTCTTCTGGTTGTATACCGTTAGGTGCAGAAATACCCATCTCTTTCAGGTCTTGAATGGTGGCCTGCGAGATTTGTACAGCCTCGCTAGTAGAGAGAAACTCTGAGGATATGAAACCTCCCAGTACAGCACCTACCAGGAACAATAGATTCCAGGTTTGAGAACGCCAGTCAAAATCAAAGAACTTTACCTGTTTACCCGCACCACAGGCAGAGCAGATGGTACGCAGGTTGGCCGATACACCAAATGATTTACCAAAGAACAGCAGCAACACCATAACAAAGGCGATCACAATACCCGATGTATACCAAGGCCATGGCTGACTCAAAAATTCTAACATTTCTTACTTATTTAATTTAGGATTAAAAGATAGAGCTGAGTGCCGGTTTGAGTCTCTTGCCCTTCTGTTTTATAATTTATTTTCTTGGCCAAGCTCCGATTCCACCTGCCAGATTATAGGCTTTAAAGCCTTCTTTGCTCATAAGGTCGCAGGCTGAACCGCTACGGTTGCCACTGCGGCAGAACACGAAATACTCTTTGTTCTTGTCCATCGTTTTAAGCGCCTGCTGAAACTTTGAAGATGACACATCCAGGTTTTTAGCGCCTTTAATGGAACCTGCGGCAAACTCACCGGCTGTTCTTACATCCAGTAGCTCTGCTTTTGGAGTACTTTGAAACTTGATTTCGAAAGTATTTCCGTCCAGGTTCTCGTAGTTTTTTGGTTTAGATCCGAATATGTTGAACATGGCTTTATCCCCTTAAATATTTTCAGTATTTTAATTACAGTACAAAGATCGTTATATAATCAGGCATTGTCTGTGACTTTGGTCACGCAAGGATTTTTCTTTAAACTTTAGTTAACACCTAAAAAAGAACCGGGGTAAGCTATTGCATACCCCGGTCAGCACTAAACATCTAAACTATAACCACTTTTTATTTTAAGGTAGAGGGGCAAACAAAAGCTGTTTTAGGCACACTAGTTGCCGCAATAGCCTTGAAACCGCCTTCTACGTTCACTACATTGTCAAAACCTCTGGCTTTCAGGATAGAAGCCGCAATCATAGAGCGGTAACCTCCAGCGCAGTGCAGGTACATAGTTTGACCTTGTGGGAGTTCGGCTAAGTGCTCGTTCAGGTAATCGAGTGGTGCAAGTTGTGCCGTCTCGACATGTTCTGCCTGGTATTCGCTTGGTTTGCGTACATCCACTACTTTGATAGCATTATCTTGCTCAAAACGCTTGGCAAACTCTTCTGCTGAGATAGAAGTAATGGTGTCTACTTCCTTACCAGCCGCTTTCCAAGCAGCGAAGCTTCCATTCAAGTAACCAATTGTATAATCATAGCCTACTCGTGCTAAACGTGTAACTACTTCTTCTTCACGGCCTTCATCTGTAACCAGCAGTATCTGCTGCTTGATGTCCGGAATTAAGGTACCTACCCAAGGAGCAAAGTTGCCGTCTATGCCGATGTTCACGGCGTTAGGAATAAAGCCTTTGGCAAATTCTTCCGGCTTGCGCGTATCCAGTACCAGTGCACCAGTCTCATTGGCAGCAGCTTCAAACGCTTCTGGTGACAGTGCCTGAAGGCCTTGCTCCAACACACTTTCAATGTTATCGTAACCCTCCTTGTTCATCTTCACGTTCAGCGGGAAATAACTTGGCGGCGGTAGCAGGCCATCTGTCACTTCCTTGATAAATTCTTCCTTAGTCATGTCGGCACGAAGGGCATAATTCGTTTTTTTCTGGTTGCCCAGTGTATCACTTGTCTCTTTGCTCATGTTCTTACCGCAGGCAGAACCGGCACCGTGCGCCGGGTAAACGATCACATCATCTGCCAGCGGCATTATCTTGTTTCTAAGCGAGTCATACAGGTGTCCTGCCAGTTGATCTTGCGTTAAATCAGACTTTGCTGCCAGGTCAGGACGTCCCACATCTCCTATAAACAATGTATCTCCGGAAAAGAGTGCATGATTTTTACCATTCTCGTCAATAAGTAAATAGGTGGTGGATTCCATGGTATGACCTGGTGTATGCAGCACCTTTATCGTTACATCACCTACTTTAAACTCTTCACCATCCTTGGCAATGTAAGCGTTATAAGTAGTCTTGGCGTTCGGTCCAAAGACAATAGTAGCACCTGATGCATTTGCCAGATCCACGTGCCCTGATACGAAGTCAGCGTGGAAGTGTGTCTCCAGCACATACTTAATGGTAGCACTGTCTTTCTCTGCCTTCTCCAGGTAAGGCTTTATCTCACGTAGTGGGTCAATAATGGCAGCTTCGCCTTTGCTCTCGATGTAGTAAGCGCCTTGTGCCAGGCAACCTGTATAGATCTGTTCTACTTTCATAGTAGCTATTAATTGAGGTTTAATAATTTTTATTTTCAAGTTCTTTTTTTGTCACCTTCTATTCTGATGACACTACAAATTTCAGAAGAATAATAGCCTTAGTCTGTGACTTTGGTCACGTTCATGGTCAGGCAAAAAATACTTCTTTAACAATGATGTAGATGCCCATCGCCAACACGAACCATCCGAAGGAGGTTTTCAGTTTATCAGCGTGGATCTTGGTGGAAAGGAAGGTGCCGATGAAGATACCCGCAATAGAGATAACAGAGAAGATTGCCAGGAACATCCAGTCTATCTCGTAGTTAAAAATATCACCGATGAAGCCGAACAGCGACTTAACGGCGATGATCAGCAGGGAAGTACCCACGGCCATTTTCATGTCGAGCTTGCTGAAAAGCACCAGCGCCGGGATGATCAAAAAGCCTCCTCCGGCACCTACCAGACCGGTTAAAGTACCTACAACCACACCTTCGGCCAGTATGCCGCCATAGTTGAATTTCGGTTCAGGGTGCTTTTCTTTAGGGTCAGTATGTTCTACATCTACTTCGGTGTCAGCATTTTCGTCCATAGGTGCTTCTTTTTTCTTTTTGATCATCGAAATTGAAGCAAACACCATCAGGCCGGCAAACAGCAGCATAAGCAGCACGCCTTTGGTTACTACAAGATCACCAACGGTAAAGAGGTTTTCAGGAATGGCTGGCACCAGATAGCGGCGCGTTAAGTATACAGCCACAATGGATGGCAGACCGAAAACTACCGCAGTTTTCATACTTACCAACCCTTTTTGATAAAACTTATAAGAGCCTACCAGGCTGGTAAGGCCTACAATAAACAGCGAGTAAGCTGTAGAGATAACCGGGCTAAGTCCGATGAGATAAACCAGCACCGGCACGGTAAGTATGGAGCCACCTCCGCCGATCAGTCCGAGTGACAAGCCAATCAGCATGGCCGCTATATATCCAAGTATTTCCATTGCAATTTAGGTTTAGGTTACAATACAAAAGTACAGTACCACCTAAGCCATAACAGTGACTATTGTCACAGAGCAGACATTATCAGAAAAAGAATAATGTTTTTTAAAAAGAAAAGCGATCTGGTAGATACCAGGCCGCCTTATGAGTTTTATTTAAAGCTTATATTAGTTCTAAATTGTGTACTTCTATAGAGTTTCGGTGAAGCGTTATTGCACCAGTTTGTTCTAACTTCTTTAGAAGCCTTGAAATTACTTCCCGGGAGCTACTGAGTTCATTTGCAATTTGCTGGTGAGAGAGTTTTACCTCCTTACCACTGACCTTTAGATGGCGCTTCAGATAAAAAATTAACCTTTCATCTAATCCTTTAAATGCTATACTATCTAAAGTTTGCAGGAGTTCTTCAAACCGTTGGCGGTAGGAGGCAATAACAAAGTTGTGCCAGCTTTTGTATTTGGCTAACCATAGCTCCGACAAATGGGAAGGAATGAGAATAACCTCTGAAGCATCCACCGCTTTAGCCATGATCTGACTCTGCTCATTACGGGCGGTACACATCATCGAAAGGGCACAAGCGTTTCCCGGCTCCAGGTAATACATTAAAAACTCATTGCCTTCTTCGTCTTCGCGATAAACTTTCAGCAATCCTTTAGAAAGCAGCATAGTAGACTTGATATATTGGCCTGTACGCAGAGCCTCTTCACCCTCTTCCAATTTTTTGATAGTGCTTTCAGCCATTATTTCAGCCAGAAGGGGCTGCTCAAGCTGAGAGAATCTTTGCAGCAAATCATTTTTATTCATGCTTTCCATATACTTACGCGCTACGTTAACCTATTGAGTAGGACCGGTGGTATCTTTATTTTGTTGTTTGGTTTGGGGTATGCTGCAGCCCGATGGACCACAACAGCCTGTATTAGTAACAGCCTGACCCAAAAGTAAAATGGCGAATGCTCCAACCAGCACATCACTGGTGGCAATAGCCTGTACCAACAGCGCAATGCCAAGCCCCAGACGAATCCAGCGGGCCAGGTGCCAGCCTGTAAGCAGTTGATATTTTAAATTCTTTACCATACTTATTCAGATAAACTGAGTGCTGCGTCTTGTTCCTGTACAGCTTCTGTCTCCGACTCCAGGGATGCCAGATAACGTTCCGCATCCAGTGCGGCCATACAGCCGGAACCTGCAGCTGTAACTGCCTGCCGGTAGGTGAAATCCTGTACATCGCCACAGGCAAACACGCCGTCGATGTTTGTTTTGGAAGTACCAGGAATCGTGCGGATATAGCCATTCTCATCCAGGTTCAGGGAATCTTTAAAAATATCTGAATTAGGTTTATGGCCAATAGCCACAAAAAAGCCTTTTATTTCTATTTCACGCGTTTCGTTTGTGGTTGTATTTTTCACTCTAACGCCTTCCACAGCATCCTCGCCCAGAATCTCTTCAGTTACTGTATTCCACAGAATCTCGATGTTCTTCGTTTTCTTAACCCGTTCCTGCATGATAGTAGAAGCACGCATTTCATCGCGGCGCACGATCATGTATACTTTGTTCGCCAGGTTGGCTAAATAGGTAGCTTCTTCTGCCGCCGTATCTCCGGCACCAACTATAGCCACGTCCTGGCCACGGTAGAAGAAGCCGTCACACACAGCACAAGCCGATACGCCACTGCCATTCAAGCGTGCTTCAGATTCTAAGCCAAGCCATTTGGCAGAGGCTCCAGTTGAAATGATAACAGCTTTGGCTTCTATTATCTTCTGGTCATCTATAGTTACTTTGTGAGGCTTAGAAGAGAAATCAACAGCTGTAGCGATGCCATATCGCACATCGGTACCAAAACGCTCTGCCTGCCGTTTGAAATCTTCCATCATCTGTGGGCCATTGATACCATCCGGGTAGCCGGGATAGTTCTCTACATCGTTAGTGATAGTGAGCTGTCCGCCAGGCTGCAGTCCCTGATACAACACCGGCTTAAGTCCGGCTCTGGATGCATAAATGGCAGCTGTATACCCGGCAGGACCGGAACCGATTATTAAAACTTTTACCTTTTCTGTTTCCATACGATATTTTCTACTGTCATAAGAAGCTTCTGTTCCTATGAAATTAATTCTGAATGTAAAGTATAACAGCCATGTAAACCGGGGCTCTTATACTTTACAAATAAAAGATTTTATACTATAGTTCTATGTGATTTTAGTCACAAACAAGTCACTGAAGGAATGTTGAAGCCCCCTATACTTAACCAGCTTTGTAAAACAGGAACTGCCTGCACTAACATAGCACAGGCAGCTTTTTATAGATCTTTACTTCTTAGCTATAAATCTTTTGGAAAGTATGGCCCCTGCAACAGTGCCATATAAAGTGCTGTTCAATGGGCTGGAGCTTATCAGGCAGCTACCGTTACACCCATAGAAGGCATAAAACAAGTAACCTAAAATGGCTCCTACAGTCATACTTAACACCAGTTTTGAACCGGCACTAAGCGATAGTTTATTCGGTTTCATATGGCCAGTTGCCTATACCACCGCTCAGATTGTAAAGTTTGGTAAAGCCCTGGCTAGCCATATAGTTACAGGCCTGAGCGCTTCTATTGCCAGATCTGCAGTAAACAACATAAGGTTTCTGTTTATCAAGCTCTTCAACCTTTTGAACAAACTGGTTACTCATAAGGTCTATTACCTGTGCGCCTGGGATTTTACCCTGACTAACTTCCATCGGTGTACGGACATCCATTATAACAACATCTTGTTGCTCCTGTTGAAGCTTTTTAACTTCTTCAGGTGATATATCTTTATAGTTCATTACAACAATAATTAAATTATCAAGGAGACTCTTATAACTTCTCTCCTTTGTTTACTTACTTCTGACCGTTTTTGAAGTCATTCACGGCTTCACTCAGGTCCAGCACTTTCACGTCGGGTAGGGCAGCCTCTACAATGCTGCTACCGGCTGCAGAGCGGTAACCACCGGCACAGTGCACTACCACCGGCTTATCGGCAGGAATCTCCCTGGCACGCTCGCGAAGCTCCGGCAATGGAATGTTAATGGCCTTATCGAAGAACTTGCCAGACTTTACTTCCGACTCGTTCCGGATATCCACGATAGTATAGTTATCCTGGTGCTGTTTAAACTCCTGCACATCGATCTGAGGAGAGGTGAATGTAGCTTTTTCGTCCAATACAAAAGCGCCTTTTATCAGCAGTTCATAGCCAATTTTAGAAGCTTTTCTAATCAGCTCGTCCAGTTGTTCATCGCTCTCAGCTACCAGGTAATAACTCTCGTTCGGACTTACGATACTTCCCAGCCATGTTTCGAATTTGCCGCCGTTCTGGATGTTGATAGCACCTTTGTAGTGGCCCTGCTTAAATACTTTCTCGCTGCGGGCATCCACGATCACGGCACCTTCTTCCGGTTTATAGTTTTTCTCCAGCCTGGTCACACCTTCTATACTTGAGCCGTAAGCTGGCGCACCTTGTTTGTTCAGGCTCACGTCGTAACCAAAGTACTTCGGAATAAACGGTTGGTCTTCGATCAGGATCTTCACAAACTCGTCCTCGCTCATCTGCTGCAGGGCATAGTTGCCGGTTCTTTCAGCGCCGATGGTGCTGGAGTTGGCATCGCTCAGGGCTTTGCCGCAAAGCGAACCCGAGCCATGCGCCGGGTATACCAGCACATCGTCATCCAGCTTCAGCAGTTTTTCACGGGTGCTGTGGTACATCTGGCGGGCCAGTTCTTCGCGTTTGGCTGTAATGTTACCGGCACTCTCGCGCAAATCCGGACGGCCCACATCACCAATAAACAAAGTATCACCTGTAAACACGGCTTTATCTTTGCCCTCATGCTCCAGCACAATGCTGATGCCGTCAGGGGAGTGGCCTGGTGTGTGCAGCGATTTCAGTTTTATTTTGCCAAACTGTAACTCAGCCCCTTCATCAAAAGCCTGATGCGGATAGTCGGCACCTACCAGGCTGTGTGTATAGATGGTAGCGCCGGTTTTCTGCGCTATCTCCAGATGAGAGCTTACAAAGTCAGCGTGCGGGTGCGTTTCGATCACACCTATTATTTTTGCATTGTTCGCTTCAGCAAAATCATAGTATGGCTGCGGGTCGCGGGCTGGGTCAACCAAAACAATTTCGTTGGCGCACTCGCTTAAAATGGCGTATGAATAATGGACTAATCCTTTGTCTTCGAACTGTTTAATTTTCATAGGTTTTAAATATTTTGTTGCTGATTTAATTATCTGTACAAAATTACAATATACGTTAGCTGTGTTCAGTGATGTTTGTCACATAACTGATTATGAATCATATGCATAACTTTAAATAATATAATAGTGAAGAGAATCAGCGTGATTTAGTGTTGACAAAGGACAGGTAAAAGGTCTTAAATTACATTGCTAGAAGTTTAGTTGCGTTACAAAATTTACATTATGGAAGTTGGTATTATAATACATGGCTTCAAGTGGAACGGCTTTACCATGTGATGTTCTGCCTACATAAAGTAATCTGAAGTTCAGCCCTTTCAATACAGGCTTCGCTGGGCGATAATTTATGTCAGCCATCCAGCCTACATAGGGCACTGCTCCGTATTTGTTATGAGAAAAATTTTCCCTACCAGGCATCCATACTTTGGAGGCAGCTGCCTCAATGGATAACTTTTCAGACCAATGTTTTTTTACTTTCGCTACGAGCAGGTTTGACTTACCTGAACCTTCCATTCTGCCTCTCGATATTGTGGCAAAGAACTGCTCACGTCCCCATTCCCTTGGAAACAAAAAGCGTCCATCACCATCTATGTGTAAGTAATTAAGTGACAGATTCCAGTTCTCTGGTTCATATCCTAGCCTGCCTCCCAGCAACCATTGCTGTTGCTCCGGGAAATAAGCAAGTGCTTCCTCAGGGTTACCACCGTTACCTACCCGCACTTGGTAGAGGCCTTCCACACCTGCTTTGACGTCCGGTAAAATTTCTAACGTAGCCCTGCTGTAGCTTGTATTTGAAATATTCTCTATCCAGTAATTCCAGACCTCCGCGTTTACATCCAGAATGGCCTCATCAGTATTTATCTGCAAACCAGAGACTGCTACACCTTTTGTTGAAGTATGCTCCGGATATCCTGAAGGATTTCCCAATGCATCTACTCCGGCGGAAAAAGTGCCTATAGACTCATCAGCCTTCAACCACTCTACGGTACTTCTCGGTGAGAAATGATCGAACCAGGCGAGTGTTAGAAGCGCTTTATCTTGTACTGGAAACTGTAGGCTCACACCTTGGAAAGAGTAAGGTTTCATGCGGGTATCCTGCGGGTTCATCAGAGGAGAAGTAAAGCTAAAACGCCCAATTTTAGCGTGCAGCCACTCCGCTTGGTATTCCAGGTATAGCTCATCCAGGCGGTCCAGGTCAGCTTTGTTCTCAGAGTCTTTTACATCAAAAAGCTCAGATTCAAGCTTTGGACGTTTATTAGCTATCGGGTCAAGGAGAGCCATATCAGATGAGAACAGGTTGTAGGTAAACAACCCGGCAAATCCCATCCTGAAACCATGGAGCTGAGCTGTCTTATATGAAATTTCGGCACCAATAGCGTTAGCATAGTTATCAGACAGCTCACGGTGGTTCCAGGTAGCCATGAAATAATTTCGTACATGCCCGTATAAAGTGCCTTTTGTGAATAGCTCCTGCACGTTATTTACTTGTACTGTATCAGGTTGATGTGCTTCAGGATGTTTCTGGGCCGAAGCCGTACCCCAGCTAAAACCAACTGCAATGATAGCAGCCAGTGTTAATTTATTAAGCATTTTAAGTTAAATTGAAATCCATGTGCAGCCTGAGCTGCACATGGAAGAGGAACTGTATTAGTTAAGATGATAGGTCATAAGGGGGCGGATGCAGTGATTTACAAGTGTTTCAGCTATACTGCCATAAAACAGGTGGCTGATGCCCTTCCTGCCGTGGGTCCCTATCATTACCAGATCCATGGCGGAGACTTCGTTAAAGTTGCGCACACCGGCTGGCACTTTATAGTTGTGGTGCAGGTGCAACTCAAAATTCTGTAAATGTAGTTGCTCAGCGAAGATCTGCATGTTCTGCATTAGCTGCTGTTCTCTATTATCCTCTTCTTTGTTCACGATCTGTAGCAGGTGTAGCTTTGCTCCAAATAAATGCTGTAGCAGTTTAATAGCAGAGATACTTTGTTCAGGCTGCTTCTCGGCCTCAAAATCTGCTACCCATAGCAGATTCTGGATAGGAGAGATGGCAGCATCTTTATGAATAGTGATAACCGGAATATTAGTGTACCTGACAACATGCTGAGCTTCTGAACCTGATACTTTTTCCAGCCACCCATCGGCGCCTTCTGTGCCCATCACAATCAGGTCAATGCTATTTTGGTCAGCATATGTTGCGAGGGATGTGGTTAATCCTCCATACTGAATATGGCTGGTAAAACTAAAATCTACGTGCTGTTTTAACGTTTCAAATTTCTGTTCGGCTAGCTGCTGCTTTTGCTTTAAATCAACTTTACTAAGTGTATCTGATGCATCCACAGAGCCTGCCCATTCTGCGGCGTTCACTTCAATAACATGCACCAAATGCGTGTTGATAGGTGTCTTATCCATTAGGTAAGCCAGAAATTCAATTGCTCTGTAGGATACTGGTGTAAAATCCACCGGTACCATAACGTTTAACTTCTTTTCCATTTGAGTATAGCTGAAAGACTTTATTGTTGAATTTGTGTTATTTTAAAATTACTTCTCTATGCTTGTTTCCGCTTATGTGCCACCATTCTTGTTACAAAGCCAGCGCCGCTATGGTAGGCACCTTCGTTCAGATGAATTTCAACTTCTTCAAGCAGTTCTATAGTTAAATGATTAAAATCTTGCTGTAGCATTTCAGCAGTATAAAGCATGCTCTTATCTTTTGGGCCACCAGAATTATACTCTAACTGATTTGGGTGAAAAGCTTCAAGGATGACTGTGCCACCGGGCCTTAGGCAGGAAATTATATGATGGTGTAGCTCTTGGCGCAGAGTAGGAGGGAAGTGCGCATAAATGAGTGCAACAGCATCCATACTTTTCTGCTCACACGAAAACTGATTAGCATCTGTCACCTGGTAATTGATGATTACTCCACTTTGCTTTGCCAGTGCCATTGCCTTTTGGTAGCCTGCTTCGCTGTAGTCAAATGCAGTAACTTGCCATTCTTTCAGGGCAGCATAAACAGCATTTCTGCCTTCTCCTTCGGCAGGTAGCAAGAGCTTTCCTGGTTCCAGCTTTTTGAGTTGTACTCTGAAAAACTCGTTTGGCTCAGAGCCATAAACCATTTGTTCCTGACTGTAGCGATCATTCCAGAATTCTTTCATAAAAGTGCTTTTACATTGAATGCCACAAAGATGAGAGCTATACAATCCTTGCTCAGTGACATTGGTTACATAAGCATTTTATTCCAAAAAAATATCTGGTCAGTGTTAAAATCTAAGATGTCAGGTAGTTATAAAGTTTCTTGCCATATGTATGTCCTGCTTCAAATAAGAATGTTGCCTATGTAACTAAAGTCACGCTTAGGGTATGTAGAGGGCTATACTTTTGCAGTACTAAAAAATAATGTATGAAAAGTATACTAATAAAAAGAGCTGCACTGATTGTATGTATAGTATTTGTAGGAATAACTTATGCTTCTGCCCAGCACCATAATACACCAAATTCTTTGGACCATGAGTTCAAACATTTCAGGGTTAGTGCGATGTTGTATCATACTTACATCGGAACTAAAACAATGGAAGGAAAAGATGTGCTGATAGTGCCTTCCGTCGGCCTTGATTTGGAGTACTGGTTTAATAATAAGTGGGGTATTGGTTCACACAATGATCTAGAACATACAAGTTTTATAGTAAAACATGGAGATGAAGAAATACTGGAAAGAGAAACCCCTTTGTTGCTAACAGTAGATGCTCTATGGAAGCCTTGGAAAGGATTAGTTTTACTGGCAGGCCCGGGTGTTGAGCTTGAAAAGCAGGAGAACCTGTTGGTATTCAGGGGAGGTTTAGAGTACGAAATAGAAATAGGTAAACACTGGGATGTGGCGCCCACCATCTTTTATGATTCCCGCGTAGATGCCTATGATACATTTTCGATAGGCATTGGTATCGGCAAACGTTTCTGATCAGAGGTGATAGTCCTAAAAAATTACACAAAGAATGTTTGTGTTAACGTACAAAAGCTAAAGGCTGCACAATCTATGGGCAGCCTTTAGCTTTTGTAATATGGTTAAAGATTATTGATAGCACTTTTTAGCTTTTGGCTCACCTCTTTTGCTAAGGAAGTAAGGTTAGGGTTGTCGACGGCAGTCATTGTTTCCATGGGGTTGATAGCGGTTACTTCAACTTCGCCATTTTCATGTTCCTGCAACAAAACATTACAGGGCAACATTACCCCAATGTTTGCTTCCTGCTGAATGGCCTGGTGTGCCAGTTTGGGGTTACAGGCACCCAGTATCTTATAGTTCCTGAAATCTACCTGCAGCTTTTCTTTGAATTTCTCTTTCAGGTCTATCTCGCTTATCACTCCGAAGCCTTCCTGTTGCAGTGCCTCCTTTACTTTGGTGGTGGCATCGTCAAAAGAGCCGTTGATTTTCTTACTTAAGTGGTAACTCATAGCTTGTTGTTTATGGTGGTGTTCGATCGCTTTTCAGCGTGTTAAAGGGTGTTGATGTCGGCCACATCATAAGCAGGACAATGCCCTACGGAGCTTGTAAGTGCAAACATGGTGGCCAGGCTACCTAGGGCAATGGCTGCTGGTCCTTTCACTGTTTTAGTGGCAATAAGAGCTGCTGCGCCCGCTGCCAGTGTCGACCGTACAATGCGGTCTGTTGTTCCCATATTCTTTGTCATAGCTTTTTAATTTTAGTAGTTCTGGTTATCTGATTTAGTTAGATAACGCAAGCCTTCGGAGAGTGTTCTAAACTAAATATTTACAGTGACGCTATTTAAGCAATAAATTAATTTTAGATGAACCATATTACTTCTCAGCTTGATGAGAAGTATATTTTGGGAAGCTTCTAGGATAAGCTAGGTTTGATAGGATAATAGAATTCAATCATCTATTATTTAGAATACTTGTTACTGAATCGTTGCTAATTAAAGTTTATTAAGAGAGGAAAGGGATGTATCTGTTTTACTAATAGGTTTTTAAAGTGTTTATTTAACTTTAGCACATTATTTTGCTCGTATTATACCAAAATTTAATAGTGGGGAAATTATATTTTTAGTATCATCTGCTTTAAACCTAGAGTTTATTAGATGACTGGTTATATCTGTACCAATAATTTCTTTGTATTTGCTTCTAAATTTCAAGCCGCTTTCGGCATCTTGTACAAGTTCTTTAACTATTTGAGTAGCTCTATTTTTATCAGCGCCAGTTTCCAGTAAACTTTTCAATTCATACACTTGAATCATATACAACCTTTCATCATGGTGCAGGTTATTATTTAAGTTTATATAAGAGAAGAGCCTGTTAAATGAATACTGTACATCAGGAGTACTTATATTTTTGAATTTAGAAAGGTTACCAAATACTTGAATTTGGTTGGTGTTATCTTTATTAATAATTAAAAACTCATCGTTAATGAAGTTACAGTTAAATATTTCCAGACTTTCAGTCTCAATTATTAACGTGTAATTATCTACTATAAACTCCCATTTACCCTCATATCCGTTGCCATTCTTTGATATTACTAATCGTTTATCATTCAAGAATGCATACGTGATTCTATCACCTCCATCGGTTATCTTAAGCCATTGGGAGTTTAGCAGTTTATTTTTTGAAACAATAATATCTGCTTTATTAATAATCTTTCCTAAGTTTCTAGATATAAATGACATAGTTAAATAATATGAACTGCTCACAATTTATAAAAGCACCTAAAACAAAATAGTAATGATAGACTTGGTCTTATTACCTACGCCACACTCATATCATACTCCTTATACCTGGCCTCCGCCTGCTCCATGATCTCATCGAGTATCTCCTGCAGTTCGGCTTTCACTTTAAAGCGCAGCACCTTTTTTACAGCCAGTTGGAGCTGGGCTTTGGTGTCTTCTTTTTTGTACCAGTCGGGTTGGGAGGCACTTTTCTTTACCTGGGCCAGTATCTTTTGTACCAGTTCTTTGATCAGATCGAAGTCCTGCACGGCGTTGGGGTGATTGGCGAGTATTTCGTAGAAAGCTTCTTCTTCGTCCGTCAGGCCGAGCTGTAACTGGCGCTGGTCCTCTTCCTGTAAAGGCTTTGCTATATCCTGCCGGAGTTTCTCGAGCGCTACCAGGTTATCGAAGAAGTTATTATGGTAATCCTGAATGATCTTCTCAAGGGATTCTTTCAACTTTTTATACTTCACGAGGTTTTTGCCGGATCGCACTCTTATCTCGTTGTCCAGTATCTGCCTGATAAGCTCCAGCTTCAGTTCGTTGCCGGATTTTTTCTCCTTAGCGGTTGCCAAAAACGCATCGGTGATAATGGAAATATCGAAACGCTCAATGCCGGCCAATTCAAAAACATCTATCACATCATCGCTTCCGATGCTGCGGTGAATGAGTTCTTTTACTTTGTCAGCTTTTTCCCTGATTTTACGGTCTGGGTTTTTTGCTTTCCGAACAATCACACCAATGTTCTGAAAGAAAATGTAATCATTGGCGATTTCCTGTATGGCTGAATGACTCTTCACAATGGGAACGAGGCTGCTCAGTTTCTTCTCATTTAAAAGAAACTGATTGGCACGATCATCATCTGCCACAATGTGATTCAGGACATAAAGAGCCAGTTCTCTTCGCTCATCTGGACTCATAGCAGGCCAGTTGCTGTAGGAGCAACCGTCTGGCAGCAATTCCCGAAGTGACTGCACTACTTCCTTCGCCAGCTCAAAAGCTTCTTCAATATCAAAAGCAACTTTTCCTTGACCACCAGCTCCTGTATATTTCTTCGTCGCGTCGCGCAATCTATCACCAATACCGATGTAGTCGACGATCAGGCCGCTGGGTTTGTCGCGGAAAACGGTGGCGACGCGATTGACGGCCTGTATCAGGTTGTGGCCGCTCATCACTTTGTCGACATACAAGGTATGCATGGCGGGGTTGTCGAAGCCGGTGAGCCACATGTCGCGCACGATCACGAGTTTCAGCGGATCGTCCGGGTCTTTGAAGCGGGTTTTGATGCCTTCCATGTCCTCTTTCGAGCGCACGTGCGGGTGCCACTCAGGCGGATCTTTGGCGATGTTGGTGGTCATGATCACGGCTACCTCGGGGCATCCTTCCAGCGCGGTGAGGGCGTCGTAGAGCTTCACGCAGTTGCGGCGGCTCATGCACACGATCATGGCTTTGCCTTCCATTCGCGCACCTTGCGTAGTGCGGGAGGTATAGTGCTGCAGGATGTCGCGGGCGATGGCTTCTACGCGCTCTTTGGCTCCGGCGGCGTCTTCCATGGCGGCCCACAGAATGCGGTTCTTCTCGTTCTCTTCCAGACCACCGGTTATCTCTTCTGCTTCTGCTTCTTCTTCTAACTGCTCATTGCCCAGGTGCAGCTTGGCCAGGCGCGGCTCGTAGTAGATCGGCACGACGGCTTTGTCTTCGGTGGCCTGGCGGATGTCGTAGGTATGGATGATGTCGCCGAATACGGCTACCGTGTCGGCGTCTTTGCTGTCGACGGGCGTGCCGGTGAAGCCGATGAAACTCGCCTGCGGCAGGGCGCGGCGCAGGTTGTTGGCAAAGCCCTGCACCAGGCCGTACTGCGTGCGGTGGCACTCGTCGGCAATCACGATGATGTTGTCGCGGGTGCTCAGCTCGGGGTGCTCCAGCTCGCGGCCGGTGGCAGTGTCTTTCAGGTTGAACTTCTGCACGGTGCTGAACACCACGCCACCGCCATCGCCGCTCAAGAGGGCGCGCAGCTCGTCGGTGGTGTTGGCTATAGTTACGTCACCTACCAGATCTTTAGCGGCCACGAAATCGTCGAAGAGCTGGCGGTTGAGGTCGAAGCGGTCTACCTGCACCACAATGGTCGGGTTCTTGAGCTCGGGTAGCTGGCGCAGGATGCCGGTGTAAATGGCCATAGTAATGCTTTTGCCGGAGCGGGTGGTGTGCCATACCACGCCAATGCGGCCGTCGCCGTAGGGCTTTACCGACTTTAGCGTTTCCTGCAGGGCGTATTGTATGCCGAAGAACTGGTGGTACTTGGCGCCTTTCTTGATCAGTTGGCCCTTGTCGGGCTCGTGGAAGATGTAGTGGCGCACGTATTGCAAAAGGCGCTCGGGCACGAGCAGGCCTTTGATGAGTGTTTCCAGCGCAAAGCCGTTGTTGACTACTTCGCGTCCGTCTGTACTTTTCCAGGCGGCGAACCACTCCAGGCCGCTGCTATACATGCCGTGCAGTGTGGTCTGGCCGTCGCTTACGACCGTGAGGGCGTTGTACTCGAAGAGCTGCGGAATCTGGTAGGTATAGTGCTGCACCTGGTTGTAGGCGGCTTCTACGGTGGCGTCCTGGCTGAAGAGGTTCTTGAACTCGAAGAGCACCAGCGGCAGGCCGTTCACGAAAATGATCAGGTCGGGAATGCGCTTACTTTTACCGACGATGGTGAACTGGTTGACCACCCGGAACTCGTTCTGCTTCACATCCTCATAGGCGATAGGGTAGAAGTGGCCGAAGTGCTGCCGGCCGGTATCGTCTTTCCAGGTTTTGCTGATGCCTTTGCTGAGCTTGAGGTGGAAGGCGTGGTTGCGCGAGTCTAGATTACTGCCTTTGTTGTAGAGGAACTCCTGCTTCAGCTCGGCCAGCACCTTACCTGGCACCTGCGGGTAGCGGCGCTGCAGAAAGGCCCCGAACACGTCTTCTAGCACGGCCTTGCTCAGGTCGCGCTTTATCTCGGAGCCGTGTTGGTAGGTATAGGGCTCCTGCCCGCGCAGCCAGTCAATGGCCGCTGCCTCTATGTCGCTTTCAGCTAAGTACTGGCTCATGCAGCTCTTCCGGTTTGATTTGCATTACATCAATTTCTCCCGACATGAGTTTGGGAAGAAGAGAATCTCTTGTTCTCGATAAAGTAATGTTCTCCTTTAAGTTAGCGAGAATTTTCAGGTATAGCGGCTTGATTTTCTCTTCAAGTTCTAAAACTTTATCTTGAGCAGGAACAGTAATTTTGATGTCACGTAACGTGTTCGTTGTTATTGTGTCGAATACGGTTCCGTAGCTATTTCTTTGTAATTCTTGTATTTGATGTTGAATGATTTGAAAGAGGACGAAGTCAGCATTTTTACCTTTAGTTTTTAGGGCGTAGTTTGATTGGCTGATAGTCATTTCAGATGAGGCTATACATAGCTTACCTACCGTTCCTCTTGCAGTTATAATGGTTGAGAAATGAGGGATCAGCTTAGCACTACTTTTACTTAAACCGAGCGCAGTAATTTTCTTTTCTGTCTCAACTATAAAAGTCCCATCATTCGGAGTAACATCTTTGGCAGATACCCAAAGTATGTCTCCATCCCAGTACTCTTTCACAGAAGTCTTTGGAGTGCCACCACCTATCAGATCAGCAAAGTCTAGTAAGCTAATTGGCTCTTGATTCTCTTGATCAATACTATCCACGAAATACTGCCGGAAGAGTGTTTGCGCCATTTGCTCCAGCGTTTGGTTCATGCGGCGGTTCAGCTCTATTTTGTCATCCAACGCGGATAAGATTTCGGCTATACGGCGTTGGGTGTGTAGGTCGGGAAGATCAATCTCTACTTTTCTTAATTCAGCTGACTTTATACCAATAACTGTTGTACCAGTAGCAACAGCTTCTAAGCGAGCCTGCATTTCTTTTGTCTGCAGGCTATACTTTAGATATGTGTTATCAAGTTTATCGCTTTTTCCACGAAGCGTTATTAATCGCTGGCCAACTACAACTTTTTGCTTGAAATTGAGTTGTGCAACTTCACCAAGCGGAGCTTCAGTAGTTAGAAGAACATCCCCATACTCAGGTATACCACGCGTCATCCACTTATCATAGATAGCTTCTGGCACAAACTCATTTGGCTCATTGATAGTACCACCTTTAACTACTTTAGCTGTAATTAAGGGTATTCCTGAGGAAACCTTTGGTGGTGTCTTGCCACGGTAATCTATGAAGTTGGAGATTACTTCTTCGAGTTTATACGTGTTCCAATTGGTCATAATTACTCTATATTTATGGAATCAGTATTTATGGGATGAGTTTTTAAGAGCACATTACAGAAAGTGTACATTGACTTACATCCTTTAAGAATGTTTCAGCCCCAGACAGAAGAGTTTTTACCCTTTCAAATGCATTACGCTGTGTACCAGTTAAGTTACGAGTTTTGAGACCGGGCTGAACAATAACAATTTCAACAGGTATTATCGGGTTATCAAAAGCCTCCAATAGTGTTCTGATTTGACCAAGATTACCCTTCTTAATTTTAGTACTACTATTGTTTTGATCCGCTCTATCACAAATTTGATTCAAAAGTAATTTTCTATTGGACCAATGTACTGATTTGACAGCTTGACCACTTACTTCATATATATCATCAACAGTACACCTTGGATTAGCACCATCTTGTTTTTTACAATGGTAGAACTTAACCTTCCCTTCTTTGATACCAATTATGTCGGCAATTTCTAAAGCAGCATGATCATAGAAAACAACATCAAATTCAGCCTTTGCTAATTCAATAATATAATCATGAATTGACTGACGAGTGTCGTTATTTGTTGCGTTTGTTGCCATATCGGCACTAGTATAAAATTCTTTGTTAATGTTTACAGAGCTAGGCCAGTTATGTGAAATAAGTTGATCATCTGTAATTGTAACAAGTGTTTTATTGAATTCGAAATAAACTCTACCTGTAAGTTTGTTTAAGCTTTCATAATAGATATTAATAGGATTACTATTCAGTATAAATAGAAGCTGTTCTGTTGATCCATAGTTAGCTCCTCTTTTGATTGCAATCTTATGAGGAGTGTCAGCTAAATATTCAAATGTTATTGAAGGCTTAATTCTATAATTAAACGATGCAACAGTACCACCTTTAGATATATTGAATGTCAGAGAAGAACTGTCACTTACAGTTACGTTTATAGAACAGGAACATAAAAGGGCTTCCTCAACTACTTCTCCATCAGAATCAATAAATACTACACTAGTTAACTTATGATATTGAGAAGAATCCCAATCTGCAAAAAAGATTGTTTCATCAGGGAATGTATCAATGACTTTACCACAATCAAGCTCAGATAAAGGTGAAGAAAGCTTGTCCATTTCACAGTCACCTACTTTTCTCCCTATATCCTTCAGCCAATCAACTAAATACTTAACTTTCTTTTCATCTAACCCCCAAACTTTGGAGCTAGTACTTATTCCAATAAGCATGTCTTTCTGTAAGACAGAATCGTATCCGCCACCAAATGAATGGCCTCGAGTATAACTATACCTATCTGTTGGTAAAACACCCTCTTGTGCTAGAGAACCAAGAATATTTTTATAGGATTCACCGTTACCTTTTGTTTTACGGCTCTTCATTCCAACATTATAAAGCTTTGGGTTTACCCAGCCTGACATAACTCTTTTAAGAAGTGGTAAAGGTATCATTTGATGCGCAACACCTTCTTTAAGAAATTGAACTGCTAAATGCTCATATAGCTCATTATCTTTTAAAGTGGCACAGATTGCTAGAATGGAATTATCACGATCAAAATGAATGATAAACAATTCATTTTGAATATCCTTAATTGAATCATTTCTATTAAGCCACTTTGGTACGGTTAACTCTGAAACAACATAAATGGCGACATGATGAGTTGTACTTACATGGTGATGTCTAATTATTGGGTTAGATAGTGCACTAGTACCATCAAAATCTAATTCTGTATTGATATCAACTAATGAGTCTTCACCATCTTCTGATGCACACTCTTGCTCATTTATAGGAAAGACACTATAAAGTTTAGCATGAAAAAAAGGGCGAAGATCATCATCTTCTATAGGCATTTCATCTGTTGATTCAGCTTCAAGAAAAGTTGGAGCTGCTGAAAGGTCATCAAAAGAGTCGAAGAACTCTTGTTCATCCTCAGTCTCTTGAATCCTAGTTCTATGTAAGTCAGGCAAAACTATTGACCAATCCTTAGACTCCTTATAAAGTTGCTCAGATTCAACTTTAAAGTCATGTTCTCCCGCAACAACTGTAGCTACTTGGCTTTCCGCAATGTTAGTTCTTGAGATTCTTCCGACAAACTGGAGGGTAATGGCTAGAGATTTGTGTGGTATGTGTATAGCTGCAATTTTTAATGCTGGGAAGTCGTAGCCTTCTCCCATCATATCTACACATATAACCCCATCTATCTCTCCATTTGTTAATTGATTTATTCTATTCCTTATTGTTCTGTCTGCCAGTTTGCTATGAATGTAGACCAGGTTTAAACTTGTGTGTTCACTATAGATAGCTGCAAGTCTTTCAGCGCTTGCTTTTGTATCAGTTCTAATAATTATTTTGTGATCAGCATGATTACGGCTTTGATATACCCTTTCGGCCTCCCTAGCTATTGCTGCGTTTTTATCATCATCAGATCTACAATTATTTGTATTTACTGGCACATAATTTATGTGGCTAAATAATCCATCTTCATAAGCTTGCTTTAATGGATAGTTATAGATCAACCTCGCCTTAATATCTTTTCTGTCCCTCCTAAAGGGAGTAGCAGTTAATAATATTTGTTTAGTATTAGGGAATGATGCTAAAATATTACTCCAAGACTTAGCTCTACTGTGGTGTGCTTCATCAACGAAAATTGTATCAAACGCACTAGCGCCTATTGTTTCACCTATGTTTTCTATTTTATTTAGCGTGCCAGGAATTCCAACAATTACATCATATTCAGAAAGTATAGCTTCCCATTCTGTGCTATCTGTTACTATTCCAGTTAATTCATAGACTCTTGGAAGAGTATCACCACCAGGTATAACCCCTTTTGATACCAACAATCTAGCTTCTCTAAAGTGATTTGCTATCTGTTCACGTACTAGTTGGCTTGGGGTAATAACTAGAATCTTATGAGCTCGCAAAGCATAGCTTAGAACTATCATTACTGCAGTTTTACCAGTTCCAGTAGGCATAGTTATTAACCCCGGTTCATTACGAGTGCTAAAATGTGCTAAAGCAGCGCCAATAGCACCAACTTGATTTTTATACAGCCCATCATTCTCAAAAATGCGTAATTGATTATAACCTCTAACAAAACAGCTCATTATAGATTTTCATTATAGTTCAAACCCAATCCCCTCCAGATTCTCCCGAATCCGCTTCTCCAGCAGGGCGCTTTCCTCAAACTGAGCGGCCAGTTCGGTGGTCAGCAGCTTCATCTTCTCTTCAAACGGAACACCGTCGTCTTCCTCGGCTTCGGAGCCCACGTAGCGGCCCGGCGAGAGCACATAATTGTTGGCCGCCACCTCGGCTAAGGTAGCGGCCTTGCAGAAGCCCTCGGTGTCGGAGTAGCTGCCGCCGATGTTGCGCCAGGTATGGTAGGTGTCGGCAATGCGGGCCACATCGGCATCTTCGAACACGCGCAGGCGGCGGCTGGCCATGGTGCCTAGTTTGCGGGCATCTATAAAGAGTATCTCGTTTTTGCGCTCGCGGTGCTCGCCGTCGCGGCCGTCGCGGTTCTTGCTCAAAATAAAGATACAGGCCGGTATGCCGGTGGTCAGGAACAGCTTGTCGGGCATCTGCACAATGCAGTCTACCATGCCTTGCTGTATCATGTGCTCGCGCACGTTCTTTTCGCCGGCGCTTCCGGTGGTCATGGCGCCGTTGGCCATCACCACGCCTGCTGTGCCACGCTCCGAGAGGTGGTGCCACAGCGACTGGAACCACATGTAGTTGGCGTTACCGGGGGCGGTAAAGGTATCTTTGGCCCCGAAGAGGCGCGGGTCGTTATCGGGCAGCAGCTCGGGGTGCCAGTTACTGATGTTGAACGGCGGGTTCATGAGTGCGTAGTCAGCCTTCAGTTCGGGGAAGCGGTCCTGCAGCAGCGAGTCGCCCAGCTTCACGTCGAAGGAGAGGTTGCGCAGCAGCAGGTTCATTTTGCAGAGGCGCAGCGTGCCTTCGTAGCGCTCCTGCCCGTAAATGGAAATGTCGTTTTTGTCGCCGCCATGCGCCTGCAGAAACTTGAGGCTCTGCACAAACATACCACCCGAGCCGCAGGCCAGGTCCATGATGCGGCCCTTGAGCGGCTCCAGCATTTCCACGAGCAGACGAACCACCGAGCCTGGCGTAAAGAACTGGCCCGCACCGGAGCCTTCGGCCATGGCAAACTTACCGATGTAGTATTCATACACGCGGCCGTAGATGTCGGATTCGGGGTTGTTGATCTCGGAGAACTTCTCTTTGGAGAACAGATTGATAAGCCCGGCCACCTGCGTAGGGGAGAGAGCTGGCTCTTCACGAAGATCGGCTCCAGCACGCCTTTGTAGTCGGGGTTGCGCTTGCTCAGAATCTCGTCGATCAGCACAAAAGCCTGGTCTACCTTCACCTTGATGTCGTCCTGCTCGGCGTTCTCGCGCAGGTAAGCCCAGGTAGCCTCGCGGGGCAGGCGGTACACGTTCTTTACCTGGTACTCCAGCTCGTCTTCCAGCACCTCGGTCTGCTCGTGCAGTTCTATGTTATAGTAGTCGCTTTTCGGGTCGAAAAAGGAAAGCTGCAGCTCCTGTTTGCGTATCTCAAATCGCTCGGAAAGGTGCTTCAGGAACAGCAGCGACAGCACGTAGTCCTTGTACTGGTTCTCAGCTACGGCGCCACGTAATTCGTTGGCGGCATTCCAAAGTTCGTTTTCAAAATCTATATCCGCTTTGGGTGCGGAAGTAGGGGTATTCTTCTTGGCCATGTATACTTGGTACTCGTGTTTAAACAGAGGTACAAGGTATAGAAAAGTATAGAGAAATATATGGATATTACATAATATTTGTAAGATGATACAGGTAACTGCGATTGCAGTTTAATTAGTAGGTAGGGCTCATATAGCTGGTTATGAATAGCGATAACACTTATGAGCTGTGATAGAGAAGAGTTGCAGGAAGACTTGGATCTGTGGCTGGAGTATTACAACAATGATCCCACCGACGTGGGCTTGTGGGACAATACGTTAAGGCAGAACACTGTCAGCTAAGCCACAGCTGTCAGACTGTATCTTGACTATTACATATAGGTATTTCAGTGATTTGCTGACTGTTAATAAAGGCATTTGCAAAGTAAGTCTGGATATGTTTTTGACTCAATGGGCAAAGTGTAATTTGTGTTGGATAAATGCTTACAGAATTTCTTCTACCTCAACTTTACAGCATAGAGGTAGCCGTCTGAGCTTCCAAAGTAAATGGTTTGCCCGTCAATAGTGGGCTTAGAAAGAATTGACCCCAGTTGATGTATCTTGCTTTCTGATTGCTTGACATCCTCCATCGTATTTCCATAGATCACAAAGTCGCTTCTGAACTCTCCTGAATCGTTGTATACATCAGAGGAATATATCTTGCTACTTTCTGTCTGGAATTCCCACCTCACCTCACCGGTAGCGTGGTCAACGCCGTAGAGTTTTCCGTTAAAGCAGCCAAAATAAATCAGATCTTCATGCGCCACCGCCGCTCCGTAAACACGCATATTAAGAGGTAATTTCCACTTCACCTGACCATCAACTTTGCTTAAGCAGTAGAAGGCATGCGTGTCGGAGGTACCTACGTAGATGTTATCCTTGTAGAGTAAGGGAGTGGCTATGATCCAGCTGCCATGTTCCTTCATATTCCATTTGCCTCTGCCGGTTTTAGCATCAAGAGCATAAATGTTGTAGTCCCTGCTTCCAAAGTAGACAACGCCATCCTTAACAAGCGCTGTTTCCTGTATTTCTCCTTTAGGAAAATATGTGTCACCTACTGTCTTGAACTTCCACTCCAGCTTACCAGTTTTTGCATCAAGCGAATAAAAGTGGCCATCGAAGCTACCGAAGTATACTCTCTCGTCTTGAATTGTCGGAGAGCTATGAATAACGTCTCCGCTCTTAAACTTCCACTTCAGCTTGCCTGTTGCGCTTTCCAGAGCATAAAGGTGACTATCCCCGCTTCCCCAGAAAACGGTGTTGTATTCTACTCTGGGAGAAGACAAGTAATAGTCCCACAGGTCGTATGTTTTTTCTCCTCCCGACTTAAAGACCCACACCAGTTTTCCGTTCGCTTTGTTCAGGGCGTATAGGTAGCCGTCTGTGCTACCGAAGTATACCAGATTGCCCTGTACAGCAGGGGAGGAATATATGGCTCCACCGGTCTTAAACGACCATACTTCTTTGCCACTCGCTTTATTTAACGCATAGAACGTTTGGTCTCCACTTCCTGTAAATACCATGTCTCCATCTACTAAAGGGGAAGAGTAAACCCTGCCTTTGGTATCGAATTTCCATTGAATATTCTCCTGGCCCTGTACCAGCAGTTGCGTGAGGAAGAGTAATAGTGTCAGGGTCAATCTAATCATGTTTTATTTTTGTGAGTGTTAGTCAGCCAGTTGTATACCTCTGTCTGAGGTCGCAACAGCAAAGCGTTTCATATTAATCATCAACAACGCCATTTTACAATCGTACTGTTGCTGAAGGCATACAATTACATCTAAATCCCCTGAGCGGGAGGAGTGATGGCGCTAAGCTTCTCTTTTTCTTGGTGTAGATGAGCTATACTTCAGAACTTTCTCAAAATATGCCACCGATCAGCCAATCGATTTCAGTAATGTAGTGTTACTTTTTTTTCGAAAGTATGTAGTTGCCACTGCCGTTGTCCTTAATCAGTATGTAAAAATCATTGACCACAAGGCTCCAGCCATCTCCTGCTATCTTATTGCCATCAATCTTTGTAGGCAATGTCATAGAAATCTTTTTCCAGTCCGGGCTCATTAGGGCACCTTTCTCTACTGTCAGAATGCCCCATTTATCGGTTACACGAAGAGTAGGGTAAACTGTCCCTTTGTCTTCCAGAGGTATTATATTCCTGGGGTCAAATGAAACATTCATTTTTTCAAAGTATAACTCCAGGTGCGGCTGCTCCACAAATATTTTCTCGTACTCGGTAATAAGCTTTGTTTTCGCTTCTGTTCGCTTTGTTTCTTCCAGTACCACTTGTTTTCCGTTATATATTGGTGCTATTAGTTCTGATTCACTCTTCAAATCATCTGGTATATTGATTTTGAAAGCTTTCATAAAATAACTTGTGAGATTAGTCTCAGGCGTAATCTGCTTGTTCCAGTACTTTTGCCGGCTGCTTAGCAGGTAACCGTATATAGGAATGGTTTGGTAGGCGAATGAGCGTACAAACGTCGGGTTTGCAAGAAATGCTTCCATGCTGGCCGCAAAGTGTTCGGCTGCCTGTTTCTGGCTTCTGTCGCTGATTACAAAGCCCGTGTATTCGGCCAGTCCCTCGTTTAGCTCCAGCAGGTTTTCTGATGAATCTGCACCTGGGTAAAGCTGGTGCCGGTATTTCCGGAAGGTAAAGGCGCTGGTGAGGTGTTGCCTTCGCTCCCGATTGGAAGAAGCCTGCAGCGCCTTTTTGAGTGCTTCCAGCTCTAGCCGTAAATAGATCCGGCCATTTTTTTCGTCCAGATGGTTATTGGCCGTGTTATGGAACCCGAAACCCAAAGATGGCTGCATTATATGGTATAACTCATGGGCTAGCAGGTTTATCCGATCGTGTTTATACTCTGGCAGTGGAAGAAGAAGCATGGCCCAGTGTTTGCCGCTCCAATGCAGGGCTGTGTTCGCTATGTTTACCTGGGGCGGCAGATAACCAGTATAAAATCCTTCGCTACCGGTTAAAATGCCTGCTGTGTCGGCTTCGTTTGCTATTACCTCTCGGGTTTGTGGGTTAACCAGCAGCATAGAAGAATACAGATCCATATCCCAGAGCTGACGGTGTTTTTTTGTAGCAGCCTCTGCCTCCTTAAAATAAGATCTAAAGCTTAGGGTATCCAGTTTTACTGATTGTGCGTTTCCTGTCGTTGCCATTGGCAGCAACAGAATGAACAATAGGTAGGTCTTTTTCATAGTTGGGATCAAAGTTCTTGATAGCCGCAAGGTAGAGTTAGCAGCCATAAGTTGTACACTCGCCTGTAAATCATGTAAATAACTTCCTTAATTGTGTAACAGTCTTCAACAGCCAGCCTTCTTGCTTTGTGCTGTTCATTCTAATTACACATGCCATAAAATAAAACTATGATAGACCTCCATTTTACCACCGAAAGCAACTATGGCAGCGATAACATACCTGCTGTAAAGCCATGCTCCGCACCATGAAAGCCATACTTAATGGCACCGCTACAACAGTTTAGATATTCCAGCTAAAAACCTGCAACATATGTTTACGATGTTCAAACGTTTCCAAAGAAAATGGTAGAGGCGGCCGGGAGTTATATTACTCTTTCCAGTGAAGAATGGAAAGTCCTGAATTTAAGGTGTTTATCAGAAATAGTAATTTATAGATAACTATAAATTAGCTCATTTATCTTAAATCCCCTACACGCTAGTATTGTTATCGTTATTTGTTTTGAAGCTAACAGCCGTTTAAAATTTCATGAAACGGCTTTTTAAATACTAGAATAGAGGGTTAAATAAACTCAACAGAATCAAACTGATTTCATGTTAAGCTACTTCAGTAATTTATAAGCTGATACTACCTCATGAGTAGGAGAGCTGTCTACGGCTTGTTGTATAGTTGCCACATGCGCGGCTCCGTAAATTACCAAAATGCGGTCTTCGGGGCTCTCGGTGATGCGTTGTATGTTGCGGAAGATGCGAAGGTTACGGCTAAACCAGCTGGCATTGTACCAGTCTACACCCGTGTAATCGTGTTCCTGCTCTTCGTACTGGAATGCGTCGCGAAAGTAGTTTTCATGTTTGCGGCGTATTGATTCCGGGTCATTATACTTCTTTAGTACCTGGTATAGCGTGCCTTTCTGGCTATATAGTTCCTGATCTATTTTGCCGCGCTCAATCGTTTTAGCCTGCATGTATTTCCAGAACTTTTCCATGCGCTCCTTTTTGTCTTCGCGTACTTCAAACTTTGTAGCTCTGGGTTTCTGGAAAGTATCAAGATCACCCCAAGCGTTGATGCAGTACACGCGTTTGTGGCCCAGTTGCTTTGCTAGTCGGAAAGCAATCTGGTCAATCTCGTCTGCTTTTAACTCGTAGCGGCCATCCAGGTAAGCTTGGTACAACGAGTCAATCTTTGGCTGGTTTTCAGGGAAGCTTTCTATAGCAATTTTAGTAGGCTTGAATTTAGCCAGCTTGCCGGTAATTTTCTGCAGGTCCTGCTGGCTCTCGGGTGTCATTACATCCAGTTGATCAGGCTTTTCAGTTTTAATAATGTCCAGGTTACGATGCGAAAAATGGAAGGTGCCTACTAGCATGACTTGTGCACGCTTCTCTGACTTGTCTGCTTTTGTTTGTGCCTGCACCGGAGCAAAGTGAGTGCCTGCTAAAAGGGCGATTGCGAATATTATCTTTTTCATAGAATTGGGTTGGTTCGTATTTTTCATGTAGATGCAGCACAAAAGTTTCAGGTTGCCTATAGTTACTGTTTGCACTGTAACTATAATTATCTCAGGGCCTTATTTCTCTGGCTATAGTTGCATGTTGCAAAGTACGTGTAGGTGAACTCCCGACTCAATAGATAAAACATCGTTTATGTTGGACAAATGTGCAGGCCATTTTTAGCGTCTGGAAAATCTGTAAATCAAACAGAAGATGATGTAATATTTTGGCAGCGTTCACTTACTAAGTTCGCCTCACAAACTATAACTATGGAGACTGTAAAGATCAACATCAAGAACATGGTATGCGACCGCTGCAAACGTGTAGTAGAAGAATAGCTTACAAAGCTGGGCTACACTGTATTGCAGGTGGAGCTAGGCGAAGCTGAACTGGAAGCCAAAACTATAAACCTGGAATACGTGCGACAGGTGCTGGCCGGGAATGGTTTTGAGCCGCTGGACGACCGTAAGGTGCGCCTGATAGAGCAGGTAAAACTGGCTGTGATAGAGCTGATATACCAACAGAGCGAAGCCGGCATGCACCTGAACATGTCGGATTACCTGGCCCAATGTCGGACAAAAGTCGGATAAAGCTTTTCTTTTAACAGTTAGGGCACTTGCGTTGCTTTGTCAAGTTTTTCGGTTATAAAACTTGATAAATGCCCTGCTAAACACTTTAGCGGTACAGCATGTGCGAAGTATGTTTATTTTAAATAATGTAAACTATAATTTACAAAATAAAGTGTATTTGTAAATTATAGTTTACATTATTACCAAATCAAGACCTTTATACCCATCCTGGTAACTGCTGTTGGCTGAGCTGGGGGAAAATATCAAGCTAGCCCGGCTGCGGCGCAGGCTCAGCACCGAACAAGTGGCCGAACGTGCGGCTATTTCTCGGCCCACACTTAGGCAGATTGAGAAAGGGGAGCCCACTGTGGCCATGGGGAATTATCTCAAGGTGTCGGCGGTGCTGGGACTGGAAAAAGACCTGGAGCAAGTGGATCGAGACGATAAGCTCGGCTGCAGGATGCAGAACTGCCGGTGCGAGGAAAGGCCCCTAATCATTCAAGCGACACTTAAGAGAAGATGGCGAAGCACAAAGAGGCCAGCACCTTTAGAAGTGGGCATTCTGCCATCCAACCTTTCAAAGGGCAGCTCAGTCGGAAGCGACTAAGCTGGTGACCAAGTTAGTGACTAAGTGAAGGAGCTGTTAGTATATTCAAGCGTGAAGCACCTGCGGGTATTGGCTTACGCTGATAAACCGGTGAAGCGCAAAGATATACTCGGACGAGAACTACTGTTTTCTCTAGTTAAATAATCTACAATTGTGTGTCACCCTGCTTATTCATGCTTTGTTTGTCTTTTATTAATTACTAATTTGCAATTCGCGAATTACAAATCAAAAGTAAATGAAGAAGCACAGCGGCATGCGTCCGCAGGACATCGTGGTATTGCTGGCCATCGTCGCCCGAGGCGATAGGCCCTGGATGATGAAGGACATCGCCCAGGAGGCCCGCATTAGCCCATCAGAAGTCACTGAGTCGCTCAACAGGTCCTACAAAGCAGGTCTGATCGATAAGTCGAAGAAGAAGGTGATGCGGCACGCGCTGCTGGAATTCCTTACGCACGGTTTACGGTATGTTTTCCCCCAAGAACCTGGTGCGATTGTAAGAGGGGTGCCCACAGCTTTCAGTGCCGCTCCTTTGGATGAGCTTATTATAAGCAATGAAAAGCTGGTGTGGCCCTATGCAAAGGGACAAGAGCGGGGGCAGGCAGTAGAACCGCTTTACCCTTCCGCCGTGGAGGCGGCACTCAATAAGCCTGAGCTGCATGAGCTGTTGGCGCTGGTGGATGCGCTCCGGGTAGGGAGGGTGCGGGAGCGGGAACTGGCCAATGGGGAACTTGAGAAGCGAATTCTGAATGGACGGTAAGGCAATCAACATAGAAGTCATCAAAAAGGTGGCCACCGGGCTGCAGGAGCTTCGGGAGGAGATGGTATTCGTGGGCGGGGCCACGCTGAGCCTCTACGCCGACGACCCCGCCGCCGACGCAGTTCGTCCAACCAGTGATATTGACCTGAGCGTTTCGCTGGCTGGCTACGGTGCCTGGAACCGGCTTCAGGAGCGCCTTCAGGAGCTAAGATTTTATCCCGATCCGTCCAGTAGGGTGATCTGCCGCTTTGCCTACGAGGGCATCACCATAGATGTGATGCCGGATGACCCGGCTATACTGGGTTTCACCAATCCTTGATACCAGCCAGGGCTGGACCAGTCGATAACTGTCGCGCTGGCAGGAGATCTGCACATCCGTATACTGCCCTTGGCGTACTTCCTGGCTACTAAGTTTGCCGCCTATCACAGCCGGGGCGGTGATCCCCGCAGCAGCCACGACTTTGAAGACATTGTGTATGTCACTGACAACAGGCTGCGCCTGATAGAGGAAATTGCCCGTGCACCCAAAGAAGTGAGAGAGTACCTGCAGCAAGAATACAGGGCAATCCAAGACAGCCGATACCGGGAGGAGATATTGGGCTGCCACCTGATGGATCAGGACCGCTTGCCGCTGCTGGAGGAGAGGATCGAGCAGATTATTAATCTTTAGAAACAACAGCACAGAGCTGGCACTCCCTTTGCATCAAAAAAGGGTTTTACCTACAATACCACCCGTGATGCCTATGGCTAACAAGGTTGTATTGTAGGTTACCCTCACAAGACGCTCATGAGAAGTCTTCAACAGGCGCGCCCGGAGCATCCCTTTTAACTGCCTCGATGCCTCCTTCGCGGGCAGTACGCGTTGTATAGTTCTCGCTTCTCCCGATGATCTCGCCATTGGCGGCTTTAAGGTTAAAGGTATAATTGCTCCAGTCGTCTCTTCTGACATAACGGGAGTCATAAGGTGCATTTGCCTTTACAGCCGCAATGCCATTCAGGCATGACTGCTTTGTGGTATAACCTTCCCCACTCAAAATGGGCTCTCCATTGCGTGCACGCAGTTTAAAATAATACTGGTTGTTGAAGGTGCTCTTGAACACCTGGAATTTTGAGTTGCTTGCCATAAATTTTCCTTTGGTTTAAAACAAAGCTATGGCAGGTGGACGCAACCTATTTGCGCTCACTTAAAAATATTTAACTTGCTGAAAAATATTTGCTTATGCCGCAAAGTAAACACGCGCTCGTGCGCATGAGACTCATCAACGAGTGCCTGAGAAGCAAGGCTAGAAAGACTAGAAAGTATTGGTCCAAGACGGAGTTGATAGCTAAAATAAACGAGGAAAAAGACATCAAGGTAAGTGAGCGTACACTCGACTATGACATCTACCTGATGCGTTACTGCTCTCAACTCAATTACAAGGCACCCATCGCCTATAACAAGAAAGAAAACGGCTACTACTATACTGATCCTGCATATACCATTGAAAACCTCCCTTTAAATGAGGTGGAGCTGCATGCACTCGCTACGGCAGCAGCCACGCTGAGCCAGTACAAGCATATGGCTGTCTTCAGCGAATTTGCATCCACGGTGAACAAGGTAATTAATCTGGTGCAACAGATCAGCTCTGAACCACCTGGCATGAATCCTAAATTCATTGATTTCGAAAAGGCCCCTTACGCTGAAGGGAATGAGTACCTGGATGCCCTCATTGAAGCAACCAGAAACAAACGGCCTGTTCGGATTTCCTATAGAAAGTTTGAGGACGCCCAACCAAAGGACCGCACCATTAGTCCCTGCCTGCTAAAAGAATACCGTAACAGGTGGTACTTAGTCGGCTTGCAGCATGAGACAGATAACTTAAGAAAATTTGCCTTAGACCGCATATGCAGCCTAGAAAGTGTACCGGAAACACCTTTTAGAGAAACTGTAAACTTCAAGCCTGAGCTTTACTTTAAAAATGCCATCGGTATTTCGAAAGAAGATGGGCAGGTGGAAGAGGTTATTCTTTCATTTTCACCCCACGATGGCAACTATGTAAAAACACAGTACTTGCATAACTCACAAGAGCTTTTGGTTGATGATGAAATCGAAGTTAGGGTAAGGCTGAAGGTAGTCATCAACTATGAATTAGAAGCTACCATATTAGGCTTTGGAAAAGAAGTAAAGGTTATTGCTCCTGAAATATTGAAGCAAAAGATTCTCAGAACACTTGATGCGTGTAGAAAACAATATCAAAGTACCTCATGATTCACAGGCAGGGTCATCTCATTATATGAATAACTTAACATGAGGCATGCCAACAGATTTTGATAGCTAACATTTGTAATCATTGTTTTTACTGCCGCTTTGTTTAAACATAAACAAAGCATTAAAGTATGCTGCACTACATAAGGCGCCTGGAGCTCGTATGAATCAGTACAATGCAGCCCTTATCTGGCTCCATTTCTTTTGGTAAAAATATGGCACATTCTGAAGGAGAAGCCATGTTTGTGTCAGTAAAAGCTACTGCTTTATGTGATACAGGCAATAAAGATTTTCATATGCCTACAGGTAGCGGGAAGGCAGTTGAAGAGAGGATCACTTTTTTTGATACAGCTCTGATCAGCTACGTTCATCCATGTAGGGCTGCCAATTGACGATGAGCACCTTCTCGTCAGGCAAGAGCAAATAGCCGTAGTCATAGCATAGGTGGTAGGTATTTCCTTTCTGGGTTCGGTAGACCTGCGTCAGGTAACGGAAGTCAAAGCCTGCCAGCTCCAGGTACTGGCGGGGCAGTGTGGTCTTGCCCTTTGGGCTGAGCTGCTTTAAGATGCTGCGGTTCTTTCTAAGCGTGGCATTGATCTGCTGAATCCTGCGCTCGTGTTGGTTCTGCTGCTTGATGAGGTTGTTCGCTAAGTGGCGGCAGGCATCGGAGCAGTAGCGTTTGTCGCTTCTGCCCACAAGGGTGGTGTTGCATTGGATGCATGTTCTGGACTGGCTCATAACTTAGCTGCGTTTATACCCGCGTATATCCGTGTATACTCGCGTAATAACACGGCTACGGCAAGAGAAGGTTTTACCTTTGCAGGTAGTAACACTCTCATTAGCTATGGCTTATCCTTCGCAATTACCTGTTTTGTTTTTAAATCAGCTGGAGCATGCGGGCAAAGGCTTTATCCGCATCTGGCACAAGCCTAACCCCTTTATCTCCAAACGACTCAAAGAAGCTAGCTGGATACGCTACAGCAAAACTTACAAGTGCTATGTGATGCACCACACGAGCCAGGCTATTGAGATGACCCACCAGCACTTCCAGGGGCTGGCCAAGGTGGATACCCGCTATTTATATAAACCCAAGCGCCTGCGCCCAGCCCACGGAGCGGTGATCCTGCAACAGGACAAAGCCCTGGTAGAGCCACTGGAGAAAGTGCCAGTAAAGCCTGTGGTGCGTCTGCAGCCCCTGGAGCATCAGGGCAAGCAGTATATTCAGCTCAGCTATCCATACAACCAGGACATCTATGCTCGCCTGAAGCAAAGCAGGGTGGCCCAGTGGCTGCAGGACATGCAGTGCTTTGTCACAAATACCGACAGCAGCAGCCTGCATGCACTGCTAACGGAAGTGCAGCCAGTAGCCCAGCTGTGGCTGGCGCAAACGATGCAGGTAAAGGATATGACCCTGCAGGCCAGGCTCTGGGAGCAAAGTTACCTTAAAGGCGATGGGTACATCCCGTGCCCGCTTACCTACCTGGAAAAGCTGTTTCTGTTAAACTATAGCCTCAGCACCATCCGCACCTACCACGCGCTGCTGCTGCGCTTTCTGAATGCGCATAAGGACAAAGGTCTGGAGGCTATCAATACTTTCTCAGAAGAACAGATAAATGCCTATCATCGAAGCATGGTACAGACAGGCACGTATTCAGTCTCCTTTGTGAATCAATCCATCAATGCGGTGAAGTTCTATTACCAGCGGGTGCTGCTACGCCATGAAGTGCAGCTTCGCCAGGTAGAGCGGCCTGAAAAGCCCGAGCGCCTGCCCCAGGTACTCAGCAAGCAGGACGTGCTCAAGATACTCTCTGCCACCGAGAACCTGAAGCACCGCTGCATGCTGCAGCTCTTGTATGCAGGTGGTCTTCGGATAGGGGAAGTGATTAACCTCAAACTCACAGACGTGCAGTCAGAGCGTAACCTGCTGCTCATACGTGGAGGCAAAGGCAAAAAAGACCGCACCACGCTGCTCTCTCAAAAGCTGCTCGAAAGCCTCAGGGCCTACTACAAGCAGTACAAGCCCCAGGTATGGCTCTTTGAAGGGCAGGCAGGCGGGCAGTACACGGTGGAAAGCATACGAAATGTCTTCCGAGCCAGTAAAGCGAAAGCGGGCGTGAAAGCGCCTGCAACGCCCCATACGCTGCGCCACTCGTTTGCTACCCACCTGCTGGAGCAAGGCACCGATCTGCGCTACATCCAGGTGCTGCTGGGCCACCGATCCAGCAAGACCACTGAGATCTATACCCACATCACCACCCATGCTTTGGATAAAATAGTTAGCCCGTTGGATAATCTGTAGTAAACTGTTACATTAGCTAAAGGATATGAAAACAACAGAGAAAGCTACACATCTAACCAGACTCTGCCCCATGACCTGCCCGAAAACAGGCGGCAGGAGTTACGTTCATAGTGCAGATAAGCGTATGTTGTCGTATGTCCAGTAGTTAGGGCAAAGAGGTAAAATATTGATTTCAACTTTCTACTACTTCTAAGGAAAAGTATGACGAAAATTTACAAACGATTCCAAGTAAAAGCACTATTGTTTCTTCTGTTTCTTCACCCTGTCTTTTCCTGCCAGTCGTCTGAGGAAGCGCGTGTGAATACACAGGAGGAGACCTCGGACCTGGTTGCGGACTCTGTTAACACCCCTGAGGCAAAGGAAGAACCGGTTTTGGTGGAAGATGCTGAGGTAGAGGAAGAAGTAGATCTAGCGGAAGGCCCTCCGGATATGCATTGCGGCAGGTTCTGGTTTAGAAATCACGGAATACCGGGGAAGGGCGCAGACACGCAAACCGAATATGTAGTGATTTACTCCGACCCCGCCTCTGCCGTTACAGACAGCCTCAATAAGGTCTTCAAACGCGAGGCCCAGCAGCGCCACGTGACCTTGGACGAAGAATACCGTCGGGGACTGCGGCGCATGGCCGAGACCGGGGCAAAAGGCGAACTCCAGAAACTGTGGGTGGTTGTAACGCCTTCCATCATCTTCGACAGAGTGCTTTACATCAGATATGATTTTATGGACAAATACGGCCCCGACCTGTCTCGGGTCGAAACCTCTACCGGGGAGCTCTTTGACTTGCAGACTGGCCGGAAGCTGGCTTTCGAGGACGTGTTCACGAAAGGGCTCAAGGATCTGTGGCTGGAACAGGTAAAAGAGCGCATGCAGAATAATCACAAGGTTTCCGGGGAGGACTTGACGAAGCTGATGCGGGAGACCGAGCAGATGTATAGCCCTCATCTGCTGCGAAGTATGAGGCAAGGCTATGATGATGATTACGCAGAGTGGGATGAGGAATGCATGGTAAGCTTTTGGTACTTTGACCCGGAGGGAAGGATGAAAACGACTGATGATGTGCCATTTGACAAACTAAAGCCTTACGTCAAAAAGCCTTTCAGAACCGATGGTCCCTGCCCATGTTCAGAGAATTATTAAAAGCAAGTTTTACGCTAAACAGAAATAGCATCAGGGTTAGTTGGTCCATCAAAGGTTTTGGAAACCATAAATCATTCCTTCCCTTAGCCTAGCAACTATGAACAGGAAGAAAACCCTTGCCCTAACCCTGCACAGGCTCCATACTCGGCTGCGCCTCGTCCGTAGCCTGTACTAACCGTTAGGCAACACTAAAAATATGAGTAGCATTATAGGTTTTGATAATATTGTTCAAGATGTAAAAGCTATATTCTTGCAAAAGTGTGGCCTTACCGAGCAATCATTACAGATTAAATATGAAGAGCCGTACTTAAGAATTAATGTTTCTAGCGAATCTTTTCCATTTGACAGAAACGGCTTCTATATTGAGAAAATTGATAAAATAAATACCCTAAAAGCATTCTCCACCATGCGAAGCAGGGATACATACTATTTCCTCAAATCACTGGAAGAAGTTTGCATTAGCCCATTCAAATTAGATTTAATTGATGGCCTGAAATATGAACCTGATGCGATTCGTGCTCTAGTGCCTATTGAAAAAAATATTCAACCACAGGACTTCCTAGCTGTGGAATACTTAATATCAGCCTATTTAACTGGCATAATAGATATTTCAAAAACTCTTAAAGAAAACAAATAAATAGCTTTGCCTAACCCTGCACAGGCTTCATTCTCGGCTTTGCCTCGCCCGCAGCCTGTACTAAACGTTAGGTTTAATTTTAATAAATAATTAATGAAGAAATCAAAATTTGCTAATCCAGCCTTTTATTGGGCTATCATTTCACTACTTGGTTGCCTATTACTTTGGAATTTATTCTTATCTGTAACTCAATCAAAATTTGTTGGATTACTTCCAATTGCAATTCAAGCAACTTTGCTGGTGCTTATTTTAAAAAGGCATGAATTTGCAAAGAATGGTATAAAAATATGGGCTATCATTTTCTTGATTATTGGGTCTGGACTACAATTTTCTGGGAAGCTTGTGAAGGATATAACCAACAGCTTCACAAATACCGATTTACAATATTATTTGACAACTGTTTTATCTATTATAGTTGGAATTTTAATTGTGATTTATACTAACAAAACTGTGGAAGTCGTAGAGACGGTTGAAGAACAAGCTAAAACCTAACCACACCTATACGGTAGCTGCGCCACCGCATAGCCAAATACGTTATACCACATTGAAGTCATAAATGAAAATAATTAACTCCACCCTCCGACTGTTAGGAATAGCCTTATTGGTAAGCTGTGAGAATTCGGGCACTATGTCGGAAGTCCAGACAAATAATGAACAAACCATCCAAATGGCAGACAGAATAAGAATAGATGAACTTCCTACTACATTAACAAAGCTAAAAAATGGGCAAACAGAATTTGATTTCATTGGCATAACTTCTAATGGAATTGACTGCATCTACTTCGTTTATGAAAATGGCAAGTTCAACCTTGAGTTCGAGTCAATGGTTGAAGAGCAGACACCATTCATTGATAGACTAAAAGAATTTGCCCAAATGAATGAATTGGAAAGCGTAATGACGACATATGGCAATCAACCACACTATCAATCCATGACACCAGCACCAGTAATCAGAATTGAATCTAATTCTACCCTTGAAGAGGTAGTTGCATTAGGAAGAAAAATTCAGGCTGAAATCTTTCAAAACAACAGCACAACTGTATATGATGTGGTGCCATAGATAAAACAACAAGGTATAACCCTGCACAGGCTCCATACTCGGCTGCGCCTCGTCAGCAGCCTGTACTAACCGTTATGTGTAATCATGAAAGATGAAAACCTCGCAATACCACTTATATTGACAGCCTTTTTGCTGGTGTCGTCTTTTGTGCCTGTAATTCAGATTTTACTGATTTACCTGAATTCCGCACTTGTGTATCCAATAACAATAATAACTGGAACAGATAGTATGGCTGTGCATTATGTAATAGATGGGCTTCTTGCCATAGTTACTTTGTTTAGCTTCTATTGCTCCAAGAAAACCATCTGGAAAATTTTTTCAGCCATTGGCTTTACACTCTTTATGTTGCCAATGCTGGTTTATGCAACAGAAGGGGTATTTGATGAAGAAGACAAATACTATTTGAGCTTTATGTTGTTCGGAATAATAGTAGGTATACCATTGATATCGGTAGGAATATTGAAAATGAAGAAAGAACGTCTTCACATAACACGGCACAGGCTTTAGTCTCGGCTACGCCTCACCATAGCCTGTACTAACCGTTAGCACAAATTATAAGCTATAAAATATACTAATGCGCCTGATAACAAATGCATTGCTTTTTCAGCTCTTCATAATGATTTTGTTTGGATGTAAAAGTAAAGAACAAGCTCAGAAGGAAGTGTCAATTGAAGAAGGCAGGCTACTTGATAGCTTTGTTAAAGGGATAATGCATCGCTATACTGCTTATTACTCAAAGCGCAAAGTGGACCCAAGACTGCCAACCGATTGGAGACCAGAATATCTTTATACTGTTGGTGCTACCTATAAAGGGGATACCATAAGAATCCTGCAAAAAGGATTGTGGGATCTGATTGAATTATGTGAAGAAACAGGCGCACCGATAGACTCTTTGTCGCTTGCGGGTCTTGTGAAAACAGAGAAGCTTCTAAAGCTTAATAAAAATGCCATGGATGGTGTATTTATAGTCAGGAAATGGAAAAGTGTAGACTCGGTTGCAACAGCTGGTAAACAAGAGTTCTTAAACTATTATTTCAATGATGATGGCTTCTTGAAGGGTAAGAATACAACCAGCAAGGAGAACATTTATATTATAGACCGCCTATCTGACTGGGGAGTATTGATAGCACAAGACGATATAAGCGGTTACTACTACATCGAGAAACACTTCCCAAATGATGCTATTGAATAAGGAAAATAGTGCTAACCATACCCATAAGCCAGCTACGCCGCCTTATGGCCAAGTCCGTTAGCAGCAATAATAATTTATAGATGAAAATACATAGACTCTTAGTTTTACCAATTCTGGTTGTACTCCCACTACTTGTTCAGTGCCAAACGCCAAATAAAAAGGATTGGGAAACGTGGCAAAGCCCTACAGGTACAATTTCTATAAGCCATCCTAAAAGCTGGATTGTATGGAAAATGAATGCTGGTGAAGTAGTTGGTTTTGTTACTCCAAAAGATAACCCCAATGACCGCTTCCCTGATATGCTTGTGTTGATGGCGTCTGATAACATAAATAATGAAACCTTAGATGACGTTGAAGCACGTTGGACGCAGGAGATGAAGGGCAAACCCACTTTCAATATAGTTTCTGCCGAACATGTCAAGTTAGGAGACCATACAGTATTTAAGACTATTGCTGACCAGATAGAAGGTGATGAGCTAAGGTTAGTGAATTATACCTATACTATAGGCGAGAAAATTTACATGCTTAGCATGAGTATAGAGAAGAGAAACTATGACAGGTTCAAAGCTGTCGGAGAAGAAGCAGCTAAATCGCTAATGGTAAAATAACAGACTGCTAACAAAGTATAACAGTACTGCTTCGGCTACGCCTTGCAATCTGCTATACCAGCACGTTGGCACCAATGAATAAAATGACAAGCTTATTCAGTTAGCGTGTAAAAGGATGAAAAAAAAGAAGGGACACAAATTTAATCTTACGGTTCTCTTTGTTTTAGTGACAACTGTTGCATTGCTTTCTTTTTTTCTGACTCAGTACAAACATTTTATTTGGATATATATAGCCCTTATGCTGCAATTGTTTGTTGGCATTTACTGTATTGTTAAAACGTCCAAAATAATCGGTGCGGTTTCACAATCGCTGAAATATCAGACTGGCATTGCAGCAGGCGTTCTGCAGGCCATTGGTACTGCCCTTCCAGATATGGCTATCGGCATATTGGCTGCAATCCTTAGCGTAAGTGAGGTATCGGGCGATTATTACAGGTCAGTTCAATATGGAATAGTTGCAGGCAGCACAACCCTTGGTTCTAACATTTACAATATTCTATTCGCCTCCTGGTGTGTTTGGAGACAGGATAAATCAAACAGACTCAAACGGGAAGTATTGATGTTTCCCCCCATTAAGAAATGGGGAAAACTTACACCACTGTCACAACAGGAACTTAGACCTTCCCTGAAAGAAATATCATCTTCATTAACGCTGCTGTTGATTCTTTCTGCAATCACGGCATTTGTTGCTATAAGTGTAGTTTTCTCAGGAACCATTGAAAACAGCTCCGAGCTATTCCAGCAAGACATTTATAAATTCAATAAAGGAATGGCATTGTTCATTTTGATGGCCTGCCTTTTTTTCATATACGAATTCCGGAAAGCGCAATTAAGGGGTAACGGTAAAGACAAAATTGATCAAGAAGGTACCGGCAGTTCTATGTTCAGAAACTGGTTTTCTTTATTAGTTGCTACAGTTATTCTCTTTGTATCCGCCTATATGGTTATAGAGGCAATTACCCGAATTTCGGAACTTACGAATATCCCCATTGAAGTATTAGGAATGGCAACCGCCCTAGTCGGATGTCTTGGAGAAATGATTGTTATTTATGACTTTTCCGTACACCAAAGCGGTACAATCATTGACGCAATAACCGGTGTGACTATGGATAATTTTTTAACGATTATCGGAACGTGCTTTATTGCCCTAATTGGGGGAATCTATTTAGGCAGTAGTGCTGCCATCATAATTTTCATATTCATTATGCTGGCTAATACGGTTCTGATTGTACAAACAGCCAAACTTAGAGATGAATATCTGGCCGTTAGTGAATAAAAATGAAAATTCAGAATGAAAATTACTGGTGCCAACACGGGCCTAGCGTTAGTGGGCTAACAATGCGAACAAAAACATTTTAGTAACGAATAAACTTTGCTGCTGGCAGACAGAGTAAAGTTTCCAAAGCCCATCAACACAAAGCCAGAGACCGTTATACTTCATGCAAAGTATGAAAAATAACCTACAGGAGTAATAGTTACCTCTGAACAAACAACAAGTGTAATAAATCACTATTTTTACCTTTGTATTTAAAGTAAGAGTAACTGTTACCCTCGTTATTTATGGCCCCATTTCATAGAGAAGAACCCTACAATGACTTACCCTTGCTTCCTCCGGATGTAGATCTTGAGACAAAGGAAGTTATGCGAAAGACCGTTAAAGCAAGCAGGGCCTTGGCGCAGCTGAACGGAGCCATCATCAACCTGCCTAACCCAAGCCTCTTTTTGGACACAATCCATCTACAGGAAGCCAAGGCAAGCTCTGAAATAGAGAACATTATCACCACAAATGATGACCTTTATAAATCAGTCGTGGCCGAAAAGAGGTATGAACCCACGGCAGCAAAAGAGGTCATAAGCTACAAGGAGGCGTTGTGGTACGGCTTGGAAAAGCTCAAAGAGCGGCCATTTATCACAACAAACCTCTGTGTGGATATCATGCGATGTATCAAGCAGAACACATCGGGTATCAGGGCTACTCCGGGCACGACCTTATCCAACACGCAGGGCAAAGTAATCTACACGCCGCCGGCAGGGGAAACAGTAATACGCGAGAAAATGGCAAACCTAGAGCGCTTCATTAACGAGGAAAGCACGCTGGACCCTCTCATCAAAATGGCTGTCATGCACTACCAGTTCGAGGCTATCCACCCGTTCATTGACGGTAATGGACGCACAGGAAGGATTTTACTTCTGCTCTACTTGAAAATGGAAAAACTGTTGGATGTGCCTGCTCTTTACTTAAGTGAGTATATCATCCACCATAAGGCGGCTTATTACCAGAAGCTAAGGGCAGTAACAGAAGCAGGAGATTGGGAGGGCTGGATACTCTACATGCTCGACATGATTGAAAAAACAGCCGCCAGCGGACTCCAAAAACTGGAGGAGATCATGGCCGTTATGGAAGCCACTTCAGAGGAAATAAAAGAGAAACTCCCAAAGGTACACTCAAAAGAGTTGATAGAAATCTTGTTCAGACTACCGTATACCAAACGCCAATTTCTGATAGACGCAAACATGGGAACACCAAAGACTGTAGGGAACTACCTGATAGCGCTTGAGAACGAAGGGTTCTTAAAAGCAACTAAGGTAGGAAAGGAAAAACTTTACCTAAACCAGCGGTTGATGGGAGTACTGGAGAGTAAAGAAAAAGCCCGAAAGCACAGCACCACCTATAGTGCATAAACGCACCATAGCCCAACCGTTGTGGTGCATTAAAACTATGAAATGATAAGAATCCTATTGGTTTTAAGCCTGTACATCATTGTCTTTAGTGAAGGCTTTGCCCAAGAGTATAAATTAAAAGGTAAGATTGTTCTTGGGCAGTACTTTGCTCCTGTAGGTGGGGTTTACGTAGGCTTTGACTCTACTAATATGACTCAAATAGATTTAAATGGTCAATTTGAAGTAGTAGCTAATGAACAACAGGTAAATGACACGCTAAAAATCTTCTTTCTGAGCCATAACAATATCAGGCTTGTTAACCTCCCTAAAGACAGAGAAATTGACTTAGGTACTATTCCAATCTATGAATACTATTTTGGAATACCTATGGTACATTTTGATTGCGGTGCTTTAGACTTAGCTTGTAAAAGGAAACAGAAAAAGTTTTGGGAAGACTATGAAAAAGAGCGGAAGTCATATTTTGACAAAATGGATACTATAATCGGACATTATAGGCTGTCATTGAATGGTAAGCTTTATAAAATTGAAACACCCAATCAATTGATAGATTTAGGAAAACCTGTTGAAAAATAACAATACTACAACACAACCTATAGTGCATTTAAACGCACCATAGCAAAGCCGTTAGGCTATATGGTAAAGCGTTTTAGCCCTATAGGCGCTACATCTGGTGAAGTCTTGACTGATAATTTCTTGCTAACCTGCCAGCACAGGCTCTCAAAAGCTGCACAGGGAAGATGAGCCACTAGAAGGACCTGCCAGAGATCCTGATTATAAAAATCTCGCACATACATGAAAGCGCAACAACCACAGCCATGTTTTCACTAGTCCTATACACCAGGATAAACCCACTAAACAAAAATCACTGCAAAATCTAAAAATGCCTCTATTTGTTTGCAAAGGCTGTTTTTCGAGAAGCAAAGGCTAAAGTTTAACTGTTATTACTTGCATACACTTTAAGCATAAAAGGGAGCAAAACACGGCAGAAAGGGAGGCTAAATCAGAAAGTAAACATACAGTTGTATACAAATTGTATGTACAACAAAAAAGCCACTTAGTAGTTTTGCCTGTAAGTAGCTGATCTTATTGCTATTCCTTCTGGCTAGAACCAGAGACCCTTTGATTAACAGAGGTGTATTCGTTTTAATTTTGTCGCTAAAAATCGCAATATAGAAAAGTGTAGGGAAGAACGATCGAATCATTAATTGATGGACTTTGGAAACCCATACTTTTCCTATTAAACATGAGGTGAAATATTAGGTTCTACTTCTAAAAGCTTAGTCATGTTTAAGCCTTAATTTCCGCAATGGTGCAGGTATAAAGAAAATACGAACGCAAAAAATTCCCCAAGTATGCTTAATGCCGGCCTAGTTCCCAGACAGCTGCTGGCGAAGTAACTGCACTTTCTCGCGCTCGCTTTCCAGTAGACGTTCGTACAACTTCTTATTCTCTTCAATTACCTCCATAAGCTTATCTAATGGATTAAAGGTGCATTGGTAATTTAAAGAAGCTGATTGGTCATTGTAAGTATTCCCAATTATATTAAAAATAGCCTCTTCGCTGAAGTTCTTGATAGCTTCCGGCTGAACTCCTAAGATCTTGGCAACCTTAGCGAGAATGTCCTCTTCCACTGTCTCGCTAGTCTCCATTCTGGAGACTGTTTGCTGGCTCACGCCCAGCTCCTGGGCCAGGGCTTCCTGCTTGATGCCGCGCAGCTCGCGGATGCGGCTGATCTTACGGCCAATGTGTGAAGGTTTCATCGTCGTTTCCATAATACCAAATATAACGCTTTCGGCTGAGTAAGAAAAACACAGAAGCTGGTAAAATACTCTTGCGCTGGGTTCGGTACGCGGCCCAAAACTGCCAACTTGTGGTAAAACAAGCCACTCTGCCAATGGAAAGCGTGAAAACAAACGAGGGAGATGGGATTATTCACCTCTCAACTGAAGAGCGGCTAGAGCCGGTAGCTGCTATCTTGGCTGTATTTGACCAGACCTCTGTGCAGTACCTGCGCCTGGATTTGTGGAAGTGCCTCAAAGCTGCAACCTGCACAGTCGGCTGGTACCAGCTGCGCCAGCCCGGCGATGCGGTGGTGCTGCAACGGCGGGTGGAAAAGCTCCTGGAAGCCAGCTGGCTCCTGCTCCAACAGAAAGAAGCACGGGATGGGGACGTGCAACTGCCTGGCGCTGCACCGGGCTCAGATGCATGGCTGGAAGAGGATAGGCTCCGGCACCTGGAGTACTGTGCCATCGAAGCTGAATTCGAAGGCAGCATCCGGTGCCTTCACCAGCGGGAATTGAATTACCCGGCACTGGTGCTGAAGGATGTCTTCAGTACATTAACGCTCAGGGAGTGGAAAAGACTGCTTTCAGAATGGACAGAGTATGCTCTTGGTGCTACCAGCCTGCTGCAGGAGACAGAGAACTATGAGCTGCTCCTGCACTACGAGCAGCTGGAACGCTTACTGGAAGTAACCTACTATTTCACGCTGCTGCTCGATGCAGGAGCCGGAGATATTTTGGGAGTAATAAAGGAACAGGCAGCGTCACTGTCAGAACTAAGTTGATGATAACATGAATCCAACAGCAGATCTAACCCTCTTGCAAAGCAGCGTTACCGCTTTGGCTCCTGCCAGTCTGGTGGAAGATGTGCAGCAGCTCATCGCCTTCCTGGCCGAAGCCGTGCAGCCCGAGCAGATCTACCTTTTGAACCATCCGCTGCCAGGCGCAACAGGAGAGGCCGGGTATGTGGACCTGCTGGTGGTGGTGCCCTGCAAAAGCCACATCCACTTTGAAGAGCACCAGGCCCTGGTCGAGTTTGCCAGCCTGCGCCAAAGGCAGGTTACCTGTTCGCTCCACCGTGCAGATGCCGTTCGTACTGCCCTTGCCCAGGGGCATATTTTCTATTCCCTGTCCTGTACACCTGCTAAGTTGGTCTATAGTTGTGGTCGTGCATCACCACTTCCCCTCACTCCAAAGCAACACTTCCAGGCGCTGGGGGAGAGGGCCCGGAAGGTATTTGAGCCGCACTACAGTCGGGCCAGGGCTTTTTTAGATGCTGCCCGTCACAGCGAAGATGCAGCTATCCAGTCTTTTCTGCTGCACCAGGCAGCCGAGCTTACTTACCGCGCCATCCTGCTCTCGCTGCTGGAAAAAGAGCCGCACACCCACTCGATCAAGGCTTTGATCAAGCACAGCCGCCGCTGTGCCCCGCAGCTCAACACGGTCTTCCCAAGGGACACGGCAGAAGAAAAACAGCTGGTTCACCTGCTGGAAGAAGCTTACCTGAAAAGCCGCTATACGCCTGACTTCAGCTTGGATGCTGCCACGCTGGAGCTGCTCTTTGAGCGGGTAGGGCACCTGCAGGCACTGGCCCGGCAGGTATTTGAAGAGAAGCTAAAGGCATTGTATTAATGGTATTAAGAATCCCGAACTAGAAGTCTGGAAATAAGCAGCCTGTTTGGACAACCATGTGATAGGCACGTGACCGCTTTGGGAGCGAAACAATCATATTGCTCCCTTTTTTATTAAATGGAAGGCCACCTAACAGCATACCTTTTGCAGTATGCAGCCGCTGGAAAGAAAGCCCTGAGGTTTATAGCGAAGCAACTTAAAATTTAGCAGAAGATGGAAGCATTATTAGCTGCCAAACTTTGCAGGAGCAAGTTTTGATTAATCAGGATGACTCCAATCACTATTCTTTTAGCCTAATAGGCAATTTTATGGAGCTGGTAGATGAAAACAGCATCCTATCAAGAGCTTACCTGCAAAGGCGAGAAAAGAGAAATTTTAAAGCAGCAGGAGAGCTAATAGCGATTAGGGTAATGCATAAAGTGACCAGGCCACTTTACGCATTACTGATTTTTATTTACTACCTAAAACTCACAGCCTACTGTTGCTGCTGAGTAGAGGCTTGAGCCTCCAAAAGTTTGATTTCCTGCTCAGCCTGCTCTGGATTACTATAATAGACTGAGTCTGCCCATAAAGCCGCCTCCTTAAAAGTCTGCCGAATCATCCTGTACTTGGTATCGCTCTCCTCCAGTCTGCCGTTTTCCTGGTACAGTCTGAAGCATAGTCCTGTGGAGACAGCAGTCATGAGCAAACACGCCATGCCACCCAGTATAAAATTACGTGCTCTGTCCTCGAAATGATGATGGTGCCGGACAGGCAGTTCTTTGGGTAGCCTGGTGATCGTCTCGCGGAAGGAGGCGATCTGTGTGTAGATCTGCAGGGCCTGCACGCTCAGGTCGTGCCGCTTGAGGAGAGCCTTCAGCTCCTCAAATTGAGTACTGCAGCCAGGTGCCTGGGCAACCTGCGGCGGGTTCTGTGCAGGTTGTTCTTCGAGCTTTTCTAGCCGTTTGCCTTGTAAGGCCAGCACGCGCTCCACGTCCAGGAGGCGTTCCTCTAATTCTTCCTGTTTCATATGCGGATTCTCTTTTTCTTTCTGCGTTTCTTTTTCTTGAAGTGATAGCTATTCGCATCTGCTGCCTGCCCGGTGGCGGGAGCCAGTAAACTTTCAATTGGGCCATGCATCAGGCCTCTGCCCGTGGAATAACCGTCGAAGGACGAGTTTGTCTGACGAAGTGTGCTATGTTGCTTGGAACCAGGTGTCATCAGCGGCGCTTGCTGCCGGTGTTGCTCCAGTTGTTTGTCGATAGCACCATAACTCAGGCTCCTGTCTACGCTGGATCCCTTGAAGCTGAGCTCTCCCAGGCGAAAGCTCACGCCCTGCACCTGTTCCGTGCCTCTCTTGTATTTGTAGTCGATGGTGATGCCTTTGCCTCGGAGCAGGTTCTCGAGCTCCTGCCAGGTGCTGGCCTTTGGCAGCGCCTGCCGGATCGCGTCATGCAGCTCATAGCGTGCCTTGTCGGCTCCTTTCAGGCGCTGGCGGTTGACCTGCCCTTTGCCCGGAGCCAGGTAATAGCCGTGTTGCAGGGTAAGCTCCCGGCAGACCTTTGCATTGCGCCGGTGCTGAAATTTGTCTGAGATGGTTTTCCCTTCATAATTAATCCGGTTGTAGACGATGTGCACGTGCGGGTGCTCCCGGTCCCGGTGCAGGACAATCAGGTACTGCGTATCCCTGATCTGCATTTGTTCCAGGTACTCCTTTGCCCGCTCCACCATTACCTGAGGACTCAGTTTTGCCTGGTCGTGCACGCTCCAGCTCAGGGCAATATGCCCCACGGCCTTTTCTAAGTCCGGGTTTAGGTTACGCTGCAGGTTGAAATCAGCTACCATGGATGATACAGCATCTGTACGGATGCCCTCTGAATCCAATACCGTAGCCTCAGGTTTCTGCACCACGTAACGCACACAGCCCGAGAAGCTCTTACCGGACATGACTTTTCCGATCATCTTTGGCTAGTTTCTCAAGCGTGTGGTTAATCTGCTCAAGCGCCTGACGGCATTTGCCCTGCACCGACAGCAGTCCCTCGCGGTGCGCCAGTCTGGCAAGCTGGTTGAGGTTGTTAGAAAGCCCCGATAGCATCCGTAGCGTAGTTGCCTCCTCGGGGCGCAGACGTGCCACGACCACGGCCTTCTTGGCCGCTGCCCGAAACCAGGCCGAGAGGCTCAGGCCCGCCTCCCGCGCCTTACCTGCTATCAGCAGTCGCTCTGTGTCAGTTACACGCACCACCAGGGTGTGGTTCCGCTTTACGTGTTTGGTGGGGCGGCCGCCCTTCTTTCTTTCGTGGCTTTGCTGCCGCTGTGCTGTTTCTTTTTCCATCTCTTGTTGCTTCACATTGTAAGAAAAATTCCCTGTTGCGACCACCGGGAGCAGAGGGGTTGGAAAGAGTTTTTGTATAACAAAAACACAAACTTGCTCCCTGCGCTTATAGGCCTTTCCTCCTGATTCCTTTCCAGGTGACAGGTCGTTGCAGAAGTTGTTTCACCAGCCGCGGTCTGGCCACCAGCAGCTCGTTCACATCCTTATAGTCCTGGTACCTGGAGGAAAGGTCCTGGCAGTTCAGCTTTGATTGGAGCAGCCGCTCTCTTGCCATTTTACCAGCCGGATCGTTGTCCAGGAAGAGAAGAACCTGGCGGTGCCGGGCGAGCACGTCCAGGCTCTTGCCCAGCTGGGCCAGGGAGTTGAGGA
>CBINIP010000005.1:0-244110 GCA_966250805.1 uncultured Pontibacter sp. | reverse complement strand
CAGCCTTTACCGTGGTGAGCGACACCGAACTTAAGGTCACTGTGCCGGCTCAGGCAACATCGGGTTCACTTCTGGTGCGAACGCTGCAGGGGCAGATGTATAGTGCTACATTCACCGTAGACATGCCGAAAATTACACTTAGCGCTAGCAGGCTCTCCTTCTTAGCGGAGCTAGGTAAATCGGTTACGCAGCAGTATACAGTAGAAGCTGTCAATCTTGAAGATAATAAAGTAACATTAAGTGTGTCTGGTGCCGGTGAGTATACTATAGCTACATCAGAGACAGGGGCATTCGCAAAAACACTTACAATCACAGATAATATCTCAAATAAAGTACTTGCGCCAACTACTATCTGGGTTAAATACTCACCAACGGAGGCATCACAAGCTTTAGAAGGTACTATAGATCACGCAAGCTCCAGAGCTAAAACCGAATATTTGATTTTAGAAGGAGAAACAAAACCACTACCAGTTGAGCTAACCTCTTTCACTGCCTCTGTTCAGGCTGGTGCTGTGGTGCTAAATTGGGCTACTGCATCTGAAAAAGACAACGACTATTTTGATGTGGAAGTGACCCAGGATCCAAAGGCAGGATTTGAAAAAGTGGCAACAATAAAAAGTAAGGTGAATAACAGCAACGTAACCACTCGTTACTCTTACACACATGATGCCCAGACTAATGGATCGCTTTACTACCGCCTGAAGCAGGTTGATATGGATGGCTCCTATACTTACAGTAAAATTGTATCCGTAAATATTGCTCCGGTGCAGGAAGAAACTGTAACCGTTGCTCCTAATCCTATCAACTATAACTCTAAAGTATATATTTCGGCAATAAATTCTGGGCAGGCCAGGCTGCGTTTGACATCAGTAAGTGGTAGCGTGGTATACTCTAAAGATGTACAGGTGCGAGCAGGGCAGAATGAGATACAACTGCCGGTGTATGATAAACTGCAGAGAGGTATATATGTGCTTACTATTGTGTTAGAAGATAAACTACACCAGGTAAAGGTTGTAAAGCAGTAACTTAGATAGCCTTTACCTTTTCTTTCGCGAAGAAAAGTAAACTATAAACTACCATCAAGGTAAGTATAGATAGCGACTATTATACCTGATTATACTTGTTAATAGCCCGGCACAACACGTAGTGCCGGGCTTTTGAATTTTAAACACAACCTGCTTTATACTTTGCTACCTTCCTCTCGTGTGGGTAGAGGATGCAGCGGAGTATATAAACTTCTGAAACATTGGTTTATTCCCGAGCATACTTTAATTTTGAACATTATAACAAGCATAAAAGTGATGCAAAAAGATACCGCTATATTTGACCTGATTGCTAAGGAAAAAGCTCGCCAGACACATGGCATTGAACTTATTGCTTCTGAGAACTTTGTATCGGAGCAGGTAATGCGCGCTATGGGTAGCGAAATGACCAATAAGTATGCTGAAGGCTTACCCGGAAAACGCTACTATGGTGGCTGTGAGATCGTGGATCAGGCTGAGCAATTAGCAATAGACCGTGCAAAAGAGCTTTTCGGAGCAGAGTGGGTAAACGTACAGCCACACTCAGGTGCTCAGGCAAACGCAGCGGTAATGCTGGCAGTATTACAGCCAGGCGATAAAATTCTTGGTTTTGACCTTTCTCATGGTGGGCACCTTACACACGGTTCTCCTGTTAACTTCTCTGGTAAATTATATAATCCGTCTTTTTACGGTGTAGAGCAGGAAACAGGTCTTATTGATTTTGATAAGGTTGTAGAAACTGCACGCCGCGAGCGACCAAAGCTGATTATTTGCGGTGCCTCTGCCTACAGCCGCGACTGGGATTACAAGAAGCTGCGTGCCGCTGCCGATGAGGTAGGTGCTTTACTTATGGCTGATATTTCTCACCCATCGGGTTTAATTGCACGAGGCTTACTAAACAACCCATTTGAGCATTGCCATATTGTTACCACCACAACGCACAAAACATTACGAGGGCCAAGAGGCGGTATGATCATGATGGGCAAAGATTTTGAAAACCCATTTGGCCTGAAAACACCGAAAGGCGAAATCCGCATGATGTCGTCTGTGCTGGATGGTGCTGTGTTCCCTGGTACACAAGGTGGCCCACTAGAGCACGTTATTGCCGCAAAAGCTGTTGCATACTTTGAGGCACTGTCTGACGACTATTTAGGTTATGTAAAGCAGGTGCAGCAAAATGCTCAGGCTATGGCTAAAGCATTTGTTGAGCGTGGCTATAACATCATCTCTGGCGGTACAGATAACCACATGATGCTGATAGACCTTCGTTCTAAAGGCTTAACTGGTAAACTGGCTGAGAACACACTGGTAAAAGCAGACATCACCATCAACAAAAACATGGTGCCGTTCGATGATAAGTCGCCGTTTGTTACATCTGGTATGCGTGTGGGTACAGCTGCCATTACAACCAGAGGCCTTAAAGAAAACGATATGGCCCGCATTGTAGAGCTGATCGATGATGTGCTTACTAACCACGACAACGACAGCAAACTGACAACTGTGCGCAACGAGGTGAATAACTGGATGCAGCAGTATCCATTGTTCGCTTACTAATTTTTGATTAATAAACATTTATCCCTTTTGATGGACCAACCATATTTAGAAGAAGCGCAGCAGCAGAGCGAGATGTCCTTTGTAGATCATCTCGAGGAGTTGAGGTGGCATATCATCAGGGCATTGGCTTCTATTGCTGTATTTTCGATAATTGCTTTCTTAGCCAAAGGCTTTGTATTTCATGATATAATTCTGGCTCCCTCGCGCCCGGACTTTTTTAGCTACCGGATGATGTGCGAGTTGGGAAACAAGCTTGGTACAGAAGCACTCTGTATTGATTCAATGACCTTTTCAATACAGAGTCGCCAGATGAGCGGCCAGCTAACAATGCACATGATGGTATCTTTTGTGCTGGGTTTGGCTTGTGCCTTTCCGTATGCATTCTGGGAAATATGGCGCTTTATTAAGCCTGGACTTTATCCGCAGGAGCAAAAGAGCTCCAGGGGAGCGGTATTCTTTGTTTCTATACTTTTTTTAATGGGATTGCTGTTTGGCTATTATGTAGCCTCTCCCATCTCTATCAACTTTCTGGCAGGTTATCAGGTAGATCCGTCTATTCTGAATGAGTTCGATCTGACGTCATACGTATCCACGCTCACAACTATGTGCCTCTCCTGCGCGCTCATGTTCGAGATGCCCGTGATCGTATACTTCTTTACCAAAGCCGGATTGCTATCGCCTGAGACAATGAAGCTGTACCGCAAGCATGCTATTGTGATTATACTTGTAGTTGCCGCTATTATTACACCACCAGATGTTGTGAGCCAACTGTTGATAGGTGCGCCGCTGATGCTGCTCTATGAAATAAGCATACACGTGTCTAAGTCTATCCGTAAAAATGATCTTAAGAAACTGAACCAGAATAACGTATAATTATGGCTTACAAAATTGCTATCGGAGGAGACCACGCTGGTTTTACCTATAAAAACCTGATCAAGGAAATTCTTGCTGAAGGAGGACATGAAGTAAAGGATTTCGGACCAGACTCTGATGAATCAGTAGATTACCCTGACCACGTGCACCCGCTTGCAAAATCAATTGTGAACGGTGAGGCCGATTACGGAATCCTGATCTGCGGAAGCGGTAACGGTGTAGCCATGACGGCAAACAAGTATAAGCAGGTGCGTGCTGCGCTTTGCTGGAAACCTGAGTTGGCAAAACTTTCGCGCGAGCACAACGATGCAAATGTGCTTTGCATACCGGCACGTTTTGTTTCGGAAGAGGAGGCTGCGGAAATGGTAAAAGTATTCTTAAATACTGCTTTTGAAGGGGGCCGCCACCAGAACCGCGTTAGCAAAATAGCTGATTGCTAGAAGTAAGTATAATTTAATGATTTCTTTTGTAGACTGCCGTTGTTTGCGTTGGCTCATATGCCGCAAAAACAGACGGCAGTTTATATTTTAGCTCCTTCATTAAGCCTGCCTTATCTACAATATAATCAGGTCTCTCCCCTTTAAAATTCTGATAGATTTCGAAAACAGACTGGTACTTCTTCATGCTACCGAAGTGCCGCTGCGATAGTTGCCAGTTAAGGTAAGGTGTAGTAATCTTATTGTTTTCGTAGTAGCTGATGTCATCTCCCAGAACAAGCAAGGTAGAACCGCTTATACCTGGTGCCGGGTTCGGAGGTAACAGCAAGGCAGTTTCATTCACTTTTATAATGTTAGAGAGGCCTATCCAGTGGCGGTAGCGCAATACTACCACGCCAGCCAGCAGCAGCAGAAAGAAAACATTCAGTACCCATACTTTGCGGAAGCCACTCATGAAGAAAAACACGCTGAAATAGCCCAGCGCCGGCATCACAACCAAAAAGCTGTTTGCAGATATTTCTGTTCTGGTAAAGGCAATAAGTAAGCTTACCACCAGCCATACTACCATCAATTGCTGAAACTTAACCTGGAAAACAAGCCGCTGAGGCAGAGAAGCCATACTAAAAACCGACAGCACCAGCACTAAGCCAGGTATAGCCAGAACTTTAAGCAGATCAGCGGCTGGTATTAAAGTAGTAGGTTTAAAATGCCATGGCTGCAATAACTGAAACTCCAGATAATAACTAAGCGCACCGGTATACATGTAGTAGGTCATCAGCACGGCAAACGGAAAAGCAAAACCGCAGAGCATGAGTAAAAAGCTTCTGAAAGTGCTGGATGCAAAGAATATAACGGCAAAGGCTGCTACTATAAGAAATAACGCAAGCGGCAGGTAGCTTAAAGCTGCCAGGCCAAGTATAAAACCACCAATAAACAAGCGGCTGTTATCTAAACCCTCGCGGGCTACTGTTACCAGGTAAGGCAGCGAAAGCACAACAAAGGTATTACCGATCAGCAGCGGCGTCAGCATATCCGACTCCATAGTTATACTTCCCATCACAAGGTACAGCAGTGCCGGTATATAGTTCTTGGTAGCATATACCTGATACCGGTTTAAAGTAACATTAAGTGCGAGCGCCTGCACCAGCAAAAGTGCTGCCGCTACAAGCCTGTAAGCCAAATAAGACCTGCCAACCAGCAAATCGATCATCCAGTAAAAGAATGCCGACAGCGGTGCCGTATTATCATATACATCGCGATACATTGCAAAACCATCGGCCATTCGCTCACCAATAAGTATAAACATAAGTTCTGGCTTAGTGGCAGGAATACCTAAAAGTATAAGCGGTAAACGTATAGCTAAGTAAATTAAAATTAGCAGGATCAGTCGGGAAGGCAGTATGCTTCTGAAGTAACTAATCAAGTGAAGACAGGGTTAGAAGAAAGTATAAACCTAATTGCCCAAAATGAGTCGGGCGCTTTTGGGGTAAAAATGCGAAATTAATATGATATTTGCATCTTCATATGGAAAGTAAAAGACAACAGAAATTTTCACGCCTCATACAGAAGGAATTAGCCGAGATCTTCCAGAAGGAAGTACCGCACCTTTTTGCAGGCGCTTACATATCAGTTAGTGTGGTACGTGTTTCCCCAGATTTGGGTGTAGCCAAAGTATACCTGAGCGTTATGATGGCACAAAACAACGAGGCACTGCTCTTAGAAATACGCGCGAATACAAAAACAATCCGTCATCTGCTGGCTCAGCGCATTAAGAAACAGGTTCGTGTTATTCCGGAGCTGATATTTTACCTTGATGATACAGCTGAGTACGCTGCAAACATTGATAAGCTTTTCACTGGAATAGAGATTCCGCCTGCAGATAAAGATTACAATACAGACGATTATATCGAGGATATCGATAACGACAATAAATAGCTTTAGCTTACCACCCTTATGCAGTATGACCCGATTAAGCGGGTGCTTGGTGATGTTTTCAACAAGACCCCGTTTCTGCGACGCGTATTTTTTAACCTACTAGACCTGCTTTTGCTGCGCACCTGGCATGTGCACAAAGAGCTTAGAAACTGGGCATTTTCCCGTAAAAGCGCCCCGCACCAGATCCTGGATGCCGGCGCTGGTTTTGGGCAGTATACCTATTACCTCTCAGGCATGAGCAGTAAGTGGAATATACTGGCTGTGGATGTAAAAGAAGAGCAGGTATCAGACAACAATAACTTCTTCAGAGCAATTGATAAGCAGAATGTAATGTTCCGCATTGGAGACCTTGTGCAATTCCGTCAGCCGGAAACGTATGACCTGGTTTTGTCTGTGGATGTGATGGAGCATATTCTGGAAGATGTTGAGGTTTTTAGAAACTTCCATGCTTCTATGCGTCCGGGTGCTATGCTGCTCATTTCTACCCCGTCCGATCAGGGTGGTTCTGATGTGCACGGCGATGGCGAAGCCTCTTTTATTGAAGAACACGTACGCGACGGCTACAACATCAGGGAAATAGAGGATAAACTGCGCTCTGCTGGTTTCAGCAAGGTAGATGCACGTTACTCGTATGGCAAACCAGGTCAGGTATCGTGGCGCTTATCTATGAAATACCCTTTGTTGATGCTGGGGGCTTCTAAAATTTTCTTCCTGGTACTGCCGTTCTATTACCTGATCACATTCCCGGTTTGTCTGGTGCTTAACTGGCTTGACGTGAACGGTAAACATCCATCGGGCACAGGCCTGATCGTGAAAGCTTGGAAATAAGATTAGGAGTGCTGAATCTCGAGTTCCGAGTTAGGAATTCAGAAAATATAAACGAGTAACAAAAACCGATATACAATTAATGAACGTACCTTTTCTGATAGCGAAACGATATTTTTTCTCTAGAAAGAAGAGGAACATCATTAGCATTATCTCCAACATTGCTATGATTGGTGTGGCCGTTGGTTCCATGGCACTGATCATAGTTTTGTCGGTTTTTAATGGCTTGGAAGATCTGATACGGGAGATTTACAGCAGCTTCGACCCTGACCTGAAAATATCGGTTGTAGAAGGCAAGTCTTTCGAAACAGATACCGAGTTCATGAACCGTATACGCCGTACGCCAGGCGTAGCCGTAGTTTCAGAAGTGATAGAAGACAATGCCTTGCTGCGCTACAACGACCGCCAGATGGTGGTTAAAGTAAAGGGCGTAAGCGAGAATTTTTTTCAGCAGAACGAGATAGACTCTGCAGTAGTAGCCGGGCACAGCCAGCTCATCATGGACAAGACCTACTATGCGCTTGTAGGCAGAGGGGTGCAGTATCAACTCTCGATCAGGCCCAACAGCCAGTTTATTCCGTTGCAGTTCTTATACCCACGCAATACCAAATTTAATCCGCTTAACCCAGAAGGCGCTTTTAACAGCAAGAACATTATACCGGGTGGTGTGTTTGCCATAGAGCGGCAATACGACGATGCCTATGTTTTTGTGCCCCTTAACTTTGCCGAAGAGCTTTTAGAGTATGGCCGCCGCCGTACATCGCTGGAGGTGAAGGTAGAAGAAGGGTTCCGTATAGAAACAGTAAAGCGCGCTCTGCAGCAGGAGTTGGGTAAAAAATTCAAAGTACAAAATAGCGATGAGCAACATACCAGCCTGCTGCGTGCCGTTAAGGTAGAAAAGCTTTTCGTGTTCATTACCTTCGCTTTTATACTTCTGATTGCCTCACTTAACATCTTCTTCTCGCTTTCTATGCTTGTTATAGATAAGAAGAAGGATATTGCCATACTTGCCTCTATGGGTGCAACCGCCACTACTATTCGTAACATTTTCCTCTTTGAGGGAGCGCTGGTGGCATTTATTGGAGCAGCTTATGGTTTATCTATGGGTATGCTGGTTTGCAACCTGCAGCAAACTTTCGGGCTGGTATCTATGGGTATGGCCACCTCAGTGGTAGATTCTTATCCTGTTAAAATGGAAGTAGAAGACTTTGTGTTGACAGGCGTTGCTATCATTGTCATTACACTGCTTGTTTCAATCAGGCCGGCGCGCAAGGCTGCGGCCATGTCCGTTACCGAGAACATATAGCAGGCTTTATACTGCCCAATCCCCCTTCCTATACTTCTTTGCTAGGCTCTAGCAGCATTTCCTTACCGGATAAGCTACTGTTTTTGTTCCCGGGAAAAACAATTGCAGGCAGTAGCTGTTTTGGGCCAAAAACTTAGCCGAACAACACAGAATACCCGATAGAAGTAGCCTTTTAAAGGTAGGATTTCAGCGGTTTTAAGGCTATCTTTGATGTCCTATAAAAATGTCTTCGGCATGAAAGTATACACCACACAGCCTTTCCAGGCAGTATACTCGTTGTTTGAACACGAGTACCTGGGCTATCTGTTTGAGTCTTTTGTGGTGCAGGTAAACAGCAAGGGCCAGTTAACGCTGCAACATCAGAACATATCCTCTAAAAATGCAACGGAGTTTGCTGCTCGTCTCGATGCCAGTGACCTGAAGCTTATCTCGCTGATTGATCAGGTACAGCAGGATGCCGTGCTGAAGAAGTTTTCTACTAAAAAAGTAACTGCCGCTGATTTCTTCCTGAGAGTATACGATCCTGAAAAAGGTGATAAAGCCCTGCAGGAAACTATAAGCCATTACATCCAGAGCCGCATGGGCAAAATATTGGAGTTGCTGCGTGGCAAGCAAACCTTTATTATGGGCAAAGACGGCGAACCAACCTGGAAGAAGATCGGCATTGCACCGGAAAAGGCTACAGTATTGTTCCATTTCAGGCGCAACGAAGACAATACACACTATTTCCCGACGCTGAAGTATGCCGGCGAAAAGCTGGAGTTCCAGTACCGCAATGCTGCGCTGATTTGTTATGAGCCGGCCTGGCTGATGATAGATAACGTGATCTATAGTTTCGCACAGCCGATTGATGGGAAAAAGCTACAGCCATTCCTGAACAAGAAGTTTATAGCTATACCACGGTCTGTAGAGGATAATTACTACCGTAAGTTTGTGGCACCGCTTGTAGAGTCTTTTGATGTATATGCCAAAGGCTTCGATATAAATTCTGAAAAGTATAAACCGTCTCCTTACCTCACTTTTACCGAAGTAAAAAATACAACCGATGCCCCTGCCCTTTTTGCTGGCAATGATGCAAAGGCTGTTATATCCGATAAGATACTTTTCGACCTCTCGTTCAAGTATGGCGACTTCATGGTATCTACGCAGGAGGCTAAGCGTGTAAGTGTTAGCGTAGAGAAAACGCAGGATTCCTACATCTTCCACCGCCTTATCCGCGACATCAACCACGAGAAAGAGTATGTAAAAGAGCTTTCGAAGCGGGCGCTTGAGGTGAAGAACGGGCAGGCTATACTTGATAAGAACGCCGCTTTCAGCTGGCTGGGCAGCAACCTGCAGGACCTGGAGCAGCTTGGCTTTACCGTGCAGCAATCCGAAATGAGTGGCAAGAACTACTTTATCGGGGAGATATCGGTAAATGTAGGTATCACAGAAAACAACGACTGGTTTGATATTTACGGCACCGTGCGCTTCGGCGAGTTCGAGATTCCGTTCATCAAGCTAAAGAACCATATACTTACCAAAAACAACGAGTATAAGCTACCGAACGGGCAAATAGCTATTATACCCGAAGAGTGGTTTACGCAATACATAGAGCTGTTCGCTTTTTCGGAAGGTGAAGATGAGCTTACGCTGAAGAAGCACCACATGGCCCTGGTAAACGACCTGCAGAACGGCAACCTGGCCACTGTAACCATGAGCCGCAAACTGGAGAAACTACGTGAGTTTGAAAGTATAGAAGATAAACCACTACCGGCAGGTTTCCGCGGCGAGTTGCGACCTTACCAGAAGGCCGGTTATAACTGGCTGCACTTTGTTAAGGACTATAAATTCGGCGGCTGCCTTGCCGATGACATGGGTTTGGGTAAGACCGTGCAAACGCTGGCAATGTTGCAGCACCGCAAAGAAAACGGAGCCGAGGCTGCCTCTCTGCTGGTTATGCCAACATCGCTGATCTACAACTGGCTGAACGAAGCTGCCAAGTTTACGCCTGAACTGCGCGTATTAACCTACACCGGTACCTACCGCGATAAGAATGTAGAGCAGTTTAAGGATTACGACCTGGTGCTTACTTCTTATGGCATTGTGCGCCTGGATGCGGAACTGCTGAAAAGCTATTACTTCGATTACATCATCCTGGATGAATCTCAGGCCATAAAGAACCCTGATTCTACCACGTCGCGTGCAGTGCGTGAGCTTAAATCGAGGCATAGGCTTATACTTACCGGTACGCCGGTAGAGAACAGCACCATGGACTTATGGTCGCAGATGTCGTTCATAAACCCGGGCTTACTGGGTAACAAGCACTTCTTCCGCAACGAGTTTCTGAAACCGATCGAGAAGAACAAGGATGAGCTTAAAACCCGTAAGCTGCATGCGCTCATAAAGCCGTTTATACTTCGCAGGCATAAATCGCAGGTGGCCAAAGAGCTTCCTGAAAAGATAGAGCACACCACCCTGTGCCGTATGACCGAAGAGCAGGAGCACGCTTACGAAGAAACAAAATCCTTTTACCGCAACAAGATCCTGACAAACCTGGAAGAGAATGGGCCGGGTAACACACAGTTTATGCTGTTGCAGGGTCTTACAAAGCTGCGACAGATAGCTAACCACCCGCTCATGACCGACCCCGGCTATGAAGGTGAATCCGGTAAGCTGAAAGAGGTCATCCGTATGACCAAAAACGTAGTGGGTAAAGGTCATAAGGTGTTGATATTTAGCCAGTTTGTGAAACACCTGGAGATAGTGAAACGGGCGCTGGATGAGCGGGAGATAACTTATACTTACCTGGATGGCAACACAAAAGACCGGCAGCAGCAGGTAGAGCGATTCCAGACAGATGAAAGTATACGCGTCTTCCTGATCTCGTTGAAGGCGGGTGGCGTAGGCTTAAACCTGACAGCGGCAGATTATGTGTTTATACTTGACCCATGGTGGAACCCGGCAGTAGAGGCGCAAGCCGTAGACAGGGCGCACCGCATCGGGCAGCAGAACACGGTGTTCACCTATAAATTCATCACCAAAGACTCTGTAGAAGAAAAGATACTGACACTGCAAAACCGCAAGATTCAGCTTGTCACAGACCTGATCAGCACCGATGAAACTATCATAAAAAGCCTGAGCAGAGAAGATATTGATAACCTGCTGAGCTAAATTGCTGATTCGAAGAAAGTATAAAAGCCGTTGCAAGTATAACTGCAGCGGCTTTTATACTTTAAGGTTATAACTTTTGGTAAAGTAGAAGGTTTAACAAAAGACCTTGCAGCATGCGCAGCTCCTGCAAGCGTCTAATACCAGCTACAACAACTCAACAATCAACCGGTGCAGATACATCTTAAAACAGCAGTTCAGCAGGATTTCATGATGGTATTTAATGCCTTTGATGAGAGGCTTTTCAGAAAACTGGCCCCTCCCTACCCGCGCCTGAAACTGATTAGATTTGATGGCTCTGCCCCTGGCGATATGGTTGAAGTTGAGCTGCAAACAGGTATAAAATCTTTCCGCTGGACGAGCCTGATCACCGAACGAACTATAACTGAGAACCAAGCATACTTTGTAGATGAGGGCCAGGAGCTACCTCCTCCCCTGCGGCATTGGCACCACAAGCACCTGGTAACAAAGCATGGCAGCGGCGCCATCATCCACGATATTATAAACTACAGCACCGGCTTTAAGCTACTGGACCTGCTGCTTTACCCGCTTATGCTGCTTCAGTTTAGCATGCGGAAGCCGGTTTACAGGAAGGTTTTTAAGAGGGTTTAAGCTATTCTCCGGCAGTTAAGGTTATATTATCAAACTGAGAGCGGTGGAAATATGCTGTTTTTGAAATTGGTGAATCAGTTTGGTTATACCAATCTATAAAGGCATCAAATTTCTGCTTATTTTGTCCCATCCATTCATCAAACTCATCAGGGTTACCAGCACTCAACAGCCAATAGTTGTAAGCTTCAAATTGAGCCTGATTTAGCAGCTTTTGATGCCATTTAAAAATCGTATTGTCGAAACGTTGGCTGAGGTCGTCTTTATTATAGAAGTTTTGGATAAAGCTGCTCCTGATTTGGTGTAGCGAAGTTAAGTCTATTTGCTTTGTACCTGCTACAGAAGCTGCTAAGATCGGCTCATAAACTACGGCTCCGAAAGGCAAGCTAAAAGAGTGTCGTTTTTGGCTGTATCCAATTATATTGTTCTTGCTGAAACTAACAGATATTGTAGTATCGGAGGTATAGTTTATTTCTCTCTTATAAGTATCATACAATAGCTTACTAATTTCGGTACTTCTTTCTGAATTAGGCTCTAATAACCTGAAGACTTCACCGTACAGCATACCCCAAACTTCTTCATCAGATTCTAGGAAAAGCTTTGATGCCCAATAATAATTAGATGAATGTTGTGGTGCAGCAGCTATACCTCTTTCAAAATAAGTTAATGCCTTATCTTTTTGTCCGGCTTTCAACATCACAATTCCTGATTCTAAGTATAAAGCTCCTGAATTAGGAAACTTCTTCAATCCTTCTTCATAAGTCTTAATAGCAACATCCCTGTTGCCAAGCATATCATAGCTATTGCCGCGAAGCTGGTATATCTGGTCGAAAACATTCTTATACTTTAGTACCTTTTGAGTTGTTTGTAGTGCTTTGTTATAATCTCCTTTAAGATAATAAGCTAGTCCTATTTCGTAATGTATAGTAGGATTTTTAGGATCAAGAGTAAGCGCTTCCTCAAGTTTGGAAATAGAAGCATCATAGTCTTTATTATCCATTAGAGCGAATGCATCATTGAGTAGCTTCTTGACATGCTCTGATTGTGGAAAGGCAGGAAGAGAAGATAGTAGTAATAAGAGCAGGAGTAAAAGTTTGTATTTCATGGTAAAGGAATTTCTAGTTAATAATAATCTTATAAATATAGCAAAAAATATATTTTATCAAATTATCATCCTGTTAAACACAATTTATTCAAACCTTTTACCTCTTCATCAGTTTAGGTGCACAGGAAGTATAAAAGCGTATATTAGGGTATGACGAAGAAGGCAGCCATAATCGGGGCAGGTATAGGCGGTATTGCAGCAAGTATAAGGCTGGCTGTGAAGGGTTATGCTGTAACTGTTTTTGAGGCAAATGATACCTTTGGCGGCAAAATGCATGAGTTCTGGCTGGGCAAGTATAGGTTTGATGCTGGTCCGTCGCTGTTTACAATGCCGCACCTGGTAGATGAGCTTTTTACCCTTGCCCGCCGCAATCCTTCAGATTATTTTACCTACTCGCGCCTCGACCCGATTACGCATTACTTCTGGCCCGATGGCAGCCACCTGAAAGCATACGCCGACCCCGAAAAGTTTGCCTTAGAAACAGAGCAGCAACTGGGAGTGCCAAGGCAAGCCGTGTTGCAGGTGCTGCAAAAAAGTGCCCGCCTCTACAACGGCACCGCCGATACGTTTCTGCACAAATCGCTGCACCGCCTGAATACTTACCTGAGTTCTGATGTGCTCAAAGCTATGGGCTGCCTGTCAGACTTAGGGTTAACTACAACCATGCATGCTGCCAATGCACAGCAGTTCTCAGACCCGCGCTTTGTGCAGCTGCTCGATAGATTTGCGACTTACAACGGCTCCGATCCTTACCAGGCACCCGGTACCCTTAACCTTATTCCGCACCTGGAGCACAACATAGGAGCCTTTTACCCGAAGGGTGGTATTTATGCCATAGCCAGCAGCCTTGTAAAGTTGGCAGAGGAGCTGGGTGTAGAGTTTAAGTATAACCAACAAGTAGAGCGCATTATTACAAAAGACAGCAGAGCAGTTGGCGTACAAACCTCCGGTGGCAGGTATGATGCTGAAGTGGTGGTGAGCAATATGGATGTAGTGCCTACTTACCGCAAGCTATTACCTAACCAACCTGCGCCTGAGACCACGCTGCAGCAACCACGCTCCAGCTCGGCGCTTATTTATTACTGGGGGATCAAAAGGGAGTTTCCGGAGCTGCATGTGCACAACATCTTCTTCAGCCAGAACTATAAAGAAGAATTCGAACATATCTTCAAGTATAAAACCATCAGCCCGGATCCTACAGTGTACATCAACATTACTTCTAAAGCCGAGAAGGAAGATGCGCCGGAAGGCTCAGAGAACTGGTTTGTGATGGTGAACGTACCGCACAACCAGGGGCAGAACTGGGAAGAGCTGATAACCACAACACGCGAAGCGGTTCTTAATAAGCTAAGCAAAAGGCTAGGGACAGATATAGCTGCGTACATAGAGCACGAGCAGGTGTTGGACCCGCTGCTGATAGAAAGCCGGACATCTTCTTACGCTGGCGCACTTTACGGCAGTAGCTCTAATAACCGTATGGCGGCATTTCTGCGACATCCCAACTTCAGCTCTAAACTAAAAGGTCTGTACTTCTGCGGGGGCAGCGTGCACCCTGGCGGTGGTATTCCATTGTGCCTGTTGTCGGCTAAAATTGTAGGTAAGCTTGTTCCTAAAGTATCAAAGCCTGAGAAAGTATAAACTGCAATGCCTGAAACTACACAAAAAGCCACAGTGCCCGTTACTGTAGCACAGCGCTACCGGAGCTATACTTTGCCGTTGGCTATAGCGGTGCTGGTGATTTTTCATGGGGTTGGCTTCTGGGGTTTGGTATTCAGTAATGATCCACTATACTTTCAAAACCTGACACCACTCAACCTGCTGCTTACAAACTTCCTGCTCTTTAGCTTTCATAAACAGTGGAATATCGGTTTTATACTTTTTGCTGTGTTGGTGGCGCTGGCGGGCTTCTTTGCCGAAGTGATAGGTGTACATACAGGCTTGCTGTTTGGTAACTATACTTATGGTGCCGCGCTCGGCCTGAAACTATGGGAGGTGCCCCTGCTGATAGGTTTAAACTGGCTGATGCTGGTATACGCAACGGGCCACCTGGCTAATCTTACAAAGCTGCATTGGCTGTTAAAAGCTGTACTTGGCGCTGCCTTGATGGTGCTGCTGGATTTTTTTATCGAGCCGGTGGCTATGCAATATGATTTCTGGAGCTGGCAGGGTAACAGCATACCTATCAGCAATTACTTAGGTTGGTTGGGGCTGGCATTTTTGCTGCAGCTATACTTCCAGCACGCCGACTTTTACAAGCAGAACAAACTGGCCCCTTATGTTTATGCTGTGCAACTGGTGTTCTTTATAGGCTTGTACCTGTTTTTATAACATACGCACTTATGCAGCTGCAAAAGTTTTTGTAACAGCAGGTTAAAAAAGATATTTTTACAGCAGCTTCAGTTGCAAATACAGGGCAGCGCTTATCGGGCTTTTACGTAGGTAGTAATTGCACCCTGGTACGAGAACAATGAGACGGACAGGTAAGATGACATTTTTAGACACCATTTTAGGCGAGTTGCTTCAGATTTTTAAGCGGGACGGGATTGAGGCCTATACGGATGAAGACCTTATCCGCATGCTCGATATCAGGCAATCTACTTTTAACGAGCTCTTCGCAAACCGTGCAGATATGGTAAAACAGGTTGCTCTCTTTGATATAGAGCAACAGAAGGAGCAGCAAACCCAGATGCTGTCTAAAGCCACTAATCCTGTAGAGGAAATAATGATGATACTGCAGGACGGCATACAGAAGATGAAGGAGATAAGCCCTGCCTTTATAATGGATATGCAGCGCTACCCGGAAGTATGGCAGCTAAGCATGGAGCACCTGAACAGCAATAACCAAATGGTAAATGCAGAAATACTGAACCGCGGTATACTTCAGGGCTACTTCAGAAAAGACATCAACCTGCAGCTGGTTACCAAAATCATACTGGAGCAGTTTTTTATGATGGTAAATCCGGCCATTTTTTCTCCTCAAAAGTATAATCTGTCAGAAGTGTTCAGGAGCATTTACCTGTACTATGTTCGCGGCATTTGCACCGAAACCGGTGGTAAACTGGCAGAAGAGTATTTTTCTAAAAACAACTTATAGTATAAAAGCAGCGGCCCGAAGTATAAACCTCAGGCCGCTGCTTTTAAAGATGTTCGTTAAGTTATTAGCTTATAGAAACGCGAACTTTCTTGGTATACTCACGCAGCGCTGTTTTAAAATCAGACTCTTCGTCCTGCATGTGGTTCAGTATCCAGACTGCTGCTAACACGTGTGTTAGTTGCTCGCCTTCGTCGTCTCCTATAACCTCTATCTGAGGTCTTTGTTCTTCAATAATGGCTGCCTCAGCGGCAATCAGATCTTCTAATGTATAATTTTCTACTAGTTGTTTAATCGCTGGGATCTTCATATTGTTTTTAAGCAAGTTTATGAATCAAATCAAGAACAGCCTCTTCTTTGCTGGCTGCTACGGTATCTACCAGTTTGCCGCTTTTAAAAATAGCGAAGAATGGTAGGTTAGTTACTCCGGCAAGCTTGCGGGCCTCCGGGTTTTTTTCAGCGTTAACGTCTACAAAAGCAACGTTTGCAAACTGATCATTATCAGACATGCGTTTAAACTTAGGAGCGAACAAACGGCAGCTTCCGCACCAGTCCGCATAATACTTTACAACCACGTTCTGGTTGGAGTTGATCACGCTTGTGAAATCGTTGTCAGTTGCTTGTATAACGGCCATAATTTTAAATCTTATAATTGGATAAATAGTTCAAATTAAAAAGGTGCTTTACTCTTACTGCCTGCAAAATTAAAAGTTTCAACTCGGAATGCAGTACCCTGAGCGCAAAGAAAGTATAACCGGCTGCTCCCGAAGATGTTTAGCGCGGCCTTCTGCTTTTTTTAGGCTGATCGTTCAGGTAAGTTACCAACTCTTTCTTGTTAAAGGTTATGTACCATATGCCACGCAGCTCGCCTTCCTTATAGTTTACGGCTGCATCATTAGGGTATTTCTGCTTTATCTGTTCGTAATCTGAAGCGCTTATTTCTTTGCCTACAGTACCATGGCATTGCAGGCAGTTCTGGTTCCGGATGTAGATCGGGGAAGTATAAAGCAATTCGGTCTGGTTTAGTGCTACTACCTGCGGCTCTTTCAGTTCGCCTTGTTCATATTTGGTAAGTATAGCTGCAACAGTGGCATCGGGCTTGTTTTGGGGGTTGCGCAGGCGGGTGCCGGTGCGCTGCGATGTGCCACCAAATTTATGGGCAAGATCCTGTACCTCAGTATAGTTTTCGGGTTGGCAATAATCCATGGCAGTGGCTATGCCGCCCTGATGCATGCCTGCCTGTAGCCGTGCATCCAGTTGTTGTTGCGCCACCACAACTACTGAGTCGCCTGCCTTTTGTGCAGCCGCCAGTATGTCATTTTGCGTAAGTCGTTTTATCTTGTGGCGTTCAACTTCCTGGGCTATTTCCTTGCCGCCTTCGATGGGTTTTACTTTCAGGTCGCAACCTGAAACTATAAGGGCCGCCGTAAAGGTTATGTATGTGAGCAAATTGCGCGGGTTGAACATCTTTTTAGTCATATTTGTATTAAAGAAACTACACGCCAATTTAGTATCTTTGCACTTTAAAACCATAACGGAACAATGTTAGATAAATTAGAAGCCATAAATCAGCGATTTGAGGAAGTTAGCCAACTGCTTATCCAGCCTGACGTGGCCAGCGACATGAAGAAATTCAAGGCGCTGAACAAGGAGTACAAAGATCTTGACAAGATAGTAGTTGAATATAAAAAGTACCTGAACATACTTAGTAACATCGATAACGCTAAACAAGTTATCGCTACCGAAAAAGACGAAGACTTCCGTGAAATGGCCAAGGAGGAGCTTGACGCTCTGCTGCCACAGCGTGATGCCATGGAAGAATCTTTGAAAGAACTACTGATCCCGAAAGATCCGAACGACAGCAAAGATATCATTATGGAGATACGTGCTGGTGCGGGTGGCGACGAGGCTTCTATTTTTGCCGGCGACCTTTACCGTATGTATACCCGTTTTGCTGAGAAAATGGGCTGGCGTACTGAACTGATCGATGCCACTGAAGGTACATCGGGCGGTTACAAAGAAATTATTGTAGGCATGTCTGGCGAAGATGTGTACGGCAAACTTAAGTTTGAATCGGGTGTGCACCGTGTGCAACGTGTACCTGCAACCGAAACACAGGGCCGTATCCATACTTCGGTAGCATCGGTTGTGGTGTTGCCAGAGGTGGAAGAGTTTGACATTGAGCTCGACATGAACGATGTACGCAAAGACCTTTTCTGTTCTTCAGGTCCGGGTGGTCAGTCGGTGAACACTACTTACTCAGCTGTTCGTTTAACACACATCCCGACTGGTATCGTGGCCCAGTGCCAGGACCAGAAATCGCAGCTTAAGAACTTCGATAAGGCGTTGGCGGTACTTCGCTCCCGTATTTATGAAGTAGAACTTGCCAAGAAACTGGAAGCCGAAGGTGCGCAGCGTAAGAGCATGGTTGGCGGCGGCGATCGTTCTGACAAGATCCGTACGTACAACTATCCGCAGGGCCGTGTTACCGACCACCGTATTGGCTACACCGTTTATAACCTGCCTGCTGTAATGGATGGTGGAATAGATGATTTTGTTGAAGAACTGCGTATAGCTGAAAACGCTGAAAGGCTGAAAGAAGGCGCTACTGCTTAATTTCACAAACTATAAATTATAAGGTCAGGAATGTGGCGAAGGGAAGTATAACCCAAAGCTGCATTCCTGATTTTGTTTACAGGTTTCACTCTGATTGATTACCTTGTTGAAGTATAAACTTAAAGTATAACCTCCTCTGAAAATACTGAGTTACATATGGCCCCTGTTGTTGCTGTTGTCGGCGCTGGCATGTAAACCCGATGATGAGGTTATTACCTCGGACCCGGAGGCAAAGCTGGAATTTTCTGGCGATACGGTTCTGTTTGATACTGTTTTTGTAACGCAGGGCAGCATTACCAAGCGCCTTAAAGTATACAACCCCAATAAAAAAGCTGTCCGTATCAGCGATATTACACTGGCCGGTGCTGCTGCCTCGCCCTACAAACTCATTATTAACGGAGTAGAAAGTCCGTTAGCAAACAACATAGAATTGCGCGGTAAGGATAGCATTTACATATTGGTAAAAGTAACCGTTAACCCTTCTGATGAGAACCTCCCCTTTCTGGTCTCAGATTCTATACTTTTTAACACGAACGGCAACAGGCAACAGGTAAAGCTGGTGGCTTATGGGCAAAACGCATACTTCCACCGAAAAGAAGCTATTGGTACTACTGTTTGGCCTAACGATAAACCACATGTACTGCTGGATAGTGTGCTGGTGCAGGAGGGCGCTACTTTAACTATACTTAAAGGCACACGCATTTTTGCAGCTAGTAAAGCGGTGCTGCTTGTAAACGGCAAATTGCTTGTAGATGGTACACCTACCGAACGTGTAAGCTTCAGTGGCTACCGTCGTGAGCCGCTGTATGCGCAGGCGCCGGGCCAGTGGGAAGGCATCAGGATACTTACTAAAAGCGGGGGCAACAGTATAAAGTTTGCCGACATCAACAACGCCGTTTATGGTTTGCGCATTGGTAACCCGGGGATGGCAGGTACATTGGTAGAAGGCTGCGCCATTGCTTATACTTTTCTGGATGGTGTGGTGGGTTATACTTCAGATGTGAAACTGGTAAATACACTTATCCGCAACTTCGGGCAGTATGGCTTTGGTGGTTTAGGAGGCGGTAATTACCAGGTGCTGTACTCTACCATTGTCAGCTACAACAACCAAATGCCACGCGAAACACCAGCCTTTGTAATTGCAGATTTTATTCCAGGCACCGAGATCAAGGACAAGCCTGCCAGCCTTCGCCTGATCAACTCTATTGTATACAGTGATACTTTCAGGAATGAGGTTTTACTGGAAACAGGTGCAGCCGCCAATTTTGAAATAACAAATAACCTGCTGCGCACCGAGAAGTATAAAAACAGCCTGGATAGAAATGGCAACAAGCTTAACGTAGAGCCAAAATTTAAAGCAATAGGTAAGTACAATTTCTCTCTGGATACCCTGTCACCAGCCAACTCCGCAGCACGTTTTCTACCGGAAATAACCACCGATATTAAAGGCAAAGCGCGCAGTTCTGCTACTCCGGATATTGGTGCTTACGAGCGAAGTATAGATTGAGGCAATTTTGAAACTGAGTTTTGAATGAGTGAATGTGTTCTGCTCAGCCTGTAGTTTATACTTCCTTTATTGAGTTATTCAAAAGTCAGTTATTCAGTCATTCAAAATTAAATTACCTATGTGGTTTCAGAAAGAGTTAAGGCTACCGGCTGTTAAACGTGGTTTTCATCTTATTACAGATCTGATAGAGGCGCAACTGCCGGAGTTGGAGGATATTAAAACAGGTCTGGCACATATCTTCATCAAGCATACATCGGCCAGTTTAACTATAAGCGAAAATGCTGATCCAACGGTACGACAGGATTTTGAGAGCCACTTTAACCACATGGTGCCAGAAAATGCTGCTTATTACCGCCATACTTCCGAAGGCCCCGATGATATGCCTGCCCACCTGAAGGCAGCTATACTTGGCACGTCGGTAACCATTCCTATAACAAATGGCAGGTTTAACCTGGGTACCTGGCAGGGCATTTACCTGTGCGAACACCGCGACCACGCCTCCAAACGTTGGCTAGTAGTTACGTTGCAAGGGGAATAGTTAAGGTTTAAGAATAGCTGGGGCTGCAAAGTATAAAATATACTTCTACTTCAGGACACTTATTTTTTTAAGTTGGTTGCCGTTGGTGCTTTTGATGTGCAGGAAGTATATACCAGCTGGTAAATGGCGCACATCAAGCCTAACCACTCTGTCGCGTACTTCTTCATCCAGAACGGTAACACCTAAATTATTTACCAGCTGCACCTGGCGCACCAGAACTTCGGCAGGCTGCTCAATGGTCAGGTAATCAGCAGCAGGGTTTGGGTATACTACCAGGTCGTCAACCGTTACATGTATGTAATCTTCCTTTAGCTCGGTGCTGCTGAGGTTGCCGTTAGAGATGGTAAGGCTCACGTTATACTTTCCGGGCCTGCTGTATGTAACTGTAGGGTTCCTTTCGGTAGAGGTAGCCGGAGTTCCTCCTTCAAACTCCCACAACCAAGATGCTGGCCGCACACCAAGCGAGGCATCAGCATAAGTAACCGAAGTGCCTGCTACAATCAGAGTATCACGCTCGTTGGCTAACTTAAACTCAGAGCGCAGGGTATTGCTGCAAACAATAGAGTTAAAGATTGAAGCACGCGAGCTGCTTAAAACGGCCTGCATGTAAGCTGCCTGGCCAAGTGTGAACAGGTTCATGCAGGCATCAAAGCTGTAATCCATATAGTTCTGCCACATGTTGCCGTAAGGCCCATTGTTGCATGATTGCACAATACCGCCCGGGCAACCTGTAGATTCCTCCTGTTGGTTAGGTGTATCGGCTATGCCATCGGAGTCGGTGCAGGTAGAGCCGCCTCCGCCCCAGATGTGCTGCAGGCCCAGCCAGTGCCCTACTTCATGAGTAGCAGTGCGGCCCATATTATAATTTGTAACAAAAGGGTTTGCAGGCGCCGCCCCTATAGTTTTATAGTGTAGCACTACGCCATCAATTGCCTTGGGCGCGCCCGGTGGTGTGGCATAGCCTATAATCTGCCCTCCTTCAATGTTGCATATCCAAATGTTCAGGTATTGGCTGGCATCCCAGGCATCAACGCCTCCTTCATCCGAAAGTTTTACATCATCGTTGGAGTAGCTGAATTCCTTCTTCGAGGTGCGGGTGCGGGTAATGCCTGTAGTTGGTATGCCATCGGGGTTGATAGTGGCCAGACAAAATTCAATCTCGGTGTCGGCGGCAAAAGGTTGGAAGTATGATGGGGTCTGGTCGGCATCAGCATTCTGTCTTCTGAAGTCATCGTTCAGTACCTGCAACTGCGATAGTACCTGTTCATCTGAAATGTTCTCTGCAGCGGTATTATAAACTACATGAAAAACCACTGGAACAGTAATTACAGCACGACGAAGGTTCTGGCCCTGCTGTGGCCGGCTTAACTGCTGCTGTGCACTTTGCTGTGCTTCCAGTTGCCTTTTGCTGAAGTTGGCATCTTTTTGCTTGAGCTGCTCTATGTATGCTGTGGTAGCGCATCCGCGTCCTTCCGTAGAGTTTACACTTTGTCCCATGCCGGCAACTGCAAAGTATAAATTAAGAAGAAAGACAAGTATCAACCTATGCATAATCCGTCCACTAAAGCTTACCTGCTAAGTATAAAGTTAGCAAAAGAAGGAAGTATATATCACTGCCCCTGCGGTTTAGCCTATTGAATGATGGCTGTAACGTTGTAATGCAGCGAATCGCCGAAGATAAGCTTTTGCACGCCATTGATCTGGTAGCCGGTAATGTCGCCGGTTGCAGGGTTTGTGCTGAGCTTTACTTTGCGCCTGGAGTAAAACAGAACGTTTTCTTCCAGCAGTACAGCTTCCATACCCTGTAGTTTTTGCTCTTTGTTTGCCTGTAAGGTCAGGTGCTGCACAGGTGCTTCGGCCTTTACGGCTTTGGTATAATTATAAGCCGTGATATCATCGCCTAAGGTTTGTTTCTCTTCGGTATAGTAAGAGCGCAGCGATGGCTTCGAAATATCTATATCCTGAAAAATGGACAACTCATCCTCCCAATCAATTTTAGATGTCTTGATGGTTTCCTGCGCATGATTTTCGGTTTGGGCACGCTTGATGATGACTGGCTTCTTGGCCTGCAGGCGCTCAGCCTGTGCCTGCAGGTATGCCTCCAGGTTATAGGAAGAGCCTGCTGTGCCTGTAGTAGCACGCGGTGTAGGCCGCTCGCAGGAAACAGCAGTACATAAAATGCCGAACAGTGCTATAACTTTATACTTGCCCAAGCGATTTCTCCTTTTGTAAAAGCGATGTACCTGTCATCTCAATCGGCTGATCTATACCCATCAGGTCTAGTACGGTTGGTGCAATATCGCCCAGCTTGCCTTCTGTTAAAGTGCCTTCGAAATCGTTGCTTACCAGCACGCAAGGTACCAGGTTGGTAGTATGGGCTGTGTTTGGCGTGCCATCAGGGTTTACCATATAGTCGGCGTTGCCATGGTCAGCAATAACTATAATATCATAGCCATTTTGTAAGGCTGTATCTGCCACGGCTCGTGCGCAGTCATCTACTACCTCGCAGGCCTTAACAGCTGCTTCAAAAACGCCGGTGTGGCCTACCATGTCTGGGTTGGCAAAGTTCAGGCAGATAAAGTCAGCAGTTTTGTTTTGCAGTTCCGGCACTATAGCATCACGGATATCATAAGCGCTCATTTCCGGTTTCAGGTCATAGGTAGCAACTTTCGGCGATGGGCACAACAGGCGTTTCTCACCGTCAAAAGTCTGCTCGCGGCCACCCGAGAAAAAGAAGGTAACGTGCGGGTATTTTTCGGTCTCGGCAATGCGTATCTGCTTTCTGCCTGCTTTCGAGATTACCTCGCCCAATGTATTGTTCAGGTTGTCTTTATCAAAAATAGGCTCTACACCTACAAAAGTATCGTCGTAGTTGGTGAGGGTAATGTAGCGCAGGTTTAATTTGTGCATGTTCTGCTCCGGGAAGTCCTGCTGCGTAAGAGCCTGGGTAATTTCGCGGCCACGGTCGGTACGGAAGTTAAAGCAGATAACTACATCACCTTCCTTGATAACCGCAATTGGCTCCTGCTGATCGTTCACCTTCACAATCGGCCTGATGAATTCATCGGTTACACCTTCGTTGTAAGAATCCAGCACCGATTTTATCAGGTTCTGCGATGGTGTTCCTGTGCCACGCACCATCAGGTCGTATGCCAGTTTCACGCGTTCCCAACGGTTATCGCGGTCCATGGCGTAGTAGCGGCCAACTATAGAGGCAATAGTGCCGGTTGTGTTCTCCAGGTGCTTTTCCAGGTCATTTATATACTTTACACCACCTTTAGGGTCGGTGTCGCGGCCATCTGTAAAAGCATGAATGTATACTTGCCTCAGGCCTTCGGCGCTGGCAGCAGAGCAAATAGCCTTCAGGTGGTTTATATGCGAGTGTACACCTCCGTCAGACAAAAGGCCGATCAGGTGCACATCTTTGCGTTCTTCTTTGGCAAAAGCAAGCGCATTGGCCAGTACAGGCATTTGGGCAAACTTATGCTCAGCTATGGATTTGTTTATGCGCACAAGGTCCTGGTAAACTACGCGGCCGGCACCAATGTTCATGTGGCCCACTTCAGAGTTACCCATCTGCCCTTCAGGTAAACCAACTGCCTCACCCGAAGCCTGCAGAGTGGTGTGCGGGTACTTCTGAAGTATAGAATCAAAAAACGGTGTATGCGCTTTATGTATAGCAGAAACAGCCGGGTTGGTAGCTATGCCCCACCCGTCTAAAATCATTAAAAGTACCTTCTTATCCATGTTACAAATATAACTATAAACTTCTAAAGCCTGCCTAAGCAGCCGGGGCAAAAGCTTTCTTTACAACGGCTGCCGGTTACCACCACCTGCCAGGAAACTAACGCAAACGAAACAACGTTCGCTTTAGTATAAAGTTTGGTATGTATATATTTACAGAATACTATTAACTTTAAAACTTCAAGTGTGCGTCAGGGAGTTGGCATAGTTTTGGCTATTACCAGTGCAAGATTACAAACATCATTTATGAAAAAATTTAAACACTTTACCATCGTATTTTCCTTGTTGTTGACTGCGGCTTTCTTAACGATGGGGCAGGCTGTTGCACAAGGCGATGTTATGGGTAACGTAAAATCAGCTATCAAAATTGGTTCTTCAAAAGACCTTTCCCGCAACTTCAGCAGCGTGGTAGAGCTAACTCTGGATGGTGGCGAAGCTACCAGCTACAGCAAGACACAGGCAGAGTTCGTGATGAAGAATTTTTTCAACAAAAATGCACCTGTTGACTTTTCTTACAGCCACCAGGGCGCATCTGACAAAGGGCAGCGTTATGCCATTGGTACCTATACTTCTAAAGCCGGTACCTACACTGTTCTTGTACGCATGAAGGACTCAAATGGCAAGTACCTGATACAATCGATGAACTTTATAAAAGATTAAGCAGATAATAATGAGATTTTTAAAAAGGCCCGGGGTATATCCCGAGCCTTTTTTTATTTTTGCAATGTGAAACCGACATACCTGACAGAACAAAGCATTAGCGAGTTTATCGAACGTGCTTTAGCCGAAGATATCGGCGACGGAGACCACTCATCGCTGGCCTCCATTCCGGCTGATGCCCAGAACCAGGCGCGCCTGCTTGTGAAAGGCGAAGGTATACTGGCTGGCGTTGAGCTGGCCGGATATATTTTTAAAGCCGTGGACCCGGAGCTGCAGCTGGAAGTGCTGTTGCAGGATGGCACCGAAGTTAAGTATGGCGATGTTGCCCTTACAGTAAAAGGCAAGGCACAATCTATACTTACAGCCGAGCGCCTGGTACTTAACTGCATGCAGCGCATGAGCGGTATTGCAACATACACGCACCACCTGAACCAACTGATTGCAGGTACCGGCGCCAAACTGCTAGATACCCGCAAGACCACACCCAACTTCCGGATTATGGAGAAATGGGCTGTGCTTATTGGCGGTGGTGTAAACCATAGGTTCGGATTATTCGACATGATCATCCTGAAAGATAACCATGTGGATTATGCCGGCGGTATACGCGAAGCCATTACTGCTACACAAAGCTACCTGAAAGAAAAAGGCAAAGACCTGAAGATTGAGGTAGAGACCCGCAACCTGGATGAAGTGCGCGAAGCGATAGAAACAGGTGGCATTCACCGCATTATGCTGGATAACATGAGCCCGGAAATGATGCGTGAAGCTGTGGCTCTTATTGGCGGCCGCTACGAAACAGAAGCATCGGGTGGTATCACAGATACAACAATTCGTGCCGTGGCTGAGTGTGGCGTAGACTATATTTCAGTGGGTGCGCTTACGCATTCCATCAAAAGTATAGACCTAAGCCTGAAAGCATATTAATTTACACTACCTTTGCCCAAATTTTAAGGCAATTGTATTAGCTACCTGGTATTCCATCTGCAGCCAGGGTATGAGGGGAAAAGTTTGCAGAGGATTGAGTATTGAATTTTTATTAGTTTATGCAGCAACCAAATCAACGCGGTTTCAGACAGCCACAAGGTTCTTCGCCGATGGCTATCCGAACAAAAAAGTACCAGTTCGATAAAAAGCTTTATGCTAACATGGCCCTTACACAAGTATGGCGCAAAGACTGGTGGCAGGCTATTATTCCGCTGGCGCTCTTTTTAATACCGGCTTTATTTAGTTTTTCGTGGTGGTGGGTAGCCATTGCCATTATTGTAACCATACTTTTTGTTTTGCTGCGCTCAGCTCAGGTAATGGGTGTAACGCAAATGGAGCAGGGTAACCCGCTGTTCGAGAAGATGACTTACGAAATAGATCAGCGCCAGATACTGATGAAGCGCAATGAGCGCGAAGGTATGGCCCTGACCTGGAACATGATACAGTCAGCGCGCAAAGACAGCGATGCGTTTTTACTGTGGCTGCAGCCGCCAACGCAGGAGCAAATGCCTACCGGCTGGAAAGGCTGGCTGGCGCGTACTTTTCAGGTGCCTGTTTTCATTAACCTGCCTTACCGTATATTTAACAGCCCGAACGATATTAAACTGATGGAGTCTATGCTGCGCCGCAAAAACCTGCTGGCATAAGCATACATAAACCCTTAGCCGGTAAGCGGGCGTAAACCTAGAACTGACACCGCATGTTGTTAAAGCATAGGGTGTAATTATAAGAAGTATAAAAATAGCAAAGATGAATAAGAACGTATTAGCAGTTTTTGCCGCCGTGTGCGGATTATTTATGGTTTCTTGCGATACTCCATCTGACCTGAGACCAGAGGAAAAAGTTTCGGTAGACTTTGTAGAGCCAGGAACACGTAATACACACAACCTGTCAACTACAAACCCTCCGATGCACGAGGAGCAGAAAGGCGAAGTTCTGTTGAACCACGATCCTATTGGCCCTAACGAAGCTGAGGCCAATCAGGCTAACAAAGCAGACAGCGTAGACCAGCCAGGCAATATCACAACAGGTAAAGACAGCTTGAAAAACTAAGTTTACCTGAGCTCATATAAAGCCTGCCGTTGCCTAAAGCAGCGGCAGGCTTTTTTATTTTTATATAAAATACCTGATCAGGCGGCAGCATAACCACCCTTGTAATTTACATGCGTATAAGCAGTTTCAAAATAAAGCCTATATTTGCAACATTATTGCTTTTACGACCTCCACTATGGCACAACAGGAAGACTGGTTCAGTACCTGGTTCGACTCCCCGTACTACCACATACTCTACAACAACCGCGACGAAGACGAAGCACGGATGTTTATAGATAACCTGCTGGCCTACCTCCATCCTAAACCAGAAAGCACAATATTAGACCTGGCCTGTGGCAAAGGGCGCCATTCGGTGCAGCTGAACCAGAGAGGCTGCAAAGTAACCGGCATCGATCTGTCAGAGAAAAGTATAGCTTATGCCAAACAGTTTGAGAATGAGCGGCTGCACTTCGAGGTACACGATATGCGTGAAGTATACAAGCCCGAAGAATTTAACTTTGTGCTTAACCTTTTCACCAGCTTCGGGTATTTCGAGAACGAGACCGAAAATGTAGTAGCGCTTTGTGCTGTAGCTAAAACACTAAAGCATGGCGGCAAACTGGTTGTCGATTTCATGAACACAGACCTGACCATAGCTAACCTGGTGACGCACGAAGAAAAAGAAGTACAAGGGATAAAATTTCATATTACGCGGGGTATAGAGAATGGCTTTATAATTAAAAAGATCTGTTTTACCGATAAAGGCCAGGATTATCATTTTGAGGAGCGGGTCAGAGCCTTACGCGAAGAAGACTTTTTAGAATACTTTGGTATGGCGCAACTGCGATTGGTAGAGATCTTCGGAGATTACAACCTCTCCCCATTTAACCGCGACAGCAGCGAGCGTATGATCTTTGTGCTTAAAAAATAACGCAGGCAGATGATCACAGCTATACTTGTCCTCTTCTTTACAGTGGTGCTTTCAGGTTTCCTGGTTAAAGCGTTTCCGCCGCAGAATACCAAATGGCTGAAGATGGCTCTTGCTTTCAGTGGATCTTACCTGTTTAGCATTACCATTATTCATCTGTTGCCAGATATGTTGCTGGGTAGCAGTAAACCGCACACGGTTGGCTACTGGGTGCTGGGCGGCTTCTTTCTGCAGCTGGTACTAGAGCAGTTCTCAGAGGGTGTAGAGCATGGCCATATGCATTTGCACAAACAGGGCCACCCGAACTCAATGCCATTTTTGCTGCTAGGCTCTTTATTTGTGCATTCTTTTCTGGAGGGAAGTATACTTGTAAACAGCGGAAACGGGCATTCGCATGCAGGGCACGAACAGAATAACTTTTACCTTGTACTGATTGGGATAGCGCTGCACCACATTCCGGCCGCATTTGCCCTGATGTCGGTGCTGATGTCGCGGATAGGCAACTTTAACAAGGCTTTTCTGTGGCTGCTGATATTTGCTGCAGGCTCGCCGCTTGGTATTATAGTTAGCAATTTTGTGCTGACCTTCGGAGCTGACAGCATGCTTTATAATGCACTTACCGGCTTGGTTATAGGTAACTTCCTGCACATTTCCACCACCATACTTTTCGAAACCAGCCCCGACCACCACTTTAACCGCAACAAACTGATGGCGACATTCCTGGGGTTGTTTCTGGCGCTTATAAGTAATTTTATCTAAACCCCGTACTGAGCAGGCTAGCGTACAGCCTTGCCTCTTTGAGTAGTGCCTGATCTTTTGTAACTTCCGTTAGCTACAAAACTACAGCTATGGCACAACAGAAGAAAACCTATACTTCGCTAAAAGAATTTTATCCGTTTTATTTATCGGAGCATCAGAACCCAACAAGCCGGGTGCTGCACTTTACAGGTACAGGCTTGTTGCTGATTATTGCTGTAGCGGCTATTGTAATGCAACGTTATAGTTGGCTGTGGCTGGTGCCGCTGGTAGGTTATAGTTTTGCCTGGATCGGGCACTTTTTCTTTGAGCGGAACAAGCCAGCTACTTTCAAGTACCCGTTCTATAGCCTGGCATCAGATTTTATATTGTTCTTTGATATACTGCGCGGAAAGCAAGGCTTTAAGAGCAATGCTGACAATAGCAACAGCAACGAAGTATAGCCTGTGGCGGGAATTAAATAATAGTAGAAAGAAGCGTAGCAACTATGGCCTTAACAGCATTTGTTAAAGGATCAGCGCCATGGAAAGTGTCAGAGTCTTCTTCGCTTTCTTCAGAGCCCATCATATCTCTAAATGAGAACGTTGACTTGTCGGCAGCATCAATAACAGTTGGACGGGATTTAACCGGAGTTGCAGCTTTAGGTTTTGCAGGTGCTTTCTTCTCCTGAGCTACAGCTTGCTGCTGTTCAGGAGCCTGATTGGCAGCAGTAGTAGTGTTGCAGCCATTACTGTTAACATGCGCGTACGCAGCCGTTGTTATACTGAGCAGCATAATAACTACCAGAGGCAGAACGAAGCAGATATGTTGACGCAGTTTTAGCACAACCAAAAGTACAACCCTTAGTTTGAAAATACAATAATTACTTAGGATATTTTAGGGAATCCCACTCCTGTATTGGTAAACACAGATTACAGGTGGGCAGGTACGGTTTTAATGGCAAATCAACGTTGCAACCCTGATTTTACTTGCTCGCAGCAGGTTTTATTACTTTAACTTTTACAGGCACTACACCAGCTTTTATATAACCTAAACGGCGGGCAGCGGCCTCGGATAAATCTACTATTCGGCCTTTACTGTAAGGCCCCCTATCTGTGATCTTAACTTTAATCGTTTTGTTCGTTTGCAGGTTAGTAACCTTGATTTTTGTACCCAGCGGAAGCGTACGGTGTGCTGCTGTGAGTTTATGGCGTTTGTAGGGTTCACCATTTGCCATTTTACGGCCTTGCAGCTTTCTGCTGTAGTAAGAAGCTTTACCCTCTTCAGTATAGCCGCGCTTGCCATGCGAGGGTGCTGTGCCGGCACACGAGGCTAATAGCAGTAAACTCGAAACAAATGCTGATAAGTATAAAAAGCGACGTAAGCCAGGAATAGATACAGGTACAGGTAATAGCATAATAAAGAATTTACTATATAGTAACGCTTTCTTGTGCCATAAATTGTCTTATCGCCTGTGCAAGTATGGCTGGCTCTATGGTTTCAAGCGGGTGGCGGGTATCTGGCAGCACCAGCAGTTGTGCATTCGGCAATGCTCTGTAGGCCCCTATCGTTTCTTCCAGCGTAACCATGTTGTCGCGGTCGCCTACAGAAACTAAAACCGGTATCTGTACCTGTGCCAGTTGTTCTGCAGTAAGAGCAGGCTGCATGCCCAGGTGGTGCATCATCTCAGCAGTTTTATGCATTACCTTTTTCCAGTCTTGCGGGGCGTGGCGCTGAGCCAGCATATCGGCAAAGTGCGGCACCTTCTGCTGTATCTTTTCCGGGTTCAGCATCTTTGTCTCTTTCTCAGAAGCCTCCGGAGACCAGGCAAACTTTGTAGCCAGCGTAAAAATGCTCTTTACCCGGCCAGGGTGTTGCAAAGCAAAATATAAAGCAGCATAACCACCCATGCTATACCCGAAAATGTGAGCACTTTCGAGTTGTTCCGCCTCCATAAACTGCAGTATATCCTGTGCAAACAGTGGCATGGTAAAAGGATCATCCGGTAAGCCTTTGCCACCATGTCCGCTGAAATCCAAAGTATAAACCAGGAAGTGGTTCTGCAATTCGTGTTTAAGTGGCTCAAGTGTAGTAGCAGCGCCTAACGCACCGTGCAGCAGAATAAGGTTTTCCATGATCAGGAGTTGCCTTTAGTTGATATTTAGTTTGCAGAGGCCGCTATTGCCTTGGCTGATAATTGTAGAGCTCGATGGCCTGTGTAAGCTTATCTTTCTGGAAGAGCTGCATGACAAACGGAATAGCAGCTACACCAACGCCTGCATATACCGCCGGCGATATACCACCGTTAGAGTTATTGGCACTGAAAACACCAAAAGCTGCAATGCCGGCACCAAGTATAGATAAGCCTGTTGTGTAGAAGCGCTCGTTCTTATAACGCTTCAGCAAAACCATACTCGATGGGTTATCGGCCAGTGCTTCCTGTAAGTTAGCCAAGTTAAAAGATTCTAACGGGCCATCGTCTTTAGAGAAAAAGTATACCCGGCGGCGCGACGGAGCGCCCATACCATATCCGTAAGGCGAGTAGCCCATGTTGTAATAGTCGTAGGTGGTGGTATAGTATTTAGATATGCGCGGACCATGAAGTATACGCTTGGCAAAAGCATCGGCGCGGCTACCGTAACCTACGCGGGCGTAAAAGCCATCTGCGTTCTGGTACGCTTTCACGACATCCGTTCTAAACTGCATGGAGTCGTTCAGCAGAAAGTAGTCCTGCTTAAAGATCGGTGTTTTAAACTTCAGCTTGTCAGCATAAATGATCTGGCCGTTTTGTAGTTGCACAAAGTAGCGGCCCTGCTGGTTTGGCTCCTGAGCCGAGGCGCTGAGGCAAATGATCACAGAAAACAGTAGCAGCGTTAGTATCCTTTTCATAGGTAGTAGGTTATACTTGTTCAAGATTAAGAGCTTATTCTTACCCATAGGGCAATGCAGCTTAATTAAAAAGCAGAAACAGCATAGGCAGCAGGCCAAGCAGGGCCAGGTAAACCCAGCGCATAAGCTGCTTACGGTGCTTTGCCGGCACATAGTTGCTTATCAGGGCAAGTGCAGCCAGTATGCATAAAATGTACAGCAGAATAAACGTAACAGCCTTTACCCAGTTGGGTACAATAGTATTATCGGGCTGCACCTGGTCGCTCATGCCCATACCCGAAAGCAGGCTGCTCAGGCCAAGGTATACCACCACCTCAAAAAGTATAAATAGCAGCCAACCATACAGGCCGGTTATTTTGCTGTTGCTCGCCATAAGCTACAGGCTTTTATAAAAATGCAGGCTCTTTATATGGAAGCCCTCCCTGAAATAAAACTTATGGGCAGCACTATTGGTAACGTACGCATCCAGCATTATAGTGTCGCAGTTTAGGCGTTGTGCTTCTTCCTGCATCCAGTCTGAGAGCAATTTGCCTATGCCTTCTGATCTGTAAGCAGCATCAACTATAAAGTTATCTACTTCCAGGTACTTGCCACTGTATAGTTTGGCATTTACCCAAAAGCCAGACAAGCCAATGCACTCGTTGCCGGTGAAGGCGCCCACCATGCGGTAACCGCTTGGGAGCATTATTTCAAGCAGCTCTTTGTACCTGTTTTCAGACATGGTACGGTTTAGCTGAAGTACAAGATTGTGCTGTAACAGCATGTTTTCTAACCCTTTTATCTCCTCTATTCTGATGCTCATCAGATTCAGTGCAATTTTCTAATTCCCGTTATGTTAACTATAATGGTGCAGCCATGCAGCAGCCTGCATTTAGCACTATCAAGTTACAGCTTTTACGGGCATAGCCAATGCCACTACTCAAACTAAATTAATCAATCACTATATAACTAGCTATTTAACTGATTTATAACTTTATAAAGAAAATTGTTGCACCTCAGGGAGATTTGAAACATTCGGGCGCGGGTATACCGTTAAAATATAAATAAGATGTTGGGGTATGAGGTTATTAAGGAATATTAAATTAGATAGTTATAATTTTTATGAAGATAAGACCCGTAAGATTTTTAGCATTGGCTACGAAGATTTACGGACTGTTATCTTCTATCAAGACACAAACAATAATTATACGTTAGTTGTGGCGAAAGATGATGATCCGCCGCTGATACTTGAAAAAAATATATCGCGTGCTGAAGCTTTTAGAATTATGAACACCCGGCCCTGAGAAGCCGGGTTTTTTGTTTCCCCTCCTCTGCTAGAGCCACTCTAAGTATAAATCGCTTTTCGGCATTATTTTAAAGTATAAAGTATATATTGAACTATAGCAGGTTTTATAGCAGCTTTGGCAAAATAGTACAAGCACGGCGGCACTTTTTTTGTAATTGTTTTGCTCTAGCAATAGTAGCCAAAGAAATTAATTATGCTGGAGCAAGACACCACCATGACAGATGTGAACCAGGTGCAGCACATGTTTTTGCACGTGGAAAGCAGCGACGCCATTTGCGTACTAAATGTGGCAGGTCACCCATACCGCCTGCGCGAGTTAATATTTATGATGATCGAGAATGGTTGCCGCGTTATGCAAACCACAGCCGATCAGTACAACATTTTCCCTTTTGATAAAGAGAGTGTTGAAGTATACGATTTTCTGACCTCTATTATCAAAGCGAAGTTTATTTAAAACCAGAACCCCGTAAAACAAAGAAGGCTACTGAAACAGTAGCCTTCTTTGTTTTATAGTTGTTTAATCTCAATCTCTTTCGGACTCATAGCAGCATCGTGGTAAGGTAGCTTAACCTGAAGCTGGCCATCCTGGTACAGTGCCTCTATACGGGCTATATCTACCTGTGGCGGCAACAGGAACACCTGCGTGAACATTGGTACAGTCAGTTCCGGGTTCTCCTGGTTTTGCAGCAATGAAAAAACAGTGAGCTGGTTATTCTGCAATAAAACCTTAAATGCCTCAGGGCTTACACCGGCTGCCCAAACGCTGATAATAGCGCCTTTTTTATATTTTTTGATGTCTACGTAAGTCTCGCTAACACCACCGCCTATTGTATTAAACAGGTTTATCTGGTTGGCTATGCTTCGTAAAAATTCTTTATCTTTTATAAGTTTCATGTCTTTCTCCTCTTTCTTTTCAGGAGAAATAAAGCAAACAGGATGCCATTTAAGTATAGTCTCTGGCTACAGCCATTATGTCGCAGCCTGAAAGTATAAAATATGCATTTATAGCCATTCTGTCAGGGTAATTTGCTGTGTAAGTATTCTTTTCAACTGCAACGCGCAAAGTGCTTCCTGTAAAACCTAACTATAATATTTGATTTATTATATATTATTTTTTAAATTATCAGGAGCAAATATATCCTGCATAAATGACGAACCTATACTTCCGGAACCACTTTGTGAGCCTTTACTACGATAAGGAGAACCTGCTGGGCAGAGCCGTCTGGACAGGAGAAGTAATTGGAAGTGAGTTTAGGGAGGCTGTGCTGCTTTGCTCGGACCTGGTGGATAGGCATGGACTGAGAGGCTGGCTTGGCGATAACCGCAAGATGAAAGCTATACACCCGTCAGACCTGGAGTGGAGTCTAAAGCACTTTATACCGAAGATCATAGAAGGGCCGCTGCTTCGTATGGCTACACTTCCATCAGAATACGAGCCACAGCGTGAAGCTATGCAGCTGATGCTGGATAAAGGCAACAGTTTAGATATGAAGCTTATAATGCGCGATTTTTATGACGAGGCAGAAGCTACCAGTTGGCTGATGGAGCTGGCAACGTACCCGCCCGAGTTAAAACATAATTTTGTTACTGAAAAACTATAAAGTATAGCTGCGGCAACCGTATACTTGCAGCTAAAGTATAGTTTGTAACGCCAGTTCATCAGTATACCATACTTAAAGGCTGCCTGAATTATGAAGCAACCAACATTTATGCCTATTACTTATTTTGAAAACCATGTAGTTAAGATGCTTTACCACGAAGAGAACCAGTTGGGTTTGGTAGAAGGCAAGGGTTTTATGACCAGCGATGAGTTCAAAGAAGTGGTAACTATGGGTTTGCGAATGATAGATGAATATAAACCACTCCGCTGGCTTGCCGATAACAGAAAGCTAAAAGCTATCCGCCAGGCCGACCAGGATTGGTTTGTTGAAGTAGCAATGGCAAAACTGCGCGAGAGCACCATCCGCCGTAATGCCACTGTTGTATCCGAAGATATATTTAACAGAATGGCCATAGAGCAGATACTGCAACGATCTGATGACCTGGGCAACATGCTCCTGAAAGAGTTTGAAAGTATGGACGAGGCCATGGAATGGGTTCTGAAGCCTGTTGATGTTCAGGAGCAGCAGTAAGAGTATAAGTTTCCTTCAGGTATGATCCCTTCACCTGCCCGGAATGATACCTGAAGTATAAGCTATACTTAGTTACGCTCTATCATCTTTTACTTCTTTTTTAGCTAGATCCAGGTAAGCAGGGCCTTCCAGTACAGCACCCTCTACGGAGAAACGGCTACCATGGCAAGGGCAATCCCAGCTCTTTTCGGCATTGTTCCAGTGTACTATGCAGCCCATGTGCGTGCAAACCGCCGATACCACGTGCAGCTTTCCCTCTTCGTCGCGGTAGGCAGCTAACCTTTCATTGTTCATTTCGATGGTCTTGCCATCGCCGGCCTGTATTTCCTTAAACTCATCAGCATCTCCGAACAGCAGGTAGTCTTTTACCAGGTGAGTTGCCACCTCTACGTTCTCTTTTATAAACTTAGGAGCTGAGGCAACAGGCGTAAATCGTTTAGGGTCGAAGTATTTTGCCCATTGATTTTCTTTGCCAGCTATCGCATCGCTGATGATGGCTGCCGCCACAGTGCCCCATGTAAGGCCATCAGCGGCAAAGCCTGTAGCAATGTAAGTATGGTTCTGAAGCGGACTTGTACCTATGTATGGCAGCGCATCGGCAGGCTTATAATTCTGTGCAGCCCAGTTATACACAATGTGCTCAACCTCGAAGCGCTCCGTCAGGTACTGCTCCAGTTTCTGAAAATTCTCTTCGTTGTGCTCCTGGTGCCCTACTTTGTGCGCCTCACCAAGTATAAGCAGGAAGTTGCCCTGCTCATTGCTGTATGGGCGAATAGAGTGATGCTGCATTTGCTGTACGTGCCAGTATACACCGCCTGGCGGCAAATTACCTTTCAGTCGCACGGCCATGGCATACTCGCGGTACGGTTCCATGGCGGTATGCACGGCGTAAATACCTTTAGGCGTGTGCGTAGCCATAACAACGTGTCGGGCTGTTACTTTGCCCTGCGGCGTGTGTACTATGCCAGGCTCGCCATCTTCTACATTCGTTACCTGGGTAGCCTCAAATATCTGGCAATTATCTCCTGCAATGGCAGCAGCCAGGCCCTGCACATACTTAAGAGGATTGAACTGTGCCTGGTTAGGAATGGTGGTAATAGCATCTACCTGGAAAGGAAAACCGGCAGGCACATCTCCGGAGACAGGTAACCCTGCTTTTTCTATAGCTTCGCGTTCACGCTCTACATGGGCCATCAGGTCGTTGCCTGGCTCTGAGAACAAATGCCACGGTACCCGCTGAAACTCGCAGTCAATATTAAACTCCTGCACTCTTTGCTCTATAAAGTCGATGGCGGCACTACGAGAGGCTGCTACTGCCTGCAGTGTTTCGTCGTTGTGTTTTGATTTTATAGTATGCAGGCGCTCATCTACGGGGGCATAAAGGTTGCCTGTTGACGAACCCGTAGTGCCTGAACCTACTTTAAGCGCTTCGAGCACGGCCACGCGTTTACCGGCTCTTGCCAGGTTATAAGCAGTTGTTATACCTGTTATACCGGCCCCTATTATGGCTACGTCTACTTCTATATCGCCTGAGAGCTGAGGATAAGTTTTAAACGTGGTAGTAGCGCTCCATAAAGCCTGTGTAATATGATCTGTTGCCATGCTGTTTCTGCTTTAGTGTAGGTTCTAGAATTCGCAGAAAAGGCGGGTAAGGTTTTGCCTGACGGAGCTATTTGTTTGCAGATTAAGGCGTTGCGGCGCATTTAAGTATAAATGCCAGGTATAGCCTCTGTATTTATTCCTATTAAGCTAACTTTGGGTACTCTAAATAAGTATAAATTCGAGCCTAAGTTTATGCTTCAGGAAGTATAAGGTCAGGCTTAATTACCAGCGTAAGGATAAAGGCTCCGCTCTTGCTGAAACATTTTTGGAGCACAGTAAAGGCAGAAACTCAATGTTGAAATTGTATTATGAAAGCGATGCCATACGCTTAAGCTACGACGAGGCATGGCAACTGGGCGTAGGCGAATGGAAAGGCTTTGTAAGCAGCGATGAAGCCAGAAGTACAGCACTCTATAGTCTTGATTTTGTGAACGAGCACGGCATTACCCGCTGGCTCGCCGACCGCACAAACATGAAAGCTATCCGGCAGCAGGACCAGCAGTGGACTGTGGAGTATTTTATACCTAAACTGGTCGCCAGCCCCCTGCGCCGCCTGGCCAATGTTGTTTCAGAGGATATTTTTAACAGGATGGCTATTGAGCAGATGATAAAGCGGAGCGGCGACCTGGGCAATATTGTTATGCGTGAATTTGATAACGTTGCGGATGCCCTGGAATGGCTTAAAAAACCGCTTGATGCAGAAGATACTGCTACTGCAGGTGATGTTTCTGCTTGAGCAAGTATAGCGTGTGATATCTTTTAAGTAACATTTCAGCTTTTAGGCTGGCTTTGATTATTACAAATTCAGGAAAGACTATATATTTGTAATTGAGTACCTTTAACAGCCGTTACATTAGGCGCCTTTTAATGCAAATATATTTTAAGAATAGCTTTATTAGTCTTTTTTACAATAAAGAAGCGAGTTTAGGAAAAGCAGTTTGGAGTGGCAACCTGCATGGTTCAGAACTTAGAGAAGCTTACCTGCTTTGCCTGGAATTAATTGACCGTTTTTCGCTTACCCGCTGGCTCGCCGATGATCGAATGATGAAATCTATTGCGCCTGCCGACCTCGAGTGGAGTATGCAGCATCATGTACCTAAAATGGCTAACAGCTCACTGCTTCGTATGGCCCGCCTCCCTTCTGTTTTCGAGGAAAATCTTAAAGCAGTAGATGCCATGATAGAAAAGGGCTTATCCTTTAACTATGGAGTAGCAGTTCGTGATTTTACAGATGAGCAGGATGCTTTAAACTGGCTGATGCAGCCATTGTAAGTTGAAGGTTTCGCAGTAACTGGACAAGATTCGGTGAACGTAGTGAATAATACTCCCGCTGTTGTTGGTGTTTTCTCCAACAACTACAAACAACTATTCTAGTCTTTGTAGCGTGTTAGAATGCTGAAATGGTCTTCGTTGCATATGTAAAATGCAGCAGAGGAGTAATCGTAGTCTTCAGGAATAGCAGCTAGCCGCCACTTCTCCTGCACAGGGTTTCGGTGTATGTAGTCTAGCTTCTGTTCTGTTACCGCCGTGCTGTAACAGTATACCGATAAGGGATTACGTTCCCACAACTGATATTGCCTGTCTTTGGAGTTTACCCTGAATTTCTCCAGTACTGCCGGATGATTCTTGCTTAGATCATACTTGATCTGCTGTGCTGTGTACTTCAGAAAGTCCCGTTGAACATCCTCTCTTTTGTATGGCTCCTCCATTTTCCAGAGCAGGTGCAGGTGGTTCGGCATGATCACAAATCCATATACTTTTACCCGCTTGTTCTCTACCAGGTACCGCAGGCTATTAAGTATGATGTCTTTATACTTGTCTGGTTTTAGCAGGTGCTTCCACTCCAGTATGGTAGCTGTAAAGAAAGCGATGTGCCTTTGCTCGAACATGGGCTAACATACTACCTGATAAACCCACATGTTGCGTGGTTACTGCGGATATTGAGGATGAAGATTGTTTCTGCTTCGTTGCTACTGTTAAGTTGTTGGTAAAAACACACTAATGGTAGGAAATAGCCCCTGCCGTTAGTGTGTTTGTCTTGCATAAGTTGTTTATACTTTGGAAAAGGCTAGCTTCTTAAGTTTTGTCAATATTAGTTTTTTAGTATTACCGGCTGCCATTGCTATGCTTAATTACCTCCGCCGTTGTTGTGTGTTTTCACCAACAACCTCTTTAGGCTGGCTTATAGTACCTGCGCAAAGTATAAATTTAGGTATTACTTCAGCTGACATTATCGCCTGTAGTTGAGGTTTGGTTGTTGGTGAAAACACCAACAACGGCGCGGAAAAAGGCAGTTGCTTCCTCGAAAGGGTTAGACGCTCGCGGGTCGTGAAGACGCCGCGAGCGCCGTTCTTAATTTGATTCTATCTAATCTGACTTATAATATGCTCTTCATATCGTCTTTTAACAAAACTGCCTGATAAGTGTGCTGGAAAATCATTCAAAATCATTTCATACTTACGATAACCAATTGCTTTTGCCAAGTAACACTCATGTACAAAATTGAGATAGCCGACCACACCCGTTAAGCAATTATGGAATTGTTTGAAATTAATGTCAGCATGCATGAATGTTTCAATGTCATTATAGTTTGCCTTAATTCGTAACCTATAGAGAATGTCGAACAATGAAGTTGGCCCCAACTTCTTAATAATTTCAAGCCATTGTTTTTTGTTAAATTTTTTAGCTATCTCCTTAGATCCATTAGTTCTAATCGGATTATCAGATTTCTGTCTTTTATCCCTGTGATATTCTGCTTTATTTGTTCGTGTAGATTTTAAAAATGATGCTATTTGGGATTGAACAGCAACTTCATCCCTCAATAATGAAAGCACTTTCTTCGGTTGATGCAAAGGAAGATTTTCGTAAGTGTAATCCTTATAGTTTCCTTCAGCATAAAAGCTTATACACTTTGGATAGATGTTCCTTTTAACCCTATCACCAAATCCTAAAATGATTTTGTGGTGGGAATCACTTGTGTCTCCTGTAGCTAAACAAAATGCATGCATATTTAAATAGCAAGAATAGTAAGCTTGGGGGAAGGACCAATGTAATGCATATTTATAGTAATCAGGTAATTCTTGCCTACCTGTTAGATGAAGTGCATGTTCTGAACTCCAAGAGTTGTATAATACTTTTTTTATTCTTACTAAATCACAGTCTTTTTTGAACAGTTTTTTCTCAAAGTAAGGTATTCTCTTTAAATCATAATTATCCTTTTTACAGGTTAAATGGGTGCATATTGCTTGAAAGTGATTAAGGAAAACTTGAGCGGGAATTGATAGATTATCTTTCTTATCAGCATCTTTTAAAGGTGCTTCTATTGCTAGAGACATGAATCTTGAGATATGAAATTTCTTAGCTAAAAGTATAGACAACAGTATTCCATCCGCTGACGGGGAGTCAGCAGTAACATAGGGTACACTTGCTTGGGGTAAAAAATTAGGAGGACAGTAAGCCCTCCTAATTCAGTTATTTACGATCCGCAAGCTTCGCAAGCGTCTGGGTTGTCCAGGCTACACGCCATATCGCTGCGGTTCTGGTCTGGTTGGTTATATACCGGCTGAAGGGTTTCAGCGGCTTGTTTCTCTACTGTAAACTTAATGGCATCTACAGCGGCTTTGGTGCGCAGGTAGTACATACCTGTTTTCAGGCCTTTTTTCCAGGCATGGAAGTGCATCGAAGTCAGCTTACCGAAGTTCACGTTCTGCACGTGCAGGTTCAGCGACTGGCTCTGGCAAATGTAAGCACCACGGTCGGCACTCATATCAATTACCGTACGCTGGCTGATCTCCCATACAGTTTTGTACAGGTCTTTGATGTGCTGCGGTATAGTCGGGATATCCTGTATAGAGCCGTTAGCAGCAATGATATCGTTCTTCATCTTATCATTCCACAGGCCAAGCGCGATAAGGTCTTTCAGCAGGTGCTTGTTAACCACCATAAACTCGCCTGAAAGTACGCGGCGCAGGTAAATGTTAGAAGTATAAGGCTCGAACGACTCGTTGTTACCCAATATCTGAGCTGTAGAAGCAGTAGGCATAGGAGCCAGCAACAAGGAGTTACGCACACCATGCTCTATTACTTCCTGGCGAAGGCTTTCCCAGTCCCAGCGGCCGCTCTCAGGCGTTACGTTCCACATATCAAACTGGAAGATACCTTTTGATAGCGGAGAGCCTTTGAACGTTTCGTAAGCACCATGCTTCTTGGCAAGGTCTTTAGAAGCCGTCATAGATGCAAAGTAGATCGTCTCGAAGATATCCTTATTCAAGCCGCGTGCTTCTTCGCTCTCGAATGGCATGCGCAGCGCAATAAAGGTATCAGCCAAACCCTGTACACCTAAACCAATTGGTCTGTGGCGCAGGTTAGAGTTTTTGGCTTCCTCTACCGGGTAGTAATTGATATCGATAACCTTGTTCAGGTTCTTGGTTACGTGGTAAGTAACATCAAACAGCTTCTGGTGGTCGAATACCTTGTGGCCGTTCTCTTCTTTAATATAGCGTGGCAGTGCCAGCGATGCCAGGTTACAAACCGCTACCTCGTTCTCATCAGTATACTCCATGATCTCGGTGCACAGGTTTGAGCTCTTGATAGTACCCAGGTTCTGCTGGTTGCTCTTGCGGTTAGCAGCATCTTTGTACAGCATGTATGGCGTACCGGTCTCTATCTGCGACTCCAGTATATGGAACCACAGGTCCTGCGCTTTTACAGTTTTGCGGGCACGGCCTTCGCGTTCATACTTCTCGTACAGGCGTTCAAAGTCTTGTCCCCAGCAATCAGCCAGGCCAGGTGCTTCGTTCGGGCAGAAAAGGCTCCAGTCGCCGTTTTGCTCCACGCGCTTCATAAACAGGTCTGGTGTCCAGAGGGCATAGAACAGGTCGCGGGCACGGTTTTCTTCTTTACCGTGGTTCTTCTTCAGATCCAGGAATTCGAAGATATCAGCATGCCAAGGCTCCAGGTAAATAGCAAAGGCACCTTTACGCTTGCCACCACCCTGATCTACATAGCGGGCTGTGTCGTTAAACACCTTCAGCATAGGTATAATGCCGTTAGATGTACCGTTTGTGCCCTTGATGTAAGAACCCGTTGCTCTTATGTTATGAATGCTAAGACCTATACCTCCAGCGCTTTGCGAGATCTGGGCGCACTGCTTCAGTGTATCGTAAATGCCTGGTATGCTATCATCCTTCATGGCCAGCAGGAAGCACGAAGAAAGCTGTGGTTTAGGAGTACCAGCGTTAAATAATGTTGGGGTGGCATGTGTAAACCACTTCTCCGACATCAGGTTGTAAGTCTCGATAGCAGACTCAATGTCTTCTTTATGTATACCAACGGCTACACGCATCAGCATGTGCTGCGGGCGCTCTACTATTTTGCCATCCAGGCGCAGCAGGTAAGAGCGCTCCAGGGTCTTATACCCGAAGTAATCGTAGTTATAATCGCGGTCGTAGATGATGGCAGAATCAAGCGTAGCAGCATGCTTACGGATGATCTCGTATACATCTTTTGCCAGCAATGAAGCGTTTTCACCTGTTTTAGGGTCCTCGTAAGTATAGAGGCGCTTCATGGTGTTGGAGAACGACTTGCTTGTAACCTTATGCAGGTTAGAGATAGCAATGCGTGCTGCCAGTATAGCATAATCAGGGTGCTTGGTAGTAAGCGAAGCCGCTGTTTCTGCTGCAAGGTTATCCAGCTCCACGGTAGTTACACCATCGTAAATACCGTCGATCACCTTCTTGGCTACCTCAATCGGCGATACATAATCCATATGCAAACCATAGCACAGTTTCTCGATGCGTGCTGTGATCTTATCGAATTTGACGGACTCGCGTCTGCCGTCTCGTTTAACTACTAACATAGTGTATACATTAAGCGGGTGTCAAGGGCCCGGGTTATTTTTAGGTATAATTATACGTTTCTGTTACTGCCGTTGCAGTAAACGCAAACATGCTAATATTTTCATAGAGCAATACGCAGATAACTACGTAAGCCGTTGAAATACTATACTTTATAGGTAAAGCCTAATGCTTTTACTTGTGATGAGGCTCCAAGCCCCGTGCTGAAGGCAATTGCCAGCATTGATTCCGGAATGTTAAGCGGTCGCTAAACCGGAAGTATAAAGGTACAAGCCCAGAAAGAAGGCAGGACGCCTTCTCCCTTCGGCCTTATAAACTTAAGAACTAATATCTAATCTTAAAAATCTTCGTCGAGCGAAAAAACGTTTTTGTCTTTGTCGCCTAAAACGCCGGCTTTCTGGTATTCGCCTACACGTTTTTCGAAGAAATTTGTCTTACCCTGAAGCGAGATCATTTCCATGAAATCGAATGGGTTGGTAGCGTTATAGATCTTGCTGTAGCCAAGAGCCACCAGCAGGCGGTCAGCCACAAACTCGATATACTGACCCATCAGTTTCGCGTTCATACCAATCAGGTCTACCGGCAGCGCATCAGTTACAAACTCCTGCTCTATACTTACCGCATCTCTTATAATAGTGTGGATACGCTCTTCAGAAAGTTTGTTTTGCAGCATAGAGTACAGCAGGCAGGCAAAATCGCAGTGCAGGCCTTCGTCGCGTGAGATAAGTTCGTTAGAGAAGGTTAAGCCTGGCATTAAACCTCGTTTCTTTAGCCAGAAAATAGAGCAAAACGAACCAGAGAAGAAAATGCCTTCTACTGCCGCAAAGGCAACCAGTCTTTCAACAAAGTTCTCGCTATTGATCCATTTAAGCGCCCACTCACCTTTTTTCTTCACGCATGGTACGGTCTCCAGCGCATTGAACAGGTAGTCTTTCTCGCTTTGCTTCTTTATATAGGTGTCGATCAGGAGCGAATATGTCTCAGAGTGAATGTTCTCCATCATGATCTGGAAGCCATAGAAACAACGCGCTTCCGGTAGCTGTACCTCCTGCATAAAGTTTACAGCCAGGTTCTCATTCACGATACCATCTGATGCAGCGAAAAATGCAAGCACATGGCTGATAAAGTGGCGCTCACCATCGTTCAGGTTTTCCCAGTCTTTCAGGTCCTGGCTCAGGTCTATCTCTTCAGCGGTCCAAAAGCTGGCTTCCGCCTTTTTATACATCTGCCATACTTCATCATGCTGTATCGGGAACAGTACAAAGCGGTTGGGATTCTCTTGTAGTATTGGCTCCATAATCTTGTAAAAAGCGTTTTATTGGTTGAAGGGGTAAGCTTATCAGCTTAGAAAACACCCCGTAAATACTTTTGTTTTAAGGCAGGTGTATTGTCGGCACCCGGTAATATCCTGACTTCAAATATAGAGAAATGAACTTGAAATAGCCGACCAAAGTTGTTCAATTTCTCCACATATTATTAAGTGCTTGGTTGTGTGTTTATTATGGACGAATCCACAGAGTTATAAACATAGTTAATAACTTATATATATTAGTATAAATATTGTTATTTATATATTAAATCGATGTTAAATGCAGTAAAATGTGACATAGGGGGCTTTTAAGCTTGTTTTGAGGCTGCAGGAGTGTGTAAATGTGATTGGCAAATTGACAGATTGGAGAAAGCCTAAGCGCGGGAAGATATTTTTTAGTGCAATTTGTGGATAATATGAATTTGCTACTTTTGTTGTAAGGTGCTTGTTTATAGTTGTTTGGCTCTAAAATCAAGCCTCTTGAAAAACCATTGTGTCGATTTCAACAAAGTTTTCCACATGGTTGTGAATGTGTTTGTGAAAATTCCGGAACGAATTAGAAAGCAATGGTTTGCATTTTTAAAATAAGACCACTACTTTTGCAGACTAAATCTAAAAATATACATTGAAGCTGATGTACGCAATTGTAGAAATCGCAGGTCAACAGACCAAAGTAGAGAGCGGTAAGTTCATCTACGCTAACAAGCTTTCCGGCAATGATGGTGACGCCGTTGAGTTCGCCAATGTTCTTCTTACTGATGATAACGGTACTATTACAGTTGGCGCCCCTTTCGTAAGCGGTGTTAAAGTAACTGGTAAAATCGTTTCTAGCCTTGTTAAAGGCGACAAAGTGATCGTTTTCAAGAAGAAGAGAAGAAAAGGATACCGTAAGAAGAATGGCCACCGCCAGCAATTCACTAAGGTCCTGATCGAGAGCATTGGATAAGCAGTAAGAAGAAATTAATCGTAGAATCTTTTCAGGTTTAGTTCGCTAGCCTGAGTTAAATAGTTAAAAAAATGGCACACAAAAAAGGAGCTGGTAGTTCTAATAACGGCCGCGAGTCACACTCAAAACGACTTGGTGTTAAGATTTACGGTGGCCAGGATATCATCGCTGGTAACATCATTGTAAGACAAAGAGGTACTGCACACCACCCAGGTAAAAATGTGGGTATTGGCAAAGATCATACTTTGTTTGCTCTTGTTGACGGCGTTGTTGAATTCAAAAAAGGTATCAAGAATCGCTCATTCGTTTCTGTAGTACCTAAGGTAACAGCCGAAGCGTAAGCAACATCTTCTGCCTTATTAGCAGGAGTTAAGTAAAAGGGATGCAGCAATGTATCCCTTTTATCGTTTATGGCAAGTATAAAACACACACTACCAGAACATTGCTATTTGGAGTGCGTATACTAAAACATAAAAGGTTATAGAGTTAAATCAATTAAACCTTTTTAGAAAAGGGATACATCTTGTATCCCTTTTTGTTTATATACACTTACCGGGAGTTGCAGTTCACTATATTTTGTGCAACATATTTTCCTATTTCTCGGATATCTGTAGTAACTTGCAGCTTCTTATCAAGAAAGACCGAGGGATAGGGCCCGATGACGTCTTAGCAACCTTGGCTGAACTTGGTGCTAATTCCCTTCTCAACTCTTCGTTGGGAGAAGATAAGATAGTCCATCCTTTTCGGGTGTCCTTTCTTGGTAGGTCAGTTTACCAGTATAAAAGAAAGCGATACCACATGAAGAATAATCATCCCATCCTGAGCCTGTTAAAGGAACGCGTGCTAGTGCTTGATGGCGCGATGGGCACCATGATCCAGCGTTACAAACTTTCAGAAGCCGATTTTCGCGGCGAGCGCTTTAAGGATCATCCCTCCGATCTGAAAGGCAACAACGACCTGCTTTCCATCACACGCCCGGATATCATCAAAGCCATACATACAGAGTATTTAGAAGCCGGTGCTGATATTATCGAAACCAACACCTTCAGTGGCACAAGTATAGCCATGGCTGATTATGCGCTGGAGCACATTGTGTATGAGCTTAACTATGAGTCAGCGAAGATTGCGCGTGAGGCCGCCGATGAAGTAGAAGCGAAGAATCCTGCACATAAACGCTTTGTAGCGGGTGCTATCGGCCCGACTAACCGTACAGCTTCGCTCTCTCCGGATGTGAACAACCCTGGCTACCGTGCCATAACATTCGACCAACTGGTAGAAGCTTACTATGAGCAGGTGCGTGGCCTGGTAGATGGCGGTTCTGACTTGCTGTTGGTAGAAACTGTTTTTGATACACTGAACTGTAAGGCTGCCCTTTTTGCGATACAGCAATATGTAAATGATGGTGGCAAAGAACTGCCGATTATGGTATCCGGAACTATAACCGATGCCAGTGGCCGTACCTTGTCTGGCCAGACGGTGGAAGCTTTCTATAATTCGATCTCGCATGCGCCTATACTTAGCGTGGGCTTTAATTGTGCTTTAGGTGCCCGTCAGCTAAAAACACATATCCAAGAGCTGGCCCGTATTTCGGATTGTTACATCAGCGCATACCCGAATGCCGGTTTACCAAATGCGTTTGGCGGCTACGACGAAACAGCCCAGCAAATGGGAGCTATAGTTGAAGAGTATCTAAAGGAAGGGCTGGTAAATATACTGGGTGGTTGTTGTGGCACTACGCCAGTACATACCAAAGTAATTGCAGACTTGGTGCGCAAGTATAAACCGCACACTCCTACTCCAGTAGCTCCCCTCCCTCGCTACAGCGGCCTCGAGCCCCTCACCATCACCCCCGAAACCCTTTTCGTAAATGTCGGCGAACGCACCAATGTTACCGGCTCTAAAATGTTTGCCCGCCTTATAGTTAACGGTCAGTTTGAAGAAGCACTTGCAGTTGCCAGGCAACAGGTAGAAGGTGGCGCGCAGATCATCGACGTGAACATGGACGAAGGCATGCTTGACTCGGAGCAGGCCATGACCAACTTCCTGAATCTAATCGCTTCTGAACCAGACATTGCCAAACTGCCAATCATGATCGACTCCTCTAAATGGAGCGTGATTGAGGCTGGCTTGAAATGTGTGCAGGGTAAATCTATAGTTAACTCCATCAGTTTAAAAGAAGGCGAAGAAGCCTTTAAAAAGCTAGCTCGCAAAGTGCGCCAATATGGTGCCGCTGTGGTAGTGATGGCTTTTGATGAGCAAGGCCAGGCTGACACACTGGAGCGCAGAAAAGAAATCTGTGAAAGATCTTACCGCATCTTGGTAGATGAAGTAGGCTTCCCGCCACAGGACATCATCTTCGATCCAAACATCCTGGCCATTGCCACAGGTATAGAGGAGCATAACAACTATGCGGTAGATTATATCGAAGTTGTGAAATGGATAAAAGCCAACCTCCCACATGCCCTGGTAAGTGGTGGGGTAAGCAACCTCTCGTTCTCATTTAGAGGCAATGATATAGTGCGCGAGGCAATGCACACCGTGTTCTTATACTATGCCGTGCAGGCAGGTATGGACATGGGTATTGTAAATGCAGGTATGCTGGGAGTTTACAGTGAAATACCAACTGAGCTGCGCGACCTAATTGAGGACGTGATCTTTAACCGCCATCCGGATGTCACCGAAAAACTGGTAACCTACGCTGAAACGATAAAAGGCAAAGGCAAAACAGCCGCCGGAGCCGATAACGCCTGGCGTGATGCTCCTGTGGAAGAGCGTCTGAAGCATGCTTTGGTAAAAGGTATAGTAGACTACATAGAAGAAGACACTGAAGTAGCTCGTCAGCAGGCAACCAAGACGCTTGATGTGATCGAAGGGCCGCTGATGGCCGGTATGACTGTGGTTGGCGATCTGTTCGGTGCCGGTAAGATGTTCCTGCCGCAGGTAGTAAAGAGCGCACGTGTAATGAAAAAGTCGGTGGCTTACCTGTTGCCTTTTATGGAACAGGAGAAGCTTGCTTCCGATACGTCTAAATCAACCGCAGGTACTATACTTATGGCTACCGTAAAAGGCGACGTACACGACATCGGTAAAAACATTGTGGGCGTGGTGCTGGCCTGTAACAACTACGAAGTGATTGATCTGGGCGTGATGGTGCAGCTGGACAAGATCCTGGCAGAAGCTGAAGCGCATAAAGTAGATATCATTGGACTGAGTGGTTTGATCACGCCATCTTTGGATGAAATGGTGTATGTGGCGCAGGAAATGGAACGCCGTGGCATGAAGATTCCGCTGCTGATCGGTGGAGCTACTACATCACGTGTGCATACAGCCGTGAAAATTGCGCCGCAGTATAGTGGGCCGGTAGTGCATGTGCATGATGCTTCGCGGAGTGTAACGGTAGTGAGCAGCCTGCTCAGCAGCGAGCGCGAAGCTTATATAGCCGAGATCAAAGCAGAGTATGAAAAGCTGCGCGAAGACCACCTGGGCCGGACTAAAGACCGTGCGTTTGCCAGTATAGAAGAAGCCCGCGCCAACAAGTATAAAATAGACTGGAACACAAGCAAACCTGTTAAGCCAAGCTTCATTGGTAACAGAACATATACCAATTACCCGCTTTCGGAGATCGTGCCGTACATCGACTGGACACCATTCTTCCATACTTGGGAGCTGAAGCGCCAGTATCCTAAAATTCTAACAGATCCGGAATTAGGCACAGAAGCAACCAAACTGTTTAACGATGCCCAAGCCATGCTGCAGGAGATCGTGGACAACCAGCTACTGGAAGCGCGTGCCGTGGTGGGCTTCTACCCTGCCAATGTGGAGGCCGATGACACCATCGAAGTATACGCAGATGATTCACGTGAAAACATTGTAACCGAATTTCATACCTTGAGGCAGCAGGGCAAGAAAGGTGCTAACGTACCGAACCTGGCTTTCTCTGACTTTGTGGCTCCGAAAGAAACCGGCGTGCAGGATTATATAGGAGGGTTTGTGGTATCAGCGGGTTTTGGCATTGAGAAGCTGCTGGAGAAGTATGAAGCCGAACACGATGACTATAAATCCATTATGGTGAAAGCTCTGGCGGACAGGTTAGCTGAAGCTTTTGCAGAACTGATGCATGAGAAAGTTCGCAAAGAATTATGGGCCTACTCACCGGAGGAGAACCTAAGTAATGATGATTTGATCAAGGAAAACTATAAAGGTATTCGTCCTGCGCCAGGTTACCCGGGCTGCCCGGACCACACGGAGAAGATTACGCTATTTAACCTGCTGGATGCCGAAAGAACATCAGGGGTTATACTTACCGAAAATCTGGCGATGTACCCGGCGGCCTCGGTGAGTGGTTTATACTTCTCACATCCGGAGTCTAAGTATTTTGGTTTAGGCAAGATTGGTGAGGACCAGGTAACCGATATCGCGCAGCGTAAAGGTATGGCTAAAGAGGAACTGGAGCGTTGGTTATCGCCAAACCTGAATTACGAGCCAAAGCCGCTGGCGCAACAGGCTGCAGTGTAATCAAACCACCCCTGCCCCTCCTTATCCAAGGAGGGGAGCTTATACTTGCGGCACTCACTGTCATACTGAAAGGATCTTGGTAGAAGGCTGATTAAGCGGTGACTATAAAGTTTGTACACTAACTATAGCAGAGGCAGGAAATTCCCCGCCTTGGATAAGGAGGGGCAGGGGTGGTTGGACCCGGTACTGCCAAACCAACAAATTAACAACTAAACCATCTAACAATTCACCTATAAATTGAAAGTAACAGACCACTTCAAAAATGCGAATGGCAAAACGCTGTTCACTTTTGAAATACTGCCTCCGCTGAAGGGCGAGAACATGAAAACTCTGTTCAGCCACATAGATCCGCTGATGGAGTTTAAGCCGCCGTTTATCGACGTAACCTACCATCGTGAGGAGTATGTGTACAAGCAGCGTGAGAATGGCCTTTTAGAGAAGATCACAACACGCAAGCGGCCGGGAACAGTAGGTATTTGTGCGGCCATTCAGAACCACTACAAGGTAGACACAGTGCCCCACCTTATTTGCGGAGGCTTCAATAAAGAAGAAACAGAGAATGCGCTGATAGACCTGCACTTTCTTGGTATAGACAATGTATTGGTGCTACGCGGCGATTGTGTAAAGAGTGAGCAACGTTTTCTTCCGGAGCCTGGCGGGCACAATTATGCGTCAGAACTTATCGGGCAGGTGGTAGATATGAACAACGGTTGCTATCTGGATGATGAGCAGACATTTCATAACCCCACAGACTTCTGCATTGGCGTGGCCGGGTATCCTGAAAAGCACTTCGAGGCACCTAACCTGAAGTCGGACCTGCGTTGGCTGAAGAAGAAGGTGGAGCTGGGCGCCGACTATATCGTAACACAAATGTTTTTCGACAACCAGAAGTACTTCGATTTTGTAAACCGCTGCCGCGAAGAAGGTATAAATGTACCGATTATTCCGGGCTTAAAGCCGATGACCACGAAGTCTCAGCTAACCTTACTGCCAAGCCTTTTCCATATCGAAATACCTTGCGATTTAGCCGATGCCATTGAGGCCTGCCCGGATAACAAAGCGGCTGCACAGGTTGGCGTAGAATGGGCTATCAAGCAATCGAAAGAGCTGGTGGAGTTTGGTGTGCCGTGCCTGCACTACTACTCTATGGGCAAATCAGAATCGGTGCGCAAAGTGGCCGAAGCTTTATTTTAAAAACAACACCCTTACAAACAACTAAACTGCTTGAGGCCGGGGCTAATGCTCCGGCTCTTGAGTTTATACTTGCTCCGGTTTATAGATTTCTGCAATCATACAGCGCACACTACCCCCACCACATTGTTCTATCAAATGTATCGGGAAGTATAGCAGGTGGTCGTTGTGTTTTCTGAGGCTGGTAAGCTGGTCTTCTGTAAGCGAAGTATAAGCTGCTTCGGACATCACAAGTATAGTTTCGTTTTGCTTGTTGTGTAGCTGCAGCATGTTTCCGGCGAAGTGGTGGTGAGTTTGGGTAGCGGTAAGTTCGATGATCTCCTTTCCGGTACTTTCAAGTTGCTGGCGTAGCTTCTCCCGATGCTCTATATCCACCACATCCAAGCCTATAACAGCAAACGTGTCGCCTAAGCACATCATCACATTGGTGTGGTAAATAAGCTCACCAGTCGGGCCATAAGCACGGAAGGCTACCGGTTTATACTTTAGCTTGTCGCAAAACTCCTGTAGCGGCTCCATCTCTGTTCTGGGTGATAAAGCGGCGTAGGCAATTCTGTTCACGCGGTCCAGGATCATACTTCCGGTGCCTTCCAGAAACTTTGGGTCTGGCAGCTGCTCAAAATACTCCAGCTGTACATGTTTTTGGTAGCCATACTTTTGCAGCAGGAAATCAATCACATCCTGGCGGCGCTCTCCGCGTCGGTTTAGAGGGGCCATGGGGTACGTTACCAATTGGCCGGTTTGGTGCGTGGAAAACCAGTTATTCGGGAAAATAGAATCGGGGGTGCAGGAGTTCTCTACATCTTTTATCACATCCACTTCAATTCCTGTTTCCTGCAGTTGCTGCGCCATCTGTCTGAACTCCTGTAGCGCCCTTGCCTGTACCTCTGCCGGTGTCATTCCCTCAGCCTCTTTCTGAAATTTATTTGTCTCAGCCGCATCAGGGTTATAGCAGAAATTGGTCGGCTCGATCATCAGGATGATATCAGTAGTCTGCTTCATACAAAGTATAAACTATAGCTGTGGAAAAACAGGCGACAACGAATAAAGTACTGACTTGCTCGGGCTGGCATCTAATTGCAGGCTGGCGATCTGCAGGTTCAGCAAGTATAAACCATCAGTAACATGATCCGGCACATAAATTAGCTCGGTGATGGTGGCGCCGCAGCGGGTGTTTTTAGGGTATTGCCAGAACGCGTGGTGGCACAGCAGTTTACCTTCATCCAGCTCACGGTCTACAGATGGTAGGTCCAGCAATAAATGTTGTACTCCTTTTTCGGCTAGGTACTGGCCTATGGTGTGCTCTAAGTATGGCGGATTAGTGCCGGAGTAGTGGCGGGTGAGTTTATCATTAGAGTTTGGCAGGGTGCGAAGTATAACGGCCTCGCATTTTATACCTTGCAGTTGCTTCTGTACATCTTTCAGCATCACTACTTCATCGCCGTTTTCCTGCTTCTGAGGTGTTACGGTTACCAGCTGGGCTACAAACAAAAAGCGTTTCAGGCAATTATGGATGGTGGCATGTTCATCCGCAGAGATGTGGCCGTAGCATTCGGTGTGGGTGCCGTTTCCGTGTGGCGTTACATGCACGCGTTTATAGTTGGTGCTGCCTCCTTCGGCCACGCTGCCCACAAAATCACCTACCCTGATCACATCAAACTGAACGGGCTCTGCCCAAAAACACTCCGGCTGTAGCTCTCTGTTGTGCAGGGGCATCGAAATATCCAGTGGTTGGAGCGGATTGAAAGTATAAACCTGGTCGAGGTAGGTAATGGTGGCCTCCATAGTGTTGCGTTTTTTTAACAAGTATAAGCTAATATACTAAAAGCTAAACTCTGGAGCAGGATAAGTATAGCTGATTTATTCTTCCAGGAGCCAGTGTGTGGCAGCTTCTTCAGTGGCAAAGTCCTGGATCTCGTATGAAATGTCGCCAGTAGCGTCGGCCCTGGCTACAACTGATGCCAGCGCCAGTTTCTTAAACAGGTTATCAGGCATTACCCTCGCCATCTTTTTAAGCGGAGTGTGAGAAAACATTTTGTAGTAGGTGTTGGAAAGCCAGTCTTTGGTTTCAGGACCAAGTATAGATACCTGCTGCGCGTTTACAAGCACTTTCTCTGCACATTTTTCTGTTATTACCTTGTGAGCCCGCATGGTTTCGGTAACAAATTGTTCATCTGTGAGAGGGCGCAGCCACTCCGTCCTGACAAAAGAATGCTTGTCGTCTGCTTCTATCTTGAAGTTTTCTGATATATAGACAGTATTGAGTAGCAGATTTGGCATTTACTTTATAGTTCGGCCGGAATAACAGAATTACCAAAACATACGAAGTAAACTATACTGAGTTTTTATTCCGATTGTGGCTTTTACCCAGCAAACAGATCCAGCGTGATCTGGTCGGCTAGAAGTTTACCTTTATCGGTGAGTTGTAGTACAGCATTGTTTATAATTGCCAGCTCTTTCTGCTGTAGCTCCTGCAAATAAGTTTGGTGTGTTGCCTGTACATCGTGCTTATACTTATCGCGGAGTAGGTTCAGATCGCAGCCCCAGATAGTGCGGAGCGTGGTGAGCAGGTAATCGTTGGCCTGATCGGCTATGGTAAGTTCTTCTACTTCGGCAGGAATAATGCCTTCGCTTAAAGCTGCGGTATACTTGCGGTTGTTGGCTACATTATACTGCCTGCTGCTGCCGTTAAAAGAGTGCGCGCTTGGCCCCACGCCCAGGTAATGCACGCCACGCCAGTAATTGCTATTATGTTTCGATTCGTAGCCCGGCTTACAAAAGTTGGATATTTCGTACTGCACAAAACCATGCTGCGCCATCTGCTCCAGCAGTATCTCGAACTGCTGCGCCGTAAAATCGTCTTCGGATGGCGTGAACTTGCCTTTTTTGTTCCAGCGGCCAAGTGCTGTGTCAGGTTCTATAGTTAAAGCGTAACATGAAACATGCTGCACGTTCAGCGAGAACAGGGTTTTCAGGTCCTCCAGCCAGATAGTATGATCTGACGCCGGAATACCATAGATCAAATCTACAGTAATATTCTTAAAACCTGCTGCCTGAGCATCTTTCACACATTGTAAGCTTTCGGCGGCGTTGTGGGCGCGGTTCATCAACTGCAGGTGTGGCTCGTGGAAAGACTGCAAACCTATACTTAAACGGTTTATACCTGCGGCTTTCAGCTCGTGCAGTTTCTCCGGTTTCAGGTCATCGGGGTTGGCCTCCAGTGTAATTTCAGCATCATCCGAAACTATAAACGAGCTTCTTATAGTTTGTAGCAAGAGCTCCAATTCTGCCTGCGAGAGCAACGACGGAGTGCCGCCGCCAAAGTATATGGTTTCTACTGTCTGCCCCTGCAGGTAATCCTGTCGCAGTTCCAGCTCACGGGCAATGGCATTTATAGTTGCGCCTTTGTGCCCCATAGAGGTACTGAAGTGGAAATCGCAGTAATGGCAAGCTTGCTTGCAGAAAGGTATGTGTAAGTATATTCCGGCCAAGAGTTAATGTGCTAATGGTTTAATGTGGTAATGTGCTACTAAGTGAATGTCTAAAATCGATTAATTGTTCAAACTGAGCATCCGTAAAAGCAAGTGCTTAGTTAGCTGTTAATCACTACTTTTGTTTTTGGAAGGTACATTTTGCTGAAGTATGTTTAAATAATTAGCACATCAGCACATTACACCATTAGCACGTTAATAACACAAATGTATAAAATAGCTGCCGTAGTCTTGTGTTTGCTTTTGTGGCTGCCTTGTGCAGCGCAAACCCAGGCGCCTGTAAAGGTGGCGGTTAAATTTTATACTTTATCTGATGCTGAAAAGCAGGTATTGCAGCAGTATAAACCGCAGCCAGCGGCAGCGGACTCAGCGGCGGCGGTGCAGCAAGTGCAGGAGCTGGTTTACAAGCTACAACAGGATGCTTTTTTGCTCGCCTCGGCCGATAGTTTATACTTGCTCCAGGATACGCTCCACGTGAAACTGCACATTGGCCAGCGCTTTGAATATGCCAGCCTGCGCAACGGCAACCTCAGCGAAGGAATTCTGGTAGAGTCTGGTTTCCGGGAGAAGTTCTACAACAATGTACCGTTTAAGCCTGCAGAATATGTGCGTCTGCAGCAACGCATACTTGATTATGCCGAACGTAACGGCTACCCCTTTACCTCCGTCTGGCTCGATTCCATCACTATAAAAGATAATAAGTTGCATGCCTCGCTGATGGTTGAAAAGGCTTTTGTAGTTACCTATGATTCGTTGAAGGTGATGGGCGGGAGCAAAACCAAGCCAAAGTTCCTTATCCGATACCTGCAACTATACCCCGGCCAGCCTTACAACCAGGACCAGATTAACGCTTCGCAGCGCATGCTTTCGGCGTTGCCATACATAAAAGTTACAAGGCCGCCACAAGTGCGTTTTGTTCGCGATAAAGCACAGGTTTTTTATTTTCTGGAAGACCGGCAGGCAAATCAGTTAGATGGTGTGGTAGGTTTCCTGCCTGATCCCAGCCGCAGTGGTAACAAGCTATTGATAACCGGCGAAGCAAACCTGAACATCCGGAACATTAAAGGTACAGGCAAGCAGCTAGGGCTACAATGGCGGCGTGTTAGCCGTGGCTCAGTTATACTTGCCGGTGAGTACCTGCACCCAAATCTGTTCGGCACGCCTTTTGAACTGGGCGGCAGGTTTAATCTTCTTAAACAGGATTCTTCTTTTATAACTGTTCAGCCACGCCTGCAACTTACATATTATACTATAAAGTATGGCAGACTTAGCTTTTTCAGCGAGTGGCGCAACTCCCGTGTACTTTCAGAAGCCAGCCCACAGCAATTGCAAAACCTTGCCTTAGCCGATGCCCGCACTGCCACCTATGGCCTGAATTACCTCTGGAACAACCTCGACGATTTCTATTTCCCGAGAAAAGGCCGGCTGGTGGAGCTGCAATTAGCCGCCGGCACAAAAAAGCTTCTGCGGAATGCCTCTCTTGAGAAAAGCTTTTACGATACTTTAGATATGCGCACTACGCAGCTAAGTATAAGTGCACGAGTAGAGAACTTCTTCAGGCTGGGTAAAAACAGCGCACTGCTAGCTCGCCTGCGCGGAGAAGCTCTGCTGAACGACCAAATCTTCCTGAACGATATGTACAGGCTTGGGGGCCTGCAAACAATGCGTGGCTTTGATGAGTACTTTTTTTATGCCTCGTCGTATGCGGTGGGTACGCTGGAGTACCGCCTTTTTACTGCCGAAGATTCATACGTGCTGCTTTTCTACGACCAAGGCTACTACCGCAGCGACCTTGAAAAATCTTTTGCCGAAGATCTTCCATCAGGCCTAGGGGCAGGTATAAGTTTTAGTACCGGCGCCGGTATCTTCCAGTTAATCTACTCGTTAGGCCGATCGGAGCAGCAGCCTTTGTCGTTGAAGTACTCTAAAATACACTTCGGTATTACCAGCAGATTTTAAGCAGAACAACTTTTTTTGCTGATTTTTGTATAAAGAGCTTGCATAGTAAGATTTGATATACTACTTTTGTAACACAATAACAGTGCGGGATGGAGCAGTTGGTAGCTCGTTGGGCTCATAACCCAAAGGTCACAGGTTCGAGTCCTGTTCCCGCTACCTCAGAAAAGGCCTGATTCGGAAACGAGTCAGGCCTTTTGTTTTATAGTATACTTTCTTTGTAAACTGCTTTTTTACAGAAAGTTAATATGCTAATGTGCTAATATATCTTCTCTTATAAAGTAACTTTGCGGCATCAACCCTCAGTTACTTTCAATGAAGAGAATTTTACTCGCTTTCAGTATTTTACTGTCTGCAACATTACAGCTTGCAGCACAGACAGCCCCTCCTTCCAATCTTTCCGGCGAAGAATTAAAAACCTGGCTCCGCACCAACTGGTACGATGGCAAACGTGTTGTGTTGGACTACAGCATTGCCCGCGGCAAGATGTATAACTACGTAGATAACTATAACAACACAGTTACTTGTGTTTATTCCGGTTACCAGGAAAGCAAACCGTTCAGCGAGTCATCAACCTCTACAGCTGTTGGCCGGATAAACTGCGAACACACTGTGCCACAGTCCTGGTTTAATGAAGTGGAGCGCATGCGTACCGATATCCATCACCTGTTCCCGACATACGATACCTGGAACAGCGACCGCGGCAGTGATCCATTTGCAGAAATACCAGATAACCAAACAGCAAAGTGGGTGCGTGGCTCCAGCTCGCAATCAAGTATACCAACTTCTAATATAAACGAGTATAGTGAGGATACAAATAGCCAATACGAGCCTAGGGAGGACCATAAAGGAAACCTGGCGCGTGCAGTATTTTACTTTTATACAATGCATGCGGGCCAATCTTTTGATGCAGGTAAGGATGTGATATCGGCGGTAGCAGATTTAAACACACTTTACCAATGGCACCTGCAGGATCCTGTAGATGATCGCGAACGCGAGCGAAACTACCGTATTGAGATGGTGCAAGGCAACCGCAATCCATACATCGATTATCCGGAATTGGTGGCTAAGGCCTGGGGCTTTACACCGGTTTATTGCGATCCTTCCACACAGCTTAGCAACCTTACAATTTCAGAAGTTACTTCTACCACTTTCAAAGTTAGCTGGGCTAAAGGCAGCGGCGATAGGCGCCTGGTTGTTGTAAGAGAAGGCGCAGCAGTGAACTTTACTCCTAACGGAAGCTATACTGGCATCAATAGCAACTATAGTCTGGCTGCTGACCAGGGAAATGGCCATCGTGTTGTTTATAACGGCGGTGGCGATAGTGTTGTAGTAAGAGGAGTATCTCCTAATAAAACATATTATGTGCAGGTATTCGAGTTTTGCTCTTCTGATACCCAATACAATACTACAGCTGCGCCGGCTATTTCGGCCACTACCCTGGATTATACTTGTTCAGGCATACCAACAGCTGTAACCGGATTAATCTCATCTAATATTACCCAGCTTGGCTTTAACTTAAGTTGGGTAAACGGGTCCGGTGATGGCAGAATTGTAGTAATCCGTAAAGATGAAGCACCTGTCTTTGTGCCTCAAACTGGTACAGTTTATACTGGTGCATCGGCAAACTATACTTCGGCGGCTACTTTAACTGATGGCAGCAGACTAGTTTATAGCGGAGCAGGAAATAGTGTAGCAGTCACGGGCTTAGAGGCTGGCAGTTTATACTTTGTACAAGTGTTTGAAACATGCGCTAACGGCAACCAATACGCATCTACAGCACCTGTTCTGGCCATTACTACTTCAGCAGCCAACACTCCTCCAACTGGTAATGGTAACATAATCGCGATGCAGAACTTTAACGGAACTGCCAACGATGGCTGGGTAGTAACCTCAGGCTTTAGTAGCTCAACAACAAATACAGGTTTGCCAGATGGCCAACGTATCAGAGCGGGAGCAAGTTTGCAGGTATCTAATGCTACAAAAGAAGTAGTGTTTGCTGATGTAAATGTAACGGGCAAGCAGGATGTATACTTTGAACTTTATAATTCTTCTGTTTCAGTAACAACAGGAAATGGTTTTGATACCGGAGACTACCTGGAAGTATATGTAGCACTAAATGGTGCCGATTTTTCAGCTACACCAGATATTAAGATAACCGGAAATGCCAGCGATAATAACATCCGTTATGGTATGGACGGTACGGCAACTATAACTACAGCAGCAGGCACACTCACTGAGAAAATTTTTACAGAGAAATTGACTTCGGGTAACGTATTGGCTGTAGATAAGGCGCCGTCTATACTTCGCGTAACTATACCAAACGGTACCACCTCGGTAAAAGCAAAGATTGGCGTCAAAAACAACTCATCAAATGAAGTCTGGAATGTAGAGGATGTTGCTCTTTATGGAACAGCTGCTGCTACAGTTGATTGTGATGTTAATCCCCTGGAAGGCTTTGCGAGTGCTGATAAAGATGTTTGTGCCGGAGCGAGTATAGGTATTGGTGAGGCTGCGGCAACTGGTTATACTTATAGCTGGACACCAGCAGTAGGTTTATCAAATACAAGTGCTGCAAATCCTACCCTTACACTTACCACACCAGGTGCTTATACTTATACAGTAACAGCCACCAACGGTACCTGCACTTATACAGATGAAGTTACTGTAACGGTTAAATCGCTTCCAGCAAAGCCAGTAATAACTCAGGAGGCAAACCAACTGGCCGCAAGTATAACTGGTGCAGCTTACGAGTGGGTAAAAGACGGTGTAACTATAGCCGGGGCTACAGCACAAACTATAAGCATTACAGAAGCCGGTAATTATAAAGTCAAGGTTAAGAATGAGGCAGGATGTTATTCAGAATACTCCGATGAACTGCAGGTAGTGCTGCAACCGACAGGTATTGCTGATGCAGCAGAAAAGCTGGGAATTGCTGTTTATCCTAACCCTGGTAATGGCAGAGTATCAATAGCAGCAAAACAGCCTCTTACACGCGTAGAGATTATAGTTACAAATACTGTTGGCCATGTACTGTATAACCACAGGTTGCCAGTGCTGCAGGCTCAGCAGGAACTGGACTTAACACACTTACCGGCCGGAATCTACCTTTTGCGCATCATATCTGATAAGGGGCAGGCAATAACCAAGCTTGTAAAAGCAGATTAACTATCGTATAAACCAAGTATAAAAAGCACCTGGGCCTGTAAAGGCTCAGGTGCTTTTTGTTTTACTGGCACTTGAATAAGTATAAATACGCTGCCGTAGTGTGGCTTTGGCCAATAGATAGAAAAACTTGAATAAATGTTTTGCCTTAGCCCTCTTTGCTGAAACAGTTTAGGCCTTATTTACGTGAAATATACTTGCGCTTCGCTTATTCATATTACCTAAACTTTTCTTTATAAAGCACCAAAGCGCAATCACCCTTTAACCTTAGTCAGATGCGCTTACTTCTACCGAAGCTTTTCTATTCGGTGCTTGTTTTCCTGCTACTCGTTTCGGCTGGCCAGGCGCTTGCTCAGACAACCTGTTCAGTGGGTGTAAGCACGCAGAATGCTACGAACTTTTGCCAGGGCGGAAGTGCCCTGCTCGAAAGCACGAATAACTTCAATGCAACCAGCTGGCAGTGGTATCAAAATGGTATACCAATTCCGGGGGCTACAGGGGCTTCTTTAATAGCCACACAGACAGGTGTTTATACTGTAGAGGCCAGTGGCACAGATTGTATTGCCATCAGATCAGCATCAGGTGTAGAATTAATCGTTACGCCTAAGCCCGTTACTCCTACTTTTGCTTTTAACCCCAATGTTGCTGCCTGTTCCGGCACATCAATACAGTTTTTCACAAACAGCCCTCCCGAGCCGGATGTTAACTATACCTGGTTTTTTGGTGATGGAACGGTAGCACAAGGAAACCCTATTACACATACTTATACTTCGCCGGGTGTTGGTACGGTGCCGTTTACAGTAAAAGTGATCAGCACACGCAATGGTTGTAATTCAGATACAGCTTCGCAGGTAATATCGGTAAGGCAGGTGCCGGAGGTATCCTTTACAGAGAAGAATAACTTTCAGGTATGTATTCCTGATACGGTAGCGCCAGCCGATACAGCTGTTGTGGCAGAAATTACCAACACCACGCAGCCTCCTTTTGATGGTAACATAGCTACCTATTTTATAGACTGGGGCGATGGCAACGGTGAAATTGCTTATCCGGGCCAGCCAAACCCGTTCCCGCTCAAAACTCCCGCGCCTTACGATACTATTGGTAATTTCCCGATCAGGATCAGGGCGGTAAGTAATAATGGTTGCGAGGCTATATTTGAGCAGGTTTTCAAGTATATGCAGGAGCCTAAGGCGAATTTCTCTTTAGATAAGCAGCGGGCCGAGCCAAATCAAAATCCCGGGTGCGTGCCTGTTATAGTTACGCCTACAGATAGCTCTTCGGGTGGAGACCTCAGTTACGAATGGTCGGTGCAGCCTGACAGGGGGTATGAACTGGAATCGGGTACGCTTACCGCTCCCGACCCTGTTTTCAGGTTTACTGAATCTGGTGTTTATACTATACAGCTTATAGTCAGCAATGGGTGTGGCAGCGACACTACCTCGCAGGGCATTGTAGTAGGATATCCGCAGGTGCAGTTGCCAAGCGATGTTACCGTTTGTGGCCCAACCTCAGTAGATTATAGCGGAAGAACGGGAGGTGGAGCCGGCGGAGGTGGCGGACTCATGATCGACGAGAACCTGGGTACCGTGAGCCGTGTAACCATAACTATAACCGGACCGGTAAGAACAACCCGAACATTTACCTCTTTTCCTTATCAATACGTTCATGAGTTTACCCAACCAGGCACCTACAGTGTATCTATAGAGGCTGTGAACGAGTGTGGTAGCTCCAATGACATATACCAGGGGCAGCCGGCGCCAGCACAAACGGTTGTTGTGCTTCAGCAACCGGGAAGGCCTGTTGTGCAATTGCCAGGGCCAGCCTGCGAAGGCGATGCTATAAGTATAACGCCATCGGCGCCAGGACCTGTTTATGATTGGTTTGATTCAGATGACCCGGCAGCAGCCCCTATTTTCAGAGGCACTACCTTTACTACTCCAACGCTGACGCAGGATATAATCTTTTATGTGGCTGCAGTAGATACAGCCAATGGTATAGAATGTGCTGGCCCTCGTGCTCCGGTTGCTATTGATGTGGTGCCGGGTGTAACGAATAACATTATTGAAGGAGAAGAAATCCGTAACCTATGCAAAGAGCAAACACCGGCAGCGCTAACCGGTAGCACCCCTACCGGCGGAGATACAAACGTACCTTACAGTTATACCTGGGAAATAAGTACCACAGGCCCTAACGATGGGTTTGCGGCTGCTCCGGGTGTGAACAATACGATAAACTATACTCCTACCGCTCCTATAACCACCACTACCTGGTTCAGGCGACAAGTTATCTCGGGTAATTGTAGTTCCAGTATCAGTAACGTGGTAACTATAGTGGCAGTAGATCCCGTGCCTGCCAGCGAGAACACCATTGGCCCGGCTCAGGAAATTTGTGCCGGCGATATACCTCTGCCAATCATCGGATCAAGGCCTACAGGCGGTGCGGGCGGCCCTTATACTTACCTGTGGGAGGTAAGCACGCAAGGCCCGGACAGGGGCTTTGTGCCGGCGGCAGGCATCAACAACGCTGAAAACTATACAATAGCAAGTCCGCTCACACAGCGCGAGAACTGGTTCAGAAGAGCTGTAACTTCCGGAGGATGTACTTCTTATTCGGAGCCTGTTAAGATCACCGTAAATCCTGAAATTGCTAACAATACCATAGGTACTGCGCAAACAGTTTGTAACGGCACAACACCGCAACCTTTAACTGGTTCTGCACCAACCGGAGGTACAGGAACTTATACTTATCTGTGGCAAAGCAGCACAACAAGTGCCACGGCAGGCTTTGGTCCGGCAGAAGGTACTAACAACGGGCAGGGCTATACACCGGGCAATCTGACCCAGACAACCTGGTTCCGCCGTGTGGTTACATCTGCTGCCTGTACCGGCGATACAAGTGCTGTTGTTCAGATAACTATAAACCCGGGTGTAACAAACAATAGTATTTCTGCCAGCCAAACTATCTGCCAGGGTGATACACCATCACCGCTTACAGGTAGCACGCCGCTGGGGGGTAATGGTACTTATACTTACCTGTGGGAGAGCAGTATAAGCGGCCCAACCGTAGGTTTCTCGCCTGCGCCGGGCAACAATGCAGGGCCAAACTATACGCCGCCGGCCATTACACAACAAACCTGGTACAGGCGTGTGGTTACTTCAGCGGGATGCTCTACTCCTTCCGAAGCTGTTTCTATAAGTATAAACCCGGCACCTGCGCCACCTGTACTTACTGTTCGTAATGCCACAGCCTGCCAGGGTAGTTCTGCTACACTAACGGTCGCCAATGCTAATGGTGGCACATACGAATGGTTTGCTGAGCCTACGGGAGGTACGCCAATTTTCGTGGGGCCGTCTTTCCAGACACCAGTTATAACACGCACCACTACCTATTATGTGCAGGCTGTAAGTGCAAATGGCTGCGCCAGCACTACCCGTACAGCAGCAACTGTAACGCTGGTGATACCAGAGGCCAATGCTGGAAACGATGTTACCATTATACAAGGCAGAACAATAGAGCTTCGCGCTTCAGGTGGCGTTACTTACCAATGGGAGCCTGCGCAAGGCTTAAGCAGTGCCGATGTACCAAACCCGGTAGCAAAGCCGGAAGTTACCACAACCTATACGGTAACTGTAACAACTGCCGAGGGCTGCGTTGACACCGATGAAGTAACCGTAACAGTTATTCCGGCTATAGTTGCCCCTAATGCCTTTACTCCTAACCGCGATGGCGTGAACGAAGTGTGGGAGATCGAGAATATTGAGAACTACCCTGATGTGCGGGTAGAGATATTTAACCGTTGGGGTAATTTGGTTTTCAGCTCTAACGGTTATGGCACCCCTTGGGATGGAACTTATAACGGCGAGGACCTGCCGGTGGCCACCTACTACTACATCATATACCTGAACAGCTCTGAGCGTCCTATCTCGGGCAACGTTACCATTATCAGATAACTATGAAGAAGCCGCTCCTACTATTGATATTTTGGGTAAGTATTGCCATGCAGGCTTCGGCACAGCAGCGCCCCCAGTATAGCCAGTATATGGTAAATAACTTTTTGCTAAACCCAGCTATTACAGGTATAGAAGATTATGCTGATATCCGCGTAAGTAACCGGAGGCAGTGGGTTGGCTTAGAAGGTGCACCTGTAACGTACTATGTTACAGCACATACACCGCTTAACAAAGGCGCTGCCAGCACACGCTACCACAAGGCACTGGCTCACCATGGTGTTGGTGTTGTTTTCCATACCGATAAAACAGGGCCTCTGCGTCGTTCAGGGTTAACAGGCACGTATGCTTACCACATGCCGCTTACCCGAAGTATAAATGCATCGGCGGGTGTGGCTGCCGGTGTTATCCGCAACTCTATTAACGCTAACGAGCTGCAGTTTACCAATCCTAACGATCCTCTGGTTGGTGGCGGCAACATCAACGAAAGTATGATTGACCTGAACCTGGGGTTGTGGGTTTATTCCCGCGATTTTTCTGTAGGTATTGCAGGGGCGCAGCTGCTGGAGGATGCCGGCACTTTCAGGGCTGCCGAAGACGACAGAGCTACACTGGACCTGCAAAGACATTATTTTATAACCGGTAGCTACCGCTTAAGTCCTACTCCTAAACTTGATGTTATCCCTTCTTTTATGCTGAAGCTGGCAGATCCAAGCCCTGCTGCCATAGATGCTAACCTGCGCGTGCTTTACGACGAGCGTTTCTGGGTTGGTGCCTCTTACCGCCACAAAGATGCCCTGGTTGGTATGGTTGGTGTTTACGTTAGCCCTCTGATAGATGTATCTTACTCTTACGATGCTACTACATCTAACCTAAACAAGGTAAGTGCCGGTACTCACGAAGTAGTGGTCGGATTCAAGCTTCTCAACACTCGGCGTATCATCTGCCCGCAGTGGATATGGTAATGTTGTGAAATTTTTTCTTCGAGCAAAAAAACGGTGTAGCCGCAGCTACACCGTTTTTTTGTTTACAAAAGGGGTTATTCTATGACTAATCAGATAGTTATCCAAGATTTTTCTGGCTAAGGTTATAGTTTATTATTATAGAATGTAGTATAATTGTGACATATTTATATATACCTATATTTTTTTACTAACTGCAACCACCCTGCCCATATATCGTTAGAGTAATATATTTAGCTTAAACGATATAGATGAAAATGAACTTGTGCTACTTATTTATTAAAGGAATTAAATTTATTGTTACAACAGTGAAAAGTGTTCCAAATATTGTCATTATACCAAGGTAACATTAGCCTTAGGTAAAGTTTTTATAACTGAAGTCAGCGTCCTGGTAATAAGTTATTAGTGATCAGGACAAACTAAAATATTGAAATATAGCACAAACATTTACAAATCTATAAATGTCCAATAATTTCAGAAGAGCCTTACTTAGCTTAGTGGGCCTTTTATGCGTTATATTCTCCTCTTTTGCTCAGCAGCCGAGTATAATTCCTCCTATAGGGAAGGATCTCAATGCTCATCATGTCGTTGCTGATGATAAAATCAAAAATACAGGAAGAACCCTTGTTGCAGGTAAAATTGCAATAACGGGTTTAGAAACACTTTCTGGGCTATCAAATGACTTAACTGGACTTGAGTATGAAGGTAAGCCTAAGCCCACTGTTCTTGCAGAAGCTTTTCCTGTTTTGATACAATTAAATGATTTTTATAGTACAATATCTAACGAAAAATCTGAGGAAGGGAGGCCGGTTACAAAGATATCCAATGCAGAACTTCTAAAAGGTTTAGATGCTAGTGCATTACCAGAGAACAGATTGAAGCCAGGCATTTATTATATAAATGAAAGCTTAATACTAAATAATGCTTTAAAATTAGTGGGTGATCCTGCTCAAGATCAAGCTTTTATATTTATAATTGGAAATAACCTAAGTGTTGAAAACACAGCCTCTGTTACTTTAGAGGGTATTAAGCCTGGCAATGTATATTGGGTTTCAAAGAAGAACATAAACATCAACAATGATGCATATATGTGGGGATGTAATCTAGTAGCTAATGGTAACATAGATTTTAAAAGTGGTTCTTCTTTGGCTGGTAGAGCTTGGAGTTTAGATGGGTCTGTATTTTTTGATAGTAATAAGCTTATACTTCCAGCTGATCTATCTGTTGAAAAACCTGAGATAATACGGGAATCTGGCTCGCCGGTGGATAACATCGGTGATATTGTAAGTTTTAAAGTAAAAGTGAAAGGCGACCCTAATAGTTCAGCATTTGACGTTGTCGTTACAAACATGATACCCGACGGTCTGGAGTATATTAGCTATACTTCTACGAAAGCAGGCTCAACTTTTGATCCACAAACAGGTAACTGGAGAATGGATAAACTGGCAGCTAATGAAGAACAGACGATAATTATAAAAACCCGCATAAAAAAATCTGGAAAGATATGGTATTCAGCGGGTATTCAAAGCCTTGAATCTATTGACCCTGTAAGCGAAAACGATTATCAGACTGTAGACTTGTGTGTGGTAATGCCGGATGCAGGGACGATCACAGGCGATGCTGTTGTGTGTGTTGGGCAGAAAGCTACCTACAGCGTACCGGCCTTGCCATTTGTCAATACCTATAACTGGTCTGTTCCTCAGGGCTGGATACTAACAAAAGGTGCGGATCCAAACATAATCATAGTTGAGCCAACTCCTGGAAGTGCCCTGACTGGTACAATTACCTTAACTGTACGAGACGGCTGCGGACCAAGTAAACCAAGTGTCTTTACTGTAACTCAAAGCACGGTAGCTCCATCTCAACCAGGCCCAATAAGTGGCGATGTTAAATTATGTATAAGCACTAAAGCTACTTTCAGCATCGAACCTGTGGCCGGTGCTACCAGCTACCAATGGACTATCCCGGCTGGCTGGGAAGTAATCGGCGAGAGCAACGGTACCTCTATAACTATTGATACAAAAGGTAATGCCGCGGCAAAAGAATTATCTGTAGTTGCTGTTGGTGCATGTGGTAATAGCCCTGTAAGAACGAGAACAGTTACACCAATAGTAGTGGTAACTACAATTCCTGGCTCAATTTCAGGTGCTGCAAAAGTATGCGCTACAGCACAAGGTATAGAATATAAAATAAATGCTGTATCTGGTGCAGAAAGCTATGTATGGACAGTGCCAACAGGATGGTCAATCGTGTCAGGCCAGGGAACAACCTCTGTTAAAGTTAACGCAGGCGCTCAGGCTGGCGACATAACTGTAATAGCGAAAAACAGCTGCGGCGACAGTGCTCCGTTAACGCTTAAAGTTACTCCAACACAAAATGCACCATTAACACCAGGTGCCATCACAGGTTCAAGCGTAGTTTGTACTTCCAGTGCATCTAACACATATAGTATAGCAGCAGTAACTGGCGCGGTAGGTTATGTATGGAGTGCACCTACAGGATGGGTTATCACCGAAGGACAAGGTACTACATCTATTAAAGTTACAGCTCCGGCCGGTGCAACAACAGGTAAGATAACTGTAGTTGCTCAGAACGAATGCGGCTCTAACGGCAGCAGCTCCATCGATGTTCAATCAACTGGTGGAAGCCCTGCAAAACCGGGTGCTATAAGTGGTACTCTTATAGGTTGTACCAGCAAAACTGCAACTTATACTATAGCTCCTGTAGCAGGTGCTGCCTCTTATAAATGGACGTTGCCAACAGGCTGGTCAATAGCTTCAGGCGATGGCACTACTTCTGTTACAGTAAATGTAGGCGCAGGCACTGGTACAATATCAGTTCGTGGTGTTAACAACTGTAACGAAGGAGAAGCCACATCAATCAATGTAGCACCAATCAGCCAGGGACCTGCAAAACCAGGTGTTATTACCGGCCAGTTGGAAGTATGCCGCGATACAGAGGGCTTCGTTTATAAAGTAAATGACGTACAAGGTGCAACATCTTATAACTGGACTGTACCTGCAGGATGGACAATCACATCAGGCCAGGGCACAACAAGTATAACAGTTAAATCAACTGCAACAGAAGGTGCTATAACAGTAAGTGCAGTTAATGATTGCGGTACAAGTGCAACAACTGAGCTTCAGGTAAAAGTAGTACCATCGCCTCCTGCTCAGCCTGAAGCAATAACCGGATCAACTTCTGTATGTAATGGTCAGCAAAACCTGACTTATGCTGTTAACCCAGTTGCAGGTGCTACACGCTACGACTGGACCGCACCAGGCTGGACAATAGTTTCAGGCCAAGGTACTACAAGTATAGTTGTTACCGCAGGTTCAGCAAATACTACTATCTCGGTAGTTGCAGTTAATGCCTGCGGTGTTACCGGTCCGGCACAGCTAAAGGCAGTAGTAACGCAGGTAGTACCGGCTAAGCCAGGTGCTATCACAGGCGAGCCGCTGTCTTGTATCAGCAAAGAGTTAACTTATAGCATAGCTCCGGTAGCCAATGCAACAGGTTATACCTGGGCAGTGCCACAAGGCTGGTCTATAATATCAGGTCAGGGTACAACAGCAATAAAAGTAAAAGTAGGAAGCGCAACAGGCGAGGTAACAGTAGCGGCTACCAACGGTTGCGGTACAAGCGCAGCAAGCAGCTTGGCTGTAACAACAACCAGCGAAAACCCTACAGGTATAACCGCCATCGCAGGTAATAATGCAGCTTGCGCTAATAGTACAGCAACTTATAGTGTAGAAAAATCTCCGAATGCTAAAACTTATACCTGGGCAGTTCCGGCAGGTTGGTCAATTGTATCAGGCCAAGGCACAAACCAGGTGACAGTTAAAGCAGGAAATACAGCAGGAGAGATTAGTATAACAGCTACCAATGATTGCGGATCTACTAGGGTGTCAAGAACCATAGGAGTTTCTACATCACTGCCTTCAGATGCCGGAGCGATTACAGGCAACAGCTCGGTTTGCTCAGCTTCTGTTCAGTATTACTCTATAGCGCAGGTAGCAGGTGCAACTGGTTATACCTGGTCAGTACCTGCCGACTGGAAAATCACTGCTGGCCAAAACACTACTTCTATTACAGTACAGGCTGGCGAAGCTTCTGGCGATGTTACAGTTGTAGCTACTAATGCCTGCGGTAACAGCAAGGCTGCAGTAAAAGCAGTAGCAATTACAAGCACTTCTCCGGTAATCAGCGCGATTAACGGCTCTGCCTCTGTGTGCGCGGGTACTACGGCTGGCTTAATTTATAGCATTGCGCCGGTAGCAAACTCAACATACACCTGGGCTGTGTCTGGCGATTGGGAAATAACAGCTGGCCAGGGTACTGCATCGGTTACAGTAAAAGCCGGAACACAAGCCGGTGAAATTACAGTGCAGGTTAAAAACGAGTGCGGTAATGGTGCCAGCAAAACACTGAAAGTACAGGTACAGGGCGCTCCGGTAGCACCGTCAAAAATAGAGGGTTCTGCTACAGCTTGCGGTGGCTCTGAAGTAACTTTCACAACACCAGCACTTGAAGGTGTAGACAGCTACATCTGGTCTGTTCCGGCTGATTGGAAAATACTTTCCGGCCAGGGTACAACAAGTGTAAAAGTAATAGTATCGAACAAGGCAGGTGCCATAACAGTGGTGGCTAAAAATGCCTGCAGCACAAGTGCAGCAGCCTCGATGACGGTAACGCCTGCATCAGGAGTGCCTGCGGCACCGGTTGCTATCAAAGGAACTACTACGGTTTGCGTGGGCCGTGAGCTGACTCTTTCTGTAGATGCTGTGCGCTACGCAACAGGTTATACCTGGACAATGCCTGAAGGATGGGCAATTGTTGCTGGACAAGGAACAAGAACGGTAACAGTAGTAGCAGGCAGCAATGCAGGCAATGCCACAGTAACAGCAAACAATGGTTGCGGTGCCAGTGCGCCAGTAAGTGTTAGTCTTACTTCTACTCCGCTCGCTTTAACAACAGGTACAATAACAGACTTGAGTGGCCCATGCACAGGCCTGATGTATGAGATCGCTCCTGTAGAAGGTGCGGTAACTTACAACTGGACCGTGCCTGCAGGATGGACTATTACATCAGGACAGGGAACCACCAAGATTACAGTTGCTGCAGGAGAAACAAACGGTATGATTACAGTATCAGCTGACAACGGCACATGTAGTGCACAGGCTGCTACCATGTATCCGGATAAGAGCCTGGCAGGAAATGTACTGACTGTTCCAAATGTATTCTCTCCGAACGGCGATGGTAATTACGATACATGGCAGGTAGTTAATCTCGAAAACTTCCCGGACAATGACCTGACAGTACTTAACAGATGGGGTAACGAGGTTTATAAAGTGAAAGGCTACAGAAACGGATGGGATGGCTCTAACCTGACGGAAGGTACTTACTACTACCTGCTACGTGTTAAGCTCTGCGACGGCACCAACGCCATGTACAAAGGATATTTAACTATAGTGCGCTAAGCAGGAGCATCATGAGGAAAATGAAAGCACTTTATACAATTATTGGTTTCTTTGTGGTATTTTCGGCGGCCGCACAGCAGGCTCCGCAATACTCGCAGTATATTTTTAACGGCCTTATTATTAACCCGGCTTATGCTGGTAGTCAGAAAATACTCCAGATAAACGGGTCGTACCGCAGCCAGTGGACGGGTTTAGAAGGTGCGCCATCTACACAAACTATAAGTGCCGATGGAGCGGTAATGAGATCTAAGCTTGGTCTGGGGCTTAATATGATGGCTGATAAGCTAGGTGCGCAAAGTACCATAGGCATGTCGGCCAGTGCTTCGGTTAAGCACCAGATCAGCAGAAAGTCTGAGATAAGTTTAGGTCTGGCTTTAGGTTTATCGCAGCATACACTGGATGGAACAAAGCTGAACTCAGGTGGGCCTACTCCTGATGGTGCTGTGCCAGGCTGGAAAGAATCTGAGATGATACCGGATGTAAAAGTAGGTGTGTTCTTTAACACAGATCGCTTTTATGCAGGTTTATCTGCCGCTAATATGTTTGGCTTTACCAGTAGAGACCTGCGGGTAACTACTCCGGCCAGGCACTTCTTCCTGACATCAGGCTATATATTTGATGCAGGCCCTGTAGTGCGTGTAAAACCAAGTATACTTATTAAAGAAGACTTTAAGAGCCCCACAAACATAGATGCAAACCTGTTTGTGCTGCTATATGAAAGGATCTGGTTTGGTACCTCTTACCGTGCCAGTATGCCAATGTTAAAAAGAACTGATAGCGAAGAGAAGCTGGCAACAAGCAACGCCGTTGCTGTAATGACACAGCTTTACGCAACGCCAAAAATCAGGATAGGATACTCTTACGATGTTACACTGTCGGAGCTAAAAAACTATGGCAGCCACGAGGTATCGTTAGGATATTCATTCTTAAAGAAAAGAAGAGGTAGAATGCTTACGCCGCGCTATTTCTAATTTTATAGTGCCGGGAATAATAAGAAATGAGAGAATTGAAAGCTTTTGTTGCAGTACTGGTATTTGCCCTGCTAAGTCTGCATTTTCCTGCTAAAGCGCAAAACGCCCAGAAGCAGGCCGAGAAATACTACAACGACTTTGAGTTCGCACTTGCCTTGCAAAGCTATAAGGCAGCTTTGGAAGAACAGGAGCCGACTTTGCCCATAGTGCAACGCATTGCAGATTGCTACCGCTTTATAAACAACTCAAAAGAAGCCGAGTTCTGGTATGGGCAGGTAATGAGCTTTGCCGGCTACGATCCGATCAATATCTACTATTACGCCGAATCTGCAAAGCGAAACGGTAACTACCAGAAAGCCAAAGAGCTTTTCCTGGAGTATGGCCGCAAAGATGCTAACTGGCTGAACATGTCTAAAAAGCTGGCTGCTGCCTGCGATACAGCCCTAACCTGGATTGCAAGGCCTAAGGCTTATGAAGTAAAGCTAGTGAACAGCCTTAATACAAGCAGTGCCGATTTCAGCCCGGTGTACTATAAAAAAGGCTTACTGTTTACTTCAGACAGAATAACAGGCACAAACAATGCTAAGACATACGGCTGGACAGGTAACGGATACCTGCAGTTATACTATGCCGAAAAAACCGGCCCGGATTCATGGGCAGCTCCTACCCCGCTGGATGATGCTGTTAACACGCAGTTCCACAACGGGCCAGCCAGTGTATTAGAGAGTAAGGGCTTGATCTTTATTACAAGAACTTCAAGTATAAAGAAGCGCAGCGAGAAAGCCAGCGTTGACCCTACCAGCTGGCTTTACAATGCAGCTGGTACAAAATTTATCAACCGCCTCGAGATATTTATAGCTGAGCAAAAAGGCAAGAAGTGGGGCAAGACTAAGCCATTTGCTTACAACTCTGAAGAGTATTCAGTAGGTCACCCGGCTGTAACTCCTGATGGCAAGATTTTATACTTTGTATCAGATATGCCGGGAGGCTACGGCGAGACAGACATTTACTACTCTGAGCTAAAGCCTGACGGTACCTGGGGGCAGCCAACAAATGCAGGCCCCAAAATCAATACTTCTGGCAAAGAATCCTTTCCAAACATAACAAAAGATGGCGTTCTATACTTCTCGTCAGATGGCCATATAGGTATGGGTGGGCTTGATATTTTCAAGGCGCAGGGCACTCATAAAAACTGGACGGGTGTCCAGAACATGAAATTCCCGATCAACTCATCTTACGACGACTTCGGGATTATATTTGACGAAACAGGCGAAGGCGGCTTCCTGTCATCGGGCAGAGGTGACGGCAAAGAAAATACCTTTGATAACATTCACAGCTTCTCTAAGTCTTATATACCATGTGTGTTGCATGGTCTGGCTGTAGAAAAGCTAGAAGGCTCAAACTCGCTAGTTAAAAAAGAAGCGCCGTTAGAGAAAGTTAAACTGGAGTTACTGGCTGAAGGCTCTGACAGACCTCTGATCACTTATTCAGATAAAGATGGAAAGTTCTTCTTTGAAGTAAAGGGTGGCATGAAGTATACTTTGCGTGGTACCAGAAAAGGATATCTGAATCAGTCTTTAGAGGTAACGCCAAACTGTAGGTTTAACTCTGATTCCGTTAAAATAGAGATGGTGTTTAACCGCGATACGCCAAACAAACCTATTGTGCTGGAAAACATTTTCTACGACCTGGACAAGCACAACATCAGGCCAGATGCAGCCCTGGAACTTGACAAACTGGTACAGACGCTTATAGATAACCCAAGAATAAGAATAGAGCTTAGCTCCCATACTGATAGCCGTGAAAGCGAGCGCTATAACCAAATGCTATCTGACCTGCGTGCACAGGCTGCAGTTAATTACATGATAGAGAAAGGAATAGACAGGACAAGGCTGGAGGCTAAAGGGTATGGCGAAACTAAACTCCTTAACAAGTGCGGCAATGATGTGAACTGCTCCGAAGACGAGCATCAGGTAAACCGACGCACAGAGTTCAAGATATTGAGCAAGTAACACAACATTTATACTTATACTTAAAGGAGAAGCTACAGCCCTGTAGCTTCTCCTTTTTTGTTTTTGCCCGTTGCGGACGTGGGTTACGTCTTCCTTGATAGCAGAATAATTCCTGATTTCTTTGCCAACTGGCAATTAACTGCTGCTCTTAACCTGGTATATCTAATTCCATCACATTATTTAGAGTTGGCTCTGCAATATTTTTTAGACATCATTAACTGTAACTGCAAAAGCCTGAATATCAAACATCATAAAGGCTGTAGATAATGTCTGAGCAGTATATGCTTTAGGAAATGCTATAGGAGTAAAGTTTTATAATTCAATTTTGTCAAAATTTGGATGTTGTCTGAATCTTTGTATATTTAAATAACATCACTTCTAAATATAGTGTTTTTTGAATTTATTTTTGGATTGCTGAATAAATAAATTTAAACTTTTTTATAAAACTTGGATTGCATTATAAATTGTTAAAATTTAGATGCTGCAAATGAAAGTGTTATAGTCTGTATGCTTAAACGCTGTTTTAATGTTGCTTTTTTAAGCGTGTAAATTGTACTTTAAAAATTGCCTGTAAAGTTTTGTATGTAAGAAGGTGTCTGTTATTGTGCAAGACCTGATACAGACCGAGCTTGATCTTTAGAACCTGAAAACAAATTTATATAGCGCATTTATACTAAAATTTAATGAGAAGCTTCTTAGAAAAAGTCATACTTTTAATAGTAGGCTTTTGTGTGTCCCCGCTTCTGGCTTCTGCCCAGCAACCTGTTCCCATAGGTGCTTTATACGAGTTTAGTGTGCTTGGCTCTACTAATGTAAACAACACAGGGAGTTCAGTAGTTAATGCAAGCCTTGGTATTACTTCCGGTATTATCACAGGTTTTCCTGAAGGCGTTGTCTTACGCAATATCCATGATAAAGATGCTGTTGCTGCCCAGGCAAAACAAGATGCAATAAATGCTTATGCCGAGGCATCAGCTCGTACCAATAAAGACAGTTTCATCAACTATAACCTGGGTGGCCGCACCTTTGGTCCTGGCGTGTACGAACTTAATGGCCCTAGTACCCTTTTCTCAGGAGAGTTAGTTCTTGATGGTGAAAACGATCCAAATTCAGTATTTATATTCAAAGTAAAGGGAGACCTTGATGTTACCAACAGTTCATATGTAACGCTGAAGAGAGATGCAGCGAGCGCCTATGTTTACTGGATAATAAACGGCAAACTGGTTTCTGGTAAAGGCGCTTCTTTAAAAGGTAATTTCTTAACGCAACAGAATATTACTTTAGGCGATGGAACCTCTGTGCAAGGGCGTTTAGCATCGTTGGGCGGAGAGGTAAACCTGGTGAACAACCAGCTGAACATGCCGGCTGATCTTCGTATTTCGCTGGAAAAAACCCCTGGGATAAATGGTATTAACCGTTATGTAGTAGGCGAAACAATAACATACACAGTTAAAGTTAAGAACAGAGGCCCGGTAAACGAAGACTTTGTTAAGGTTATGGACCTTCGCTTGTCTGGTACTGTGCTGCACTATAACCCAAGTATAGGTGGTACAACTTTAACCAAAAACCCTGATGACAGCTGGGTATGGAATATAGGAAGGCTTGATTACAATGTAGAAGCTATACTTACAATTACAGCTACCATTGATAAGCCAGGGTTAGGATTTATAAGAGGCTTTGTAAGCGGTGCAAGTATAGATGAGCTTCGTGATAACAACACAGCAGAATTAAGCTTTTGTATAGTATTATCTGATGTAGGAACCATAGACGGACCTGCAAAGCTATGTGTGGGCAACACTGCAACTTATAGTGTAAAACCCATAGATGGGGTAAGCCGCTATACCTGGAACGTGCCGAATGGCTGGAGCTTTACTTACAATGGTAACAGTAACAGCAATAGTATAACCGTACTGGCTGGCTCAGGCGAAGGCGTGATTACGGTTACAGCAAATAATACATGCGGCGAAAGCTTACCAAGTAGGCTGGCGGTATCTACATATCCGGGGCCGCCTGCAAAGCCGGGCCTGATAGCCGGCGATAAAGCAGTATGCGTAGGTTCATCAATAACATATTCTATAAGCGCAGTTGAGAACGCTACATCTTATGAGTGGATATTGCCGGATGGCTGGACAAAAGTATCGGATGAAGGTACTTCTGTAACCGTGATTCCTGGTGGCTCCAATACATTAAAGAAAATACAGGTCAAGGCAATAAATATCTGCGGTGCCAGTGAGGCAAGCGTATTGGAAGTACAGCCATTCCTGACAGCGCCAGTTGCGCCAGGGCCTATCAGTGGTGTTAATCCTGTCTGCTCAACCAGAACCACAACTACATTTAGCATTGCAGCACAGCCCGATGCAGCCAGCTATTTCTGGACGATACCAGCAACATGGGAGATATTAAGCGGGCAGGGCACAACAAGCATCACTGTAAAGCCAACGGCAGATGCGGGCACTGTAACTGTAAAAGCAATAAACTCCTGCGGTGAGAGCCCCGTTTCTTCATTCAACATTACACCGTTGACTTCTGCACCACCAGTACCAGGTGAGATAACAGGTTCTCTGGCAGCGTGCCTTGGAAGCAGCAATCAGAAATATTCGGTTGCTCCTGTAAACACAGCATCTTCCTATATCTGGTATGTTCCTTCCGGCTGGACTATCACCTCGGGCCAGGGTACTCACGAAATCACAGTAGCTTTATCAGCTAATGCGAGCAATGGCAAAATTATAGTACAAGCTCAGAACGACTGCGGTGTAGGCGGAAGCAGAAGCCTGGATGTAACTACAATGCAGGCAGCACCAGTAGCGCCATTGGTAATACGCGGTACAGCCTTTGGTTGCGCAAACAATACCTTTACTTATGAAACCGATGCAGTAGCAGGTGCACAAAATTATACATGGGCTGTGCCGGAAGGATGGAGAATTATTAGCGGCCAGGGCACAACCCGTGTTCAGGTTCTTATCGGCAGCAATCCTGGTAATATAACTGTTCGTGCATCAAATTCATGCGGGGCCAGTGCAATTAAAGCAATGCAGGTTACGCCATTTGTTAGCCCGCCAATTCAGCCATATGGTATAGTTGGTGAATCAGAGGTTTGTGTGGGGCAGCAGGGAGTAGTTTATACTTTAAATCCAGTAGATAATACACTGGAGTATGTTTGGGCGGTGCCAAATGGCTGGACCATTACATCAGGTCAGGGTACTACTACCATCACGGTGTCTGTGGGTACTACAGAAGGATACATTACAGTAAGTGCTTCTAATGATTGCGGGGTAAGTGTACCTGCATCATTAAAAGTAAATCCTTCTTCTGTATCTCCGCTAACACCTGCTAAAATAAACGGAGATCTGCTTGTATGTGTAGGCCAGGAAGGCTTGGTATACTCAGTAGATGCGGTTCCTGGTGCATCATCCTATGTATGGGAAGTTCCGGCGGCTTCAGGTTGGAAAATCACTTCAGGCCAGGGTACAAGAACAATAACCGTAACAGCCGGCACTGCGGCAGCAACATTAAAAGTTATAGCTGTTAATGCCTGCGGTAAAGAAAGCCCGGCCCAAACAGCAGCAATTGTTTTCCGTAACCCACCGGTTACACCAGTAGCCATTACAGGCGAAACTGTGCCGTGTGTAGGTAAAACTTATACTTTCAGCATACCAGCTGTAGAAGATGCAGCTAACTATACCTGGGAAGTACCAGCCGGCTGGGAAGTAATAGGCGAGAGAAACGGAACATCCATCACTGTGAAGCCAAATGCAACAGCAGGTAAAGTAAGAGTGAATGCAACTAATAACTGTGGTACCAGCAGCTTTCAGGAGCTTGATGTAACGCCAGCTACTGATATTCCGGCTGCACCAGCTGCTATCATCGGCGACCTTAATGCTTGTATCGGAAATACAGTTGCTTATAATGTTGCCCCGGTTGCAGGTGCCCGCTCTTATAACTGGGAGGTGCCGCAAGGTTGGACCATTGTAAACGGTCAGGGGACTACAACTATTACAGTAAAAGTAGGATCCGGTGGTGGAGCAATTAAAGTAACCGCTGAAAATGATTGTGGTTTCGGGTCAACAGTAACTCAAGCTCTGACAACATCCTCAACTATACCTTCAAAACCAGGGGCCATTACGGGAGCAGCTCAGCTTTGCAGTGGCTCTACGCAAGTATACTCTATAGATCCTGTAAACGGCGCAAGCTCTTACAGATGGTCTTTTCCGGCAGGTTGGGAAATTCTGGCAGGTCAGGGTACAGTTGCAGTTACAGTAAGATCTGGTAAAACAGCAGGTCAGGCTACGGTAGCAGCTGTTAACGGTTGTGGTAGCAATATCAGCAATCCTCTTGCAGTAACTCCTACTGATGGCGTACCTCCTACTCCGGGCGCGATTACGAACAATAATGGTAGCTTCTGCCAGTATAAATCAGACTTAGTATTCAGCATTGCAGGTGTAACAGGCGCTACATCTTATACCTGGACGGTGCCACAAGGCTGGGTAATTACAGCTGGACAAGGAACCACACGCATAACAGTTATTGCGGGCACAACAGATGGCGAAATTACAGTGGCTGCATCTAACCTGTGTGGCTTAGGTACGAGCAGAACACTTGCAGTAGCTCCGCAACAACCGTTAGCTGCTCCAGGCCAGATTCAGGGACCTGACGCACCTTGCAATAGAAGCTCCGAAGCTACTTATACTGTGCCGGCCGTTGCAGGTGCCGATAAGTATAACTGGACTTTACCTTCCGGATGGACGATAATCTCCGGTGAAGGCACAAATAAGATTACAGTAATTGTAGTAGGAGACGGAGGCAGAATCGCAGTTAAAGCAAGTAACGCATGCGGTATCAGCACCGAGAGCAGCAAAACAGTAACAACTGTAAATAATGAGCCAACGCAGCCAGTAAGTATAAACGGAAACGCTGTATTGTGTACATCGCGCATCGCTACATTTGATGCTGCACCAACACCATTGGCAGCAACATATACATGGGCAGTACCGGCAGGCTGGGAAATTGTAAGCGGCCAGGGAACAGCTCATGTAACAGTAAAAGTAGGTGCAACCAAAGGCGAAATAAGCGTAACTGCCGACAATGGTTGTGGCTCCAGCAGAGCAGCCATGATGGTGGTGGGCACAGTGCCGGTAGCAACTATCAGCAGCATCCGCGACCTTAGCACACCTTGCGAGGGATTACTGTACGAAGTAGCACCAGCTGATAATGCCAGAACTTATACATGGTCAGTACCGGAAGGATGGGTGATTACTTCTGGGCAGGGCACTACACGCATAACTGTAAAACCAGGTTTAGGCACAGGTCAGATCAGAGTGGTATCGAACAACGGAGTTTGCGACAGCGATGTGGCAGAAATTACTCCGGATCTGACCTTGCTGGAAAGCGAAGTGGTTTTCCCGAACGTGTTCTCGCCTAACAACGACGGTGCAAACGATCTTTGGGAGGTAGCCAACATCCTTAACTACCCGGATAACGACATTACCATCCTGAACAGATGGGGCAACGAAGTATACCGAAGTAAATCTTACAAGAACAACTGGAGCGGTGACGACCTTGCAGAAGGTACCTACTACTACGTTGCCCGTGTAAAGCTTTGCGACGGCACTGATAAAGTATTCAAAGGATTTGTGATGATAGTAAGGTAAGTGAACCCTTTAAAGTATACTACTATGCGAAAATTATGGGTGATACTTGGGCTACTATGGGCAAACGGAGTTTTTGCTCAGCAAGCGCCGCAATACACACAGTACATCTTTAATGAGATGATCATTAACCCTGCTTATACAGGCAGTAAAGAGGTACTGAATATTAATGCTACTTACCGAAACCAGTGGACAGGAGTGGAAGGTGCGCCTACTACTCAAACCCTAAGTGTAGACGGTGCCTCTAAAACCGGCAGGGTTGGCTATGGGTTTAATGTGCTGAACGATGAGCTGGGTGTGCAGCAGCAAATGGGAGCTTACGGTAACCTGGCTGTACGCATTAACCTGGGTTATACAGCTAAACTGGCACTTGGTTTTGCTGCAGGTATATCGCAATATACGTTGGATGGTACCAGGTTAACTCCGGGTAGCAAAGTGCCGGATATGGCTATACCTCAGGGGCGCGAATCGGAAATGTTGCCTGATGCTAAAGCAGGTTTGTTCTTTAACACAGAGCGCTTTTACACCGGCCTTTCTGTTGCCAACCTAATACCATTTAAAGGCGATAAACTGTACATCACAACTCCGCGCCGGCATTACTTTCTGTCGTCGGGTTATATCATCAATGTTAGCCCAACCATAAAGTTAAAGCCAAGTTTCCTGGTTAAAGAGGATTTTAAAGCGCCCACAAATCTAGACCTGAATACTTTTCTGCTGCTGGGCGAGCGCATCTGGTTGGGTGGTTCTTACCGCACGGCAGTGCCGCTGATGAACAACTTACCTGAAGAGTATGGCCTGGAAAAGCGCAATGCCTGGGCCGCGATGACTCAAATTTATGTTACCCAAAAGTTCAGAGTGGGCTATTCTTACGATGTAAGTATGAATGATATGCGGGATCATGCAAGCCATGAGATTTCGCTTGGCTATTCGTTCTTCAGCAAAAAAGACAGCCGCATGCTTACGCCACGCTACTTCTAATTACCCTGCACTTAATGACTACGAACAAACTTATTTATACTTTACTGCTTACTCCTTTTATACTAGGTCTGTCTTTTTCATCTTTCGCGCAAAAAGAGCTGAAACAGGCAGACAAGCATTTCAGGCATTTTGAGTATACGCTGGCGCTAGAAGCTTACAAAAAGATACTGGAAAACTCAGAGCCAAGAGCAATTGTGGTGCAGCGCATAGCCGATAGTTACCGCCTCATGAATAACAGCAAGGAGGCTGAGTTCTGGTATGCACAGGCCGTAATGTTTAAAGATGCTGAGCCTACAACATTTTACCATTATGCCGAGGCCGCAAAACGAAACGGCAACTATACCGTGGCAAAGCAGATGTTCAGCGAGTACGGCCGCAGGGTTACGGGCAAAACAGAGCTGGCTAACTATATGGCCGCTTCCTGTGATACCGCGCTAGCCTGGATAAAGCAGCCCCAATCTTACGAAATTACTACGGCAACTGCGTTAAGCTCCGAAGGGATAGATTTCAGCCCATCTCCAATGCCGGGTGGAGTGCTTTTTTCATCGGACAAACTGGTAACCACCGGAAAGAAGAAAGAGCAGGGCCGCCGCTTCCGCTGGACGGGGAACGGTTATGTGCAGTTATACTTTTCGCCAATGGGAGCAGATAGTACATTTGGCACTCCTGAGCCACTTCCTGAAGCAATAAATACTGCCTACCACAACGGAGCCGCATCTTTCCTGGAGAAAGAAAACACGCTGTTCTTTACCCGCACCAACAGCGTGAGAAGAAGCAGCAAAACAGTTAACCTTGACCCTACCAGTTGGGTTAGCAGTAATTCTGCCAACACGGCAACTATAAGATTGGAGATTTTTACAGCCGAGCGCAAAGGTGATAAATGGGTAAATATCCGTCCGTTCAAGTATAACAAACCATCGGAATACTCGGTGGGGCACCCGGCAGTAACACCGGATGGACAGCTTTTATACTTTGCCTCTGATATGGAGGGCGGCCTTGGCGAAACCGATATTTATTATTGTGAGCGCCAGCCCGATGGTAGCTGGGGGAAACCAATTAACGCAGGCAGCAGCATTAACACCAGTGGGCGCGAGAGCTTTCCTTCGGTAGGGGCAGATGGCAATTTATACTTCTCTTCCGACAGGCTTACTGGCTTAGGAGGCCTGGACGTTTTTAGGGCAACAGGCGAGCGTAACTCCTGGGCAAGTGTAGAAAATTTGAAGTACCCTCTCAATTCATCCCGCGATGATTTTGGTGTAATGGTGGATGCTACCGGGGCTAAAGGATTACTGTCGTCGGGGCGCAGCAGCGAAAACGGCTTTGACAACATTTATACTTTTAAACAGGTGCGGGTGCCATGTACACTTATAGGTGTAACAGTAGAGCGCATAGCCTTAACGCGTACTTCTAAAAAGAAAGAAGTGCCGGTAGAGAATGTATACCTGCAGCTTTTCCAGGATGATAATGGTATCATGAAAGAAATTTATTCGGATGCGCAGGGACGTTTTAATTTTGAAGTGAAAGCCGGGTTAAACTACATTGTAAGAGGCAGCAAAAAAGGCTACCTGACCCAAACCTTAAACATAACCCCGGAATGCCGCTTCAATACAGATTCTATAAAGGTAGAGATGGTGTTTAACCGCGACACGCCTTATAAACCAATTGTGTTGGAGAACATTCTGTACGATTTAGATAAATATAACATCAGACCGGATGCAGCCCGCGAGCTGGATAAACTGGCCCAGACGCTGAAAGATAACCCAACAATACGTATAGAGCTTAGCTCCCATACCGATAGTCGCAATACACACCGCTACAACGCCATGTTATCAAGGCTTAGAGCCCAGGCCGCAGTGGATTACCTGATCTCAAAAGGCATTGATCGTAATAGATTAGTAGCCAAAGGTTACGGCGAAACACAATTGCTCAACAGATGTGCCGATGGGGTAAGCTGTTCTGAAGCACAACACCAGCTAAACCGCCGTACAGAGTTCAAAATTATCCGCTAGAGCATAAGTTGAATGTAAACAAACAGGCCGTGGTTGTTAATGCCACGGCCTGTTTGTTGATTGCTTATACTTCGATGAGGGGGATGTTTAACGGACTTGGCTAAACAGTGGCATAACTACTGTTTAGGTGTTGTTAGGTGCTTGTTATTTTCTGTTCTATTGATGGTAAAATAAGTCACACCTGCAGTAAAACATAGCCCATAGGCTACTATTCTTGCAGCTAAATATTTTTTACCCCATAGATAGGAAAGCATAAAAGCTGTGAGAGGCAGTACATGAAATAGTATATAACTCCGCCAAAATTCAGGAACAAAAAAAGAGGTTTGTGCAGATGCTGGACTACTTAATAAAATGGTTAGAATAACTGTTACAGCAAATGGCTTCAGAAATCGCATGAATTGTAATCTTGTTTTCATCTTTAAAACTCCACCCAAGGTGTTCGTGCATAATGTGAGCTATGCGTAGCTGCAGCTTTAATTATGCACCTTGTTAGCAGTCTGGTATTTATTCAAGCAAGTGGTCTACATTATCTGACGCGTAAAAATACGATAAGCCATTCCCCTCCCCTCCCATTGAGTTGGAATTTGCTAGATTGACCTTTAGCTTCTTAAAAAGGAAATTTCCATTTTCCAGCTCTACCACTTCATTATCTACACTTCTTAATTTGCCAACACATGCGTCTGTATCATCTCCTAATTTGAGTTCTGCCCCTTCAATCAGGACTACAACTCCATCTTGGATTTCTATTTCCCGAAGCTTATCATTGAGGTCGTAATGCAAAAAGAACTCATTCACAGTCTTTGAGGCGATTTTAAAAAACAGAAAGTTCTTATTATTTACTTCAATTCTGTAAATATCCCTTCTTCTCTCAATGTTTCTACTTTCATCACCGTCAAAGAATGAAGCCAGGTCAAATGTAGAATTGTCTTCTTTATGCTGATTGCCTAATTTTCTTCTAATGTTTTCCCGATCCTCTCCCCATTCACAAGAAATTGCATTGATAATAAATCCTTTATCAGGTATGTATTCCAGAATCATCTCATATTTTTACTTGCTGCTAACTAGCAGATAAACGTAATAGCTCTATTTAATATAGTTATAACTTCTCCTCTAACCATAAAAACCCACTGCTCAGCACGAAGAGCAAAAAGAACCAGATGACCGGTACTTGTTCTTTAGTATAACTGATAGCTGCTTCGGATGTGGGTTTTATACTTTGTTGCTGTACAAACTGCTGTGTAGCTTGTTGTTTGGCAAGTATAGTTTGGTGTGGCCAGGCAGCGCTGTCCTGTACAAAGAAGTAAAACGGCTCCACCTCCGGCGACTCTGCTACATGCCAACCAGTTTGCTTTGGCCAATAGGTCCCGCTAAACTGTTCCGGCTGGTGTGCATTTTGCGCTAAGGCTATACTTACAGTAGCTGTGTCTGCTATACTTCTGACTTTGGCTTTCGGTGCTTCCTGCAGGTTACTTAAAGTATAATTGGTGAGGGTAAGTGTAACGGGATGGTGCAGCTGTGGTGCCTGAGGTTTTACCAACTGCCAGAACTTTTCCTGTACTTCCTCTTTCGCCACCGACGACAGCAGGTGCGCCCAATAGCTAGCGTAGGTGTTTCGCTTGCCCTCCAGTTGCCAACTGAAAGTTTGCGGTACAAGCGTGAGTGCTACAGTACCCCATCCCGCTTTTTTACCGGCTGCCAACAAGTTGTTTCCTTGCTCTTCTACCAAACCTGTTATGGCCTCAGCGCTAACTAAAGTGTAAGGCAAAGCAGGTATGGTGGCAGTTTGGCTTACCCAGGCGGCACGGGCATTGCGGGTATCCTGCTGAGATACTTTCCTACTCCCGAAGTTGGTGAAGAAGGCTGTGGCTTTAGTAGCAGGTTGTTCCGAAGCAATGGTAAGTACGCCCAATCCATTTTCGGTTACAGCTCGCTGCAAGGCCGCTTTTTCAGAAGCGCTTAACTCCTGCAAGGCCTGTGCCTCGGTAATAACCACATCAAATTGCTGTAGTAGTTTTGGTGTGATATGGTTGAGGTTTGTTTGCGGCATGTTCAGCCACTCGCTCTGCAAAATACCTTTACTGACAGTGCTGCGCAAGGCTACTTTATGCTGCAAAGCTCCCAAGTGGTTTTTCAGGAACTTGAACTCGAACAACGGCGACGAAGACAAAATCAGCACGGCCAATTTCTGCGGAGCCTGCACCTGCACAGGTATCTGCCCTAACGTATCGGCCTTGCCTTCGGATCTTGAGAACAAAGTATAAACGTAGCGCCCTTCCTGCTTCGGGGTATAACTTAGCTGGAACGTATGGCTGCCAGCTTCCTTCACCGTAGCAGAATCCTGTACTTTTCCAGCTGCCTGTAAGTATAGTTTTGTCTCCTTATCTGTGTTGCTTGAGAAATTTCCGCCTACTGTAACAGGCTCACCCAATTTTATAGTTGCAGGCCAGGTTACAGATGATATTCCCTCGGGCAGTGCTGTTTGGTGCGCAATAGTGCTGAGAGAATCCAGCGCCTTCAGTTCCTGTGCCTCTAAACCATAGCCCACTACATGCACGGTCTGTACCTGCGGGTACTGTTGCCGGAAAGTAAACAAGTCAGCTACAGGAACAGCATTGTCAGCAGTGGTTTTGTAAGTATAAACCTGGGGTTTTGGCTGAAGCTTCTGCAGCAGCGCACTTAAGGTATCAGCGTTGTAACCTTCGGTTAAAAGTATGGCTGTAGCCGGATTTATAGCTTGCTGGTAAGTTGGCGGGAAAAGTAGCAACACCAGGCTTATGCCTGCCACCGCGCTGGCTGCTATTCGCCAGATCAAACGCTGGCAGTTCGGGCGCCGCCAGGCCAGCCACGACAGCAGTAGTACTGCTACTACTGCAAGTATCCAGGGTAAGTATGGCAGATCAGGTTGCACAGTGTTCTGTTGTTTTATATTAGTAAATATTTTCAACCACCCCTAACCCCTCCTTGACTAATGCGGGGAACTCGTTCTTACTTAAGCAAATGTTCAAGCATTTAGTAACCACTTATCTTTATCCAACTAAGCTTCTGCTGGGGTGATAAAAGAAAGAAGCAAGTATATAAAGCTCCCCTCCTTAGTCAAGGAGGGGTTAGGGGTGGTTGGACCCGGTACTGTATGAAATAATATCAGTAATCAATCTCCTTTCAATTCCTTCAAATACGTTCTGGCTAATTTGCTTCTGGTGGTGCTTTGCTTCTGAGGAGTGAGCTCGGCTGGCGGCAGTAACTCATTCCAGGTGTGCTCTACCGTCTGCAGGCAATCTCTGCACAAAGCTCTACCACCATTTATGTCTGCTATCAGTGTGCGCAGGTCCTGGAGGGCGCGCAGGTATTTACCCGGTTTTGCCAATGCTTCCTGTGTCAGTTCACGACCGGCCCGCTCCAGCAAGGCAATATCGGTTGGTTTATACTTAGCCCCTTGTTTCTGTCGCTCCAGCCATTTCAGTGCTTCGCGTGTATGAGGCAGCTTTGTTTCTGCTTTTATACTTTGCCTGTCCGATGGTACAGTTACTTTGCTCAGGTCGCCGGTCAGGCGTTTTTCAGGTTCTTTGAGGGGCGGCGCTTCGAAGCCGGTTTTGGCAGCATAGGCACGAGTGCTTTGCTGTACTTCCTTCAGCATGCGCAGAGCCTTGTACTCAAATGGTAATGCCTCTTTAGGGCGGTGCGTACGCAGGCGCAACTCAGCCTCCCACATCTGGGCCAAGGCGCCTTTCAGTTTGGCTTTCACGGCAGGCTCAAAAATAGTGGCTTCGTCTTCTTGATCGTGCTTGTGCATGTAAGGGTCCAGCAGCGCCTGCGGGTCGTTCTGGTTCTCGAACTCCGAATGACCGTGGCCATCGTCAGCGTGGTGGGCTTCGCCTTCGGGTATGCCGCCGCCGGGGCCAATGCCGCTTTCAAACTCTTCGCCCAGGAATTTACCATAGCGAAGGCGCAGCAGCTTCTGGTCTACGCCCAGGTTGTTGCTGCGCTCTTCAAATGCGGCCCGGCTTATACTTTTCTGTTCAGCAATCAGCTTTTCAGTATCGATAATGATCTGGCGTTGGCTTCGGAAATACTCCGGCACCGGGTTCACACCCATCGAGAGGTCGCTCATGCTTTCCACCACAGCCGTATCCTCGATCTGCACAAAGTAGGTTTCGGAGCGGGTATAGCCACGGTGGTTGTCCCAGGCTTGCACATAAAAGTATAACTCATCGCCGTAAGTCATACCCAGCTTTTTCAGGTCGATGGTTTTGCTGATGTTGAAGTTGCGGGTCTGTTTACCAAAGTCCAGGCTGATTTTTTCTTCCCTGAACTTCACGGCCTCGCCGGTACCCTTGGCTACGGTGGCAATCATGTTGGCGTCTCGCAAGCCATAATCATCCGACAGTTTTGCCTGCAGCGTTACCCGCTGCGGATCGCCAAACAGAATCTCGGTGTACTGCTCCGGCTTGGTTATCTGTAGTACAGGTGCCTCATCCGGAATAATTTCCAACGTATAGTAAGCTGACTTCTGCCCGTTCAGGTTGAGGTGGTAAAGCGCAGGCTCAGTAAAGCTCTTGCTTAAAGTATAGCTGCCGTTTTTACCATTCAGCATTATTGCATTCGTCTCATTCAGGACTAACTGAAGCTGCCGAGCAGGTTTATTTGTAGTGATGTGCCAGCTAATAGTAGCGCCCTGCTCCACACGCAGGTTTGGGTTTTCAGCTTTGTAAGCTTTCTTACCGGTATAAGCAGGTGGTGTTATTGTTATCTCGATCTTCTGGATGGCAACAGCAGTATCGGCAACTTCTTTAGGTGTATCAGGGAAATCTATCTTAAGTGGTTCAGGAGTTGTGTTGGCAGACAAAGGAGCAGCCGGCAAGTATAAAATTCCAACCGAGATCAGTAGGGCTATACTTAACGAAACCAGGCTGGTGCTTTTTCTGAGGTGAAAAGGTTGCTGTTGTTCTGGGGCAATGGTTTGTAGTTGAGCTGTTATTTTATTTCTCTGTAATCGCTCCAGCAGGTTAAGTTCTTCCTCCGGATGAAGCAATAATTCGGTGCTGTCTTCGAGTTGCGGGTAAGTGCGGTTGAGGTGGCGTGCTACCTGCAGCAGATCCGTTTTCGATACTTTGCGCATAGCCCAGCAGAAGTATAGAATCGCACCCAAAACTAAGGTAGAAGCAAGTATAACCAATAGAGTTACTTCAGAGCCCCATTTATAAAGTATAGCACCACCCAGAGCTGCCACGGCTAACGCCTGCAGTGCGTACAGCAGCGCCTTCTGCCGGATGTAGTTTCGGCGGATGTGCTGGAGGATTTGTAGGTTGTCCTGCGCTGGCATTACACTTTGGTTCTTTTACCGGTGATCAATCGTTCTGCTAAAAATAAAATAAAAGCTGCTAACACCAGCCAGGGCATGAGGTTGTAGGACTGTGCTGCCTGTTTAGCTTTTGCCTGTATAGGCTGTATGGCTGGTTTCAGTTGTTCTTCCGGGATGGCGCGAACATCGTAATCTGAGGATGCAGGTTGTGGTAAAAGCAATGGTAACAGCAACTCCGGCAACTGCGCACTTTGCCCCAACTGGCTCCAACTCGGGCTAAACCTGCTCCTGAAATGATAGATATTACCTTTGCCTGTTGGCTGCACACTTAGCAATGATTCACCAGTAGAAGTTTGCCACAGCGAAGTATAGTTGCCTGCAAGAGTATCTGCCGTAAGCTGGTTTATCCTAATCTCTCCACCCACAGAAGTGAAATGAGCTGTCGTTGTCTTCGGTTCTGTAGCAGATTGCAGCCATATGTCTAAACCTTTCTCCTGAGCCTGTTCAAGCCATACTTCCTGTAGCTTTTCACTGCTGAGCCATAAGACCCAGTTTATACTTGTATCCGGGGCAGTTGAAGTGTCTAGAGTTTTGGTAGAAATTGGTAAACCTGTATAGCTGCTGATTGCCTGAATGGCTGTTTTCAAGTACTTTACTTCAGGCTGCTGTGCTTTATCGGCAACTATTCTAACTTGAAGCGGCTCCTTTCTAACTAGCACCTTTTGACCTTGCAGATTTGCCCAAAGCGCATCACCCTGCTGCGTTAGTTGTATCGACTGGCTATTGGCTAACTTTACAGTTTGTCCTGCTCCTGTAAAAGCTGCTGTGGTGCGGCTGTAGGTAGTTCCTTCGCGGGTGCTATTGCCAAGTATAAATTGTATGCTGTCCGGGCTGATGATGTTGGCTGCCTGTAGCCAGTTTGTGGAGGCTTCCAGTGCTACGGGTATCCAGGTAATGTTTTCCTGCAATACTGTTGGTGCGCCTTTAAAATGACGTTGCTGATCGGAGGTAAAAAGCCAAACACTATCCTGCTGCTGTGGGTGGCGTTGTGCCAGTGCCGGCAACAACGCCCAATAGTTGCCGCTACTCACAAGTGAATCGTTCGCGGTGCTGCTAAGCTTTTGCCACTGCTCTTGTGTTACCTGTTTAAAGCCTGGGCTGTAGTTGTGTAAGGTATAGCCGCGCAACAACAGCGAATCTATAGTTGGTTTTATACTTTTAAGAGCAGTGCTGTAAAGTAATTCCTGCCCTACGTACACTGCTTTTTTGCCCTGTTGTTTCTGAGGCGCGCGCTCCCAAACAGGTTTTGCCAAAGCTACAGCCAGAAGTATAAGTATAACGCAACGCAGCAAGAGCAGCCACACATCGTTCAGCTTTATACTGCTCCAGCGCTTGCTTGCCGATGCCTCCAGCCAACGCAAACTGCCCACTTTCACCGTCTTCCCCTGCCGTTTATTCCACAGGTGAATGGCTATCGGCACAAGTATAGCCGACGCTGCTAAAAGCCAGTATGGTGCTAAGAAGCTCAATTATAAATTATGTATTAAAATTTGAAATTATTCTCATGGTAATTAACCCACCTCTAACCCCTCCGAGGAGGGGAATATCTTGCACGAGTAAAATTCCCCTCTTGGGAGGAGTTAGGGGTGGGTTCTTCATTTTAAAATAGCAATTAGCAATCAAATAGTGCAGCCATTTAACTATAAATTAACCTGTTCTTCAGGAATGTCCGTAGTGCCTTGTCTAGTGGTTCATCGGTTACAAATCTATCGTAGGCGATCTGGCGGTTGCGCATGGTTTTTTCGGTTTCCTGAAGCCAGTTTTGCAGGTTGCTTAAGTATAGTTTTCGTTGTTCGGCAGTACCAACCTGTAGGGTTTGTCCTGTCTCAAGATCTTCAAAGGTGAGGGTGCCTTCGTAGCTGAAATCAAGTTCGTTGCGGCTCATCAGGTGAAACAGCAGCAGCTCGTGCCGCTGCGCGCCCAGTTTATAGAGCAGGTTTTTGATTTCATCATCATACTCATACAAATCAGAAACGAAAACTGTAAGTTCCTTTTGCCTGCGGTCAGTGAACAGGTTTTGTGCCGTTACAGGATCAGGAAATCGGCCACTGGGCTTTACCTCCGCCAGCTGGTGCCAGAAACGCTGCAGGTGCATGTTGTCGGAGCGCGGTGTCAGGTTGATGAGCTGGTTCTCGTGCAGCACATACAGGCCAACCGCATCGCCCTGTGTAGTAGCCAGGTAAGCCAAGGAGGCCACCAGGAAACGAGCATAATCCATTTTGCTCAGGCCGTTCATATCTTCGTGTGCCATCGAGGCGCTGCCATCCAATATAAACCTGACAGTGATGTTGGTATCTACTTCAGCTTCGCGAATGTAGTAGCGATCGGAGCGGGCAAACATCTTCCAGTCGAGCTGGCGCAGATCGTCGCCAGGCTGGTAGCTGCGGTACTGGCTGAATTCCAGTCCGGCACCACGGCGCAAACTCTGGTTCTGCCCACTCAGAAATCCCTCAACTACTGTTTTAGCCAGCAGCGGCAAGTCTTTGATGGTAGCCAGTACTTTAGGATCAATGAACTTTTCTTTAGACAAGGGTGCTGCGGAGTTTCAAATTTTTGACTTGTTTGTCTATGTAGGCTTCATCCAGTATAATATCCACACCTCCTATTAGCTCCTGCCTCGCCTGCAACATAAGTTTCCGGTCCTGCGCATGAAAAACCATGGCGCAATCGTGTGTTACAATCTTGCCTTCCTGGTCATTGCAGTTCTGGTAGATCTCGATCATCAGGATTGGATCTGAAAACACTTTTATACTTGACAGCTTACTGAACTGTAAAGCTCCTTCCTGCCACAGCGGTGCGCTGCTTACGTTTATGTCGAAAACATAGTAGGTGGTGGAGTCTTTGGTTGAAAGCCTGTAATCGGCGCTGATGTTGATGTAAGTGCGGAATTTGCCCTGCACGCTGTTGATGCTGGATAAAGCAAGTGCGTAGCCGTTAGACCAGAACACAAGGTGCCCGTTGCTGCTCTCTACCTGCAGTTTATCGGAGTAAAAGAAGTATACTCTTTCACCCAGAATGCTGCGCAATATGCTAAGCTGGGCATCTTTTATTCTTACTATATCGACTTCTTCTCGCACTTTAAGCTTGTTTTAGTTGCACTTGTTACACGAGTACCGCCTTTGGTAGTTTTATACTTTGCAGCAGCTCGTCTACTACCCTGTCAGGTGTAATACGTTCGGCCTCGGCAGTAAAGTTTACTAATACGCGGTGGCGCAGCACAGGGTAAGCCATTGTACGAATATCTGCTTCGGTTACGGCAAAGCGGCCATGCAGTAAAGCACGTGCTTTTGCAGTAAGTATTAGTGCCTGGCCGGCTCTTGGGCCTGCTCCCCAACGCACATATTGCTTCACAAAATCTACAGTAGTGGTATCGGGGCGGGTGGCGCGCACGATCTGGTTCACGTAGCTCAGCAGGTCGTTGTTTATACTTACCTCCCGCACCAGTTGCCGCAGTTGCAACACTTCTTCGCCGGTTATAGCTGCTTTTACTTGTGCCTGCCGTGTGCCCGTAGTGTTGGAAAGTATGTTCAGTTCTTCCTGCTCGCTTGGGTATTTTATTTTGATGTAGAGCAAAAAGCGGTCGAGTTGCGCTTCGGGCAATGGGTAGGTGCCCGCCTGCTCGATCGGGTTTTGGGTTGCTAGCAGGAAGAATGGTTTTGGCAAAGAATAGGTTTTACCGGCATACGTTACCTCGTGCTCCTGCATGGCCTCCAGCAAAGCTGCCTGCGTTTTGGGTGGCGTTCGGTTAATCTCATCGGCCAGCACAATGTTGGAGAAGATTGGCCCTTCGTTGAACTTGAAAAAGCGCTTGCCGGTGGCGTGGTCTTCTTCCAGTACTTCGGTACCCAGTATGTCCGTCGGCATCAGGTCTGGTGTGAACTGAATTCTGCGGAAGCCTAAATCCATTGCGCTGCTGAGAGTGCGTACGAGCAACGTTTTAGCCAGGCCCGGTACGCCTTCCAGCAAACCGTGCCCACCGGCCAGCATGGTAATCAGGACTTCGTCCAGCACCTCTTCCTGGCCTACAATTATTTTCTGTATTTCCTGCTTTAGCTGTGGCAGCTTTTGCAGTAGGTTTTGTATGTCTTGTTCAGTCACTTTTTATACTTGTTAATGACTTTGAATGCTTTGTAGTTGAAGCTTTTGCAGGTTCAACTTTATTTGTTTTATAGCTTGCCTCGCCGGCGGGCCTTACTTTTTTCTTGATAAAAAAGTAAGCAAAAAATCAAGACGCGTCAAACTCGCTGAACGCTCGAACAGTGACACGTCATCTGGTGCACCTGGCTGAAGCCTTTGCGTTGTAGCAGGTGTTTAATTTATACTTTATTCGCCGCTGCTATACCTGCCCCTGCCATTGTTGGTGTTCTCACCAACAATCTATACTTGGCTGCTCTTCAGTACCCATACCTTTACTGTTCACTCCAGTAACTGTTCACTGTTGACTGCTTCCTGTTAACTGGTTAGCGCGTACATGATGATGTTGACTCCAAACTTGGTGTTGTCTTCGGCCAGCCAACGTTTGTTCCGGAAGTCGTAGTCCCACTCGCAGCCGTAGTCTTTGTTGCTGTACAGTACACCTATTCTGCCGTTGATCTCGATGGCTTTCAGGTAGTCGTGCACCAGGTCGTCGCCCCAGCCGTTGAGCTCGAACGAGGTAGTTGGTGGCCCTTCGTCGAACGTGAAAAAGGACTTGTACAGCTTATGGTTGTTCGGGATTTTCTTCAGTGCACTCTGTCCGAAAATCTGCTTCATCTGCTCCTCAAATGACCTTGCAAATAGCCCATCGATGTCGTGGTTGCAATCGTCTACAAACACGAAGCCGCCGTTGCGCACATACATTTCAAAGTTTTTGCGCTCCTTCTGGTTAAACTGCACCAGCCTGTGGCCGCTCATGTAGCAGAAGGGATAATTGAAGATCTCCGTACTTTCCAGCGCCACTACTTTCTCCTGCTCCGCCACCTTTACCGTGGTGTACTCAATCAGCGAGTGCAGCAGGTTGCTTGGCATACGCGGATCGGTATCCCAGTTGCCTGAGCGGTATTGCAAGCGTACAAAGGTAAAGGGTTGCACAGGTATTTTTAATATCTAAAAGTTAACCCACCCCTGCCCCTCCAAGGAAGGGATTTTCTCCAGAACTTTATTCCCCTCCTCGGAGGGGTTAGAGGTGGGTATTTAATGTATTTAGAAAATGAATGCCGCATACAGATGGCTGCAGGCGGCATTAAAAGTATAAATCTTAAAAACTATACCGCGTCAGACAAGCTGGTGAAGGTAAAGTCACGGATCTTCATTGGCGGAATTAAGCTGCCGCTGATTCGCTGTGGTTTACCTAAAGCCTCCAGGTTGTTGAGCATGATAACCGGGCTTTCGTTGAAACGGAAGTTCTTTACCGGGTACTGGATCTTGCCATTCTCGATGTAGAAAGTACCGTCGCGGGTAAGGCCGGTGTAGAGCAGTGTCTGAGGGTCTACGGCGCGGATGTACCACAGGCGCGTAACAAGTATACCACGTTTGGTGCTCTTGATCATATCTTCCAGCGACTGCGTACCGCCTTCCATGATCACGTTGCCCGGAGTAGGTATAGATTTGCTGTTCGTTTTGCTCGCCCAGAAGCGCGAGTTGTACAGGTTCTTCACTACACCTTTATCTATCCAGGTAACTTTTTCCTGAGGGCGGCCATCGCCTGCAAAAGGAGCACTTGGTACTTCCGGATTAGCTGGGTCTGAGTAAACCGTAATGCGCTCATCCACCAGTTTCTCGCCTATTTTAGTTTTTCCACCGGCTTTGCTCATGAAACTGCGGCCTTCTTCAGCGCTGCGCTGATCCATGTTGAAAAACATGTTCTGCAGCAGGTCGATAGAAGCGGCAGGCTCCAGGATAACCGTATACTTGCCTGGTTCCAGGGCCTTGGCGTTACGCGAATTTACCGCTTTGTCGGCAGCTATCTGAGAGGCTTTACCTGTATCCAGCTTGCTGGCATCAGAAAAATCCTGCGTTACATAACCAGAGCCGGTGCCATCTTCGGTGCGCATGGTTACCGAGAAATCTACTACCGAAGACGGGTGGTAAGCGAACAGCCCTTTAGAGTTAAGTTTTGATACAAAGTTGGTATAGTGCTCCAGGAAACCCGCAGCCGTCAAGCCTTTGGCAGCCGCAGCATTTATACTTTTAGCAGCAGCCTCGGCACGGTAGGCCGGGTCTATTTTAGCTGTCGAGTCGAAAAGTTCTTTTGTGGTGATGTACTTCTGAGGGCCGAGCAGCTCCACATACTCCGGGCTCTCCGGTGCAATACGCGCAATTTCTTCCGAACGACGAATCACTTTCTCAAGCGACTTGTCATCGAACTCGTTTATAGTTGCCACGCCAGAGCGCTTGCCAAAACGCGACTCCACCGACATCGACACGTTTTCTTCGGCGCCGCTCGTGGATACTTCGTTTCGGGCATAGCGGATGTTGCCGCCAACATTGCCGCTGAGCGTAATCTCACACTCATCAGCTTTAGAAAAGCTCAAAGCCTTTTTCAGTATAGCCTGAGCTTCATCTTTACTTAATATTGCCATTTTTGATGTCTTTGCTAAATTTCAAACTGTATTACTTGTTCAGTTCTGAGTCTTGAGTTCTGAGTCACGAGTTGTTTTCTTTTTGCTGCGAAGTCAGGATTATACTTCTGATAATTCTGATCAACTCGTCGCACTCGCCATGTATACTTTTGAAAGCTTCTGGCTTTATGTATTCTGAGTCGTTGAGCAGGCGCAGCCAGTAGCTTGTTTCTCTTGCTTCTTTTAAGGCTATACTTAGCTTATGCCTAAATCGGCCTTGCTTTGGCCTCCAAGCGCTTCTTCTGCATTAGCTCCGATAGATGTACCGCTTCTTAACACCTGCCTTGCCAGTACAAACTCACGCTGCTCTTGTGTCAAATGTTTATATAATTTGATCACGCGCAAAGCGAAACTATAAGACTTGGTGGCAACTATACTTTCGGCCATTGTTCAAGTTTAACTCAGGACTCAGAATTCAGAACTCGAGACTCTTTTAAATTTTACGTGCGGTGTTGATCACATTCACGCCGTTGAAGCGGGTGTGGGCAGAGCCGTGTGATACCGCGCTGATCTGGCTTGGCTGGCCTTTGCCGTCGAAGAACGAGCCAAACAGACGGTAATCGCTTTCGTCGCACATGTCGGCGCAGGAGTTCCAGAATTCCTGAGTGTTGCTCTGGTAAGCCACATCTTCCAGCGGACCTACAATTTTACCTCCTTTGATTTCGTAGAACACCGTGCCACCAAACTGGAAGTTATAGCGCTGCTGGTCTATAGAGTAAGAGCCACGACCCGCGATGTAAATACCTTTATCAACACCAGAAATCAGCTGATCAACATTCTTTTTGGTTTTACCCGGAGCCAGCGACACGTTTGGCATGCGCTGGAACTGCACAGAGCTCCAGTTGTCGGCGTAGCAGCAGCCGTGAGATTCTTTTTCGCCGATGATGTGCGCCTGGTCGCGGATAGCCTGGTAGTTCACCAATACACCGTTCTTGATCAGATCCCACTGTTTAGTTTTCACACCCTCATCGTCCCAGCCTACTAAGCCAAGCGAGCCTTTCTGCGTTTTATCAGCAAAGATGTTCACCTTATCTGAACCGTACTTAAAGTTCTTCGATTTCCATTTCTCAAGCGTAGCGAACGATGTACCGGCATAGTTGGCCTCGTAGCCCAGCACACGGTCTAGTTCCAGCGGGTGACCAACTGATTCGTGTATAGTTAAGCCCAGGTGGTTAGGGTCAAGTATAAGATCATACTTGCCGGCTGCTACTGATTTAGCTGTTAGTTTTGCACGGGCCTGCTTGGCTGCCAGGGCTGCGTCTTCAAGCATATCGTAGGCATAGCGGTAGCCGGTTAAGCCAGTGCCTTCAGGGCCTTTAATTTTTTCAGAGGCTTTAGGAGTCATGTACTCGTAGCCCATACCCATTGGCGCACTCAGTGCTTCGCGGGTTTTAAACTTGCCCGAAGCTTTGTCTACAGCTGTTACGGTAAAGTTTGGCCAGATGCGGTGTATGTCCTGATCGATGTAGGAACCATCGGTAGAGGCAAAGTATTTCTGCTCATTTATCTGGAACAGGGCAGAGTTAACGAAATTAGCACCGTTCTCCATGGCCTTGGCATTTGCAGCCAGCAATAGGTCAGCTTTTTCGCTTACCGGTACCTCAAAAGCGTTTTTCTCGATAGGCGTTTTCCAGCTTACCTCGCCATAGCCTTTTACAGGAGCAAGTTGTACTGGCTCTTTCTGTAGTTTGGCGTTAGCTTTGGCAATGGCTACAGCCTGCTCGGCAGCTTTGGCTATACCTTTATCTGAAACATCAGAAGTAGCCGCAAAGCCCCACGTGCCGTTTGCCAGTACACGAACACCCACACCATAAGACTCAGCGTTTACAATGTTCTGCACCTGTTTTTCGCGCGTGAACACGTACTGCTGCAGGTAACGGCCAATGCGCACATCGGCGTAAGAGGCACCTTTTGATTTTGCGGAGTTCAGGGCTACATCGGCCAGGCGCTTTTTCAGGGCCGGGTCAACGGTCTCCAGCAGGCGCTCCGGCGCAATAATATCGCCGAACACAGGGATGCTTGGCAGCATTAATCCGCCAAAGCCCAGCGCCGTCAGTTCAAGAAAGTTTCGTCGTTTCAAGGTATTAACAGGGTTAGTTTAGTTTGAACAGTTTTGTTTTAGGTAACTAAGTATAGTGATTTCCTTTTTCTTTTCAAACAGCCTGTGCCTTTTAAAAAGGCAGAACGACTTAATTTATAGATAAACGCATATATAATTTCTACTAACGGAGGTATAGAAAATAAAAAAAGCGCAAGACTCTGAGGCCTTACGCTTTTATAGCACTAATCGTAATCGTTGTTTTAAGCTTCTTTTACTTCGCCGGCTAAACCTTCTTCTTCAAGCAGTTCATTAAAGGCTTCTGCCTCCTGCCTGTTTTCAAATAGCCCTACTTTAATACGGTGTATTTTTTTACCGTTGATACTTTCTTCTGTTAATTTAACAGGTACATTTTTATCAAATGCTTTAAGCTGTTGCCTTAATTTCTGGGCATGCTCATAATCTGTGTAAGAACCTTTCAGGATAGTATAAGAGTCAGGTTCAGCTTTGGAAGAGGCTATCATTTCTGTTTCAGGGTCTTCTACAACCTCAACCTTTACCTTGCTAAGGCCTGCGTTGCGGAAGCTAAGTTGGCGTGCAGCTTCCTCTGAAACATCAATAATACGCTCCCCCTTAAAAGGGCCTCTGTCGTTGATGCGAACAATAACAGATTTGTTGTTGGATAAATTGGTAACCTTAACTTTGGTACCGAAAGGGAGGCCGTTGTGAGCGGCAGTCATTTCATTTTTGTTGTAGCGCTCGCCGCTACTGGTTTTTCTGCCGTGGTATTTAGTGCCGTACCAGGAGGCAGTTCCGGTCTGTGTTTTGTCAGCATTCTGAGCTAAAACCGGTTGGCCGAAGCCGATAAACAAGATGAATAAAAACGATAAAAAGAAGCACTTTCTATTAATGTTCATATCAGTTAATAGTTGGTGAAGCAGCAAAGGTACGAAAAAATATTTAAAACGAGCCCTTTTACGGCGATATCGGCCAAAGGATTGGGAGGGATACGTTCTAAAGTATAAAATCGCTATAACGCCTCTAATGCAAAAAGTGCCTTTTTGAGCAAGTATAGCTATTTTTATATATTATAGGCATATAGGGAAAATCTAATTAATTTTTTTCCAGAAAAGTATATAAACCAGTTAATTAAGCTATCCGGGAGCTGCTGCGTTAACTGCAGGATATGCTTATTCTGATGTATGATAGTGCCTACTAAAAGGCGAAGATTTTACTGTTTAAAAAACTTCGCGTATACTTTCATCAAAGCCAAAAAATATGGATTTCGGAAAGCTTTCAGACATAAGCCGGGTTGATTTTACTCTTCCGCCCGACCATCCGGACACCCGCCCCCTGCTGGAGCGCCACAAGCTAAACGCCTCATTAAAGCCAAAAGTATATATAGGGCTGCCGGTGTGGGTAAACAAAGCGTGGGTAGGAAATTACTATCCGGCCACTATGCGCGAGAAAGATTCTTTGCTATGGTACAGTAAACAATTCAATACCATTGAGTTAAATAGCACGCATTATCATATCCCGAGTCCGGATACTATTGACAGGTGGCGACAGACCGTACCGCAAAATTTTACATTCTGTCCTAAGTTTCCGCAGCTCATCAGCCACGAAACGCAGCTGAGCAAGGCCTTAGACCTGACCGCTACCTTTTGCGAAGCCATAGCCGGGCTGGAAGAAAATTTGGGAGATACATTCCTGCAGTTGCCGCCATATTTTGCCCCGCGCCAGCTACCCGATCTGGAGACGTTTGTAAAGTATGTGCCGGAAAGCGTGCCGATGGCTGTAGAGCTGCGCCACCCGGATTGGTTTGTAGATAATGTTGCTTCTCTGGAGTTGTTTGAGGTGCTGGAGAAGTATAGCACAGGCACCGTGCTGACGGACGTGGCTGGCAGAAGAGATGTACTGCACATGCGCCTGACCACCCCAACCGCTATGGTCCGCTTTGTCGGTAATGGCCTGCATCCCACCGACTATAGTCGCATTGATGCCTGGGTAGAGCGCCTGAAAGTATGGTTTGATGCAGGTTTGCAGAAACTATACTTCTTCGTGCACGAGCCTGATAACATCACTTCCCCGGATCTGGCTACTTACCTGATAGAGCAGCTTAACAAAGTATGCGGTTTTAACCTGCAGCCACCCAAAAAGTTTGTGCAGCCAGTGCAGGGTGAGTTGTTTTGAGAAGGGATATGTTGAAGTATAGGTTTTATAGCTGCTGATTCACCTCACCCTGGCCCTCTCCTCAAGGAGAGGGGAAGCGGTTCTGGTTGCATAGCAGCTTACTATTGAATCTGTTTCCAGTCCTTGGGTTGAGCGCCTTGGGGTGTCCGGTGGCCGCAAGGGCAGCCTACAGGCGGAGCCGAGTCAAAGGGGGCCCCTACCCCCGGCAGGACTCATCACCGCGCGATGCCCTTTATCGAGGGCCCCTACCCCCCAAGACGAGCCTTCGCGGGCTTGGAGCTAGCCACAACTAACTATGAAACAAGCAGCAAGTAAGACTGAGGATGAACAGCAACTATGGAAGTATAGCCTGTCAAAAACCTGCGGTAACACTTGCAGTAACTATTGAACAATAAAAAAAGCTAACCAATTATGGCTAGCCTTTCTATACTTTATACTTGAGCAGTAACTACAGCTTAAACAACTCGTCTTTTAAGCCTTTGTTAACCTCAATGGTTTTAACTTCAGCTTTGATAACCTGAGGGCCAACAGTAGTCTCAACAACATAAGGGAATTTTACCCCATTTACTTCTTTGTAGTTGCTGTATACTTTGGTTTGAGTGATCACGCCTTGTGGGCCTTGCAGGTTGTTGATCTCTTTCAGGCGGAGGCCGGTTTCTTTATCGAAGTAGTGCGTTGCTTTCTGACCATTTGGAAGTATAACTTCTACAGCGTAGGCATCTTTGCCATCTACTTTCTCCATACCTGTTAAGTTTGTTTTAATGCCAAGCTTTGCGTATTGCAGCGCCGGGAACAGGCTGGCTTCCAGTTTCTGCGTTGCCAGTTGCTCTTTAGGTATTTCCTGGTTCACGCCCTGCATTGGAGCCTCCATTTTACCTTTGTCGCCATTGATGATCACGCGCTGCATTGGGCTGTTGTTCAGCAATACCTGCATGGCAAATTTGTCATTACCTTTTTGCTGCTGCTGGAATACAAGCGTCATACCTTGCATAGATGCATTGCTGGTGATGGTAATATCTTTCAGCTTCTCGATATTGGCTTTACCACCGACTGCTTTGATATAGTTGGCAAGTACGGTTTCGGAGGTTACACCTGCAGGTATAGCTGCAGCTTTTCGCTCTGTTTTCTCGCCGGTTGGCGTGTAGTATGCTATGGCTTTGTCGTCCTGGTCGAAGCGCTGTAGTTTGTCGGCTACCTCACCGGCGTTGCCTACTGCTACAATGTACATTTTATCAGGGTTTACATACTTCTGAGCCACACGCTGCACATCTTCTGCCTTCACTGCCTCTACCTTTTTCAGGTAGTTCTCATAGTAATCTTTAGGTAAGCCGTAGCGGGCCGTGTTGATGGCATAATAAGCTACGGTGGCAGGGTTTTCTAAGCCACGCGCAAAGTTACCGGTCATATAAGCTTTGGCGTTGTTTAGCTCGGCATCAGTTACTTTTTCGTTGCGGATCTTGTTAAGCTCAGCCAGGAACTGTACAGTAGCGCTGTCGGTAACGGCGTTGCGCACGTTGGCATAAGCGTTAAAGCGGCCCAGGATTTCATCAGTAGATACAGACGAATAGGCGCCGTAAGTATAGCCATGCTTCTCGCGCAGGTTCTTGAACAAGCGTGCATCCATGCCACCGCCAAGTATAATGTTCATCAGTTGGGCCGGTACCACATCTTCAGCACCAGGTTTTAGGTCGGCTGGGTTGGTGAAAGAAAGTACACTTTGCACTGAGCTAGGGCGATCCACCATTACTACCTGCGTTTGTGCAGGCTGCTTTGGCAGGTCGTACTTCATCTCTTTTACTTCGCCTTTCTTCCAGCTGCCAAACGATTTCTTCAGCAGCTTCTTCATCTCTTTCGGCGTTACATCACCCACAACAGCCAGGTAACCAATGTTTGGTTTATAGTAAGTGTTATAGTAGTTCTGAATGTCCTGCAGGGTAATGCTTTCTACTGTTTTCTCTGTCATCAGCTCGCCATACGGGTGGTTTTTGCCATATAACAGCATGCTGCGGGTTTTGCTGGCTATTGCCTCCGGGTTATCCTTCTGTTGTGCCAGGCTGGCCAGCATTTGCTTCTTCGCCTTATCAAGCTCTTCCTGTTTGAAGTTAGGGTTAAGCAAAGCATCGGCTGTAAGGTCTAGCAGCGTTGGCAGGTGCTTTTTAAGGGCAGATGCATCAAAGCCTGTCGAGCTGAACGACAACGAAGCGCCGATAAAATCTACCTGCTCATCCAGTTGGTCTTTTGTGCGGTTCTTGGTGCCGGTGCGCATCAGTTGGCCAGCAACTTCTACATAACCTGCTTTATCTCCTTCCAGAATCGGGTCGCGGTCCAGTACCAGCGACATGTTTACCACCGGCAGTTTATGGTTCTCTACCACGTATACTTTCAGGCCGTTTTTCAGCGTGAAATGCTCATACTTTCCCAGTTCTATTTTAGGAGCCGGGCCTGGCGGCGGAGGCGATTGTTTGGTTTGTGCCGGTGCCACTGATACCAACGCCAGGGCCAATGCTAATGTGGTATATATTTTCTTTATCATGATATCTCTCAGATTTTATACTTCAGACTTTAGATGATAGACTTTAAGTTATAGTTCGGTTTACTACTGCCCAGAAACTATAAAGTCTAATGTCTAATATCTAATATCTTGATACTAATATCTCTTTTATTACTGTTTAGGCTGGGCAGACTTTGGCAAGTAGTGCAGCACTACACGGTTCTCCTTGGTCAGGTACTGGTTTGCCACGCGCTTAATGTCTGCTTTTGTAACCTTCATGTAACGGTCAAGCTCGGTGTTTATCAGGTTGGCATCGCCATAGTATACATGGTAGTTGGCAAGGCTCTCTGCACGGCCGGCCACAGTACGGTTACCCTGAATAAACTGGCTTTCTACCTGGTTGCGCAGCTTCTGGAATTCGCTGTCGTTCAGGTCTTCTGTTTTAACACGATCAATCTCAGTGTTCATGGCTTTCTCCAGCTCGTTCACATCTACGCCCATGTTGGCAATGGCTAAAGTCAGGAACAGGCCTGGGTCTTCGGTTGGAAAAGGTATAGATTGTGCGGCAACAGCTTTCTGCTGCTTATCTACCAGCGCTTTTGGCAAACGGGCACTTTCGCCGCCAGAAAGCAGCGTAGTCAGCATAGAAAGGGCGTAATAATCTTCAGTACCCTGCGCCGGAATGTGGTAAGCCTGTATAACTGCTGGCAGCTGAATGTTGTCGTAAACAGTTTTGCGGCGCTCCTCGGTTTGCTTAGGCTCTGTAATGTTTGGTCTTGGGATAGGCTTTGTACCTTTAGGTATGCTGGCAAAATACTGCTCTATCAGCTTCTTTGTCTCGTCTATGTTAATGTCGCCGGCAATGGAAAGCGTGGCGTTGTTAGGTACATAGAAGGTCTTATAGAAATCGCGGAACTCCTCTATTTTAGCACTATTCAGGTCCTGGAAAGAACCGATCGGCATGTTTTTGTACGGGTGCTTGGTATACGCTAAAGAGAATACGTTCTCACCGATAGTGCCGTAAGGCTGGTTGTCAATACGTTCGCGTTTTTCTTCTTGCACCACCTTGCGTTGCGTTTCCACACCTACCTCATCTATCTTGGCGTGGCGCATGCGCTCTGCTTCCATCCAAAGGCCCAGGTTAAGCTGGTTAGACGGCAATAACTCGTAGTAGTAAGTGCGGTCGAAAGATGTATTGGCATTAAGTGCGCCACCTGCATTCTGCACGATAGACATGTACTGGCCCCGGTCTATGTTTTCAGTGCCTTCGAACATCAGGTGTTCAAAGAAGTGAGCAAAACCTGTGCGGCCTTCCTGCTCGTTTTTAGAACCTACATGGTACAGCACCGATACTGCCACATTGGGTGTAGATTTATCCTGGTGCAGGATCACGTGCAGCCCGTTGTCGAGGGTGTACTCCGTGAACTCAATCTTGTTGCTTTTGGTCTGTGCAAATGCGGCCAGGCCGGATGCGCACCAAAGCATGCAGATGATCAACTTGCGTTTCATGTATTGAATTTATGTGTATAAGATGTGCAGCCTGAGCGGCCACGAATTAAAATTTGGGTACTATAGGAAGTATAAATTTAGCTTAAATAGGCGGGTTGTGCCAGTTATGGCAGTTTTAAAGTATAAGCTATTCTACTAACACAGGATAAATTGAGATGAGCGGAGGAATTTTAAAGATGAAAAAAAACGGCTCAAGTCTTATCGCGCAGCACCCAGTATAACCCTTTTACATTGGCGCGCCACTCGGGCAGTATGGCAAGTATAAGCAGTTCTTCTAGTAGGGAAAGGATAGCAAGTATAACTGAAGTATAAAACAACCAGCTTACAGGGCCAACCAGAAACAGACTAAGGTATAGCAGGCCCAGCAGCACAAAAGAAGCCTTAGCCAGGTAAGTATGGAAGCTGCTCGGCTTGCCATACTTTATAACAGCCAGTATAACCTCCAGGAAGTATAACCCCAGCAAAATGCTGAGCAGTATGGAGTTTTCCTTCAGGAAGTCCAGCTGAAAGCGGAACAGGCCTGCCAGCATAAGTATAAGCGTGAGCAGATCGCCGTAGGAGTCTAGCTGGGAGCCGCGTTGCGAGGTCTGGTGGCGATGGCGGGCAATAAAACCATCTACGGCATCGGTAGTGAGGCTGATAACGGCCAGTATCAGGAAAAGCCACTTCTTGTTGCTAAGTATAGCGTAGATAAGCAATGGTGCAGCCAGCATTCTGTATGCCGAGAGCCAGTCGTGCAGCTTATACGTTCTGAAGTCAAGCAGAGGGCTAGGCATAGACTCGATAGTTTTTAGCCTATACGTAGCCCTCTTGTTGCTGGTGACTTAGTACATGCGTGGTAGTTCTATCCCTTTTATTTTGCGGTACAGGCTAAGTGCGGCCTGGTCGGTGAGGCTTGCTACAAAATCAGTGATGTGTATGATGCGCTCGTAATCAGTAGCCGTATTGGGCAGAGTAATGTAGTGCGGCGGAATAAGGGCAGATAACTTCCGGTGGTGCTTAGACTCTGGCCTGAAAACAGCTTTCATACAGGCATCGAGCAAACCTCCCAGCACCTCAAAACCTGCAGCCTCAATTTCCAAAACTGGCCGGTTCTGGTAGATCAGCTTTATAGAAAGGTCTTTTATCTCATCCAACGTTGGTTTGCAGCTGAGCAGGTTGATCAGTGGCGTATCAAAAGTGCCGTCAAGTATAGCCTCTTCGTGCTGCAGGAAAATTTGAGTAGTTTCCTCTATCAACTTACCGATGATGCGGGCACGCAGGTAGCCAATTTCTTCTTTCCAATCAAAAAAAGTAAGGCTGGATACGCGGTTTGGGTTGTCGTTCAGTATCTGGCGGAGCAGCGCTAAACCTTTTTCCTGTGGAACAAGCCCCAGGCGCAAGCCATCTTCAAAATCAATGATGCGGTAGCAGATATCATCGGCAGCCTCTACTAAGAAAGCCAGCGGGTGGCGGTGGTAGAATACTTCGCCGTCAGTTCCTTTCTTCAGTAAACCCAGCTCATTGGCAATCGTCTGGAACCACAGGCGCTCGGTCTGAAAGAAGCCATACTTTTTCTCGCTGGTGTTTTTGCTCTTTGGTATTACCGGCAACGACTCTTTAGGATATTTGGTAAAAGTGGCCAGCGTAGTATAGGTAAGGCTGAGACCGCCGGGCAGGTTGCAGTGAGCCGGGTAAGTATAGGTAAGGATCCGGAAGCCGGCTGCATTACCTTCAAAATTATAAAGGTCGGTGCGCTGTGCATCAGTCAGGTTTTGCAGGAAAGGTTGCGCTTCCTCACTTTGGAAGTAAGCCGAAATAGCATCTTCGCCGGAGTGACCGAAAGGCGGGTTGCCTATGTCGTGGGCAAGGCAGGCTGCCGCTACAACATCGCCAAAATCAGCCTCTTGTATATTCTTTTCCAGAGCCAGTTGCGGGTTGCGCTCCAGTATACTTTTGCCAACAATGCGGCCCAACGATCGGCCTACTACCGATGCTTCTAAGCTATGCGTTAAGCGGGTGTGTACAAAGTCGCTCTCCGGCATAGGCATTACCTGGGTCTTGTTCTGCAGCCTGCGGAAGGCCGAGGAAAACACGATACGGTCGTAATCGCGCTGAAACTCGCCTCTTACAGATTCGTCGGTGTTATACTTTTTATCGGTGGTTTCAAATCGCTTTTTAGAGATCAGCTTGTCCCAGGTGGTAGTGCGCGTGGTTGTAAGGGTATCCATCAGGTATAAGTTAAGCCATCATTATACTTATTGCCACAGTGCCCATCAGGAAGATGAACAGCGTGAGCAGGTAAGTAATGCTTATAGGTATAAGTTTAAAAAAGGTGCGAAAGTATGTTTGCTTGTAAACGCGATGCAGTGCCAGGAACAGGTATAAAACTATAATAGCTACTACAAAGCCGCCAAAATTTATAGTTGGGAATAGTTTGCCCAGCAGCATAGCAACTATAAGAAGTATAAAGTAAAACGTGTGCAGGTGTATAGAGAACATAAGGTGCTCTACATAGTTGCGGCCCCGTTTGCGGTAAAACAAGTATAACAGCCAAGCAAAGAAAGGCATAAGCAGGAACATCATAAACGATAGGTTCTTGAATAGCTTATGCTTAGATTCCTCGCTGTTGCGGGCAAACTTTTCAAACTTTTCACCAACTACGGCAAAGCGTTCATTGCTGCTCATTTCTGCTTTTAGTTTATCCAGTTCTGCCTGGGCTTGCTGCTTTTCCAGTTGTGCCAGTTGGGCTGAGTCGGCGGCCAGCGAGAGTGAATCGGCAACCCTGGAGTTTATGGTAACACCGGGTAACACAGGCGTGGCTTTACCATTTTTATCGGTGCTCTCCAGTTGCACAGGGCTTTTGGTGGTAAGTGCCAGCACAAAAAAGAAGATCAAACTGACGAACACATACAGCCTGAAAGGCGGTACATAAGATACCCGATGGCCGATGTTGAAGCGCTCAGTTAAATAACCGGGCCTGGTGATCAGGTATTTCAGCGTTTTGAAAGTCTTTGAATCGAAGTGCATGGTGCCCTCAAAAAACTCCAGAAGCAGGTGTTTCAGAGGTACGTTGAGGTCGTGGTTTTCCTGGCCGCAGTTGGGGCAGAAATTGTTTTCCTCCTTCAGCGGGTAACCGCAGTTAGGGCACTCTGTAAACTTGCGATGGTGCTTTGCCATAACACTTGTGGCGGGTTTAGCTTTTCAAATCAAATATATGTTTATCTCTGTTACAAAACCACATTTGTAACCCGGCATTATGGTGTTGTGTATGATGTTACTTAAGCGGGCTTTTTATGGGTATTTTACGAGCTGTTATTGCTGATTCAGGTATTTGTGGACGTTTTTGTTATGTGTCTATCACTTAAAATTGATGTTACTTTAAGGTGTAAAAATACCTTGAAAAGCTGCCTGAGAGAAAGCAAATTTGTAAACGTTCTATAAGTCCCTTTCCAAGCTATCAAACTTAATTTAGTGCACAAACCTGGCAAGGGGCTTTGTTGATTGGTGTTAAAAGCATTGGTTGGCAAAGCTTCCTGTATTAGCCTGCAAAAGACAAGCAAACTGCATAAACAGCGGCCGATGCTTGTCTTTTGTTATTTGTGGCCATCCTCCCAAACATGACAAAAATCACCTGAATATAGTAAACAATCTGAAAAATCAGGGCGTAAAAAAAGTATAGAATTAATTAGGATAATTCTATGTAAGATGTCTTAAGCTCTTGTTTAACTATAAAAAGGAGGATACGATTATGGCAAATGTAATGAGAAGAAACGGCGGGGCTACAACGCCTGCGCGTTCTATTTTTACAGATTTTTTCACAGACGTAGATCGCTTTTTTGACAACGATCTGCTCCTGATGCCAATGCATTTACGCCAGCAGATGGGGGTAAGTGTGCCTGCTGTTAACGTGCGTGAAAACGACAAGCAGTATACTATTGAGGTAGCTGCGCCAGGCATGAGGAAAGAGGACTTCAATATAGATATGGATGAGCGCATGCTTACCATCAGCTGCCAGAAAGAAGAAGAAAAGACTGAAGAAAAAGAAGACTATAGAAGACGCGAATATAACTATAGTTCTTTCAGTCGCTCATTTAACTTACCGGAAACTGTTAAAGCAGAGGATATCAAAGCACACTATGAAAACGGTATCCTGAGCCTGACAGTGCCAAAAGCAAAAGAAGAAGAACGCCCTAAAAAACGCATTAAAATAGAGTAAAACGTATGGGGTATACAAAAACAAAGGGGCAGCCAACTGGCTGCCCCTTTGTTTTTAAGTTTATACTTTTCTATAGCTTAACTATCTTAAACTCGCCGCTGGTAATACCTTCTTTCCACTTCACGATATACATGCCTGCTGCCAGTTGATTAACCTTAACATCTACAGGCACATTTACATCAGAGAAGGTAACGTTGAAGCTGCTCACCAGTCTGCCAGTATAATCGTAGATCTCAAGATCCATCCGGGTATTGCCCTGCACAATATACTCCAGTTGTATGGTTTCTGTATCTGGTGGTATAGGGTTCGGGAAAGCTACCAGCTGCCTCAGGTCTGCCGGGTTAATAACCCGCACTCTTGGTGAGAACAGCGGCTCACCAGTTAAGTATACCACCTGTAGGCGGTAATAACTTACCCGTGGCAGCGGATCTTCGTCGGTGTAAGTATAGCTGCTACCAGTGCGTACATCTACCTTGGCTATGTCTTCCCAGGTTACACCATCAGGGCTGCGCTGCACCACATAAGAAGCTATACCTTGCTGGGTGGTGGTTGTCCATTCTACGTTAACGTTGCCATTGCTGCTGCTACCCGTAAATTCGGCTTCAAAAGTGCGTACCTCCTCAGCCAGTCTGCAGTCTCCTTCCAGTGGCTCCATGGGTGCCCTGTCGCAAATGTTCGGTTCTACACTTTTCTCCATTACAAGCTTGGCTCCGGTAATATCTGCTGTGCTAAGATCGCGGATAAGGAAGGTAGACTCTACGGCATAATGCATAACAGCGCGCGGAAGTATAACATGGCCCAACTGATGCGCGTGGCCTAACTCGTGCAGCATAACCGTTTCAAAATCGAACTGGTTGCCGGTGGCATCGCCGGGGCCAAACTGCCAGGTAATGTTGTTATTGATCTCCATATCGAACTCGCTTACCCAGAACAGGGTGTCCTGGTCGCAGCGGTAGCCTTCCCAGCGGCTGATGGTACGTGCCAGCACGCCTTGGCCTGTTTCAGAACTCGGAGCAAAGCGTACTACGCTCTGGTTATCGTCGGCTGCTTTTTCGGTGGTTACAGGCGAGCCTATCTTCCAGTTCACGTTGGTGGCGCAAATCCAGCTGTTCATGGCCCTTCTGAAACCTTCTTGAGCTGCTGCCCGGCTTTGCATACTTGGTGCGAACCGTATGGTGTAGCCGCCGGCGCGGTCAATGTCCAGTAGCAATGGCTCAAAGGCTCGGGTGCGGTTGCCCTCCAGTATCACGTTAGAGTAAGAGAATTCTATGGTTATTTTTTGTGCGCTTACTGCCGTAGTGCCATCGGCAGCGGTAACACGTACTTCCCCAGAGCCGGCGCCGCCCCCATCAGGGCTGCGCGAAGGTATGCGCACCCGAATCTGTGTGTTGGACCAGGAAACATAATCTTTGTTGAGAGGCTGGATAAAGGTTTTACCGCCATCGTCGGCGTTACGAAACTCTACAAAGCCGCTGCCACGCGTGTTGCCAAAGTTTGAGCCGGTAATAGTAAGTATAGCCCCAGTGCCCGCGCTGGTAACTAAAGGTGCAACATTGCTGATAGCAGGTGCTAGTAAGGTGCCCTGTGCCTGGTTTTGCGTCTGTGTGTCGCGGAAGTCAAGTGCTTTGCGCAGGCGCTCGTTTGGCTGTATAGTACGGTAGTTGCGGCCTGTTTTGGTAGTCACGGCATTGTATACCTCCTGCACTGAGTTATAAGAATCGAAAACACCTGCTGCCGATACACTTCGTCCCAGGTTATACTTTACAAAGCCCTGCTGGCTGCCATAAGCGCGCGTGCTAAGGCCTCGGTTGCCAGGCGAGGTACGCAGCTCTTTTTCTTTATACAGAAAGAACATGCCCTGCTGGCCGCGCTGCAGCTCCAGTGCCGAAGAGAACACATGCTTTTTCAGGCCGATGTTGCCCCCCTCGGTTATCAGCTCCAGTTGCTGTTCCTGCACTACACCTTTAAATACCTTGTAAATGCGGATGGTATTGGAAGTATAAATATTGTTTTGCCCTGCATCCCAGAACGATTGCTTTGCAATAACCTCACCTTCTATAACATAATCTGCCTGGCGCACGCGCTCTTCTAAAGCCAGTGGCACCATGTGCAGGCCTTGCGAGGCATAGGCAGCAGAAGTTAACCATAACAGCAGCAGAAGCAGGCATATGCCGGCTCTTTTAGTAAAACTGCGCAGGTGCAGTGTGTAAAGAATGGTCATATATAGTGAGAGGGTTTTACAAAAGTGTTACGTATAGCAGGATCATGCACAAGATACTACAATGCAAGTATACTTACGCAAAAGACAAACACGGGTATATATAGTTTTATACTTGCCCCAACGCAAGAACAGTAGTAAAAGTTAAAGGCGCCTGCCAGCCACAATATTATGTAGCTGGCGGCGCCTTTACCGGAGTCTGGATGTAAGAGAAAATTTTTAATCGTTAATCATGATCTGCTGGTTCTGGCTGTCTTTTTTAATGGTGAAATCAAGTGTCTTTCCTTCTTTGTTTTTCATCATGCTGCGGTACTTCTCATACAGCTCCTGCGATTGCTTTTTGCCACCAACATACAAGCCAGTTTTATCAAGTTTGATGTCTATTTCTTTGGCATTTGCCTTTACAAGGCCATCTTTTACCATTTCCTTCTGCACGTTGTCCAGTAGAGCAATTTGCTCGTTATGCTTCTTCATGCTCTCCTCGTGCTTTTTCATACTTTCCTCATGGCGCTTCATGCTTTCGGTGTGCCGCTGTATGTTCAGGTTATGGCGTCGTATACTTTCCTCCTGCAGGCGCATCTGTTCCTCCCGGTTGCGCATTGCAGGTGCAAGGTTTCTTTCGATGCGGCGCTCGGTGCGCACCTCAATGTTATGCTTCTTCAGCTCCTCTTTATACTTCTCCATTTCCTTTTCATAGCGCTTCATCTCTTTCTTGTATCTCTCCTGCTCTTTAGCGCGCTCCTTTTTAGCTGCTGCATCATCTTCGCCAAACAGGTATGGGGTTGGAGGTGCAGGTGGTACCGGAGGCGGCGGAACCGCAGCCATAGGCGGTATTGCTGGCATTGGAGGTATCGGCGGAACAGGCGGAATCACATGATCGAAGTTCATACTATCGAGGTGCGAGAAATCGTAGCGGAAAACATAGTTCTCGCGGTTGCGGCGTACTTCGCTCAGGGCTTTTCGGGCTGCTTCCATTGTTTCTTCACGCTCTCTGGCACTCATGCGCGGTGCGCGGCGGGTATCCTGCAGGCGCTGGTCTATCAGTTTCTGGAACTCCGGAATGTCTTTTTTAGGAATGCGGCGGCCATTTACATAAAGCTCGGCAATATCACCTTTCTTGTTCTTGATGATGATGATGTCGGAGGTTTTGCCAGTGGAGTCCTGAAGCGTTAAAGTAGATGCCATCAGAGCCTCAGCCTCCGGCGATACTAAGTTTTCAACTTCTGCAACAAGCTTATCTTTTTCAGGTGCTGTAAGTATGATCTCTTTAGTGGCAATATTTTCCAGCATTTTTTCTTCCGGATGATTCTCTTTCAGGCCGGCCCACGCGCCATAAGATAGCAGAGTACAGCCAATTACTACTACCAGCGCAGCCACAAAACCTTCCTGGAAAGATGGGCGCAGCTCCGGAGCATTAACCAGGCGCTTGATGCGGTTTAGCAAAGAACCCTTTTTACCTGTAAGAGCCATGGCATAAGCAGGCGCTGCCGGCATGCGTAGTTCCTCTAGCTGGGCAAGGGCACGGGCATAGGTAACGGTGTCGCCGCAGGCAGCTACAGCTAAGTCATCGCAGCAATGTTCGCGCTCGGCGCGGGCCATATTGCTCATCCACCACACAGCCGGATGGTAGAAGAAGATGGTTTCGGCAAACTGTTGCAAAAGGTTAAGCAGGTAATCGTGGCGTTTGATGTGAGCCAGTTCGTGGGCAAGTATAGCTTCAAGTTGTCGTTGGCTCAGACCTGTAACAGCACCAATCGGCAGCAGGATCACCGGTTTCAGGTAACCTATGGCTACAGGCACCTGCACCAGCGCCGACTCAGCCAGTTTTACAGCACGTTTAACACCCATGCGCTGCTGAAGTGTTGCCAGCGTTTCCTGCCAATGTAGGCCGAGTGCCTGTGTTTTATAGTTGCGGAGCCGCTGCACATACACCATACCTCCCAGAAAGCGCAGTACCATTACCAGCAGCCCCATCAGCCATAAACTTACCAGCAAAGGCAGGTGCTGCGAAAAGTATAATTTAGCGGTTGCTATAGCCTGCTCCCAGCCGCTGCTTTCGGCTGCAGCCAGCGCACCTAAGTTTTGCAGCTGGGTTATACTTTGTAATTGTTGTGAGGAGGTAAGCGCAGCCTGCTCTGCTGAAGTATAATAGTGCAGAAAAGTGGCCGCAAACATTACAAGCATAGTAGCCATACCCAGCAACGATACCATATACCTTACCCTGGCCGAATGCTTGTTAAGCACAATAAGCAGTATAGCCAGAATAATGGCTGCCAGGGCACCTTGCCATAGCGAGTGCAGCAGCGCCCAACCCAGCGCGCGTGTCAGCTCTTCGGTTAAGAAATTCAGGCTGAAGTTCATTTTTTACCTCCTTCCAGTTTATCTAATAAGTTTCTGATTTCGTCAAGTTCTTCGGGTGAAGTTTTGTGGTTGCCTAATGCCTGCATTACCAGTTTCATGGCAGAACCACGGAAAGTAGTATCCAGAAAACGGTCCAGCAGCTTTTGTTGTGTGGCTTCTTCGGTCAGCAATGGGCGGTACACATGTGAGCGATTGCTTTTATCAGGTTCTACCATACCTTTTTCTGCCATTATCTGCATGATCTTGAGCGTGGTGGTATAACCAACTTCCTTGGTCTTGCTCAGTTCTTCGTGCACAAAGCGTACTGTTGAAGGGCCATTTTGCCAAAGCACCTGCAGTATTTCCAGCTCGGCTTCGGTAGGTTTAAGAGGGTTTTCTGCATTCATAGTATAAAGAGGAATTAAAATAAGGAGAAGTTGCACTGCTAATATATACGAAGAGTTTCGTAAAAAGAAATATTATCTACGATTATTTTCGTACTAGATGTAAAAAGTTGGCAGAACCTCCTCCTGAAGCTGTTAAGGCTATACTTTAAGCAGGTAGCGAACAGGTATAGTGCGAGCTCCTGCTAATGTATGAGTGCAGATTTTACTAGTATAAATTCGTTGATGTTATCGGAGTTGATAACGCCTGCCAGTTTGCCGTTATCGAGTACCGGGAAGAGGGAGCCGGGTGCTTTCTGAACCTCTGCATAAGCTTCGGCTAGTTTGTCTTTGGCGTTAAAGCTCCTGAAGTCATGCGACATGATCTGCACTACCGGCACATGGATCTGCTCGTTCTTTACTGCCTGTATCAGCTGCATACGCGAAAGGGTACCTATTACATGACCGTCTTCTTCAACTATAAAATCGTGTTCTGAGGTAGAGAGAAGCTTATCTAGTGCATCGCGCACGGTTTCGGTTGGCGATAATTTCACGAAGCTGGTCATCATGCCTTCGCGTACAAGGTGGCCCCGCAGAAAGTCGAGGTGCTGCACCATCATGTTTTCGGTATAAGCGCCAAAGAACACGAATATGCCTATAAGTATAAGAAAGGGGTTAGCGAAAAAACCAACGAAGATGAAAAGCACAGCCAGCATCTGCCCCAGGTTAGAAGCTATTTGTGTGGCGCGCACCCGGCCCAGTTTAAATGCCAGCAAAGCCCGCAGTACCCGCCCGCCATCCATCGGGAAAGCCGGAATGGCATTGAATACCACCAGCATCAGGTTCACGAAGAAAAGCATGTAGAAAAAGTTGGCCGGTGTGATCTGGGAAAAGAATTCCTCGGTAGGTACACCTGTAAGCGGCGGCAGCACCAGCCAAAGTATAAAAGCAATAACTACGTTCACGGCAGGGCCGGCTATGGCTATCAATAGCTCCTGTTTTGGGTTTTCGGGCATACGTTCCAGGCTGGCAACACCCCCAATTGGGAGCAACGTTATGGATTTGGTACTGATGCCATACCGTTGGGCGGTTATAGAATGCCCCAGCTCGTGCAGCACCACGCAAAGGAATATAGTCAGTACAAAGCCCACCGATAGCAGCGTAGTGCTAAGGTCGCTACCCCGGCCCATTTCGGTAAAAACAATCCACCCGATAAGGAACAGGAATGTCCAGTGCACCAGTATTTTAATGCCTGCTATGCGCCCTAAGTTTAATGCCCATTTCATATTGCAACAAAGTATAGTTACATATTCTGAAACGGATAAGTATGGCTATTGTTTATAGATATGGCGCTTAATACTAGATACTTATGCCTTCAGTAGCTGTGGCACCACCTTATCTCCGAATACATCTATAAAACGCTCCTGCTCCAGGTTTACGTTGTGCAGTATCAGCTGCGTAAAACCCAGGTCAAGGTCTTGCTGAAGCCATTCTATATGTTGGTCCGGTTCGTGGGAAATACGCACGTGCTTGCGCATTACTTCTTTCGGAATATCCTCGGCAGCCAGATGCAGTTGTTTAGCTGTGCGGAGTTCGGTAAGTACACTGCTGGCAAAAATATTTGTGCGCCATTGGTCGTAGGCTCCATTCAGAGCTTCTTCGTCGGTAGCGGCGTAAGAAAGCTGCACTTTCAGGTACATAGGTTTGCCTTCGCCTCCACCTTTATGGAAAGCCTCCACCATTTTTTTCAGGTCTTCCGGAGGGCGCGAGGTGGTGATCATACCATCGGCCCAACTACCAACCCACTCAGCTGTTTCGGGGGTTACGGCTGCTCCAATAATCTGCGGTGGAATTTCGGCACGGGTGTAAAGTTTCGCATCTTCTACTACCACATGCCCGTGGTGCGTTATTGTTTCTCCCTGCCACAGCGCGCGCATTATATCCACGCACTCTTTCAGGCGCTCGTTTCGAATCTGTTTTACCGGCCAATGCTCGCCTGTTATGTGCTCATTTATATACTGCCCGCTGCCAACGGCAATCCAGAATCGCTCCGGAAACATCTCGGCAAGTGTGGCAGCAGCCTGAGCTATAATAGCCGGATGGTAACGCTGGCCCGGCGCATTAACTATGCCATAAGAAAGGGATGTTGCCTGCATTGCCGCTCCTAACCACGACCAGGCAAAACCGCTTTCGCCCTGGTCCAGGCTCCAGGGATAATAATGATCCGATGACATGGAAGCATTAAAGCCAGCCTTTTCGGCCTGTTGAACATACTTTAATAAAGCACTTGGTTTAAACTGCTCGTGCGAGGCATGGTATCCTATCTTCAGCATAGTCTTTCTTTTCTTTAGTAGAAACTGAGGTATAGAGTACGCAACTATGAAAGCACAGGGTTATAAACCTTTAGCAAGTAGCACAATAAAAAAGGCAGACACTGTGCTAGTGCCTGCCTTATACTTTAAAATTAGCTAAAACTAATCTATCCGAGTAATAAAGGATTTAACATGCTTTCTGAACTCCTCCGGTTTTTCCTGGTATGGGCAGTGGCCTGTTTCCATGGTTTTATACCTGGCGTTCGGGAATTTGAAAAGCTTGTAGTGCTCGGGACCAACAGCATAGTCATACTTGCCGGCAAAGGCCAGTACGGGTACTTTTATAGAAGCAGATTTCTTTGTAAAATCTTGTTCATACTCTGGCAGGCTCCATACTTTGCTTCCGAATTGCCAGTTAAGTGTGGTGTCCATCACGGCGTTCATCTGGGCGAACATTTCTTTGTTTGGGTACATCATTTTGTACATCAGGTCTTTTTCATTCAGTTTGCCTACTACCTTGCCCAACGTCTGGCCAACAGAGGCGCCTGCCTCTCGGAAATCAGACTCAGGCTGGCCCAGTACGCGTGCGCCTTCCTTAATGTAGCTCTCCAAAGACGAACTCATGTGCAGTGTTGAGGCGACAAGTATAAGCCCGTTTATACTTGCCGGGTGCTGGTAGGCATACTCTGTGGCCTGAGTGCCTCCGAAAGAGTGTGCCATTACAAACCATTTTTTATAGTTCAGGTGCTCGCGCAGTTCCTCAAAATCTTTTACCATTCTGTTCAGAGAGTAATCTGTGTTGGCATCGCCGCCTGATCTTCCGGAACCACGCTGATCGAGGTAGATCATGGTCATGTCTTTTTCGGTAACATCGCCACCCAAAGCATAGTAGATTTTAGTCCAGGAGCCGGGGCCGCCGTGCACGAACAGGCAAGGCTTACCCTCGCCGGACATGCGCACGTAAAGCCGTACATTATCGGAGGTGGTAAAGTAAAATGATTTCTGGATTGCCTGCGAAATCTGGGGCATCACAAACAACAGCGCAAACAGGCTAAGGATTAGAATTTTTTTCATAGTGGTAGATTAAGCTGATAATGATAGTTTTATGCCGCAATTTGCAGATATTTTTCCGGATGACGATGCAGTAGCCAAAAAGACGCATTAAAAGTAATTATCCGCTTGAGCCAACGTAGCGTACAGTAGCCGTTCAGGGTAAAACTATGACAGACATAAAAGACAGAGGTTTGGAGCAGGAGTTTATTTTCCAGGCTTCGAGAAGTGGTGGTGCCGGCGGGCAGAATGTGAATAAAGTTGCCTCTAAAGTAGAGCTTCGGTTTCATGTGGCAAGTTCGGAGCTGCTAACAGATGAGGAAAAAGCATTGATACAGGAGAAACTGGCAAATCGTATTAACAGCGAGGGATACCTGCAGGTGGTAAGCCAGACAGAACGTGGCCAACTACAGAACAAAGAGCAAAGTATAGCCCGCTTTTACGAACTGCTGCGCCAGGCCCTTACACGCCAGAAAAAACGTAAACCCACCAAACCTTCACACGCATCTGTAAAGCAACGGTTGGAGTCGAAAAAACGTCAGGCTCAGAAGAAAGCGAGTAGAGGGTATAGGGGAGAGGTATAATAAATTTTATACTTAAAGTCTGATCTTCTGGCACGGTGGCTATAGTTTCATAGTTGGTTTTCTTCCTCAGTCTTACCTGCCTATAGTTTCATCTCTCGCTTTGGTGCCCTCTAGGCCGGGAGGGCTCGTCCTCGGGCATTGCGCTGGGAGCTTTTCCTTTGCTCCTGACGTCGCAATGCCTTAGCAGGCACCGGAAAAACTCGCATAGGCGCTCAACCCAAGAACTGGAAACAGGTTCAATAGCTGGCTGCTACTTGCTACGTAAAAGAACCAACTGTCCCCTTGAGGGGACTACAGGGGTGTCAAAGCAGAAACTATGAAACTATAACTGTAATAATAAGCAACAGCAAGCTCCCCTCCTTAGTCAAGGAGGGACAGTTGGAAACACTTAACCATACTTCAAGCTATACTTTATACTTTACTGCCCCGAGCCACTAGTTTGGCTGCCTGATGTTTTCTTCAGGTGGGTGTCCAGGAAATCTAGTATGGCCCGGTAGCCTTTTATCTCATTTTCCTTTTTCACAAAACCGTGGCCTTCATCCGGAAATACCATATACTCTACCGGTACATTGTTCTTCTTCACAGCGGCTACTATTTCATCAGATTCTACTTTTAGCACGCGGGGGTCGTTGGCGCCTTGCAGTACCATTAGCGGACGTTTTATCTGGTGAGCAAAGAACAACGGCGACTTATTGTAAAGCGCAGCAGAATCAGTTTTCGGGTTACCCATTTCTTTGTACAGAGCTTCTCTGAAAGATTCCCACCATGGTGGTATACTTTGCAGTGTGCGAAGCCAGTTTGCTACTCCAAAAATATCTACACCTACTGTAAATTCTTCGGGAGCAAAGGCCAGTCCAGCCAATACCATATAGCCACCATAGCTGCCACCCATTATGCCTATCTTATCTTCAGCTACAAAACCGGTACTGTTCAGGAAATCTTTAGCGGCAATACAATCTTTAAGGTCAGCATCGCCGTGCTTCTGGTCATCGGCAGCGAAGAAGGTTTTGCCATAGCCCGAGCTGCCGCGGTTGTTTACAGCAAGCAACACATAACCATGGTTAACAAGGTACTGCATCAGCGGCGAGTAGTTCAGGCGGGTCTGTCCGCCGGGACCGCCATGTATCCAGAGCATGGCCGGGCGCTTTTCGCCTGCAGCAATTCCTTTCGGAGTATAAAGCAATGCCGGAATTTCCATTCCATCGAACGATTTATACCTGATCACTTTGCCTTCTACCAGGTCGTCTTCCGAAATTTTGGGGTTCATGGTATCAGTGAGCTTGCGTGGCTGTTGCCCGTCGAAAGCGTACACAAACAGGTTGTTCGGAGATTTGGAGCTGTTCACGTAAAACGACATCAGCTGCTCGTCGTCGGAGATACGCACGGCTGTAATGTCCCCGGCAGGCATGTCTGGCAGCGTGATAGGCTGGCCTGTGGCTACTTCATAAATTTTTACCTCGGTGCGGGCATCGTTATTTATACCAGTTACCCTATACTTGCCGTTACGTGAAAAGTACGAGTACATAATATCCCAGGGCGCTTTTTCTACCACATCGGTTTTACCTGTAGCCATGTCGTAGCTTTTCAGGTACATGAACTCCTGGCCTTCATCAGTCAGGAAGTATAGCTTTTTGTCATCCGGGGTAAAGGTTTCGGGACGGAACTGCACATCGCCGGTGTGCTTGCTCAGGTGCTTAAGCTGTTTGGTCCTTGTATCGTAGAGGTATAGGTCTGAGTTATTGGTGTTGGTGCTTTTGCTAAAGGCGAGGTACCGCTTATTGCGCGAGATGGCACCTAAGTCTAAAGCTTTATCGTTGCGGAACACGAGCTTTGGTGTAAAGGTGGCCACATCCATCTCGTAGAGGTCGAAGAATTTGGGATCGCGCTTGTTGGAGATGTAAAAGAAGCTTTTCTTGTCGTGGCTCCAGTCGGCGAACTCTGATTTAGCTTTGGCGTCGGGTGTAATGTCGCGCGAGGTGCCGTCAGGGTTGTGCAGGTAAATGTGCGTGATTTCATTTCCGCCCTGGTCGCTGGCGTAAAGTATGCGCTTGTTATCGGGCAGGTAAGAGATTACGAAAATGGAATTATCGGTAGAGGAAGTTACCTGTTTAGGCTCGCCACCTGTAACCGGAACCTCAAAAGCATTGTAAATGCCTGTCTGGTTACTCGAGTAAAGTATTTTGCTGTTGTCCGGAGCTATGGCGTTACCTCTGATAGAAGTGGTGGCCATAAATTCCTCGATAGTATAGGTTTTAGTAGCCGGGGCAGCGGGTGGTGCCTGGGCAGCACTTTCTTCTGCGGCCGGGGCAGTAGGTTGGGTGGTAGCAGATGGCTGTTGGCAACTGTTTACAAAAGCTGCGAAGGCAAGAAAACCTGCAGCAAGTATACCTGTGTTTTTCATAGCGGTTGGATTAAAAGACTAACACAGGCCTAAAATACGAGATTAACCCGATAAAGTATAAATTTTACTATATAAATATAAATTACAAAGCTCAAGAAGAGCACCTTTGGCAGAATACCAATTTCAGGTAAGATATTTGCTCCGGCAGCCACAGGCTCAGCATAAATAAAAATGAAGAAGATCTTAACTATACTTTGTTTGACTTTAGGATTTGCAACAATCAGCCAGGCACAGGTATACCGCACCGCAGCCGGTGTACGTTTGGATAGCGATCGGTTTGGCGTATCGCTGCAGCAGAAAATACATGAGCGAGGCACCATAGAAGGGATATTCTCGGTTGGCTCGCGCGAATACAGCGGCACCGCCCTTTACGAGTGGCACTTCCCGATACTGGGCAGGCGCTTTAACTACTACCTGGGTGCCGGCGGGCATGTTGGTAACCTGAAAGATTCTGGTGTATTTACAGGGGTAGATGCTATACTTGGGGTAGAGTATAAAGTAAACGGTTTACCTTTCCTGTTATCTGCTGATGTTAAGCCTGCCGTGCACATAAACCACGAAGATTGGGTAGATCTTAGCACTGGTATTTCCATACGTTATGTTATCCTGAAAGAGAAGAAGAAAAAGAAAGGCATCTGGCCATTTGGCAACAGGGATGATGATGAAGATGATTCCAGACGCGACCGCAAGCGCAAAAAGCAGAAGGAAGAAGAGAAACTGGATATCTTGAAGATATTTGAAAAGCAGGAGGACTACAGGTAAGTATAGCTTGTGCGGCCTGTGTTATAAAGTATAGGTTTTATACTTAGTAAGGTGTAAAAGAAAGCCCGGCACATGCCGGGCTTTTGTGTTGGGAAAGGCGGGTGGTACCTTGGCGTTTCTCTTTTTTGCTCTTTGTTTATCCTGTTTCCTGTTAAGATTTGTTTCATACCTCACACCACGCAGGGGTATTTGTAGTGTTGTAAGAGCGTAAAAGTAAAAAAGCAGATGCTTTGGTACTAGTTGGTATTTTGGGGTTTATACTTACCCGCCTTTCTTTATTTTAAATACTCTATGCCTTTTTCTGTAATCCTGACGCACATTCTGCATGCCCTGAACCTTACATCTGCAAGGCCATCAGCAGCCAGGCGTTCGCCGAAATCAAATACCAGCTTTCTGCTGCCTGAGTCCAGATCAAGCAACTTCATCAGGTCGTGGTACGCCTCAGGGTGCGCAGCACATATGGTAAGCACCTGGTGTTTAAGGTAAGCTAATTTCTCTGGAGCTACTGCCGGAGCAGCTTTTGGAGAAACTACCTTGCTTTGTAACATGTGCGCCGGCGCAATATACTTCTTTTCAGGAGCATCTGTTATCTGTTCTCTGGCAAATAATCTCGCTACCAGATCAGGAATATAGTATGGGTGATTGAATGATTTAGCAGCTGTTATTTGCTGTCTCCCAATCCAACGCCACATGCCTCCTTCAGATAAATACTTGATAATCATTGTGTAAAATGCTCTGGTAATTTAAGCCTGAAGTAAAAGTACGAAGTGCTAAAAAATTTTGAAAGGAATTTTGTGCTGCCGTTGTAACATCGGGCTTGTGCCTGTGTTAGCGTGTTTTATGCCCGTTTCTATGCTGTTTGCAAGCTTTTGGAGCTTTAAATTATGTAATTTACCCATGGGTTTGTAACATAAACACAAAGAATAAATTTTGGTGAACAGCTGAAATTTAGGGGCGAATTTTTTACGCACCCCAGGTTATACAGCAGCGGTAACCTGGGGTTGCGGAGCGTTATATTGGTGTAGTTTCATGGTATCGGAGCTGTGGCTTACAGCAATCAGCTTACGGGAATCTAAGGCTTCTTTGCAGGCCAGGCCAAAGCCCAGCAACATGGCAAACAGCAGGATCATGATTTTCATAGATTTTATTCTTTACTGGGTTCTTAGGTAGCGGGTGTTATCGGTATAGAAGCTATAGTTTAGCTTAAGAGCGTGGTGCAACTACCTCAACTTCGGGTAATAAGTTTGGATAGCTTTTGAAAGAGTTAAGTTCGTTTCTTTGGCTGATTTCTTTTAAATCTGATGCAGATCTTTTAAGAGTAGCACCAAAACCAATAACTAGAGCGAGAAGAAGGATTATAAGTTTCATAGCATTAATGTTTTAAAGTTTCTATTTTGTTTTGTTTTCTATCTAATAGATGGCTCTCAAAGTCTAAAGGTTGCTTGCCATCTTATAAATTTTTTTATTTCTGATTGAGCTATTACATTTTGTGTGCCACATTTATAAATAACTGTCTAACAGGCTTTTATGCATGAATTTGTTGTGGACGTGGAGTCGGATATGTTCGGTGCCGGACACTGTATTGTTCGTAAGCGAACATCTTTTAAAACAGCGAACAGAAATTTTTTTCAGTGCAGGCAGAGCAACTAAAAAACAGGTTGCCAGTGGGCTTGGTCAGTTGCTTTAAAGAGAGGTGGGTATAGTTAAAAGTTGCATCTTCAGGTACAAAGTTTTTTAAGTATAAAATGCTTGTTTATTGAGGTATAAAAAGGATGTTTTATACTATGGCGTGGCGAGCCTTTATCTTTTAAACTAATTACAGCGGGTAAAGTATAAAGTATATTTCTATAACAATATCTGACAGATGAGTAAGATAAAAGGTAAGTTGATTGCTCTGGGCGGCGGCGACGATGACGGCCTTATAAAATTAATCCGTTCAGAGATATGTAATATACACTCTAACATAGAAGTAATTGCCACTGCTACCAAGGTTCCAGAAGAATCCGGGAATGCTTACAAAGAGGCTTTCGAAGAACTGGGCTGTAGTAATGTGCAGTTCATGCATATAGACGAAGATAACGAGGCCGATAAGCCGGAGTACTTGGAGCGTATAAGTAAAGCTGACGTAATTTTCTTTACAGGTGGCGACCAGGTTCGGCTTGCCCGCTTCCTGGACCATACCGAATTACTGCAGATAATGCGCCGCCGTTACTACACCGAAGACATTATAATTTCAGGTACAAGTGCCGGTGCCGCCGTGATGTCTGATTGCATGATCTACGATGGGTACGGACACTACTCGCTTATAAAAGGCGAAATGAAAACGACCACTGGTTTCGGGTTTATAAAAAATATATTTATTGATACACACTTTGCCGAACGAGGCCGCTTTGGCCGCCTGGCGCATGCTGTAGCCCACGATCCTAATTACACAGGTGTAGGCCTGAGCGAAGAAACGGGTATCATAATTAAGGAAGGCGACCAGATCGAGGTCTTTGGTCCTGGTGTGGTTACTATTATAGATGGTAGCAATATCCGTTACTCCAACACCCGCATGGTTAAAGAAAACGAACCTATTGCAGTAGAAAACCTGGCCATGCACCTGTTGGTAGAAGGTTACCGCTATTGTTTAAAAGAGCACCTGTTTCAGCCAATTTCTGCTGAGGTAGAAAGTCCGATAGATAACCAGCAGTTATCGCAGGCTGGTTAAATATATGTTGCACAAGTATTGCCAAGAGTAAAAAGGCGGAGCTTTTACATGAGCTCCGCCTTTTTGTTTTACTTCCTGTCTTCCAGCTGCAATTCCATGTTTATGGCTACGGCAGCTCTGGCTCCTTCGGCGGCGGCTACAATTACCAGTTGCATATCGCGGGCAGCATCGCCGGCTACAAATAGGCCCGGTATGTTAGATTTCTGCAGGCGGCGGGTTTTAATAACACCTTTGGATGTAAACTCGCAGCCCAGCTGGGTGCCTATATCAGACTGCTGTTTTATACCTGTTGCAAAAAACATAGCCTGTTGCTGGCGCACCTCGCCATCCTTGAGAACAATACGCTGCAACTGACCGCCTTCTCCCTCCAGTCTTGCTATAGCTGTTGTGCATACATTAACTCCGTTGCGATGTAGCAGGTCGCGGTCATCCTGTCGTAGTTTATCTGTGCCATCGGTGTAGAGGGTAACACTGTCGCTCCAGGTCTTCAGGCCAAGTGCCGTTCCAATGCCGTTACGATCTTTGCCATACACTGCTATATCCTTGTCTTGTGATTCCCAGCCATCGCAGTAAGGGCAGTGGTGCACACTTTTGCCGTACATCGGCTCTATACCTTCCAGATTTGGCACATTATCTTTTACACCTGTAGCCAGCAGCAACTTGCGCGACCTGTATACTTTAAAATCATCGGTGTTTACTACAAACTCGCCTTTGCTGTAGGTAGCATGCGTTACCACTTTATCTACAATCTCAACCTTATACTTCTGCAGCTCCTGCCTTCCTTTTTTAATAAACTCGGCTGGTGGAACTCCGTCGCTCGACAGGAAACCATTCATGCTGTTAGACCACCGGTTGCGGGGCTCGCCGCTGTCGAACACAATAACCTTACGCCTCGACCTGCCCAACAACATGGCAGCGTTAAGTCCTGCCGGTCCTCCACCTATTATAATTACATCGTACATCGTTCTGAATTCTTTTTCGAAAGTATCTTAACGGATTAGGGCAAAAGAAGTATAGGCTGATGTTTTGATTTATTTTGAGCTTAGGGTTGCTCAATAGCTTCCTTTATGTAGTGCGGAGGGAAAGCCGCAAGGCAGCAGGATGATTTATACTTCTGTAGCTGAACAGCAGCCAGACCAGCACCTTCTAGGCTTCTTCTTAATTATAAACTTCTGCAATTCTTTGGTTTATAATATCCCTAAAGCTTGGCTGGAATTATTTTTCGACTGAATGTAAAAAATATTTGAAAAAAGGGAGCGGAACAGGTATTGCAAGTATGATTATTAGCTATATTTGTTTAGACCTATTATCACCCTACAATTAAAAAATTGCGTTTTATGAAAAGCAAAATCTTAGCCTTATTAGGTGGTACACTACTTTCGGGCATGGCTATGGCCGGAGGTTACCAAGTTAACCTGGCAGGCCAGCGACAGATAGGCATGGGCCACACCGGTACAGGCCTGGCACTAGATAACGCCAGCATCTTCTTTAACCCGGGTGCAATGAGCCACATCAGAGAGAACGGTGTAACCATAGGCGGAAGCGCTATTTTCTCTAAAATAGCTTACCGTGCTATAGAGCCAAGTAATGCCGAGGCCAGAACCGATAACCCTGCAGGTACTCCATTCCAGGTATATGGTACATTTGGCATAACTGAGAAATTGAAGGCTGGTTTAGGTGTTTATACTCCTTTTGGTAGCACTGTAAAGTGGGGCAACACCTGGACGGGCCGTTTTGGCCTGGAGCAACTAAAGCTTTCAGCTATTTATATACAGCCAACACTTAGCTACAAGATCAGCGACAAACTGGGCATTGGTGCCGGTTTTACTTATGTGCTTGGTAGCGTAAACCTGCAGCGCAGCATTCCGGTGCAAGACCAGCAGGGTAACTATGGCCATGCAGAGCTTGATGGCGATGCAACAGGTGTAGGCTATAACCTGGGTATATACTTTGCCCCTACCGAGAAAATATCTCTGGGCTTAAGCTACCGTTCGCGTGTTGATGTGGACGTAGAAGAAGGTGATGCTACATTTAGAGTACCTGCATCGCTTGATGCACGTTTCCCGGATACTAAATTCGCAGCATCGTTGCCACTGCCTGCTTCACTTACATTAGGTATAGGTATAAAACCAACAGATAAACTGACACTTGCTGTAGATGTGAGCCATGTTGGCTGGAGCGCCTACAAGAGCCTGCGTTTTGATTATGAGCAACCGGTTAACGGAGCTGACTTTACTGAAAATGCCCGTAACTACGAAGACAGCTACATTTACCGCATAGGTGCAGAATATAATGTAACAGATGCCCTTGCCCTCCGTGCAGGTGCATACTACGACAGCTCTCCGGTAGAAGAAGGTTACCTGACACCAGAAACTCCGGATGCTGATGCACGTGGCATTTCAGGTGGTATAGGTTACAACCTATCTGAGAAGCTAAGTATAGATGCTTCTTTCCTATACATCAACAGAAAAGAGCGTACTGACCTTTCTGATAAATCTGGTGGTATTGGCGGTACTTACAAAGCAGTAGCTTACATACCTGGTATTGGCCTTAACTACAAGTTCTAATTCTTAATTTAAGCTGAACATGAAAAATTTTATCTATAAATCAGGTATGCTGGCACTTTTCGCCACTGCCGTATTAACAAGCTGCGATCCTAATATTGATGCACCAGATCCGTCGAAGGGTGAGGCTGATTTTACAAAATATGTAGCAGTTGGCAACTCACTTACTGCCGGCTTTAGCGATGGCGGATTGTACCGTGAAGGGCAGTTAAATTCTTATCCGGCTATACTTGCAGAACAGTTTAAACTTGTAGGCGGTGGCGAGTTTGCGCAGCCATTATTTACTGAGCAACAGAAAAACGGTTCCGGTTATCTTTCCCTGACAGGCTTTGATGCCTCTGGCCTTCCTGTACTTAAACCAGTTACTACAGAGTTAGCTATACGTGGTGTAGGTGCAGACAACAAAACGCCACTTTATACTGAATACCTGGAGCCAGTGAATAACTTAGGTGTACCTGGCATTAAAATGACCGATGTTTCTACTGTTGGTTATGGCTTTAATAATCCTGTAGGCTTTAACCCATACTATGAGCGCTTATTGCCAAACGATATAACTCCAACCGGTGCTTTAAGACCTTATGTAGCAACAGCAGCAGCTACCCAGCCTACATTCTTTACAATGTGGCTTGGTAACAACGATGTGTTAGGTTATGCTACTTCGGGTGGTCTATCTCCTATCTCAGACATTGATAAGTTTAAGACGAGCTTAGATGCGATGGTAAATGCGCTAGTGGGTGCTAACAATGCTAAAGGCGCTATCATTAATATTCCGGATGTAACAGGAGTACCATTCTTCACTACTAAATCTACGGCGCAACTGATGCAGATGGCAGCAGCTAATAAAGCTAAGCTATACATCACAGCAAATGATAACACGGTGCGTGAGGCTACTGTAGAAGACTATATCCTGCTTACATCTACTGTTGGTACGCCAGAAACAGTACCTGGCATTCCAACACCTGTACCTCATGGATTTACACCGCTTAATCCACTGAAGAATAACGAGGTTCTGGATAAGGCAGAGGTTGCTACAGCTCAGGCTGCTACTGCAAACTTCAATAATGCACTTTCTGCAGCTGCGCAGGCTAGAGGACTGGCACTTGTAAACATGAATACCTTCTTCAACACTGTTAAGATGAAGGACAACATGCCACAACTTACAATCAACAACATCGCTTATTCTCCTGCCTTTATTTCAGGTAACATCTTCTCGCTGGATGGTATCCACTTAACTCCAAGAGGAAATGCGATTGTAGCAAATGAGATTATCCGTAACATCAACGCTACTTACAAAGCTAACATCCCAACTGTGGATGAGACTAAGTACCGTGCGGTGCTATTCCCATAAGCTGTAAAAATTAAAGTTTAAAGTATAAAAAAGGCGCCTCTCGTTTGGGAGGCGCCTTTTTTGTTGGTAAGAGTATAAAAGTTATTCTTAATGAGCTTCCAGCCAGTTCTGGCCTACGCCTAAACCAACTTCCATGGGCACGCTCAGCGGCAGGGCGTTTGTCATCAGCTCCACAATTTTCGGGGTTACGATCTCCACCTCATCTTTTGGGGCATCAAACAGAAGTTCGTCGTGCACCTGCAGTATCATGCGCGTCTTCAGGTTTTCCTGCTTCAGGTACTCATGTATGTTTATCATCGCAATCTTGATGATATCGGCAGCTGTACCCTGTATAGGCGCGTTAACGGCGTTGCGCTCTGCAAAACCACGCATGTTCTGGTTGCGGGAGTTTATATCGCGCAGGTAGCGGCGGCGGCCCAGCAGCGTTTCCACATACTCCTGCTCACGTGCTTTGTTTATAACTTCATCCATGTACTCCTTTACCGCCGGAAACTCCTTAAAGTATGCTTCAATAATGTCGGCGGCCTCGCGGCGCGGAATGTTCAGGCGCTCTGCCAAACCGAACGCTGATATACCATATATAATACCGAAGTTGATGGTTTTAGCTTTGCGGCGCATATCGGCATCCACCTTATCCAGCGGCACATGAAATACCTTGCTGGCAGTAGAGGCATGTATATCCAATCCGTTGCGGAAAGCTTCTTTCATGGTAGGGTCGCCGCTGAAGTCGGCCATAATGCGCAGCTCTATCTGCGAGTAGTCAGCAGAGATGAGCAGGTGCTTGCTATCGCGGGCTACAAAGGCTTTACGAATTTCGCGGCCTCGCTCCGTACGGATCGGGATGTTCTGCAGGTTAGGGTTGGTAGAGCTTAAGCGGCCGGTGGCAGTAACAGCCTGGTTAAACGAAGTATGCACACGGCCGTCAAGGGAGCAAACCAGTTGCGGCAGGGCATCTACGTAAGTAGATTTTAACTTGGTAAGCTGGCGGTGGTCAAGTATAAGGCGTATTACTTCGTGCTCGCCTGCCAGTTTAGATAAGATTTCTTCGCCGGTAGCATGCTGGCCTGTTTTGGTTTTCTTAATCTTGCCTTTGCCATGCAGCTCCATCTTATCGAACAGCACCTCGCCCAGCTGCTTTGGCGAACCGATGTTAAACTCCTCGCCGGCCAGCTCATAAATGCGCTCTTCAATGTTGCGTATCTCGCCTTCCAGCTGCATAGAGAAATCAGCCAAAGCGTTAGAATCTATAGTAATACCTTCTTTCTCTACATCGGCAAGCACCTGCACCAGCGGGTTCTCTACTTCGTTAAACAGCTTCATCAGGCCTTGTTCCTGCAGCAGCGGCTCAAAGTAGTGCTTCAGGCGCAGCGTAACGTCAGCATCCTCGCAGGCATAGTCTTTTATCTGCTCCGGTGTTAAGTCCGTCATAGATAGTTGATTCTTGCCTTTAGCTCCTATCAGGTCTGTTATTGGTATAGGGCTATAGTTAAGGTAAGTTTCCGAAAGCACATCCATGTTATGGCGCATTTCAGGCTCCAGCAGGTAATGGGCCAGCATGGTATCGAAGATCGGGCCTTTTACTTCTACGTTATACTTCTTCAGCACCAGGATGTCATACTTTATATTCTGCCCTATTTTAGCGATGTTCGGGTTCTCGAGCACCGGCTTAAACTCGGCGAGTATACTTTCGGTTGCAGCCTGGTCGTCGTGCGGAACAGGTATATAGTAAGCCTCGCCCGGGATGTAACTGAAAGACATACCTACCAGTTTAGCCGTAATAGCATCGATGCTGCTGGTTTCGGTGTCGAAGGATACCTCATCTTGCAACAGCAGGTACTTTATCAGGCTCTGGCGCAGCTCCGGGGTATTTATAAGGTGGTAATCGTGCAGCGAATTATCTATGGTGCGCATAGGCAGCAAAGCAGCCTCAGGTACGCCAGCTTCTGTAACAGCGGCAGGTGCAGGAGCCATATCGAACAACGATGTCTGCCCCTGGTCTGCTGATTTGCCCTTGCGTGCGGCAGGTTTAGTCGGAGCAGCTGTTGCTGCTGCCAAAGGCTGACCCAGTACGCGCTGTGCCAGTTGCCTGAACTCCAGCTCGGCAAACAGTTCGCCTAGCTGCTCCTCGTTTGGTCCGTTGTATATTAAGGCTTCTTCATTAAAAGGAAGCGGCACATCGCAATGTATAGTAGCCAGTTCTTTCGACATCAGCCCCTGGTCGGCAAAGTTCTGAACGTTCTCTTTCTGCTTGCCTTTCAGCTCGCCTACATTAGCTATCAGGTTCTCTACGGAGCCATACTTCTGAATCAGTGATTTGGCAGTTTTTTCGCCAATGCCTGGTATACCCGGTATGTTATCTACGGCATCGCCCTGCAGGCCAAGTATATCAATCACCTGTTCTACGCGCTCGATCTCCCATTTCTCCAGTACTTTCTGTACATCCCATACTTCCACGGCATTGCCCAAAAAAGCAGGCTTATACAGGAAAACGTGGTCTGTTACCAGCTGGCAATAGTCTTTGTCGGGCGTCATCATGTACACATCAAAACCGGCTTTTTCAGCGCGGTTGGCCAGTGTGCCTATAATGTCGTCGGCTTCGTAGCCATCAAGTATAAGTACAGGTATGTTAAAAGCCTCTACAATTTTTTTGCAGTAAGGTATGGCTACGGAAATATCTTCCGGCTGAGCCTGTCGGTTGGCTTTATACTCGGCAAAGTTATCATGGCGGAAGGTTTTGGCAGCTGAGTCGAAAGCTACACCAATGTGCGTCGGCTTCTCTTTCTGTAGTACCTCTACCAGCGTGTTGGTAAAGCCCAGGGCGGCCCCTGTGTTTATACCTTTAGAGTTAATGCGCGGGTTTTTGCTAAAGGCAAAATGTGCCCTGTATATAAGTGCCAGGGCATCCAGCAGGAATAGTTTCTTTCGTGGTTCGCTCATGCGTTAAAGTTAGTCAATTATCCAGAACTGTAGCCGTTTTTGCAGGCCAGCCAATGGTACAGCAACTGTGCTAAAGCTGTATATGTGAATGCTAAAAGTATGGTTGCTTCGGGAGAAGTATAAAGTATAGATGGCAGGCAAAGAAGACGGTTTATAAGCAGTAAATATAGGTATTATGTGGCAAGTATTTAAAATTCAATATGTTATATAATAATTATACTTAGAAAACGTTGAAATATATCGAAGTAAAACAATGATTTCGTAAGAGTAGCTTATTCTTTCAAATAGAAAACTAACTTAATTGGTGATTATGAAGAAGGTAACTGTATTTGCAACAGCATTCGCACTTTTAGGAGCAGTAGCTCTGGACGCTAACGCACAAACAACCAAGCAATCTCAAACTACACAGAAGCAGAAACAAACCACGACTACCCAAAAAGGTAAGCAAACTGCAGGGCGTGAAAAAATATCTCAGGAAGAGCTTCCTGTTGCAGTTCAGAATGCTTTGAAAGCAGAAGCTTTTAAACCCTGGACAGTAGAAGAAGTTTATAAAGTTACAGCACAGGCTAACACAGGCGGTGCAACAACTACAGGAACCACAACCGGAGGCACCACATCTGGTACAACCACGGGTGGTACAACAACAGGTACAACCAGCGGTACTACCTCCGGAACAACTTCGGGAACTACAGCTGGTACTACTAGTGGTACAACTACAGGATCTACAACGGGCGCTACCACAACGGGTACTACGGCAGGCTCTACTTCGGGCACAACCAGTGGCACTACATCGGGTACAACCGGCGGTATGACCACAGGTACTACAACAGCTGGAACAACGTCAGGCACTACTTCCGGAACTACAGCTGGTACTACTAGCGGTACTACTACAGGTGGTACAACTACAACAGGTACAACTGCTGGTACTACATCAGGAACAACTAGCGGCACCACTTCTGGTACAACTACTGGTGGCGTCTCAACTACCGATACAGAAGCTGCGGCTTCAGCCCCTACTTATGAGATCATCTTCAGAAATGCTGAAGGAAAAGGTGCAATTGCCCGTTTCAATGCGGATGGCACTATGATCAGATCTAAAGACAAGCAAGACCAGTAATCATTGCTTTTAGCTCACAACCAAAAGCCCCTGCAAGTATAGCAGGGGCTTTTTTTATTGTCTTTTATAGTTGGCAAAGTATAAGTATGCTATATACCTGGCAGTTATGCTGAGTATACTTTAGGCGAATACAAGGATATTTTCTGCCTGAGCACTTTGCCCGTAAAAGCAGCCCAGGCAGCGCATCATAAATTCAAATTATACTTACTTGGCAAGTGCACCCTCGCCAAACGAGCCTGAAATATTGTCTGCTATGGCTCGTTTAGGCTCCGCTTCTGAAAGTTTTGCTAAAGCATAAGCACCAATTGCCATAACCAGGTCGCGCACAGCTATATCAAAATATTTGCCGCTGGCAATCAGGTTCAGAGCTATACCAACCAGCCAGGCCATTACTACATAAGCGCCAATCCTTGGCTTAAGCAGTACCAGTACGCCGGCTACAATTTCTATCACACCCACAATAAGCATAAAAGTATGGGGGCTAAAGGGTAACATATTGGTAAGTGCGGGGTGCAGGTACTGCTCCCAATCGGTAAGGAAGTTTGTAAACTTATCTAAACCGGCCACAATAGGTACCAGGCCATAAGTATACTTTAAAATTGTTTGCACATGGTGCACGGCTGCACTAGAGGTTGCTGTTGCTGTAATCATAATTTGGTCCTCCTATTAAATATTTTACTCGTTTTAAGTATTAGATGGAGTTGCTGCAAAACAGTTACAGAAAAATGTAACTTCTTGAGCTGGAGAACATCTAAGTATAAAAAGCAACATTATGAGGGAAATGAGCAGCCAAATAGTTAAAGAATACAGCATACCTGATGCGGAGGTGGTAGAAAGGGTGCTTGCCGGAGAAAAAGAGCTTTACGAGTTACTGATGCGCCGCCATAACCAGAAGCTGTACCGTGTTATCAGGAGTTACCTGAAAGATGAGGCCGAGGTAGAGGATGCAATGCAAAACACTTACCTGAAAGCATACGAAAAGCTGTACCAGTTTAAAGAGCAGGCGCAATTCTCAACCTGGCTGATCCGGATAGGTATAAATGAAGCGCTGGGCAGGTTAAGAGAAAAAGGAAAATATACAGCTATACTTGACCTTGGGCCGAACCAGCTTACCCTTGATGTGCTGCAATTACCTGATGCTATAAGTATGAACCCCGAAAACAAAACCATACAAAAAGAGGTTAAGCTCCTGCTTGAGAAAGCAATAGACGACCTGCCTGTTAAGTACAAGACAATTTATATGCTGCGCGAAATAGAAGAATTGAGCAATGCAGAAATAGCTGATTGCCTTAACCTTTCAGAAGCTAATGTAAAAGTACGCCACCACCGTGCAAAAGTACTGCTCAAAGAAAGCCTTTATGCTTTATCTATCAACAAAGAGGTGTTTGCTTTTGGCAATAGGCGTTGCGATGCTGTAGTGGCAAAAGTTATGGTTGCATTGCCTTAAAGTATAAGTATAGCTTAGTGGCTATACTTACCAGTTACTGCTGGCACCACCGCCTCCAAACGAGCCGCCGCCAAAGCCTCCGAAGCCACCGCCTCCTCCGCCAAAGCCACCACCAAAGATACCGCCGCCTGTTCTAAAAGTGCCAAAACCTCCTGGAATAATAACTGGTCCGCCTAAAGTACGGGAGTAGCGTCTGCCGCCTCGTCCGCCACCACCGCCCCTGCCCATTCTGGAAAGTATAATGGCAACAAGTATAATTATGATGATGATCATGAAAAGTGAAGGACCTTCTTCCTCGCCGCCGCGTGCCATACTTGGGTCTGCCTGATACTCGCCGCTGGCTACACTAATAATAACGCTGGTCGCATCATTTAACCCCTTGTAGTACTCGCCTTGCTGAAAGTTAGGTTTAATAGTATTCTCTGTAATGCGTTTGGCAATGGCATCTGGTATAATGTGCTCCATGCCGTAGCCGGTTTGCAACGATACCTGCCGCTCGTTTTTGGCAACAAGTATAATAACACCGTTGTCGTTTTTCTTACCGCCTACACCCCAGCGCTCTCCAAGCTCAGCTGCATACTGGTTCACATCATAATCGCCTATAGAGGTGAGCGTTACAATAGCTATCTGGGTAGAGGTGGAGTCGTTGTAGTTTACGAGCTTGTTTTCCAGGGCGTTTTCTTCCTCCGGGCTCAGCATGTCGGCCATGTCGTTTACCAGGCGCGGCGGGTTAGGGCGCGGCGGAAAATCGCTGTTCTGGGCAAAGGCAAGTATACTTGCAAGGCAAAAGTATAAGAAAAGGATCGGTCTCTTCATGGTCTGTTATATCCCGAACGAAATGTCGTCGCTCAGTTCGTTACGATCGGTTTCGGCGTTGTATGGGAAGTGAGCTTTCAGCTGTTCGCCTGCCATGCGTATGCCCTTCGAGAGCCCGGTAGCGTACTGTTTCTGCTTAAAATACTGGATAACTTCAGCGGTAATATCTTCCCAGAAATGATCAGGAACAATTGCGTTTATGCCGGCATCGCCAAGCACGGCAAACTGATGATCTTTAATGGCAATGTAAAAAAGAACGCCGTTACGCTCTTTGGTGAGGTGCATGTGCAGCTGGGCAAAAACCTCGGTAGCACGGTCCAGTACATCGCCTTCGCAATGGTTCTCTATATGTACGCGTATCTCGCCTGAGGTATTTTTCTCTGCTTCTGCAATTGCTTCCAGAATCAGCTGCTCGTCTTCTGCTGTTATGGTGTCTTTTGGCATGGTCTGGTTGTTATGTAACCGATTGATGGCTGCTCTGCAACAGCGAACAACCATCAATCAGCAATTTGCTAGAACTGCACAGTTGGGGCTTGTTGTGCACCGGCTTCGGCCTGAAAGTGGCCTTTGCGCTCAAACCCGAATATGCCCGCCATCAGGTTGTTAGGGAACGAGCGAACCGTTGTATTATAGTCCTGCACCGATTCGTTAAACTTGCGCCGCTCCACGGCAATGCGGTTTTCAGTACCCTCCAATTGCGCCTGCAGCTCCAGGAAGTTCTGGTTTGCCTTCAATTCAGGGTAAGCCTCTGCTGTTGCCAGCAATCTTGATAAAGAACCGCTTAACTGGCCTTGCGCCTCCTGAAAACGCTGAATATTTTCTGGTGTCAGCTGGTCGGCGCTTAACTGTATGCTGGTGGCTTTAGATCTTGCTTCCATTACCTGCGTCAGGGTTTCCTTTTCGAAATTGGCGGCCCCTTTAACAGTATTTACAAGGTTCGGGATCAGGTCGGCACGGCGCTGGTAAGCGTTCTGTACGTTGGCCCAGGAGGCTTCTACTGTCTCATCTTTCTGCACCATAGTGTTATAGCCACACGACGACTGAGAAGCCAGGATAACAAACCCGATCAGGTAAAAAAATAGTTTTTTCATGAGTTTAAAGTATGGTTGATTACGTTTTACGGCATAAAACTCGGCGATATGAGTACGAATTTAAAAGGCCTTCGTTATGCTGCCACAAGCAAATATGAACAAATTAACACATTAATATCTATAAATATGAGCATGAAGAGCAATGACAATGGCTCACGAGTAAAGTAGCTACCTATCTTATACTTAAATAAAGCCCTGAAAGTATAGTAAGTATAAACTGATCTAGGTTCTGATGTTACGTATAACAACGCACCTACTGCTGAGGCCTCAGATAACTATAGCTATAGTTTAAGTATGGTTTATGTGAAATGGCTGTTTCAGGATATTTACGTATCTTAGCTTTTCCCGTAACACAACCTTAACTCAGACGGAAACTAATATGAAAAGAACCACTGTATTACTGCTGGCAGGCGGCCTCACGGCAATGTCGGCATGTAAATCTACCCAAACTGAAACAACAAGCGTGAATACCGAAACTACAGCAGCAACCGAAGCTACTACGCCGGCTGCTACAACATTAGCGTACCCCGAAACAAAAAAGGTAGACCATACCGACGATTACCACGGTACCAAAGTAGCCGACCCCTACCGCTGGCTCGAGACACACAACGAGGAAGTGGATGAGTGGATAAAGAAGCAGAACGAGGTTACGTTCGATTACCTGAACGACATCGAGTTCCGCGACAAGATCAAGAACCGCTTAACGCAGATATGGAATTACCCGAAGTATGGCGCTCCTTTTGAAGAAGGAGGAAAGTACTACTTCTTCAAGAATGACGGCCTGCAGAACCAGAGCGTTCTGTATGTGCAGAACACCCTGAAAGATGAGCCAAAGGTGTTCCTGGACCCGAACAAATTCTCAACTGACGGTACTGTAGCTCTTACTGCGCTGGAGTTCTCTAAAGATGCCAAGTATGTAGCTTACGGCACATCAAGCGGCGGCTCTGACTGGAACACCTACGAAGTAATGGAAGTGGCTACCGGCAAAAAGCTAAGCGATAAAATTGAGTGGGTGAAGTTTTCCGGTGCCAGCTGGTACAAGGATGGCTTCTTCTACAGCCGCTACGATGCCCCAACTGAAGGCAACAAGCTGGCTAATAAGAACGAGTACCACAAAGTATACTACCACAAAATTGGTACGCCACAGAGCCAGGATAAACTGGTTTATGAAGACAAGGCACACGCCCTGCGCAACTTCTACGGTGCTACCACCGACGATGAGCGCTTCCTGATCATTTACGGTTCTGAAGGTGCCAGCGGTGCCAATGCCTTTTTCTACAAAGACCTGACAGATCCTAAATCAACTATAAAGCCGATTGTAAGCAACTTTGAGTCGGAGTATAACGTGGTGAGCAACATCGGCGACAAACTGCTGGTGCATACAAACAAGAATGCGCCTCGTTACCGCCTGGTGCTCATCGACCCGAAGAAGCCACAGGAAGCTAACTGGAAAGTGGTAATTCCGCAGTCGAAAAATGTAATGACAGGCATTTCGCACGTAGGTGGCCGCCTGATCGCCTCTTACATGAAAGACGCTGCCAGCGAAGTAGTGGTGTTCGACCAGAACGGCAAGCAGCTGAACAAAGTAGAACTGCCAACTATAGGCACTGTTGGTGGCTTCAGCGGTGAGAAAGACGACAAGGAAACATTCTTCACCTTCACGTCTTTCACCTATCCGCCAACCATCTACCACTACGATGTGCCGAACAACAAAGTAACGCTGTTCCGCAAAACAGAAGTAGACATCAATACAGACGCTTTCGAGACGAAACAGGTATTTTATACTTCTAAGGATGGTACCAAAGTACCAATGTTCATCGTGCACAAAAAAGGCCTGAAGCTGGATGGTACCAACCCAACTTACCTATACGCTTACGGTGGCTTCAACATCTCCATGACGCCGAGCTTTAGCATTTCGAATATGCTGTGGCTGGAGAACGGTGGTGTGTACGCCATGCCGAACCTGCGTGGTGGCGGTGAGTACGGCGAAGACTGGCATAAAGCCGGCATGACGCCAAACAAACAAAATGTATTTGATGACTTTATCGCAGCTGCTGAGTACCTGATCGATCAGAAGTATACTTCATCTGAGAAACTGGCGGTAGCCGGTGGCTCTAACGGTGGGTTGCTGGTAGGCGCTTTCATGACTCAGCGTCCGGAACTGGCTAAAGTTGCTCTGCCTGCAGTAGGTGTAATGGACATGCTGCGCTTCCACAAGTTCACCATCGGTTGGGCGTGGGTACCAGAGTATGGCTCATCGGACGATGCTGCTCAGTTCAAGAACCTGTATGCGTTCTCACCACTGCACAACATCAAGGAAGGCGTGAAATACCCGGCCACATTAGTTAAGACTGCCGACCACGACGACCGCGTGGTGCCGGCGCACTCGTTCAAGTTCATTTCTGAGCTGCAGGCCAAAGGCGCTCCGGGCAACCCGTACCTGATCCGTGTAGATGTGCGTGCAGGCCACGGTGCCGGTAAGCCAACTTCCTTGCTGATTCAGGAGGCTGCTGATACTTGGTCATTTATCTACAAAAACATGGGCGTAAACCCTTACGCGGGGCAAAACCAATAACACAAGTATAAATCTGCCATTTATACTTCAGCCGCGCTACCTGCTACAGGTAGCGCGGCTTTTTTATTTAGGTGGCTTGTTTATATCAGCGGGAGTCTGCTAAATAGCTGGCGTAACGCGAGCGAAGGCAATTTTGATAGCTATTCTTTTTAACTTTGCACAGCACCAAACCTCTGAAGCTATGAAGTCTTACCCTGGCAACAGCCACTTTACAATTCGCTCTAACGAGATCGATTACAAAGGGCAGGCGACTTTGCCGGCGCTGGTAAGCTACATGCAGGAGGCCGCCTGGGAGAACACACGTGACTTAGGTATTTCGATGTATGATCTGCTGGAGCGTGACCTGACATGGGTGCTGCAGCGCATACGGGTAGAGATGTTCCGTTACCCGAAGCATGGCGAAAGTATAACTGTCGAGACATGGGCTTCGGGCAGAGAGCGGGTTTTTCTGCACCGTGATTTCCGGATTTACAATGCGGAGCGGGAGCTGCTGGGGCAGGCTACCAGTGTGTGGTTGGTGATGGATGTGGTGAAGCGCCAGATGGTGTCGGTGCCGGATTTTATAATGGAAGTAGAAGTAGTACCGGGGCAGGAACCGCTGCCTTTTGCCAAAGGGAAGTTACCGCAACTACAGGAGGCGCGGCAGGAGCAGCAAATGCCTGTGCGCTGGCACGATATTGACCTGAACCGCCACGTAACCAACACCCGCTACTTGCAATGGGCACTGGATACTTTGCCAACAGAAGTACTGGAGCAGCAACTACAGGAGGTGGACATTATTTTCAGGGCCGAAAGTATTCTCGGCGATACAGTTACCTCAACAGCAGGCACAGGTGAAGCAGAAAATATATATTTGCACAAGCTTAGAAGTCAGCAAACCGGAAATATAATCGGCAAATTAAAATGTTAATTTAATCGCGTTTAAAATGTTAAGTTTCGATGACCTTTTAACGAGCGCAGGACAATTTAAAATGTTAAGATTAAAATAAATTACACTTAGTGGCACTTCATAAACAAGTACAATTTATTTAAGTCATTTAGATACTATATTCATACACTAAAGGAATATTTTGTATTGTTTTACACTACAAATTTAGAGACAGAAAAAAACCTTTGTTGTATGAGTTGATCTAAAAAGGCTACTTAAGTAATTGTATTGGTTTTAAATTCAAATAGAAAAGGAGTTTAGTTTAATGCTTATTGATTCACTTTTTGAATGTACTGTTCAAATTTTCTTTTAACTCCAACTTTAGAATTTAATTTCAGTGCTTTCTCCCAGTACAAAATAACCTTGTCAATTTCCCCTATAGCTTCATATTGTTCTCCAAGTTTTCTATAAAGCTTATCTTCTCCAAAAACATAAGCAGCATCCTGATCTGCTAATGCTTTATTTAGCACTTCAATATATAACCTCACTTCCTCCAATTGGCAAGGCATATTAGATTCAAAAAAATAAATTCTTTCGGTAAGTGATCCTCGTTTAAATAGATGGCTCTTATATTCTTCAAAATTTACCTGAGTACCTTCAAAATCAACTTTATATGCTATACCGTTTCTATTTATAAGAGATATTGTCTTTTTATCTTCAATAACTTCGGCCTTAGTAAAAGCTAATGGTCTATCAAATTTACCGATTATCTTTTGCTGCTGAATGTCGAGAACAAACACTTTATTAGAATCTGAGGTCTCAGAATAATGCGTCTCAAAAATAGCATAATCTCCATCTTTACTTATGGCAGAAACTCCAAGATTTGCAGATACCTTTTTACTATAAACTTGATTTCCATCAACATCAAAAACTAAAAACTTTCCAGCTAATTGGCCTGAATTAGTCCAATCACAGCAAATAGTTACGCCATTATTTGAAGTATGACAATCGTTAGGCTGGGACACAGAGACCTTAAAAAGAAGAGCACCATCTTTAACTAAAGCGATGCTTCCCTTCTTTCCTGAAATACCATTAACTGAGACAATGCAATACTCTTTATTAGGGGAGTATTCTTTTCCAGTATAGAAGCCTACAATCTCTCTTAATTCTGGTTTCTTTTTAGATTCCTCTTCCTTTTTCTTTTGAAAGGTTATTTTCTCCTTTAGATGTTCTCTAGAACTAATATTGCTACTCTTACTACTATTTTCTTTTGATGTATCTGACTTACTTACCCTTCTAACTACTAGTATAAATGCAACTAATAGTATAGAGATAAAAAAAAGAGTGGTAATCATAGGTTTGCGGCTTTAGATTTTACATATATATTATAATAGTACGATATTTAATGTAAAACAAAAAGGGGCTTAATAGCCCCTTTTCATGAATCAAAACCTATAATATATCACCAGCCTAAGATAGTATAGCTTCGCGCTGACGAATCAACTTCCAATCCAGCACAAACTCTTTGTTGTAATATCTGATACCTGGTACCACTTCTTGATCATGGCTAAATCTATTAACCATACCAAATTGGTTTATATATGCAGCTTCCCAGGCCTTGAGTGCATCACGTACTGTGAGCAACTCTTTAGCGAAAAGAGCTGTTCTTTCAGTCTCTGTAAAGTAGGTGAATTCTTTTTCGATAGCAGCATCTGCATTTGAGACTTTGCAAACCTGATCATCAACAATTTCCATTAGGTTTATTCTACCGTGCACATAGGATAATCGATCATTCACTCTGGAAGGGAATTCGCTTAACAAAGCACCAATCTCTTTCAAATCAGGAATTGCAAGCATCTCCTTTAATTTATTTCTACAAATAGGCACACCGTTAAAATTGGGTTCTCCTGCTTGTTCTAAAAACTTATCACTCACAAAGTCATTCAGACGGTTATTACTAGTTCCGCGTTGAATGACATCTGCCATTTCTTTCAAAGTGGCTGTAATACCTATTTTTTTAAACTTGTCATAAAGTTCTTGCAGAAATTCAACCGAGTCATACAGGTGATCTTTTTCCTCTTCAATTCTGCTGTTGTCTGTGTAAATTAATACTGGTTCCATTGTTTTTAAATTGTTTTTAAAATGTGTTTAATGATTAATTAAAATTCAGTTAAAAGGCTTTTGAACTACCAGGTAAAAAAGGGGTAACGCTCCTTTAGGCTTGAAACTGTAGTCTTATTGCTTACCAACTCTTTTATATATTTCTGGCTTTCATTCAGTCGCCCTACTATTGATGTAGCAGTTAGATAAAATTCTATCTCTAAATACATAAGGCAGTCATCATAACGCCGGCGCTTGATCTGTGCGTGGTAGTAATACCGGCAAGCCATAGCTATATCACGTTCATTCCGTAGATTTCCCTGGTTCGCTTTTGGTTCTGGTATAACTTCAATAGAAGGAGGAAATACATCTGAATAAATTGACTGCTGACCTCGCATCTCTAATTTGCTTTAGGTTAAACCCGACTAGCTAAGCTTGCCAGATAAATGAACAGTTCTTCTTGCTCCCCTCACTCCAAAACTGACTTCTATTCTACTTATAAAGAAAGCACCGTCTCTTTCTTCATATATAGGGTCTATTATTTCAGCTTTATAGCCAGGTTCACAGTACGGCTGAAGAAAAGCTTTTACTTTGCCTTTGTAGCCTTTTTCGCTTCTTTCCTTCAGCAGTTTTTTAGCGATCTCTTTAGCAGCTTCCTGAGTTACATTTGGCAAAGTGTATTTTAACACGTCTCCCCCTTTTTCACCTGCTTCGAACACTACTTGTTCACCTCCTTTTTGCTTACGCCGAACTTGCACTAAAACTTTAGTGTCTTCTGAAAGGGTGTATTTCAACTGATCATCTCTTACAACATTCCAGCCTAGCTTATACTTAACTGTTCCTTTAATGTCTCCCTGTTGAATGCCTGCATATAGTTCATTAAAGTTGAAATATACCGTCAGATGTAAGGTGCTTTTCAAATACTGAAGCACCTCTAGTCCACTTTTATCGGACATGTATAGCTTTTCTAATTTTACATCCGGGATTTGTTCACTTAGTATAATGTCAGTGCCTTGTATTACCTCTTCCAGAACTTGCCTTAGTGTAGTGCTTTTCCAACTTTTATTAATGCGTTTATTATGGAGTTGCCAACTGTACCCTTCCAGGTCTATTGTTATAGGTCTTGTTAGATTAACTCTCCGAACAAAGCCTTCAAATTCTCTTTTCAGATCATTATTATAACCTAATTCAATACTTACTTTATCCCCTTCTTTGAACAAGCCTGCCGTTTCAACTCGACTCAGGCCACGGGCTTTCACGCTGGTGTAAGAAGGGAGCGTTAATACTGCTGTATCAACTGTTTCGTAAATACTTTTCCTGATTGTCAGATCATTAAACCCTCCCTTGAAAGAAAACTCACCTATCTTAATCCTACTACAAAGTGTAAACATGATTTTCAAGAATTAAAGGGTTACATTAACTAAGTGAACTTGTACCTGAATTCACTACTCTAAGAAGTGTTTCTAAGACCTTATCTTCAATATCATTTAACCCTTCGCTTAAAGTTGCTGAATGCACCTGCACCGTTTCCACCATCTTATTAATAGAAATGGTTATGTTTCTGGAGCCTCCACCTGTAACACCTTTAACTGTATCACTTGCACCTTGTAGAGAAGTTCCTCTAGTTTCGTCTGTTGTACCGCCAGCACCATCACCACCAAATGAATTCAGCAAATCATTCAATCCTATATCACCAGCACTTTCACCTTCCTTCTCAGCTCTAAAAGCTGCAATACCATTTGCCCTACCTCTTTCAAATGCAGCACCTACACCTTTAGTTAAGCCACCTGAAGCAGTAAACTGAATTGCATTTGCTGCCATACCAATAGGAGTAAGATTAAATGCCATTTTAGCCATAGAAGCACCAATGACCTTAGTCTTCTCCCAGGCTGAAAGGTTTGGGTTCTGGAATGCGTTCAGCGCATCCATTACAGGACTGAAAATCATTTTAAAGAATGTCCCTATATTGGTAAACACCTGCTTAAAGGACTCCCATAACCCATACAAAAAACCCCGGAAGCCTTCGAAGGTATCCCAGCAATATAGTACAGCCGCAACAAGAGCCCCTATGCCTGTTGCAATCCAAAATACTGGATTTGCCAGCATTGCCGTGTTGAGTCCAATTTGTGCTAAAGTCATTTTACCTGTTGCGATTTCCCATAAGGTTGTTCCTAATGTGATAGCTGCGTAGGCAGTTGCTCCAATCAATAATCCTTTAGCAAGTGCTGATATCTCAGTTTTATACTCCTTAATAAAGCGAATGCCTTCACCTAACCAATGCACAAACTGACGGGCAAAAGAAATCACTTTAAGTATAGTCGGGCCTAGTTCTTTACCGATGTCGTTTTTAAGTAACATCGTTTCGTTATTCATCCGGTTAATGTTGGCCTGCATCGAATTTGCAGCTTCGGATAAGCCACCCCCGAAAGTCTTTTGAAGTTCTGCCGCAAATTTTGGAAGGAAGTCATCTGCATATAGCTTGCCTTCATCCATCATTTTATTAAGCTGCTCCTGCGAAACACCCATTGCCTTTGCAGCAATACCAAAAGCTCCTGGTATGCGTTCACCGATTTGCCCTCTTAGCTCTTCAGCCTGCACCTTACCCTTTGACATAATCTGACCAAGAGCAAGTAATGTGCCTTTGGTATCTTCACCTGATAGGTTCATAACAGATGAAGCCGTAGTAACCGCATCAAAAATTGAATTGGTTTGTGCGCCTTGTAATTTAGTGCCTCGCGTAGAACCCGCCCATGTCTTGTAGCCTTCAGTTGCAGACTGTAAGTCTATGCCCTTATCGTTTGCCAACTTTTCGAGAAAAGCCTTACTTTCATTTCCTCTTCCACCTGTAGAAAAGTTTATTGACTTATCCATGCCTTGCATCCAGGCAGTTGTCTTTACAACATCAGTAACAGTGCTTATTGCAGCATAAGCCCCTACCAATCCACCAAGTTGTCCGGTCATGCCACCTAACATACTACCACCGGAACGACCACTGCCTTCTAGTCTGGCCTTGCGTCTTTCAAGCATATCCATCTCACCGTTTAGTCTCCTGATCTGGCGACTGTCAATGCTAATTTCCCTGCTTTTGCGTAGTTGGTCTAATTTGCGATCAATATCATTAATGGACATTCCAAGTCGACCAAACTTATTGGAGATGCCAGAAATACCTTTTTCCAGTTGTGTGAATGATTTACCACCTGTAGTGGCAATCTTACCCAGCGGCCCGGATGCCAGGTCTTTCACCTTTACCAAAAACTCAACTAAGTTTGCCATTACTATTTTCCTGTTTTCTAATATCTTGTAATTGCTTAAACATTTCCGCCCAACGCTTATCAGATAAGGACGAAACATCTACGTTGGGGAGGTAATAGGCATACATCGTATTGATGTAACCTATCCAGTTACTTTTAAAATCTCCCGATGCTTCGTCTAATACTTTACCAGTTCCGCCTGTCTAACTTGTACCATCCCTTGTATCTGCATGCAAGCACCTAAGAAATATTCATCATCTGTCAATATTTCCTGATCTCCTCCTAGCCATATTTCCTCAAGAAGAGTCTCTACCATTTTCAACTCGCCGCCACCTTTCAGGTATGACATAGCATATTGCAGGTCTAACCGGTTTGGTCTGCGGACAAAGCCTTTTTTGTCGTCGATAATGATGGCAAATACTCCTGCCGGGTTCTTTTTCTTCCAGGCCGCAATCATTTCTTCAGTGATCTCAGCTGCTGTCGTTGGTTTTTCTTGATTGTTCATTGTTATAGTTTTTTAATTGTTATTAAGGGTTTAGTTAAAAGCTTTTAAATAATCATGGAGTTGGTTTTACACTCCTTTCATTTTGTCAGCCCAGCTCCATTTAGTATTGCTATTAAAAACATATTAAAAATGCGCTATGCTTAATCTTCTCTTCATTCTGGTATGTAGACACCCTCTAAACTTTAAAGTTGTTTACGGGGCTTATTTACCGCTCCTTTTGAAAACCTGAATTGCACTAGTTATTACAGGTAGCTTAATCTGATAATGGCATGTTCAGGTTAAATCCGGCTGTAGGCTATGCAAATCGTTGAGCACAAATATATATAGCTAAAATTTAATTTATTTGAAATATCAAAAAACATTTTACTTGTATTATTTTATAATTCACTGTTACACAGTATGAAGTGCAAAAAACGTATAAATGATATATAAATAAAGTATAATATTTATTGTTTCAGTTAGGGCAATTCATTACACATATCTTTGTGTCAAGTGTTTTTTTGCGATTTGCACTGATTGTGTATAACTAAACTTTAAATACTGTCTTAGAAGTGGTACTTTTATGCAGTTGAGCAGTTCATAAAAAGTGTTTTGATTGAGGCCTTCTTATGCAGTTTGCCGTATAAGAAGTAAAGCCGCTAAGTTTCTCAGGGAGTAGCTTTTTAGCAATTCGCCTGGGAGGTGCTTAGCGGCTTTTTAATTTTAGTAGTACCTTTATAAAAAAATAAACCGCTGGGGCTTTTGGCTGGCCTATCTGGTCAGTACCAAAAACAACCTCAGCGGCTCTTTAATAAAGTCGTTAGTTACATACCCGCTACTTGTTTAAAGTAGACCGGGGCTAACTAGCGACTTTTTTGTTTGTGAGAGTCCTTCCACTCAAAAGTTTCGAGCACTTTTCTAATTTGGTATTTTACACCCATTCTACTTATGGATACGCTCCCGAACTCTGCTTTTAGAGCGGTGTATACTTTTTTATAACCTGCGAGGGGACTATTGTGTAGAAATCTATCTATAAAAGCCCTTTCCTGATCTGTTAATTTTAGCGCGCTGGTGTTATTTTGATTGTAAACCAACAGCCATTTGGCGGCTTCAAATGCATTTACCCCCCTTCTTGAACGGTATATTCTGAGCTTTTTGTAAAGGCTTTCAGCACCAGACACCCTATAGAATCCTGCCAAAAAATACATTGAGCTGTATTCAAGCATAGCCTCACACAGTTCAAATTTGTTTTGATACCCCAGCTTTTTATATTCTCTACCTTTAATACTTAAATATGCATCTGCCAGGGCTGCTGATTGTGCTAAGCTTTCCGCGGTGGCTTCACTTATACTAAGCTCACTTACCAAGCGATTTACATAATCCTTCTGAAAGAAATTCCTTTGAAGCAATACAAAATCTTCAATCTGTTTATCTGAAAGTGTCATCTGAAGTTGAGTTGATAGTTTATAATAGCAGAAGCCCCATATACGGGGCCTCATTATTTATTTGCTGTAAAGGTCGTGTGGCTCTGTTAAGGCATGTACATAAGATTTATGGACAACTGCCTGTGTGCTGATCTCTATTACCCAGTACCGATAGGCATATGCATATAGGTCTGAATTAATAAATTTCAGATTGTTCCCAATGAAGTTGCCTACTGCTTTAGGTGTATTTTGCTCAAAACTTTTCGCGGGATCTTCCCAAGCATCTTCAGGGTTAAAATAGATAGATACCCGCTTTTGTGAAGTGTCTTTATTTAATACATCAACAATCAGGCAATGGGTTGGATTAAGTGGCAAAGGCCTTTCCGGAAAGTCTAATAACTGATACATGATTACCCGATTTTAATATCTAACTCCTTTAATAAACTACTTACCGCATTTGAAGCTTGCTTCTTTTCCAGGCTCTTTTTATTGTTTCGCACAATGCCTTCAAACTGCCGGTGCACTTTCACCAGTTCGTCAAAATTCATCTGGTTAAGCTCTTTCTTTACAACCCCCCGTTCTTTAAGGAACATATTCAGCTTTGCTGCATTCATCTTCTTATCCGCATCCGATTCACCATAGATAATACCTGCTTTGTAAGCCAGCGAGAATATAAGATTCTTTTGCCGCTCCTTCGGGTCATACTTTGCCAGGTTTGATATTAACTTTCGGGCTTCATCCATCGAAAGGTCTTTGCTGCTGGTTGTGCGCCCGTCTGTCATCGCATAGACCATTTCTTGTTTCTGATCTACAAGCCCAAGGTTACTAAGCAGTGCATGTAGTTTTTGTAATTGTGCTTTACTTGCCTCTTTCATTTCCTTAGCTGTTTATAGTGTTTTCGTAAATCAGAACTTTATGTAAGCTTGTAAGCTTCTGGTATACCTGTGTATTGACAGTATTGCGGTAAGTGGTAAAAACCATTTGCACATCTCCAACTTCAACCGCCATTTTAATACGCCTTTTGTTCATACCCTTATCTTTAATAACCTGTGTGGCTTCTGCCAGGCAAGCACCATTATCTGTTAATTGCCCTTTAATAAGTGGGAGTATAGTATCAGATAATTTCTCAAATGCAGCCGTAGCTGCTATGAAGGTTGCTGTATCTTTCATGGTTATTAATTATTGATAGTGTTGTAAAGCAGGATTTCATTTGCCAGGTCTCTGAACTTTTTAAAATACTTCAGTCGGCTTATTTCTTTCTTATCAGTAATGCCGTGGTTCTGGCAGATGTATTCTATTTCAGAAGGCCGTAAGCCTTTAAGCTCGTTCCAGATCATGACACGGCTTAAAAATTCTGAAATACCTACTTTCTGCTTATTGGCTTTCTTTATCAGGTTGGCTTTAAAGTATGGCATACCGGCCAAAACAATACCGCAGTTATGCATGGTCTTATCACGTAGCACATGCAGGGCTAACAACATAGGGTCTGTTAACTTACTAGCTTCGTCTATAATAATAAGTGGCTTATGCAGGCTGTTTAACGTATCGCAGGCGCGGTTTACCAACTCGTACATGTTTCCGTCAAATGTATAACCAAGCAATTTACCCAACTCCATAAAGAAGTGTTTAGGGCGCATGTTGGAGTTGTAATAAATATAGAAGACATTTTCCTGACGGGCGTACACCTGCAAAGCGGTGGTCTTACCCATACCTGTATCAGCAATTACCCCTGCCATAAAGTGATTGCTTTTGGCGCGGTTGCACAGATTTTCAACAGTTGAAAAGTCTTCTGTCTTGAAGAGTTGCGGCACATTAACCGGCCTTACATGGCTCCATATTTTAAGCCACATTTTACCGTCAATAGACTCCCAGTTGTCATTTACCACCTTGCTTAATGTGGCATTGCTTACCCCAATCTGAACAGCTAGTTCATTCTGACTGATCTTCTTTAGTTTGCAGTAGTCTTGTACCGCCTTTTTGATCTCGGATTTTTCCGCTATGTTTGTCATGCTTTTAATAATTATTAAACAGTTTTTAAATTGTTATTAAGAAGTGTCTATGTTGGCGCATAGGCACTTCTTTTATTCTTCTTCCAGGTTAATCACTCTAATTTGATTGTCTTTAACCGCAAAAGGGCTTTTCTCTCTTTCAGACCGCTTTGCAGAAACAAAAGCCGGATTATCTACTTCACTTTCCAGTACCATTGGTTCTACCAGCTTCAGGTTAATACCCCGCTCTTCTACTGCATAGCGCAAATCAGCATCTTCTTCCGCCATTTTCAGTACATCTTTCGGGGTCATGCGGCGGTTTAAAATCTCATAAACCCGTGGGTCTAACTCAGCTGCTTTGCGGGCTATCTCTTCGTTTTCATTCCGAGCCTGTGTCTTAATTCCTTTGATGCGGCCACTATGTCGGTTCATAATTTCTATATCACGTTCCGTCTGGTTGGCAAGTGCACCGTGCGCTTTTTCCTTTTGATTGAGAGAGCCAATTGCTTCATCTGTCTTTTTGTCGAACAGGTAAATCGTTTCGGGTGTGTCGTACCTTACCGCTACTGTGCGGCTGTTATACTTAGCATACATTTCTGCATTAAGCTGGTATTCGTACTTAGTGCCACCTATTACCATATTGATCTGACCGCGTGTTACCTTGTACTCAGTGCGAAGGGTAAACAGGCGCACGCGCTCGTATAGATCAATTGTAATACTGTGCGGCTTGCTGCTTTCTTTGTATAACTGGTTTGGGCTTTTGCCTTTAGATGGCAAAGTGGTACTGTTAAAGCTGCGTACCACTTCAGTAGCAATAATTCTGATCCGGTCTTCTGTCAGGAGCTTATTTGCTCTCTGGTACTGATCTATCAGTTCCTGCTTGGTGCGTCCATCCTTTTCTTTGGTGCGGATACCCTGTCCGATATACCCGTAATGCTCTTTGCAGAAGCGTTCACCCAGGTCTTTAAAGTAGCGTTCGGCAATGGCCTTACGCTTTGGGTTGTGATCTACTGTCCAGGTAACACCAATCTTAGTTAGTTGCTCTTTAAAGTAGGCAAGCTCTTTTGTTTCATTATAGGAGTGGTTATCTGAAACCAGTTCAAAAGGCATAGCCCCTGTTAAAGATGCGGCATCCTGTAAGGCTTCAAACAGAATTAACCTGTTTTCAGAAGTACCGACACTATAGCCTACTATTTTTCGGCTGTAAGCATCACGCACTGCAACAAGCACAAGTTTCTTCAGGCGTGGATTGCCAAATTTATCTTTACCCAGGTAATAAAAAGGTAAATCCCATCCGTCTATTTGGTACTGATCATCTGCATACAAAGCAGATTTAATACCGGCATAAGGTGTAATTTTATCGGTTGGTTCAGCACCGTAGCGACTGTTGTGCAGGTCGAATTGCTTCAACAATTCAGTTTTCTTGCTCTTTATCCAGGATAGGGACGGGCACAATATTTCAGCATCTTCGCACATTGGCTTTAGCTTTGCCAGGATAGCAGAAGACTGGTAGGCTTTACCGGAACTCAAAATGCCGCGAAGGAATAATTCATGGCGTTCATCGTACTTTTTGGCCGGTCCATCACTGTTACGCAATACCCGCTTGTCAACTACAAATGCATTTACCCCTACTTCTCGGGCACTTTTTATTGCACGTGAAAAGGACTGTTCCGTAGTATATTGACCAGGATACAACTTGCAATAGGCTTTATATAGGGCTGTAAGCACTCCTTTTTTAAGGCCACCCATATCTCCATTGCGGTTATCCTGGTGAAGTTCCATTAACCGCTCCCAGGCAGCGCGTCGCATAGCAGTATCGCGTAGGCGTTCAGCACTAAAGCCATAGTTATCGCGGTAATAATCCCTGTAGGAAATGAATTTTTCAAACTTGGCGTAATGCAGCTTCTGGTAAAAGCTTTCTACCTGCATATCCTTTTCCCCTTCCCTGGTCATGCCCTTCAGCTCTTCAGCTGGTGGTAGTTTACGACGGGAAGGTGCAGGTATAAAATCAAAATGAATGTACGCCCTGCCGTTCTGGTTTATGGTGGTGGCTCCGCGCTTTTTCCAGTTACGTATAGTGTCAACTGAAAAGCCGTACTCCTGAAGTAGTTCATACCCCAGAAAGAGCGCACCATCTATATACAATACCTTGTGCATGGGCTTAGTAGTTTAGAGGTTTAACAGGTTAATATTCTCCTGTTTCTTTTTCTGGATTTCTGCTGCAACTTCCAGAGCTGCTATCTCTACCCGTTCGCTATTTGACTCATAACTAAAGTAACGACTCACAGAAGCTACACCTACCCCTGCTCGTTTGGCTACCTCTTTGAGCGAGCCAGATGGTAATTTTTTTCTTAATTCTTCTCGGTTTATCATTTTTACTTATACTTTTGTTGAAACTTATATATTATTTGCGTTTCATATGACGCAAATATATCACTATAAGTTATTAAATATCAACTTAAGTTAAATAAATATTTATTCATGACTTCAAATGATCGCTTAAAGCAAGTAAGAGAGCATTTTAAGCTAAGTCAAAAAGACTTTGCAAATGCTCTTGAATTAAAGCAATCTTATTATTCAGAAGTAGAGAGTGGCAAAAGAGAGATTACAAGCAGAATAATAAATTCACTTATTAGGAATTTTAATATTTCGTCAGATTGGCTCCTTATTGGTAACGGTGAAATTAAATTCACTAATACAGATATAAAAATGAACCGGTCAAGTGAACCGTTTGATGAACCGTTTCCAGAAGGTAATGGGATAATTGAAAACAAAGAACCTGAGACTCCTAAACAGCTCTTTTTAAGGCAGCATAATTATGAGAAACTATTAAAATATCTAAGCTCTAGTGAACCTCATTATGCAACTCTTTTAAATAATATAGATAGTCTTATTCACTTCAGGTATTTACTGTATGAAATTGAAAGTCACTATCTTAATGAAGCAAGCAGATTGTTCTGGGAGTCTAAATATTATCTTGATGGCAATAATTTTGACTTTGAAAGCTATAAGAAGGATACGATTAGTGTCTTGGAGAATTTAAAAGGTTTTGAAGGGCCAATAGGCAACATAACTGAAGCTATAAATCAGTTTTATGCTGACATACGCAAAGTTGACACAAAGAATATCATAAAGGAGTACTTTGGTGAAGAGTAAACAGGCCAAAACACATTAATTTCGCACATTTTTCACGCCTGAAATAGAAGCAAATCCAATTAAAAAGGGGTAAAACACCCCTAAAAATCGAAGCAAAATCGAAGCAAATGGAAGCAATCTTAACATTTTGCCTGTCTTTGCCTCACATCTCCAAAAGGCCAAAAAGCGCCTAATTTGCACAGAAATCGCACTTTTTTATTATCTATTAGAGTATGGCTATCTTAACATATTAAATTACCCCCCATAGAAAAGAACTTGTACAGGCCCGAACGGTGTGGAAGAAGTTAAAAAGTTGAAGGGTTAAAGAGACTTTACAAATCCTTTTGCCCTCGCTGCGTGTCTTCACCAGCAAGCACAACGGCAGCTGAAGTATAAAAGAGTTTAGAGTTACAAGGTTAGAAGTAATGGCACGCAAAGCTGATGATAACAATCAACAATAATCAATGATACAAATTAGAAGAGGAACTATAGATGACCTGCCTCAGGTGCACGGGCTTATTCAGGAGTTGGCTGAGTATGAAAAGGCACCACAGGAAGTAACGAATACTTTAGAAGACATGCGCCGCGACGGCTTTGGCGAGGAGCCGATCTTCAAATTTTTTGTGGCAGAAACGGAAGAAGGCATTGTAGGCATTGCGCTATACTATACCGCTTACTCTACCTGGAAAGGCAAAATGATCTTCCTGGAAGACCTGGTGGTAACAGAGCGCCTGCGCCGCAGCGGCATTGGCAAAATGTTATTCGATGCCGTAGCCCGCGAAGCAAAAGAAGTAGGTGCCAAACGTTTTAAATGGCAGGTGCTTGACTGGAACGAGCCGGCTATCGCGTTCTATAAAAAGATTGGTGCCAACCTGGATGGCGAATGGATCAACTGCAACATGACCGAAGAACAAATCAGGAACTACAGCGCTTAAACTACAACTGCATTAAAGTATAAAAGCCCGCTGCAAAGCTTTGCAGCGGGCTTTTATACTTTCTGTCGAGATGCTATTCTGCCTCAGGGCGCTCTACATTTATCCCTACAATCTCAAGCATGGTTCTGAAAGAGGCGTATTGGCCTTCGTAGCGTTCATTCATTTTGCGCTGTAGTTCAGGTGAATGCTCCCGCTGATATTCCTGCAGATCCTCAACGCTGCGGCAGGTATACTGTACGGCATAGGTGGTACCGCCTGTGTCTTCGTCTTCCATCACACGGCAGATCTGGTTAGCCAGGAAAAAGCCTGTTGCCATCACTTCCGGTATATGTACTTCTTTCATCCACTGCAGCCACTCCTCAGCCACCCGGTTATCAATACTGGTAGTTACGTTGTATAAAATCATGCTCAAAAATACGAATTAGGTGCTAGTTAATGCTTACTTGCAGGCTAAATTGTATGTTGTGCTTTTTGTTAAAGCACTTATACTTATATTTATAAGTACCCAGGATACTAAAAACATTACCTGCCGTATACTACTCCGTAACAATATTTCATCATGAAAAAATTCTTTATCATCAGTATCCTGAGTGCCGGGATGGGCTTGGGGCTACAGCAGCAGGCTGCCGTTGCAGCAAATGTTACAATGGCGGAAGCCTCAGTAGCCATTGCAGGTACACACCCAACTGAGGAGAAGTATGATAAGATCATGACGGTTTATGCTAACAACTTTAAAGCAGCCTTCGCTCAGAAAGACGATGCACAGACTATCTCCATGATCAACAAGACCACCGACTCGTTTATCGCTGATATGGAAAAACTGAAGCCCGAGCTGGAGACCTGGATCAAGGGTATGTCGGAGCAGGATAAAGAAGACCTGAAGGCGAGGTCGGAGAATAAACCTTACATAAAGTCTATCATAGAAATTATGTTTGATATAAACATTGCCAAGCGTATTGAAGCCAATCCTGCCCTAAAAAAGGCTATGGAAGATTCTAACGCACGTATGGAGGCACTGGGTTTTGGAAGCAGCGAAACAACAGACAGCGAAGAATAAGCTAAAGCGTAATTATAAAGTATAAAAATAGCCGCCGGTGCAAATTTGTACCGGCGGCTATTTCATTTCAGGCAGTTCAGATTACTGGCAGCTCCATTTACCGGCAATGCCTTCGGCTTGTCCGGCGTTGGCCCACGGTTGGTAAGCTACTACTATCGGGTCTTTACCTGATTCAGGAACCAGCTGAAGACGGCCTTCGCCTATCTGTACATATATGTTTCCATCTTCATCGCTAATGGCAGTTAAGGTGCCTTTGCTGTCGCGTAAAGTATAGCTGTTGTTGGTGTTAAGGCCGGTTGCTGTCAGCTCTTTTACCTTGTATACTTTATGGCTCGGGGAGTCTCCTGTCCTGCTGTCTGCTGCAGCTTCCACTTTTCCGCCTATCCAAAGGTTCTCGCCAAGGCAGTCAGAGGTTTCAGCAATCAGGTCGAAGTACGCTTCTTCGTCTGGAGCCTCTGAGGCAGCCAGTGTAACGATAGTTTGCTCTTTCGTCTCGTCTGAGGCACTGGCCTGCGGCTCGCGGTCTACACGTGCAGTGCAGGCAGAAAGAAACAGAACAAGAAGAAAAGCAGGTAAGCGTAAGTTAAATTTCTGAGTAGAGGTTTGTTTCATAAGCCTGTATAATTTTAAAGTTCTGTATACTGCTTTATACTGGCTATGAAATGTTTAAGTTTATATATTGAGCTTCATTTATATAAATATTTTTATATTTGTAGTTGTTGATGATTAAAAGGTGCTTCTTGTTAAAGTATAAAAGCTTGGAACTGCTAATAGGCTACAGCGGCTCCATGTAATCCAGATCTTTCGCGTAGGTTTCTTCCAGAGTCAGAATAGAGGCTACAGCTACTGCTAAGCACACTGCACCCAGAATCAAAGCAGAAGGCACCAGGCCCACAACATCTTTTAAACTGCTGAAAGCTATAGTAAGTAGCACTACAGCTCCGCGCACGAAATTAGGCACCGTAGTAGTAACAGTAGCCCTGATGTTGGTGCCAAATTGCTCGGCTGCAATGGTAACAAATACTGCCCAATAGCCACCTGCAAAACCAAGTACAACGCATAGCGCATAAAAGGTGGTTATATTAAAGCCATAGCCTAGCAGGTAAACTGCAATTGCGGCAGCCGTTAGCACCAAGAAGGCAAGCACAATGTTGCGGCGGCTTCTGAAGCGCTGGCTCAGGTAACCGCTGGCAAGATCGCCGAAGGTAAGGCCCAGGTAGCTGAATGCTATAGCCCTCGCCGCCGACACAGGCGTTGTTATACCCAGCGCTTTGCCAAATTCCGGCGAAAAAGTGATCAGGATACCTACCACAAACCAGATTGGAACCCCGATCAGGATGCACTTCATGTATTTTCTGAAGCGGGAAGCGTTTGTAAACAGGCTCAGGAAATTTCCACGTGTAACGCCGGTACTCTTCAGGTTTCTGAACATACCCGACTCAAATACGCCTACTCTTAAAAAGAGCAGCAGCAGGCCTAAGCCACCGCCAATAAAGTATGCTGTGCGCCAGCCAAAATACTCGCCTACAAACCCTGCCAGTATTGCCCCGGATATTCCTATAGTTGCAACTACCATGGTTCCGTAACCACGCTTCTCTTTAGGCAGCACCTCCGATACCAGCGTAATACCGGCACCTAACTCACCTGCCAGACCCACACCTGCAATAAACCTCAAAGCAGCATACATAGGAATAGTAGTAACAAAACCATTAAGAATATTAGCTACAGAGTATAAAAAGATAGACCCGAACAGCACCGACAGCCTGCCACGTTTATCTCCCAGTATACCCCAGGCAACGCCGCCTACCAACATTCCAGCCATCTGCATGTTCAGCAACAACACGCCCTGTTCCAGCAAATCAGCCTGGGCAGTTATACCCAATGATTGTAAACTCGGAATGCGCACAATGCTGAAAAGCACCAGGTCGTAGATATCTACAAAGTAGCCCAAAGCAGCCACTATAACTGAAGCATTAAGAAGATAATGTTTTTGCGAAGATGTTGTGATTCCAGGCATATATAGTTCTGTTTCTATACTTTAAATTTATCTTTTTGCTCTGAAAAAGCAATACCTGTACTGCTGAGCTAATTTAATTATAGTGGAAGTATAGCCTGCTGCAGCTGATCACAAAGTATAACTGCCTCTTTGAGCTTACTGTTATTTATGATACTTTAGAGGCTGCCTCACATATTCTATACTTTAAAACCTATGCCTGAAATTGGAAAGAAGCTACAGTTAAAAACAAGCCATACTATACTTTTGATAAATGCTCCGCAGGAAATTGCACGGCAACTATCAGACGAGGGTTATACTTTTACCGCTGCAGATGTTGCTCCGGTAAAGGGCGCTTTCGATGCGGTGCAGCTTTTTGTGAAAAATAAATCTGAGTTAGATGCTTTGGCGCCACAGGCTATAGATGTTCTGAAGCCGGAAGGCATGTTGTGGATCGCTTACCCAAAGAAATCATCAGGTATAAAATCTGACCTTACCCGCGACGAAGGCTGGAAAACTATAGCTGAACTCGGTTACCAGGGTGTGCGCCAGGTGGCTATTGATGATACCTGGTCATCGCTTCGGTTTAAGCATACTTCAGAGCGTAAAGCGCCATCTACTTTTGGCGTTGATAAGCCGGGTATAGACAGAGTGGCCCGTACCGTTACTATACCAGACGACTTAAAAGAAGCATTGGAATCTGTGGGTTTACTGGAAGTATTCGAAAAGCAATCGTTTACGCTGCGCAAGGAGGCTGTGCTGGGAGTGACGGAAGCCAAAAGACCAGAAACGCGGGCAAACAGAATAGGCAAGGTTATAGAGCAGATGATGGGACAAGCGCAGAAGTATAAACTATAGATCAGCTTAATTATAAAACAAAAAGAGCGGCCTGTAAAGGTCGCTCTTTTTGTTTGGCAGGTTTATGTTATAGTTGTACAGATAGCGGGAACGTAACGTCTATGTCAGTTTCGCCGGTTGCCTGGTTGCCGTCTTTCTTGTTGTCTGGCTGGTGCTTCAGTACTATTTGTAAAGTACCAGGCGTTGTGCCTACTGTTGTAGTTACAGCTGTAAACTCTAGGCCTATTGTGCGGCCATTAGCGTCTTTATCTGTTTTCGTGATGGTAACGTTAGCGCCGTTCACATTAAAGAAAAGCTCATGCTCTGTACCTTCATTCTTAATTTCAGCTGTCAGGTCTGCGGGAGTAGGCTTGCTTTCATCCAGCAGTTTTACAGTGCCGGTATAGGTAATATTTGGCTTCAGAACAATAGGTGTGATATCTGGATTCTGACCTCCTTCGCCATCCACATCTTTCCAGGTAGCAGTTACATTGTTTCCTTTGTTCGGAATCATGCTTAGCTGTACAGTGGTGATCTGCTCATTTTCTTCAATTGGGTCCGGATTATCATCATCGCCGCAGGCAGAGGTAGCAACCGCAAAAGAGCCCATCAGGAAAAGGGCCAGGTACTGTCTGAATATTTTTTTCATAATGCTAGTTTAGATAAAGCAACTTTACAAATATAGTGTTTATGTATTAAATGCTTAAGCCTTAATAAGGTTAAGCGGTATTTTTAACTTAAACATAACCATACGGCCCATTTCGTCGGCAAAATACCTGAAGCGGTTCAGATAGTCGCGATAGGCTGTGTTAAGCAGGTTGCTGCCGGTTATACTTACTTCCACGGGTTGCCGGCCCATGTGCACAACTGTGCCGAACTCGGCATGCAGCAGGAAGTATGCATCGGGTGCCGGTGCAAAATCCTGGTCAGTTTTTTCTGGCGTGCGTGTTTGCTCTGCCACATATAAACCACCCAGCGAGAAATAAGTGTCGGCCAGGTTATGGTTGCCAAACTGATCGAACTCAAAAGTTAATTTATTGTCGAACCTGTCAGCAGGTATACTTACCAGATGATCGTCCGTATCCAGATTTCTGGCCCGCACTATCGAAGACTTTGAAACCCAGGTCAGCTTTGGCAACAGTTTGTAATCGAACATCAGGTCAATGCCCCGAAAAGCGGCATCGGCCTGTTTATACGCAAACGCAGGAAAAGCGCCTCTTAAGGTTAGCACCGGTTCGGGTAACGGAGCTGCGTAAATATAGTTGCTGATGTAATTGTTGTAAAAGCTCAGCTTTCCGTTAAACCGCTGGTTGCCATAATAATCTATTGATGCCTCCAGATTGTAAGCCTGCTCTGATTCTAAGTTAGGATTGCCTGTTTCGTAAGCAACAGAACTATGGTGCACGCCCTCGCTGAACAATTCATTTGCGCCCGGTGCGCGCCAGGCTGAAGTCGCGCTTAACCCAAAGGTAAGGTGGTAGCCCACATCGTATAACGCACCGAGCGTACCCGATACGTTATTAAAAGTATACTCCGGCTTTATCAGGAACTGCTCGTTTGTAGTAGAGGCTTTTTCATACTTCTTCACCAGCATATGAGTATAATCGTAGCGCAGGCCTGCCTCCAGTTGCAGCCTGTTTTTCTGCCAGTGTTCTGCCACAAAAGCGCCGGCAGTTATACTTGTATAGTATGGCAGAAAATCATCATACTTATAGGTATTATGCTTGTAAACAGTGCTTGCCCCTATTGATCCGGTAAAGTTGTTAACAGGTTTGTGCTCCCATAAGGCTTCGGTTGTGTGCGTGGTCAGGTCGAGCTGCATAGCCGGTGCAGTGCCTTCGCTGTGGGTATCAAACTCCTGGCGGGTGTTCTTCTGCAAACCATAAACAAACTCCAGCTTGCCGATTTCGCCAGTGTTTGTAAAAGCTTTAGCCTTAAGCAGGTGGTGCGTAACATCCTGGTAGGGTCTGCCAATGGTATAGGTAAAATCTGCATCATCGGCTCCCTCGGGGCGGCCATGCGCAAGTGCATTTTTTAAGTCGGTCAGGTTGCCTATGTGCGAATCTTCAAGTATAGCAAGCTTTGTATGAAACTGGCTGTAAAAGAGCTCGCCGCCATAGTTCTTTTTATCATAGCCCAGGGCAGCCGAAAAATTCCGTTCCTCAAAGCCAGTATTGCTCAAGTAATAATCCGGAGCCTTGGCGTTACCTGCCCTTTTGTATGTGCCCTGCAGGCGCCAGCTTAGCGGTAAGTTTGTTGTTTTGCCCTCTACCATAGCAGAAGCGCCACCTTGCCGGTTGTTAGTGCTGCCCAACAGGTTAAGCTCGCCTCCTATACCAGCCGAGTCGCGCATAGGTTTGGGTTCTACTATCACTACACCGCCAATGGCATCGGCACCATAACGTACTCCGGCAGCCCCTTTCACTACATGCATTTCGGTAGCAACAAACGGGTCTATTTCCGGTGCATGTTCAGTACCCCATTGCTGGCCTTCCTGGCGTACGCCATTGTTCAGAAGCAAAACGCGGCTGCTGTGCAAACCATGTATTACAGGTTTAGAGATCGTCGGACCGGTTTGAAGAGTGGTTACGCCTGCTATAGTTTTAAGCGATTCGCTAAATGATAGTCCGCGTGCTTCTGCCAGATCACGGCCTGAAATACTTTCTGATGACTGTGCCTGGGTTTTAACATGGCTGCCGACAATTTCTACTGCCTTAAGCTGTTTGGCATCGGTATGCAGTTGCAGGTCGCGAACAGAGGAGCCGGTGATCCTGAGCGTATAATTTTCTGTTTCGTAGCCAATGTAGGTTACCTTTAAAGTATAGCTGCCCTCGCACAAATGATGGAAATGGTAGTTGCCATATTCATCTGCTGCGGTTGCCCTGTTAAGTTCTTTAATGTAAATGGTAGCCCCTACTAAAGGCTCACGTGTGTCGTGGTCTATGGTTTTGCCGGATAAGGTAAGGCCGCAATCCTGAATGGTGCCGGTATCAGTGTCAGGTTGGGTTTGTGCTGTTGCAGCAAACGCAAAGCCCAGCAATGGTAACAGTAGCAGTAGCCTTCCGATATATTTTTTTATCAACACAGTTATATAAAAATGTGAAGCTTATACCTGGCTGGTGCCTGCATTACGAGGCAAAAACAGGGTAAAGCTTTAATCTGAAATTAAAATACACACCTGCCAAGGGTAGCAGGCTTTGCAGCTGTTGTTTTAAAGTATAGCTGCTAATGAAATTTCAGACTACAGGCGGAGCGCGTAACTGGGAGTACAGCAGTGATCTGCCTTGCCAATTAGCTGCAAAGTGAGAGGTATAAGAGGTAAATTGTGGCGCCTCTGTAAAAGAAACAGATGAGAAACTAGGCTGATAGGGTGCGCCAAACAAATCCTCTACAGGACAATGTTTGTGCTTCATGCCTATCTGCGTATGCTTGGCATCGGTGTGTTCAGGGTGTGCAGTATGCGTGTGTGGGTGCAGCTCTAATAATAGAGCATCTGGCACCATTACTCTACAAAAGAGCAGGAGCAGAAACAGGGCGATATATGACGTCAGCCGATGCACTTGAGTACTGAACTTAAACAAATATAGTATAAATTCACCAAAGTTGCATTTACTATAAATGTCAAAATGCAACTTTAGTTGTAAAACAACCTGAACGGTTACCAAATAACCCTGACATCCTGTCACAAAAGTTATACTTACAGCTTTATGGAACAGGATTTGAAAAGCCCTAGCTGAAGTAATTTACGCCTGACAAAACTTACTTAAGATAAAAACATGGAAGAAAGAGGTAATATTTCGATTCACACCGAAAACATTTTCCCGATCATCAAGAAGTTTCTGTACTCTGATCACGAGATTTTCCTGCGTGAGCTGGTGAGTAACGCTGTAGATGCTACACAAAAGCTGAAGAGCTTATCATCTATGGGCGAGTTCAAGGGCGATCTGGGCGAGCTGAAAGTAGTTGTGGCTGTGAATAAAGATGCCCGCACCATTACCATCTCTGATAATGGTATTGGTATGACAGCCGAAGAGATAAAGAAATACATTAACCAGATCGCGTTTTCGGGTGCTACCGAGTTTGTGGAGCGTTATAAAGATGCTGCAGGCGATAAAGGCCAGATTATTGGTCAGTTTGGTTTAGGCTTCTACTCTGCCTTTATGGTGGCTGATCGTGTAGAGATTGTAACAAAATCTTTCCAGGATGGTGCTGAAGCTGCACACTGGACCTGCGATGGCAGCACGGAGTTTGCAATTGCCCCTGCCCATAAAGAAGACAGAGGTACTAACGTTATACTTAACATAGCTGCAGATTCTGAAGAGTTCCTGGAGCCGGCTCGTATCCGCACCATACTTACCAAGTATTGCAAGTTCCTGCCAGTGCCGGTAGAGTTCGAGGGCGAAATCATCAACAACCCAAACCCAATCTGGACAAAGCAGCCTTCTGAACTTACTGACGAAGACTATAAGAACTTCTACAAAGAACTTTACCCGTTCTCTGAAGCGCCGTTGTTCTGGATCCACCTGAACGTTGATTATCCTTTCAACCTGACAGGTATTTTATACTTCCCTAAGATCAAGAACGAGTTCGAGATGCAGCGTAACAAAATTCAGCTGTACTCGCGCCAGGTGTTCATTACCGATGAGGTGAAAGACGTAGTGCCTGAGTTCCTGATGCTGCTGCATGGTATTATTGACTCGCCGGACATTCCGCTTAACGTAAGCCGTTCGTTCCTGCAGGCAGATTCTGCTGTTAAAAAGATCAACACTTACATTACTAAAAAAGTAGCTGATAAGCTGGCTGAGAACTTCCGCAAAGACCGCGAAACATTCGAGAAGAACTGGGACGACATCAACGTGTTTGTGAAGTACGGCATGCTGAGCGATGACAAGTTCTATGAGAAAGCCAAAGACTTTGTGCTACTGCAGAACACCGAAGGCAAGTTCTATACAATAGAAGAGTACAAAGCACAGACGCAGGCTAACCAGACAAATAAGAATGAGCAACTGGTGATGCTTTATACTACCGATGCTGATAAGCAGCATGCTTACGTAGAGGCTGCCCAGAACCGTGGCTACGATGTACTGAAGCTGGATTCGCTGATCGACAGCCACTTTATTGGGTTGCTGGAGCAGAAGCTGGAAAAAACCACTCTGAAGCGTGTTGACTCAGAAACTATAGATAAGCTTGTCGAGAAAGACGAGAACAAGGAAAGCGTACTGAACGACAGCGAAAAAGAAGATCTGAAGAAAGTATACGAGCAGGCTATCAACAACCAACACATGACGGTTGAGGTGGCGCCTCTTTCTCCTGACGATGCCCCGGTTGTGATCACAATGCCTGAATTTATGCGTCGTATGAAAGACATGAGCCGTACCGGTGGCGGTGGCATGATGTTTATGGGTGACATGCCAGATACTTACAACGTAACGGTTAACGCTAACCACAGCCTTAACCAGCGCATACTAAAAGCCAAAGACGATAACAAAGAGCGTATTGCCCGCCAGGCATTCGACCTTGCGTTGCTGTCTCAGAACATGCTGAGCGGTTCTGCCTTAACAGCTTTTGTGAAGCGCAGCGTTGACCTGATCGACAAAGAATAATTTATAACACACCTAACTATAGAAGGCAGTGCCCGCAGGGTGCTGCCTTTCTTGTTTAGGCTTCGGGTGTTGCACGTGAAACTTACCGGCGCAAGCTGCAGTTATAAAGTTCAGTCTGGTTGGCTGGTGTATGATTTATGCACATTTTTACGTTATATTATACCTGCAAAGGCCATACGGCTTAAAACGGCAAAATTAAAGGCGTAACAGAACTAGACCAGCCATACCAAAATCTCTTAACCTGACCATAAATCAGTAAATTATACTTAAACATGAGTCGCACCCCTTATCTGGCTTACTTAAGTTTTATAGGCATTTTTATACTTGCGCTGAGCAGTTGCGGCTCTGCCAAGTATAACAGCGACTATAACCTGAGCCGGGCGCAGCAGAAAAAGGGTGTTAAAGCCGAAGAGGCCCTTGCCTCTGCCGATACCACTTTACCTTCAGTTGAAAATAAATTGCCTGCCGGCGATAGCCTTACAGAGAAGCGGAAGAAGAGTAAGCCGAACAAGCGCTACTTTATGGGCTACAGGGTAAAGCGCGGCTTTGTGCGCTCAGGACAGCGTGGTGATAACGAAACGCTGGAAACTTTTAGCTTTCTGCCTGTTTTCGAGGAGCCTAACCCATATGCCCCGCGCAAATATTATTTTGATACCAGGAACCGTAGAATAGCCAACGCCTTTGGCGAAATAGACCAGGACAGGTATAAAGTGCTGCATGGGCCTTATAAGAAAAAAATCGGCAACGAGGTGGTAGAGGAAGGGTATTACTATGTAGGCACCAAACACCTGCGATGGGAGCGCTACAACAAAAACGGTATTCTGTTAGATAAGGCCCATTATGATAAAGGCTTTTTGCGCGATGCTGTGGTTAAATACTATAACAATGACCGAAGCAAAATAAAAGAGGTTATACCTTATGCCTATGGTCAGGTTCAGGGCACGTACTATAGGTTCTATGAGAACGGACAGGTAGAATGGACAGGGCAGTATGAAAAAGGCCGGAAAGTTGGTGTCTGGATAAAGAACTATGACTTCCGGAATCGCCGCCATTATGAGTTCCAGTACCCAAAATCAGCTTACGAAGAACCTTTTGAGCCATTCCTGCTAAAGCAATACGACCGCCATGGCACCCTGATCTACGAGAAAGATAAACTGGATAAACGGGCATCAGCGGCTCAGCGCTAGTAAAAAGCATCTTCTATGTGGTGCAGTACAGGCGGTTTGGTAAGCGTTATCGAAATAATATCAAAACGGATATCTTGTTCCCAGCCTGCCTGAAGTATAAATTCTTCGGCGGCGGCTAATATCAGTTCCTGCTTTTTCTGGCCAACTGCCTCCTCCGGGAAGCCATACTTATTTGTAGCTCTGGTTTTAACTTCTACGAAAACCAGCAATCCTTCCTTTTCAGCAATGATGTCTATTTCGGCACGTTTATACCTATAGTTTCTGCAAAGTATAGTATAGCCTTTTTCCTGCAGGTAAGCTGCCGCCTGGCTCTCCCCGTTCAGGCCTGTAACAAGGTTGTTTTTAGACTGTAATGCCATGTAAACTATAAATTTCGCAGAGAACTAAGCTTAATCAGGAATTTTTGAAATAACTTTATGTTATGAATAAAGATTAGGTTTCACCAGCACTGATTGACGCAGACAAACATGCTTCTGTTGCCTCTTCTGCTAAACATTTTATAGGCTTTCAGGTTGATAAGCTCCGGAAGACATTACGAACAATTAGCAGTGTTCCTGTAGCGTTCTTCTTACAACTACCTGGGCTCGGGTTTGCGGCTGCGCTATGATAGGTTTATCTTTGAGGGTGGTTTATGAGTGAATATTGTATCCGCAGCCAGTACCTTTATACCTGAGAAGCATACTTTCTAAACTATAAGCGTGTTACAGAACAAAGAAATAAAGCTTGAGCACCTGGGCCTGATCGATTATAAAGAGGCGTGGGACTACCAGGATAAGCTCTTTACAAGTATACTTGATATTAAGTCGCAGAACCGTAAGGCTGAGGCGGAGTCAGGAGAGCAGTTGCCAACACCAAATTACCTGTTGCTGTGCTCTCACCCGCACGTTTATACTTTGGGCAAGAGTGGCCACGAGTCTAACCTGCTTATAAACGAGGAAGGTCTTAAAGCCAAAGGCGCTACTTTTTACAAAATCAACCGTGGGGGCGACATAACTTACCACGGGCCAGGCCAGATCGTGGGCTATCCTATACTTGATCTGGATAATTTTTTTACAGATATCCATAAGTACCTGCGCTTTTTAGAAGAGGCTATTATACTTACGCTACAGGATTATGGTGTAGCAGCAGGCCGTATCGCAGGCTTAACAGGTGTTTGGCTCGACCACGAAGAGCAGAAAAATCCTCGAAAGATCTGTGCTATGGGTGTAAAGTGCAGCCGCTGGGTAACCATGCACGGCTTTGCCTTCAACATCAACACCGATCTTGATTATTTTAATAACATTGTACCTTGCGGCATTACAGATAAGCAGGTAACATCGCTCTCTAAAGAATTAGGGCGCGAAATACCGCTTGCCGAGGTAGAAGAAAAATTAGTTAACCATTTGGCACAACTGTTTGAGGCAACAGTTTCCACAGCAACACATGAAGAAAGACATTGATTTTAGTTCAGTAGAGGGCGTTTCGGTTGCAGTAGCTACATCAGTAAACGAACTAAACGAACAAACCTGGCACGTATACTTATTAAATAACAACGCATTCCCGCTCGAGAATGTGCTTGTAACATCTAAAGGCTACGGAATATCTGGCGGCGACGAAGTACAAACATCTGTACTGAGGCATATGTTTGAACGTATAGAGGCTAAGAGCTTTGTGCAGATAGAGCCCATAGATCCGGGCATTTTCCATATTAACAACGAGTATTGGGTGAGTTACTACATCGATCGTAAGATTTATGATAAGAAGTATGTTTTCGTGCCTGATTCTATCACAGAAGATAATCTGATCGAGATAGGCATGCTGCAGATGCAGGGCGTGCTGCATTCTTAGTAGCACAATAATTTTTGACGGTTTATCAGCTGGTTTACAAGTAGATAAATTTATACTTCCTGTTGAGGCAGAAGAGCTCATGGAAAATAATATTCTACCCCTTATACTTTCGTTTAGCTGGGCTTTTCTGATTGCGGTATTTGCTGTTCCGTCTATCATCCGGGTTGCTCACCTTAAAAACATATTAGACCAACCTAACCTGCGCACAGTGCATGAGTCGCTGACGCCGAGGTTGGGTGGGCTGGCTATGTTTGCAGGTTTCATGTCGGCGCTTACTATTTTTTCGGATATGTATAACGGGGTTCAGCAATTGCTGGCTGGCTGCATTATACTTTTCTTTATAGGCCTGAAAGATGATCTGGTGCCTATATCGGCGCTTAAAAAATTTGCGGTACAGCTGCTGGCAACAGGTATAGTTATGTTCATGGCTGATATCCGAATTACAAGCTTCCAGGGTATTTTTGGCGTAGGCGAGCTGCAGATTGGCGTAAGCTATGCTTTTACATTTCTGGTGATTATAGGTATCACAAATGCCATGAACCTGATTGATGGCCTGGATGGCCTTGCCGGTACTATAGCGATCATCATCAGCGCAACCTTTGGGGTATACTTTGTGCTGTATGGCGGTGAAGCCTATGGCAACTACGCAGCCGTTGCATTCTGCCTGATCGGAGGTTTGCTGGGCTTTTTAAGATATAACTTCCATAAAGCAACCATTTTTATGGGCGATACCGGTTCGCTGCTGTGTGGGTTTATAATATCCGTAATGGCCATACAGTTTATAGAGATGCGCCAGGTGACGGCTGCTCCTGCTGTTGCGCTGGGTATACTTTTTATACCGCTCTTCGATACGCTTCGTGTCTCAATCATCCGCATTCTTAAAGGCAACTCCCCTTTTATTCCGGACAGGAACCACATACACCACCGGTTGTTGGGCATGGGCTTTAGCCAGATAAGTACTGTGCTTATACTTGCAGCAATAAATTTGGCGGTTATTCTTTTTGTTGTAAACTTTGGAGAATGGGGTAATCTGAATCTGCTGTTGGTTCTGCTTACTTTTTCGGTAATACTCAGCATATTCATAGGTGTGTACAAGCCACGTGGTGTTGTAAAGGATGTTTCTAAAGTATAAATCTGTTTTTATTGGTGTTTACCTGGTGCTTGCATTTTTTGCTGCGCCGCTGCGTGCCCAGGTGCTGCCACTTGAGCAGAAGAATACCATTAATGCCAACTGGCTTGTGCAGGAGAATGGCGAAAAGCAACTTGTGCCGTATGTGGCAGGCCTGCATACGAACTATAATGCCATTCATCAGTGGGTAAGTATAAACCCTGAACAGCCCTTTGTTATCGGGTTCACTGCCAAAAAAGGCGAATGTGTATTCCTGAACAACAAGCTGGTTTTTATAGCCGGTTCAACCTCAAACTATACCCTGGATCTGGCAAAGCATACACAGCAACTCAGGCCTGTAAAAAGGAAATTTTTGCTAACCGTGTGGCACCCTGAGCAACAGCCTGACATTGCTACGTATGTAAACAAAACCCATGAGCAGGTTAAGGAACAGCAAGCAACTGTTAAGAGTGCCTATACTATAAAAGTGCGGGAGTATGTAAACCAGAACGCATTTATCCTGTTTTTACTGTTGGTTGGTCTTATTTATGGCAGTCTTAAAACAAATTATCCAGCAGATTTTAACAGTGTGTTCAGGCTGAGTTCTTTTATCCGGACGAATACTTTAGAGGAGGGGTTTCTTGCCAAGCCTATCAGTACGTGGTCTAGTCTGCTGTTCTTGCTGGCTTTTTCCATATCGTTTGCGCTGCTTATTGCGGCCATACATACAAACGTGCAGCATGTCCGGCTTTTCAACCGTTTGTTCCCGATCTCTGCGGCTGACATCACTACAAAGGTCATTTTTTATACCGTAGCCATATTCCTGTTCATCCTGATAAAGTACCTTTTCCTGCACCTGATGGCTTTTATTTTCGGCTTGGAGCAAATGGTGCAGTTGCAGTACAGGGAGTTTCTAAGAACCATACTTTTTCTAAGTATCTTCCTGCCTGTGGTAATGCTTTTATACCTGGCGCTGAACATGGCAATGCCCGAGACGGTGCTGCTCATCTCGAACCTGGCAGTTTCGTTTATGCTGGCTTTCACGATGCTTCGGGTATTTTTGACAGTAAATAAGCAGGCGCCTGTACTAAATCTGCATTTATTTTCATACCTTTGCGCCACAGAAGTGATTCCGCTGGTTATTATACTAAAGTTGATCGTGTTTAACTTCTAAAATCACAATTTAGTATGGTAGTGGCGGTTAAAGCGGGGAATAAAAAATATAACTACCTCTAGTAATATGGCTGAAAGCAAAGTAGAGCCTTGGGCAAATCCAGAAAGACATAAAATTCCTATCAAGAGCATTCTTGTAACGCAACCACAGCCAACCACTGATAATTCTCCTTATTTATCTATTGCTGAAAAGTATGATATAAAGGTTGATTTCAGAGCTTTCATAGAAGTGGAGCCTGTTCCGTACAAGGAGTTTCGAAAAGATAAGGTTGATATATTAGCGCACACAGCCGTTATTTTCACAAGTCGTAATGCAGTAGACCATTTCTTCAGAATCTGCCAGGAGAGCAAAATAGAGATGCCTGCTGACATGAAGTACTTCTGCATCTCTGATCAAACGGCATATTACCTGCAAAAGTATATAGTGCTGCGTAAGCGCAAGCTTTTTGTTGGCGAGAAAACAGCAAAGGATCTTTTCGAAGTTATCAAGAAGCACAAGAACGAGAAGTTCCTGTACCCTTGCTCTAACATTCGCAAAGATGATATACCAGGATTCCTGGCTGCCAGCAAGATAAAGTTCACAGAAGCTATTATTTACAAAACAGTAGCTGCCGACTTATCTGACCTGGATGATGTAACGTATGACTGCATCGCGTTCTTCAGCCCGTCAGGTATAACGTCACTGTTTACAAACTTCCCGAACTTTAAGCAGAATAATACCCGTATTGCAGCATTTGGGCCAACAACAGCCAAAGCAGTGCGCGATGCAGGATTAGAGCTGGACATTGAGGCGCCTATGCCTAATGCGCCCTCTATGACAGGGGCAATTGAAGTGTATATACAGAATCAAAAGCTGGCAGTAAAAAAATAAGTTACCCTGTGTAACTTTTGCCAAACTTTTACATAGTAACTAAAACGCAAAACGAGTTTAGGATTTCCTATACTTGCTTTTGCGTTTTATCGTTTAATATATAAATTTGATTTGTATACTTGCCTTAGTTCTGTCTAACTGTACCTTGCCTTCATACAGCTGCCTATGAAAAAGTTTTTACCTGTGCTTTTGCTGGTGCTGTTTTGCCAGTCCGTGTCTTGGGCTCAGCAGCAGCCTCAGTACACCCATTATGGGTTTAATGGCTTGAATATAAGCCCAGCTTATGCAGGAATAACTAATAGGCCGGAAGTGCTTTCGATATTCAGGTACCAGTGGCTTGGCTATGATGCAACATTTGACGATGGCGGTGCGCCGCAAACATTGTTTTTGTCTGCTCATACACCGGTCCGGCTTTTACATGGTGGTTTAGGCATAAATCTTGTGCGGGATAAAATTGCCAATACCACTTTTTTGAGCGCGGCACTTTCCTACTCTTTTCATATTACAGTTGGCGAAGGAAAGTTGGGACTAGGGATACAGGGTAATGTAAACAACATAAAAAAAGGCAATTACAGAGCTATAGACGATAACGACCCGAGTGTGCCTTTTAACAGTTCAGATACAAAGTATGATCTGGGGGCAGGTTTGTGGTACGAATCGGAAACATTTTATGCAGGCGGTGGGGTAACAAATTTACTGCGCTCGGAGTATGAGTTTGCAGATTCTGCGAATACAGGGTCCGGACGGGTTTTAGGAGAGAACCACATGTATGTTACGGCGGGGTATCATTTGCCTCTAATGCAAGATCTGGTGCTTACACCAACGGCGCTTTTGAAGCATGATACAGAGACTTTTTCGTTTGATGCCGGAGCCAGAATAACTTTTAGTGAAAAATATTGGGGTGGAGTGAATTATCGTCATCAAGAAGCTGTTAGTGCCCTTGTTGGTGTTGCGCTCCTACAGGATAATGCTCTCAGGCTGGGATATGCCTTTGATTTTACGACCTTTAACAAGGCGGCAAAAGCACCAACTTCGCACGAAGTGATGGTGTCCTACAGATTACCGGAGCCAGTTGTAAGGTTCCGCCCACCGGTGAGAACACCACGATATAACTTCACTAGATAAACTTTTCTGAAACACAAAAGGCACCCAGTGCAACTCTTGAAAAAATGCAGTAAAAAATAGCGGCCTGCATAATAATAACACGCAGAGTACTTCGTTGAAAAATAATATAATAGGTGTGGCGGGTAAATCTTTTTGATTTACTTTTAATTCTCATATATTTGCTACATCTGTAAAAGTGTGCAAAAAACATTACTAAAATTTTATCTTTTAAGAGTCATCATGAACAAACTATTTAAGCTGTCTTCATTCGCATTGGCGGTGGTGCTGCTTGCAAGCTGTGGGATGAGAAGAGGGCCTCAAGGTGATCTTGTCGGTGCGGAAGATCGTCCGGATTACAACGCGCAAGAGATACCATACGGCATGGTGGCATGCCCTGGAGGAACATTTCATATGGGCCAGGCAGACCAGGATATAGCAGCAACCATGGCTAACCTGAACAAGCAGGTAACGATTGGTGGCTTCTACATGGATGAAACTGAGATCACTAACAATGAATATCGTCAGTTTATCGATGTAATTAAAACAGACTCAATTGATGTGCTGGGCGAAGAGTTCGTAATGACTCAGCTTTATCCGGATACAACTGTTTGGGTGAAAGACTTTACCTACCACATGGGCGATCCGCTGATGGAGTACTATTTCACGCACCCGGCATTCGATGATTATCCGGTAGTTGGAGTAGACTGGTTCGCTGCTAAATATTTTAGCGACTGGAGAACTAAGTTGAAAAACACAGCCAATGCTGAAGACGGAAGAGCGCCAATGCCTAAGTTCCGCCTGCCATCAGAAGCTGAGTGGGAATATGCTGCCAGAGGTGGCCGTGATATGGCTACTTACCCTTGGGGTGGACCATACCTGCGCAACGCTAAAGGGTGCTTGCTAGCGAACTTTAAACCAGGTCGTGGCGATTACTATAGCGACGGCTTTACTTACACTGCACCTGTTGCACAGTACTTCCCTAACGACTTTGGCCTTTATGATATGGCTGGTAACGTTGCAGAGTGGTGCGAAGATGCTTATTCAGATGTAACTGTGCCAATTACCTGGGACTTGAACCCGGTTTACTACGATGCTAACGAGCCACGCAAAGTAGTAAGAGGCGGATCCTGGAAAGATATTGCATACTTCCTTGAAACAGGTACACGTAACTTCGAATATCAGGACTCTTCAAGATCTTATATAGGTTTCCGTAATGCTATGATCTATATCGGCAGATCTTCAGGAAGAGAATTCAGATAAACCTAATTGAAAAGAAAACTACCAAACACTAATCGTTCACAACTTAATTTCAATTTAAAATGAGCAAAGCTAAAGGCAATGTTATATTCGACAAGGTGATGCCAAAAGTATATGGTATTGGTGCCGCTGTCGTAATTGTTGGAGCCTTATTCAAAATTCAGCACTGGCCTGGTGCGGATATCATGCTGATCGCCGGTCTTGGCACAGAGGCTGTTATCTTCTTCCTTAGTGCTTTCCAACCGCAACCACACGATCCGGATTGGGCAAGAGTATATCCTCAGTTAGCCGATGATTATCAAGGAGAGGCAGTTCTTCCTGCAACTACTACTAACCAGGGTCCATCTCTGACAGGCAAACTGGATGACATGATGCGTAATGCTAACATCACCCCTGACACTATTAACTCTCTGGGCCTTGGCCTGAACAGACTTAGCGAAACTACAGCACAAATGGCTGACTTAAGCCAGGCAACTGCTGCAACACAAGATTATACAGTAAAAGTTAGAACAGCTGCTGATTCCCTTGATAAGATCAATGCGGCTTATGCTACAACAGCTGAGGCAATTTCTCAGATGGCCGTTTCTACAACTGATGCTAAAGAGTACCACAACCAGGTACAGAGCATGACCAGAAATCTGGGTGCACTTAACGCTGTATATGAAATGGAACTTCAGGATGCAAACAACCACCTGAAAGCAATGAACAAGTTCTATGGCAACCTGAGCATGGCCATGGAGAATTTAACTGATGCCAGCAAAGATACAGAACAGTTTAAGCAGGAAGTAGCCAAGTTAACGCAGAACCTACACTCATTGAATAATGTGTATGGTAACATGCTAACCGCAATGAGAGGTTAATCTTTTCTTATACAAGTTCTAAATCAACAAGAAAAATATAGTGTAAAATGGCTGGAGGAAAAGAGACACCACGGCAGAAGATGATCGGTATGATGTACCTTGTACTTACCGCACTTCTTGCCCTTAACGTGAGCTCGGCAATCCTGTTAAAGTTTCAGTTCCTGGACGAAAGTTTGCAGGGAGTGAATACGAAGACAAAAACGGATAATGCCGGCGTAGTATCTAGTATTAGAGCCGCTGTAAGTGAAGGCGGTAACAGAACAAGTGACCAACGTGTATTGAAAGATGCGGAAGAAATCCGTAACCGTACAAAAGCGATGGTTGAGTATATTCAAGGTCTTCGTCAGACATTGATCGAGAGATCAGGCGGTTTGAACGAAGAGGGACACTATGTACAGCCAGAAGGTAATGACATAGTGGCTATGACAATGCTTGGAGGTAAGAAAAATGGTGCTGGTTATGAGCTTAAAGATAAGCTTGATGAGTACACAAAATACCTGCGCCAGTTCAGCAAGAACATCCCGGAAAGTATAGCGCTAAGCGGTAAAGAAGATCCGGTTGCAGCTAAAGATCCGGCACAAAGACGTAAAGACTTTGCTGAATTGAACTTCGAAGAAACTCCGATGGTAGCAGCTCTGGCTGTACTTTCTCAAAAAGAGTCTGAAGTTCTGAAGTATGAAGCAGATGCTCTGCAGCAGATGGCTGCTAAAGTAGGTGCCGATATCATCAAATTCGAGAAGATCTTTGCAATGGCCCGCGCTGAGTCTAAGACAGTAGCTGCAGGTACAAAGTATAGAGCAGATATGTTTATCGCTGCTTCTTCTGATGCCATCACTCCAAAGATGTCGTTCCAGGGTAAGCCGGTAAAAGTAGTTGATGGCAAAGGTGTAGTAGAATTTACAGCTGCCGCCTCTAACTACGATGCAGATGGTAACTCTAAACAGCAGTGGAAAGGTAACATCACAATTAACCAGAATGGCCGTGATACTACTTTCACAGTAACTGAAGAGTATATCGTAGCTAAGCCTGTAATTCAGGTTCAGTCTGCATCAGTTCAGGCATTATACTTCCAGTGCGCTAACGAACTTAACATTCAGGTACCTGCTTTAGGTGCTGTTTACGACCCAAGTTTCTCAGCTTCAGGTGGTTCAGCTATCAAAGGTGCTAAAAAAGGACAGGTAACTATTATCCCGACTGCTACAGAAGTTAAAGTAAACGTAAGCAGCGGCGGTAATGCTATTGGTTCTGAAACTTTCAAAGTTCGTCCTATACCTAAGCCACAACTGGTAGCGCTTGTAAACGGCCGTCCTATTGATGTTAAACGTGGTATACCTGCACAATCATTCAGAGCAGTAGAAATACAGGCTCAGGCTGACGAAGGCTTTAAGCAATTTTTGCCACAGGAAGCACGTTATAGAGTAACAAAATGGAAAGCATACCTGGTTAGAAATAACCAGCCGATAGATCAGGCTGATATTAACGGTCCTTCTGCTAACCTTACTCAGTTTGCTGCTAAAGCAAGCAAAGGCGACAGGGTAGTAATCGAAGTACTGGATGTGAAGCGACTGAACTATAAAGGTAACGCAGTGGATGTAAACGTTAGAGATAACTATAACATCCCTCTAAACTAATCATAGAAGCATACAAAGAGTATGAAAGTATTTAAAGTAATAGGTGTAGCAGCAGGCGTAATGCTTTCTATGGGAGCAATGGCGCAGCAGGTTTCTAACACGCAAACAAGCAATCCGTCCGCAAGGCCTATTCCGGAGCACGACATTCTGTTCAAAAAAACAGTATGGCGTAAAATTGACCTGCGTGAGAAGCAGAACAAGCCAATGTTCTCTGAAAACAGAGAGATCACGAAAGTGATCATCAATGCAGTGAAAAGCGGAGAACTTGTTGCTTATAAAAACGACTCGTTAACCACACCTCTTACCCGTGAAGAGTTCATGGCAAACATGACTCCGAAGGAGCAGGATGCCGGGCTGAGCGAGGAGGAAATTGCAGCAGGTTTCGGTAAGCAGGATAAAGCTGAGGAAGATGATGCTTGGGGTGCCGCTTTAGGTGATGACAAAGCATCTCAGGCTGCTGGCCCTGTTAGCAGCGAATACTTTCCAAAGCAGCTATACTTGCTTGAAGTAAAAGAAAATGCAGTGTTCGATAAAAAACGTTCACGTATGTACCACGATATTCAGTCAATCAGCATAAAAGTGCCTTCTACCCTTAACCCACTAGGTTTTGAGCAAAACGTAGGTACTTTTAAAATGAGCGATCTGGTAAAGGTTTTCAGAAGCAATCCTGAAACGGCTATCTGGTATAACGCACAGAACGATGCACAGCATAAGAACCTAGCAGATGCTTTCGACCTATGGTTGTTCAGCTCTTACATTACCAAAATTTCTAACCCAGGCGACAGAGGTCTGGCTGATATTTATGGTGGTGGTAAGAAAGGTTTGCTGGCAGCACAGGAAGCAGCTGAAGCACTTATTGAATACGAATACAGCCTTTGGAGCTACTAATAAAAAGTACAAGGAAACAAAAAGGAGACTTATTTAAGTCTCCTTTTTTTATGCCTGGCGTAAGTTACGAGGCTGCATTAAAGTAGTTATAAAGAATAGCTGCCTTAGCTTTGCCAACTTCTTGTGTAAGCTCTTCAAGTGAAAGCTCCTTAAGTTTCTTAACCGATTTATACTTTAAAAGTAGAGCTTCAGCAGTATTAGGCCCTATACCTTTAACCTCAGTAAGCTCAGTTTTTAATGTACTGGCATCGCGTTTACTCCTGTGGAAAGTAATAGCAAAACGGTGCGCCTCGTTACGGATCCGCTGAATCAACTTCAACGATTCAGACTTCTTATCTATGTAAAGCGGCAGCTTATCACCAGGGTAAAAAATTTCTTCCAACCTTTTAGCTATACCTACTATAGCAACCTTTCCCCAAATATCAAGATCTTTAAGCGCCTGAACAGCAAAACTTAACTGCCCTTTACCGCCATCAATAATGATCAGCTGTGGTAATGGCTGGTTCTCATCAAGCAAACGTTTATAGCGACGGTGCACAATCTCATACATAGATTCGAAATCGTTCGGGCCAACAACAGTTTTGATATTGAAGTGGCGATAATCTTTTTTGCTCGGTTTACCATTTTTAAAACAAACCATAGAGGCAACCGGATTATCACCCTGAAAGTTAGAGTTATCAAAACACTCTATATGGCGCGGTAGCTCAGTCAGGCGGAGATCCTTTTTCATAGTCTCAAGCACACGTACTTCACGTTGTTCACCTAGATCTCTGTTCTTCTCCTGGCGCCCCTCCCGCTCTTTACGGAGGTACATGGCATTCTTCAGCGAAAGATTCAACAGCTTTCGCTTATCACCTATCTGAGGCTGTGTGATAGTTATATTATCAAGAGGAAGCGATACTTCGATGTTGGTGATAACTTCGCGTGATGTACTTTCAAACTCGTGGCGCAGCTGAACAATTACGGAAGCAAGTATATCTTCATCGGTTTCATCAAGCTTCTTGTGTATCTCCAGCGACTGCGTAAGTATAATGGAGCCATTCATAACTTTCAGGTAGTTAATAAAGGCGCACTTTTCATTAGATGAGATGGAGAAGACATCGATGTTGGTAAGTGTGTTGCTGACAACGGTAGACTTAGCCTGAAAATCATCCAGCATATCCAGCTTCTGCTTATACTGGTGCGCCAGTTCAAACTGATATTCTTCAGCGGCTGAAGCCATACGCTCTTTAAAGTAGTTTCTGGCAATAGAGAGGTTACCGGAAAGTATACTTTTTATCTGAGAGATGTTCTCGTTATAGCTGGTCTCGTCGATCAGGTTCTCGCACGGGCCTTTACAGTTGCCAATGTGGTACTCCAGGCAAACTTTAAACTTACCAGCAGCGATGTTTTCCGGAGATAAGTTGTAAGTGCAGGTGCGTAAAGGGTAAAGCGTACGGATAAGATCAAGCACTACATACATGGCTGTACCGGTAGGGTATGGACCAAAGTAACGGGAGCCATCGTTGATCTTGTTCCGGGTGCTGATCACACGCGGGAAACGCTCATTGATGATGCAGATATAAGGATAGGTTTTGCCATCCTTGAGCAGGATATTATACTTAGGCTGGTACTGCTTTATCAGGTTGTTCTCCAGTAAAAAAGCATCTGCCTCTGTATCAACAATAGTAAACTCGATGTCCTTTATCTGGGACACAAGCTTTAGTGTTTTTTTATTATGCTGGGTAGAGCGGTTGAAGTATGAACTTACGCGTTTGCGAATATCAACCGCTTTACCAACATATATAATGTTATTATCGTCGAAAAATTTATAAATGCCGGGCTTGTGAGGGAGATGAGAAATCTTCTCCTTCAGCTTTTCGTTTGCAGCCATCGTGATAAATATTAGATCTCAGCATCCAGGTCAATCTCAGTAGGTATCTGCAGGAACTCTTCCTGTCGGGTAGAGTCTACAGGTACACCGCTGTTATTATACTTGGCGCAGTCTAATTCTACCGATAAAGGCGTAGAAGGTTTAGGGAAAGGATCTTTAGACCTCTCTAATGTTTTATCAGCGTATACTTTTTGCATGAAACTACCATAGATAGGCATAGCCAGCTTGTTGCCCTGACCTAAGGCAATACTACGGAAGTGGATAGAACGATCTTCGCCACCTACCCAGGTACCACAAACAAGGTCAGGAGTTATACCCATGAACCAGGCATCTGAATAGTTCTGTGTAGTACCGGTTTTAGCACCTATTTCGTTCTTAAGACCATTTCGGAAGCGTAAACCGTAGTAAGCGGTACCACCTGGCTCTGCAGCAGCTTTCAACATGTGAACCATCATATACGCGGTTTCCGCGCTCAGCGCCTCTTTGGTAGTAGGAGCAAAATCCTTGAGTACATTACCATGTTTATCCTCGATGCGGGTGATATAAGTAGGCTCAATCCAGGTGCCACCGTTCACAAACGTGCCGTAAGCGCCAACCATGTCATAAAGCGTAACATCACTTGTACCCAGAGCCAGAGATGGAGTCGGATCGAGCTGGGTAGTTATACCCATACGCTTAGCAGTCTGTACAAGGGTTTCAGCGCCCAGTTTATTAACAAGGAAAGCAGAAATTGAGTTAACCGACTCTGCCAAAGCTTTGCGCAAAGTATACTTGGTACCTGAATACTTGTTATCTGCGTTATTAGGGCACCACATAGTGCCATCTGGCAACGGTACGCAATGTCTTGTATCTACTACTTCGTAGCAAGGGTAATAACCGTTTTCGATGGCAGCTGTGTACAGGAAAGGCTTGAATGTAGAACCAGGCTGACGCGCACCCTGTTTCACGTGGTCATATTTAAAGTGCTTATAGTTGATACCGCCAACCCAAGCCTTAATATGGCCTGTCTGCGGTTCCATGGCCATAAAACCAGCCTGCAGGAAATGCTTGTAATACTTCAGCGAATCCATTGGGCTCATGGTTACCTGCTTTTCGCCATCCCAGCCAAAAACGGTCATCGGGATCTTCTTGTTGAGGTAGTAATTGATCGAGTCTTCGTCGCCATCAAAGCGCTCGTATAGTTTCTGGTAACGCGAAGTACGTTTGATAGCCTGTTCCGGGAAGTTTTTGATCTCTTTATAGTTGCGATCAATCCAAGGGTTGCGGCCTTTCCAGTGCTCAAAAAATACCTTCTGGCGATCTCTCATGTGTGCCTCAACAGCTTGCTCTGCATATTGCTGCATGCGCGAGTCGATTGTGGTATAGATCTTTAAGCCATCAGCATACAGGTCGTAGCCATTTTCGCGGGCCCACTTCAGCAGGAACTTGGCAGCCTCGGTACGGAAGTATGGTGCCATACCAATGTTCTGGTTCTCTACATTGTAGTCAAGCTTAATGTCCTTTTCTTTCAGGCTGTTAAACTCTTCTTCTGACAGGAAGTCATACTTCACCATCTGCGACAACACTACATTGCGGCGGCGCTTGGAGTTTTCAGGGTTAAACTTAGGGCTGTAGTAGGTAGGTGCTTTTAATAAACCAACTAGTACTGCTGATTCTTGTAACTCCAGATCCTGAGGCTTTTTGTTGAAGAATGTTTTAGCGGCCACTTTTATACCAAAGGCGTTGCTGCCGAAATCAACCGTGTTCAGGTACATAGTCATAATCTCTTTCTTGGTATAGTTGCGCTCCAACTTAATAGCCATTATCCATTCTTTTGTTTTCAGGATAAGCATGCGCAGACCAGGCACATCGTTTAATAAACCACCATTTAGTTCTTCGCCACGTGTGTTAAAAAGGTTTTTGGCAACCTGCTGCGTTAGCGTACTACCCCCACCTTTAGACTGACCTGTAAGTACAGAAAACACAACGCGAGCCGATGCCTCCGCATCTATACCAGAGTGGTCTTCGAAACGGATGTCTTCAGTGGCAAGCAGGGCGTTTATCAGGTTATCCGGCAGGTCTTCATAATCTACAGGAGAACGGTTTTCACGGAAGTACTTGCCAAGCAGCTTACCGTCGGCGGAGTATAGCTCAGAAGCAAGCTCGCTTTTAGGGTTCTCCAGCGTACGAAGATTTGGCAGCTCCCCGAACAGGTTCAGGAAGTTTGCACTAACAGCATAAACGTAAAGTATAAAAGCTACAAAACCGCCTATAAATAAAATCCAGAGGGTTGTTACAACTTTAGGGAAAACCTTTTTTTCTGTTTGACGAGTTGTGGTGGTCATTTTAATAATTCGTTCTGAGGAAAGTCAGATAAGCTTCTAAATCTTTCTTCTGCAAAAATTTAGAGTAGTTGGCAGAAGATATTACAAAGGTAGTGAATTCTACGCCTCTGATTCTACCAACAGGTGCTTGTGGTGCTTTTTGTTTTATGTTAAAAGAGTGTGCCGCTTTGTAATCCGCAAAAGAGCGCATTACCAGCATCGTTTTATCATCAGCAAATGCCAGAGAATCGATTGTCAGGCCTTCGTTCTTGTAAAAGGAGCTGTTATACTTCTCATACTTGGCTGTTATATCTTTAAAAGCAGGCGCTGTAGTCGGGTAAATCAGCACGAAATAGTAAGCAGAATCTGGGGCCGAAGTATAAGCCAGGGCATCAACGGGTGCTGCTTTACCTGTTGATGCTGTATCAGTTGTTACAGAATCAGCTGGTGTTGCCTGCTGGGGCAGTTCCGGCTTAGCTGGCTCGGTGCGTGCTGCTGCCACTTCAGTATTGGTTTTTTGCACCTTTTTATCTTCCTGCTTTTGAGAAACTACAGTGTCTGCTTGCTGAGGAGCAGGTGCAATTTCTATGCTAGCTTTTTCTTCCGGCGTAATTTCTAAAACAGATTTTGCAGTCTCTTTCGGTGTTTCGGGTTTAGGAACATCCTGGCGAAGCATATTCTTTTGCTCCAGATCAGTATAAGTTGCCAGCAACTGATCGGCTTTGGCCTGAAGCGGGCTCTTCGGGAATCCTGATTTAAACCGTTGCAGGTGCTCGCGCAGTGCCTGAGGCTTTTCGGTTCGAGCTGTTATCATTACACCCAGGAAAGCCGCTTTATCGCTGATGTCGTTCATCGGGTACTGGCTATCGAGCTGCGCCAGGTAATTGCTTGCCTCTTTATACTTCTGCTGCTCATAGTAAGTATAGGCAGAGTCGTAAAGGGTGCGCGCTTTCACGTTATCGGCTGCGTTTTTGCTCAGGAAAGTAGGGTCATCTACTAAATGTGCATAAGTGCTGTTCGGAAACTGCTGCTTTAGCTTGGTATAGTAAGTGTTCTTTCGGTCGTCGCCGGCTCTGTCGTAAAGCAGGTATAGGCTATAGTATGTTTCGGCAGCGTGCTCTGTATTCGGGAAGCGTGTAAGTAGTTGCTCAAATGTTTCCGTGGCTCGTGCTGGGGCTTTCAGCTTTTGGCTGTAAATGTTGCCTAATGCAAACATAGCCTCCTCAATCTGTTTTTCAGATTGCTGCATGGCAGCTGTAGTTAAAGGAATGTTCTGCAGATAAGCCTGTACTTTTGCAGCAGCACTTTCTTCGGCACTCTGAGCAGGTTGATCCGGAGCGGCAGTAGTGGTTTCCTGCGCTAATTGTTCCTGGTTAGATGTTTCTCCACGGCTGCGCAGGCGCCAGTAATCCTGCAGCGGACGATCGCCCCAGCGGCGCGTAAATTCTGAGCGTGCAGTTGCCATAGCAGCCGGATTATCAAAATACCAGATGCCGGTGTTATTGGTGCTCGCAATGGCGGTGTTGTTCTGGGTGCTGTTTACAATGGAATTTCGGCGCTGCTGGTTTTGCTGTTGCATTTGCTGGCGCTGCTCCTGCTGTAGTCTTTGCTCTTCTTCGCGCTGAACTATAGTTTGTACTGCTGCCAGCCTCTCCGGCTCACTTAGGCGTGCTAAGCGCAGCAGGCTGTCTTGCAAAACTATAGTATTATACTGCGTAGCGAAATCGGTTAATATTCTACTTCTTTCAACTACAGCCTCATAATCTGGCGCAGACTGTGGATAAGCCTGTGCAGCACTATCGTAATAAGCCTGGGCCAGGTTATACTTGTTCAGGTGCTCAAAGTATATTTTGCCAGCCAGCAGGTAAGAGTAAGCCTTTTGGTTTTGTAACGAACCTGAAGTTTTAAGTGATGCCTGCAGGTGCTCCAGTGCTTTGTCGTAGTGCTGCTGGCGGAGCTCGAACTGAGCCATCTCGTACAAAATCTTATCTCTGTACTCGGTGTTCTTGCTATCCTTTAAAAGCTTCTGGTAAAAGCCTGCAATACGGTTGCGGTCCTGTGCATCTGTAAGTTCAGAAACCTGACCTATGTATAGCCTGCTGAAGAAGCCCAGATCGTAAGGTGGGTTGCGGCGCAGGATCTTATTATACTGTGTGTAAGCATCCTCGCGTTGGTTTGTTAACTGGTATAATCTTGCCAAAGAGAATCGTGTTCTGGCCAAAGCATCTTTCTCCTCGAAATTAGGCAACGACAGGCGCAGGTTCTCGATCATCGAGGCTGTGTCGGCTTGCAGGTATGCGTACTGGGCACGAGCTAAGTATAGCTCGCGGGCATTATCCTTGTTCAGGCGCTCTTTCTTCAGGTGCTCAGAAACAGCAATTGCGTTATCTAACTCGCCGGTTACAAGAAAGGTACGCATCAGCCATACCAATGCTTCGTGGCGTGCTTCAGGGTTTTTGCTGGATGAGTTTACATACCTGAATGTTTTGGCTGCATCTCCGTAGTTCAGCTGGTAATAGCGCACTTTGCCAATCAATACATAGCAGTCATCAATCCACTTGCTGTTCTTATGCCACTGTATCGGGAAAGAAGCTTTTTTTACCACATCCTCCAGGTCGTTGGCGTAAGCCTGGGCTGTGGCAGAATCTATAGGCGGGAAAATAGGTAGCACCTGGTTGTAGTCGTAAGCTACTTTGCTCTGAATGCCGCTTTCAATGGCTTTCATTTTCTCGCGGGCAAGAAAATAGCCGTTGTAGTGGGCAGTAGTATTATGGTATGCTTTACTGAGCGGGTTTTTGCGCTCAACAGAACAGCCTGCCAGAAGCAGCAGGCAGGCACATATAATATATAAGTATAGCGGATGCTTGTTCAAAGTATAAACCGGTGCTGGGTGTTTGGTAGCTGTATAGTTTGGGTATACTATAATATATGGTAAACGAAAAAGGCTGCTGCTGAAGTATAGCTAAACTTAAGGTAGCGCTTCAGGTGCAAGGTGTTAGTACAAAAATACAAAATCTGAGCATATTGTAACAGCTGCCCTGCACTGCCTGCTATTGAACTATAAACGACCTTGTTTGGTTTCAGGCGCAGCATAGATGCACATGGGTATAAAAAACGTGTATTTTGGCTTTGCGTGCAAATAACGTCGTAAAAAGAAGTAATTTTGCAAATAGCTGACTTACATGGAAAACACACCTGAACCAGAAGAGCATAAAAATAATCGACAGGATTCTGTAAAACCTTACCTGAAGTACTCGGGGCTGGCATTTCAGATGATTGGAGCGATGGTTTTGGCGGCCTTTGCCGGCATGAAACTGGATGATTATTTTAAGACTGAGAATCCCTGGTTCACAATTGTGTTTTTGCTTGTAGCTGTAGTGGCATCTATGGTGTTGGTAATTGCATCTTTAAACAAAAAGTAGATTTGTGAATTTTTTTAGAAACCTCCTTATTTTCTCAGGATTAGTAGGTGTGCTGGCAGGCGCTCTAACCTATTTTACTGGCAATGCACTGGTTCATACACATATTTGGTATATCCTTGGCTTCTTTGTTTTGATCACGGCTGCCACCTTTTATATCACACGCCTCGGTATCAGTTACGACAACGATAATTTCCAGCTGTACTACTTCGGTTCGATGGGCTTCCGGATGATGCTGAGTATAGGGGTTGTATTTATCTATGTCTACCTTTTCTCAGAGAACGAACTGCAGTTCGTTCTGAACTTCTTCGTGTTATATTTTCTCTTTACCGGGTTTGAAATTTACAGCTTATTGGCTAACTTGCGCCCGCATTTGAAAAAGCAGAACTAGGTATACTAGTCTGTTTTATAAATTTTGCTTATAAATCTCTCTTAATGAAGAAGTTATTCGTTTTACTATTTTCTTTCCTGACGATCTCAACGTATGCGAATGCGGCGTCGGAAGGCGGGGAGTTTAAGCCCGGTGATATGATCATGCATCACATCGCAGATGATTATACATGGCATTTCGCGGATGGTGTGGTGTTGTATCTTCCTGTTATACTTGTTGATAACGGGCAAGTGGAGGTGTTTTCTTCGCATAACTTCTACAATGAGCAGCACGAGCTGGTGCCTTATAAAGGCTATGCATTAGAGCATGGTCATATTGTTAAGGTAAATGCTGAAGGTGAGCCGCTGGAGGATCATGCTGGCCTGCTTGATTTCTCAATTACCAAGAACGTGGCTTCTCTTTTCCTGAGTGTGGCGCTCCTGCTGATTGTGTTCTTTACAATAGCTGGTCGTTACAAAAACAATAAAGGCAGAGCTCCTAGAGGCATACAGTCTTTCTTTGAGCCAATTATTGTATTTGTGCGCGATGAAATCGCAAAGGCTAATATCGGTCCTAAGTATGAGCGTTACATGCCATACCTGCTGACCATATTCTTCTTTATCTGGTTTAACAACCTGCTGGGTCTGATGCCAGGTGGGGCTAACTTAACAGGTAATATTGCAGTAACGCTGGTGCTTGCTGTATTTACGCTCCTTATTACAGTATTTAGTGGTAATAAGAGCTACTGGGGCCACATTTTTGCAACGCCTGGTGTACCTAAGTGGTTGTCTCCGATCATGATCCCGGTAGAATTGATTGGTATCTTTACCAAGCCTTTCTCTCTGATGGTTCGACTTTTTGCAAACATCACAGCTGGTCACATTATCATCCTGTCGTTGTTTAGCTTAATCTTTATCTTCCAGAGTGTAGCAGTTGGTCCGTTAAGTGTGGCTTTCGCAACATTTATGAACTTCCTTGAGTTGTTCGTGGCGCTGCTTCAGGCTTACATCTTTACGCTGCTGTCAGCAATGTACATTGGCGGCGCAGTAGAAGAGCACGACCATGTTGATGACATGGGCCATGGCGACGGACATCATTAATCTGAATTTTTATTTTTTAACTATATATAACTACAATTATGTTGTTAGCAATTCTGCTTCAAGCTCTATCTGAAGGCGCAGGTTATGCGATTATGGGTGCCGGTATCGGTGCTGGTCTAGTTGCCCTTGGCGCTGGTTTGGGTATTGGTAGAATCGGTGGCTCTGCCATGGAATCTATCGCTCGTCAGCCTGAGGCTGGTGGTAAAATCCAGACTGCCATGATTATCGCTTCTGCCCTTATCGAAGGTGTTGCACTTTTCGGTGTGGTGGTTTGCTTGCTAATCTCTTTCAAAGGCTAATTAAAGCTTTTGCTGATCTCACGTCCGGACGCATGGTCCGGACGATGAGTTCAAAGATGTAGTTAAAGATATAGTAGAAAAAGCCGCTTGCTGGTAAGTACAGCGGTATAAAAAGAAACTAAATTCAATTTTCATAAACAATGGAATTAGTAACCCCAGGTATAGGTTTAATTTTCTGGCAGGTAGTAACTTTCTTAGTTGTTCTGTTCCTGCTTTCTAAGTTTGCTTGGAAGCCTATCATGCAAGCACTACGCGATCGTGAAGACTCTATTGAGCAGGCATTAAGCGCGGCTGAAAAAGCTAAGCTTGAGATGCAGGGCCTGAAGGCTGAAAACGAAAAACTGCTGGCTGAAGCACGCATGGAGCGTGATAGAATTCTGAAAGAAGCTACTGATGCTGGTAACAGCATAGTTGAAGCTGCTAAGAATAAAGCAAACGAAGAAGGAAGCCGCATGATCGCTCACGCACGTGAAGCTATTGAAAACGAAAAGAGAGCCGCTATCACTGAAGTGAAGAATATGGCTGCTGCCCTTTCTGTTGAAATTGCTGAACGCATCCTGAGAAGAGAACTGAACGATCCTACTGCACAGCAGGCGCTGGCACAGGACTACATCCGTGAAGTAACGCTGAACTAAAAGTATAAAAGAATGGTGTTAGTAATAGCTCGCACCATTGTATATAAAGAACCACTATGTCAGATATAAGAGTTGCTTCCAGATACGCGAAGTCGCTGATCGAACTGGCTGAAGAAAAGGGGATACTGGAGCAGGTGCAGAGCGATATGAAAATGTTCTCGCAAACTGTAAACCAGAACCGCGATTTTCAGCTGTTGTTGCGCAACCCGATTGTGAAGCCGGATAAAAAACAGGCTATCATCAATAGTATCTTCAAAGGCAAGGTACAGGAGATGACATTAGCTTTCTTCAACATCGTTGCACGTAAAAACCGCGAGTCGCTTTTAGAGTTTATTGCAGAGGAGTTCCTGAGACAGTATAACGAGATCAAGAACATACAACGTGCAAGCGTAACAACTGCAACTCCTCTTTCTGTTGAGCTCCGCAACGAATTGGGCCAGCGTTTAGCTACCCAGACTGGCAAGTTCATTGAACTTGAGGAAATTATTGATCCAACACTTATCGGAGGTTTTGTACTTCGTGTAGGTGATAAGCAAATTGACAGCTCTGTGAAGTATAAATTACGCAAGCTGAAAAACAGTTTTAAAGACAACCCATATATTAATAAACTATAATCATGGCAGAAGTAAGACCTGACGAAGTATCAGCCATATTAAGAGAACAGCTATCAAACTTCCGTACTGAGGCAGAACTGGAAGAAGTAGGTACTGTACTTCAAGTGGGTGACGGTGTCGCTCGTATCTATGGCCTTTCAAAAGCCCAGTCTGGCGAGCTTATCGAATTCGAGAACGGACTTCAGGCACTCGTTCTGAACCTGGAAGAAGATAACGTAGGTGCCGTAATGCTCGGCGACTACAGCGAGATCAAAGAAGGCGCTACCGTAAGAAGAACAAACCGCATTGCCTCTGTTAAAGTAGGTGATGGTATTATTGGTCGTGTAGTTAATACACTAGGTCAGCCTATTGATGGCCGTGGCCCTATTGCTGGTGATCTGTATGAGATGCCAATGGAGCGTAAAGCACCAGGTGTTATCTTCCGTCAGCCGGTAAACGAGCCTATGCAGACTGGTATCAAAGCGATCGACTCTATGATTCCGATCGGACGTGGCCAGCGTGAGCTTATCATCGGTGACCGTCAGACTGGTAAATCAGCTGTTGCAATCGATACAATCCTGAATCAGCGTGAGTTCTTCGAAAAAGGACAGCCTGTATTCTGTATATATGTTGCCGTAGGTCAGAAAGCATCTACAGTAGCTCAGGTAGTAAAATCACTTACTGAAGGTGGTGCAATGGATTACACAGTAGTAGTTTCGGCTTCTGCTTCTGATCCGGCTCCAATGCAGTTCTTTGCTCCATTTACTGGTGCTGCTATCGGTGAGTTCTTCCGTGATACAGGCCGTCCTGCACTGGTTGTTTATGATGACCTTTCTAAGCAGGCAGTTGCATACCGTGAGGTGTCTCTTCTACTAAGAAGACCTCCAGGGCGTGAAGCTTATCCAGGTGACGTATTCTATCTGCACTCACGTTTATTAGAGCGTGCTGCAAAAGTAAACGCATCTGATGAGATCGCTCGTAACATGAACGACCTGCCAGAATCAATCCGTCACTTAGTACGTGGTGGTGGTTCTTTGACAGCTCTTCCAATTATCGAGACACAGGCTGGTGACGTTTCTGCGTATATCCCAACTAACGTTATCTCTATCACTGACGGTCAGATCTTCCTTGAGACTAACCTGTTCAACTCTGGTATCCGTCCTGCAATCAACGTAGGTATTTCGGTATCACGTGTGGGTGGTTCTGCTCAGATCAAGTCAATGAAAAAAGTAGCTGGTACGCTTAAACTTGATCAGGCTCAGTTCCGTGAACTTGAAGCATTTGCTAAATTCGGTTCTGACCTGGATGCTGCTACTAAGCTTACAATTGAGCGTGGTCGCCGTAACCTGGAAATCCTGAAGCAGCCACAGTTCTCTCCGGTTGCAGTTGAGGATCAGGTAGCAATTATATATTGCGCTACAAACGGTCTGCTGGATGATGTTCCTGTGAACGAGGTAAGAAATTTTGAGAAAGATTTCCAGCGTACAATGCGTGCTCAGCATGTAGATACACTGAATGCGCTTAAAGCTGGTCAGCTTGATGACAACACTATCGGTGTGTTGAGACAAGTTGCTAAAGAACTTTCTGCGAGATACAAGAAGTAATATTTTAAGTTATTAAACTAGAGGTTAAAGGCTGAAATACGCTTTTAACCTCTAGCTTTAAGCTTATAACAAACATAATATGGCAAGTTTAAAAGAGGTTAGAAGTCGCATCGTATCGGTGTCGTCTACACAGCAGATCACTAAAGCCATGAAAATGGTGGCAGCTGCTAAGTTAAGACGTGCCCAGGATAATATCCTGCGTATGCGCCCTTACGCGCAACGCCTGAGTGGAATTCTGGCAAATCTGTCTTCAATTACTGAAGGCACAGTAACAAATAAGTACTCTGAGAAGCGCGATGTTAATCGTGTGCTTATTATTGCCGTAACTTCTGACCGTGGCTTGGCTGGTGCTTTCAACTCAAACATCATTAAAGCTGCATCAACGCTGGCTACTACAAAGTATGCAAGCCAGTTTGAAGCTGGAAACGTTTCTTTTATGGCTATCGGTAGAAAAGGCAACGATGCTTTTTCTAAGCGTGGTTATAACATGATTGGCGATTTCAGCAACTTGTTCACCAACTTATCTTTTGATACAGTTCGCGCTGCAGCAGAACGTGCCATGGATGGTTTCATCAGCGGTGAATTTGATCAGGTAGAGCTTGTTTACAACGAGTTCAAAAACGTAGCAACACAGATTGTACGTACTGAGCAATTCCTGCCGATTGTTGATAAGCCTGCTGATCCGCATGCTCCTACATCAATGGTTACAGAATATATGTTTGAGCCATCGAAAGAGGAGATCATTCAGGAACTTATACCTAAATCATTAAAGATACAGGTATACAAGGCTGTTCTGGAGTCTAACGCTTCTGAACATGGTGCCCGAATGACTGCGATGGATAAAGCAACAGAAAATGCCGGAGAGCTCCTGAAACAGTTAAAACTGACATACAACAGGACAAGACAGGCTGCCATTACGAAAGAGATTCTCGAAATCGTGGGTGGTGCCGAAGCTCTGGCTGCCAAATAGCAAAAGAGATTTATAGCAAAAGCAACGCCCATCAATCCGGTGGGCGTTCTTTTTTTCAGTGCATGTATATTGGCAACAGTTTATTCATAGCAAGTAGTTATGTTATATAACTGTAAATAAGTGTTTAAACACATAACTGCTTTATATATTTGCGAAAGCAAAGTATAACAGAATGAGAAAAAGTTACCTACTACGTAGAAATACTGTAGCTGCCTTCACTTTAAGCTTCTTAATAATGCTAGGTTCCTGTGCGGGGCCTGGTAAAACAGCACAAAATGAACAGGCCTCTGCTGCCCTTGCGAAAGATCTAAACCGACCAAAGCTTATAGTTGGTATAGTTGTAGACCAGATGCGTTACGATTTTCTGTACCGCTATTGGAGCAAGTATGGCAACGGTGGTTTCAGGAAGCTGGTAAGAGAAGGCTATAATTTTACAAATACGCAGTATAGTTATGTGCCAACATATACAGCTCCCGGCCATGCATCTATCTACACAGGGAGTACACCATCACTTAACGGCATTATAGGTAATAGCTGGTACAACCGTAACAACGGTAAAACGATGTACTGTGTAGAGGATAAATCAGTGAGCACGGTAGGAAGTACTTCAAGTGCAGGCCTGATGTCGCCTAAGAACCTGCTTACAACAACTATAACTGATGAGCTGAGGTTGGCTACCAATAAAGGCTCTAAAGTTATAGGAATAGCTTTAAAGGACAGAGGAGCCGTACTGCCTGCGGGGCATTTGGCTAATGCAGCGTATTGGTTCGATTCTCCTTCCGGAAACTGGATTACGAGCACTTATTACATGAACGAGTTGCCGCAGTGGGTACAGGAGTTCAATAACAAAAAATATCCCGATCAGTACTTAAGCCAGGTCTGGAATACGCTGTTACCAATTGCAGAATATACAGAAAGCAGTGCAGACGATGTGCCTTGGGAAGAAATGCTGGATGGCGAAACGAGCCCGGTATTCCCGCACAATATACCTGCTATCAGGCAAAAAGATTACGAATTGTTACGCTCGCTGCCAGCAGGTAACACCTTAACAAAAGACTTTGCGCTTGCTGCTTTAAAAAGCGAAAATTTAGGAAAAGGCAACTTTACTGATTTTCTTGCAGTAAGCTTCTCTTCTACAGACTATGTTGGCCACTCATTCGGACCTAATGCTGTAGAAACGCAGGATATATACCTTCGGCTTGATAAAGAGATTGAACAGCTGATAACCGAGGTAGAGAAAACAGTAGGCAAAGAAAACGTTTTATTCTTTTTAACTGCAGATCATGGAGGTGCACATGTTCCGTCTTTCCTGCAGTCTAATAAAGTACCGGCTGGCGTTGCCAGATCAAACGCTCTCAGAGATACTGTAGAAAATTACCTGAATGAGACATACGGTGCCGGCAAATGGGTAGAGAAGTATACTAACCAGCAGTTATACCTGAATCGTAAGCTGATAGATAGCAAGAAGCTAAACAGAGCGGAAGTACAGCAAAAGGTAGCCAACTATATCATGGGTATGGAGGGAGTAGCCAGAGTTGTTGCTGCAGAGAATTTGCTTACTACAAGCTGGACAGAAGGATTGATGGCGCGTGTAGAGAGCGGGTACAATATACAACGGTCAGGAGATGTTATTGTGGTACTGCAACCGGCCTGGTTTGCCGGCTGGCAGGATAACCAGACAAGAGGCACATCGCATGGCTCCTACTCCAACTATGACACGCACGTGCCGCTGATCTGGTATGGCTGGAACATAAAACCAGGAGAGAGCGCCGCAGAAGTTAAAGTAACCGATATTGCTCCTACCATTGCAACCTGGCTATACATACAGGAGCCTAACGGAAGTATAGGTAAACCATTACAGGAATTAATGAAATAGATAATACACCACAATCTGGTGGTGCAACAGTTAGAAATAGTATAAGAAAGAAAATATGGAAAATAACAATCCATGGCACAGCGTGAGCTTCGGCGAAGAAGCTCCGAATGTAGTAACAGCGATCATTGAAATTCCGAAAGGCTCTAAAGCTAAGTACGAGCTAGATAAAGAGAGTGGAATGCTTAAATTAGACAGAGTTCTTTTCTCTTCGGTAAATTACCCGGCTAATTATGGCTTTATACCTAAAACATATTGCGACGATAAAGACCCGCTTGATATCCTGGTGATTTGCTCGCTGGATGTGCAGCCAATGTGCCTGATAGATGCAAAAGTGATCGGCGTAATGCGCATGATCGATAACAATGAAGAAGATGATAAGATCATTGCAGTAGCAAACAACGATATGTCTGTTCGCCACATCAACGATATTTCAGAGCTTCCTCCGCACACTTTATTAGAAATGCGCCGCTTCTTTGAAGATTATAAGAAGCTGGAGCACAAAGAAGTTATTGTAGAGCAGTTCCTGGGCCGTGAACAGGCTTACCAGATCATCCAGGAGAGCATAAACCTGTACAATACTACTTTCGGAACAACAAAAGAAAGTGTTCTGTAAAAATTTTACTTTTCCTGTTAAGCCTGGCGTAGTTATATACAGCGCCAGGCTTTTCTTTTATAAGGCAACTATACTTGAGTAAAGCGGGAGAAAGCACGAACTTGCAGGCAGAGCATGAAGCAAAACAGAACACAGGACATAATGAACAGCTACAGCAGGAGCCAAAGCAACGGAGCCAGAAGGTATGCCGAAGCATTGCTGTTTAGTAGCGTCTTTATATCGTGCTGCGCTTTTATGCTAACCGTAGAAACTTACATGCTGGCCAGCCTGAAGGTGTCGGTGCCAATGGCTGTGTTTATTTTCCTGGCTACACTGTTTACCTACAACCTGAGCAGTGTGCAAAGTATACTTCGCAGGCCACGCCAGAAAATTAACCACCACAGCGACTCGTGGGTGCAACGGCACAAGCGGGAGATGGCTATACTTGGTTTGTTGAGTTTAGCCTCTGCAACATGGGTATACTTTGCGTATGATCTGCGCCTGAATTTCTGGTTTGTCCTGCACCTGGCTGTTATTTCGATAGGGTACACGGTGCCTGTAGTTTACAAATCGAAAAAAGTAAAGCCGTTGCGCAGTGTGCCTTTGCTTAAAGTTTTTCTGATAGCTTATGTGTGGGCCGTTGTAACAGCGCTTTTCCCTTTGCTTAATGCAGGGTTGCCGCTCTGGAGCGAAGAAGCCTGGATGCTGTTTGCAAGAAGGTTCCTGTTTATACTTGCGCTAGCCTTGCTTTTTGATATTCGCGATTATACTTACGACCGCCATACAAACACGCTTACATTTCCGGGTTTAATAGGTGTCCGGAACACAAAGCTGCTCTCCATGTTCTTGCTGCTGCTGTATGTGGGGGTGGCAATATCTACTGAAGACGGCGCTACACGCGTGGCATTGCTGATAAGTGGTGCCTGTGCTGCAGTGGTTGTGTTACTCTCGTCAGAGCATAAGCCACGGGTATATTATGCCTTGTTAGCCGATGGTGCCATGTTGCTGCATGCGGCACTTATTTACCTCGCTAAATCCTGAGCCATCGTTAGCTGCTGAAAAGCCTGGGGCAGATGATCTACCAAATCGGAAGCTATCATGGCTATTTCGCCTACTGTAACTTTAGCCAGGTCTCCGGCTAAGCCATGCACATACACACCAAGTATACAGGCCTCTTCTAAAGTATAACGCTGGGCCACAAGCGCCGTAATGATACCTGTAAGTACATCACCGGTACCACCAGTGGCCATGCCGGAGTTGCCTGTAGTGTTAAAGTATACTTTACCCTCAGGTGTGCCAATGGCTGAGTGGCTTCCTTTTAAAACAATATAGCAACTATACTCACAGCAGAACTCGCGCAGGTTCTGCAGCCGGTCGTAATTATCTTTAGAGGTTCCTACCAGCCTTTCAAACTCTTTTGGGTGAGGGGTGAAGATGATGCGGTTCTTAGGTAATTGGGCTTTCAGGCGTTCGCTGCCGGAGATGATGTTGATGGCATCCGCATCCAGCACAAGTGGGGCGGAAGCAGTAGCTAACAATTGGCCCAGCATTGTTTTTGTAGGTTTCTCCTTGCCTATACCTGGGCCAGCACCTATAGCAGTATAAGCTTCCATACTTTCAGGCAGCTCTGATAAATGTTTCCGATTCTTATCCGGCAAGGTCATAGCTTCAGGTACAGCTGTCTGAAGAATAGGATAACCAAAAGAAGGTGCCTGAACAGTAAGCAAGCCAACGCCGCTTCGGAGGCAAGCCCGTGCAGCCAGTACAGCAGCGCCCATTTTTCCATAGCTTCCGCTCAACAACAGACCATGGCCATAGGTGCCCTTGTGCGAGAACTTTGTCCGGGGCTTCAGAATTCTTTGTACATCCTGGGCAGAAGTATAAAAAAAGTTGGTTTCTGCAGAAAAAATGAAATCCTGATTTAGGCCGATAGGTACCACATGCCACTCGCCAACATGTTCTTCGTGCTGAGGCAGGAAAAATGCGAGCTTGGGCATCTCAAAGCTGATAGTATAGGCTGCTTTAACTATTGCACCACCGGGAGGCGTTTGGGTGTCGGTGAAAAGTCCGGATGGCACATCTATAGCTGTAATGCATGCTTTGCTGCTGTTCATGCGCTGTATAACCTCTGCAAATAAGCCGGCTACAGGTTTATTCAGGCCTGTGCCAAAGAGAGCATCAATTAAATAGCAGCTCTCCGGAATAGCGGGAATATTATCCACAGCCTGAATGTTGGTAACTTCTATCTCCTCTGGTAATCTATTGTGGTTGGCTTTGAAATCGGCTGAGGCTTTGGAGGTATCGCCAACCGTAAATACCTGTATTTTATAGTTGCGCTGGTGCAGCAAGCGGGCTACAGCCAGACCATCGCCGCCATTGTTTCCGGGTCCGCAGAAAATGTAAACAGCATGCTGAGGCGTAAACTTGTTCTCGAACCAGCATGCAAAAGCCTTAGCCGCCCGTTCCATCAGTTCTACCGAGGCAATGTTTTCCTGTTTTATAGTATAGGCATCTGCCTCGCGTGTTTGTGCTGCGGATAGAATTTTCATAGTGTTGGTGCTGGCTAAGGATTACTAAATATACTTAATAAAGTATAGCAGGTTGAGCGATTTCGGCCAGAAGTATAAAGTGTAGCACATCTCGCCACTCAGGCAAACATTCCGGCTTTTTGTGTAATTTTGTGTAAACAGCTGCAAACTATGGCAGAAACCTATACATCTGACTTCGGAACTATCCTGCTCTTCCTGATCGGGGGCGCAATTTTCGTGGTCATTGGCTTGTTCACATCCAGGCTGCTGCGGCCAAACCGGCCAAATGCAGAGAAGCTGACAACGTACGAGTCGGGCGAAGAGCCGATTGGAAACTCGTGGGTTCAGTTTAACCCGCGCTTTTACGTGGTGGCGCTTATCTTCATTATTTTCGATGTAGAGCTGGCGTTTCTGTTCCCGTGGGCAACTGTGTTTGGGCGTAGAGACCTTGTAGAGGCTACCAACGGTGTGTGGGGCTGGTTCTCGCTGATAGAAATGTTCGTTTTTATTGGTGTGCTGGTGCTGGGTTTAGCATATGCATGGGCAAAAGGCCACCTCGACTGGATAAAGCCTAAGCCTGTATTACCGCAGAGTCGCTCTAAAATACCAATGAACGTGTACCAGCAGTTTAACCAGCGGCAGGACGCAAAGCGTAAAGTATAAATGAGTGGCAGCCATCGTCATTCATAAACTATAATTTCTAATTCATAATTACCTTGGATAAAACAGGAGAAGGCGGAGTAGTGATCACTAAACTGGATGATCTGCTTAACTGGGCGCGGCTTACGTCGTTGTTCCCGATGGGCTTTGGTCTGGCTTGCTGCGCTATTGAAATGATGGGGGCTTACGCTTCAGGCTATGATCTGGACCGCTTTGGCATTATTCCGCGTGCTTCGCCTAGGCAATCTGATGTGATGATTGTGGCAGGTACGGTTACATTTAAAATGGCCGACCGCGTGCGCAGGTTATATGAGCAAATGCCGGAACCACGTTATGTGATCTCGATGGGTAGCTGCTCTAACTGCGGCGGCCCTTACTGGGAACACGGCTATCATGTGGTAAAAGGTGTGGACAGAATTATACCTGTGGATGTATACGTACCGGGTTGCCCGCCAAGGCCTGAAGCGTTGATCGGAGGGTTCCTAAAGCTTCAGGAGATCATCCGGCAGGAAACTATACGTGAGCCCCGTGCCGTGCAGCAGATCATGGCAAAACGCGCGCAGCAGCTACACCAGCCTGTGGCCGATGCAGACAAGTCTCCGGAGATTCATTCATAATTAATAATTCAGCATTCATAATTAAGTTGCCGTGTCGTTCGAGGAGCTAAAAGATTTAATTGCAGATAAATTTGGTGTAGAGGTTATACTTGATACCAAAGCCGACAACCTGCAACCTTACCTGGTGCTGCAAACAGAGCGCCTGGCCGATGTATGCCTGGAGCTTCACGATAACGAACAGACTTACTTCGATTTTCTGTCCTGCATTACAGGTATAGATAACGGCCCGGAAGCAGGTACCATGGAGGTGGCTTATAACCTGTACTCCATACCTTACGACCACCACCTGATGCTGAAAGTGCAGGTGCCGCGCAACTCCGAAGGCGAGCCTATGCCTACGGTGCCAACCCTGAGCCACATCTGGCGCACCGCCGATTGGCACGAGCGCGAAATATTTGACTTGGTAGGTATACTTTTTAAAGACCATCCGGACATGCGCCGCATCCTCTGCGCCGCCGACTGGGAAGGCCATCCGCTCCGTAGAGACTATAAGCTACAGGATTACTACCACGGTATAAAAGTACCTTACGACCAGCACAACACGCTAAACGGCTTCAGAGGAGAACCTGTTAACCTCACCAGCAAGCCTGATAATGAGTTTGGCGATAAGCGCGAGAAGCCTGAGTAGGGTATAGTTGGCGTTGTCTGACCACGTTGGTTGTTTCACCTCACCCTAGCCCTCTCCTCAAGGAGAGGGGATTTGGCCTTGTCTATTCTACAAGTATAAGTTTCATAGTAGCAGTGGTCCAACCACCCCTAACCCCTCCTTGTCTAAGGCGGGGATCTTTCCGGCTGTTGGTGCTTCAGGTGTCATCTCGACGAAAGGAGAGATCTTATACCTTTATGCTTCAGATTCCTCGCCCTGCTCGAAATGACAAAGCATAACAGACCTGTCCCTAAAAATTGGTTCTTTTGCATCGTCAGCAGCTATCGAAGTTGATCCCAGTCCTTGGGTTGAGCGCCTTGGTGTGTCCGGTGCCCGTCAAGGGCAGCCTGCAGGCGGAGCCGAAGGCAGGGCTCGCCACAGCGCGATGCCCGAGGACGAGCCCTCGCGGGCTTGGAGCGAGCCAAATCAACTATAAAAGTATAGGCAAGTATGACTGAGGATGGATGCGAAATTGAAAGTATAGCCAGCTTACCAGTTACATAAACCTGTAACCATAAAACAACAAAGGCTACCATTTCTGATAACATTTATCTAAAATCAGCAATTCCACTTACTGCACATTTTTAAAGAAAGTAGGCGAGTTGCCATATAACGGTGTTCTGCCATCCCACTTCTCGATAAACTGCTGCTGAATGAGCAATGGCGTAAGTGTGCGCTGGCGCAGTTCGTTGGCACGGGCTTCGGCCTCGGCTTCTACTATCTTCTTACGTGCCTGGGCTTCGGCTACTTTAAGCTCGTTTTCTACCTGCATGGCCTGCTGCACGGCTTTGTTCTTCAGGTTCACGGCCTGAACGATCACATCAGGGTACTGCAAGCCGCTGGTCATCTGCTCCAGTTCAAAACCCTCTTTGCGAAGCGCATCACCTAAAGCCTGCTGTACTTTGTCTTCAAACGACTGGCGGTTAGAAATGATGCTATCGGTGCTGTACTGGTTAAACTGGATGCGGAAGGCATCTCGGGTATAGTTGTATAGCGTGGTTTCGGTGATCTGGGCAATCTCTTTGCGGTACTTGCTGAAAATACGCGGACTTTCGCCAGGCAGCACCCTGAATGAAATAGTTGGATCTACCGTGAAAACAGAGCCATCTTTGGCATTAACGGTAAAGGGGCTGTAATCTACCGTCTGCACGAACGTGGGGAACTCAAACACCTCTTCAGTAAATGGGTTATACCATACGCGCCCTGTTACAAGGCTCACATCCTGCACACCTTTATCGGTGCCGTAAAGCTTTACCAGTATACCTTCATGGCCGGCATCTATGCGGGTGCAGGAGGTCATGGCGGTAACAGAGAACAGTATAACAAGCAGAACGGAGAGGGTGAAGGTAACAACGCGTCGGTTCATCAGGCTTTAAGTTTGGAAAGTGAATAACGGATTAAGAAGAAATTAACAAGTATAAGTATGGCCAGTAACCCGAAGCCAAGTATAACCGAGGCATCAGAAGGCTGCCGGATAAGCGTAACCACTTCGGTGTAGGCAAACACATCAGCTAGCAGCAGCAGGCCAAGCAGAAGCAGGTATAAGGGTTTCATGGGCTAGGATTATGCCGTTTGTAAAAGCAATATATAGAAAATTGCATATTTTTTCTTGCCTTCAAGCCAGTTGATCTGCAGAAGCTAGTAGATTGGCCTATCTTCTGCTGCCCTTTAATGCAATAAGATATACAGGGATGAAATTTTCCAAAAGGGCATGTATTCTGTCCAGCCGAAGAAAAAGGAGAAAAAGATGTGTATGGCAGGTGCCGACAGAAAGCTTAAAACCAGGTACAGGATTGTTTTAGTCTTTTTAAATTTCAGGACCAACGGCGGCAACAAGACCGTCATCAGCATGGGAATCGGGTAATAAACCCACCACGGCATACCCCAAGTTGCACCATATTTACCAAACAACATCCCCACAATGACTACCCAAACGGCGAGCAACACGATTGTATACTTTTTCTGCATAAATTCCTGCCCTGGAAAAACCGCCCTGATGACGAGAAAAAAGACGAACAAGGAGGCGAAAATCATTACCGGGAAATGCCAATCTGTATTCATGCTTTAAGCAGTGTAGTTTATCGTGAGGCATTTAAGAATTATAATCATCATATACCATTCCGCCAGTTTGAGCGCAGCGGTAAAGGTGGTATAGTATGGCAGCCAGTTTGTAACTGGCGTACTGCAACTTTTCCCTCGCCAGTTACAAACTGGCTCCATGATTTAGCCACGAGTTGCGCAGGCGCTAAACTTGCGGCATTGGGAGCTTCAACAGCTAGCTACTATTATCTACTTTATACCTGCCCCACCTAAAACCTCAAGCTCCTGCCCTTTCTGCGGCATTCCGTTAAGTAGAGGCATAGCCTGAGAAATCAGCTCTCTTACACCTTCTACTTTTAAAGAGTTATCATGGTCTTCTTTGCTATCCCATACTTCCGTCACCCAAACAGCGTCCTCATCTTCTTTATCTTTGCTTACTATGTAAAGCCGGCAACCTTTAGCCGTTGATACCAGATTTGCAGCTTTAAGAAGAATTGAGGAAAGCTTTTCTCCGTTTCCTGCTGTTGCTTTTAGCTTTCCGTGAAGTCCGTATTTGTTCATGTGGTTAATTGTGCTAAGTATGATTCAGTAATTGCATTAGCTATTATAGCCATTTCCTATGAGTTGTATTTGTACCCCTGCAGTGCAAACTCATAACAAGTACAGGGATATTGCTTTGGTAATGAAAAGTACCAGCGGGATACTATAATTTAATCTTCTTTCCTAAATCATCTACTTTGTATTCAATGCCATTCTCGACGAGTAAGCCTTTTGTATTGCCACTGAATTTTTCGTGGCCATGTTTTACATCTACTTTAATGATTTTACCATCATAATCTGCTGAAATATCGCTTACAACATTATGACCTATAACCTTTTTAGACGCATCATAGAATTTTAAAATCTGCTCAGCTTCATCCTGTGTAGTTTCGTGGTAAGAGGCATTGTAAGGATCATTGAAGGCAAAAACTCCTGCAATCAGTAGGTTCATGGCATAGCTTCTATCCCAGTAAGGGCTGTCGAATGAATTTAATACCAGGTGTTCTTTCTGATCTAATGCCAGTTCTTTCGTTCGGAGCCCATAATATTTTCGGGCTATACTGTTTATTTCCGGAATAGTAAGGTTCTCTTCTATAAGCTTTGTTTTAATGCCAGCATGCACAAAAATGTAATCGCCTATCTTTTCAACTACATTTTTACTCCTCAACCACTTCCCTAATTCCGACTCCGCTGAAAATAAGTGCCTTCCTGCCTCATCCCAATTTTGCTTACCACTTATCTGTTTGGCAACTGCAACGTATTTTGGGTCTGCATAAGAGTTATCGCCATAAAGGTTCATTACTTCGTGGTTGCCGATGATATAATGCACTTTTCCACCGCTTGCTTCTGCCTTCTCTTCCAGCATGTAGATGAGCCAAAGTACCTGCGTTACATCAGTGCCCCGATCAACAAAATCGCCATTAAGCACCAAATGACCGTTACCGAATGTCCAGTTATAGTTCTTGTCGATTACGCCATTCATTAGCAGGAAACTGTAAAAGGCATTAAAGTTGCCTTCTATGTCTGAAATCACAACAAGCTTCTCCGGCATCTTATAGGTGTCTGCTTCTGTTCGATAAGTATCCTTTAAATAAAAGTGAAAGCTGTCGCGGTCTTGGTTATTAACCTTCACTTCTACAGGCTGACGTTTATCAAATACATTTCTCATCAGCTTATTGTTGGCGCCAACAGTAAAGATTTCAGAATTGTATATGTAAGGACCATCTATACTTTCAAACTTCACCTCAACAGGCTTATTCAGGGCAAATTCAACTTTTTCCTTATTGAAATAAGCATCAATCCCAGACCAGTAAACAGGATACTCGTGCTTTGTTTTGTTAACATAAGCATGTCCGAAAATTAATGTTGTTAATACCCAGTAACCTGCAAGTACTATCAGGCTCCACTTAAAAAGTGCTTTAGTAATTCTCTTATATAGTTTCATTTTTTATAAGGGTAGCCGAACAGAATATGGAAAGGGTTTAACAGGTGCCAATAACTTTACTAATATACAATATAGATTAAATATTATATACATTAAATGCTATAATGTCGGGAATAAAGATTATTATAAGAAGTTGAGTATCTGTACCAACTTTCTACAATGTTTGAAATGGCATTCTGATATTTATTTAGGTGAGGAAATACGAGCTACAAGCTCGCACTAGCAGAGGAGTAACTATAGTAAACTATAGCCATAAAGCTCTTTTAAGCTTTTATACTTCAGCTTTTTATAGTTAACCGGCACTAACTGTACAGGGGCGGGGGTGCATCGGCAAATTTACGGTGTTTGCCAGCAAGGTAGCCATAAAACCGAACCACCGGAAAAACGAACTTCTGAACAAATGCCGGAATTTCGAGCATGGCAAATTCAGATCTGTACCTGTGTAGCAAATATGCTATGTCGTAGAGGGCGGGGCGACCTCCGTTCCTGCTGGTAGATGTAAATACCTGCGCCAGGAAATAAACAGCATTGTCGGGTGGAGTAATGTAGCCGGTGCAGTGTAGCGTTTGAGAACCTGCGTTCCGGAACTTGTGCGGCACACCGGCTTTAAATAAAACTGTTTCGCCGTGGCCGGCAAACTTTTCTGGCTGGCCAGGCACCTGGTAACCTAATTTGCCCGAAACAACTGTAAAGCTTTCGTCCTGGTGAAAATGCACGTGCATGGGCGGGCCGGAGCCAGGTGCTACTTCGTTTTCGCCTTCCAGATAGGGTATGCCATCTTTTACCGTTATCCGCTTAAAGGTGATCTTTTCACCAAGCGCATTGTCGATGGTATATGGCAAAGCGATGTCCATGGTAAGTATACGTATGGACTAAATTATTGCCTAATTGTAAAGCCGCAAGTATAGATTTGAAAGGGCTAGTTGTAAACAGGCCTCATGTTTAACCGCAAGTTGCGCTAATGTTAAACCTGCGGAATTAGGGAAATAGGGTTTAGGTTTTCAAGATTTCCGTATCGGAGGCAAAACTGCCAACGGCACTGAACTGAATACAAGCACAAAACTTCAAGTTTTGACAACAGATCACATATTATAAAATCTGTATTAACAACTGAAACTTTTATTTTCTAATTGCTAAATAATTAACTGTAATGAATATTTCATACGTTTCCTTATAGGTAGCTAATTCATAAATACCATCCTCTAATATGCGATAAATGTCATAATTTTCTTTTAGTAGGTTGTAGAAATCTTGGAAATAAGTCCTTGAATCTATATTGCAACCGCCAAATTCAAATTGTATGAAATCAATTTTTTTCCCATTAATCATCTTCTTTGAACCTTTCAAAGCATTGAGTTCATGCCCCTCTATATCTAATTTCAAAAAGTGAATACGTTCAATTTTATTTTCATCACAAAAAGAATCAATAGTAGTTAACTTAATTTCTTCAGTTTTATCCATAGTGATTCCGAAATGATCGAGTTTTCTTTGATAAACAGATGCAAGTCCAGAACCTTCTGAATTCGTAAATAAGATTTGATTGTATTCGTTGTCACTAAATCCAAAATTATTAGGAATGATATTGCCACAATTCCTTGTTGTTTCTAAAAACAATTCGAACGTTTTTTGGGAAGGCTCAAATGAGAATATTTTAGCTTTACTATTAAATAAATTCGATAATGATTTTGAGTAATTACCAATGTTTGCTCCAACATCAAAGATTATGATTTGAGATTCTTTAGAAAGTCTATTTTGTATGAACTTAGCTACAAACAACTCTCCACTCTGTTTAAAATCTCCTCCATTCCCGAAATTCATTTTCCTTAATGATAATAGAAAGATATTTTCCCAGACATGCTGATTGCTAATTATAGATAAAAATTTGAAAATAACTTTCACTGAAAATGTCTTTATAGCTCTTTTCATTGGCGTTGATTCTTTATTCTTGTTAAAGTTGCTATCTCCTGCTTATAAGAAACTGGACTAACGAGAATATTATATAAAATACAAATATATAATATGTTCTGAAGATCATCTGCCAAAACAAACTCCTTACTTTATTCCCTCATTTTTCCGACCTTGCATGTAATTTCTAATGCATAATTTCTAATTATACTTGAGCCAGTCTACCCTCTATAAAAACTACCTGCTGCAGTCTGAGCCGAACAAGTACAGCCTGGATAACCTGAAGGCGGGCGAGATGATCGTAAACATGGGGCCGCAGCACCCGAGCACGCATGGCGTACTGCGCCTGGAGGTGGTAACAGATGGCGAGATCATAACAGATGTAACGCCGCATATTGGCTACCTGCACCGCTGTTTCGAGAAGCACGCCGAAAGTATGGCCTATAACCAGACCATCCCCTACGTAGACCGCATGGATTACCTGGCTGCCATGAACTCAGAGCATGTGTGGTGCATGGGTGTGGAAAAACTGCTGGGCATTACCGATCAGATTCCGAAGCGGGTAGAGTACATACGGGTGCTGATAGCTGAGCTTAACCGCATAGCCTCGCACTTTGTGGCCATTGGTACTTATGCTATCGATATAGGGGCTTTTACGCCATTCCTGTGGCTGCTCCGCGACCGCGAGCACATACAACGTTTGCTGGAGTGGGTTTCGGGGGCGCGCATGCTGTACAATTACATCTGGGTAGGTGGCTTGTACTACGATCTGCCCATCGGTTTTGAAGAGCGCTGCCGCGAGTTTATAGATTACCTGCAGCCTAAGCTCGATGAGCTGGATACTATACTTCTGGAGAACAAGATCTTTATAGACCGCACCGCTAATGTAGGCGTGCTGCCTTTGGATGTAGCTATAAACTATGGCTGCTCCGGGCCGATGCTGCGTGGCTCCGGCCTGAAGTATGACCTGCGCCGCATAGATGGCTACAGCGTTTATCCGGAACTTGATTTTGAAGTACCCATTGGCACAGGCACCGTAGGCACCACCGGCGATTGCTGGGACCGCAACTATGTGCGTGCGCTGGAGTGCCGCGAATCCATAAAGATCATCAGCCAGTGCCTCGACCGCCTCACCGGCGACTACAAACGCACTCCTGATTTTGACCCGCAAGCTGCCTGCCCTAAAAAGATGCGCATGGTTGGATCGCAGGAGTTATACTTCCGTGGCGAAACTCCTCGTGGCGAATTAGGCTACTTTTTCCGGACAACTGATAAGAGCGATGTGCCTTTCCGTTGCCATGGCCGCTCTCCTTGTTTCTCAAATCTGTCGGTGCTGCACGAGATAGCCAAAGGCTGCATGGTAGCCGACCTGATTGCTATAGTTGGCTCAGTGGATATTGTACTGGGAGAGCTGGATAGGTAATAGAACATATTTCATGTAACAGCGGCACCTTTGTGTGTCGTAATGGGTTAGCACAAACAGTTTTAACCATTAAACTATACTTGCTTTGAAATTGCCTAAACTACTCACTATACATCTGCTTTGGTTAACTATGCTGGCAACTCCGGTTGTTGCCCAGGTACCTAAAAAAGCACAACCAGCTGAATCCGCAGAAACTACTATTCTAAAGGTAGATTCGCTGCCTGCAGTGGCTGCCGATACCATACTTCCGGGACAGAAAAAGCCCTTTACTGAAGCGCAGCTTCGTGAGGGCAGCAACAGGCGTTACCTTACGCGTGCAGTACTGCCGGCTGCAGCTTTAATTGGTGCCGGTATTTATACTATACAGGATAATGGTTTTTACAGCAGTTTCGATGCTCGTGATGCCAGGCATGAGAACTTCCCAAACTTCAGCACCAAGGTAGACGATTACCTGTTTTTCCTGCCGGTAGCGTACATGTATGGCTTTAACGCGTTCTCGTCTCAGAACCGCCACGACATCCGCCGCCAGACAGGCCTGCTGTTAGCCTCCGGAGCACTTACTTCAGCTATAGTATGGCCGACTAAGAAACTGACAAACATAGACCGCCCGAACGGTGATCCTACGGCTTTTCCATCTGGGCACACGGCGTATGCTTTTACCATAGCCACAATTGTAGATAAGGAATTCCGCCACAAAAGCCCCTGGATAAGCGTGGGTAGTTATACTATAGCAAGTGCCACAGGTGTGCTGCGCGTGCTTAACAACGAGCACTGGATGGCCGATGTACTGGCTGGTGCCGGTGTGGGTATACTTTCTGTAAACACTGTATACTGGCTCCACGACAAGATCTTTAAAGACAAAGGGTATAACAACCCGGTGATCGGGCCAACTGTTTTGCCGAATGGTAAGCCAGGTATGGGTATGTCGCTTACTTTCTAAACTATAATACAGGTATAAAAGTATAACATGGCGCTTCTTCCGGTATAGGAGGAGGCGCCATTTCTTTTATCTTTACCAGATGCGATCATTCCTTTTTACATTGCTGTTCTGCTTTTTAAGTATAGCCACACCGCTGCTGGCACAGGTTTATACTTTGCGCGGCACCGTGCGCGATGCCCAGACAAACGAGAAGCTGGCATTTGTAAGTATAGCCGTAAACGATGGCGAAACAGGAACCACAACCAACCTCGACGGAAATTACCAGCTCAGGCACAACCGGCCCATTACCAGTGTGCGGTTCAGTTATGTAGGGTATGCGCCGCAGGTGGTGCAAACAGATTCCGTTGAAACTATAAACATTTACCTGCAACCGGCAGCAGCACGACTTACCGAGGTTATTGTTCGGTCAGGGGAAAATCCGGCACACCGCATTATCCGGCTGGCACACCAGAACCGCGAGCGCAACAGCACCGAAAACATACCCGCTTATACTTATCGCACCTACAACAAATTTATACTTACCGCCACCGATGTGCAGGAGCACGACCTGAGCGATACACTGCAGCTTTCAAAACAGGATTCGGCTTACCTGAAAATGCGTGACCTGCTGGCAAAGCAGCACCTCTTCCTGATGGAAAGTATAACCGATTATGCTTACCTGAAACCTAACCAAACGAAAGAAACCATACTTGCCACACGCGTATCAGGCCTGCAACAGCCAAGCTTTGGTATTGTAGCCGCCGAGGCACGCGAGTTTTCGGTTTATGCCGATATGCCTGTGTTTTTCGGCAAGCGCTATCTCAGCCCGCTAAGTACAGGCAGCATCCGCAAGTATGATTTTCTGCTGGAAGAAACCTCTGTAGTTGGCCAGGATACAGTTTACATCATTTCTTTTAAGCCGCAGCGCGGGAAGAATTTTGACGGACTCCAGGGCCTGCTTTACATTAACAGCAATGGTTGGGCGGTACAGAACGTAATAGCCGAATCGGCGGCCGGAGACGATAAGCGGGGGCTGAAACTGGAGCAGCAGTTTGCTTTACTGAATAATAAGCAGTGGTTTCCGAAAGAACTGAACGTGGAGTTAACAGTGCCGCAGTTGCTGCTTCGTGGTCACCAGCCATACGGTACACTTCGCACCTATATTACTAACGTAAACCTGAACCCTGGCCTGCGCAGCCGCGATTTTAGTGTTATAGCCCTGAAACAAAATGCCGATGCAAGCCGGCAACAGGAAATGTTCTGGCAGCAGCACCGCCCCGACACGCTCAGCAACATGGAGCAAACCACCTACCAGCGCCTCGACAGCGTGGGCCGGAAACAAAAGCTCGACCGCACTATCCGCACCATTGAGTACCTGGTAGCAAAACAGATCCCGATTGGCGCCATCAGCCTGGATATTAACAGGTTGTTTCGGGTAAGCCGTTTCGAAGGTACGCGTTTAGGTATAGGTGCCCATACCAACGACCGGTTTTCGGAGCGATTTAGTATAGGCGGGTACTGGGGTTATGGTCTGCGCGATGAAGAACAGAAGTATGGTGCCGATATTGCCATCGTGCTGCACAAGCCTTCGGACTTAAAGTTAGCGGCAGAGCATTTCGAAGATGTGCTGGAACCGGGAGGAAGGCGCTTACCTTTCAAACACCGTAGCCTGCTGTCTGATCTGCGCCGTGCCGTGCTCGATAACCTCGACTACACAACCCATTACAGTGCCGGGCTTTCGGGCCGCGTTTTCAGGTATGTGCAGGTGCAGGCCCTGATGAGGCAGGAGCAGCGCCGCCCAACACTAATAGTAGCAACCCCGGAAAGTATAGCTCCACCCGAGTTTAACATTACAGAGGCCGCACTTGGGCTGCGCTTTGCCTATGGCGAGCAGCTGATGCAACAGTTTAACCAGGTTATGCCTGTGGCATCGCCTTACCCTATACTTTGGTTTCAGTATACCCGTGGCATAAACGGCCTGCTGAACGGAGATTATACTTACAGCAAGTATGATGTACGCCTGGAGGCAACGGCAAGGCACCGCAGTTTAGGCGAAACAAGTATAACGCTGGCAGGTGGGCTGGTAGATGGTACGGCTCCGTTTGTTAGTCTTTACAACGGCTACGGCAGCTATAGCTCTACCTATACCGTGTACGCCGGCGATGGCTTCGAAACAATGCGCCCTTACGAGTTTATGTCAGATAGGTATGCGGCCCTTTTTCTGAAGCAGAATTTCGGGAAACGCCTGCTGAAGACCGGCTTCTTTAAACCAGATCTGCTGGCGGTTACCAACATCGGCTTTGGCCAGCTGAAACAACAACCGCAGGAGCTGCCTGTAAGCTTTGGCTCTATGCGCAAAGGATTTTATGAATCGGGCCTCCTGCTGAACAACGTGATCAGTTCTGCTTTCTCGGGTATAGGTGTGGGTGCTTTTTACCGTTACGGGCCTTATGCATTCGATAAATCTGCGGATAACCTCATGTTCAAGCTGACACTTACACTGGCTTTCTAAAGAGAACTCTTACCAAATAACCTTTCCGGCAGCGAAGCGGTAACTATAGAGCCAGTTACTGACACACTATAAACCTTTATACTTATGCTTACCGGACGAGTAAACGCACCCGAGATCAATACTGAACATGGTTGGCTGAATACCGATCACGCTTGGTCTATCAAAGATTTCAAGGGCAAGATCGTGCTGCTCGATTTCTGGACATTTGGCTGCATAAACTGCCAGCATATTGTACCCGACCTCAAGCGCCTTGAACAGGAGTTCGCCGATGTGCTGGTGGTAATAGGTATACACTCCGCTAAGTTCGATGCCGAAAAGCAGAACGAAACCATACGCCAGGCTATACTTAAGTTTGGCATAGAACATCCTGTAGTTAATGACGCAGATTTCAAGCTCTGGAACCAGTATGGCATCAGGGCGTGGCCAACCACAGTGCTTATAGACCCCAACGGAAAAGTAGTAGGGCAGCATGCCGGCGAAGGCGTATACCAGACGGTGCAGCCATACATCCTGAAAATGCAGGAGGAGTTTAAAGAGGATCTGAACCGGGAGCCTTTCCGGTTCCACGTGGAGGTGCAGGAGAAAACAACTTTATACTTCCCATCCAAGCTTATCAGTGACAGCGAGGGCAATATTTACTTATCAGACAGCGGCCACAACCGCATACTTAAGCTTAACCAGCAAGGGCAGATTCTAGAAACTATAGGCAGCGGCGAAGCAGGTTTTACTGACGGCAGTTATGCAGAAGCCACTTTTTACGAACCACACGGCCTGGCGCTGCAGGGCACTATACTTTATGTGGCCGATGCCAAGAACAACGCCATTCGCAAAATAGATCTGGAGCAGAAGCAGGTAAGCACTGCCGCCGGCACAGGTGAGTTGGGTTATTATTTCCTGGATGATAAACTGAACGAACCTGTAGACCCGAACAGCCCCTGGGACCTGCTTATACTTGGCGATAGCATGTATATTGCTAATGCCGGTAACCACCAGTTGCTGCGCATGGATCTGGCTACAGAAAAAGTATACCGATTTGCCGGAAGCGGCCGCGAAGCTTTAGCCGATGGTCCTTTACTGGAAGCTGCCTTTAACCAACCCAGCGGGCTTGCCCATAATGGTAATGTGCTTTATGTAGCCGATGCCGAAGCCAGCGCCATCAGAACAGTTAACATAGATACAGGTATGGTACTCACACCACTTGGCAGAGGTCTTTTCGATTTTGGTGATGTGGACGGCCATGTTGATGATGCGCTGCTGCAACACTGCGTGGGCCTGGATATCATAGACAGCGATGTATTTATAGCCGATACCTACAATGGCAAAATAAAAATACTGGACATGACCCGGCACCGCGTCCGGACGCTGGTAGATGGGCTGAGCGAACCAAATGATGTTATTTTCCTGAATGGACAACTATGGGTAACCAGCACCAACAGCCATCAGTTATTTAAGGTAGACATCAGCACTGGCGAAAAAGAAGAAGTTATAGTGCACTACTGATCAGGATTCAGTCATTGTTTATGCACAGGATTTAACCTTCGCTTTTTCGCGTTTCTCAATCATAGACATGCGCAGGTTCCGGAAGAACTTAAGTGTAACCTGGAAGATAGGGCTCTGAATAAGGGTGTAGAAGAAGGAAGCAATAAAAGCCGGTCCGCCCAAAGCATAGCCAATAGCCAGTACAACCAGCTCTACCATAATGCGTGCCCGGCTCACTGATAGCTTCATACGCTCTGAAATAGAAAGCATAAAGCCATCTCGGGGACCGGCACCAACACTGCCAGCTACATACATGCCACCTGCAATGCCAGCAATTACCATTGTGCAGCCAAGGTTAATATAATCTAGCGAGGTATGCGTTGCTTCCGGTAAAAAATCCAGCCACAGGAAAAAGTCAGTGAAAGGGCCAATAAGCATCGTGTTCAGGAATGTGCCAATGTTGACATACTTCTTGTTCATGAACCAGGAAAGCACCACGAATACTAAACCTGTAAGCACACTCCAGGTACCAATAGAGAAGCCGAATTTCTGAAAAAGTGCCACGTTCAGCACCTCCCACGGGTGTAGCCCCAGGTATTTTACCTTCACGGCAATGGCGTTGCCAAAACCAAACAAAGCCAGTCCTGTAAAGAAAAATCCGTAGTCTATTGCCTTCTGTCTCATATCGTTTGCGCTCTTCGGATGGTGCAGTTTGTTTAAACACCAATTCGGGCGCAAGAAAATAAATTTCAGGCAGAAAAAAGTATAAACCTTTGGCTTCCTTTCAGGCAGAAACTAACGGACTAACTATAAACTCAGGCAGCTTTCTGCTGAACTGCCTGCTCCTTTGCTCGCAGGGCCTGTTGCAGGTGGCGTTCCTGGTGTACTATCACAAATTCCAGCGTTTCGCCTATGCGCAGTTTCAGCAGCTTAAAGAACTCAACAGGTACGGCTTTCTTGTTCAGGTTGGCGGTTTTGGCGGCATGCAGCAGGTTTAGCAACTCGGTTTGGTGTTGCAGAAACTCCTGTATGGTGTTATGGCTGAGGTGACTGTTGTTAGGGTTCATGTGCTTTACAGTCTTGTGCTTCTTCATGTTCTCGGGCCGCACCATATCCACTGATTTCTTGCCGAGCCAACTATAGCTTATACTTTGCTCGTTACCGGCGCCGGCGTTTGCCGCAATGGCTTTTGCAAGAGCAGGGTTGTAGTAGCGGCTGTAGCGGTTCAGGTGCTCCAGGCACTCCAGTATGCTCCAGCTATCGGGGCCGGGTTTGCGGTTAAGCTGTTGCAGGTCTAAACCGGCAAACTCTGCTGCTGCTCTGTCGTGCAGGTACTGTGCTTTCTGGATTAGTTGCTCTACTGTTGTCATGGTTTTCATAGTTTTAAAAGGTACACTACAAAGTTAAAGCAGCTCCCGCCCCCGATCCTTGACTGAAATCAAGATTTATACTTACTATAACTCACTTATTTTTATTAAGATAAGTATATTATTTAAATACTTTCTTATATTTAGTAAGTGATAAAGCCTTGCCATGAAAAAGATAGCTTTAGCTGCTCTTATTACCTGTGCTGCTTATTATAATGCTAAGGCACAGATAGTTGCCAGAGATATATTTGGCATGCCCATGCGCGAGAAAACTTATACCGATGTAAAGGGCTCTCCTTATCTCGAAAGAGAGTGGGCAGTAGGTGAGGTTACGCTGGCAAACGGCTCAAAGTATTCTGGTATAGAGCTACTGTATGATCAGGTGAGCGATGAGCTTATTTTTAAAGGGCCTAATGGCGATAAACAGGTTTTTAGTCATCCGGTGCAGGAGTTTATCATCCAGTCAGGCAGTGGCGGCAACAGAAAGTTCAGAAAAGGGTATGCTCCTACGCAGGAAGGCACCTCGGAATCGTTTTATGAAGTGCTGGCAGATGGGAAGGTCCAGTTCCTGAAAAAGACTGTAAAAACCATTTCAGAAACCCGGCCTTATGGCTCTGCCAGTACAGTGAAATCTTTTCAGGAGAATGATTTTTATTACCTGGCAAAAGAGAACAAACCTGTCAGGATAAAGAGAGATAAGAAATCGGTGCTTGCGGTATTAAATGATAAGGCTGCTGCACTGGAGAAGTATATAAAGGAGGCTAGTCTTAACGTAAGAGCAACCGCCGACCTTGCCAAACTGGTAACTTATTACAACAGCCTTAACTAAGGTTTATACTAAGATTATCTAAAACAGAAATAATGAAGGACCCTGTGTGCCGCTTGATTTTAGCTGCTTTTATAGTTTGTGTTGCCTGCGGCAGTGCATTTGCGCAATTTCCTATCAGAGACATACAGGGCAGACCGGTTCAGGCTAAAGTATACACCGATGTAAAAGGCACGCCTTACCTGCAGCAAGATTGGGCCACTGGAAGTATAAAACTGATCAACGGCTCAGAGCTTTCCGGTATTGAGCTACTATACGACCAGGTAAACGACGAGCTGATTTTTAAAGGCGAAAATGGTCAGATGCAGGCATTTGCGCAGCCCGTGCTGGAATTTACGATTAAGACCGATAACGGAAACCGAACCTTCAAAAAGGGCTACGATGCAGTGGATGAGGCAACACTTAACTCATTCTTCGAGGTGCTGGCCGATGGTAAGACTCAACTGCTGAAAAGAACAACAAAAACTATTTTCGAAGAGCGGCCTTATGGCTCGGCCAGTAAGGTAAAGACCTTTAGCACCAACGATGCCTACTACATTGCCAAGGCAAACAAACCTGTTAAGTTCCGAAGAGATAAAAAGTCGGTGCTACTTGCCTTTAGCGATAAAGCCGACGAACTGGATAAGTATATAAAAGTTAATAAGTTAAACCTGAAAGATGATGCTGATCTTACGAAGCTTGTTACTTATTATAATGAGCTTAATTAGCAGCGAACAGCTGTAGCGAGCCCATTATCTGACTTTACCTGCACCGGGAGTTTTACTTCAGGCGGCTCAGTGTCTCCGGCGACATACGCAGGTAAGAGGCAATATACTTTTTAGGGATGTGCTGAAACAGGTGCGGGCTGCGTTGCATTACGCGCTGCAGGCGTTGCTCTGGCTCGGGCAGCAACAGGTCTACTTCCCTCTCAATTTTACCTACCAAAGCTTTCTCCAGTTGCTCGTACCAGAACCGTTTAATGTTAGGCCTTTCCTCCATCAGCTGCATAAAATCTGATTTGCTTATGCCCAGCAGCTCGCTTTTGCGGAGGGCCTGTATGTAGTAATCTGAAGGCTTGCCATCTACAAACGACGGAAAAGAAACCACCAGCGTGTTAGGGTAAGAGAAACCAACACAGATCTCCTCGTCGGGCAGCGGGTAATAAATGCGCAAGGCACCGCTTACTACAAAGTATAAACCCTGCTCCACCTGCCCCTGCCGTATCAGGAAATCATACCTGTTCAGTTGCACCCGTTTCTTCCAGAGCGGCTCAAAAGCAGCTATGTCTTCTGAGGTAAAGTATGGGACTTGCTGAAGTAGGTCGCGGAGCATGGGAGGGGAAACTATAGTCCTATAGTTGCAGAAGCAAGAGCAGACTCGGACAAATCATCTAAAATAGAATCTTTGATAAACTTCAACATTTTCTGCTGTGCAAGTTCTTCGATGGCTTTATAAGAAATGAAAGTACACGATGGTGCCAGAGTGTGTTTGAAAACAGGCCTTGACAATTCACTCATTACCTTCTCTCTTCTTTCATCGGGTGCAACTATATGCGCTTTAATCGAGATATTAGGCTGCAATGCCATCAAATCAGCCATTCTTAAAATACCTGAATAAATGGATGTGGTATGCTCTACTTCGAAAGCTCTAACAATTGTTCTCTCATTTATCCAGAGTACATCTATATTCTCAATCGTTTTTAAAGTGTCAGTATTATAGTTTAAAGGTAAATCCTTTAATACTGAACCCTGTTTAGGCGTCCATACTTCAAAAATTTTGTTTCTGTCGTTCCTCGGAAGCCATACTTTAAAACCCATGCCTTCCCCAATCATGGCTATAGTTGCTTGTGTTTTGATGGAGTCACGGGTAAGCGGGGGCTCTTCAATCAACTCATCTGTAAGAGTTATAAGTGCTTGTGCTTCGGAATCTGAAACTACAGAAGTACCGGATTCAAAAGGAATAAACTGGTCTATTTTATTATGCTCAAATTCCTTGTTCAACAAATTACAGGCGGCCTGGTCGGAGATAGGTTTAGAACCCTGCATGTACTTTATGCCCCATGATTTTCCTCCAACTTCCGAAAGTATAGAAATGTCAAAAGGTTGGCAGAACTCAACTTCTTTCAGACGCAAGGCATGCACATATCTTTCTGCGTCAGGCCAAGGTTTGAAGTCTGTTACTGAATTAAGCTTAAATCGTGCACCACACATTGTCTTCTTGCCCACCTTTACTGCTAAATACACTAAGTCGTTTGGCTGTGGCCCTTTGTGTGAGAATCCAGCTACATTTTGTTCAATGCAAATATTATAGTTCTCTACAGAGTTGGAACAATGAAGGATTCTGGTGCTCATTATACTTACGTAGGTGATTTCTTAATATAGGATAAAGTTAATTTATAGTTATACATCTTCCTAATATTCTCTACCTCCTCTGCTCAAACTTCTCGAATCCCTCCAGCCCGTCTAATTGCTCTACTTCCACTTTTTCTACCTGAGCCATGCGAGGGCCCACATGAGCCCAGGCTTTCAGCATTTCCAGGGCCTGGGCGTCGCCTTCGGCCTCCAAGTATACAGTGCCGTCTGCTTCGTTCTGCACAAAGCCGGTTAAGCCTAGTTCTTCTGCTTTTTCCTGGGTGCTGGCCCTGAAAAATACTCCGTGTACTTTGCCGTACACGCGCATAGCTATGCGCTTATTGTTATCGTTACCCATTTTAATCAGTAAGTATAAATTGTATTTGATCCGTTTTAAATGTGTACAGGATAACGCATGCAGCAGGCAACAGGTTAAAACAAAAGCAGCCACCCTAAAATAGGGCAGCCGCTCAGAATCAGGTTATATTTTTAAAACTATTGGTAGGCAACACTCTTGCTACAGAACTCGGTTAGGTTGCTGCGGTGGCTGAAATCGTTTAGCAGCCTTACAAACTCGGCCCGCTCCTTATCGCTCAGCTTCGTGAAGAAGGCGTTTTCCTGCTGCGGCATTACCCTGAACAGCCCGTTCTCGAGGCGTAGGTTTACACTTACCTCGTAAGGGTATAGTTTGTGCTTCTGTTTAATAGCTTTCCAGTACTTAACAGCGGTGTGGTTTTTATACCTGGCAAACTTACTGTCGGGTATTTGCTTGTAATACTTCTCAAAATAAGGGTCGTGTAGGTCCTCGCTCAGGTAATGTATGATCGTGATCACCTCTACTCGAGGGTCGTTGCTGAGTTGTGGTACCGGGGCTGCATCGTCCTGGGCGGCTGCCGTTTTACTTAACAGCGCAGCACCCAGGCAGAACAATAAGCTACATACTTTAAGCATAGTTTTATTTGTGGTTAAGGACTCGGCTAATTCTTAATGCAAAAGTATAGGCTTAAACTGTATGATATTCGTAAAAATTATAATTATTCGTAAACGGATGATTTGCGCTGGCAGAGCAGCAGAATGAATTGGTAGCCGCTGTAACTATGGAAATTAAGTTTAAAACATGATGAAGAAACCGAACAAATATGAAGGCTGAAGTTGTTTGTAACTCGGGGCAGGTATAGCTGATTCATGAAATTTGGTTTATATTTATCGCCCCTGTCGCGGTGTGCGGCAACTGAATTAGAAACTATTATATGTCATTACTATTCAACGATTTTAAGAGCTGGGAAAAGCACTGCACCGAAACAGGCGAGCCGCTTTACCAGCCTGTGCTGGAGTACGAAATAGAGCAGAAAGGCCGCACCGAAGACTTTATCTGGGAAAACCTTGGCAAAGCCTACGATGTGATGAAAGATGCTGTGCACACAGGCCTTACCGAAGATATGCGCTCGCGCTCAGGTATGGTGAACAACAGCGCTAAAAAAGTAGCCAGGTCGCCGGTTACGGTTTTGTCGCCGGAGTTCCAGATGTTGGTATCGCGTGCGCTGGGTGCCAAAGAGGTTAACTCCTGCATGGGGCGCGTAGTAGCGGCTCCTACGGCGGGTGCATCAGGTATACTGCCGGGCACACTTACCACCTTACAGGAACTGCACGGGCTGGAAGATAGAAAGATACTGGAAGGCTTGCTGGTAGCAGCAGGTATAGCTTTGATTATAGAGCAGAACGCATCGCTGGCGGGTGCCGTTGGTGGTTGCCAGGCTGAAACAGGTAGTGCTGCCGCTATGGCCGCTGGTGCTATTGTGTACTGCCTTGGCGGAAGTATAGACCAGGTTTTTGCAGCCGTTGCCATTACCATACAATGTATGCTGGGCCTTGTGTGCGACCCTGTGGCCGGCTTGGTAGAGGTGCCATGCATTGTGCGTAATGCGAGTGCCGCTGCTATTGCATATTCTTCGTCGCAGTTAGCTATTGCAGGCGTTAACCCGGTTATACCTGTAGACCAATGCGTGGCAGCCCTTGGCGAGGTAGGCGAAAGTATGGAGCGCAAGTATAAAGAGACAGCCGAAGGTGGTTTGGCTAACACTCCAAAAGCAAGAGAGATCGAAAACTTTGTGCTGGTGCAGGATGTGGAAATTCTGCCTGATGAAGACGAAGTATAAAGTATAAAAAGGCTACAGAGCTGAGCGGCAGGAAGGTATACTTCCTGCCTTTTTTATTTTACTTAGATGAGTTCTATAAAGTATAGGTTTGGAACAAAAAGTGGCACTATATATGCATCTGCTATATTAAGAGAAAAACCTCTGATAATCTGCTCCCAAAACTATACACTATGAGAAAGTACATTCTGATGGCTTCGCTGGCTGGTGCGCTGGTGTTGCCAGGTTGCTCAGTGCCTCCTATGGCCGTAGAATCTTCTTTTAAACATCAGGCTGAAGTGCTGCCTGTAGAAGGCCGTAAATTCCTGAAGCCCAACGGCAGCTTTAACATTGGCAAGTATACGGTGGCCGATGTGCACCGTGGCTGGCGCAATATGGGCGGCTTCTCTATCTTTAGCTACAACAACATTAAAGCAAAGCAGCAGTACCAGTTCAGCCTGCAGGACGGGCAAGGCAGCGAGTGGTATGTTTTCGGGGCAAGCAAACTGCAGCAAAAATCACTAAAGTCTAACACCGGGGTTACGATTGAAGTGGCACCAAACATGGAGTATTATGGCAGCCATTTTACCTCCCCTGAAAGTGGCCAGTGGCACCTACTCACCATTGACCCAAGGCATTACCTTGAGCGCAAAAAGTTTGAAGGAGAACTTTCTAACGGTACCACTACCTACACCATTGCCCCTGTTTATAAGTTCGAAGGCAAAACGTTACCTGTATCGGAGATCATTGGGTATGAATTTAAAGTTGGCAATGCTATAGTTGGCGCGGTGCAGGTAGTAAACAATGGCAATGCCTGGATGAGCCCCGGCCTCACACCTGATACACGTATGGTTCTGGCCAGTGCTATGGCATCGTTGCTGCTCTACGAAAAGCTTGACGAAGCTGTAGAAAACTTTGAATTTAACTAAGCCACACCTGCTGTTGCCGGATTCACTAATAATTCATCACAATTTGCCGGGCATTCGTCACTTTTAAGTGTTCAAAAGTATAAAAGTCAGTAAGTTGCTGTTGTAATTGGCGATATTTGTGCCAGTTTTAATTCGTTCAGTAAATCTTACATGCAAAAGTTCTTTTGGTGGTGCGCCGGAGCCGACGATACCATCCTTGAAAAATGTTCTAAATCGGAGCATACAAAATATGCCGGTATTGGCGCCACTGTGTTTTTCACTGGTTTATTAGCCAGTATTTCCGGTGGCTATGCTTTATATACCGTGTTCGATTCGGCAGCTATGGCCATGGCCTTTGGCTTGCTTTGGGGTGCCGTTATTTTCAACCTCGACCGCTTTATAGTTTCCACGTTGCGCAAAGAAGGCCGCTTTTGGAAAGAGCTGCTGATGGTAACGCCTCGTTTACTGCTGGCACTGGTGCTGGCTATAGTTATTTCTAAACCGTTGGAGCTGAAGATTTTTGACAAAGAGATACAAGCCATACTTAAAGAGAAGCAGGCACAGCTGGCTATAGAGCACAAAGCATTGGTGGCTAAGCAATTTTCAGAAGTAGATTCTGTTAAAAGCGAGATTGCCGGCATCAACAAAGAGATAGAAGCCAAAGTACAGGAGCGCAACAAACTATACGAGGCACTTGCCGCCGAAGCCGATGGCACAGGCGGTACAGGTAAAGTTGGCCGTGGCCCTATTTACGAAGAGAAAAAGCGGCAATACGATAAAATAGATGCAGAGCTGAAGCTTCTACAGGCCGGAGGGCAGGAGCAGATACGTAGGCGTGAGCAGCGGATTGCTGAACTGATGAAAGACTATGACAAAACTGTAAACCAGGGGCAGCAGAGTTTTCAGCAGTATGATGGCCTGATGGCCCGCATTGATGCTATGGATAAGCTGCCGTGGTTGCCGGTATTCTTTATAACGTTGCTATTCATCTGCCTCGAAACGGCTCCTATTTTTACAAAGCTGATCTCGAACAAAGGGCCTTATGATGATATCCTGAAGGGTGTGGAACATGAGCGCACTACACAGGAGATGCAGCGTGTAGCAGAGCGCCAGAAGCAATACGACACCAGGCAGGCTGTAGCTGAAGCTAAATTTGCTGTACGCACCGAGTTTGAGGTAGCTGCCCAGAAAGAGAAAGAGCGCCTGAAATCTGATGCCCACCTGGATGTTGTGCGCGAGTCGGCGGCAGTATGGAAAGAGCGAAAGCTGGCAGATGTAAACCGTAGCCCAAATACAGCAGCAGAAATCTTAAACGACAACGAAGACAACGGCTACTATAAGTGGTAGAAAAGCGCTAAACCAGTATTTTATGTAATACCTGTGGGTTGTGAAATGCCTGCAGGTATTTTTTTGTGCGGCAGTTAAGGTTTATTATCGTAAAAGGCAGGAGAATTATAACTTGCAGCAGAACCCAAACCCCAAATTAATATGACTGTTTCCAGAATGGCGCAAACCCTGATCGGCTCCGAAATTATACGTGTGGCCGGCGAGGTAAATGCAATGATAGCCCGTGGCGAAGATATCTGTAACCTCACCATCGGCGATTTTGATCCAAGTATCTTCCCGATTCCGACAGAACTACGCGATGGTATAGCAGAAGCTTACAACCTGGGGTATACGAACTATCCGCCTGCCAATGGTGTGGCAGAACTGCGCAAAGCAGTGGCAGCCTTTACGCAGCAGCATTTAGGTCTAACTTATCCAGAAGCTGATATTTTAGTGGCTGGAGGTTCAAGGCCACTGATTTATGCTACTTACCTGGCGCTGGTAGATCCGGGGGATAAGGTAGTTTTCCCTACTCCATCCTGGAACAATAACCACTACTGCCATTTATCTGGTGCTACACCTGCCATGGTAGAGACCAAGCCCGAGAACAACTTTATGCCAACGGCTGCCGATGTGGCTCCTTACCTGAAAGGAGCAACCATGCTGGCGCTTTGCTCGCCGCTGAACCCAACCGGTACCATGTTCTCTAAAAAAGACCTGGAAGAAATTTGTGACCTGGTGCTGGAAGAAAACCGTAACCGCACAGCCGGCGAAAAACCGCTTTACGTGCTTTACGACCAGATCTACTGGATGCTGACCTTCGGCACTGAGCATAAGCACTACGACCCTGTAAACCTGCGCCCTGAGCTCCGAGATTATGTGATTTACATAGATGGTACCTCTAAGTGCTTTGCCGCAACCGGCGTGCGTGTAGGTTATGCTTTTGGTCCAACCGAGGTGATGGATAAAATGAAAGCTATACTTGGCCACGTAGGAGCCTGGGCACCTAAAGCCGAGCAAATGGCTACCGCCTCTTTCCTGAGAAAACCAGAAGCTATAGATGCTTTTATGAACGGTTTTAAAGCGAAAGTACAGCTCAGCCTGGATTTGCTCTATAATGGTTTCAAGGAATTGAAAGTAGCTGGTTTTCCTGTAGATGCCATAGAGCCTATGGGCGCTATTTACCTATCGGTTATGCTGGACCTGGCTGGTAAAACCACACCAGACGGAACCGTGTTGCAAACCAGCCAGGATATTACATTTTATGTGCTGCACGAGGCAAAATTAGCCATAGTACCTTTCTCTGCTTTCGGTTCTGATAAAGGCATGTGCTGGTTCAGGCTGTCTGTAGGCGGCGCTTCAGCAGAGGCTATAGAAGCATCGCTGGGTAGGCTGCGCAGTGCACTGGAAAAACTAAAGTAGAGAAGTATAATTTCTAATTCATATATAAACGCCGCTTTGCCACCGCGCAGGGTGGCGTTTTAGTTTATTGCTACCTGTCTGTTTATACTTTCTTCCAGCGAGATAAATGTTTCGGTGCGCTGTACCCCAGCTATAGTCTGCATCTTCTCGTTCAGGGTTTCGCGTAAATGATTTGTATCACGGCAGATTATTTTGGCAAACATACTATAAGAGCCGGTGGTGTAGTGCAATTCTACAATCTCGGGTATTTGCTGCATCTGCTGTACGGCATCATTGTACTCTGAACCTTTCTCCAGGAACACACCAATAAAAGCGCAGATATCATATCCTACAGCTGTTGGGTTTACCAGTAATTGCGATCCTTTTATAACCCCCATCTCGTTCAGCTTCTTCATGCGAACATGAATAGTGCCTCCTGAAACATTCAGTTCTTTCGCGATATCTGTGTACGGACGCGTTACGTCCTGCATCAGCATCGTCAAAATCTGCTTATCCAGTTTATCAATTTCGTAATTCATATGCCTCTATACTTCCTGTTTTTATCAAAGTTTCAAATATACACACTTTAAATTATGAAAATAATAACATGGAAAAATATTATTTGTAAAATTTATAATAAAAAGCAACTTATGTTAACTTTGTGAAGTATAAACCCACTATAAATTATAAAATCCTTAACAAAATGGACCTAGAAACACTTGCCGAACCCACCGTGCTGGATGCTACATTAGAGCACCTGCGCCGCGCGCATCTTCCTAAAGTACTACAAGTACAGCAGGGTATAGTGCGCGCCACCCACGACTTTATGTTCCGTAAAGGCCTGACGCAGCTTATGCCGCTCATGCTTTCGCCTATCACAGATCCGCTTAACCACGGTGTGGTAGATGCTACTATTGGTTACGCCGATAAGCGCTGGAGCCTGACCAAGTCGATGATCTTTCATAAGCAGCTGGCCCTGCTGAACCCGGAGCTGAAGAGCCTTTACATTGTGTCGCCGAACGTGCGCCTGGAGTTTGCTGATCGTGCCGGTACCGGCCGCCACCTGTTCGAGTTCACGCAGATAGACTTCGAGTTTAAAGGCAAAGACCGCTTCTTTGTAATGGAATTTATGGAGGAACTGGTGAACTATATTTTTGCACGCCTGAATGCCGAAATACCGGATATCCTGCTGGAGTTGCGAGGTGAGTTGCTGCCACAGTATGAGAAATGGCCAGTATACCGCACCGAAAAACTGGAAGCTGCTTATGGCCCGGATTATGAGCACCTGAAATCAGAAGAATCTGAAACTCCATTCTGGCTGCTGAACCATAAGCGCGAGTTCTATGATAAAGAAGATCAGTCTAAACCTGGCACTTACCTCAATTATGACCTTATCTGGCCAGAAGGTTTTGGCGAAGGCTTATCAGGAGCTGAGCGCGAGCATGAATACCGGCAGATAAAGAAACGCATGACCGAAGTAGGCACTGATGAGAAGATATTTAAACATTATCTGGATATCGCTAAAGAAAATGGCTTGCCTAGAACAGCAGGTGGCGGTTTTGGTGTAGAGCGTATGACTCGTTTTATATGCCGCCTGAAAGATGTTGATGAAGTAACTGTTTTTTCGCGTAAGCCCTTCACACCGGCTCTGTTTTAAAGTATAATTTTATGGATGATAATGACAACGGAGACAATCCGGATAATAACCAAGTATAAAAGGCCTGCTGAAGTATAGCAGGCCTTTTGTTTTATAGTTATTCTACTTCATCCAAGTTCTCTCCTCTGGAGGGTAGCTAGAAAATCTATTGCAAACGGTAAGCTTCAGCTCCTTTGCTTTGAATCAGCTTTCGCCTCGCCGGCGGGCCTTCCTTTCTCCTTGATGAGAAAGTCTAAAAGGGCCCCTGCACCCCTGTAAGCAAAAGAATCAAGACTATTCGTTTAAGAGGGCCCCTACCCCCACTCGCCGAACGCTCGATCCTTGAATCGTCAGTTGATGCACCTGGCTAAGGCTGTTGCTCTGTAGTGAAAGTATAAACCCACCCCTGCACCCCTCCAAGGAGGGGATAATGTCTTAGCTCCATAACAGCAGCTATCGAACCTGTTCCCAGTCCTTGGGTGGGGGGAGGGGCCCCCTTTAGAGAGCGCCTATGCAAGTTTTTGTGGTGCCTGATAAGGCATTGTGACGATAGGAGCAAAACAAAAGCTCCCAGCGCGATACCCTTTATCGAGGGCCCCTACCCCCAGGACGAGCCCTCGCGGGTTTGGAGCGAGCCAAAAGTAACTATGAAAGTATAGGCAAGTAAGACTGAGGAAGATAACCAACTATGGAAGTATGGCCTGTTTGCAAATAGCAGACTCTTCAACTATGTAACTGTATAAGATTTCTCACTATAGTTCGAAATGACAAATTGGGATAAAAAGCAAAAGCCTGCAGTAATGCAGGCTTTTGCTGAAGAATCTTCTATTTTTTCCTTTCCTTCCACATTTGGTTAAATGTTTTCGGCGGGAAATGAACTGGCTCGCGGCGTTTGCCCCAGGTATCTTTGGTGAAGTTTTTAACCACGAAGTTTTTAATACCGGCTGGCGCCAGGTTCAGGAGCTTACGGTTCTTCATGGCTTTGGTCCAGTACTTAAAGGCAAGTTTTTCCTGTTTGTCAGCCAGGCCCTGATCTACGCTTTGCTTGCGGTTTAGCAGCAGCAGGTTATGGATGTTGATCTTAACAGGACAAACAGAAGTACAGGCACCGCACAGCGAGCTGGCAAAACTTAAGTGCTTGTTTTCAGCCATACCACTCAAGTGGGGCGTGATAACCGAACCAATTGGGCCACTGTAAGTGGTTTCGTAAGTATGGCCGCCAATGTTTTTATACACTGGGCAAATGTTAAGGCAGGCACCACAACGGATACAGTTAAGTGCTTCGCGTTTTTCGGGCTGTGCCAGAAGCTCAGTTCTGCCATTATCCAGTAGCACCACATACATTTCTTCAGGGCCATCCTTTTCTTTTGGCTGACGCGGACCTGTGAAAATAGTATTGTAGATGGTAACATTCTGCCCGGTTCCGCTGGTACTCAGTAATGGCCAGAACAAGTCCAGGTCCATCACCGACGGGATCATCTTCTCGATACCAACTATGGCAATATGCGTTTTAGGAAAAGTGGTAGATAAACGTCCGTTACCTTCGTTTTCCGTTACTGCTATACCGCCAACGTCTGCAATCAGGAAATTACCGCCGGTTATACCTACTTCGGCTGAAGTATACTTATTACGGAGCAGCTTGCGGGCAACACCTACCAGTTCTTCGGCACTGTCTGTCGGGGCTATTTTAAGTTTCTCAACAAACAGGTCGGCTATGTCTTTTTTAGACATGTGCATGGCCGGTGTTACAATATGGTAAGGGCGTTGCTCTGCCAGCTGTACAATGTATTCTCCCAGGTCAGTCTCTACAGTCTCGATGCCGTTCTTCTCCAGGAAGTCATTCAGGTGCACCTCCTCTGTCGTCATCGATTTCGATTTAACAATGGAGCGGGCGCGCTTGCGCTTCATGATCTCGCCAATCTCTTTCAGAGCCTCCTGGGCATCGCGTGCCCAGATTACCTTACCGCCACGGGCAGTAAAGTTGGCTTCAAACTCCATCAGGTACTTATCAAGGTTATTGATGGTGTTTGTTTTTATGTAAGAAGCTCTTTCGCGGGCGAGTTCATGATCGGTGTATTGTGTGAGGCCACGCTGCACAGCGGCGTTATACTTGCCGATGTTGAATTTTATAGTGTTGCGGTGGCCGAGGTCGAATGCTTTTGTCTCTGCGTCCAGCAGAAACTGTTTTAGTTTACTCATAACGATACTACCCTACGGTATTTCCTGAATTATAGCTGCATTCAGGGGGTGCTATTCAAAAGAAAAACACCCTTAAAGTTAGGGTGTTTTTCTAAAAGCCACTTACAGCTATACTTTATTTATGATAAACGGCTGCAGCGGCCTTATAGTATACTTATTTTTTGTTGCTGTCTACAACGATGCGGTTATCGCGGTTTGCCAGTTCCCATGCCACGTGGAACGCCAGTCGAGCCACCTTCTCAGCACTTTCAAAGATGATTTTATCTACTGAGTCAGATGGTTTGTGGTAATCAGCGTGCACACCGTTGAAGTAGAAAATGATCGGAATACCTTTCTTTGCAAAGTTGTAGTGGTCTGAGCGGTAGTAGAAACGGTTCGGATCATTCTCGTCGTTATACTTGTAATCCAGCTTCAGGTTTACATATTTCTGGTTAGCTTCTTCGTTTATCTTGTGCAATTCAGAAGATAGCTTATCGGCGCCAATTACATAAATATAGTTGCTGTCGTTGCTCTTCTCATAATCAAAGTCCATGCGGCCGATCATGTCGATGTTAACGTTGGCAACCGTGTTAGCTAACGGAAAAACCGGGTTTTCAGAATAGTACTCTGAACCAAGCAGGCCTTTTTCTTCGCCGGTAACGGTCATAAACAATACGCTGCGGCGTGGGCCGTTACCGTCTTTTTTAGCCTGAGCAAAAGCCTCGGCCAGTTCAAGTACAGCTACAGTACCAGAGCCATCATCGTTGGCACCATTAAAGATTTGGTCGCCTGTCAGTGTTGAATCTACACCTACGTGGTCGTAATGCGCAGTAACTACTACCAGTTCATCTTTCTTGTCAGAGCCCTCGATGTAGCCCAGAACGTTCTCAGTAGGAAGAGGCGCAGTAACACGCGCTGTCAGAACCTTAACGCCTGAAGCAGGTTTAAGTGCAGTAGCCTTAGTGCCAGCTGCGAAAAGTTTTTCAGGAGTGGAGTTAAGTATAGCTGCACCTACAGCAGGAGAAGCTATAAGGCTGGTGGCGCGTCTGTTGCTGCCTGTGTTCTTGCGCGAAATAGAAGACTGCTTTAAACGGCTGGCATAGCGCGTAGACATGGTAGTGAAATCAGCCTGGTTAAGAACGTACAGTACGCTGGCGGCACCGTGGTCTTTTGCCAACTCGCTCATCTCATTCATTCTCTTTTCAGACTCTGTAAGAGAGTTAACCAGCGTTACCAGCATTTTGCCCTGCAGGTTTTGCTTGGCTGCGCTGGCTGTGTCTGTTACAAATACAGCTTCAACGCCTTGTTCAGTGCCATAAATTGATGCGCCCAGCGGGAAGAAGTCCTGCATCATCATAAACTTCTTGTTGCCAACTGTAATGTGGCCTTGTCCCCACTTGCCTTTTTCAAGGTCGAAAGTCTGGTAGTAAGGATTTGGGCCTGCTGTTACAGGGCCTGTTAAGCCATCTTCCTTGAACTGGTTAGAAATGTACTCAGCTGCCATTTTCTGACCTTTTTCACCGGTGTTGCGGCCTTCGTACTCATCTGAGGCGATAATGTTAAGGTGCTTGGAAAGGTCGGCTGCAGTGATGGTGGCAGCATACTTAGGAGCAGCAGCCTGTAACTGAGCTGCATCCGTAACGGGTGCTTTTACAGAAGCGGTAGGAGTTGTTTTAGCGCAACCAGCAGATAAGGCAGCCAGCAACACTCCTACATAAAGGTGATTGTACTTCATGGTTTTGTTTAAAGGTGAGAGTAAATTAAGGTTCGTGTTATAGTTTTTGGATCAGTACGGTAGCAAAAGCAGCCACGCCTTCTTTCTTGCCCACAAAGCCTAAATGCTCGGTGGTGGTGGCTTTTATAGATATATCGTTCTCAGGTATTCCCATTACTTCAGCAAGGCACTTTTTCATGGCTGGTATATGTGGGTTTACTTTTGGCTCCTGCAGGCAAATGGTAGAATCAATATTGCCGATCTCGTAGCCCTCGCGTGCAAGCAGGTGCATTACTTCCTTTAGCAGAATCTTGCTGTCGATGCCTTTATACTTTGGGTCTTTATCAGAAAAATGATAACCTATGTCGCGCATATTTGCTGCACCCAATAAGGCATCGCATATTACGTGTATCAGTACGTCTGCATCAGAGTGGCCAAGGGCGCCATGCGTGTGCGGAATTTTAATGCCACCAAGCCAGAAGTCCAGGCCTTCCTGTAGTTGGTGCACGTCGTAGCCAAAGCCGGTTCTTATCTTAAGCTTCATGTAGGTGTAGAACGGAGTTAAGGGATAGCCATGCCATTGAAGGCGGCTGTTAAAAAAGTAAATATAGTCTCTTTTGTATTGTTGTTGCTATGAGGTAGTGTTTTTTTAGAGCTATAGACGCGGAATAATAAACAAGGTTTAAAACAGCAACAGCCAGCTACTGGTTAGGTAGCTGGCTGTTCAACTAAAATATGCTATAAGTATAGAGTCTCTTAGTTCAAAGATGGATAGTCAATATATCCTTTTGCGCCGGTAGCATAAAATGTGCTGCGGTCTGCTTCTGTTAATGAGGCATTCAGCTCAAAACGCTTTGGCAGATCAGGGTTTGAGATAAATGGTACACCAAAGGCTACCATGTCTGCATCTCCTTCCGCAATTACTTGGTTGCCCTTTTCCTGAGTAAAGCTTTTGTTGATGATCAGGTTGCCTTTGAAGATCGGGCGGTAACGTTTAGCAATGTTCGGCTCTGCAAATGGCACATTGGTTACATCTGTAAAAGGCTCAGACAGGTGCAGGTAAGCCAGGTTGTAGTTATTCAGCTTTTCGATGATGTAGTCGAACGTTGGTATCGTTTCTTCATCTACTGTGATGCCAAATAAACCATGCATGCTCGGATTTAGGCGCAAACCAATACGTTCTATTGGCATTACTTCCTGAACTGCGTCCAGTACCTCAAACAGGAAGCGTGCTCTGTTTTCTTTTGAACCGCCATACTCATCAGTACGCGTGTTAGAGCAGGTCGCAAAGAACTGGTGAAAAAGGTAACCATTAGATGAGTGAATTTCTACACCGTCAAAGCCTGCCTCTACCGCATTTTTTGCAGCGTTCTTAAAGTCCTGTACCGTCTGCTTTATTTCTTCTACAGTTAGTGCGCGTGGCGTTACGGTTGGTTTAAAACCAGCTTCTGTAAAGGCCTGGTCGTTCGGGTTGATGGCTGAAGGAGCTACTGGCAATTCACCATCCAGCAGGTCTGGGTGGGAGATGCGGCCTACATGCCACAACTGTGCAAATATCTTTCCTCCTTTATCGTGTACAGCTTTTGTAACTTTTTTCCAGCCTTCTACTTGTGCTTCGGTGTAAATGCCTGGTATGTTTATATAGCCTATGCCTTGTTTAGAAACTGGCGTGCCTTCTGAAATAATTAGCCCTGCCTGTGCCCGCTGTTCATAGTAAGTAGCTATCAGGTCGGTAGGAGCTTTTTCAGGGTTGGCAGCACGTGTACGCGTCATAGGCGCCATGATCACGCGGTTCTTTAACTCAAGATCATGTAAGGTTATAGGTCTTAAAAGTGGTTGTGCCATTTTATGATTAATATTTATTGTAATAGTTGAGGTGGAAGTATAAACCTCAGCCTGATCAGACAAGGGTTTATACTTCCCTCAATTAGTTTTGAATGCAATGTTTAGTCCCAGTTTGGGGCAAAAGATGGGTTGATAACGCGCAGGTTTTGTTTGCGGAGCTCGTTTATACTTGCCATCTCCTCCTGTGTCAGCTCGAAGTCGAACACCTGGAAGTTTGATTTAAGGTTCTCTACCTTGGTTGTGCGCGGAATTGCCAGAACATCGTCCTGTTGCATCAGCCAGCGCAGCGATACCTGCACCTCTGATTTGCCATACTTGTCGGCTATACTTTTCAGCGTTGGGTTGCCTATTACTTTACCCTGTGCGATCGGGCTATAAGCAGTTAGGCTTATGTTGTGCTCACGCAGGTAAGTATAAACCTTCGCCTGGTCTAGCAGCGGATGATACTCTACCTGGTTTGTAATGATGTCGGCGCCCGTTGCTAAGACTTCATCCAGCAGAGGTACGGTGTGGTTGCTAACACCTATAAACTTGGTGTAGCCTTTTTGTTGCGCTTCCATTAATTGTTCCATGTACTCTGCTACCGGCACATCGGCGTTTGGCCAGTGTATAAGCAGTAGGTCTACATAGTCGGTCTTCAGTTTGCGCAAACTCTCTTCTACCGAGGGTAAAAAGTCTTTCTTGCTCAGGCTCTCGCGCCATACTTTAGTGGTCAGGAAAACCTGATCGCGTGATACACCAGATGCTTTGATAGCATCGCCTACAGCTTCTTCGTTGCGGTAGATCTGAGCGGTATCTATATGGCGGTAGCCTGCGCCTAAAGCAGCAGCTACCATTTTTTCTGCCTGTTCGCTATCTAATTGAAATGTGCCAAACCCAAGTGCAGGTATTACAGCATCTTTAATTTTTACGTCTTTCACTGGTATTATATTAACGGTTAATACATTAGTTGTGTATACAAATATTTGTCTAAAAAATAGCTCAGCCTCTGAGCTTATCAAGCATGTTGCTAACCAAAACAGCCTCTTCTTTTGTAAGGTTACTGAAGCACTTATATAGCTTTGGTAGTTCCTGATCTATCTGCTCCAGTAACTGAAGCCCTTTTTCTGTTATCCTAACCTCAATCATGCGCCTGTTAGATGGGCAAAGGTCGCGGGTAACGTAGTTTTTCTCAATCAGCTTATCGATAAGGCGTGTAACGTTCGAGTTTCTGTCCAGCATACGGCCTTGTATGTCGCCGAAGCAAACCGGTTCCGGGTGCTGGCCGCGCAATATGCTTAGCACATTGTGCTGCTGCTGTGTAAGACCAAACTTTTTAAAGAAAGGCAATAGCTGCTGGTTTACCCAATTGTTAGTAAACAACAGGTTCACGAGCAGACGTCGGTAATCGTCTTTAAAGTCTTTCTGTTTTATTTCGTCTTCTATGCGCATAAGCTGTGGCAAATGTAAGCCCTATCCTTGTATATACAAATGTTGAAAGGAAAAAGTTTGGAAGAGGGATAGATAAGGGAGGTTTATGCTTGCTGCTGACAGGCCTGTTGCTATCGTAGTAGGGTTTCATTCTCAGTCTTACTTGCCTATAGTTTTATAGTTTGCTTTGGTTCGCTCCAAGCCCGCGAGGCCTCGTCCTTGGGTATCGCGCTGTGTGCCTGAAGCTGCCTGCGCTTTGCTCCGGCTGCCCTACGGGCACCGCAACATGCACAAGGCGCTCAACCCAAGGACTGGGAACAGGTGCGATAGCTGCTTGCTATGAAAAAGAACCAACCTGTAGGGACAGGTCGCGACCTGTCCGTGCTAAGCCTGCAGCTATGAAACTTATACTTTGGCTGTATAAGATCCCTCGGCTAACGCTCGGGATGACAAAGAGCAGAACTGTTCAGAACATCAGAACATATAAAGTTCCCCTCCTTGGTCATGGAGGGGCTGGTTGGAGAACAGATACTATAGAACTTATACTTCAAGTATAGCTAAAGCCAAGTCCCCTCTCCTTGAGGAGAGGGCTAGGGTGAGGTGAATCAACAGGAGACAGGATTTATACTTGCTCTGGATTGCACCAGACAAAAAAAGGGTTGCAACTATAGCTGCAACCCTTTGCAATACTTTATACTTACCACCGATTACGCTGTAACTGGTTCTTCTTTTTTCTCTGCTCGGTAAAGTAAGGTAGAGCAGTTATTTGGGTTCAGAACCTGTTTGGCGCAACGCAGGATATCTTCTGGAGTTACGGCCTGTACTTTTTCGCCTTCCAGGTTTATGAGGTTAGCATCGCCAAGCAGCTTGCTATATGCCAGGTTCATGGCACGGTTCAGGAGCTCTATTTCTGAGAACACAATAGTGGTTTCTGCCTGGTTCTTTACCTTGTTCAGTTCTTCCTCGTCTACCAGTTGCTCCATCAGTTCCTGGTTTATAGCTTCTATGGCAGCGTTGGCTTCGTGTATGTCAGTGCCTTCGTGTAGCTTGCCCTGAATAATAAGCAGGCCTGGCTCTATAGAACCTGACACAGAAGCCGTAATAGAATTGAAAAGCTTCTGCTCCTTTACCAGTTTATTATACAACCTGCTCGATTTGCCATGGCCCAGGATTTCGCTCATCAGATCTACGGCATGGTAATCCTTGTGCGTACGGGCGGGCATATGGTAGGCTTTGTAAATAGCACTAAGCGGCACATCGGCTGTGGTTTCAAGTACACGCGGGCCGTTTTGCTCAGGCTCGGCAGGTATGTTGCGCACATATTTTTCACCGGAAGGTATAGGCCCGAACCATTTCTCAGAAAGCTCTTTTGCACGTTCGAAGGTTACATTGCCTGCCACTACAAGTATAGCATTGGCCGGTGAATAATGTTTCCGAAAGAAAGCCTTCACATCATCCATTACAGCATTCTCTATGTGCGCTATCTCTTTGCCTATAGTTGCCCATTTGTAAGGATGTTTTTCGTAGGCCAAGGGGCGTAGTTTCAGCCACACATCGCCGTAAGGCTGGTTCAGGTAATTTTGTTTAAATTCCTCAACCACCACCTTGCGCTGTACTTCCAGGCCGTTTTCGCTAAAGGCCAGCTCCAGCATGCGGTCAGACTCCAGCCAGAAACCTGTTTCTATGTTCTGGGCTGGTAGCGAGAGGTAATAATTTGTAATGTCGGGGCTGGTAAAGGCGTTGTTCTCGCCACCTACACGCTGAAGCGGCTCGTCGTACACAGGTATGTTTTTAGACCCGCTGAACATCAGGTGCTCGAAAAGGTGCGCAAAGCCTGTGTGATTTTCGTCTTCATCGCGCGAACCAACATTGTAAAGTATATTTAAAACAGCCATAGGCGAGGTAAGGTCTTCGTGCACAATTACCTGCAGGCCATTATCTAATGTAAATTCTTTAAATTGTATCATGATTCTGTTAAGGCGTTAGCTATTAGATACCAGATGTTAGACTGCATAATTTAAACCTGAAAAATGTCTAATATCTAAAGTCTTACGTCTAATATCTATTTTAACAACAAAAGTATAAATTAGCCGGATATATTTCAGGGCTACGGCTAATACATTAACTTGCCCAACTATAACGAAAATCAGCTTTCCGAAGATGAACTTTAACCGCAAAGAATATACCGACGACGAACTACTGGCCCTTTACCGCGCTATTCTGAAACCACGACTGATCGAAGAACGCATGCTGGTGCTGCTGCGCCAGGGCCGTGTAAGCAAATGGTTTTCCGGCATAGGCCAGGAAGCTATTTCTGTAGGCTCTGCCCTGGCTCTGGAGCCGGATGAGTACATACTTCCATTGCACCGAAACCTGGGGGTTTTCACCAGCCGCAACGTGCCTCTGGATAGGTTGTTTGCCCAGTTTCAAGGTAAGAAAACCGGTTTTACCAAAGGCCGCGACCGCTCTTTCCACTTCGGATCTAACGAGCACCACATAGTTGGTATGATCTCGCACCTTGGTCCGCAGCTGGCAGTAGCCGATGGCATTGCGCTGGCCGACCTGTTAGATAACAGGGAAAAAGTAACGTTGGTTTACAGCGGCGATGGTGGTGCCAGCGAAGGCGATTTCCATGAAGCGCTGAACGTTGCTGCTGTCTGGAACCTGCCCGTAATTTTCATGATCGAGAATAATGGTTATGGTTTATCAACGCCAAGTAACGAGCAGTTCAAGTTTAAGCACTTTATAGATAAAGGCCCTGCTTATGGTATTGATGCCCTGCAGATAGATGGGAATAATATACTTGAAGTATACGACACGGTACGACAGGCTGCTTACAGCATGCGCAAGAACCCGCGGCCTATGCTGATAGAGGCTATTACCTTCAGGATGCGCGGCCACGAAGAAGCCAGTGGTACAAAGTATGTGCCGCAGGAGCTGTTCGAGAAATGGGCTAAGAAAGATCCGGTGGAAACTTTTGAGCAGTACCTGCTGGCCGAGCTGGTGCTGACGCAGAAGACCATGGAAACTATAAGAGAAGAAATAAAGGCTGAGATTGAACAAGGCCTGCAAACTGCTTTTGCCACACCAATGCCGGTTGCTAACCAGCAGGAAGAGCTGGAGGATATGTACCAGCCATTCGAGCAAAAGGTGGTAGAGCCGGCTACAGGTGCAAGAACTGAGAAGCGGTTTGTTGATGCCATATCAGATGCGCTGCGCCAAAGTATGGAGCGTTACCCTGATCTTGTACTGATGGGGCAGGACATTGCCGAATATGGTGGCGTGTTTAAAGTAACAGAAGGTTTTGTTGATGCTTTTGGCAAGAACCGTGTACGAAATACACCACTTTGCGAATCAGCTATACTTGGTATAGGTCTGGGCCTGTCGGTTAAGGGTAAGAAAAGTATGGTAGAAATGCAGTTCGCGGATTTTGTTAGCGCAGGCTTTAGCCAGATTGTAAATAACCTTGCCAAGAGCCATTACCGTTGGGGCCAGAACGCCGATGTAGTAGTGCGTATGCCAACAGGTGCCGGCACTGCTGCAGGTCCGTTCCACTCGCAGAGCAACGAAGCCTGGTTCTTCCATACGCCGGGGCTTAAAGTAGTTTACCCATCAACTCCTTACGATGCCAAAGGCTTACTGAATGCTGCCCTGGAAGACCCGAACCCGGTAATGTACTTCGAGCATAAGCTGCTGTACCGTTCTATCTCGCAGGAGATTCCGGATGATTATTATACTGTAGAAATAGGTAAGGCAAGGTTGGCTGCAGAAGGTACTGATCTTTCTATTATTACGTATGGTATGGGTGTACACTGGGCAAAACAGCTGCAGCAGGAAATGCCGGAGCTAAGTATGGATATCCTGGACCTGCGTACGCTGCTGCCTTGGGATAAAGAAGCTGTGGAGAAAACCGTGGCTAAAACCGGCCGCGTGATTGTGCTGCACGAAGATACACTGACTGGTGGTATAGGTGGCGAAATCGCAGCCTGGATTGCCGAGCACTGCTTCCAGTACCTGGATGGCCCTGTAGCACGTGTTGCCAGCTTAGATACCGCCGTACCTTTCGCACCGCCGCTGGAGCAGGAATTCCTGCCAAAACAACGCCTCCGCGAAAAGGTTGAAGCTATACTTGCCTATTAAATCAAAACCTGAAACTCACCCTGAACTATGAATAAAACACGGTTATTTATACTTCCGCTGTTGTGCCTGGCTATAGTGTTGGGCGCAGGCAGTTGCCAGCGCAAAGGAATACCATGTCCTAAGCCGGCAGGCAGCGGTGGTGGCATTTTTAAAGTTTTCAGTAAGAAAGCCCCAAATTCTGGCGCTACCATGCAGGGTATACGGGTGCCTATGGGTAAAAACGGGCTGGTAAAAAAGAAGCGTATGTAACCATATAACCAGTAGTTGGTTAGTTAAGTATAACACCTAATGAAATTTAAGCTTTATGTGTAAGCCAAAGGTTACGTGTGCCAAAAAGCTGGCATTGCTGGTTGTATTGCTGATTATAACGATAGGCTCAGCCTCGGCGCAGATCAGCTTTAAAGAAACAGCTAAACATGAGCAGCGGAAGAAGCGTTTTCTGAAACAGGCAAGCCAGGCAGATGCAGCATACAAGGATACACACCTGAACACAGAAGCTTATACTTTCAGAAAGGGAAAGGCTGCCCGTAAAAGAACCGTTCGCGACGAACGCGACAAGTATAAATTCAGCGAGAATGGGCAGGCCGTTCAGCGGAAGCATAAGCTTAAAAAAAGAAGCCGGCGGCAGTAAAGATTAATTAAGAAGAATACACAGAAAGGAACAGATATGAATTGGCACCCGCTTACAAGCACCGAGCAGTTAGAAAGAGTGATAGAAGAGTCTAAGAGTACGCCAGTAGTAATTTTTAAGCATAGTACTACCTGCTCTATTAGTGCTACCGCCAAAAGCAGGCTGGAGCGCCAGTGGCAGGATGCAGGTTTAGACCATGTAAAGCCGTATTACCTGGATCTGCTGAGCTACAGGCCGGTTTCTAACGAAATTGCCGAGGTGCTGCAAGTAAGGCACGAGTCGCCCCAGTTGCTGTTGGTTGAAGATGGTGTTTGCACTTACAATGCCTCTCATTTGGGCATCAGCGTGGATTCGCTTAAAAAGAAAGTGCAGGCATAGTTGCTAAAGTATAGCAGCTATGCCTGTCTGCTTCATATTAGTATAAGAAAGTAATGGTTTGTTTGATATCCGGGTGCAGGCTTAGTGCAACCGGGCAGGTGCGGGCTGCGTTCTCCAGCATAGCTTTCTCTTTATCAGTATAAGAGCGCGCCGGCATTTTAAAAGTAAGCACAACTTCGGCAATACGGCGTGGTTCTGCAGCCATTATTTTAGTTGTTTCTATTTCCATACCGTCTATGTCTATGTTGATGCGGTTTGCAAGTATACCCATCAGTGTCATCATGCAGCTGCCAAGTGCGGCGCAAACAAGGTCAGTAGGTGAGAAAGCTTCGCCACGACCATTATTATCAAGAGGGGCATCTGTAATAACGCTGTTGCCAGATGCAATGTGTTGAGCCTGAGTGCGTAGGCCGCCTGTATAGGTGCTGTTAATTGTTGCCATTAGTGCTAACGATTGTTTTGTTAAGAGCGTAAATTTAGATAGATTTAAGCAAACTATAAATTAATATAAAGGTGCTAAGATACCTCGCATTCGTACTGGCCATTGCCCTTGGTGTAACACTGCCGGCAGCTGCTCAATCATCTGAAGAAGAAAATTTTCGGAACGAACTGAGCTATGGTATAAACTTTAACTCGAATGGCGGCCTAATTGGCGGAGCGTTTATCCGCTCAGCCTATTTAATGAAGGATGGGCTATACCAGTTCGGTGGGCTAGAGATTGTAGAGGTAAAGCACCCGAAAGAGAACCGTCTTTATAGTGCCAATACCGGCGACTTTTTTATAGCTGGCAAGCAGAACTACCTGTTTGTGGTGCGTCCGCAATATGGGGCCGAGTATGTGCTGTTTAAAAAAGCAGCCGAGTCGGGAGTTCAGGTAAATGCTGTAGGTGCCGCTGGCCCTTCGCTGGGTTTCCTGGTGCCATACTATGTGCGGTATAACTACGGCAGCCGTGGTGCCGGCTCCGATGTGCGCACTGAGCAATATGATCCAATCCAGCACCGCGACATCGAACTGATAGAAGGCAGCGCAAATGTATTTACCGGAATAGGCGAGGCTAAGTTAAACTTGGGTTTGCATGCAAAAGCCGGCCTCAGCTTTGAGTATGGCCGCTACAACGAAAGTATAACAGGTATGGAAGTAGGGTTTATGCTTGAGAAGTATACTAAAAAACTCAACATAATTCCGCAGGCCGAGAACTACAGCACCTTCGCATCGGTATACCTTAACCTGTACTACGGCCGCCGCAAATAACATCAGCCGAACATTTCTTTTCAGTTAGTTGTTAAGATAGCATGTTCCTGTTTTGGCAAGCACAAATCTTGCTCAAGGGCCAGTGTCTTAATTCATAACTTCCTATCTTTGCACCATGGATGAAATGTTAATACTTCCGGTTATTCAACCTAATGCAACGCCCGAGGGGCTGAACGCTTTAGGTAAGCCGCGCAAGCCAAACTGGCTTCGTGTAAAGCTGCCGGTCGGTAAGGAATACGCGAAGGTAAGAAGCATAGTAGACGAATATAAATTACACACTATTTGCGAGAGCGGTAACTGCCCGAATATGGGTGAGTGCTGGGGCGCAGGTACGGCCACTTTCATGATTTTGGGTAATGTGTGCACACGCAGCTGTTCTTTCTGCGCTGTGGCCACTGGCCGCCCGAATGAATACGACGAAGATGAGCCACGCCGCGTAGCCGAAGCTATTAAGTTAATGGGTGTAAAACATGCCGTTATTACCTCTGTAAACCGCGACGAGCTTAAAGACCGTGGTGCTGCTATCTGGCACGAAACGGTAAAACAGGTAAAACTCCTGTCGCCGACAACTACTATCGAAACTCTGATACCAGACGTGAAAGGTAATTGGGACGCCCTTATCACGATGATATCTCCGGGGCAGGAAGTGGTGTCGCACAACATGGAGACTGTAAAAGAACTGTACCGCCGTGTTCGCCCGCAGGCAAAGTATGAGCGCAGTTTAGAGCAGACACGACGCACCAAAGAGTATGGCAAGCGCACTAAAACCGGTATCATGCTGGGTTTAGGCGAAACAAGAGACCAGGTTTACCAGGCAATGGATGATTTGGCAGAGAACGGTTGTGATATCCTAACACTGGGCCAATACCTGCAGCCAACAAAACTGCACATAGAAGTTGCCGAGTTTATACACCCTGATCTGTTTGAGCACTACAGAGAAGAAGGTCTGAGACGTGGCATTAAGTATGTAGAGTCTGGGCCGTTGGTTCGTTCTTCTTACCACGCAGAGCGCCACGTACACGTTTAAACAAGAACATGCTGAATTTTGAAAGCCCCTGTTACCATTCCGGTAGCAGGGGCTTTTGTTTATTCTTCAAATCTAAAGGAAAGTATAAACAGATAAATTAATAACATATGGGTTTTTATATATTTAGCTTTCCATATGAATTATCTTATATCGTTTTGTGTAGTGGTGTGTGGTTTGTTATATACTGTGTTAGTTCTGCAAAACAGGTTTTAATTGTGGTTGTTGTACATATTTAACTTTTATTATATATAATAATATAAATTTTTGCAGATAAGCACAACCTTAAACAATATTTTGAGTAAACGGAAATGTTCAATATGTATAGATACATCTATATATATTAGAAGATACCTCGATTACTTCAGAATATTTCTATGCATAAACTTCTACTGTTCTGCCTTTTTCTGTTTGCCGGCACCACCCTTAGCTTAGCGCAAACAGAGCCAGACCTTAACAAAGCAAGCTCATACGCTGTGCTAGGGTCTACATATATAAACAACGCTGGTATTTCGGGTGTGACAGGGGATATCGGTCTCACGCCGGAAGGACTTTTTCTGGACAATGGCTCCCTTATGGTGCGCGGTGCAGAAAAGATATACGATGCGGCTGTAACTGCAGCTCTGCAGGATGCTCAGGCAGTGTATACTTATCACCTCAACTCAGCAGGTGCTCCATTCAGCGCTGCCGATCTCAAAATGAGAGGTGGCTTGCCTGGCGTTTACCACAGCAACGGCAATGTTAACCTGGAGGGCGTTATCGTGCTGAACGGTAACGGAGATGTCAACTCCAAATTCATTTTTGTTATCAATGGCGATCTTACCACACCTCCTCCTGCTCCTCCGGTACCAGGCACAGGCTTGTTGCTAAAAGATGGTGCTCAGGCCAAAAACATCTACTGGATTGTAAAAGGGAAAGTAAGACTGGCAGAATCTACAAACTTTCAGGGTAACATTATTGCACAAGGTGACATAACACTGGGCTCCGGCGTGAATCTTATTGGCAGGGCTATCTCACTTACCGGAGGCGTAGACCTGACTAACAATAACATCTTTATGCCAACAGTAGTTATTGCCGACCTCGGAGTTAAGAAAACTGCTGCAGCCGGCGAGTACATCATTGGCGACGAAATAACCTATACTATAACCGTACACAATGATGGCCCGGATGCAGCCAGCGGTGTTGTGGTAACAGAACAAATGCCGGCGGGTCTTGAGTATTTAAGGTCGAGCACGGTAAAAGGTGTTTATGATGCTTCTTCAAACAAATGGAATGTAGGATCGCTACAAAATGGAGAGACAGCTACACTTGCAATTACATTCAGGGTTTTAACGGCTGGCCCTATTGAAAACAAAGTAGAGGTAGGCGGTTATAATCCGGACCCAGACCCAGCCGACGACAACGATACGCATCCGATAGATGTGCCGGAAGTATCAGCTAACCTTTCGATTACTAAAACTGCAAGCGGTGCACCTTATGTAGTTGGTGGTACGATAACCTATACTATTGAGGTGAAAAACGCGGGCCCTTATACTTCTCAGGCTGTTAATGTAACTGATGTGTTGCCAGCCGAGCTGGAGTACATAAGCGGCAACGCTACTCAGGGCAGTTATAATGCTACAACTGGTAGTTATACTGTCGGTGATCTGGCTAAAAATGCAACGACAACACTAACCATAATTGCTAAAATCAAAAGCTTTGGCACTAACGGCAAAGTAACTAACGTAGCAGTAGTAAACAGCCTTGTAACACCAGATAAAGACCTAGCCAATAATACAGATACAGAAGTAATACAGATTACCTGCCCAACTCCTGATCTGGCTATAGAAGGTGAAGTTTCAGTTTGTGCCGGTGCAGCAAACCTGGTTTATACTGTTACCGATGTGCCAGGAGCTACTTATACTTTCACCTTAACAAATGGTAAATCTGGTGGCTGGGAAATAGTATCTCAGAACAGAAACACAATTATACTTAAGGCCGGTACAGATGCAGCACTGCTTAAAGTATGTGTGAGTGATATCTGCGGTAATTGCTTAGAAGTAGAAAAAGCTATTAAAGTAACTGCCCCGCTTGCTACGCCTACTATCAGTGGCCCGGCAGCAGTGTGCTCTAATACTACAGTAACTTATACTGCAGAAGGTATAACCGGCGAAGCAAGCTATGAGTGGGTAGCTACCGGCGGCCTGGAAATCATATCTGGCCAAAATAGCAAACAAGTTGAAGTGAAGGCTGGCTTACTAGGCGGCACACTTACACTTGTAGCTAAAAATACATGCTTTACAAGCCTGCCTGCTACCAAGGTAATTACAGTAAAACCTGCCCTACCAGCAACAGTTGCTATAGTTGGTAACACTAACTTATGCGCAGGCTCCGAAACAACTTATACGACAGCAGTAATAACAGGTGCTACAGGCTATACCTGGGCAGTACCAACCGGCTGGACAATAATATCAGGTCAGGGTACGGCACAGCTTAAAGTAAAAGTTGGCGCAACATCCGGCAATGTAACGGTAACCCCAGAAAGCGAATGCGGTAAAGGTACAACAGCCACACTGGCAATTGTGGTAACTTCGGTTCCGATAGCACCATCCGCTATTGCAGGCAATACAAGTGCATGCGTAGGGTCGAAACTAACTTACAGCATACAGCCAATAGATGGCGCAACGGGTTATACCTGGGAAGTACCATCCACGTGGAACATCATCAGTGGACAGAACACTACAACTATAGAAGTAACGGTAGGCAGCGGTGCAGGAAACATAACTGTAGCTGCTAAAAATGAATGTGGTAACGGAGCAAAAGCAAGTATAGCAGTAGCCCCGGCAACTAAACCGGCAGCCCCAGGCGCTATTACCGGAACTGCTGCCGTATGTGCCGGCGCCCAGAACCTGACTTACAGCATTACTGGTACAGAAGGCATCACCAAGTATAACTGGACAGTTCCAGCTGGCTGGACCATTGTAAACGGACAGGGTACTACAAGTATAACTGTAACAGCAGGCATCAGCAGCGGAGACATTAGCGTAACGGCAACAGGCTCTTGTGGCACAAGCGCGGAGAGCAAATTAGCAGTAACTATAACAGCACTGCCTGCAGCACCTGGTCCTATAGCCGATAACAGCAATGTGTGCGACGGACTGAAGTATAGTATAGATGCTGTTGCTGGAGCCACTTCTTATACCTGGGCAGTACCGGCGGGCTTCACAATCACATCAGGGCAGGGTACAACGGCCATTACTGTAAAAGCTACTTCGCCAAACGCATTCGGAGAGATTTCAGTAACTGCCAGTAATGGTACTTGTGAGGGAGGTGTAGCTACAGCAGCTATAAATGCAGCACTGGCCGATGGCGAACTCAGCTTCCCGAAAGCTATCAGCCCGAACGGCGACGGTAAGAATGACACCTGGATCATAAGTAACCTGCGCAAATTCCCTGTAAACGAAGTAGTGATTTTTAACCGCTGGGGGTCTGAAGTATACAGAAGAAACAACTACCAAGACGACTGGGCCGGAAACGGATTGGAGCAAGGTACTTACTTCTACAAAGTAAAAGTACAGGTTTGCAACGGCGTACAGAAAGAGTTTACCGGCTACGTAACCATTTTCCGCTAAGCCAACATCAACAAGAAAAACACCCGGAAAAATGAAAATATTTTACACCCTGCTGGCCCTGCTGCTCACCTTTACAGCCAGTGCCCAGCAAAACGCACAGTACTCTCAGTACATTTTTAACAGCATGGCCATTAACCCGGCTTATACTGGCAGCAAAAATGTGCTTAACCTTAATGCTTTCCACCGTTCGCAGTGGTCAGGTATAGAAGGTGCTCCTACTACACAATCTCTTAGCCTGGATGGTATTGCAGCCAATAACCGCCTGGGGCTGGGGCTCGATCTTACCCGCGATAAATTAGGTGCTCAGTCTACGCTGTCGGCTTATGTGAATACTGCTGTAAAACTGCCGGTAAGCCACAATGGCGTACTAAGCCTTGGTTTGGCAGCAGGAGTTATTCAGAATGCTATTGATGGTACAGAACTGGGCATCTCAGACGACCCATCTATACCTAGCGGCAGAGAATCTACCATCAAACCGGATGTAAAGCTTGGTTTATACTTCCACACCGATCGCCTGTATGCAGGTTTATCGGCCAGCGACCTGCTGGAGTATAAAGATGCCCAGATGCTGGAGCCAGCCCGCCACTATTACTTTACAACAGGCTATGTGTTTGATATGGGCAGCTACCTTAAGTTTAAGCCAAGCGTGCTGGTAAAAGAAGATTTTAAGGCACCGGCCAGTGTAGACCTGAATGCTTTTGTGATGCTGGCTGATAAGTTATGGTTAGGTAGCTCTTACCGCACCAGCATGAACATCTTTAATAAGATAGAAACTAACCAGGACATGAAAAAGCGTACAGCCGTAGCCCTGATAGCGGAACTGCAAATCCAGAAATCGCTGCGCCTGGGTTACGCCTACGACAAAATGCTGAACGACCTGAACGGCTTTAACACACACGAGATTTCGGTGGGCTATTACTTCTTTCGTAAAAAGGACACTAAAATGCTTACTCCGCAATACTTTTAATCTATAGCGCCCTTATACTATGAACTATAAATCTACACTCTCTTGCTTACTGGTTGCTGCTACGTTGGGGATTGCCCCGGCTGCACAGGCGCAATCAGAGCTCAGAAAGGCTAATAAACACTACGAGAACTATGAGTTTGCCCTGGCGCTGGAGCAATACCAGGTTGCCGTAACAAAGCGCCAACCCGATCTGCAGACTGCCCAGCGCATTGCCGATGCTTACCGCCTCACACGCCGCACGCAGCAAGCCGAACAGTGGTATGCCAAAGTGGTGAACATGCCGGGCCGCAATCCTCAGAACCTGTACCAGTACGCTGAAATGCTGCGCAACAACGGCAAGTATAACGAGGCTAAAGAACAATACATGCTCTGGAGCGAGGAGGTGCCTGAAGCAGGCGAACGGGCACAACAGCTGATCGCTGCCTGCGACCAAAGTATAAAATGGATGGAGCAGCCGCCTGTGGCCGAGGTAAAGCACGAGCAACGTATAAATACCTCCAACTTCTCCGACTTCAGCCCGATGAGTTATGGCAACGGCATCATCTTTACATCTGACAGAGGCCTTACTTCTGACAATAAGAAAGATATTTATGGCTGGACCGGCCGCCCGTACCTGCAGTTGTTTACTGCTCAGAAAGACGAGCAAGGTAACTGGCAATCGCCGATGGCGCTGCAGGAGGTTATAAATTCGCAGTACCACAATGCCACTGCCTCTGCTGCCGAAGATGGCCAGATGCTATACTTTACCAGAACGCACCTTGTTAAAAAGCGCAGCAACGTAAACCCTGACCCTACCAGCTGGGTGCAGAAAGAAGAGGTAAACGAATACATAAATCGCCTTGAAATATTCACTGCACAGAAACAATCTGGTACTTGGAGCAATATTCAACCATTTATATATAACAAAGTTGAAGAATATTCCGTAGGACATCCTGCAGTCTCTCCTGATGGGAAAGTGCTGTACTTTGTATCTGACATGCCAGGCGGGCAAGGCGAAACAGATATTTATTACGTTACACGCCAGGCTGATGGAAACTGGAGCGAACCTGTTAATGCAGGCCCTACAGTAAACACAGCCGGCCGCGAGAGTTTCCCTTATGTTGATAAAGAGGGTAAGTTATACTTCGCATCGGATGGGCATATAGGTATGGGTGGTTTGGATATGTTTGCGGCAGAAGGCGGGCATGCAGCCTGGAGCAGAGTTCGCAACCTGGGTTACCCGATCAATTCGCCAAAGAACGACTACGGTATTATGTTCGATGGTACAGGCAAGAGCGGCTTATTTTCATCTAACCGCGATGCCGTTGATGGTACAGACGATATCTATAGTTTTGGAAATTTACAAAATACTGTAGTGCTGGCAGTTAAGACACTGGAGCGCAAGCAGAACGCCCAGAAGCGAAATATACAGGTTGCCTTGCCGCAGGTAAAATTAGTTGTGGCACAAAAGAACTTAAACGATTCGCTTATAGTTCTGTCAGATGAAGGGGGGCAGTATTTTATGGATGGCCGCAGAGGCTCTACCTACTCGTTCCAGGGCTCGAAAGACGGATATCTGAACCAATCGGCTCAGATTAATATACCGGAGACAGCCGGCGACACAGTGCAGGTGGCATTGTTGTTCGATAAAAACGAAGTGAATAAGGCCATAGTGCTGGAAAACATCTACTATGACCTTGATAAGTGGGACATCAGACCTGATGCTGCTGCCGAGCTCGACAAACTGGTACAGACCCTGAAGGATAACCCTGCTATCAAGATAGAGATGAGCTCGCATACAGATAGCCGCGAAAGCAAAAAGTATAACCAACAGCTATCTGAACGACGTGCGAGTGCCGCAGTCGATTACCTCGTGTCAAAGGGAATTGACAGAAAGAGGCTGACAGCAAAAGGCTATGGCAAAACAAGGCTGGTAAATGGCTGCGCCGATGGCGTAGAATGCCCTGAAGAAGAGCACCAGCGAAACAGAAGAACAGAATTCAAGATCAGGTAATCCTGACTGATAATAATCTCATTAGCTTTCATAGTTTGGAAAGGCTCCGCAGTTTCTGCCGGAGCTTTTTTGCTTTCTATGGATGTGATCTCTGAATTCTCCAAGCTGATTGAATCACCACTGTCCCGGTTTCGTGAGCAGGAAAACGAGCCCTAGCGGGCTTGGAGCGCACCACTAATAACTATAAAACTATAGGTAAGTAAAACTGAGTAGCTCAGCAAACTATAAAATATCAGCAGATATTCTTTCTAACTTTATCCTCCTTATCGGGGATTAACTTTTATCCACTAACTCTGCTACTAATTCGGCAACTATGAAATCAAGATTACTGTCCTTTCTGCTGCTATACCTGTTACCTTTTACTTTACTGGCGCAGGCAAGTATAACCGGCCAGGTGCTGGATGTCCGAAGCAATTTGCCACTCGAAGGCGTAACCATCAGCACAAACACCGGCCAACAAACTATAAGCAATGAGAGCGGCGATTTTACAGTGACTACAGATGCAGCCACTACTTTATACTTTACCTACCTCGGATACCAGCCTCAAACTATAAACCTACCGGTTGCAACACCTGAACTTATAGTTTACATGCAGCCAACAGCTGCCGCTTTGCAGGAGGTAATAGTAACAGGCTACGAAAGCAACCGCCCGCTGCTGGAAACAGCCGGCGCATTAAGTATAGTTGGCAGCGATGTTATCAGCAGATTCGATGAAAGTTCTCTGGTAAGAGCCGTAAATACTGCTCCTGGCGTACGCATGGAGGAACGCGCTCCTGCCAGTTATCGCATCTCCATTCGCGGGAGCACATTGCGCTCTCCCTATGGCATCCGGAACATAAAACTATACTTTAATGGCATACCACTTACCGAGGCAAATGGCACTACGGCACTTAATTTACTTGATGCCGCAAGTATAGGAAGTATGGAAATACTGAAAGGGCCAACTGCCAGCATTTACGGAGCAGGTACTGGCGGAACTATACTTTTAGAACCCAAACGTGCTGATGTTGGGGAGCAACAAGTGCAGGTTGGCTTAACAACAGGTTCTTATGGTTTCCGGAGGTATGTGGCCACTGCCGCAGCAGGCAGCAGCAAAAGCAATGTGCTGGTACAGTATACCAGGCAGCAATACGACGGCTACCGCGAACAATCTGCGCTGAACAGGCACACGCTGCTTCTGTCGCCGGAATTTTATGTTTCCGATAAGCAAACCATAGCCGCTAACATACTTTATACGAACCTGTACTACGAGCTGCCTGGTGGCATCACACAGGAACAGTACGAGCAGAACCCACGGCAGGCACGTGGCGGCATGTTTGGGAGTGTGTTACAGCAGGCTTCTATCGATCTGCAAAGTATAAATATGGGCCTGAAGCAGGAGTACAGGTTCAGCAACAACTGGCGCAACACTACCTCATTCTATACTTTACACCGCTTCCGCGAGAATCCTTTTAACACCGATTATGAGCGTGTGGCAAACCAGGAGCTGGGTGGTCGTACCAGCTTTACTTATTCTGGAAATTTAGGAAGTATAGCTGCGGTTTATACTTTGGGTGCAGAGTTTCAGCGCGGTTTTGAAGCAGCCCGCACTTATGATAACATTGCCGGCACCCCCGACAGCCTCCGTACGGATGATGAAGTTATAGCAAAAACCGGCTTTGTGTTCGGTCAGGCCGAGCTCGACTTGCCTTCTGATTTTATACTTACGCTGGCGCTTAGCCTGAACGATACAAAGTATGACATTACCAGACTAAAGCAGGTGCGCACCGGTCAGTACAAGTATAACCGCAATTTTGAGGCAGTATTATCACCAAGGGTTGCACTGCTTAAAAAGCTGACAGAGCAGATCTCGGCGCATGCCAGCATCAGCGGAGGATTTTCGCCCCCTACCGAAGAAGAGCTTCTTACCTCTGACGGAAGTTTGAACACAAACCTGGAAGCTGAAAAAGGTATAAACTATGAAACAGGTATAAGAGGCAGCATACTTAACAATCATTTTACTTTTGATGTGGTGGGCTTCTATTTCCGCCTGAACGAAACGATTGTGAGCCGGCAGGATGTATCGAGTGTGGCTGTGTTCCGCAATGTGGGTTCTACAGCACAGAAAGGCATAGAGGCTTCAGTAGGCTATAGTTTAATCGAGAACCAGGAGCAACTGCTGAGCAAGGCTAAATTATGGGCCAGCTATACTTATAGCCATTTCAGATTTAAAGAGTATCAGAAAGATCAGGAAGACTTGTCAGGAAACAAATTAACAGGGGTGGCGCCGCATACACTCACAGCTGGGTTTGATCTCAACACCAAACCTGGTTTCTACGCCAACCTGACCTCAAACTATGTGGATGAAACACCGCTAAACGATGAAAATACAGCTTTCGCCGATAGCTATTTTATACTTGCTGCGCGGGCAGGTTACCGTAAAAGTATAGGCCGCCACTTGGAACTGGACGCTTTTGCTGGGGCTGATAACATTACAGATCAGAAGTATAGCCTGGGCAACGACCTGAATGCTTTTGGAGGGCGTTACTACCAGCCAGCCCCAGCCCGCAACTACTATGGTGGTTTTACCTTAAAGTATAAGTTATAGAGTTTGCAGCTTACCTGCCTATAGCACTGCCTGGCAACCTAGAAATTATACTTGCAACAGCGCCGTTTATCTCCCGCTCATCTTCTGCCATGTCTGCAGTTATGGCCCCATTTATCCAGCCACGCCAGATCAGTTCGTTTGTGGCTGGGTCTATAAGATCTATTAGCAAGGTGCCTTCGGGGTAAGCAGCAATGGTGCGATAATTGGGTAAGCGTGTGGTGCTGTAGTTGTAACGGTAACCAAACAGGTAACTATAGCCATAGCTAAAGCCGGGGGCAAATACATCGGCGGGTATTTCCTGTGCTGGCTGCCCTATGTTAATGTCGTAAGCTACAAGTAGGTCGGGAGCTTCTGTAGCCGGCCTGAGCCCTCTTTTAACTAGTTCACTTTCTATTGCCAATCTTACACGGTTGTCTAAATTAGGGCTGAAAGCAGTATGGCCAGGTTGAGTGTTGGCGGCTGGCGAGGGTTGGTACCAGGCAAACGTGCGGAAGCGCTGGAAATCTACTGAACGATCAAGCGAGGTCTGCACATCGGGCAGTGCCGCGCAGCTAATAAGTATAAGGAGAAACAGTAAAGTGCTGCTGGCACCAATGGCGTGCCTTTTCAGAATAGCTCCCATAGTTATGACGTTTTATTTGCCAACCGATAGCCTACTATACGGCCACCGGACTTAAGGGAGCTGAATTCTGTACTACAGTATTAGCGGATTTTGTGTCGACTTTTCTTCAATGTTAATTCGTTGGCAACCCAGGCTTCTAATTCCTCAGACATAGTTTTAGGGCTGCCTCCGTTTGTTTCAGCGGCTTGTATTACCGGTTTATTAGCACCATAGGCATAACCAACTTCGGGTAACAGGTTCAGGTGTTGTTTGGTAGCGTAGGTAGTAGTTGCTTTAGGCTTTGTTATGGCTGCAGGTGCCGGAGCAGCTTTCGCTCCTTTTGTGTCCTTTGCCTTGCCTCCCACCTTTGCTGTAGCCGAGTAGGTAAAAGTATGGCCGCCCGCAGAAGCTATCTGTGCATTGGCTGTATAGGAGAATACCATTAGGAACAGTACTAAAAGCTGTGAAGCAGCCGCTTTTTTCATATTTATTAGAGAATAAAGTCTAATATGAGGTTTTGTGGCTGCAAAGATAGTGAAAAAGTATATACTCAAAATTATATGTATAAATATTGGTAAAATTAATTCTGGTTAAAGTACAGGTGTTACTTAGGTGGGTATTGCAAGAATATCTTGTTTATGGCTCCTCTGATTGCGCTTTCATCTGTGTGGTCCAGTTCTATTTCAGCTTGTGTTACCCCACGCCATACGAGCTTATTTGTTTTTGGGTTTACCAGATCTATCACAAGCGTGCCCTTCGGATACTGGCTTATAGTTTTGTAGTCAGGTATGCTGCTTACATCGTAGTTAAACCGGTAGCCATACCAGTAACTGTACCCATAGCCGAAAGCTGGAGAAACAGTGTCAGGAGCCTGATGATCATTGCCAAGTGCTATGTCATAAGCAATTAAAATGTTTGGAGATTCGGCGTCCGGTAACATACCTTTTTTTATAAGTTCTGCTTCCACGGCTGTTTTTACACGTCTGTCTATTTCAGGGTCGTAGCCGGTTCTGAGGTTGCTGGCTGCCTCTGCCGGGTACCAGGCAAAAGTATTATACTCATCAAAGTCGGTTGAGCGGTCATAGCTGCTTTGCACATTTATACCTGGCTGGCAGCTAATTATCCAGAACATACTTATCAGCAGCAATAGCTGTCCTTTAACTTTCTGGTCGAGGTTTTTCATAGTTCTTTTTATTGATTGGCAGCTTGTATAAAGTATACGCCTTTTGCTAATGTGTTGATAAGTGCAGTTGTACAGTATAAAGCAGAGACGCGCCTGGAGGGGGTAAAAACAAAAAAGCCTGACACATTGCTGCATCAGGCTTTTTATTATCTAAAAGAAGACTTTATACTGTTGTCATCTCCTGGTTTTGCTCATTGTAAGCCTCAATAGGAGCGCAAGAGCAAACCAGGTTACGGTCGCCATAAGCGCTGTCGATGCGGCTAACAGTTGGCCATACTTTGTTGTCGCGCAGGAACGGCATTGGGAACACTGCTTTCTCACGTGTGTAAGGTCTCTCCCAGTTTTCTACCAATACTACTTTCTGTGTGTGTGGCGCGTTCTTCAGCACGTTGTTCTTCTGGTCAGCTTTGCCGGCTTCAATCTCACGTATCTCCTCACGGATCGAGATCATCACATCGCAGAATCTGTCCAGCTCTTCCTGTGCTTCAGACTCAGTTGGCTCCACCATTAACGTACCCGCTACCGGGAACGATACAGTCGGCGCATGGAAACCATAGTCCATTAAACGCTTCGCGATATCTTCTACCTCTACACCATACTTCTTGAACTCACGGCAATCCAGGATCATCTCGTGTGCGCAACGGCCTTTAGAGCCTACATAAAGTACAGGGTAGTGCTTCTCTAAACGTGCCTTGATATAGTTCGCGTTCAGGATAGCAACCTTAGTAGCTTCTGTCAAACCTTCGCCGCCCATCATAGCAATGTAAGCATAAGAAATTGGCAGGATAGATGCAGAACCCCAAGGCGCAGCAGAAACTGCGTTGATTGCATCCTGACGGCCCAGATCAACTACAGCGTGACCAGGCAGGAACGGAGCAAGATCTTTTACCACACCGATAGGGCCCATGCCAGGACCACCACCACCGTGAGGTATACAGAAAGTCTTGTGCAGGTTCAGGTGGCAAACGTCAGCGCCGATGTGCGCTGGCGAAGTTAACCCTACCTGTGCGTTCATGTTGGCACCGTCCATGTAAACACGGCCACCGTTGTCATGTATAATCTGGCAGATCTCGATGATGCTTTCCTCATATACACCGTGTGTAGATGGGTATGTCACCATTAAGCAAGACAGCTCATTCTTATACTGCTCAGCCTTAGCACGCAGGTCAGCAACATCAATGTTACCTTTCTCGTCGCACTTAACTATAACAACCTTCATACCGGCCATTACCGCAGAAGCCGGGTTAGTACCGTGTGCAGAAGATGGGATAAGCGCTACGTTACGGTGATGATCGCCGCGTGACTCGTGGTAAGCACGGATAACCATCAGGCCAGCGTACTCGCCCTGTGCACCTGAGTTAGGCTGCAAAGAAACCGCATCGAAACGGGTGATCTCGCATAGCCATGCTTCAAGGTCTTTAAAGATCTGTGCATAACCTTTTGTCTGATTAGCTGGAGCGAATGGGTGCAGCTGCCCGATTTCTGGCCATGTAACCGGAATCATTTCAGCAGTAGCGTTCAGCTTCATGGTACAAGAGCCCAGAGAGATCATCGAGTGAACAAGAGAAATATCTTTGTTCTCCAGGTGCTTCATGTAACGCAGGATCTCGTGCTCAGAGTGGTGCTTGTTAAACACTTCGTGTGTTAAGTACTCGCTCTTACGGATCAGGCTGTCAGACCATGTAATTTCAGTTTCGCCAGGAAGCTCATTGATAGCTAATACATCAGCAGACTTACCAGCTACTTTTGCAAATACAGCAAGTATAGCTTTTACATCTGCAAGGTTAGTGTTCTGGTGAAGCGAGATACCAATGTTATTTTCTCCGAAGTAACGGAAGTTAATACCTGCTGCTTCAGCCTCTGTACGGATAGCGTCTCTTAATTCAGCACTTTCAACAGCAATTTTAAGTGTATCGAAGTACTGCTCGTTCTGCTGCTCAAAGCCTAATGCTTTTAACCCTTTCTCTAACTGCTGCGCTAAGGCATGTGTGTTAAGGCCGATATACTTCAGGCGACGTGGGCCATGGTAAACGGCGTACATACCAGCAATAACAGCCAATAATACCTGTGCAGTACAGATGTTAGAAGTAGCTTTCTCGCGGCGGATGTGCTGCTCACGTGTCTGCAGAGCCATGCGGTAAGCTTTGTTGCCTTCAGCATCCACAGAAATACCAATGATACGGCCCGGGATAACACGTTTGAAGGTATCTTTTGTAGCAAAGTAACCTGCATGCGGACCACCAAAACCCAGTGGCACACCGAAACGCTGCGTAGTACCTACTACAGCATCAGCGCCCATCTCACCCGGAGGTGTTAATAATGTAAGCGAAAGAATATCGGCAGCAACAGCTACAAATGCTTCGTTGGCATGTGCTTTCGCAATAAAGTCAGTATAGTCAAAAATGGCACCGTCGGCAGCTGGGTATTGTACCAGGGCACCAAATAAAGTCTCGTCAGAGAAATCAACCTCACGGTGATCACCTATTACCAGCTCAATACCAATTGGCGTAGCACGCGAAGCCAGTACATCTATAGTTTGTGGCAACACCTGCTCCGATACAAAGAAGCGGTTTGCAGTTTTGCGGGCTCCTTTGCGGTTTGCAAAGAACATACCCATTGCCTCAGCTGCAGCAGTACCTTCGTCCAGCAACGATGCGTTGGCAATCTCCATACCTGTAAGGTCCATTACCATTGTCTGATAATTGATCAGGGCCTCAAGTCGGCCTTGTGCGATCTCGGCCTGGTAAGGAGTATAAGCAGTATACCAACCCGGGTTCTCCATAATATTACGAAGTATAACCGGAGGCATAATGGTGTCGTTGTAGCCTAAGCCGATATACGACTTGAATATTTTGTTCTGCTTCGCGATCTGTGAGAACTGGTTCAGGAACTCTGTCTCTGTCAGCGCCGCTGGCAGGTTCAAAGGCCTTTTAAGTCTAATGGCGGCCGGTACGGTCTCCTCAATCAACTGGTCCAGCGAGTCTGCCCCGATGGTCTTAAGCATGTCCTGCATCTGCTCTTTGTCGGGGCCATTGTGGCGCTCCTTAAACACATCAGCAGGTTTGGTTTTAAATATCATAACAGTGATGAATAGATGGGGATTTGGGTTTTTATTTAAACTGAAAATGAATGGCTAACTCACTTTCAGCATTTTCTACAAAAGTAATAGTAATTGTTTATTATATTGAAGCCTAAAAGCTAAATAGTTCTAGCTGTACAACCATACTTAAAGTATAAATAATTGCATGCGCCTGTTTGGGCCCTAAAACTTTAGACTTTAAGCCTTTTCAGATTGCCTAACACTTTTTAATTGATAACAATTCAAGAAAACGAACAATGTATAAAGTAAAAGTTGGAATCATAAAGGAGGGGAAAATACCGGTAGATAAACGGGTACCGCTTACGCCTAAAAAGTGTATAGAAGCAGAGCAGGAATTTCCGGGTGCTGAAATAATAGTGCAGTCGAGCGATGTACGGTGCTTTAAGGATGAGGAATACCTTGAACTGGGCATACCTGTGCAGGATGATCTAAGCGAATGCGATGTACTGATGGGGGTGAAAGAAGTACCAATTCATCAGCTCATACCTGATAAAACATACTTCTTCTTTTCACATACTATAAAGAAGCAGCCTCACAACGCCAAACTCCTCCGGGCTATACTTGATAAGAACATTACATTAATAGATTACGAAGTCTTAACCGATGATAAAGGGCAGCGTGTAGTAGCCTTCGGTAGATATGCCGGCATAGTGGGTGCTTATAATGGTATACTTACTTATGGTAAGAAGTGGAACCTCTTCGACCTGAAGCCGGCTTATCTATGCCACGAAATGGAGGACATGCAGGAAGAATATTTTAAAGTAAAACTTCCTCCAATAAAGATAGCTGTTACCGGAGGGGGCAGAGTAGCAGGCGGTGCCATGGAGGTGCTGGACAAGATGGGAATCCGGAAGGTTAGTGTCTTTGATTACCTGTACAAGCAATTTAGCGAGCCTGTTTATGCTCAGCTTCACTCCGGCGACTATAACACCCGCCCTGATGTAGAAGTATGGGATTCCCCTGATTTTTATGCGCACCCGGAGTTATACCAATCTACCTTCCGCAAGTTCACCCGCGTTACAGATCTGCTGATGGCTTGTGCATACTGGAACCCGAAGGCACCAAAGCTTTTCACAGAAGAAGATACCCGCCAGCCGGATTTTAAAATAGATACTATAGCTGATATTACCTGCGATGTTGATGGCTCTATACCTACAACCAAACGCTCCTCTACTATAACAGAGCCAGCCTATGATTATAACCCACAGACAGGAGAACTGGAACCTGCCTATAGCCGCCGTGAGAACATAACTATAATGGCAGTAGATAACCTGCCATGCGAACTTCCACGGAATGCCTCGCGCGACTTTGGCCGTAACCTGCTAGACTATGTTTTTCCGCAGCTCTTCAACAACGACGAGGGAGGCATGCTGGAGCGGGCCACCATTGCCAGGGGCGGAGAATTAACCGAAAGGTATAAATACCTGCAGGATTATGTAGAAGCAGTAACAGTATAAGAGGAAAGCACAGAAAGGAAACCGCTATTATTATATATAGAGGTAGGAGAGAAAGCATAAATTCTAGGTTAAAAATCTCCTCACGAAAGGAACTTCCGCTGCCCTAGGAGCTGTTACCCCTCTGCGCCCGGTCCCAAAGGGGAGCCGGGGAAA
>CBINIP010000004.1:0-268162 GCA_966250805.1 uncultured Pontibacter sp. | reverse complement strand
AAGGCAAGACTTAGTAGTAGCACAATCTATCAGAAAATCAGCATTATATTTATACTTCCCATCTTACTAATCAACTTTTCACATCAATCTGATATACAATTTATACTTCCGTTGTACTCTCAGGAATATCATTGATAAGTCTTAACTACCAATCTTTTGTTATTTATTAGTTATAGCATATATTGAATTTACAGGCAGACGTACGTACTGCTATACTTGATAATTCTGCTTAAGCCATAATTATAAGAAGATGATTAAAACTTTACTCAGTGGCCGATGCTGGCTGTTGTTACTCTTAATGTTTACTTCTCAGCATATTAGTGCGCAGGGCTTTCTGAAAGCCGACGGAAAAAGAATTGTAAACGAACGCGGTGAAAATGTGCTGTTGCGCGGGATGGGACTTGGTGGTTGGATGCTGCAGGAGCCTTACATGCTGCAGGTTTCAGGAGTTACCGGCACACAGGGCGAGATCCGCAAAAAAGTACAGGACCTTGTTGGGCCTGAGCGTACGCAGCAGTTCTACGATGCCTGGCTTGCTAACCATGCCCGCAAGGTTGATATCGACTCAATGGCGGCCTGGGGATTTAACTCTGTCCGGTTGCCGATGCACTACAACCTTTATACTTTGCCAATTGAAGAAGAGCCGGTAAAGGGGCAGCAAACCTGGCACGAGAAAGGCTTCGCCATGACCGACAGCCTGCTGGCCTGGTGCAAGGCAAACAAGATGTATCTTTTCCTGGACCTGCATGCTGCACCCGGAGGCCAGGGCAACGACAACGCTATCGCCGACCGCGACCCCAACAAGCCTTCGTTATGGCAGAGCGAAGAAAATCAGCAAAAGACTATCGCCCTGTGGCGAAAACTGGCAGAACGGTATGCCAACGAGCCATGGATTGGCGGTTATGATATCATCAACGAGCCTAACTGGGGCTTCCAGAACGCCAACGATAGAAATGGCTGCAACGAAAAAGAGAACGAACCCCTGCTGAAACTGCAGGTAGCTATTACCAAAGCTATCCGGGAAGTGGATAAAAATCATATGGTGATCATTGAGGGCAACTGCTGGGGCAACAACTACGCCGGCATGATGCCACCTTGGGATAACAACATGGTGCTTAGTTTCCATAAATACTGGAACTACAACGACCAGGCTTCTATCCAGAACACGCTGGCCATGCGGGAGCAGTATAACGTGCCGGTGTGGCTGGGAGAAACTGGCGAGAACTCCAACCTGTGGTTCCGGGATGCTATTAATCTGCTCGAGCGCAACAATATTGGCTGGGCGTGGTGGCCACTGAAAAAGCTGGGCTTCAACAACCCACTGGAGGTAAAGGTAAATCCGGGGTACCAGAATATCATAAACTACTGGCGGGGCAATGGTCCTAAACCTGATCCGGACAAAGCCTTTGCTGCGCTGATGCAACTGGCAGAAAATACAAAACTTGAAAACTGTATTTACCATCAGGATGTAGTCGATGCCATGTTCAGGCAGGTGCAATCAGACGAATCAAAGCCATTCAGGAAGCACACTGTTAACGGGAAAGCTACCATCTATGCAGTTGACTATGACCTGGGCCGCAACAAAAAAGCTTATTTTGATAAGGATACGGCCAATTATCATGTTGCCACCGGCGGCGAGCGTACCGGCTGGAACCACGGCCGCACCTACCGCAATGATGGAGTGGATATTATGCCTATTCAGGATGAAGTAACGAATGGCTATGGCGTGGGCTGGACAGAAGCAGGAGAGTGGCTGCAGTATACCTTGGATGTAAAGAAAGCGGGTAACTATAGAATAGGATTACGGGTCGCCTCTGAGAAAGAAGGAAAGGTGTTGCTGCTGGCAAACGGAGCAGCCTCATCCCAAAGTATAGCTATTCCTGCCACAGGCGGTACAACAACCTGGCAAACGGTAACGGCAAAAGGCGTTCGCCTGAAGAAAGGCCAGAACACACTACGCGTTAAGGTAGAGGAGGGTGGCTTTAATTTGAATCACCTCCAGCTGAGCAGATAATAGAACCTGGTTTCTAAACTAGTAATAAAACGAAAGCCTCTCCCATAGCGGGAGAGGCTTTCTCTTAGGTAGGTAGTAGTTTGTATTTTAGCCTACGCCGTTGCCATCGCCTTGCTTGGCATCGTCGTTGCGGATGCTCTTCTTGCGCTTAGGCGGACGCTGCTGGTCCATTTTACCAAAGTTATAGTTAAAGCTCACACGCAATCCACGGTTGTAGTTATTAATGCGGATGTGCTGCTCGTATGCTCTCGGGTTAGTAGGTGTTTTAGGAGCTACCACGTCGTTGTTCATTTTCATGCTCTCGCGGAACGGGTTGTCAAGGCCTATACTTATACCACCTTTTTTATCGAACAGGTCTTTCTTAACAGCCAGTGAGTGGTATGAGAAAGAATTGAACTTACCGAGCAATTGGATACGGCGGGAGTTAAAACCACCGTTAAACTGTGCACTGATGCCTTTGCCAAAAGTATAAGACGAGTTAGTATTAATGTTATACATCCAGCCGTTGTTGCTGTTGTAGGCGCTGTTCAGGTCTACATAGTACACGTTTGCGCTACCGCCAATTGTCCAGGCATTGGTAGGTTTGGTGTTACCAAACAAGCTCATACCATAGGTTTTGTTCTTGGCAATGTTCTGGAACGAGAGCGTAGTTACATCTTTACCGTCAATGTTCTCGATGTAGGCAATCGGCTCAATGGCATTATCTGTCTGGCGCATGTATACTGTTGCGTTAACAGATGTTGTTTTAAAGAACGTGCTGTAGCCTAACTCATACAGGTTGGTAAGCTCGGCATCCAGGTTCGGGTTACCCTGCACATACGTGTTGGATGTTTGCTCCTGGCGGTACGGGTTCAGGTAAAACAACGACGGACGCTGGATACGCTGGGTAAAGTTCGCCTTAAAAGTATGCTTGTTCTTCAGGTTGTAAGACAAAGCCACACTCGGGATAAAGTTATCGTAGCTGGTGGTATAGTCAGACTCATTGCCCTGAAGGTCTGCGTTGATGTCGGTATACTCGTAGCGGCCACCAAACTTAACGTTCAGCAGTTTTTTCAGTGTAAATCCGTAGGTAAGGTAAGTGGCATATACATCCTGCTCATAGAAGAAGGCGTTTGTCTCTACATCTGTAGAAGGCAGGTTCCTGTATCTGGCATCGCTGTCTACGTCTCGCAGAATGTTTTTAGCCCCGATCTCCAGCATTGTCTTGTTATCGAACGGATGGGTATAATCAACCTGGAAAGTAAGTTCTTTGTTGCTACCATCGTTCGTGTTGCGCTTCAGCAGGTAAGGCGCTTCGCCATCGTTAAAGTAATCCTGGTTTATCTCGTTGTCTGTGTTGGTTACAGAGTATAGAGAAAGCAGGGCAAGCTCTTGTCCTTGCTTTTTAAAGTAGTGGGTAAAGTCCAGGTTATAGTCTGTGCCGATGCGCTTGTTAACGTTCCTGATCTTGTTATTGAAGTTATATACTTCTTCACCGCCTACAGTAGAGAAGGCTTCCTGATCGTTGCGCATTCTGAAAGTACCGCCATTAGTGCGAATACCACCTGACAAGCTGTTTTTAGGCGTGATATCGTACTCAAACCCTAACTGACCATTCATAAAACGTCCGTTTATGCGGGTGTCGCCACTCTGGAAGCTGTAAGAATCATCCTCTGCTGTAGTCAGGTCGCCAGGAGCAAGCATGGTATTGCTCATATTGCCCTTGTTGTAGAACATGTGGCTGCCAAAGTTACCGTTGATGCCCAGTTTGCCGCGGCGTACGTTCAGGCTGGCGTTGCCGTTACTGGAGCGTGTTCCACCGGTTAGTGCCACAGAGCCTGTTACGCCCTGCAAACCACCATCACGCTTGGTAATAATGTTGATGATTCCGGCTGTACCTTCGGCGTCATACTTTGCTGATGGGCTGGTAATTACTTCTACAGATTTGATCTGGTCTGCAGGGATTTGCTTCAGGGCATCTGCTATACTTCCGGCAAGTATGGCAGAAGGCTTGTTGTTGATGAGCACGCGCACGTTAGAGCTACCGCGCAGCTGCACGTTACCATCCGTATCCAGCGACAGCGAAGGCACTTTCTGCAGTACATCGGCAGCGTTACCGCCAGCATTGGTAATATCTTTTTCGGCGTTGTAAACGGTGCGGTCAATCTTTTCTTCTACAATCGGCTTTTCGCCTTTAACTACTACCTCGGTAAGCTTTTTAGCATCCGATGCTATACTTATAGATCCAATGTTTACATCATCGTTATCAGAAGATACAGTTACGTTTTCAACCATTTTCTGCTGATAGCCGAGGAAGCTTACCTGTAGCTTATAGTTGCCGGCAGCAACTTTCATGATCGTGAAACGGCCTTTATCGTCGGCCATTGTTCCGTCTATTGGTTTGCCGGCAGCATTTACAAGCGCAATGGTAGCAAACTCAACTGGCTTTTTAGTTTCGGCATCGAGTACTACGCCGCTAATTTTGGCATTGCCTTTTGGCGCCATGGCTGTTTGCTGCTGCGGACGGGCCTGCTGTGTGGCCGGCGCCTGTTGTGCCAGCACCGGCATGGTGCTAAGGCCAAGCAGCACGAGTAGTAGATTTTTCTTCATAGTTTTATGGGGGCTGCGTAAATTTTTCTTCTTCATAAAGTCTCCTGTCCTCATTTCTTTCTGAGGATACAAAGTAAGACAGCATTTCTGTGGCAGAAAAACAGAATATACTAATACTCTTCATTTCTATATGAATAGGCTTAAATGTACTATCAGTATTTCGTCGGTAAATAGATGTGCTTTATCGGTAGTGGAGCTGGAACTCAAAAATTCAGTGCAAGAAAATGTGCTGGGAGAGCCGTTTTCAGCCAATTTAGGGACTATAAACGCAAAGTTGTGAGGCAATATAACTATAGCTGATGCAAGATAAGAAGGGGTAAAGTATACCTAACCCGTAGCAAAAGTATAAATGAACACCCATCAGGAAGAGGGGTGATTATTCTGAAATCCGGAGCTAGAACTTCCTTTTGTTCCGTTAAGAAATCTGGTAGAAAAGTGGGCACCTGCCCCCGGAGGTAAAGCGTTTGCTACAGACTCACAAGATCCTTTCAGGATGACAAAAAGAAGTGGATGAAACGATTCTGCCATCAGGAGGAGGAAAAACAGCGGCCGCCCTTGGTAAGAACAGCCGCTGCAAAGTATAAATATGACCGATGTTAACGTGCTAGCCGGCAAGTTTCGTAACATACTTTACCAGGCTGCGCTTGGCAATAGGCAACAGAGCCTGCTCAAGCGGTACTGGAATTTTAGAGACCACTACAAACGTTGCGGGGTTAGGCAGCTCCTGGCGTTCCTTCACAAGTTTTACCTTCAGGCCCTCATGGGTTAGCGAAAGGCCGCGGCGCACGGTTTGCAGGTGCTTTGTGTTTATGCCCCTGTACTTCTCGTACGTGTTCTCGAAAACGGTAATTCGGTAGCCGTAAACCTGGGTTTCCTTACCCGGGAAATTATCTACAAAAAGGTAGCCTTCATCAAAATAGATAGGTGTAATGCCAACGGGGCTTATTTCGAGGTGGCTTTCTATGAAATCGTATAGTTCTTTACCGGCTCCGAGGGTTTCTCCGAAAAGGGGGGCCGCGAATTGTATGATATCTTCTATCTGCTGCATGGTTTCGTCGTCCTGCACGATCTTTTCATACACCAGCTCCAGCTTTTCGAAATCGGCACGGCTGATGCGCTCCGGAAACTGTTCGTATACCAGCTGTTTGTGCTCTTTAACCTGCTGCAGGTTGCGGTAATGCATGATCAGGTCTGAGAAAACCGGGTAAAGGCGTTGTTTGGCAAACTCTGTGCGGGCCGATTTGAGGTAAGCCAGCAGCATATATTTTTTGTACTCAAAATCTATAAGCCCTTCGGTAAGCCAGTTGATGGATAGGGTGTTCATAACCTTCAACTTTAGGGTAATACATGCTGTTTTAAACGGTGGAAAGGGGGTAGCGGTTAGAAAGTTTAGGAGGTAAAGAGTCCAAATGTTAAGTTGAGTTGAAATCCTTGGCTTCCAATAAAACCTTAATTTTCGTATTAATACTAAAGAAAAAGCCTCCCTGCTATAGAAACAGGAAGGCTTTTATCTTTTAGTTTAGATTTTACTTACCCGAAAATCTCGTTCAGAAGGCCAGCCAGATGGATTCCGCCTTTTAGAAGTTGATTATTCAGTGTAACAATGTGGTCGTAAGTATAGCGGTAGCTTAGTTTTTGCTCTGGCTGTAGCTCGCTGTATAGTTTATTGCTGATCAGGTAAGAATCGTATAGCCACTGGCTGATTGGCTGCTTCATCCACTCTTTGCGCTGTGCCTTGGTAGTGAAGTTCAGGGCTGTGCTATATTCCGTATAGCTTAGGTCCTGAGACTCTATCAGGTCGCTGTCCCAAAGGCGGTGTAGGTTAGTAGATTCGCCAAACCAGTATAATTTTACGCGGTTACCACCTAAATCTTCGGGACGGCCAGTGTGCAACGGTTGGTGAATATCGCCTACCATGTGTATTACCAGGCGCAGGTACATTTGCTTTTTCTCTTGCGGCAGATCCTTTTTCTTCAGTTCTGTTACAAGCATGTTCAGTTTAGTGTGCACGTTGGTAGCAGTGTCCTGCTTTAGTGCAGCAGTAAACTGATCGTAGCTCATGCCATCTTTAAAGTTAATGTAGTGCCAGGTATCCAGGTATTTGTAGCTAGGCTCTGACTTTACAAAATCGGCCCAGTTGCTGGCCATCGCCAACGACTCGTTGCCCAGGATCTTCTTTATTTGCCTTTTGGCCTTGCAGTTCAGGTTGCGTTCTGCAATTTCGCCTACTACGCGGTGCCCCAGCATACCCCAAGCCATAGACTGAAAAGGTAAGTACAAGAACAACCCCGCAAGCACTAATTTTTTAAGCGCGTTAAATGCCATTGATGTAAAATACTATAGGTTAAAATTTCGGCAGCAAAGGTCTGTAATTTCTCTTTAAAGATGTAGCTGTTTCTGAGAATTGTTAACCATACTTTGCCTCTACTATAGTTTGGCTACTGAACGTGCTGTACTTCCGGTGTCAGTCAATCATATCTCCAAGGTCGCTCACGCCTAAAGTGAACATGAAAATTACTATGGCTAAGATGATTTTAACTAACAGCGGAATTGAGAAACCGAACCTGCTCCTGAGCATGCCATTTACCGGAGGCAGGTAAACCAAAGACAGAATGAAGTATACAAGTCCGGGAACGGGGTGCACCAGGATCAGGTTCAGTATGCCAACTGCTATTATAGCAAGGCCAACTATCCAACCTGTTACATCTGATATGTTGTAGGCTGCTTTCATACTTCTGCTATTAACTTCCGGCGAAAGGTGATCCGAAAATACCAACTGCAAGTTCTACCCAGATAATGAGGAGCGCCAGCAGGATAACTGCAATGATCATGATGCGATGATCTGTTTTGCGAACCTTTCTCAACACAAGTTCACACAGCAGGCCAGTGCCAAGCAGCAGAACACCCATGATGATAAAATCGAACAGCTTCCAGTCCACTTCATCTGTAAACTGCATTGCTATCAATGGGATGGATAATATTAGTGCTACGGTGAGCACAATGCGGTTAATTCTTTTGTTTTGCGTTACCATAATTTTATCTCCTTATTAGTTTTATGATGTTTTGATACTTGATTTTGTTCAATTCAGGCCTCCGTTATTTGTGTTCTCAACAGTTTCCGCCGTTGTTGGTGTTTTCACCAACAACTTATACTTCAGCGGCTTTTGTGCTTGCTAGTGAAAACACGCAGAAAGGGCATTGGGTGTAGTGTTTGAATGAACTTGAACAGCTGGCAGTTTATAAGTCACTATTTTTGCCGGTATTTTCATTTTCTACTTAAACCCAAAAAGCAGCGGGAAGAGGAAAACTACCACAATAGTCCAGGCAAAGTATACAGGTATGTACAGCACAATGGCTCTGCCAACTTCTGTAATGGCGGCCTTCTTTATTGCTGCTTTGTAGAGCATCACCGTCACGATCAGCAGGTGAACCAGCATCAGTACATTGCCGCCCAGCACAGCCACCCGGTTAGGCGTAATACCCCACTCCGAAATCCGGAACGAAATAGCCGACAGCGCAATACTGTTTACCACCACCGTAACTACCGACAACAACAACAGTACCCATACGCTCCAAGCAGATTTTTCCTGGGCGGAGCTTTCAGCAACTGAGAAGAAGATCAGCGCCATCACCCCGATCAGGAGCACATTGAAAAGCATCAGGAACTCCCTGTCGTTGTAAGGGTCTTTGCCGGAGTAGATGATGGCTCCCAGGTAAATAACCAGCATCACCAAAACCAGCGGACTGAATAGTTTGGCAATAATCGGCGATACCTTGTTTACCAGCTGCGGATTGGTTTGAGTTAGGTATGTAGCAACTATAGGCACAGCGGGTAAACCGAACGTCACGATGTACTCAAAATAGAACTTCTCAATCTTAATCCCAATCAATTCGAATAAGCCGATGGTTATGCCCGTCATCAGCACACCGGCTATGACCAATAACGCCGACATAACCGCCAGGTCGCCGTTAAAGCGCAGGTATTCGAGGCGCTTTGTATGGTTGCTGAGTTCACTGCCTGTAAACGACACACCAAGTATAACCCAGAGCAGCAAAGGCAGATGGATGCAAGCCAGGGTAAGGGTATCGCTTTGAGGGTTGCCTGGCAGGATGTTGATGTACAGCATGCAAACAGCTATCACAAAGCTGATGAAAGCTATTCTGCTGTCTGACAATCTATTCTTCCAGGCGAAGTAAGCAGCCAGAAACGGGAACACCAGGAAACCTATGTTGCGAGGATAAAAGAACTCTTCATCGATGGGGAAGATGACCGGCAGTTTGGCAAGTATACCTGCCACCAGCGAGGCAAGTATAACAAACAAAAATTCCTTTCTGGAGCCCCAGGATATGGCATCCGACTCATAGTTCAGCCTTTCGTACCAGAAATCAGCCAGTACATTGCCGCTAAGATGTGGGTAAATGCCGCTGAATTCCTGCTTAAAGTGTGCCTTGTTGGCCCGGTACAGCTTCTCGAGCTGCCCGGGGTTGTCTATGCTGGAAATTATCTGCTCTCGCATGAGTTTATACTTTATAGTTTTTTGTCAAAATCTTCAATGCTGATCATACAGGCTTGTTAATCCCACATGGTGCCGGCCAAACCCAGAACAGTCCCCAGCCACAACCCAACAAAGTATACCACAATGCTCAGGAGAACTGCCAGAGTTCTGTTAAAGCCGCGGGAGGCCTGGTAGTCCATGAAAACATAAAAGGCACCGCCTATGGCACCGGCTAAAGGCGTAACAATCAATGGCCTGATCATCCAGAATTTTCCCCATTCCGGGCGAGGATTGTCTACCCCAAATACAAAAAAGGAGATGACAAGAAAGGCAACGGCTGCACCCACTAAAATGGGTATTAGTACAGATGAGGATTGCACTGGCTGGTTTTGGGATTTGTTTTGCTGTGTCATGGTTTTATAGTTTTAAGTTGTACATAAATCTTGATTATTGTAAAGTACTTTGAATTACAAAGTATAGCTACAAAAAAAATTAGTCGCTTTGCCTGTTATTTAAAATTAACTGCTCCAACGCATCTAAATGTGCTTTAAATGCCTCGCGGCCAGCCTCTGTGGCATGGTATGTTGTTTGCGGTTTGCGGCCTACAAACTGCTTTTCCACGCGCAGGTACTCGGCTTCTTCCAGTGCCCGCAGGTGGCTGGCCAGGTTACCGTCGGTCAGTTGCAAAGTCTCTTTCAGAGTGTTAAAATCAACCTTATCCTCCACCATCAGCACCGACATGATGCCAAGCCGCGCCCTGCTTTCGAAGGCTTTATTTATTTTTTCAAGATACTCTTTCACAGGCTGCTAGCGTTCGTATTTAAAGTACACCAGCGTGCCATACACTATGTGCAACATGCCAAATCCCACTGTCCACAAAATCAAACCATAACCAACAAAAACACTGGCAACCAAACCCAGCACTATCTCGAAAATGCCCAGGTAGCGGATGTCGCCTAAGGTATACTTGCTGCCGTTAAGCAATGCCAGGCCATAAAAAACCAGCATGGCAGGTGCCACCAGGTATAACAGGTTATGGTACACAAGTATGGCACAAAAAGCGCCTCCGGTAGCCAACGGTATAGCCAGGTTCACAAGCAGGCGCTTCGACTGGTTGTCCCAGGTGCGGTGGTTCTTTTTGCGGGCATTACGGGCTGTAAAGTAAGTAGCCGTACAAAAAGCAACTATAAGCACCACAACCGCTACCGCAAACACAAAAAGTATGTCGTCGCGGGTCAGGTTGCTGGCCAGGTCGTTGTAGTAATTGATGTTATGTTTGCTAAAGTACCACTTAACCACAGCGGCACCAGCCAACGCCGACAGACCTGCAAAAACACCGGACAACCCGCTGAGCGAGATAAAGCGGGAAGAGCGATCCATGATGTTGCGGATCTCGTGCAGGGCTTCTAGTTGGTCTTGCTGATGGTTCATGATAAAGTACTTTGAGTTTCAAAGTTAATATTGCTTTACGTAAAGTCAAGTATAGCGGATCAAAATATTTTATTTTTTATCAATTCATACTGCCTCGCCTCGAAACTCTTATGCCCGACTTTAGTTATACTTACCATTTCTGAAGATTATAAGCTATGGCTCATTCATACTACACTAACAAAGTTATATTGATTACCGGTGGTGCACAGGGCATTGGTTTGGGCATGGCGAAGGCTTTTGCACGTGAGGGCGCCAGCGTAGTAATAACCGATGCCGACAAAGAAGCAGGCCGCGAAGCTGTGGAAAGACTGCAGCAGGAGAAGCTGGAAGTTGAGTTTATACTTTGTGATATAAGTGCAGAGCATGAGGTCGTAAACCTGATGCAGCAGGTAGGGGAGAAGTATGGCCAGCTCGATGCGCTGATCAATAACGCCGGTATCGCAGACCCTTTTATTGGCAGCCTGGATGACATGATGCTCTCGGAGTTTGATAAGGTGCTGGCCGTAAACCTGCGCGGACCGGTGTTGTGCAGCAAGTATAGTTTGCCGCTGCTGAGAAAAGCAGAACACCCGGCTATACTTAATATCAGCAGCACCAGGGCTTTTATGTCAGAGCCTAACACGTTTGCTTACTCTGCCTCTAAGGGTGGGCTGGAAGCACTTACGCACTCACTTGCCATTAGTCTGGCTGAAGACAGAATACGGGTAAACGCCATTGCACCCGGCTGGATTGAAACAGGAGAGTGGCAGAAACAGAGCCAGCAGCATAAACCCCAGCACAGCAAACAAGATAAAGAGCAGCACGCGGTCGGCAGAGTTGGCACGCCGGAAGATATCGCCGAAGCAGCACTGTTTTTATGCTCTGATAAAGCCGGTTTCATCACAGGGCAAAGTATAACAATAGACGGCGGCATGACCGTGAAGATGATCTATGTCTGAAAACAGTTGATTGTTGTATTGCTGAATTGTTGTTGATCTATTTCCGCCCTTGCTGCGTGTTTCCACCAGCAAGCACAAAGGCTGCGGAAGTATAAAGGCCACTGAAGTATAAATTTATTGGTGAGAACACCAACAACGGTGGGTGTGTTATGGCGCTGAAGAACAAGCGATTGCAATAGAGCGTGATGATTCACACAATCTCTCATCTACCCATTTAAAATTCTAATTTCTTAACCTTTAGGTACGGCTGCACGATAAACAGTAGGTACCAACAGTAGAACCTATGACTGAACCTTTGCAAAACCCTGTGCTGTATTATGTAACTGATCCAATGTGTGCCTGGTGCTATGGCTTTACACCTGTGGTCAGGCGGTTGTGGGCGCTGTGGAGAGGTAGGCTTACGGTAAATGTGGTAGTGGGCGGTTTAAACCCTTATGCAGAGGAGCCACTGCAGCGCGAAGACAGGGAGCGTCTGGCTGTGAGCTGGCACCGTGTGCAGGAGCGTACGTTTCTGCCTTTCGATTACCGGTTCTTCCTTCAGAAGGATTTTGTGTACAATACAGAACCTGCCTGCCGTGCACTGCTTTGCGCCCGCCACCTGCGCCCCATGCTCACTTTGGAGATTCTGCGAGCGTTGCATTCTGCTTTCTATGCCGATTGCCAGGACATAACCAATACGCAGGTGCTGGTTAACATTATGCGGATGTTTGGCATTCAGGAAGGGCTTTTTCTTACCTTGTTCGAATCAGAAGAGATGATGCGGCAGACGGAGGAAGAGTTCAGGTTTGCTGCAGACCTGGGAGTGTCAAATTTCCCGAGCACTTACTGGCAGGGCAACAACGGGCCAGTGCTCCTAACCAAAGGCTACTGCGATCTGCTGGAACTGGAAGACAGGCTGCTGGAGCAAATGCAGCAATTCGATTTCAGGACCTGAGCCTGCTTTAAATATAAATTTATACTTTGGGCTGGAGAAGTACGCGTTATACTTTACCTGTTGCAATGTTTTTAGCGGTTGTAAATATAGTTTTTAAACAATATTCATAACTTTAGGTGTCTCAAACTGATTATAATAGTTTAACTAACGCACCTATAGTACCATGAGAAGCAAGCCGGCAACTAACCAGGTAGATGAATATGTAGATCATCTGCCAGCCGAAAAACAGATCCTGGCCCAGGAGATCAGGCGCATAATTCATGCTTCGGTTGCTCACCTGGAGGAGTGTATCAGGTGGGATTATCCTTGTTATTTCTTTTATGGCCCCGTATGCTATTTTGCCTCATCGCGCAGCGGCATGCATTTCGGTTTTTTCAGAGGAAAAGAGTTATCAGACCCGGAGCGCAGGCTGGTAAGCCGCAACGGGCAAATGCCGCACATTAAAGTAAGGACTCTGGAGGATATTGATGAGCAGTATTTCGGCGACCTTATCCGTGAGGCGGTGCACCTGAACCAGAACTAACCTGCTGCGTTTCGTCTACGGCGCAGTGCTGCCCGGGTGCTTCCAGCTCAATTGTGACGTGTGTAATTTCTAATTTCGCCATTTCTTCGCGCACTTGCTGCTTCAGCACCTCTGCCTCCTGAAGCGGTAAAAGTGCATCTACTACGGCGTGTAACGTTAGCACATGGTGCACGCCATCCAGTGTCCAGAGGTGGAGGTCGTGCACAGACCGGATGCCGGAGATCCTCTCTAAGCGCTTTTGTACATCGCTTACCTTCAGGTCGGAAGGGGTGCCTTGCAGCAGTATGTTCAGGCTCTGGCGCAGGTTTCGTATCACGTTGTAAACCACAAAACAGGTTATCAGCAACGACAGGATAGGGTCTATAACCGGCAGATCAAAAAAGTAAATGATAATACCACCCACAAGTACAGCCACCCAACCCAATACATCTTCCAGCAGGTGCAGTTGCGCCACCCGTTCGTTCAGCGATGATCCCTTGCTCAATTTAAATGCTGCTGCTCCGTTTACAAGCACGCCAAGCAGGGCAAAACCGATTATGCCGGTAGCATTAACAGGCTCCGGGTTAAACAGGCGGGGCACTACTGCTGTCAGGACAAAACCTGAACCTACTAAAAGTATAACGGCATTAATAACTGCACCTAACAAAGAGAACCGCTTATACCCATACGAGAAACTTTGGTCGCGTCCGCGCCTCGAGAGGTGGTCGAAATACCAGGCAAGCCCAAGAGCAAGCGAATCTCCTAAATCATGCAGGGCATCAGAAAGTATAGCCAGGCTATTGATCCAGAAACCACCAAACAGCTCGATAAGTGTGAAGCTTAGGTTGAGAAAAAAAGCTACCTTAATGTTGCTGCTGCTGTGGTGGTGGGTGTGCTCTCCGGTGTGAGAATGCATGTGTGCCATACTAACTAAACGCATTGCCCTGTAATAGGATACTCCGGCAGTTGGGCGAAGTTTTAAACTTGTTTGAGATCTGCTTTGTACTTTTGTAAACAGTATGCTGTAATTGCGGTTACAGAGCAACAGGTAAAAAACGCGTACTCATGAAAATACTGCTGATAGAAGATGAGCCTAAAGTGGCTGCTTTCATAAAAAAAGGGCTGGAAGAACAGGCCTTTGAAGTAGACCAGGCTTACGATGGCCTTTTCGGTGTGAAACTGGCCCTGCAGAATGAGTATGACCTTATTATACTGGATATTATACTTCCGAACATGAACGGGCTGGAAGTATGCCGCGAGATCAGGAAGCATAATACTACTGTAGCCATCCTGATGCTGACTGCACTCGGCACCACCGATGACAAAATAACTGGCCTTGATGCTGGTGCCGATGATTATCTGACCAAACCTTTCGAATTTAAAGAGCTGCTGGCCCGCATGCGTGCCCTTACCAGGCGCTCCAACGAAAGCAGCAGCACCGAAAAGCTAAGTATAGCCGACCTGGAGATGGATGTGGTAAAGAAAACTGTGACAAGGGCTGGCAAACCTATTAACCTAACTGCACGCGAGTTTGCACTGCTGCATTACCTGTTGCGTAACCGCGAGCGTGTGGTATCCAGGGTGGATATAACCGAGCAGGTATGGGAAACTTCCTTCGACACGGGCAGCAACGTGATAGATGTTTACATCAACTTTCTTAGGAAGAAGATCGATAAAGACCACCCGTCTAAGCTGATCCATACGTTGGTAGGCATGGGATATGTACTTAAAGAACAGGCCGAAGTATGAAAATTCGCACAAAATTAACGCTGCAGTTTGCCGGCATCTTTGCCCTTATACTTATCCTGTTCTCGCTGGTGATCTACTATTTTACCTCTATTTACCGGCAGGAGGATTTTTATAAACGTATACTGCAGCGCGCGCATGTGGTAGCTGCTTATGTTTTTGATGCCGATGAATCCGATGCCCGCACCAGGCGCCGCAACCAGATACGCTTTTACCAGGTGCTGCCATACGAGGTTGTCAGGATATACAACAGCCAGAATCAATTAGTCTTTTCGGAAGGGAACGGAGAGCTTAACGTAAACGCTGCCCTTCTGGACAGGATCCGCAAACAGAAGGAGGTTGATTATGAGCAGGACGATCGACAGGTAGTTGGCATTTTATATGCTGATAACCAAGGCGAGTATGTGGTGCTGGCCTCTTCAGTAGATGCTTATAGCTTAAAAAAACTGGAGCACCTCAAAGTTATACTTATAGTTGGCTTTCTGGGCTCTATTATAGTTGTGCTGGCTGCCGGAGCGGTGTTTGCAAAAGAGGCGCTGCGCCCGATAACAAAAGTTGTAAGCGAGGTAGAGAAAATCACGGCTTCGGACCTGCACATGCGCCTGAGCAATGCCGATGGTAAAGATGAACTCTCGCACCTTGCACAGACCTTTAACAAAATGCTGGAGCGGCTGGAGCTTGCCTTTGATATGCAGAGCACCTTTGTATCCAATGCATCGCATGAGCTGCGCACCCCACTTACCACCATGATGGGCGAGCTGGAAGTAGCCCTGATGAAAACCCGCACCCCGGAAGAATACCAGCGCGTGCTGAACTCTACGCTTGAAGATGCCCGCCTGCTTACAGAACTATCGAATGGTTTGCTGCAAATAGCCCAGGCAAGTATAGATTCATCTAAAATTCAGCAGGTATACTTACGTTTCGATGAGCTGGTATGGATGGCCCGTGACCAGGTAATAAAACGCCAGCCCAGCGCGCACATAGATATTGATTTTGCCGATTTTCCGGATGATGAAGACCGCCTGGTTGTGAAGGGTAACGAAGCGCTGCTACTGATTGCCATGGTAAACGTGATCGAAAATGCCATTAAATTCTCACCATCCGGTAAAAGTGCCACAGTGCGTATTGTGCTCAGTAAAAATGATGTGTTGCTGGTGGTTAAAGACCGTGGCTTAGGTATAGCTGCAGAAGACCTGAAGCATGTGTTTGTGCCTTTCTTTAGGGCCGATAATGTGCGAAACATTACGGGCCATGGCATAGGCTTACCGCTTACAGAACGTATACTTAAGTTGCACAGAGGCTCCATTTCGGTGCATTCGCAGATAAACGAGGGCACTGAAGTTACTCTTTCTTTACCGCAGGCTTATGGTTTTATACCTGCCCGCGCCTGATTTTAATCTCATTTTAATTTCGTTTTAATTCCGCCTTAATCCGACGCAGGTAGCTTTGTCGCGAGAAGGTGAGAAACTGGTTGTTGCTCCTGTCCCGAAGTATAAATGGTCAGGGGCCGCAGCCGGTAATTAATGAAATTAAAATATGAAAGAAAGTATAAAGAGTCCTAATTACCTTAGCCATCTGAATAAAGATATTCCGGCAGGGTTAGTTGTTTTTTTTGTTGCGTTACCTCTATGCTTAGGTATATCCCTGGCATCGGGCGCTCCGCTTATGTCAGGGCTAGTAACGGGTATAGTTGCCGGTGTCCTGGTTTCGTGGTTAAGCGGTTCACAGCTTGCTGTTAGCGGCCCTGCAGCAGGTCTTACTGTAATTGTTCTAAACGGCATCGAAACTCTTGGCTCTTTTGAAGCCTTTTTGCTGGCAGTGGTAATTGCTGGTTTCCTGCAATTGATCCTGGGCTTTCTGAAAGCAGGTGTCATTGGGCTTTATTTCCCATCTTCTGTTATTAAAGGAATGCTGGCTGCCATTGGGCTTATACTTATCCTGAAGCAGATTCCACACTTTTTAGGCGCAGATGATGATTTTTTCGGAGAGATGCAGTTCTTCCAGCCGGATGGGCGAACCACCTTTTCTGAGTTAGGACATGCATTCTCCAGTATCCAATTGGGAGCCCTGATCATTGGCTTCATTTCGCTGGCTGTAATCATGTTGTGGGATAATCCTAAGATAAAAAGTATCAAATTGCTGAGCTTTGTTCCGGGAGCACTGGTGGCTGTTATTCTGGCAATTGTAATAAATGCCTTATTCTCCAGTTTTGCCCCTGAGTTGGCGGTAACATCTTCGCACCTGGTTAGCATTCCAATACTGGGCAGCTTTAACGACCTGAGCACAGAACTTCGGTTTTTGGATCTGGGGGCACTTTCTAATCCATCGTTATATATTGTTGCCTTTACTATTGCCATTGTAGCCAGCCTGGAAACACTGCTTAGTATTGAGGCAATCGATAAACTTGACCCGCACAAGCGTCGCAGCGACACTAACAGAGAGCTTAAAGCACAGGGTGTGGGTAACATGGTTGCTGGTCTGCTAGGTGGCTTACCTATGACAGCCGTAATTGTACGTGGTTCTACAAACGTTGCTTCAGGTGCTCAGACAAGGGTTTCGTCTTTTGTGCATGGCGTGTTTCTGGCGCTGTCGGTATTCCTGTTAGCTGGCCTGATGAATCGCATCCCGCTATCAGCGCTTGCCGCGGTACTACTGGTAGTTGGTTTTAAACTTACTAAGCCAGCCCTGTATAAGTCACAGTTTAAGCTTGGCCATGAGCAGTTTATACCTTTCATTGTTACAATCCTGGCCATTCTTTTCACCGACCTTCTGATCGGTATCTGCGTAGGTCTTGCTGTGGGTATTTTCTACATCCTGAAGGCAAACTACAAGTCTCCGTATTTCTTTCACAAAGAAGAGCATAAAGATAAAGAGATCATTCGGATCAGGTTAAGTGAGCACGTTTCATTTCTGAATAAAGCAAGCATTATACTTACCCTTGACCACCTGCCTCATAATAGCCATGTAATCATTGATGGTGAAAACTCAGAGTACATTGATTATGATGTGCTGGAAGCAATCCAGGAATTCAAACAATCGGCTCACGAACGCAACATCAAAGTAGACCTGGTGAACATCAGTAATGTGGAAGTAATGGATATTCATTAATAAAAAATTAAAAAATCAGTTTAACCGACATCTTAATATATATGGAAAAAATATTTGAGAATAACCAGAAATGGGTTGCTGAGAAGCTAGCCCAGGACAGTGAGTACTTTACTAAACTGGCACAAGGACAACAGCCGCGTTACCTGTTTATTGGCTGCGCAGACAGCCGTGTGCCTGCAGGCGAAATTACTGGCACAGGACCAGGCGAATTATTTGTGCACCGTAACATTGCTAACATGGTGGTTCATACAGACATGAACATGCTGTCGGTGTTACAGTATGCTGTGGAAGTACTGAAAGTTAAAGATATTATAGTTTGCGGGCACTATGGCTGCGGCGGTGTGGCTGCGGCTGCCAGCAACAAGCAGTTTGGCCTGATAGACAACTGGCTTCGTAATATCAAAGATGTAATACGCCTGCACGAAGACGAGATTTTAAGTGTAACCGAAGAAGAAGCACGCCTGCGCCGCCTGGTAGAGCTGAACGTGATAGAGCAGGTACATAATCTGTCTAAAACTTCTATCATCCAAAACGCCATGCAAACTGATAATCCTCCTAAGTTGCATGGCTTAGTATATGATATTAAAGAAGGCTTGCTTCGCGATCTGAAAGTAGATGTAAACACTTTTAAGCGTTTCGAGCACATTTACAGCACTGTTCAGGAGGCATCTGAAGAATCTGTTTCTTAATAACTATTAGTCTAAATTCCTGTTAGTAACCCGGGTAGGTTTTACAGGTTGAATTGAATACCCCTACCTGATTTTAGTTTTGTTGTTTGAGCTAAAAGAGTGATGGCAAAAAAAGCCCCGATTTCTGGTCGGGGCTTTTTTCTTTTATTGCGGCTGGTAGCTACGATTAATAAATTTTTAATGGAACAGGTAGCTGAACATCAGTGAAATGGAAGAATTGCGGCGCTGGCGTCCTGCAAACGGGCCTTCATCGTCAATTTTCTTAAGACCGCCTGCATAACGTACTTCAAGGCCGAAACCATTGCCGGCACGGTAACCGATATCGCCAACATAAGCAAAATCAACCCCATAAGGATGATCTGTAATATCAGTTTCGATGGTTGTAGTGGTGTTGCCGTTCGCAGAAGTTACTTCACCAATACGGTGCGACTTTGTAATAAAGCTTACCTGTGGGCCCAGGTCAAAGAAAAGGCCACCAGCCGATACATGGAGCAGTACAGGTACATCTACATAATTTAGACGGAATTTGTCTTCGGTTTTAACACCCGTTGATGATGTTGATTCCAGCTTAGCGCCTTTAGAAGTATAAAGGGCTTCTACCTGAATACCTACAAGGTCTGTAATGTGCTGCTGCAGCATAAGGCCGGCTGTGTAACCTAATCTGTAGTCGTAGTTTTTAGCGTCGTCGCCTTTAAAGTTGTTGTAAGTGGCGCCGGCTTTAATTCCCAGTTGCTGCGCAAAGCCTGCTGTAGCGAACAGGGCAAATGTTAAAAGTAGGATAGTCTTCTTCATGTTCAAAGGTAAAAAACGAATTGCACAGGTGGCAAATTAATATTTTGTTATACTAATATTTATCTGATTATTAATGCTTTATAATTTATGTTGGCCTTATAAAACAATCGCCTGGCAAATTTTGCCAGGCGATAGCACTATATCTGGTTAGTAACGGCTTAAGGCCGGTTGTTAAAACAACAGGTTATTAAACCTACCATTCATAATCTCTTCTGGAAGATGAACCATAAGAATATGGAGGGCCGCTATAAGAGCCGCTTGAGTAAGAAGAGCTGCCGGAGCGGTTATAGTCGCTGCTGTGTCTTCTGTCTTCCATTTCATCCATTCTTCTGCGGCGCTCTGCCTCTTCATCACCGAACCATGATTTTATCTCATCGCCGGCACGATCAAAGAATCCGCGGTCTCTATCGTTGTCACGGTCTCTGTCGTAGTTTGATGAATAATGGCTGCCTGAGCCATAGTCGCTGCTGTATCTGTTGCTACCGTAGCCTGTGGTGCCATAGTTTGCATTGCTCCAGCCTGTACGGTCGCGGTCGTAAGAAGAACCTGAGCTGCCGTAGCTGCTGCCCATGCCCATTGAGCCACTGCCAGAGCCTGAGCTGCCATACTGGCCTGATGATGAGCCATAGCCACCTGTTGTTCCGTAGCTGCCAGAGCCGTAACGGCTGCCTGAGCCATAGTCTGAACTGCCATAGTTAGATGAACGGTCCCAGTCGCTGCTGCCGGATCCATAGCCGCTGCCATAGCTTCGGCCACTGCTGCTGTATGATGATCTTCTGTAGTTATCGTCGTCATCGCCGGTCATTCTGTCCCAGGCATTAGAAACACGATCTTTGGTACGCTCCCAGGCGTTCTCCATGCGGTTACCAGTATTACCCCAGCTGTCGCGGTCTCTGTCTGAGCTGCTCCAGCCTCTGTTGCCGGAACCGTAATCGCTGCTATAACGTGATCCATAGCCAGAGCTTCCGTAGTTAGATGTGCCCATGCCGCCTCCATAACTGGAAGTGCCACCATAACCAGACGATGCCATGGTATCGCGGCCAGAGCCGAAGTCGCTGCGGCTGCTACCGTAGTCGTTGCTGCCGTGGGCAGTTCTGGTACGGCCACCTGTCAGGTCAAATTCATCTGAATAATAGTTGCGGGCAGAGCCTCTGCTTTCCGATCGTTGATTCTCATTAAATGGGTTATAACCCGAATTCTCATAGCTTCTCATAAGTTAATTGGTTTAGTGTTACACATAATAATAGCACCGAAGTGCCGCTTATTTTTTACGGAGGGGTGGGCAGGAGGTTGTTAATCAGGGCAGTTGGCGGCGGTTTGGCTATAGCATTATACCTATAAGAGAGGCCTTTCTTATACCTGTGTTAACAGAAGTTTGATATTTTTTAACATGTTAAGCATAGATTTTGTGCTATATGTTGCCATTGAACAAAGATTTTGGCACTTTAGTAGACGTAGCTGCCATATTAAAGCTTATTTGAGAGTAATATTCTGTATTATTTTATGTTGTGTAAAGTGGGTTGATAGCCTTTAGATACAGAATTATTACGCTTTTATGGGTATAAATAGTTTTAAGTGAGTAAATTAGCAGCGTGTTAGTGAAAGCCGCAGGGCCAGGGTTAGATTTATACTTTTTGAATTAAATTGTATTGGCCTGTGTTGCTGGGTTTTGCTAATATCAACATTAACTTTTAGCCAACTATAGTATGAACATGAAAACAATGCTGGCCTCTGTGTTTGCCGTTTTATCTTTAACGGCTTGTGAGGATCTTTTTGAGGATGGAAGCCTGCAACCCGATGGTTCTAACCCAAGCTTAACCATTAACGCCCCAAGTGGTAACCAATCTCTGAACCGCACGCAAGGCTTGCGTGTAAGTATAACAGCCGTGGATAAAGATAAGGTAAAGGATATGCAGTTTACCTTACGCGGTGCCAACAGCGAGAAAGATGTATTGAGTTTTCAGAAGTTTCCTCAGAAAAGTGTGATCGAGTTTGATACGGTTGTTGCCCTAGGTACAGTAACACCGGGCAGCTATAAGCTTACCGTTAAAGCAACCGACAAACGCACCAATATAGCAGTGCAGGAAGTTAATTTTACTGTAAAATAAGCATAGATAAAACTCTACAATAAGAAGTATAAATAAAAGAGGCAGGTATAAATTTATACCTGCCTCTTTTGTTTTAGTCGAACTGGTAAACTATCTGGCCCTGCTCGTTAATGATGAGTGAGGCATCAAAGGTGTTACCTGTTTTAGCCGATGTAAAGCCTTTAATTTTGGGCGTTTTGCCTTTGAGCAGCAAGGTGGCAATCTGTTTTTCAGAAATCTGCTTACCGCCCATTTCAAACGGAACCTTAAACTCACAACCTTCCCGGAAACGGCTGCAACCATAAGCGGTTTTACCTTTTAATAATGAACCCTGCTTACAACGCGGACATTGCGCAAATGGGTCGGCAGCAGGTGCTTTTTCAACTTTCTCGGCTTTTTCAAACACAAGCTGATGGCTGGCATCGAGCTTAAGTATAGCATCAAAGTTTTGGCCGCTTGCTGTTTTAAATCCTTTTATAGCCGGTGTTTTGCCTTTGGTTAGCAATGCTGTTATCTGTTTCTCTGTAAGGTCTTTGCTGTATTGCGTTATCGGCAGAAGAAAACGGCAGCCTTCGGTATAGCGGCTGCAACCATAAGCTTTAGAGCCTTTTAGTATATGACCTTGCTTACAGGCAGGGCAGGAGCCAAGACCGGGAGTGTTTGGCTTAGCTTTTTCTTTGTCGGGCTTTGCAGCTGATTTTGTTGCAGGTTTGCTTTTGGCTGCAGGTTGCTCCTGGTGTTGTGGCTCCATGGTTACTGTAGAGCGGTCATACTTTACTTCCTGCACCAGGCTCTCTACAAACGCCTGCAGCTCCTGTAAAAATGCTTCAGCCTTAAACTCACCACCTTCTATCTGGCGAAGCTTGCGTTCCCATTGCCCCGTCATCTCTGCAGATTTCAGCGTCTGGTTTTTTATAACCCCGATCAGGTCAATACCCATTTGGGTAGGCACAATTTTTTTCTTCTCTTTCCGGATGTACTGGCGTTTGTATAGTGTCTCGATAATGGCAGCGCGGGTAGATGGTCGGCCAATACCATTTTCTTTCAGTGCATCTTTCAGTTCTTCATCCTCCACCTGCTTACCGGCGGTTTCCATGGCACGTAGCAAGGTAGCCTCGGTATACTCTTTCGGAGGATTGGTCATTTTTTTATCGAGGAGCGGCTGGTGAGGGCCATGCTCGCCTTTTTCAAAGTGTGGCAGTACGCCGGCTGTTTCTTCGTCCTCTTTGTTTTCGCCTTCCTTGCCTGTAGTCTCAGGTTTTACATCTTCAGCACCATAGATCACGCGCCAGCCCGGCTCCAGAATCTGCTTACCTCTTACCCTAAAAGTATAACCTGCCGATTCGCCCACAACTGTAGTGTTGCTTACAATACAGTCGGGATAGAAGGCAGCTATAAAGCGGCGTGTAATAATATCGTATACCTCACTCTCGCGGCCATACAGGTTACCTGCCGATGCACCGGTAGGTATAATGGCGTGGTGGTCGGTTACTTTGTTGTTGTTAAATACCTTTTTTGTCTTGCGGATCTTACTTTGAAGCAGCGGCTCTACCTCCTGTTTATAATTGCTCAGACCCTGCAGTATGCCTGGTATTTTCGGGTAAATATCATCCGGAAGGAAAACCGTATCAACACGCGGATAGGAAACCACTTTCTTTTCGTAAAGGCTTTGCACGGCCTTCAATGTTTCGTCTGCCGACATGCCCAGTTTGTTGTTGCACTCTATCTGCAGCGAGGTCAGGTCGAACAGGTTGCGTGGCGATTCAGATCCTTTTTTGGTCTCGATATCAGTAATGGTCAGCTCTTCCTTCTGGATGGCTTCCATTATTTTCTGTGCTTCTTCCTCTTTCTGGAAGCGGCCGTTGGTGCTGGAGAAAGTAGTGTCGCGGTAAATGGTTTTGAGCTCCCAGTAAGGCTGAGGCACAAAGTTCGCTATCTCGTGGTGGCGGTTCACGATCATGGCCAGTGTTGGCGTTTGCACACGGCCGATGGATAAAGTCTGGCGGCTGCCCTGTGCATACTTTAATGTAAATAATCGGGTAGCATTCAGGCCCAGCAGCCAGTCGCCGATGGCGCGGCTTTTACCAGCCTGGTACAGCGAATCGAATTCGGAGCCATCACGCAGTTTTGCAAAACCCTGTCGTATAGCTTCTTCTGTCAAAGATGAAATCCAGAGGCGTTTGAAAGGCTTTCTATACTTCGCCTCTGTTAATACCCAACGCTGAATCACTTCCCCTTCCTGCCCGGCATCACCACAGTTAATTACTTCCTCGGCATTATCCAGCAGCTGTTGAATAATTCTAAACTGCTTCTGCACACCGCTGTCGTTCATCAGCTTTATGCCATAACGCTCGGGCAGCATAGGCAGGTCGTGCAGATTCCAGCGTTTCCACTCGGGGCGGTAATCGTCGGGCTCGCGCAGGGTGCAGAAGTGCCCGAAGGTCCAGGTTACCTGGTAGCCGTTACCTTCGTAGTAGCCATCTTTCTTGGTTTTGGCACCAATAACCATGGCTATTTCACGGGCTACACTCGGTTTTTCAGCAATGCAAACTTTCAAGCTTTTCCAGATTTTAGTATTCTAACAGAACTCAAATTTACGGTTTTTGCGCCTTAATTCCGAACCTTAAAAGAACCTGTTCAAGCCTTGATCCAGCTATAAATTTCTGCTGTAAGCTAAGGATAAACAGCATGCTTCTGAAATATGATCTATAGGCAGAAGCTTTGGGTTTATACTTTAATTTGATGTGAGGGAAAGTATAAATTTACTGCCTTATAAAAACATTAAATTGCACTTTATTTATTTTAAATTCCTGTGCTAAAACTGCTGGTCTTTAAAATTATATACAAATATATTTTATTAAAAAGCTTTAAATTAAGTTCTTGGCGTGCTTTTGTGCGAAGTATAGATAACGCTTCACTAAGTATTTGCAACATAATTTTTTGTACTACAGTTAGTGCTGTATAGAATATTACTGTTGAATTTATGTGATGCAAACGCTATACAATCTAAACTATAAACTTAAAGCTCTGCTGCTGGCTACCCTGATGCTGGCGCTGCAGGCATGCGAAGAATTTGAATACAGCCCCTATGAAGTGCGCCTTGATGGTGACGAGGAGAATATAAACCAACGCAACATCGAAAGAATACAGGCACTTGGGCTTGCCCCCACAGATACAATTCGTTTTATATTAACTGCTGATACTCAAGGTTTTTATGAAGAAAATGCAGAACTGGTAAAGCATATAAATCAAAATGAAGATGCTGACTTCCTGCTGCTTGGCGGCGATGTAACCGATTTCGGCCTTGCAAAAGAATTTAAACTGGTGCACGACGACCTGAAGCGGTTGAAGATGCCTTACGTTGCAGTTGTGGGCAACCACGATGCCATCAACAATGGCAAAGAGGTGTTCCAGGCCATGTATGGGAAGTTCGATATCAGCTTTGCAGTTGGCAACAGCAAATTCATTTTACTAAACACCAATTACCTGGAGTTCGATAAAAAAGCACCTGACCTTGATTGGTTGGAGAATGAATTGAAAACTTCTGCGGGCTATGAGAACATTTTTGTAGTGTCGCACATTCCGCCAAAGAACAATGAGTTTGGCCCTGAAAAAGCTGAGCGCTACAAGCAGTTGATGAACCAGTATAACGTGCGCTACTCTCTGCACGGGCACAACCATAGCTTCGATTATTATTTCCCGGAAGAAAGCAAGGTGCCATACCTGGAAGCCGGCGCTACCGAAAAGAAGGAGTATGTAGTGTTTACTGTTGTGGGCACTAATGTTACGTTTAAGCGAGTTAAGTTTTAGCACCCCACAAAATGAACTTAAGAATACTATTGATCCTGGCATGTTTGCTGGGTTTCTCTTATACAGGCAATGGCCAAACCCCCGACGATAGCACAGCCACCAAACGAAAATGGTACGCGCCGGATGGCGTAACGCTGCAGTTTGCCGGTAACATAGGTATGTTTGCCGGAGGAGCTAGCTATAGTTTCATACACGATAAGATCAATGCTGAACTGTTGTATGGCGTGGTGCCAAAGTTTGATGCGGAGGAAGTATTACACCTGCTAACGGCAAGAGCTATTTACAAGCCGTTTAAGAAAGTGCCCATAGCCGAGAAGTATAGCTTAACGCCGTTGCGCATAGGTTTCGGGCTGAGCTATTACTTCAGAGACCAGGTTTCCACATCCTGGGACAGCTCTTACCCTACAAAAGACTACTACTGGTGGACGAGCAGCCTGCGTATAACCGGCGCAGCCGGGGTGGCGTTGAACAGAAGTATAAGCAACAGCAAGATTAAAGAGATCAGCCTTTATAGCGAGATCGGGACCTACGATTTTATTGTTACATCGGCTGTTAAAGACCCAACACTTGGTGCCTGGGATATACTTAGTTTTTCGGTAGGTACCCGCTTAGGTTTTTAGCGTATGCAAGTTATACTTTGCAGATAAACAAGTAAGCCTATGCCCGTTGGTAAATATATTGTTATAATCGGAGTAGTAATTATAGTTATCGGATTGCTGGTGTGGCTAGCTGGCGATAAGTTCAGCTGGTTTGGCAACCTGCCCGGCGACATCAGGATTGAGCGCAAGAACATGCGTTTTTATGCACCCGTTACAAGTATGCTACTGCTTAGTATACTGCTGTCGTTACTGTTGTGGGTGTTCCGGCGCTTCTTCTAAAAATGGCATTTTGGGCTTTGGCCATACTTTTCTAACTTGTGCCCACAATAGCCTGCAAGCCCGCACCTGAACCATACTTTATACTTTGGGAAGTACATACTTTCCCGGTGATGCGGCTGTAAAGCTTTAAGTCGCCAAAGAATGTTCTTTATACTTTCAAAACTGCTTCAGTTTTTCCTGATGCCGCTCCTCTGGGTGCTGGCTTTTTTGCTGCTCTCTATATTTATCAGAAATACTGTCTGGAAACGTACTTTCCTGCTGATAGCCACGGGCTTGTTGCTGGTTTTTTCAAACCTGTTTCTGGAGAACGAAGCCATGCGTGCCTGGGAAATAGGTGCAAAGCCGATGAACGAGGTAAAGAATTACGATGCAGCTATCATACTTACCGGTGTAACAGCTTTCCGGGAGGATATACCTGACCGGGTGCATACCCGCAAAGGAGCTGACCGTTTTCTGCACCCGCTGCAGCTTTACAGGCTCGGCAAGATCAGGAAATTTATTATTACCGGCGGTGACGGAAAAGTATTAGGCAAAGGCATACCGGAAGCTGAGCAGATTGAGAAGGTGTTGTTAATGGCCGGCGTGGCTGAAGAAGATATTTATACCGAAGGCAACAGCCGTAACACCCGCGAAAATGCCGTAAATACCGCCGCGTTTTTAAAACAACATCCTGAGCTGAAGCGCCTGTTGCTGGTTACTTCTGCCTTTCACATGCGCCGCTCCGAAGGCTGCTTTCTTAAAGCTGGAGTGCAGGCAGATACCTTCAGTACAGATTTCTACGCCAAAGAAAGAGGCTTTACGCCTGATGAAATACTTATACCAAGTGTAGCAGCTTTCGAGAACTGGCACCTGCTTATACATGAAGTTACAGGTTTTATAGTTTACAAACTGATGGGGTATTGCTAAATGGCCAGGTGCCGCAAAGTATAAACCCAGCCATTCAGCAACTATAACTATTACCCGATCCAGATGCTTTTCTGGTTCACAAATTCACGGATACCGATATAGGAAAGCTCACGACCGTAGCCCGATTTTTTTACGCCTCCGAAAGGTATCTCAGGAGATGAAGCTACCAGCGCATTCACAAACACAGCCCCGGACTCAACCTGGCGGGCAAGTTTAAGGCCACGTTCTTTATCTTTAGTCCAGATGGAGCCACCCAGGCCGTATCGGTGATCGTTGGCTATAGCAACTGCTTCCTGCTCATCCTTTGCTACCAAAACAGTGGCTACCGGTCCGAATAACTCGTCTTCGTAGGCTGGCATTCCGGGTTTAACATCCTTCAGGATCATGGGCTTGAAGTACGCAGTATCTTTGCCTTCGCGGCCGCCATCTAAAATTACAGTGGCACCTTTTTCTATTGTTTCCTGAACCTGTTTTTCAAGTTCCTCAGCCAGGTCTTTGCGGGCCAGCGGACCATAATCACATTCTTCTTCCAGCGGGTTGCCGGTACGCAGGGCAGCCATCTTTTCCTTCATTTTCTGCAGGAAAGCATCGGCTATACTTTCAACTATAATAAAGCGTTTGGCAGCAATACAGCTCTGGCCGGTATTTATCATTCTCGATCTGACTGCAAAAGTAGAGGCTTCTTCCAGGTCTGCATCTTCCAACACTATAAAAGGATCGCTGCCGCCCAGTTCAAGTACAGTTTTCTTTATCTGTTCGCCGGCTTTTTGTGCTACCTTAGAGCCAGCCGATTCGCTTCCTGTTAGTGTTACAGCTTTTATGATATCGTTTTCAATGATAGCGTCTACCTCTCTGGAGCCTACCAGCAAAGCCTGGAAAACATTATCAGGAAAACCGGCTTCCCCGATAACTTCCTCTATAGCCAGGGCACATTGCGGCACATTGGAGGCATGCTTAAGCACCCCAACATTACCTGCCATCAGGGCAGGGGCCACAAACCTGAAAACCTGCCAGAAAGGGAAGTTCCAGGGCATAACAGCAAGTATAACACCAAGCGGTTCGTAGGAGATCAGGCTGCGCGATGCCTTGCTTTCTACTTCTTCGTCTTTCAGAAATTCTTCGGCATGCTTGGCGTAATAACTGCAGGCTGTGGCGCACTTTCTAACCTCACCTATGGCATCTTTTAAGGGTTTACCCATTTCCAACGTAATAATCCGGCCATACTTTTCAGCATGCTCCTCAAGCAGATCAGCACAGCGTTGCATATACTTAGCGCGTTCTTCGAAAGAGGTATTCCGCCAGCTACGGAACGCCTGCTCTGCAGCTTCAAGCTTTTGTTTTACTTCTTCTGCAGTATGCGCCTGAAATGTTTTTACCACCTCGCCAGTGGCCGGATTTATAGTTTCTATTGCCATAGTTAAGTTTCAAGAGTGTGATGTAAATATACGCAGCGTTGGCAAAAAGTATATTTAGAGCCATTTTGTGTGGGTAACTAGGATGTGTTGTGTAAGACATTATTGTAGAAGTAAAATCCTAAAATTTCATCTATGGTGTCAAAAATTTGGCTTGTTGAGCTTTAATATCAGCTATTAATTACTAACTTGCTATGCATGATGGCGCCCAGTGCCTCATCAGATAAAGTAGTTGCGTTAGTACCAGGTATAACTTTAGCCCAGATTAATTGGAAGCAACCTTACACGATACTGCCATCTTACTGTTTGCGCACACCCCGGCACAGGAGGTTATACATAAAACCTTTGCACCTGACCGTGAACGTGTAAACCTCAAAATTGCCAAAGCTTTATTCAAAGAAACTAACCGTATAGCGCTTGCTTCGGGCTTGCCGGTTATGCCTGTAACTTCTGATGTGCAGTTGGGTAATTCGTTCGGAGAGCGACTGGCTAATGCTTTTCTGTCGGTTTTTGAGGCTGGTTATCAGCGTGTGATCTGCATCGGCAGCGATTGCCCAACCCTTAGAACAGCTGACCTAAGGCTGGCAAACCGGAAACTGCAGGAAACAAGAATGGTGTTGGGGCCTGCTACAGATGGCGGTACCTACCTGATCGGGCTGCACATCGATAGCTTTGACCCGGAGGCTTTTTCTATGCTTAACTGGCAAACTCCTGCGGTGCTTCAGGAGCTAACTTTATACTCTTACAGAATGCAGTCGTGTATGGAGTGCATCAGCTTTTTAAAAGTAAAGAGTGATGTAGACTCCTGTGCTGACCTAAAGAAGGTGCTACACCGAATGCCGGCCCGAAGCCGCCTCAAGCGCAAATTGCTGGCTATACTTCTGCAGGATTATGCGCTCCATACTTTCCCTAAAAGCCTACTTAAGCCACTGGAGCTTTACCTGAACGGCATATTGATCCGCTCCTCATCCTTAGTTTTTATTACTGAACTTCTTTAAAGCTGCTAAAGCTGTTGTACTACCTAGGTATTGCCATGATAGTGAAACAGCAGTTACTTTCTGTCTATTTGCAGGTGTTATTCGCCTAACTGAGATTGCAACCATGCTTTGTAGTTCTGGGTCACAAGTATAAACATCTTGAAATCATGAAATATACTGTACTGCCATCGTTCATTTTAATCCTCTTTTCCTTCTTTTCGAGTGGTTGTGATAAAGAAAATGAAATCAGTTGCATTGAAAATTGTACTGACGAATATCTTGCACAGCATAACATGGTCAGGTATCGGGGAGAAGAAATTGGTTGTAAATCTTTTCTGAGTTTGTATGAGTACAAAAACAAACAATATTACCTGTTAGGTAATCATTGTGCTGATATGGTAAGTTATCCGACAGATTGCGATGGTAATAAACTGTGTGAAAACGGTGAGGACAGTGAGTGCAGAGATTTCTATAAAAATGCTAAGTACGTAGGCGTAATAGGAATTAAAGAATGATTACCAATATTATGGGCGTGTAGCTACAGAGAGGAGATGAAGTATATGAGCAAAAAACGACTCTTGATTTTGTTTGTGCGAAACCCTGAACTGGGCAAAGTTAAAACCCGACTAGCTGCCTCTGTTGGTCCAGAAACTGCCCTTGATGTTTACCTGCACCTGTTGCACCATACCCGCCAGGTTACCCAGCAACTTCCAATGGATAAAGTTGTTTACTACACCGAAAAAGTAGAACAGCACGATATGTGGCCTGATGAGGTATACCAGAAAAAAGTGCTGGTAGCAGGTAACCTGGGAGAGAAAATGGCTGCTGCCTTTGATGCAGCTTTTGCCGCCGGCTATACTTCTGTAGTCATTATCGGGAGCGATTGTGCGCAGCTGAACCAGGAAATAATTGAGCGTGGCTTTGAAGAGCTGAAGTCGCATGATGTGGTAATAGGCCCAGCGCCGGACGGAAGCTATTACCTGCTGGGCATGAACAAGTTTTATGCAGACCTATTCACTAATAAGCATTGGAGTACCGGTGATATTTTCTCCGAAACTATACAGGATCTGGATCGCCTGCACCTGAACTACGCTTTGCTGCCCCACCTTACCGATGTGGATTATCTGGAAGACCTTGAGAACCCTGAGCAGTGGCAGGACAACAACTGAAAGCATAAAGCTCTTATTCTGCTGCTAACCGCACCCGTTCGCCGTGCTCGAAACCATAAACATCCTCCCGGAACTGTACCTTCATGTTTTCATCAACCCAGGCCGTATGATAGGATATCAGTATCGGGATTGCTTTTTTGATCCTGATGTAGTGGTCAGGAATACCATCTGTCTTAAACTTTCTGATAACCTTGTCGGAGTAGCCTGATCTTGTTTTGAGGAGGTAATCGGCCAGCACCATTGGTTGCTCCAGCCGGATGCAACCATGGCTGAAAGCTCTTTCATCATACTTAAACAACTCTTTGTCAGGGGTATCGTGCAGGTATTGGTCTACGCTGGTTTTGAACAGGAATTTTACCAGGCCTAACTCGTTTTGCCTGCCCGGTTGCTGCACAATCTTGAAGTTAAAATTTTCAGGAGTCACGTTTTTCCAGTTTACCCGCCACGGATTAACCCGCGCGAAGCCAGTAGGGGATAAGGCAAACAGCTGCATCCGCTTTTTAGCCAGATAGCCCGGGTTGCGCTTTATGATCGGCAGAATTTCTTTTGAGGCAATAGAGTGAGGCAGGTTCCAGGATGGGTTGAAAACAATGGTCGTCAGTTCGCTGCGGATGGCCCTCGTCTGGGTGCTCTTTTTGCCAAGTATAACGCGCATTTTCAGCACCGTTTTGTTGCTGTCGATCACTTGCAAAGTATAATCCGGTATATTTATGAAAAGGAATGGCTGCTTAAGGTTGCGGGTAGCGGCCATCCAATCGTCGTAGCTGCATTGCAATTGGTACAGGCGTTGCTCCGGCGTAACATTAATAGCCGCTACTGTATTCCGGCCAATAACTCCGTCCGGTTTCAGCCCGTGCCGTTCCTGAAATCGCTTAACTGCCTGTATCAACTCTCCCGAATATGTGTTTCGACCCGTTGCCACGGCCAGGTCCAGATCTCCCGTTTGCAGCAGGTTTTCCTGTAACGGAATAACATATTGGCTGGTATCGCCGGGTTTAAGCAACAGGTTTTTAGGAAAAGAATGCCAATGGTTGGTTTCTACCAGCCGCCGATACATAAAAATGGCCTGCTGCATCCGCAGATCCGGGGCAACGGTCACAGGCAATGCATCTGGTTTGTTCTGCGCACGGGCTACCTGCAGGGCAGGCAACAGCCACAAAAGTATAAGAAAACGGTACATGGCCAAGAAGAGCAGTTATACTTTGTACTACGCAGAAACTATAGTATGAAAGTACCTTTTTGTAATACAAGCAGCTATAATTTAAACAAACCAGAAAACATCTAAGTTTAACTAAAAGCAGAGTAGGTATAGGCTTATTTTTGATGTACTTTTAAAGTATACTTATGCGCATCCTGAAGTATAAATCCAATAGTAAAAGCCCTGGATGCTTTTACTATTTTTAGATTTGGCTGGAAGTATAAGCTTTGGAAGGACGGGCTGAAGTTTAAGCTGAACGTGCTGGAAACACAGCAAACAAACTTAGTTCACCTGAAGTGTAGAAGTCCACTTGATCAGGTTGAAAAGCAAGTATAAACAGAAGGGGGCGAAATAAGTGTACATCCAGGTGAGGATAATTTGAATTAATATCGATAATGCCTAAACTGCTTACGAGCAAGCAAAATAGAAACTATAACAAAGCGCAATAAAACCTACATGGCTGCAACTATAGATAAAGCTACTTTAAATTTTTTATCAGACCTAAAGCAAAACAATACCCGCGAATGGTTTAACGAAAACAAAAAACGCTACGATGATGCCCGCAAAAACTACATCAGTTTTCTGGATGAGATGGTGAAGAAGATGCAGGATTTTGAGCCGGTAGCTTACGGGCAGCAGGGCAAGGATCTTGTATTCAGAATTTACCGCGATGTACGTTTTTCCAGCGATAAACGCCCTTACAAAGATCACTTCGGTGCTTATGTTGCTGAAGGAGGCCGTAAATCTATTTTTCCAGGTTATTACCTGCACCTTGCCGGAGATAACAGCTCCTTCGTAGCCGGAGGTTTATGGATGCCACCAGCCGAACAGCTTAAAGCCGTTCGTCAGGAAATAGATTACAGCCTGGATGAGTTTGAAAGTATACTGCAGAAGCCATCGTTTAAAAACAGGTTTGGCAGCATAACAGGCGAGCAACTTAAAACAACTCCTAAAGGCTACGATAAGGATAATCCTGCCATTGCATACCTCCGCCACAAAAGCTGGAACGCCATTATGCCCCTGGATGATAAAACGGTTCTTAACCCTGATTTTATGGATGTAGTGCTGGAAGCTTTTAAAGCAGTCAAGCCGCTAAATGATTTTCTGATGGCGCCGCTAAAGGATGTTGGGGAGTAGGATTTGTTTGGTAATTGTCGCTAATGTAGCTGGCGGGTAAGTTATACTTTCAATTTCGCTTCCATCCTCAGTCATACTTGCCTATACTTTATAGATGCTTTGGCTCGCTCCAAGCCCGCGGGGGCTCGTCCTTTGGTATCGCGCTGGGAGCTTTTGTTTTGCTCCTGACGTCGCAATGCCGCTCGCGCGTCACCACAAAAACTCGCTTAGGCGCTCAACCCAAGGACTGGGATCATTTCGATAGCAAGCGGCTATGAAACTTCTGCTAACTCCTCCTTTGAAGGGGATGAAGGGGGATGTTTATACTGCAGCTATAAAACTTCAACTGTAACATTAAGCAAGAACAGTCTCCCCTCCTTAGACAAGGAGGGGTAGGGGTGGTTGGAGAACAGAAACTATAGAATTTATACTTGAAGTATAACCTAGAACAAGTCCCCTTTCCTGTTTTTAGGAGAGGGCTAGGGTGAAGTGTTTGTGCTTCAAGAAAATATCAGACCGGGCTTCTTCTCCTTAAGGTAGTTCTCATGCCTATAACGATGCCGCTTTCAGCACCTCAGGGTTGGCAATATTTGTGGGTTGCCCATTGGCATAAGATACCACATTTTCGAATGCTTTGCTGAAGTATAGCTCGTAACTGTTTATTTCTACATAACCGAGGTGCGGTGTGCAGATTACATTAGGCAACTGCAGTAATGGGTGGTTATTGTCGTAGATCGGCTCTGATTCATACACATCCACAGCTGCAAAGCCAGGACAACCAGCTCTAAGTGCGCTTTCCAAGGCTCCATCTTCTATCAGTTCTGCACGGCTAATGTTTACCAGTATAGCATCTGGTTTCATCAGGGCCAGGTCTGCCGCTTTTACAATGCTCTTTGTGTTTTCTGTCAGTCGTAGATGCAGGCTCACGATGTCAACTTTCGTGAAGAAATCTTCCTTACTGGCAGCAGCCATAAAACCATCGGTCTCGGCTTGCTTGCGGGAGCCTTCGCTGCCCCAAACTATAACATCTGCCTCAAAAGCTCTGGCGTAAGCTGCAATACGTTTGCCAATTTTTCCGTAGCCCCAGATGCCTATAAGCTTGCCTTTAACAGTGCTGCCAATGTTTACCTGCCATTTGCCTTCTTTCATGGCCTGTATGGCTTGTGGTAATTTCCGAATGGCGTTCATGATAAGTGCCCATGCCAGCTCTGCAGGCGCAACCGGAGAACCAACGCCTTCTGCAACGGCAACATTATACTTGGTGCAGGCATTCAGGTCGAGGTGGTTAGATATTTTGCCAGTCTGGCTGATGAGTTTGAGGTTAGGTAGTTTCGAAAGCAGTGCCTCTGTAATGGCAGTTCTTTCACGTGTAAGTACCAGGGCATCGGCAGTGGCAAAGCGTTTTGCAAGTTCCTCAACTTCTGTAACAGTGTCGTTATAAATGGTTACCTGGTGCCCTTGCAGCAGCTTAAAACAATTGAGCTTGCTAACCACGTTCTGGTAATCGTCGGGAATAATGATGTGCATGATGTATCAATTCTTCCTTTTAGATCCTGCTTCCACTTCTTTTAAGTAAGCTATAGTCTGATCAGAAAATACATAAGGTTTGGCTTTATCCTTTTTGGCAGCTTGGTTGTAAAGGTAAATGAACTGAAACGGGTTCTGAATATTCTTTACCAGTTTTTCTCTAAGCCCGTTCCGTTCTATAATATCAGCCATATAGTAGCCGGGAATGTGACCGCTCATGCTCAGCACCTGTTGCCTGATCTCTTTATTGCTATAGCTCTTACTACCTGTGGCAATGTCTTTGATGGCTTCATCAAGTATAGGCATAGCTTTTTTGCCAATCTGCAACATATATTCGCCAAATTTCATCTCTTCCGGCATTTCAGTTGATGACGTGAACTTCTTGTCTATCAGGTCCGGCGCGCCTTCGTTCATCAGCAGGTTCAGCATGCAGAGCAGGCTTTTGTCTTTGTCTGCAATTTCATACTTGTTAGGCTGCCAAAGCAGGTGGTAAAACTCATGACCAGCCAGTATGCCAGGTTTGGCTTTATCGTAGTTGTAGCTGCCCCAAAGGTTAAGGATGATGCTGCCACTTTCGGCTACAGCATCGTTATCCAGCGCAATAAAATAAATGGTGGCATCGGTTCTTTTAGTCTGCAACTTTTTTGGAAGCATGCTATAGCACCTGTTATACATGGTGGCGAGGTAGGCGTTCTTATCAGAATCTATACTTGCAAAGTACTTGCGTAAAGCCTGTTCATTGGCTTTATACTGATGGATAGCATAAGTGAGGTAATTCTGCTGCGGGTTCTGAAGCCTTTTCTGAAGTATACTGTCATTTTCAGGCATGTATACAATTTCCATGGTTTTTCTGTACCTCTCCAGAAAAGCATCAGAATGAGCCATGTTCTGGATGTATAGCCTGTTGCCTTCCAGGTTCAGAAAAGCTTTCCAGGTTTCGGAGCTGATTGGTTTACCTTGTTTAAGGCTATCAGTTAGTTCAAAATAGCGCACTACGGCTGTTCCATCAATTACCTGGGCTTTCAGAGCCTGAAAAGAAGAAAGTAAAAGGATGAGTGTAAAGAGTTTCTTCATGTAAGGGTTTATCTGGTAAAGGTTAAGGTATAGTTCAGATGAAAGGGAGCTTTATACTTTAACTTCCGGTTGCTATAGTTCGCCCGCTTCTAGACCATTCGCTCCAGGAGCCTACGTATAGTTTAGGTATGGGCAGGCAGGCATAATCCAGGGCAAGCAAGGTGTGGCAGGCCGTAACCCCGGAGCCGCAATGCACAATCACATTTTCGGGAGCTCTGTCGCCAATGGCCGCTGTATACTTTACCTTCAGTTCTTCAGGGGATAAGTAGAAGCCGCTGCTGTTTAAGTTAGAAGTGAAAGGTATGTTAACAGCTCCGGGAATATGTCCGGCAACCAGATCAATGGGCTCTTTTTCGCCCCGGAAGCGTTCTGCATCACGCACATCAATTACCAGAAATGCAGGGTCCTGCGCGGCTTTTTCTACTTTAGTTACACTTGCCGTTGGCAGCTGCCAGTTATTGTGCGGGTATGGTTGGCCTGCCTTTGCAGTTTCAGCTCCTGAACCGACAGGCACACCGGCTGCAACAGCGGCATCATATCCGCCATCAAGTACCTGAACTTTAGTGTGGCCGATTGCTTTCAGCATCCACCAGAACCGCGATGCAGCATTTGCGCCGTTCTTATCATCGTAAACCACTACATGGCTCTCAGGATGAATGCCTAGGTTACCTAAAAGTTGCGCAAACTTATCTATACCTGGTAAAGGGTGCCTGCCGCCATTTGCCGCATCAGCTGACTTTTCTGCCAGGTCTGATTCCAGGTCTACAAACAATGCCCCTGCCAGATGCTCTGTTCTATACTTCTCTGTTGCATCGGGGCCGGTTCGTGCATCAATTAAAACCAGCTCTTCAGTTTTGGATAATTCTACAAGTTCCTGTGGCTTTATAATTGGTAGCATAGTAGAGGTTCATGTGTATGTTGATCGACCGAAAAAAGAAGTAAGTAAGCTATAGTATAGCAAGTACAATATAGTCAAAATATAATGCATTTACTATGGAGAAGATGGGAATATCAACTGGCCAGATTAGCATGCTTCTGGCGCTGGCGGTACAAGTATAGCTCTACCAGTACCCACAGGAGCACGATGGTATATTCCAGTGCTACAAGGGCAAGGTCTTCGTGGTAGTTATTGGTGCGGTAGTTGGCATAGCTCAGAAAGGCCAGCCCCGACCATACCACGGCATACCGGAAGTGGCTCATGGCAGTAAGTCCTACCAGGGTGGTAATGTACCAGGGGTGCACGGTTGTAGTCAGGAACAGGTATACAGTAACAGCAGCCGCCATGTAACCCGCTAATCGCCTGATCGAACCCAGACGTTTTACGGCTGCCATGTATAGCACCACCACAAGTGTTAACACTGAAAGCATTGGGCCTATAATAGCTAGCTGGTTGTAGCCCGGGATGCTGTAGCCAACCCAGCGAAGCAGGTAATAAAAGCTGGCGTTGAACTCGAAGCGCCGAAAGTATAAGTTTATACTTTGGAAGAAGTTGCTGATAGCATCAGGTGAAAATAATGGATAGCAAACCGCCACAAACGTGATAGCAAGTATAGCAGCAAAACCTAAGAATCGTTTGTAGCCCAGCCTTCTGAGTATAAACGGCAGGAACAGCAGCGGCAACAGCTTTGTAGCAATGGCCAGTACCAGTGTAAAGCCTGCACCCAAGTAATGCTGGTAGTGCAGCAGGTAAAGGGTTAAAAGTATAAAAAACAGCATCAGCGCCTCGAAGTGCAGGTTACCAGTCAGTTCAAGTATAACCAGGGGGTTCAGGGCATAGAGCAGCGTATACTTATCTGGTAAGCCCATTTTGCGCAGCAGTTTCAGTAATAGGAATATACTGCCTGTATCGGCCAGCAGCAGTATCACCCGCATAGCAACTATACTTTTGAGTATACTGCCCATGGCTATCTTCTCGGCCAGCCAGAAAATACCCTGAGCAAGAGGTGGGTAAACAGAGTAGTGGTTCTGGGAATTTAGTTGCGAGAAAAGTTCTTTTGTAATACCAGGTATGGGGGCAGCCTCAGCAGAAATGTAGTAAGAAGGCAGGTGCAGGTATGGGTTTACGCCTGCTGCCATCAATCGCCCATCCCAGATAAAACGGAAGTAATCATCGGAAAGGGCAGGTACGGCAAGCAGTAATAGCAGCCTGAATATAACCGCAGCACCAATGCCTTGCAACACATTAAAGCGCTGATTGATGATGTAGACATACCCGGCAAAAACAACAGCATAAAGTATAAGCAGCTGCACAAATTGCTCGCGTGCGGTTGCGTAACCTAACATAACATAGGCCAGGGCAGAGACTAAGAGTAAACCATAAATAGCAACCTGTTTTTTGCCCATACTTACACGCGTCGGCTATGAAAAAGCGAGTAAAACGATGCCTAACCACAGTTCCGGCACCGTAAAGGAGTTTATACTATATATTCTATATACTTGTTTCTGCCATATTCTCTTGAGCGGTTAGTAGGAGAGTACAGAGAGGTAAGGCTGAGGCTTATACTTTGCTATCAGGTTCTGAAGTATAACTTTTTGCTGCTATCTTGGTTTGAGGTGTGGAAGAGACTTCTCACTGGAAAGCGGGCGGTGTAAGTATAGTTGTACTTTTGCCAATAGCTCAAGTGGCCTAAATCTGTTGAGCATTGGCACCCGTTTATCCAAAGATTAAAGACCAGAATAAAAAGAATAGCAATGGCTAAAGAAAGTATAAAAGCAGGCGATAAAGCACCCGATTTTGAACTGCAACAACAGGACGGCACCACTTTCAGATTGTATGATGTTTTAAAAACGAAGAACGTTGTACTGTACTTCTATCCAAAAGACAATACACCAGGCTGTACCAAACAAGCCTGCGAGTTCCGCGATCAGTATGAAGTTTTTAAAGAGTACGGGGCTGAAGTAATCGGCATCAGCTCCGACAGCGAAGATTCTCATGAAAAGTTTGGGCAGACACACCGGTTGCCGTTCGTGTTGCTAAGCGATAAAGGTGGCCGCATCCGGAAGCTTTTTGGCGTGCCTCGTACTATGGGTATAGTTCCAGGCAGGGTTACCTACGTGATAGACCAGCAGGGCACCGTGCGTTTTGTTTTCAATTCGCTTACCAAACCACTGGAGCATGTGAAAAAGGCGCTGAATGTGCTGCAATGCCTGGGTGCTGCCGAAGTATAAATTTACTTACACGTAAATAAAAAGGCTTCTCCGACGAAACAGAGAAGCCTTTTTTAGTTATGGAAATATAAACTAGCGCTTCAGGAATAGCTTTTTCCCATCGTAAGTTTCCAGGCTCAGAACGCCAAAATCTTTGTTGAAGAGCAGGCGCTTCAGGCTTGTAGCTTTGGTGCTGTCGGCCTTTACCTCAAATACATTGTTGTACGTGAAGCCATTCACATCTATTGTAGGGTAAGTAGGGTTGGCAATGTCTATTTTATACGAACCTCGGTCCTGCACTGCCAGGTTAAGTGTCAGGTCATCAGCAGATTTTAGAAGTCCGACAGCAAAGCCTGGCTGCTGATTCTTAACCTGCTGGATAACAGATACAACTTGCGTGTCTAGCACTTCAATGCAGTCGTCGTTAATGCTGTAGCCTTCAGCCGGTACATTCTGCGAGTAAGTGTCTGTTCTGATGTAGGTATAGCTGACGTTGTTCTCGTTCACGAACCGGATAGAATCGTTTGTGTCGTAAACCAGCCACTGAAGGTCTGTTTCGGTTGGTCGGTTATAGCTAGGGTCGCACTCGTCGCAGGCAGTGAAAAGGAAAGCACCTAAAGCAAGGGCAAGTACAGGGCGAAAAATTTTGTTCATAAGGGTAAGGAGTAAGTATAGATATTACTGTACGTTTTTGTAGTCAGGTATATTACAGTTTTTTAGCAGCCTTTATTGTGCTGACCCCTTTTTTGAGGTTTGCGTTGCAAGCACCGTATTTTTTTCAAACCAATCCATTGCCAGCAGGAAATGATCACGAACGGCATCGGGGTGTGTGAGCAGGTCTATATGGCCATAGTCGTGCAGGTGGCCGGTGGCTTTACCTACAACTCTGAATTCGCTATTGTTGCAGCCTGTTTCCTGCATCAGTTTTTTCACATCCGTCGGGTGGCCCAGCACATCATCTTTAGCACCGGTTAAGTATAAAGTGGGCGGCAGTTGTATCTGTTGCAGGGCCGCGGCGTAGTCGAACTTGTCCTCCCAGTGCAGCCAGCGGCGCTGCACAACCCACTGGTGTGTTTGCCGGTGAGTCAGGCGGGTTTCGTTATCCGAGCCAATGCGCATTTTCTTAGCAGGCAATGCTCCGGTTACAGCCACCACTGCCTTCGATAGCCAGTTCCAGACAACATCTACCATCAGGAATTTTTTAGGGCTCCAGATGCTGATGCGGCGCTTGCTCCCAAAAAACACCATAGCTCTAACATCAACAGGCACTACCGGGCGGGCCAGGTAAGCCAGCATCAATACTCCTCCCCATGAGTGGGCTCCCCAGTATTGCGGCACATCGCCTTTTATCTCTTTTATTTTATTAATAAAAGCAGGAAAATCTTCTTTTAAAGTATGGCTAAGGCCAAAACCAGACCGGCCTGTAATGCGTGGGCGACTTTTGCCCCTGCCGCGCAGGTCTGCTACAAACACATCGTAACCGTTGCGGGCCAGGAATGGTGCAAAGCCTTTTTCAGATTTTGAGTAGAAGATGCGGCCATTCTCGATAGAGCCGTGCACCAGAAAAACGGGTTTGCCAGCCGGGTTCTGGTACATCCGTTTCAGGTGCAGCTCGTCGGTTGCGGTTACAGGTATAAACAGCGATTCGTGGTGTAGTTTTTCAGACGGTGGCATAACCTGAAATTTGGTTTAAAGCGCTTCTGTAAGCAACGCTATATTATGTGTTACTTTAAAAGTAAGAACCAGGGCAGACAAAAGAAAAGCTGCCACTAAATAACTTCTTGCCTTTAGCACTTGGGCTAATGTACAAAGATATTTAATGGCAGCTTCTAACGTGAAGGAAGCTAATTTATCCTGCTCTGACTGGTACTGCTTTCAGTTTTGGCCTGAACAGTAACCATACAAAAGTTCCAAAAATTGTTCCCGAGAAAAATGTCAGGAACACAATTACCCAACCTGCTATACCGCGGCGTTCCGCATCGAAGTAAATGCAGGTAAGTATAAAAATCACGAGCAGCGAGTACACTGCTATCGTGAGCAAAAATGCTATACTTGCTATATTTGACATCATTAGTTCCATGTGTTTAAAAACTTAATTTAAGTCTGGTTATCAGTAAATTAAAATCGCTGATATGTTTTTAAACTAACGTATATATGGGATGGTTTGGATTTTTGGTGCCTTTGTTGCAAAATAGTTGCTTAAATGCAATAGTTTAATTGCATTTTTCCATTTGTTCAGGAAGCAGAAAATAACACTCCTATATTTGAAATGCTACGTGGTGCGGCTTTAAAGCAGGTTGCGGTTATACTTTTACCGATGATGCCGAAGCAATTGCAGTAACAGGTAAGTGATGTAGCTGCCACTTTGCGGACCGTAGAAATTCATGGCGCGGGTTTCGTACTTCTTCAAATTATAATGATCATCAGGTATGATATAGCCGACGTAGCCGCCATTGAATGAGGTAAGTATGAGTTGCTGGTTCTGTTTTAAAGCCTGTGCTTCGAGTTGCGGCATAAACTCCCCGGAATAATCGGCGGGCACACCTAAGAATACTACATTGCCAACCTGCAGGCTGCTTAAGTAAGCTTTATAGTTGCCGAACAAAGTATAGAACAATGCAGGTGCAAAACGTTTTTTATTGCCGATGCGCCAGTGCGGCTCGGGCATAGTCAGTGGCATTTGGGAGTAGCCTAAAGTATAAGTATAAGCCGTTTTTGTGTTGGCAGCAGCTTCTATTACATTATTGCTCAGTTTTTTTCCGGTTTCGGCAGTGCTTTCAAAGCTATCGGTTTTGTAAACGGTGTTCATACTGCCAACCGCTCCTGCCGAAAAAGCTGCAAAACTTACATGCTTCTCCAATTCATCTACAAACTCTCCGGGGTAATCTCTAGAAAGTATAGGTTGCATAGAAGGTAGCAGGGTAGGGTGTGCAGCAAAGGTGCAAAGTATGGCTGTGCTTCCGTTTTCCTTTTCAAACTTCATAAACCTGATGGTGGTATCACGTGCTGCAGCAAAACCCGTAAGCCTGTTCTTTACGAGCTCAGATGCATAAGCCCGTCCATAACCGACACGTGCAGGTTGCAGGTCAGTTTGGGCTAATTTTATACTTTGGATGATGTGCTGTACCGTTTGCGCTACAACCTGCTTTTTATACTTGCCAGCCATAATGCGGCCTGCCAGCTTTTTGCCCCATCCACCAAAGCTGGTATGGGTGTGGGTAGCCGATAAGTATATTTGTTCAGGTTTCAGGTTCAGTTTCTTATACTCCTGCTCTAGCTCTGAGGCCATACTCATGGGAGCAATCAGCATATCTAAGGTTACGAAGTATGCCTGCGTATGGCCGTTGTCGAAGGCGAAGGTGCGTACCCAAACCGAATCGTGCACAGCTGTATACTTCATGCCTTTTCGTTTTCCATAGCCAGCCAGCGGAGTACCTACGGGCGGAGTTATATTTACTTTTGCCCAGCCAACTTTTAAGGTATCGCCTTCAGGAGACTGAGCTGGTAAAGAATTCAGGGTTGCCGTAGTTTGGCGGTAGTAGTTGGATTGAGAGTAGGGAGTATGGTCCAGTTTCTGCACTACGCAGCTTTGGCAGAACAGCAACAGGCAGGGTAGCCAGCAAAAAAGTACAGTATGGTGCAGGGTACGTCTCAACTCTACTAAGTTAAAGTATAAAACATGCCTCTCCTATAGTATCCAGGTTTAATTAATTCTGAATGGCCTCTACCTGAGGAACCAGGTGTATTTCGGGTTGCCTCGCTAGCGCTGGTTACTGTTCGAGTCGTCAGAAACAGAGAACCTACCTTTCCTGCTTTTTAAGCAGATAAAGTTTTCAGGTTTGGCAATATGGTTTAATTTTGACGTTTCTTAAGTCCCGGCTTAAAGTTATGCACGGGCAAAGGCAATGTTGGCAGGTGGGTAAGGAGTAAGTGCCTTTTTCATCTTTTATATTTTCCTGCCATACCTGCCGCAGCGCAAAACCAGAAATTGGCTTACATCAATATATGGAACTTAATTTAGAACACCTTTTAAAGATCGCTTCGGAGCTTTCTGTTACCATTAAGCAGATTGAGGCTACCGTTACCCTGCTGGACGAAGGGGCGACCGTACCGTTCATCTCCCGTTACCGGAAAGAGGCCACTGGCTCTTTGGACGAAGTACAGATTGCTGCCATTCGCGACAGGATTGAGCAGCTGCGAGAATTGGACAAGCGCCGCGAAAGTATACTCAAATCGATTCGCGACCAGGAGAAACTGACGCCGGAACTGGAGGCACAGATCATGGCTGCCGAAACGATGGCCGTGCTCGAGGATATTTACCTGCCGTACAAGCCGAAGCGCCGTACCAAAGCTACTATTGCCCGCGAAAAAGGCCTGGAGCCGCTGGCGGAGCGTATTTTTGCACAGGAAAACCTTGATGTAGAAGCTGAGGCTGCCAATTTTATTTCGGAAGAGAAAGAGGTGAAAGATGTGAACGAGGCACTAGCCGGTGCCCGCGACATCATGGCCGAGTGGATGAACGAAAACGCTGAAGCACGTGCTACCATGCGTGAGCTTTTCGAGAAGAAAGGCGTGTTCAGAAGCCGTGTGATGATGGGCAAAGAAGAAGAAGGGCAGAAGTTTAAGGATTACTTCGACTGGGAAGAGCCGATCGAGAAAGCGCCTTCGCACCGTGTATTGGCTATGCGCCGTGGCGAAACCGAAATGGTACTGATGCTGAGCGCTCAACCTGAGGAAGAAGCTGCATTGGCAAAACTGGAAGATCTTTTTGTGAAAGGCAACAACGCAGCATCGGAGCAGGTTAAATTGGCTGCCAGAGATTGTTATAAGCGTTTGCTGAAGCTGAGCATGGAAACAGAGGTGCGCTTGAGCTCGAAAAAGCGTGCCGATGAAGAAGCTATTCGTGTATTTGCCGATAACCTGCGCCAGTTGTTACTGTCTTCGCCGCTAGGCCAGAAAACGGTACTAGCACTGGATCCGGGCTTCAGAACTGGTGTTAAATCGGTGGTGCTGGACAAGCAGGGCAAACTGCTGCACAATGAAACTATTTACCCGCACTCGGGCCAGCACAAGGAAAGCGAGGCTGCGCAGGCGGTACGTTATATGGTAACACGATTCGAGGTGGAGGCCATTGCCATTGGTAACGGTACTGCCAGCCGAGAAACAGAAGCTTTTGTAAAGAGCCTGAAACTGCCGGCTTCGGTGCAGGTGGTGATGGTGAATGAAAGCGGTGCTTCTATATATTCTGCCTCTGAAGTAGCCCGTGAGGAGTTCCCGGACCAGGATGTAACGGTGCGTGGTGCTGTTTCTATTGGTCGCCGTTTAATGGACCCGTTGGCTGAGCTGGTAAAAATTGATCCGAAAAGTATAGGCGTAGGTCAGTATCAGCACGACGTAGATCAATCTGCCCTGAAGCACTCTTTGGACGACGTGGTAATGAGCTGCGTAAACGCCGTAGGTGTGGAAGTGAATACTGCCAGCAAGCAGCTGCTGACATATGTTTCAGGCTTAGGGCCAGCGTTGGCTCAGAATATTGTAGAGTACAGAAACCAGAACGGACCATTCCGTACGCGTACAGAACTGAAGAAAGTACCTCGCCTTGGCGACAAGGCGTTTGAGCAGGCAGCTGGTTTCTTAAGAATCCGTGATGCAAAGAACCCGTTGGATGCCTCTGCCGTGCACCCTGAAAGCTACCCGATTGTGGAGCAGATGGCGAAAGACCTGGGCGTTACCGTGCAGGACCTGATGCAGAGCGAAGAGCTGCGCAAAAAGATCAACCTGAAGAACTACGTAACCGATACAGTTGGTCTGCCAACCCTGCAGGACATCCTGAGCGAATTAGCCAAACCAGGCCGTGACCCACGCGAGAGCTTCGAAGCTTTCAGCTTTACAGAAGGCGTGAACGAGATAAAAGACTTGCGAGCGGGCATGAAACTGCCGGGTATAGTAACCAACGTGGCGGCCTTCGGAGCTTTTGTGGACCTTGGTGTTCATCAGGATGGTTTAGTTCATGTGAGCCACTTATCAGATCGTTTTGTGAGCAACCCACACGAAGTGGTTAAGGTAGGGCAGAAGGTTGAAGTAACTGTACTGGAAGTGGATGTGCCTCGTAAGCGTATCTCTCTAAGTATGAAAGGCGATCCTGCTGCACCTAAGCCAGCCGGCGGTGGCAACCGCAGCAACAAGGGCGCAAACAAGAAAGAGGAGGAGCCAATGGATGATTTTCAGGCAAAACTTGCCAAGCTCAAAGGTATGTTCAAGTAATCTTTCGGGACTTTGTTCTGATCAACAAAAAAGCCGGCTTCCTGAGAAGCCGGCTTTTTTGTTAAAATCGTGTTAAAAAACTATCGCTGTATTTATACTTGCTGATTTGAGTGAAAGCTGCGGCGTTATGATCAGGCGCTTGTTGCGTGCCTGTAGCTTAGAGTCCGCGAGCCTGTATAAAAGATGTACGCCTTTAGCTGTAAGGTAACCTACTGCAGCTCCTGCCAATACATCAGAAGCCCAGTGCTTGTTGTCATGAATGCGTGAAATACCTACCATGGTGGCCATACCATATACTAAAGGAGGTATAAATTTGCTGTCTTTATAAACAGATGCAATGGAAGTGGCAGCTGCAAAAGCCGTGGAAGTATGCGAAGAAGGTAAAGACGTGTTATTATCGTTCCCACTAGGCCCATCAAATAAATTATGCTCAGGGCTGCTCTCAGGCCGATGGCGTTGGAAGGCGTTCTTCAGGTTTTCAGTAAGAACAGCATTAACAAGTAAGCTCCCCAGCGTTACCATGCCAGCTTCCTGTAACTTTGGTTTCTTCAGGAATATACCTCCCAACAGTGCAGTACCTACAAAGGGCAAATAAGTAGTTTGCTTGCCAAGCGGCTCCATTGTTCTGGCTACACGTATAGTTGCATCACTCTTATTTTTCTGGGTAAAATCCTGCACAGGCTCATCAGCAACTGAATAGGTTGTATACCATAAACCAGCACCAACAGCCACTAAAGAAGCTTTCTTAAGTAGCGGAGATATCTTCTTAGGCTTTGCAGCCTGTGGTGGAAGTATAATCTGGCTTGTTTGGTAGAGGGTATCGTTTGAGAGGAGCAATGGCTGCTGAATGGAATCAGCTGTAATTACCTGAGCAAACAAAGGGTTGCAGCTTAGCACTATTAACAGTGCTGCAAAAAACATTTTCATGAACCTGGCTAAAAGTTAAAGTATAATTTCCCGCACCGGAGCTATTATCAGTTATAGCAATATTAAAATTTAATAATTCGTAATGGTTTGCAGAACAGTAAGTTATGATGAAAAATTCTTGATTGGATAAAATTTGTATAAATACCCTCAAAAATGAAAATAAAGCTGGTAAAGTTTAAACTTATTGAGCAGATATAAAAAAATGTTGGCTGTAAATAGCTGGCAAGCATCTAGATAACATATACTTTAAGTTAATTAAGTATATGTAATGTTATATATTTAGTAATTTATATATTTGTGCTCATTTTATAATTATTCTATCAATTTTTAGCCAACTTATTTTATGAAAAAACTTATACTATCAGTAATTCTGTGGCTCACAGCTGCTGGTGCAACTTTGGCTCAGAATGCAACAACTACTAAAAAGACTACTGCAACTAAAACTGCAACAGCAACCAAGAGCACAACTGCAACAAAAAGCACAACCGCTACAACTACCAAAGCCACAGCTCCTGCTGCAACTACAACTCCTGCTGCAACTACTACCCCTGCAGCAACCGCAACAACTACTACTCAGGATGCTCCTCAGAGTGTGGGCCAGGAAATAGGTAGCATGAGATTAAGTGCAGGTTTGGTTTATGGTTCTAATGCAGGCATAGCAAAAGGAGGAGTTGGTATTAATGTTGGCGGAGAGTACTTCTTTACTGAGCAAATAGCTGCTGCACCAAGCTTTACTTATTTCTTTAAGTCAGAGGCAGAGGCATCAAATGGGTGGGGTAAAATTACTTCCACTGTAAGATATTTTGCTGTGAACCTGGATGGCAGATACTATTTCTTTGAAAAAAGTGGTGCTAACTTCTATGGTTTGGGAGGCCTTTCTATTGTTTCGTCTAAAGTTGAAGTGAAGGACTCTGAAGGTAGTGTATTTTCTGAAGGAAAAAGCAGCGACGTCGGATTAAACCTTGGTGCTGGTGTGATCTACCCAATCAATGAAAAACTTAGCCTTAACGGACAGCTAAAGTATAACACTCCAATGAGGCATATTGAACTGCAGGCCGGAATCACATTTCCTCTGAACATAAACTAGATCATAAGATATATTTAATTTTTATAAAGCCTCCAGAGCAATTACTCAGGAGGCTTTTTCTTTTGTGGCCATTGTTAAAAGATGCGAATATCAACTCTACTTTTAAATAAAGTCTAAAGTACTTAAGCCTGCAGGAGTAGCGTGTTTCAGTACTATAACAAGTAAAGCGGCTTAAAATCATAGTTGCAGAAGGCACTCTTTTACATATGCTTCGTATCCACTAAGAAACTTTATACTTATGGATACATATAATCCTCAGTTATCGAAAACATTGCACAACGACCACATTGTACCACCTGCTACCGGCTCCAGCCATCAGAATGTGAGCAAAGTAGAACGTATAGTGTCGGCGGTTGGCGGCGGTGCTCTTGCAGCTTTAGGTATGAGAAAAGCGGGTGGTGCAGGCCTGGCAATGACATTGGCTGGAGGTGCCTTGCTGTTCAGAGGGGCTACCGGTTATTGCCCTATGAACCAGCTTGTTGGCAGAGATACTTCTGATGGTAAAGACATTGCTCTCGAGGCCACTAATACTTTTACAGTAATGAAGCCTCGCATAGAAGTATACCAGTTCTGGCGCCAACTCGAAAACCTGCCACGCTTTATGAGCCACCTGAAAGAGGTGCGTCAGGATGGCCCGCAGCGTTCGCATTGGATAGCAAAATTACCCGGCGGTATAAGCACAGTAGAGTGGGATGCCGATATTATACACGAAGTTGAAAACGAACTTATCGCCTGGAAATCGTTGCCGGGTGCCGATGTAGATAATGCCGGCGAGGTGCGGTTCTCTGATTCACCTGATGGAATGGGTACCATAGTACAGGCCGTTATCTCTTACCGTCCGCCGGTTGGCACTGTAGGAGGTCTGGCAGCTAAAATGATCAACCCTATGTTTAAAAAGATGGTGCAGTCTGACCTGCGCTACTTTAAACGCTACATGGAAACAGGCCAGGTACCAGAAGCGGAAAATAAACAGCCGCTGAAAAGTATGTAAAATAATGCATAGGTATAGCAGCTATACTTCTGAAATGTTAACAAAAAGGTCAGGCGCCGGAATTGGTAGCCTGACCTTTTTGTTATACAGACTACTCTGAAATGGCACCGGTTTGGTGCGTAATTTGCAGAGGTACAGATACCTATATTATACTTTATGATGCGTTTGAAACAACTAATGCTATATACCCTGTTGCTGACACTTACCTTAAGTGGCTGTAAGCAGGCTGATGAACTAAAAACATTGAAAGCTGTTTCGGAAGCAAAGTATGAACTGAAAGGTGTGGAAGAGGTGAAGCTTAACGGAGTAGATGTTATGGATAAAAAAGGACCAAACGACTTTACTCCGCGCGAAGGTGACAGCCTGTTAGAATCTATGTCCGACAATACGCTTCAGACTAGCAGCGTGCTGCAACTTAATGTACAATTGCCTTCTCCTGAAGAAGTGCGTTCGCTTACAGTTACACAACTGGAGTGGCAATTACTGGTAGATGGCAAAGAAACCCTGAATGGTGTTGTAGATGAACCCATGGAGCTGAAGCAAGGCCTGAACACTATACCTATCAGCACGCCTATACTTATGGCGGAGGTAGAAGGCATCCGGAACTATGAAGGTATCTCTAAAATAATGACACTGATGGGCCAGCGACAGGATCTGCGCAAAAGTATAACGCTGCAGATAAAACCAACTGTACAAACTCCGGTTGGCGAGGTAGAACTGCCCAACTATATTACTGTTGCCAAACCAGGCAATTCCTGAGCCTGATTCTCAATTAGACATCAAGGGCCGGCTAATTTTAGACGGCCCTTGATGTTTCAGGCTACCGCCGCTGGTTTTATGGTTAAATAGCTTTCTGGCAATAGCTCCCGGGCAAGCTCTTTGGCCTGCTGCCGTATCTCGCGCAATGCTGTAGATTCATAGAGCATACTTTTGCGCGGCGGCCCCAGTGTGTAAAGGTTGGTTACGGGTTCATTTTTCCTGTCTATGAGTAAGCCTGTTGCAGTTGTAAGTATACCCAGCCTTAACTCATCCGGCACCAGCATACCATCTTCCAGAAGTTGCTGCACCAGTGGCTGCTGTATTTTACCAAAATCAGACTGAGGGCCGGTGCAGTTTATTACACGGGCTACTTGCAGTTCTTCGAAATGTGTGCTGCCTTTGCGTTTTATAGTTGCTACGACTGTGCCATTTTTTTCCTGCAGGTCGAGTATATGAGCAGCAAACAAGTATAACTGACCCTGTTGCTGCATTTCGTGTAGCAGTTGGGCCGACCGAAGTGGCATGCGGTGGCGGTGTGGCTCCCAATAAGGCCTGATGTGGCGCAGAAACCGTTTCTTCTCTTCCAGCGAGAAAGCCTGCCAGATAGCAGGCAGGTGGTCTCGCATAGCATCCAGCACACTGTACCAGGTATAGCCCGCAGCCTCTGCCTTCCTTATCTCTTTTCTTACAAATTTAAAAATCTCGAGTGCGGTAAGGCCCGGATGAGTTGGCAGGTGCTGCAACAGGTATAGCTTGGTGTGAAGTGCAAAAGTCTGCGGTAAAAAACCATGCCGTGACACTACATATATTTTCCCGGTATGCCCTTTCGCTTTAAGGCTGCCAACCAGATCGATCATAGTTAAACTGGAACCTATGAGTAGGACAGGTTCTTCGGGGGCAAGGCCGGCAAGAGCCGATGGAGACCAGGGATCAGATGCGTAGTATGAACTGTTGTAAAATGCTCTGTTAGGTATAGATATATTAGCCGGCTTAAAATTGCCCAAAGCCAGCACTACTTTGTTTGCCAGAATTTTTTCTTCATTATCCAGGGTGATGATAAAGCTGTTGTTGTGCTGTAGCTGCCGGAGCGCTAGTACAGTAGAGCAAACCCGAACAAGCTTTACCTGGTCCGGTACACAGGCCAGCGCTTGTTGTAATCTTGCCTCCAGGTATTCGCCAAAAATAAACCGCGGTACAAAATCTGTAGCTTTAACGGGGTAGGGCAGATGCTGTAGGTAAAGGTGTTGATTTTCTTTCAACCAATTATAAAAGTCATCCGGGTTATCGGGGTAAAGGCTCATGGCTGAAGCAGGTACATTAAGAGGCTGGTAGGGCAACTGGCTGCTATAAGCTACGCCGCGGTGTAATCTTGCGAGATCCTGCTCAACCAGATAAACGGTAATGGCTTGTTTGGCTGTTTGGATCAACTGCAAAGAGGTAAGAGTTCCGCTAAGGCCGCCCCCTATAATTGCGACAGTCAGATTAGGCATAGATTTATAGTTGGTTGAAGAAATCTTAAAACAGGAGCAGCAGCAGATTCACGTACTGTAAGCAGAGTAGGGAGCGATTAAGATTAACAAAAGAAACTGTTTTGGCTTGCATAAAATCTGCTTCCTCTGATTAATTTGCTTGATGTTACGGCAGTGTTTATCAGTATGTTGCAGGTGGCCTATTGTGCTGTAATGCTTGGTTTTTCGGGAAATGAAAACTTGAGTATGAGAAATCAGACTGTACAGATTGAAAGACAGGTGGGAAATTAGTGAACGGTAGCAGGCAGAGATTTTCGGAAGTTCTGAACCTGGAACAAATCTGTTAAAGCGTTCTCAGCCAGCCTGCTGAGTAACATGCTTGGGCTCATGCAAGGCGTTATCAGACATAGTGGTTTTGTTAGGCCACAGCTGCCCCAGAAACAAACCAAATATACTTCCGGCAAATCCGTAGAGCATTGGGTTAACCGCTGTTTGCAGGTATAATGCCACCAGCCATACTGTCATTCCTGCAAACATAGATGCAATGGCGCCAGCCGATGTTGTTTTACGCCAATACATCCCGGCAACCAAAGGCACAAACAAGCTTACCAGGCTCAGGGCCGACGACTCGCTTACCAGCTCATAGATATTGCTGCGCATTAAGGCCATTGCCAACGATATTACAGCTACCAATAGTACGCTCAGGCGGGAGAGGCGAAGCAGCTGTTTGTCTGTAAGATTCTTAAAGAACGGGCGCAGCATGTTCTCGCTAAGTATAGAAGCTGGAGCCAGAATACCACCGCTCGCCGTACTAATAATTGCAGATAACAGCGCGCCGAAGAACAGCACCTTTGCCCAAAGCGGAGAGTAGTTGAGAATAAGGCCCGGGACCAACAACTGTGCATCCTGTTCCAGTAAATCGGGGTGCAGCGTGCGGGCGTAAAGTGCAAGTATAAGTGGCAGAAAGGCTACAGTAAGGTAAAGGCCAGCAGCCGCTACAGACGAAGCTACGGCTACTTTCTCAGTTCGGGCAGACATTACCCGCTGAAACACATCCTGCTGCGGAATAGAGCCCAGCCCGATCGTTATCCACATGGCAAAATAATTAAGCCAGCTCACAGACCCGGTATCTTTGGGTGTCATCCTGAAAAAATCGGCGGGCAGGTTTTCTGTAACTTGCTCCAGCGGTGTTTGCACCATCAGCGAAACCGTGATCACCAGCAAGCCTCCAATAATCATGAGCATCTGCACGAAATCGGTGATCGAAACAGACCACATGCCACCCAGGAAAGTATAGCCTACCACTATCAGCGATCCGCATATAATACCTGCTGAAGACGATATGCCGAATACCTGGTTAAGAACAATGCCCAACGCTACCATCTGTGCCGCTATCCAGCCGAAGTATGATATCACCATAAAAAAGGAAGATATAAGCTCGGTGGTGCGGTTAAAGCGGAGGCGGTAATAATCGCCGATGGTGAGCAGGTTAAGGCGGTAAAGTTGCCTGGCAAAAAAGAAACCAACCAACAGCAGGCATAATGCTGCCCCGAATGGATCTTCAATCACACCCAGCAGGCCATGCTCAGCAAATTCTGAAGAGGCGCCCAGCAATGTTTCGGAACCAAACCAGGTAGCAAACACTACGGCCGTAGAAATATAAAACGGGAGTTGCCTGCCTGCCAGCAGAAAGTCTTTGGTGTTGTGAACGCGCCTGGAAGCCCAGTAGCCTATGCCAATGTTTGCGAGTAAGTACAGCAGGATAAAAGTTGCCAGCATCCGGTTGTGATTTTGCCGCTAAAATAAGTATAAATTCTGTTTGTGCAGGTACTGTGTGGTTTTGGAAAGTATGGTAAAGTACAATGCACCGGTGATTGAAAACAAGCTTGCCTGTTGGAAGTATAACTATTTATACTGAAATAACTTAAGGCAAAATTTCGTTGCTAAAACAGGGGCGGCTGCGTGTTTTTGGCAGAGTACTTGCTTAACTTTAGCTACCTGTATCGGTATATTAATGTATACAAAGACAGGTTAATCCAGCAGATAACTTAAAAGACATATGAAAGTGGATAGAAGAAGTATAGTTCAGTATGCCTTAATGCTTTGGGTGCTGTGTGTTCTGCCCGTTGTAAGCATTTCGGCTGCTCCTGCATCGGCTGCAGGTACACGCGATATCATAACTGAGATTATTGATGTGGTAGGCTTAAAACCTCGCTTTGAGCTTAGGGCTGCCAATATAGATAATGCTGCAGCCGTGATCTATAACGGGCAACGGTATATACTATATAATGAGGAGTTCCTGGAGGCTATAAACAACGCTGTGCACACAGACTGGGCAGGCGTAAGTATACTTGCCCACGAGATAGGCCACCATCTCAATGGCCATACTTTATCGCGTAGTGGCAGCAACCCGGCCGATGAACTGGAGGCAGATGAGTTTTCTGGTTTTGTACTACGCAAGATGGGAGCCAGCCTGGAAGAAGCACAGGCTGCTATAAACCTTCTGGCAGAAGAGCGTACATCGCGGACACATCCTGGGCGTAGTTACCGCTTGGCTGCTATAAGCAAAGGCTGGCGCAATGCAGAGGCTCAGCTGATGGCAGGTACAAAAGCAACGCCTTCTAAAGAGCGGGCTGTAGCAAGCAACACTAAGCCGCAGCCTGCACAAACCGCTACGCAGGTGCGAAACCAGCAGCTTGCCCAGCTCGACAGCCGTTATGTGCTGCGCAAGGTAACTTTTAATGGTGCCCCTGACCAGCAATTTTATCTTACCAACAAGCTACACCTGGTGCAGGTAACAGCAGATGGCCTGAGAATAATCGGCAAGCTGGAGCGCACTAACAACCGCGATTACCCTTACTACTTCGAGAGCGATTACATAGAGCCTGTGTTCGTAACCGATTCCGGTGTGCTCGTGAACAGGAGAGGGCAACGAGTTGGGTATTTCAGTTAATGGAAATGAATTTTTGAGTTATCGCACTCAATTTAAAGGTATAGGTAAAAGTAGTTTTTAGGCGGTGCCAGCAGGATTAACTAACTTGCAGCACGCATTAAACCTATAAAACTATGAAATTACCTTACCAGCTTACCAGAAACTGCCTGAGTATACTGGCAGTTTCTTTTCTTTTTATTTCCTGCGATGAAAACGGGCCATGCATACGCGGGGAAGGCGATGTGGAAACGCGCGAACTGCAGCTGGATTCCTTTAACGGAGTTTATGTTAACGGCAGTACAGAAGTATATATAGAGCGAGGGCCGCAGCAACGGGTTGAAGTAAAAGGCCAGCCGAATATCTTGGATGAGTTGGAAACAGAAGTGCGGGATAGCATCTGGCGTATTGAAACAGATCGCTGCTTGCGTCGCCACAAAACCATTGAAGTATACATTACCTTGCCCGAACTCCGGTATGCAGAAGTAAACGGCTCCGGTAGCCTTAGCACAGAAGACACGTTTGATGTGCAGGAGTTTCAGATGCGTGTTAGCGGCTCAGGCGATATTATAGCCCGTTTTGCTGCCAATAAAGGCATTTCCAGGATAGATGGCTCTGGCAATATAACATTGGACGGAACCGCTGCGTTGCATAATGTGTCTATTTCAGGGTCAGGTAGGCTGCGTGCCTTAGGGCTTGATACAGAGACAACAGAAGTAGACATTTCGGGCTCTGGCGAAGCTGAAGTTGCTGTTACCACCACGCTGGATGTTGACATAAGCGGAAGCGGTAAAGTATACTATCAGGGCAACCCAACAGTAAATTCAAGAATAAGCGGCTCGGGCAAAGTAATAAAGCGCTAAGCTTGGGCTTAACCAATTATGATGAAGAAACTCTTTTTAAACTACATATTGCTGGCTTCGCTGGTTGTTTTAACTTTCTCATGTAAAACCAAAGACGACCTGGAGGCTTTTAAAGAAGCAAAGTATAGCCTGGCAGGTATAAACGAGATAAAGCTGAATGGCATAAACCTGCTGGAGAAAAAACGGCCCGAAGATTTCAGCTTTTCAGAAGCAGCTATACTTTTCACGGCATTCTCAGAAAACGATCTAAGAGCATCTTCCAATCTGGGGCTGAACGTAGAACTGGAAGAAGGAAGTCAGGACCGCGCCATGAAAGTAACACAGCTTAAGTGGCAGTTGCTGATGGATGGCAAACATGTGCTGAATGGCATTGTATCAGAGCCGGTAGAGCTGAAACATGGCCTTAACACCATATCGGTAAGTTCGCCGGTTACATTTGCAGCCGAGAACGGGCAGCCAAGCCTTAACAGTCTGCTGCGGCTTGTAGCAGTGGTTGCAGAGAAAGATAAAACCAAGCGGCCAAATCTTACTTTGCAAATAAAGCCTACTATACAAACCTCTGTCGGGCCTTTTGAACTGCCCGCATTCATCAACATAAAGCAATAGAAAAAGCCAGCCATACGTGAGGCTGGCTTTTTTGTTGGTAAACGCATTTAAATATTTTGTGAAAAGTTGTAACCTATCAAACAACTTTTCGTTGTCGGGCACATTCTTTGTTTTGTTGTTGTTGAGCCTATATCCAACCTTAAATGACAAGACATATGAAAATGGATGTGATCAACACGACTAAGGCTACTTATAGAAAAAGCTGGGTACAAAGCGGTTACAACATTGTAGAACTTGCCAATATGGCTCAGCAGTCAGCTACAGATCATGTAGAGGAAGCAAAACCTGAGAAAGAATCAACAAGATCAATACGCCAGACCAGCTGGATTCCTTGGCCCAAATTTTTCTAGAAATTTTTACTTCATGTGGATGATTTAGTTAAAATGCTTATTTTGGCATAACCAAAAATCATCCGCATGAAGCATTTATACTCCTTAATTCTCCTTGCCTGCGCGCCTTTAATGGCAGAGGCTCAGCAAATTAATCTGAATAAACAGCAACTCCTGCAAGATGTTCAGGTGCTTTCAGACGATTCGATGGAAGGTCGCTTAACCGGTTCTGTCGGCAGCAAGAAAGCACAGGATTACATTGTCAATCGTTTCCAGGAGGTAGGGTTGCAGCCTTACGGCGATACTTACAAACAGTATTTCAGATTAGAAGCTAAAAAGCAGTACTTTAAAACCCACCCGCGCAAAATGGTGGTGGAGCAGGCTACTAACATTGTAGGCTACATTCCCGGCGAAGAATCTGCTGATGCTATCGTAATTGTTGCACATTACGACCACGTAGGGAAAAAGAAGGACGAAATATTTAACGGTGCCGATGATAATGCCTCTGGTGTTGGAGCTTTGCTGGCTACTGCCGAGTATTTCAAAAACAACCCTCCTAAGCATACCATGGTGTTTGTAGCACTTGATGGTGAAGAACTGGGTTTCCAGGGTGCTGATGCTTTTTTGAGAAACTCTCCGTTGCCACTCGAAAACATTATCCTGAACGTGAACCTGGACATGATGAGCATCAACGACAAAGGCGAGTTGTTTGCTTCAGGGCCTTACCATTACCCGTTCCTGAAACCTTACATCGAAAAAATCAAAGCAAGACCTGCTGCTAAAATTCGTTTAGGACACGATAACCCAGCCGAAGAACATAACGACTGGACAAATCAATCAGACCACTACGAGTTCCATAAAAGATCTATACCTTTTGTTTATTTTGGTGTAGAAGACCATGACCACTACCACAAAGAAACCGACGAGTTTAACCAGATCGATAAAACTTTCTTTGCAGATGCGGCAGAGCTTTCGCTTGACTTTTTAAAGGCAATGGACGACAACCTGCAGAATATTAAAGGGTTAAAAGGCAGTACATCCTTAAAGAAATAAACAAATAGTTATTTGCTCCTAATCTCACAAACTTAAACTTCATTGTATGCCTTAGTTGTAAAGCATACTAAAGTTTTAGAAGTATAAAGCAAGTATAAATTAAGGATTGTATTATTTTAATATAATGATGTAATTATTATTAAAATATCACCTTTTTATAATATAAAACGTAGATGAGAGAAAGGCTTTAGTTAGCTTTTCTCTCATCTGCTTTAGGGCTGTTTCTGTTGATGCAATTAGCTTGAGTTACCTGTTATTATTACTGATTACATTTGATCTTTTGGCAGCCAACGTGTGGGAGTGCGCACTAATTTATAGATTTAAACCTGTCTGGCTATGAGCAGGAACTTATACTTACCCGCTATACTTTTAACTTTTATTCTACTTCTCTCGCAGGATGTGCTGGGGCAGTCGCATTTTCTAAAAAAAGGCCGCATAAGCCGTGTACCTGAGCGTGGCCTTGTTATACAAGCCGGCGCCGGAATAGCCGCTATCAAAAGCGATATCTGCGGTAGCTGGCGATGCAACGACTTTGGTCCATACCTGGGCATTGGTGCTCTTTATAAATTTACCCCTTACGTTGCTGTAAGTGCCGAACTCAATTACCAGAGGTTGGGAGCTGAAGAGAAAACGCCTAAGCTGGATCTTGCTTTCCAATCTGAAGTTACAGAGATTTCGGGTTTCCTGGTTGTAAACCTGCTCGATAGCTACAGTGGTTCAGGTAATTACCGCTCGTCGCGTAAGCGCTTTGTGGTGCCTTATGCAAAAGCAGGCGGCGGTGTTGTATACTATACGGCCACCTCGTTCCCGGCAGGTAACAAACTAAACGATTCCCAAACAACCTACGATAGAGAGATCGATTACCCTGCTCTTGCGCCTGTAGTTGCTTTTGGCGGAGGTTTACGCTTCAGGATTAACGACCAGGTAAGTATAGCGCCTGAAATGGTTTACCACATGACCACCACCGATTACCTCGACAACATTGGCCCGCGCCTGGGCACTGCAAAGTATAAAGATGATTATGGTGTGGCATCTGTGAAGTTACTCTACACACCGGTTGTAAAAAACAACATCTTCTCTAAAAAGAACCAGCAGATTAAGTCTACTAAGACTAACAGGTCTCACAAGGCCAGGTAATCATACTTTCCCTTAAGGTCTTTCCGGTAGTTTAAACGGGTTGGAGGTATGCCCGTAAAGGTAAAAGTGCTGTCGCCGTACGGCAGCTGTGCAAACTATACTTGCAACCCAAAACGAACTATGGAAACGAAAGACAAGAAGAAACTGCTGTGGCTTACAGCCGGAGCTGCTGCATTGCTGGCTGGCCGTGCTGTTGTGCGCAAGCTAAATGCCTATGATTTCAGGAACAAGGTGGTACTGATAACGGGCGGCGCCCGAGGGCTGGGTTTAGTAATGGCGCGACAGCTGGCAAAAGAAGGAGCCAGGCTTGTACTTTGCTCCCGCGATGAAACCCAGCTGGAAAATGCACGCATTGAACTTGCCGGAAAAGGAGCCGATGTGCTGGTGCTGAAGTGCGATGTAACGCAGGAAGACCAGGTACAGGAAATGATCGCATACGTGCAGAATAACTTCGGCCCTGTGGATGTGCTCATCAATAATGCAGGTGTTATACATGCCGGCCCCGTTGCCGAAATGACCATCCAGGATTTTGAGGAAGCTATAAAAACACACTACTGGGGGCCTATTTATACTACAATGGCTGTTCTGCCAACCATGAAAGCTCGTGGTGGCGGTCGTATACTGAATGTTTCTTCTATTGGCGGTAAAATAAGTGTGCCGCATCTGGTGCCTTACAGTGCCAGCAAATTTGCCTTAGTAGGTCTTTCAGAAGGATTGCGGGCCGAGCTGGCGCAGTATAACATTGTAGTTACTACTGCCACGCCTGGTTTAATGGTTTCAGGAAGTACGGGCCACGCTATAGTAAAAGGGCAGCATAAAAAAGAATATACCCTTTTTAAGCTGATGGACTCTAGCCCGATGACGGCGATGAGTGTTGAGAAAACAGCTGCTAAAATTCTGGATGCCCTGCGACACGGAGATGCCGAAGTAACCACCACACTACCAGCTAAATTCGGAGCTTTGGTGCACGGGCTTTCGCCGGAGCTAATGACAGATATGTTTGCCCTGCTGAACAAGATACTACCTGGCGAAGGCGGTATAGGGAAGAATAGGGCGAAAGGCTATGAAAGCGAAACACCATTATCCATGTCTGGCCTGACAGAACGCACACAAAAAGCCGCAGCCAAGAACAACGAACTGTAGAAAATCAGCAGCTATAGTTGGCGTATGAGACTGGCAGAAGAGTACTGATCTGCTAATTGGCTAGGTGTGCAACAAAATTATTTTTAGTATAAGGCAGGTAATCAGGAGGAACACCTCCTGCCACTTGAAGTATAAATTATATTTTACCATTCATACATAAACGCATACTTTAGCTAAGCTGCCGCTCAGCAGCGCAAACAGCTAACGAACACTATGGAAATTTTAAAACGAGAAACAGCCTACGACGGCTATTTTAAAGTATACAAGCTAACCGTGTCGCAGGAGGGAAAGACCTTTACCCGCGAACAGTTTGACAGAGGAGATGCCGTAGCAGCCTTGGTTTATGATACAACAGACAAGAAGTATATACTTACAAAACAGCAGCGCATTGGCTCCGAATCTGAGTTGGTAGAAGTGGTAGCCGGCATGGTGGATGAAGGTGAAAGCCCTGAAACAAGTATAAAACGAGAGGTAGAAGAGGAAATAGGGTATGGGGTAGATCATCTGGAGCATCTGCATACTTTCTACTCATCGCCGGGAGGTTGTACGGAACGTGTTTATTTATACTATGCTGAAGTATCGCACCAGCATGCTGCCGGTGGCGGCAACATCCATGAAAACGAGCACATCGAAACAATGACTTACACAGCCGATGAACTGCTGAACCTGCAGACACCGGATGCTAAAACCATCATTGCCCAGCAATGGCTGCGCCTGAGGTTGTCAGGTAAAGTATAAATCTAAAGAAGTATAAAGTATAAAAGCTGCTCTGGTATGGGCAGCTTTTATACTTTATAGTAAGGAGTTTTACTCCCTCACATGCTGCATCATACTTTTAGTATCGGCAGCGCCTTCTAAAGTTAGATACTCGCCTTGCAGTGTTCTGATCTTAAGATTATCAGCGGTAGATATCTGGTCTTCTATTTGCCCACGGCGATCGTTCAACTTACCGTATACATGGTCTACATAATCCCAGTCGCTTTGGGTCCAGTTCTGTCGCTTAGCCCGTACCACTCCCATAAATGTAAGGTAAGCTTCCCGGATGTTATTAGGCGTAATTTTGTTCAGGTCTTTATACTCGCCTAAAAGCTGGCTTTGCCATTTTGTTACATTCTGCTGGCTCAGCGGTGTTTTCTGGCGGCGTTCTTCGCGGGCCTCCCAGCTTTGGTAACGTGTTTTCAGTTCATTATACTCCTGCTTCGACTTTGCTGAAAGGCTATCCATGTTCTTGTCTAGCTCTGCAGTACGCTGCTTGAATTTCTCTTTTACTTCCGGCCAGTCGCTGCGTATGGCTGAGTCGCCGGAGCTGGCTTTTTCGTTCATCCAGCCACGCAGGTCTTCCAGTTTATCTTCTGCTGTTTCGCCTGTTCGCATTACTTTGGCAGTATCTCCTTCTGTAGTTTCTTCTTTTTCCGAGGTATCTACCGTTATTTCCTTTGCGTCTTATACAGGACGCTTGCCTTCACAGCCTGAGAAGGCAATACCCAGGCCGAAAGCAATGGCAAGGGGCGTTATATTTTTCATAGTATGTGTAGTTAATTGATGCTGAAATAAATAAGTACTTGTTGCTCTTCTTACGCAAAGGGACATGGCAGGATACTTAGCGCACAGCTATCAGGGGTTTGTCTTTACTGATGCCGGCCCCTATAGGGAAGTGCCGGTTTACAGAGACAGGCAACTGGCCGCGTGCCGGTATCTCGCCAAAAGTTAAGGCAGCTGCCGCTTTCTGTGCCTCAATCAGAGGCTGATAAGCTACTATAAGGGCGCGGCTGTTCTCTATATCTTTGAACTGGTTTAAAGTATAAGCATTGTCGAACAACGTGATGGCTGCTTTTTTAGAATTGGCAAGGTCTTTTACAAGTTCTACAGCATCTTCGGAGTAGCCTAAGTGGTTGCTGGGCGTAAGGCCACGGCCATACAGTGCTACAAGTACCACATCATACTTCCGCAGCTGCCTTCTCAGCTTACGGGCCTCTTTTTTATCTATTTTTCTTGATATGGTGAAGGCTTCGGAACGTACGCGCTTGTTTATCTCGCGCTGAAAAGTTGTAGGCCTTACTGCGCCAATGGCCAGCGTGGCTACTTTTAATTTTCGCTTGTGGCGCAAAGGCAGCATGTGCTTTTTGTTGCGGAGAAGTGTAATCGAAGCCTGAGCCAGTGCTTTGTTTATACTATCTGCCTCAGGCGGGTTCAGGTCCTGGTACAGGTTGTTTAAATCTACAGGTTTATACTTATCCAGCCCCAGCCACTGCTTGGCAGCCAGCATTTTTTTACAGCGCCTGTCTATTTCTTCCTGCTGAATGTGGCCTTCCAGCACGGCAAGTTTTATAGCATTAATGGCTTTAGGCACGCTGGTAAGACGCTCCAGAACATCGTTTCCGGCCATCAAAGCCATTGCTTCGGCCTGGCCTGGCGGAAAATATTTGGTAACACCCTTCATCACCATGGCATCTGTAAAAACCAATCCTTTAAACTCCAGTCTTCTTTTAAGCAGGCCGGTAACTATAGGCCTTGATAAAGTGCTGGGCAGGTTGCGGGTAGTGTCGAGGTTAGGGATGTGCATATGTGCTACCATAATGCCACCCAAACCATGCCGAACCAGTTCCTGAAAAGGGTAAAGCTCCAGAGTATCTAAGCGGTGGCGGCTGTGATTGATAACCGGTAAGTCGTAGTGCGAGTCTATATTGGTGTCGCCGTGGCCCGGAAAGTGTTTGGCTGTGGCTATTATGCCATTCTCCTGCATGCCGCGCATAAAGGCTAAGCTTTTGGCCGTTACATCTAGCCGGCTCTCACCAAACGACCGGAAACCGATGATCGGGTTTTGCGGATTATTGTTGATGTCGGCAACAGGGGCAAAGTTCACGTGCATGCCCAGGCGCCTGAACTCCTTGGCAATTTCAGCACCCATGCGATAGATAAGGCCGTTATCATCAATAGCGCCCAGCATCATCTGGTAAGGGTATTGGGCTGTGCTGTCGAGGCGCATGCCAATTCCGTTTTCAGCATCCATCGATATCATCAGGGGCACCTTAGAGGCAGCCTGGTAGCGGTTAGTAAGCTTTGCCTGCCGCACCGGACCACCCTGGAAGAAGATAATGCCGCCAACTTTATACTGTTTTATCAGACGCATCACATCTGCTTCATACTTAGGCCCTTTGTTGGAGAAAGCCTCAACTACAATAAGCTGTGCAATACGCTCATCAGGAGTAAGTGTGTTGAATACAGAATCTACCCAGGGCGAAGGTTTTTCCAGCGCCTCCAGAAAATTCTTAGGCATTACATAATTGCTTGTAGCTGCAGATTTATACTTTATTGATTCTGAGGAAGGGTGACGCTGAGCATCCGATCCCTCGCACGAAAACAGTAGCATAGAGAGCAATGCGAAGAGCAACTGCCTGAAGTATAATTTGTTATGTACTTTAGGGTGAAGTAGGGACAGCATGATACATTTAAATGCACTTCTACATACTCTCTTTACCCTACTTGGGTTTATTTTATACCTGGTATAGCTATAGTTGAGGCTGTTTTATTAGGTATGAAGAATGTCGCTCTGTAACCGATAAATTGTAACAAATGAGCCGTCAAATGCTATACTTCCTGAGTATATTTAGAATATCATCCTGAACGCCCTACAAATGCATCATACAACCTCAGCTACCGAAAACAGCCCCCGATTTGCCTATAGCTTTTTGCCAGGGGCTCTGTTTGTGGCTTTGCTGTGGCTGATCAGTTTAATGGCTTACCTTACGCATGCCGATCTGAAGTGGCTGGGTGTGCTGCCGCATCGTTTTGTTGGGCTGATAGGGATCTTTACGGCCCCGCTTGTTCATAGTGGTTTAATGCATTTGCTTTCAAACTCGTTTCCGCTACTGCTGCTGTCCGGGTTTATACTTTTCCTGCACAGGCCGGTAGCGGTGCGTGTGTTTATACTTGTTTATCTGCTTAGTGGTATACTTACCTGGTTTATCGGGCGGCAATCGTACCATGTGGGGGCAAGCGGTGTGGTGTATGGTTTAGCGGGTTATCTGCTGTTTAACGGGTTGTTCAGCCGTAACCGTGCCGGGCTGGCAGTAGCGTTGGCTGTTTTGTTTCTGTACGCCGGGCTCTTTCAGGGCTTGTTTCCTACGGAAGAGCAAATATCGTGGGAGGGGCATTTAGGTGGTATGCTGGCAGGGTTGGTGGCGGCCATTTCTTACAGCCATGAAACGGTTAAGCAACACCAGCATGAGCCAACAGGGCCGGAACGACACCAAAGCAGCACATTGGGCAAGCAGACAGGTAACTATAAAGTCAGTTATACTTATAAGGGAGAACCTGCACATAAAACCTATTCCTATACTTTAAAGGATATAAGGAGCACCTCAACCACACAAACCGCCGTACCGTCTTATACTGTAACTTCAGACAAAGACCATGACAGAGAAACAAAGGGATAAAGTATTAATACAGGATACCGATGAAGTAGAAGAGAGCAGATGGCCGATGATAATTACAGGAGCCATTATAGCTTGTCTGGTAGCTTCTTATTTCGTTTTTCCGGGTGTACAGCAGGCCATGAAAGAAGGCTGGGAGGTACTTACCAGCGGCGACAGGCAACGCATTTCGGAATGGGTGAGCGGGTTTGGTTTCTGGGGACCTTTTCTGATCATTCTGGCCATGGTGGTGCAGATGTTTCTGGTGGTGGTCAATGTGGTGCTCCTGATGCTGGTGGCTATACTTGCCTATGGTTCTGTGTGGGGATCTGTGATAGCGGTGGTGGCCGTGGTAGTAGCGTCTACTATAGGTTATATGATCGGAAGAAGCGTAGGCCAGACTGGTGTGCGAAAGCTAATTGGTTCTAAAGCAGAGAAACAGGTATCGGGCTTTGTCGAAAAGTACGGCATCTGGGCTATCATCGCGGCCAGAATTTCTCCTTTCCTTTCGAATGATGCGGTTAGTTTTGTAGCTGGCCTGGCAGGTATGAGTTTCCCAAGGTTTATGATAGCTACACTGGCAGGTATTGTTCCCTTAACTATACTGCTGGCCTGGCTTGGCGAAAATTACGAACGGTTAAAGACCGGTCTGATCTGGGTTGGTGGTGTTAGTTTGGTGCTTTTTATAGCCTATGTGCTGTATGATAAATATATACACAAACAGAGAGATAGTGGATAAAAACTAATTTGTAAAATATAGGAATATTATGCTATTTAGATATTGCTAATGCAGTATCTAATGAGAAAGACTTTTTTATCGCTTTTACTGGGTTTAGGCGCCACTGTATCTTATGGTCAGCACCAGGAAGTATACTTTGCCACTAACCCTGCCATCACCCCTGATGCACAAACTATAATCTTCAGCCACGAAGGCGACCTATGGCAGGTGCCCACTAAAGGTGGCTCTGCTGCTCGCCTTACAGCCATGAGCGGCGACGAAACCCGCCCACGCGTCTCACCTGATGGTAAATGGGTAGCCTTTACCTCATCGCAGTTCGGCAATGACGATGTATACATTATGCCCGTAGGCGGTGGCGGCATCAGGCAGCTAACCTACCACGAAGGCGCCGATCAGGTAGAATCCTGGAGTTGGGATTCCAAAACAATATACTTTACCTCCGACAGGTATAACCGTTACTCCTCTTATAAAATAAGCCGCGAAGGAGGCACGCCGCAGCGCATGTTCCAGCATTACTTTAACACAGTGCATAATGTGGCGGAGCACCCAAGCAATGGCGAAATTTTCTTCGACGAAACCTGGGAGAGCAAGACCTTTGCCCACCGTAAAGGCTATAAAGGCGCCTATAACCCCGATGTGCAGTCTTATAATCTGAAGACAAAAGAGTACAAACGCTACACCGACTATAACGGCAAAGATCTTTGGGTTAGCCTGGATGCAAAAGGTACTTTATACTTTGCCTCCGATGAAGCAAACGGCGAGTATAACCTTTATACTTTCCGGGATGGCAAAAAGACGCAGCTCACAAACTTTGATACTTCTATAAAATCTCCTGCTGTGAGCGCAAACGGTTCTAAAGTGGTTTTTGAGAAAGATTACCAGCTGTATGTGTATGATATTGCCAGCGGAAAAGCAGAGAAAGTAGCTGTAAATGTGCTTAGTAACAGTACAATTGAAAAAGAGAAAGATTATTCGGTTGCCGGCCATATCACAGCCTTTGATGTAGCCCCGGATAACAAGAAAATGGCCTTCGTTTCGAGAGGTGTTCTGTTTGTTTCTGATGCAAAAGGAAAGTTCGTGCGCCAGTTACGCACGAGGGCAGGAGAGCGCGTGGTAGAAGTGAAGTGGCTGCCTGATAACAAGTGCATACTTTACAGCCAGACGGTTAACGGCTACACAAACTGGTTTGTGCAGGCTGCTGATGGCAGTTCTGCGGAAAGGCAGCTTACCAACGATCAGCAAAGCAACCGCAATTTGGTGCTTAGTGCCGACCGCAGCCAGGGAGTGTTTTACAGTGGCCGAAACCAGGTAAAGCTCATCAACCTGAAAACACTTGCCGTTTCAACTATAGTTGAAGATGAGATCTGGGCCATGGACAATGCCGATCCGGGTTTCTCTCCTGACGGGCAGTATGTGGTTTTTACCTCTTACCGCAACTTCGAACAGGATATCCTTGTCTATCACCTTAAAACAAAAAAGACATTTAACCTTACCAACACCGGCGTTACAGAAACAGAGCCGTTCTGGTCGCCGGACGGGCAGTATTTATACTTTACCTCTAACCGCACCAAGCCAAGCTACCCTTACGGCATGACTGATGCCCGCTTGTATCGTGTGGCCTTGAACAAGTTAGAGAAACCGTACAAATCAGATAAGTATGACGAGCTGTTTGTAGCGTCAGCGGCATCAGGAGAGGAAAAATCTACTAAGAAGGCTAAGAAAAAAGAGGATGCTTCGGCTGTAGCAACTAGTTCGTCGGCGGTTGTAACCATAGACCTGGAAGGTATACAGGACCGTTGGGAGCAGGTTGGCGTTAGCTTTGGTACGCAAGGCAGCCCTTACGTGATTCAGAAAGATGACAAGACAACTGTGCTTTTTGTGTCTAACCACGAGGAAGGTAAGTATAACATCTGGAAACATACTAGCGGGCCTTTCGAGAAAGAAAAGACAGAAAAAATAGCCGGAGCCGATACCCGCAGTTTAATGTTGTCGAAGGCTGATGATTCCTATTACCTGCTGATAGACGGGAACATCCATACGCTGAACCTGGAGGGCAGCAAAACCGAAAAGATCGACATCAGCCATACTTTCCGGAAGAACCTGAAAGACGAGTTCAGCCAGATGTTTTATGAAGTATGGGCAGGCGTTGAGGAAAACTTCTACGATGACAACCTGCACGAGGTAGACTGGAAAAAGAAAAAGGAAACGTATAGCAAACTGCTTCCGCACCTGGATAGCCGTTCAGACCTGCGCACTTTGCTGAACGACATGCTGGGTGAGCTCAATTCCTCACACATGGGCTTTACATCTAACGGCAAAGAAGAGGATGGCTACTACAAAACCAAATCGCTTGCCACCGGCCTGTTGTTCGAAGAAGACAAGCCTTACCAGGTGAAAGAGGTACTGCGCAAAGGAGCCCTGGATGTAAAAGACAAAGACGTGCAAGCAGGCGATGTGCTTGTTAAAATTGATGGCCAACCTGTAGATGAACGCCAGAATCGGGAGTATTATTTTGCTAAACCATCGCTTTCTGAAGAAGTAACCCTGACTTTTGAGCGAAAAGGCAAACCATTTACGGTAAAAGTTCATCCGCAAAGTATGGCCAGCCAGCGCGAGAACCTGTACGATGCCTGGGTAGATCAGAACCAGAAGTATGTGGATGAAAGATCAGGAAAGCGAATTGCTTACGTGCACATGAAGAACATGAGCGGGCAGGCTCTGGAGCAGTTCCTGATAGAAATGACCTCAGAAGCATACCAGCGCGACGGGCTTATACTTGACCTGCGCTACAACACCGGTGGCAACGTGCACGACGAAGTGCTGCGCTTCCTGGCCCAGAAACCATACCTGCAATGGAAGTACAGAGGCGGAGCACTAACCAGCCAGCCAAACTTTACACCTGCTGCCGGCCAGATGGTGCTGCTGATGAACGAGCAAACTCTTAGCGACGGCGAAATGACAGCAACTGGTTTCAAGCATTTAGGCTTGGGTAAAATTATTGGTACGGATACCTATCGCTGGATAATTTTCACGTCGGGTAAAAGTCTGGTAGATGGTTCTTTCTATCGCCTTCCGGCATGGGGATGCTATACTTTGGATGGTAAAAATATTGAAAAGGAAGGGGTTACGCCGGATATCTATGTGAAGACAACCTTCAAAGATCGCGTTGAAAATAAAGATCCGCAACTGGAGCGTGCCATCCAGGAAATCCTGACCACGGTACAGGCCCAGAAGTAAAAACATAGTTCCTAAAAGCAGAAAAGCCAGCTGATTATAGTTGGCTTTTCTGTTTTTCAGGTATAGGTTGTTCATAAATTAAGGAGCCAAATCTACCTCTGATTGATGTAACCAAGCAGGTATAAGTTTAAATCAGAAATATTTCATTGAGGCAGTACCAACCCCTGTTTTAAGAGCCAGAAACCACTACGGGTTTATACTTAAAAATAGACCTCAATAAAGAATAAAATACAATGATTTTGAGTTGTACTTTTCTATAATTTGTTAGACTTTATTGATAAGGATTCGAGATATATTTATGCTTTAATTATAAAATATATTGGCAAAATTATAACGCATAATTTTTTGTGTAAAAACTACTTTTTTTAGGCTGCCAGGCAACTTTCTAAAACCTATCTGATTTCGTGTCGTTTAAGCGGGTTATTGTTACGAAAATGATGTTTAACGAAACGGATTGCTTATGTTTAGGATCAAATTATTGGCAGCTGTGTTCTCCATTTTTGTGGCTTTTGCTGAAGAGATGTCCCTGCTAGGGAACGATGCCCCCGAACCGAAGAAAGAAGTAAAACCACTTGACTGGCCACCCGAACTAACACTGATACCGGAAACACCAACTCCCGAAGTTACAACCCCGCTTACCCTTACTGTTTCCGCATCTGTATATCATCCCGAGCCTAGCCAGACCGACTCTACCCCATTTATCACGGCAGACGGCTCACGCATAAACAAAAGACATCCTGGCAAACACCGCTGGATAGCTGTATCCCGGGACCTGCATAGCCGCTGGGGCGGTCAGCTCAATTTTGGCGACTCCCTCTGGGTGAGCGGCATATCCGAAGATATGGACGGGCTATACATTGTCCGAGATACTATGAACCGAAGAATCCGCAACCAGATTGATATCCTGGTTGGAAGAAAAGACGGTGTTATGGGCATGTGGAATAATGTACAGATAGCCAAGCTGGACTAAGCAAAGTCAGCTCACTTATCGAATTTTAAATTACCTATTTTACCTCCTGATCCTGCCAAAGTAAAACTAAACAGGAGGTTTTTCCGAACATGGCAGTAGGCTATGGGAAAACAACACAAGCAGGATAAAGCAGAAGTGCAACTAAAGCGCGAGCGCAACAGGCTGCTAAGCCGGCTGCAGGCAGTGCTGGAAGGGCCAATGGTAGTCTTGGGGCTTATCTGGCTGGCGCTACTGCTGATAGAACTTACCAAAGGTCTTAATCCTGCGCTGGAACTTGTAAGCGGCATTATCTGGGTAATTTTTATACTTAACTTTTTGCTGGAGTTGGTATTGGCACCCGATAAAAGTACTTACTTCCGGCATAACATACTTACCACTATTTCGCTGTTGGTGCCTGCATTGCGGGTTTTCAGGTTGGCGCGCCTGTTCAGGGCAGTGCGGACTGTAAGGGCAGTACGCAGCTTAAGGCTGGTAAAATTGCTCAGTTCTCTGAACCGTGGCATGAAGAGCCTGAGTGCTGCTATGCGAAGGCGAGCCTTTGGCTATGTACTGGCACTAACGCTGGTGGTAACTATAACCGGAGCAGCCGGCATGTATGCCTTTGAAAGCGGGCACGGGCTGCCAACTTTCTCCGAAGCATTATGGTGGACGGCCATGTTGCTCATCTCGATCGGCAGCGATTATTTTCCGGTTACACCAGAGGGGCGTATACTTTGCTTTCTGCTGGCGCTGTATGGCTTTGCTGTGTTTGGCTACTTTACGGCTACACTGGCCACCTTTTTTATAGACCGTGATGCCGGTAGTAGCAGCGCCGAAGTGGCAGGGGCAAAGCAGGTAAAACTACTGCATAACGAGATAAAACAGCTGCGCGCCGAGCTGCAACTCGTGCTGGAGCAACAGCAACAAGGTCCGTCAAAACCACCGGAAAGTGGTCCGGAAGAAGTATAAACCGTTTGCTGCAAATGGCAGGAATCTGTATCTTAGGTTGTAATTTAACTATACCTATGACGAGAGAAGAAGCTCAGACTATATTGCAGCAGATGACCACCAGCGACAGCCTGCTGCGCCACGCACGCACCGTATCGTTGGTGATGGAAGCTTATGCAGACAAACTAGGCGAAGACAAAGATGAGTGGGCTGTTACCGGCCTGCTACACGACGCCGACTACCAGGCTTACCCGGACCAGCACCCCAACGTAATCGTGAACCTGATGCGCGAGCGCGGCGAAGAGAAAATAGCGCACGCCATATCAGCGCACTATACCCATTGGGGCGTGCCTTATGAAACCACGCTGGACAAAGGCTTGCTCGCCTGCGATGAAATAACCGGATTTATAGTTGCCTGTGCGCAGGTGCGTCCGCAAAGGCTGGAGGGTCTGGAGGCAAAATCGGTGATAAAGAAACTTGGCCAGAAAAGCTTTGCCGCATCCGTAGACCGCGATGAAGTACGTATTGGTGCAGAACTATTTGGCGTAGATATGAACGAGCATATCAGCTTTATTATAAATGTACTGCAGCAACACCAGGAAGAACTGCAATTACAGCCCCAGGTAAGCAAAGAAGCATAAGCTTATACTTCTGAATTACTAGCCAAGGCCGGATTTATACTTGCTCAAAGTATAAATCCGGCCTTGGTGTTTAGAGGTGATTATGCGCTGTAGTCCTTAAATATCTCGAAGGCTTCTTTATCGCTTTCTGCTTCTACTATCTCATTTATCACATGCTGGATTTCCTGCTCTGTCCAGTTTTCCTTTTCGGCAGCTTTTACAAACACATCCAGCGCTGCAAAGCGCGAGCCTGTTGCAGGTATGGTTGCTTTTACTTTTTTCCTGATTTGCATACGTTATACTACTTTTTATTAATCCTCCGGAAGGCAAAGCTTATACTTTAAAGTCAGCTCCTCCATCGGCCTGAATAGCTGTTATAATTTAAATGATTAACCCTTTAGGTGGCAACCCGTTCTATAATTATACTTTGAGGAGGTAAAGGTAGTAAACTATGGAAAAAGAAACTTTTACTTTTGATCAGCTGTCCGAGCTGGATAACTATACTATTATGCATTATGCTGCTCCGGTTATAGTGGCAGCAGTACTGTTGGAGTGGCTGGTGGGCCTTTACCGCAAACGGAATTACTACGACAGGAAAGATTTTATGGCAGCTGTGGTTATTGGTGGGGTTAATACCTTGCTGAGCGGCGCCTTTAAAGTACTGTTCTTTTACGCATCAGTAGCAATTTATAATATGGTGCCCTGGGCGGTGCCAAGGTCGTGGTTAGGCTTTTTAATCTGCTTTGTTGCTGTTGATTTTTGCAGGTACTGGGCGCACCGCATATCGCATGAGCAGCGTTTTTGGTGGGCAACCCACGTTACACACCACTCCTCAGAAAGAATGAATTTCTCTGTAGCATTCCGCACCGGCTGGACCCAACAAATCAAGTTTATTTTCTTTTTACCTGTTCCTTTTCTGGGTATAGATCCCATCACGTTTTTTATATGCCACCAGATTGCAGTGCTGTACCAGTTCTGGGTGCACACCGAACTGATCAAGAAAATGCCTGCCCCTGTAGAGTATTTCTTTGTTACGCCCTCTCATCATCGTGTTCACCATGGCTCTAATGCACTTTATATAGATAAGAACTATGGTTCTACTTTCATTATCTGGGACAGGATATTTGGGACGTTTCAGGAGGAAGTGGAGCAGCCAAAGTATGGATTAACCAAACCTGTTAAGTCTTACAACCCGGTATACCTGGTGTTCCATGAGTGGGTGGATATTTTCAGGGATCTTAAGAAGGCCAGGTCACTGAAGGAGGCTTATGGATTGCTGTTTCTGCCGCCCGGTACAATTGTTACGGAGCAACAGCGCCAGGACGAGGTGCCTGAAACTATAGAATCTTCGCCTGAATTTGCCGAGGCTTTACCTGCCACACAGCTTACGGAGTTGGAGACAGGCTATAGTAAGTAAAAAATAAAACAAAAAAGCACGACTTCCGCCGTGCTCTTGATATTGTCTTAGTACTGGTATTGGTCCTGCGCAGTGCCGGAGCCTTGCCTTGCCGATGGGTTGCTCTGCACCTCGCGCGGCACGCCCATTTTTTCTTCGCGGCGCTGCTGGTACTGCTCAAATTGTTGCTGCGTCAGCACATCCTTAATTCTTGAAAGGCGCGTCTGGCTGATGATGTCCATTTGCTGCACAATCTGCTTCGGATCATTTTTATACTTCTGCTGCGCTTTTTCTGCATTGCGCATACTTTCGAGGTTTATAGCCTGTACTTTCTTTACCTGGTCTGGCGTGAGGTGCAGGTTCTTAGCCATGCTGGCTGTAATGGCCTCGGCGCGCTGCTCAATAGTTTTAATTGGTGCTTGCTGGCGCTGCGCAGCCTGGGCGTAGGTGCAGGTAGCTGCAAGCGAGAAAAGTATAGCAAAGGCGATCTTCTTCATAAAATGGTTTTTTCTTACTCCTGATTCTGACTTCAAAAACTGTTCCTGAATTGGGTTAAGCATACAGTCTCTCACTAACAAAGTATGAATTACTATGGTTCGGGGCTGGGTAATAACGCTAAGACTCTGAGTGAAAGTATACTTTGTAAAAATGCATGCCGCGCTCCTGATCGAAACCCCGCTCTACGTACTGCTCGCTTTGCTCAGGGTTGTATCCACTGAATTTGATCTCGATCTGGGTATCAAGCTTAATGAAGTTGCGGAACTTGCGCTTCATGTTGCGCACGGTGTTCTTGTTAATGGCAAAATCAGTGAAGCCTTCTATGTCGCGCTCTTCGGCAAATGCCTGTGTATAGTTCTTGAACCGTTCGGCAGTTTCGGGTTCGTCTATCACGCTGCTGGTAAACTCCTCCAGGTCAAACGTCTCGCTTTTAGAGAAGTAGTCTACCGAGCGGCTGATGAAGTCTACCTGTGCTTTTTTGCTTTCGGTTTTTGCAAACACTTCCTCCGAAAAGTCTTTACAAAGGTTAAGGGCTGTTTTGGTGTTGAAGTTGGTATCCTTTAGCTCTGTAACGTTCAGGAAATCTTCTTTCCAGAACTGGGCATCGGTGCTGTTAGAATCCACCATTTTTACTCTGAAGCCATCTTCGGTTTCCAGGTTAAAGATAAGGCAGCCTTTGTCTACACTCTTCAGGTTAACGCCTGCATGGTAGTTCACGCTCAGGTCGTTATCGCTGTCCTGGAAGGTCAGGAAGGTATCTTTATTCTCAGACTTAAAAATACCAATGGCATCTACCATCTGGTCTTCCATCATGCAGCCCGAAAAATAAGCTACATACAACTCGCCGCTCTTAACCTTTGGGTGGTCCGACTGCTCGTAGAGGTGGTTGAGGATGTGTACTGTGTAAGCATAGAACTTGCCAGGCTCGTTGAACATAAGTGCTGCGTAGGCAAACATTTCGTTCAGGGCTAAGTCCGAAGTATGGGTGAAACGGTAAAACTCCTCCTGCTTAAAAGGCGACAGGAAATAACCTAGTAAAAGCTGGTGCAGTTGCTCATCCTGCAGGTCAACCAATTCCTTCGATATCACTACGCCTTCCTCTTTTGATTTATTGCCCACCCGGTGCACGGCCAGTTGTTTCAGGTTTACCTGTGCTTTGTCGTTCATGCTATTCTTGTTGGTTTGCCGCTGCCAAGCGGTTGCTGTTGCGGCTGCAAAGGTAAGGCCATCTATACTTTAGCCCAACACCTCAGCTATAAAATCCTGAATATGATTGAATAAAGTATAGATTGTAATTAAGTGTACTGTAAATCAGTGTGTTGTATAATTTATAGTACTGAGCTTATACTTGGTTTAAGTTTCTGGCATGGTTTTTACTAATGATTCATCGAGCAGCGCGGCTTACTATAAAAAAGATTTATTAGATAGGATGAAATCATGAAAAGGATATTTTTACTTATAGCAGTTGTGCTAGGCTTTGCTGCTACAAAAGTGAGCGCGCAGCAGCAGCCAGTAAGGTTCGGCATCAAGGCCGGTGTAAACCTGGCTGAGTGGGAGGGTGAAACTGTTAACAGTGCCCAGGATCTGATTGAAATGACGGATGGCTCTGTATCGCGCAAAATGCGTGAGGGCTTTCATGTTGGAGGTTATATAAGTATACCTGTTGCTCCAGGTTTCGAGATCGAGCCGGGATTACAATACTCGCAGAAGGGTACTAAAATTATAGGTAAACTGCCTTTTGAGCAGGTAGATTTCCTGAATGCAACAGCTACACTTACCAATAAGGCTGAGTATATAGACTTGCCAGTGCTGGCTAAAGTATATGTTGGCGAAGGCTTTCATATTTTCGCAGGACCTCAGGTATCATATCTGGTATCGAACAAAATACAGGCCGAAGCGGGAGCTTTAGGTTTTAATGCCCTTAACCGTGAATGGGATGTGAAAGATAGCTTCCAGGAGTTCGATTTTGCAGTATCAGGTGGCCTTGGCTACAGATTTAACAGCGGCTTTAACTTAAGCGCCGGCTACGATTACGGCCTGAACCCGATAGATAGCAAAGGCAATTTCGAAACATACAACCGCGTTATTAAGGCATCTGTTGGCTTTACTTTCTAACCAGGCCGATAGTATAAGTATTAAGAGTGAAGTTTAGTTTTTGGTGTATTATTACAGCCCCTGCTTGTGTAGGGGCTGTTTTTTTATACTTGTATTAACAATTCCGCCTTTCAGTAAGTAAAAGAAGCTGATCAACAAAGTATAAAGTTAAGTATGAAGCTGAGAAGTATAATTGCCTTATTACTGTTTATAGTTGCTGTTAGCGCGCAGGCGCAGCAGAAAGCAGCAGTTTACAATGCCACTTTAGATGAGTATAAGTATCCATATCCTGTGAAGCATTTTCAGGTAAGTATAGAAGGGCAGCCTTACAAAATGGCTTATATGGATGTGGCGCCTGCTAAAAAGGTGCAGAACCCGCAGGTGGTCATGCTGCTGCATGGTAAAAACTTTTTTGGTGCTTACTGGGCCGGAACTATAAAGTATCTAAGCGAAAATGGCTTTCGGGTAATTGTGCCTGACCAGATAGGCTTTGGTAAATCTGATAAGCCCGAGATATACTATACTTTCCACCAACTGGCGCAGAATACTTACAAATTACTGCAGAGCCTTCAGGTTAAAAATGCGATCGTGGTTGGGCATTCGATGGGTGGTATGGTGGCTACACGCTTTGCACTTATGTATCCTGATGTAACCTCGGCACTGGTTCTGGAAAACCCGATCGGGTTTGAAGATTACCGCTTGTTTGTGCCTTACCGTAACCTGGAAGAGCTTTATAAAGAAGAACAGAACCGCACGGCAGAATCAATACGGAATTACCACAAAACCTATTATACTTCCTGGAAACCTGCTTACGATGAATGGGTACGTGTGCCGGCGGCTCAGCTAAAAAGCCAGGATTACCCTGAAGTCGCCAAAGCTTCGGCACTGACTTATGCCATGATCTTTGAACAGCCTGTGGTTTATGAGTTCAGTAAAATTAAAGTGCCTGCTTTGCTGGTAATAGGGCAGGAGGACAGGACTATAGTAGGTAAGGGGTATATAAAAGATGCGGAGGTGGTAAAAGCCCACGGCCAGTACCCAGAATTAGGTAAGAAAGTAGCGGCTGCTATACCTGGTGCCAAGCTTGTTGAGCTACCTAATGTGGGGCACATTCCGCACATCGAAGCACCAGACCAATTTCATAAAGCGCTGATCGGCTTTATAAAGAAATAACCGGATTAATGATGGTGGTGATGGTCATTGCCGGGTTTGCTGTTGAAGTTTACATAAGTGCCTATGGCAAAGAAAGTAAACCAGCAAATATACAGCGCATTGAAATTATCAACCGATTTACCTATAAATAGCAAGATCAGGTTTGCTACCAGCGTCATCACCAGCCCGGTTGCAGCCACAAACTGGTACGAGTTCATCTCCCGCGGGTCGTATATCTTCGATAATTTCATGAGGTCAGGTTAAAGTATAATCTTATGCTTAACGCAATTTCTGCAACAGAGGTGCCATTGCTGCGGGTAAAGGTAAGCATTTTGCTGTTTTCAGGTAGCAGCCCCCTCTCAGAAGCCGGAAATTTGAAGTATAAACTCCGCACTGGCGAAAGTACCCTGGCGCTTCATTCTGAACATGCACAGGGGTAGCGCGTATACAAGAACTACAACTAGATATTTCAGATTATGTCAATAAGAGAAGAAAATCAGCAAAATACACCAGATAAACCAAAGAATGTAAACGACGACTATAACCAGCGTGTGGCTCCGGGTAACCATCCTGACCCATCAGCAAAACGTAACATTGGCAAAGACGGCGCTTTGGAGCGATCAGGGCAAAAGGATAAACTAGAGAATCTGCACATTGGCGGTAACGAAACCACAGGCTATGGTGCCAATGATCGTACTGAAACCGAGTCTTTTGCACAGGGCCCGGGATTTGAGTTCGAAGGCAGCGACACAGCCATGGATGATAGCGTAAACGGCATCCGCAGCCAGGATCAGCCCCTGGGCAGCAGCAACACAGAAGAAAACGACGCCGACCCAGGCAGAATTTAAACTGCAAAGTATAAAAAGAGAAGGGGCATCTAAATCTTAGATGCCCCTTCTCTTTTTATGTGCCAGATTAGATAAAGGCCTCCTTCTGCAGCTGGCCTTTACCATCCGGTTGGTTTGTTACTCTTCGCCACCTGCTACCGCCATGTAGGTAGCATTCTGGTGTTCTTTGTAGGCTTCGTAAGCCTGCAGCTGGTTTGGAGTAAGTATAGCTGTTACGGCTTTGTCGTAGGCAACGGCAATTTCCTTCAGCTTAGCAGAACGTGTGGCAGCATCGTAAGTGGCCGAAGCTTTTATCTCATCTGTTTTAAGAATAAGCTCGCGGTTCAATGCTTTTAATTTTATGTACTCCGGCTCGTTCAGGCGCAGGCTGTTTGCCATAATTCGCGTCAGATCGGTGCATTTTGCTTCGGCCTCACGGCTTAGCGCAGGAGTTCCTATATGTTGGGCAAAAGAAGCAGTGCAGCAAAGGATAGCTACTAAAGCTAGTAGTAAATTTTTTTTCATAATTTAAAGGCTAAGGTTGTAATGGATTTGAACTTTACCGGATAACCTTGGGAGGTTATATTGTAAAAGTTATATAGCTAAATTTTGTTCTATTTACGGAGGTGTAATGCGGCGGGTTGTTGTATATCAGTAAAATAAATAATAAAGCTTATCTATATTTGTTTTATTTAATGTTATTAAGTATAAATTGACTTAAAATAAGTATTTGTTTTTTAATATATATTGAATTTACTTTAAATATTAATAGTTTTTGTTTTGCTGAAATTGTGTTTGTAGGGATTTTGGAAGAGAGGTGTTTGCAGGTACAGGTAGGGCTAAAACAACAAATCCCCGGCAACTATAGCCGGGGATTTGTTATGTAAGAATTAAAATTTCTTAAACTTCTTTTCTGCTGGCAGCAGTATGGTTTGCTCTGCTGCTCTGGCTTTTATTGCGGTTTTTGTTCCGCCAGTTATTGTTATTGCTCTTGCTGGTGGTTGTGTTTCCACCTCCGTTAGCGCTTCTGCCTGAGTTATTGCCGCCTCTACGTTGCTGCTGACCTCCGGTGGCTTTAGGTTTTGGTGGCGCAACAGCACCTTCTGGCAGCGCCGAAACATAAGGATGATCCTGATGAACCGGTAACTGCTTCTTTATCAGCTTCTGGATATCGCGCAGGTACGGGCGTTCTTCTATATCGCAGAAAGAAAGGGCTATACCTTCGTTACCGGCACGCCCGGTGCGGCCAATGCGGTGCACGTAAGTTTCCGGCTCGTTCGGCAGCTCAAAGTTTATCACATGCGAGAGTTCCTCCACATCAATTCCACGGGCTGCAATATCAGTGGCAACCAATACGCGGGTGCTGCCCGCCTTAAAGTTAGTAAGTGCACGTTGCCTCGCATTCTGCGATTTGTTTCCGTGTATGGCTTCGGCTTGTATATCTACCTTGTTCAGGTCTTTGGCTACGCGGTCGGCACCATGCTTGGTGCGTGTGAAAACAAGTACGCGGGCAATTTTTCCATCTTTTAAGATATGGCGTAACAATTCGCGTTTGTCGCTTTTCTCCACCATGTATATCCTCTGCTCCACTTTATCAGCTGTAGACGAAACAGGGGTAACCTCTACTTTAAGCGGATCTACCAGAATAGTATCAGCAAGTTTCTGGATTTCGGTTGGCATGGTAGCCGAAAAAAACAACGACTGGCGCTTTTCAGGCAACAGCGGAATGATGCGCTTGATGTCATGTATAAAGCCCATGTCCAGCATGCGGTCTGCCTCGTCCAGCACAAACAGGTCAATGTACTTCAGGTTAATGAACCCTTGCCCGATAAGGTCTAGCAAGCGGCCCGGTGTTGCGATCAGTACATCTACACCTTTGCGTAGTGCCTGCGTTTGGGCCTGCTGAGACACACCACCAAAAATTACAGTGTGTTTTATATTTAAGTTTTTACCGTAAGCCTCGAAACTCTCGCCAATTTGTATAGCCAGTTCGCGGGTTGGGGTAAGTATAAGGCATTTAATAGAAGCGTATACTTTTTTGCCTGAGTTCTGTTTGTTGTGCAGCAACTGCAGGATAGGCAGTGCAAATGCAGCTGTTTTACCGGTACCGGTCTGGGCGCAGCCTAACAGGTCGCGTCCGGCCAATACTTTAGGTATAGCCTGCTGCTGTATAGGCGTAGGGTTTGTATAGCCCTCGGCCTGCAAAGCCTTCAGTATAGGATCTATTAAATTAAGTTGATCAAATGTCATATATAAGTTTATGATAATAATATTCAAAGGTACTGCTATATTCCAGCATACCATTTTTTATTTTTCTGAACCAAGGCGGGAAGAAGGAAACAGAAAGGCCTGATTTAGTATTATGTAACGCTGCCGGGCTTGTAATAATTCAATAGCAGCAGTAAGCAAGATAAGGTAAACCTGTAGCCAGGTTTCTGTAGAGAGGCAACAAAGTATAGCTGCTGAATTGGGTATAGTTTATAATGAGCTAAGTATAAATAAAGAGGCAGAAATTAAAAGCCCCGGCTTAAAGTATGGCCGGGGCTTTTGATTAAATGAACTCGTCTTTTATAAATTCCAGTATCTCAGGAGAAAGCGGCTTCGAGAAGAAGTCTTTTACCTCCTGTAGACTTTTGGCATTTACTATATCTTTTCGATCAACTGCAGATGAAAGCATGAACAGGTTGCATTGGCTTGTTACCTCTTCCGGAAGTTTGCGGTACTCATCGATAAAAGACCATCCATCCATGCCAGGCATGTTTATATCCAGGAAAATAAGCTCCGGGAAATTGGAAGGTGCCTTTTCTGTGGCTTCCTTCAAAAAAGTAAGCGCATCCTCAGCCCATTCAAAACTAATTACTTCCTCTGCGAAATTTTCATTTTTGATGATGCTCTCGCAGACAAAATTATTCACCTGGTCGTCATCTATCAAAACTACTCTTCTCAAAGTACTCATTTACTATACCTTACTTTTTAAAATAAACATGAAAGGTTGTACCAACACCTACCTGGCTTTCCACCTCAACTTTGCCGCCTAATAGCTCAGACTGTGTCTTAACTAAATGCAGCCCGATACCTTTGCCTTCTGTATTATGGTGGAAGCGCTTGTACAACCCAAAAACTCTTTCTTTTTCTCTTTCGAGGTTAATGCCCAGACCATTATCGCTGACCGTAAGGCAAATATAGCCATGAAGGCTCAATGTTTTTACCTGAATGTGTAACTTTCTTTCCGGCGACCTATACTTTATAGCATTAGAAACCAGGTTCATAAGTATGCTAAAGGCGTAACTCCTGATGGTGGTGATAGCAGGAGCCTGCCCGAAATCATACTCCAAACGCGCATCTGCTTTTTCAAGTTCATCAGCAAGGCTTTGTTTTACATGCTCCATCAGTTGGCAGAACTCTACTTCCTCCTGTACCTTATTTATCTCGCTACGGATGGTTAGTATATCGTTCAGGTCACGGATGGTAGTATCCAATAACTTGGCAGATTTGAACAGGTTATCTATAACGCGGTTGTTTAGCAACGGGTCCTGGCGCTGGCGGTCGTAGATAGATGTTAGGCCCAGAATGTTGGCAATAGGTGCACGCAGGTTATGCGATACAATGTAAGCAAACTGCTGCAGGTTCTGGTTTTGCTTAAGTAATTGCTCGGTAAGCTCATTCCGTTTGGTTTCTGCAATTTTATACTCTGTCATGTCCGAAGCTGATCCGTCAAACCTGATCACATTTCCTTTTTCATCCAGTTTTGGCGAAATACGCAGCATCAGCCATTTTATTACCCTGTCGTTCCTTACAATGCATACTTCACACTGTTGCGGGTGGCCAGTCATAAGGTTAGGTATAACCTGCTCTAATAGTTGCTGCTTGTCCTGGGCACGCATCATGCCAAGCCATAGTTTTGGGTTGGCCAGAAAATCTTCTTCTGTATAACCAGTCAATTCCTGGCACTGAGGGCTCACATAGGTTAACACGGCATCGGTACCCATCGAGAAGATAACCTCCGGAATATTCTCCAGTGTGGATTGCAGCAGGTTTTTAGCTGCTATAACCTCTTTCTCGATCTTCTTACGTTCGGTTATATCCTGCACCGTTGCCGATACTTTCAGTGGCTTACCATCCTCATCGCAGATAATTTCGCCAATGTGGTAAAGGTACTTTTCGGTGCCATCGCTGAGCAGAATGCGGTGTTCCATCTTTAAGCCTGATCTGTTAGCAACGGCTTGGTTAAATGTGTCAAGTGCCAGAGCCCGGTCTTCGGGGTGGAAACGAGCTACAATGTTTCTGAATGTTGGCCTGAAGCCTTCTGCTGGTACGCCATAGATATGGTATACTTCATCCGACATAAAGAGCAAATCGCGCTGCAGGTCGTATTCCCAGTTACCAAGATGTGCCAGTTGCTGGGCACGCTCCAACTGCGCTTCGTTACGTTTTATAGTTTCAAGTGCCTTCTTTTGCTCCGATATGTTAGATATGCTCAGGGCAACCGACTGTACTTTCTCCATTTTATTGAAAACCGGCCTGAGCGCGATTTCATACCAATAGTTTCCGCTGCCAGCTTCGTAAACTATAGTTTCGCCCTGCATTGCCCTGGCATGATTTTCTAATATTTCCTGGTGGCGATCAGCCTCAATAAATTCAAGTATACTCTGGCCTGCCTTCAAGTCCTGCAGCAGGTGATTTTTTACCTCAGTAGCAGCTACCGTGTTAAAAGAAATGATACTCATGTGCTCGTCGAGCAGGTATATTGCCTGTGGCGAACTGTTCAGCAACGAGCGCAGATTGGCTTCGCTTTCGGCCAGTTTTTCCTGGGCCTCTTTCTGAAAAGTAATATCAATGAAAGTACCATTCCAGATAATAACACCACTTTCTTTTAAAGTAGGCATACTATGGCCTCGCAGCCATTTCCATTTTTTCTGGCGCGCATGCCATACCCTGAACTCCAGCATCCAGGGCGTGAGCGTCTGATACGACTGTTGTGTTGTCCGTATCATTTTCTTCAGATCATCCGGGTGGAGATCTTTGTAAAGCCTGTTTGGGTCGCGGTATACTTCCGATGGATGTATGCCATACAACTCCACAATACCTTCGCTTATGTATGGGAAACTGAAGCGGCGGGTAGTATCCATCTGGAACTGGTAAACCACGCCAGGTAGGCTGGAACTGATTTCGCGCAGCTGTTTCTCGTTGTGCTCGATCAGTTTTATAGCCTGTATGCGCTCCTCTATGTTAACAGAAATGCACAATCTTGGGTGCTGGTCGTCCTGCTCTGGCAGCGGGTGCGAGATTACTTCAACTGCAAAAGTAGAACCATCTTTGTGCTTGTGCCGCCAGGTTGATGTAGCGGATGCAAAACGGTTAGTTCTGGAGATACGGCGCTGGGTTTGCTCAATATCTTCCGGCGGAAGCAGGTCAAATATCTTCAGCTCCAGAAACTCCTCTCGGGTATAGCCATACTCATCCAGGGCAGCCTGGTTAACAGCCATAAATTTAAACGTTTGCTGATCGTATACCCACATTGCCAGTGGGTTGTGTTCGAAAAGCATTTTATACTGGCGGCTGCTTTCGTTAAGAGCTAGTTCCAACTGCTGTCGCTCCTGAATTTCAGCATTTAGCAAGAGGTTGTCGCGGCGGAGCCTTTTTATAACATAGCGCAGCAGCAAAGCGCCGGCAAGTATCAGAAAGAAAGTAAGCATAAGCAGCAGCTTATACTTTTGCACGATACCACTAAAAGATTCCAATGCATTCTCGCCGCTACCCTGTATAGTTTCTCTAATGCCGTTGCTAAGCTCCTTTAGCAGCCGCTGGTGTACCTGGTAAGCTGGCGTTAGAATCTGAATGTTATAAGCCTGCGATTCATGCTGGCGGCCTACCTGGCTAAGCTCAAGTTGTTGCCGTATGTGGTCCTGGTAAATGTTGCGCTCATTTTTAAAAGCACGCAGAATACGCTCGTGTTCCTGGTTCTGCAGCAGTACCTCCAGTTTATTTAATGATACCTGGTACTCCGCGTTTATCTGGTCAATCTCATTGGCTATGCGTTGCTTCAGGTTCGGGTTAGGAGTAGAGATATGCTCCAACACCTTATTGTAGATGGCGTCTTCGCTTTCGTGCAGGCTGCTGATCAGGTCCAGTTTGAACATGGCGTCGGCCACCATGGCATTATAATTAACCTGAACGTTACGGGCTCCCAGAAAAGACAACATACTTACAGCAAGCAGGGCAGCAAGCAGCACACCAAAAGCGGCAGCCACAAACCTGATAGTTTTGCCGCTGTGGTAAGGTATATTGAATCTGTTTCTAAATATCATTATAAGGGTCTCGGCTGCATTTTCATGCTCATCCGCTTTAGAAGTATGTTGTGGTATAGAGTTTCGGGACTCATGCCCACATATTTTATATCAATATTAAACACACTTTTAGTTCCATTTTTCATATTTCTGAAACCTGAAAATTATGTCATTCTGATATTTTTATACTTGCTGGTTCTGAAATATCCCTGCTCATAAGTGGTAGGAGGTAGTTTTAGGTTGATTAATGCCTGGTACCGTACAAATAAGTAAGGCAGTAAATACTGTAATCCTTATTTGGAATAGTGTAAAGAAATTGCCCTGGTCTGGTAGTACTTTTGTATCATCAGAAATTCAGAAAGGAAACACTACAATGGAAACCTTAACAGCTAAAAAATATAAGAAAGCTACTTTTCCTGTAGAGGGTATGTCGTGCGCCTCGTGCGCCTCAAGTATAGAGAGTATGTTGCGGGCACAGGATGGGGTGCAGGAGGCGAATGTAAACTTTGCAGGTAAAACAGTGCAGGTTGCATTTGAACCAACCAAAGTAACGCCAACCCAACTACAAGCCACTGTAAAGGGAATAGGCTTTGAACTGCTGATAGAAAAGCAGACGGAAGAAGAACTGGAGGCGCGGCAGGCAGCTGCCCTCGCCGATCTGAAACGTAAAACAATTGTGGCAGCCGTGCTGGCTTTCCCGGTATTTGTCCTGGGCATGTTCTTTCATGGCACTTTTGCCTGGGGTAACTGGGCTATGCTCGCGTTTACTACACCAGTGTTGTTGTGGGCCGGGCAACGCTTTTTCGTAAATGCCTGGGCGCAGGCCAAACACGGTCGTGCCAATATGGATACACTGGTAGCCTTAAGTACAGGTATAGCTTTTATTTTCAGTGTGTTCAATACAGTATACCCGCACTTCTTCATGAGCCGGGGGCTGATGCCGCACGTGTACTACGAAGCCGTGGCCGTGATCATAGCCTTCATACTTTTAGGTAAGTTCCTGGAAGAGAATGCTAAAAACAGAAGTTCTTCTGCAATTAAAAAGCTGATGGGGCTGCAGCCTAAAACAGTAAGGGTGCTGCGAAATGGAGTTGAGGCTGAGATTAAAATTGAAGAAGTACAGGTAGGTGACCGAGTGCTTATTTTGCCTGGCGATCGTGTGCCGGTTGATGGGGAGGTAGTTTCCGGTACTTCATACTTAGATGAAAGTATGCTGAGCGGCGAGCCATTGCCGGTGCAGAAGCAAGCTGGGGATGCCGTGTTTGCAGGTACCATCAATCAGAAAGGCAGTTTACAACTAATTGCTCAGAAAACCGGTGGCGAAACCATGCTGGCTCATATTATTAAACTGGTACAGGAAGCCCAGGGTAGCAAAGCGCCTGTGCAAAAGCTGGTAGATAAAATAGCGGGAATATTTGTGCCGGTAGTGCTGGGTATAGCTATACTTACGTTAGTTGCCTGGCTGGTGCTGGGAGGTGAGGCATACTTAACCGAGGCCTTACTATCGATGATTTCGGTGCTGGTTATTGCTTGTCCTTGCGCACTGGGTCTGGCTACACCAACAGCCATAATGGTAGGAGTGGGCCGTGGCGCAGAAAATGGCATCCTGATAAAAGATGCTGAAAGCCTGGAGCGTGCACACCAGACAAATGCCGTTATACTTGATAAAACCGGAACTATAACTGCGGGCAAACCTGCTGTAACCGATGTGATCTGGGCTGATGGAATAACCGGGCAGGATGCTCTGGAGCAGATCTTTTACTCTATGGAGGCACAGTCAGAGCACCCGATCGCACAAGCCATTTATTCTTTCTACAAAGATGCAGGTGTAAAAACAGTAGAGCCAAATTATTTTAACAGCCTTACTGGGTTAGGTATAGAAGCCCAATTTGAAGGTACGCGCTACTTGGCTGGTAACGAGAAACTGCTGAAACAGAATGGTGTTCAGGTGCCGGGTGCACTGCTTCAAGCTGCTGAGAGGCTACAATCAGATGCTAAAACCGTAATTTTCTTTGGAAATGCATCACAGGCGCTGGCAGTGTTTGCCGTAAGCGATCCTATAAAACCAACTGCTGCCGAAGGTATAAAAGCTATGCAGGATGCCGGCCTGGAAGTATACATGCTGACAGGTGACAACCGCCAGACGGCCGCAGCGGTAGCAAGGCAGGTAGGTATAAAACATTACCAGGCCGAGCTGCTGCCAAACGACAAGGCCTCTTTTGTGAAGAAGTTGCAAAGCGAAGGTAAGTCTGTAGCCATGGTGGGAGATGGTATAAATGATGCGCAGGCGCTGGCTACTGCCGACATAAGTATAGCTATGGGGCACGGTACCGATATTGCCATGGATGTGGCTGGCATCACGCTCATGCGATCTGACCTGCTCCAGGTGGCTACTGCCGTAAAACTTTCGAGGGCAACGGTACAAACCATACGTCAGAACCTGTTCTGGGCTTTCTTTTATAATGTTATCTGTATTCCGGTAGCGGCCGGCCTGTTGTTCCCCTTCACAGGTTTCCTGCTAAACCCAATGATAGCCGGAGCAGCAATGGCCCTGAGCTCAGTATCGGTGGTAACAAACAGCCTCAGACTGCGTGCAAGAAGAATTTAAGTATAATTGAATATTGAATATATAAAGTGAATAAAAATGAAGACCTACAAATTTAAAACAACTATAAACTGCGGCAGCTGCATTAAAGCAGTAACTCCTCACCTGGATAAACTGGAAGGCGTTGATAGCTGGAATGTGGATACTGCCAATCCGGATAAGATCTTGGAAGTAACTACGGATACACTGGATGCCCAGCAAATTAAAAGCACAGTAGAAAAAGCCGGCTTTAAGGCGGAGCAGGTTTAAGTATACGAACAGCCAAAGAACAGAAAAGGCAGCTAATTTGGCTGCCTTTTCTGTTTTTATACTTTAAAGCCCTTTACCATACCCACTGCGGACAAACTACCTTAGCTGTATTGCGAAGCTTAAAACCTAACACAACCTCGTGGCTGCCTGCATTTGCCTGGCCAAGCGGAGAGGTGCTGGCATCGTAAGAATAAGCCAGATCCATCAGCGGACTGATGTTTATACCTGCCATTGCCGAAACCGACTCCTGGTGGCGGTAAGAAGCAGCAGCCCAAATCCTGTTAGCATAAATAACCTTTGCAGTTGCATCTACTGACGTGGTAGGCTGAGCCATTTTAACCATAACCGAAGGCACTACAGATAAATATGGTGAAAGATCGAGGCGATAGCCACCGGTCACATAGTAGTGCTTCTGTAAGGTACCACTGTTATCTTCCGGAGTATTTGTAGTTACATTTTTGCGTTTTGATGGCGAAAGTTGCGCACCGGCCACACCCAGGTAAAAATCAGAGGCATATAACCACAAGCCCATGCTCAGGTCAAATTTTGTCTCGTTCACACGCCCATCCAGAATTGCCGGATCATTGCTGTTTATAACGCGAACAGCGGCAGGGTCCAGGCTATACTGTATAAAGCCGGGTGCTACTCCTGCCGATACCCGTAACCTGCGGGTAAGAGGTTGGTGGTAAGCATAGCTTACGCTAACACCACTTCTTTTCAGAGGACCTGTCTGGGTGCTCATGGCCATGGCGCCAACACCATGGTGCGGGCGCAGACGGCGGTAAACAGGCTTTTTGGTGCTGGACTCCTTCGGGATAGCAGAAGAAGCCCTGCCTCCACGGTATGTAGCAGTCATGTCTTTCATGATCGGCATGTGGAAAGTAGCATAGTAAGAAACAGGCGCTCCCTCCAGACCAGACCATTGCTGCCTTGTCCCGAGCTTCAGGTCACCATAATCTTCAATCCCCGAAATGGCAGGGTTTGCCAGGTAATTGTTAAGCGTGTACTGCGAATACTGCGGCCTTTGTTGTGCATAACCTAAACTTGCCAGCAAAAGCAGTGATACAAGGGCTAAAAGTTTGTTCATAGGCTGTTATTTTACAATCGTTACGCTGCCTGAAATAGGCTTCTCATTTTTATCTAAATAGATGATGTAGTAGTAAGTAGCCAGCGGTAATTCCTGGCCGTTAAAGCGTCCGTCCCAAGGCTCTTTGTAGCCATCTGAGCTGAATACTTTATTGCCCCACTGGTTGAATACCTGTACCTTACAGTTAGGGTAACTTTCTATGTTTGGTATCTCCCAGGTGTCGTTAATGCCGTCGCGGTTCGGGGTAAAGGTGTTAGGAATAAGCACCTGCTGCAGCACATTTACAGTAACCTCATCGGTGAATGTACAGCCGCCTGCCGTTACCACGGTCACTTTATAGGTTGTAGTCACTTCAGGGTTCACCACCGGATTCGGGATGTTCAGGTCGGTTATGCCAGGAGCCGGTTCCCAGGTATAACTCACACCGCCACTGGCACTCAGCGTTGCACTTTGTCCTTTAACTATGGTTATGTCCTGGCCTGCATCAGCGGATGGTTGTGTAACTGTTACCGTAACAGCTTTGCGCTCGCCGGCACAAGACAGGCTTACTTCCTGCACATAATAGGTTGTGCTTTGCTGCAGGGCAGGAGTTGTGAAACTTCTTCCGGTTCCTAACAGGCTACCACTATTTGCAGCATCATACCACTCCAGTCTGCCATCGCCTACTGATGAAGCAGTTAAAGTAACACTTCCGCCTGCGCAAACAATAGCATCAGAAGCAACCGGTGCTTTAGGTAAAGCATTTATACTTATAGCTATAACATTACTCACCAGCCTGTCGCACGACTCAGATGTAACAACTCTTTTGAACCAGGCTGCCTGTGTAAGTGCTGCCGGACTATAGTTCTGACCGTTGTTATTACCTGGAGCAGTCATGAAGCCGGATGTTGGCCCGGCTGTACTCATCTCCCAGAGGTAAGTATAGTTGCCGCTACCGCCTGTTGGCGCAGAACCTGTTAGTGTAGCTGGCGCAGTGCCAAAGCAAATAGTCTGGTTAGTGCTGATCTTGTTGTTATCCAGCGCTGGCCTAACAGAAATAAGTATAACATTACTTACAGCTGTATGAGGTCCGGAAGTAACCACACGTCTGAACCAGGTTGGCTGACTTACCGGGTTAGGCTGGAAGTTCTGTGTGTTGTTGCCTTTGCCTTGTGCTGTAACAAAACCTGTAGTTTCGCTAAGGGTGCTACTTTCCCAGCGGTAGCTGAACTGGCCTTCGCCACCTGTAGGTATAGTGCCCTGCAGTTCTGCCGGTGTGTTGCCCACGCAAATTGTCTGGTCAGATTTAATCACGTTGTCTGTGATCTCGGCAATTACAGTAATCTCAACCTCATTTGAGATAGCCTCGCAGCCACCGGAGATAACCACACGTCGAAACCAGGTTGTTTTGCGCAAGCCGCTCTGGAAAGTATAATCCTTATTAGTATAAGCTCCAGGAGCAGTCACGAATTTCTTGTTTGTTCCTTCGTCAGTGCTCATTTCCCAGCGGTACTCATACTTGCCATTGCCTCCTGTTACAGATGAAGTATAAAGGCCTGTAAGGGTAGCCGGAATAGTGCCTGCGTAAATACTCTGCGAATCTTTGATGTTATAGTTGCCCAGCGGAGCGTTAACGGTTACCTTAACTGACTCAGAATAAACGGAGCATCCGCCGGAGGTTACTTTTCTGCGGAACCAGGCATTGCTTTGCAGCACCTGAGGCTGATAGCTACCATCAGTGCGGTTGTTATCGCCCGGAGCAGACGTGAAACTGCCTGGTTTGCCTGTTGAGCTGTATTCCCACAGGTATTCATACTTACCTTCTTCGCCACCTGTAGGCACGGTTCCGGTCAATAAAGTAGGAGCTTCCCCTTTACAGATCTCTGCTACTTCATACAAAGTATTGTTCAGGATACCTTTGTTAACTGTAACCGTGATCACATCAGACTCGCTTACACAGTTGCCAGATGTTACCACACGTTTGAAAAGTGTAGTGCGGGTAAGTGCGCCCGGGCTATAATTAGCGGTTGTGCTGGTGCTGCCGGTTGCTTTTGCAAACGTAGCGCCGCCATCTATACTTTGCCACCACTGGTAAGCATAGGAGCCTGTACCGTTGCCTCCTGAAGGAGTAGTTCCTTTTATTTCAGCAGCCTCACTGCCAGCACAGATAACCTGGTCTGAGCTAACTGGTTTAAGCTGGTTGTTCAGGATCTGAGGAGTAATAATTACAGCAACCGGAGCTGAAGCCTGTTCGCCACAAAGTTCTGAAACTACTACACGGCGGAACCAGGTTGTTTTGTCCAGTTTACCCGGCTGGTAGTTTTGTGAAGTATAATTTCCTTCTGCGGCCTTGTAAGTTTTTACACTGCCGGCATCGGTGCTCATTTCCCAACGATAGGTAAGCTTATCGCCACCACCATCTGGTTTACTTGCTTCTATTAAGGTCGCATTTTCGCCATAGCACAGGTTTTGTGTGCCGCTGATAATGTTGTTATTGCTGATGACAGGTACAATGTTTATCAAGACCTGGTTGCTGGTTAATGTGCCGCAAGGTGCTGCCATAACTGTACGCCTGAATATAGTTGGGCCTGCTAAAGCAGCTTTGTGCGTATATTCCTTGGTAGTAGAAACAACTCTGAAGCTCTGTCCATTATCTGTGCTTATCTCCCAACTATACCTATAGTTTCCGTTGCTGCCAGTTGGCTCAGAAGCTGTGAATTTTATCTCTGTAACATCGGCACAAACAAGTGGTGTTTGAGTGCTGATGGTGTTGTTTTCCAGAGCCTTGTAAACTGTAACTTCCATTCTGGAACGAGGGCCTGTACAACCATTGCCATTTACAGCTTCAACAAAGTATACCTCTTTGCCTGCTGCTGTTGTATTGGCTGTAGTGTAAGATGTTTCCGGGCCACTGTGCAGTAAAGTGCCGTTGCTGTCGTACCAGTTGTAGGTATAGCCCGTGGTTCCGGTTACTGAAAGTATTGCCGGAGAACCTATGCAAACAGGTGCTGCGCTTGCAACCGGAGCTGCAGGTAGTTGGTTTACAGTGATCTCAACTATATTTGAATAACTGGTACAGGCGCCTGAAACGACTTTTCTGCGGTATTTAGTGGTTTTTACAGGGCTGGTAGGAGTGAAGCCAGGTTGATTCGGTGCTCCTGTTATGGCTGTAAATGGCTGCCCATCTACGCTGCTTTCCCAGGTATAAGTATAATTTACACCGTCGCCACCGCTGGCTGGCTCACCTGAGATAGGAGCGATTGCATTACCCACACAGATAGTCTGAGAACCAGCAATGATGTTTATCAACTGGGGGTTAACTGTAATGGTTACCGGCGCACTTATACTTACCTCGCATGTGCCAGAGAGTACCACCCGACGGAACGATGTAGTTTCTTTTACCTGACCCGGGTTCCAGCTTTGTTTAGATGTACCTCGGCTATTAGGAATTTCAGTATACTCGCTGCCGCCAACACTGGCTTCCCAGTAGTAAGTATAGCTACCGTTACCACCGGCAGGTAATTCACCTGTGATCTGTGCAGCTGGTTCGCCGGCACAAATGGTTTGCGTGCCGCGGATGATGTTGTTAGAAACAGCCGGAGTTACAGCTACCTTAACAGGAGTACTGATGTCTTCTGAGCAGGTACCTGAGCTAACCACACGGCGGAACCAGGTAGGTACCAGTAACACGCCAGGCTGATACTCCGGAGTATTGCTGTTTTCTATACTGGTGTAGGTTTTGTTATCGGTACTGTACTCCCAGCGGTAAGTATAAGATTTGTTGCCTCCTGCTGGCTGTTTGCCTGTTATTTTGTTAGGTTGATTGCCTGCACAAATTGCAGGAACAGTATACAGCTCGTTGTTGCTGATAGCTGGTGTAACCGAAATAAGTACAGGTGTTGAGGCAAGTTCACAGCCAGCAGATAACACAACTCTTCTGAACCATGTTGGTCTAGTAAGCGCGTCTGGCTGATAAGTAGCTGAAGTTGCACCTGCACCTGCTATTGCTGTAAATACTTTGTTAGTGCCTTCGTCGTAGCTGTATTCCCAACGGAATGTATAGGTGTTATTTCCGCCTTCAGGCTGAGAGCCGGTTAACAGATCTGGCTTTTGGCCGGAGCAAATTTCTGCAACTGTGTTAATCGTGTTCTTATCTAACTCCGGATAAACGGTAACAGTAACCTCGGTGCGTGGACCTGCGCAGCTTTCTACAAATCCTTCCGCAAAGTAAGTATAAGTACCTGTAGCCGTTAACTGAGGCTCAAACACTTTACCTGTGTATACTAGTTTGCCGCTCTGGTCGTACCAGTTATAGTTGCTGGCTGTGCCTTCTGCTGCCAAAATAGCCTTGCCTGGTCCGCACATAACATAAGGCTGCACAATAGGTTTGGCAATCTCAGGCCTAACCACTACTGTAACTTTAGTGCGAGGGCTGGCGCAGCCGCTTTCAGCTGAGGCAAATTCCACATAAAAATCTGTAGACTTGGCCAAAGCACCTGTTTCGAAAGCTGTGCCTGTAGTTGTTGTGGCTACCGGGGTGCCTCCTTTTTCCTGGGTGTACCAGTTAAAAGTGCCCGTACCTTCTGTTGTTTGCGCTGTTAAGGATGTGCCGGTGTTGTAGCAGATATCCTGAATGCCTGTAACAGTAGGTGATTGCGGTAGCGGCTTAACTACTACGGTCATTTCATCGGTAGTAAAGCAACTGCCTGTGTAGTAAGTATAAGTAAGTTTAAATGTGCCGGCTTTAGAAGGAGTAAAAGTGCCGTCTTCTGAAACAAGCTCCGAACCACTCCATTTACCTCCAAACGGTGCTCCCTGAAGTATAAAGGCTCCACTGCTTAAGCACACTTCCTGATCTGGGCCAGCATTAGCCACCATAACCTCAGAAACAGTGATCTTTAGCTCATCTGAATTTGAACAGCCGTTTTCGTTTGTAAAAGTATAGGTAAGTATAAAATCGCCTTTTCCGGAAGGGGTGAAAGTGCCATCTTCTGTTACATTGGCTCCTGACCAGGTACCACCAACCGGACTACCCTGAAGTTTAGTAGCTACAGGTCTGTCGCAGATAACAAGGTCTGTGCCTGCATTTACTTCCGGCAGCGGGTTTACTTTTACAGTTACAGTAGCAGTGCTGCTGCAACCTGTTTCGGCATTTATACCTGTTACAGTATAGGTAGTTGTTTTGTCTGGCGTTGCCGTCACGGCCATGCCTGTGGTAGCACTTAAACCAACAGCTGGCGCCCAGGTATAAGTATCGGCTCCTGAGGCAGTAAGTGTGGCTGTGCCCTGGCCAACACATATCTCTGGCGTTGAGCTTGTAACTTGTACTGTTGGCGGAGTGTTAACCACCACCGTATAGGTGGTTGTGCTGGTGCAGCCAGTTGTTTTATTTACACCTGTTATAGTATAAGTTGTTGTCTGGGTATGGTAAGCTGTTACTTTGCTGCCCGTAGTAGCGCTTAATCCGGTGGCGGGTGCCCAGGTATAAGTATCAGCGCCGGAAGCGTTTAATTCTACTTTATCACCAACGCAGATAGCAGGCTTTGTCGCGGCAATTTCAAGTGTTGGTAACGGGTTTATAGTTACTCTTTGTACAGCCGGAGCCGAAGTTTCACCACATTCGTTGATGGCTACAACGGCAACATCATAAGTGCCGGCTTTGGTAAAGTTTATAGTTGGGTACTGAGAACTGCTGCTTGTGCCATTCTCAAAGGTAGTTGCTCCTGGGCCAGTTACACTCCATCTGTAACCGGTAATGGTGCCAAGGTTGGCGTTGTAAGTTGGTTTGTGAAGTGGGTTGGCTTCGTTAAAAGCAATAGCTTGCGGCCCGCAATAGGTTTGCGGAGCAGGTAGTGTAGCAATAGGTTTACCTTTAATGGTAATATCCTGGCTAACTGTACTGCTAGGCGCGCAGCCATTGGTGGCTGTTAAAGTAACGGTATAGTTGCCTGGAGTACTGAAATTGAACTGAGGCGAAGCTGATTTATAGTTTGAGCCTGAAGCATAACTCCAGCCCGTTTTTGGTGTTACAGCCCATGTATAGCTTATGTTATCGCCAACGCTGTTATTGATTGCTTTAACATTGTTTGGAGCACAACCCTGCGCCGGATTAGGCGATAGAGAGAAAGCTGCTTTTGGCGGAGCACTAACCTTTATTATACTTACAGCCGAGTCGCCGGAGCATTTCAGGTTGCCACCAGAAGGCGTTACATATATCTTTACTTTATACTCGCCAGGCTCGTTGATCTTTATAGTTGGAGTTGCCGAACGGATAGTTCCTGAAACAAATTCCCAGCCAGTAGCCGGCGTAATGATCCATTCGCGGTTATAGGTGTTAGATGATTGGTTGGCGTTAAAACCTCCTTCAGAAGTATCTTTCAGGTTAAATGTTTGCCCCACACAACCTTCAACTGCCGATACAGTTAAGCCGGCCTGTGGTCCTTTAGATATTTTGATACCACCAACCGAGGCAGGCGTTGTGCCGCAAGGGTTTACAGCATAGCCATTCAGTGTGAAAGAGTTGTAAGGCTTCCCTCTGGATGATTCAGTAAAAGTATGCTCTATAGTTTTAGGTAAGTTGGCATGGGTATAGGTTAAGGTATCGCTGCCATCATCAAACCAGAACTTATAAACAGTATGAATAGAATTGCCTTCTGTGTTAAGTATATCGAAGGTAAAGGTTGACGGAGCGCAGTCGCTGGTGTTACCGCGGCTGGCAAGTCCTAGACCAGGGTTACTGCCTACAAATACTCTTTCTGTTTTAGTGCTGGTGCAGCCAGCCTGGTTTGTTACCGTTAATTCTAAAGTGAAGGAGCCTGCCGAAGTATAGCGGTGGCTTGCAGTTGCGAAATCTTTGCCAAAGTTAGAAACAGTGCCATCGCCCCATTTAATGCTATAACTGGTGTTTGTTTCTTTTGTGGTAGATGTATTTTCTACTGTAAGATCAAAAATAGCCTCACCACCCGAATAGCTGCAGTAAGTAAAGAAATCTACAGGGTCAGCTATACTAGCATCTGGTTCACTGGCAATAAGAACTTTATCTGATGTGCCTTCACAACCATCTATAGTTGTTGTTGTAACCCAATATTCGCCCCCAGATTTGATTTTTATAGAGCGTGTCGTCTCACCTGTAGACCACTTATACTGCGCTGCAACACTGGCTGTTAAAGTTATCTCGCTGGTTTCACATAAAGATGCTCCGCCAGAGGTAGTGATGGTTGGGATGCATGTTTGGGCATAACTGTTTGATGCCCATAGTATTAAAACAAGTATAGGCAGGAGCTTAGAAAAACTCCTCAAGGTTAACTGCATGGCTAAAAGTTGTAAGAATTTTGTTTGGCTAACAAATTGGCAGGCACAGTTTTGTATTTGCCAACCTTATAAAAATTGCTTTTAGTTAAACTTTAGTCCGAAACACTCTCTCAAATTGGATGTGCCTTTCTATAAGCTGTATTTAACTAAAATAAGAATTGCTTTAAGCTATTACCCTTTTAGTATGCAGGTTTTTGTGGGTGTATAGTTTGTTCATATTATTTGTATTTACAGGTGCTTTGTTTTATTTTTTATTTTTAATGTCTCACGCCTTAATTTATTAAAAAACCAATAATGTAAGAATGGTTTGTTAATGTAAATGTATTATAACCACGAAATTGCAAAGCTTTTATTTGTTTATAAAGTTCCCATCTATAAATATTTTTTGAATATTAAGGTTGTGATGTTTTTGGTTTAGTTCAGTGTTTCATTGGATAATGTTGGTATTGTTTGATGTGCTGTTTTTTTAAAGTCATGCTTGTTGCTTATAGGATATATGTGGTGCAAAACTTGGATAAAAGAGTGTAATTTTTTGCTGGTAGTAGAAGTGTTGTAATGCATTTAACATAAGGTAAAGAACAGGTTAAGGCTGCTGGAAATTAGATAATCTATATATGTTTATACTTATATATAAAGTACTATATACTTTTTGTGATCATTACTAATTTTAAATACTAATTACTTAGAAAATATAAATATTTTAAGAATATGTTTTGAGTATATTATAAAATTGTAATTAATGTATGAAACCCATTTTTCTGTCAAACTTCTAAAAGTTTAAAGCGTAATAAGGTTTATAGTTCAATAAGGAAGCTTGTTTAAGTATTGTTGAATTTCTGTTATTATAAAAGTGCAATATAAATATTTCGTTTCTTTAATATTTAAATGATGTCGATTTTGTATAGTGCTTATAATATCTAAACGCTTGGCAAGCCTCATGAGAGAACGATAATAATGTTTAATGCTCTTCTAAGGCAGATGGAGTAAAATTTTCGGGAAGTATATGATTGAATAAGTACAATTAAACTATGAATAAATTTCGCCACTATAATAGCTTCAACAGAGTAATTACGTTGATGCTAGATATAACTCTTATAGCCCTTTCTTTCAAGGTATCTAACTATATCCGCTACGGCGACCTCCAACTAGAACATCAGTATAGTATCTTCTTTGTACTTTTTGGACTTGTGTGGTGGATCGTGTCGGGCTTCAAAGACTTTGTTTTTCAGATAGAAAGGCTGATCCCATGTCACAAGAGTGTAGCTAATGTAATCAACGCATTTATTTTACATGCATTCCTGCTGGCTAGCTGTATCGTAATATTCAACCTGGAGTCTATTTCAAGATTGCTGTTGCTTTATACTTATTTGTCCACAGCGCTTCTAATAGGCTTTAGCAGACTGCTGATGCTCCAGCTGAATAAGTATTTCACTAATTCTGATATGGCTTATTCACGCTTTGTGATCATCGGTACAGGGCCTGCCGCAGCAACGTTATACCAGACTTTTAACTCTCACGACAACCCTGGTACAAAGTTCATGGGCTTCTTCGATGATGATCCGGATATTACCAGCCCATACTATAACATGGTAAAAGGGGGCGTTGACGATGTAAAAGAGTTCTGCCTGCAGCATAGTATAGATGAGATTTATTATGCTTTGCCTTTAAACAACAAAGAGCACATCGAGGACCTGTCGCAGTTTGCAGATGACAACTTTATGTACTTCAGGATGGTGCCTGAGTTCAGTGCCCTGGTGCAGCGCGACGTAAACATGTATTTCTATAACAACATTCCGATGATCAGCATACGCAACGAGCCATTGGAACTTGTTACCAACCGGGTGATGAAACGTGCTTTTGATATAGTGTTCTCACTATCAGTTATACTATTACTGTTCCCGATTGTGATGCCGATTATTGCGCTGGCTATTCGCATAAACTCTAAAGGCCCGATCTTCTTTAAGCAATTGCGTCCGGGTAAAAAGAACAGGCTGTTTGTTTGCTACAAATTTAGAACCATGTATGTAAATAACCAGACGGAGTTACAGGCTACAAAACATGATCCGCGTGTAACCAAGGTGGGAGCCTTCTTAAGAAAAACCAACCTTGATGAACTGCCACAGTTTTTCAACGTACTGTTGGGTGATATGTCAGTAGTAGGGCCACGTCCGAACCTGGTATCACAACTGGAGCACTACTCTAAAGTAATCTCCAAGTATAAAATGCGCCACTTCGTAACGCCTGGTATTACCGGCTACGCTCAGGTAAGTGGCTTCCGTGGCGAAACACAGGAAGTTCACCTGATGGAAAAACGCGTAGAATATGATGTGCGCTACATGGAGAACTGGAGCTTTATGATGGATATGAAAATTATTTTCCTCACTGTCTGGAACATGATCAAAGGCGAGAAAAATGCTTACTAATACTGACACTTTACACGACCCAGCTGTTGCAACTCCCGCACCTTTAAAAACAAAGCGGAAGTTACTTACCTCCCTTATATCAGCAGGATCTTTCGAAGACTTCGTAAACCATATTTTCTGGCTTACAGATAATAAACCTTCTTCCTATGTGTGTTTCGCAAATGTGCACATGCTGGTAGAATCTTACAAAGACAAGAGTTTTAACAATCTTTTAAATCAGGCAGATGTGGCTACTCCCGACGGAGGGCCACTATCTAAACTGATGAAAGTACTCTACGGTCAGCAGCAGGACAGAGTAGCAGGTATGGACCTGGTGCCGCGCCTGCTTCAGGAGGCTGCCGCAAGAGGTAAATCTGTATACTTTTATGGTTCCACAGACCAGGTGCTGGAAGCCGTGGTTGGCAGAGCTCAGAAAGAATTGCCGAACCTGCGCGTTGCCGGTTACTATTCTCCTCCGTTTCGTAAACTATCAGAAGATGAGGATAATGCCATAGTAGACATGATCAATGCTTCTGGTGCTGATCTGGTGTTTGTAGCACTGGGTTGCCCTAAACAGGAGCGCTGGATGGCTGACCATAAAGACAGAGTACGGGCGTGTATGCTAGGCGTAGGGCAGGCATTTATGACTTATGCCGGCCTGGAAAAAAGATTACCTAAATGGGCCCGTGACCTTTCGTTGGAATGGACGTACAGGTTGTACCTGGAGCCACGCCGCCTCTGGAAAAGGTACCTGGTAACAAACAGCACCTTTGTTTATCTGGCTTCTAAAGTACTGCTGCAACGTCTGCTAAAAGGACAATCAGCCTTAACTGAATAAGCCGGATGGGAGCCTGAAAAATGTGATAGAAAATGAGATGGAGGAAAATGATCAGGCACTATTACCGCTACAAATTAAAGTATAGCCGGCGGCCTGCCTGCGTTAGCAGGCGGTTCTTCCGCGCCTGTTACCATGCCTTCCTCAACAGAAAAACAGAGTATTACATCCATTTAGCGCAGCTCTTCAGAACCCGGGGCAAAACGCACAATTCTTTAGCTTCTACAACAGGCGTCGCACTAAAATTTGCATCTTTTTTTAAGAGAAATAAATCCAAATATAGCGATTGTCGTATTAAGTGAATATACAATTCGGGGCACTTCTAATTGCACTGTCCCATCATTTTTAATTCAAACCCAAAACCCTTTGCATAATGAAAGCAGTTATACTTGCCGGTGGCTATGGAACAAGAATCAGTGAAGAAAGCGGCGTAAGACCAAAACCAATGGTAGAGATCGGTGGTAAGCCCATCCTGTGGCACATCATGAAAATCTACTCTCACTACAATATCAATGAGTTTGTGATTTGCTGCGGCTACAAAGGCCACATGATCAAAGAATATTTTGCAAACTACTGTCTCCACAATTCTGATGTAACCTTCGATATGCGCAAAAACAGCATGGAGATCCACAGAAATAACACAGAATCGTGGAAAGTAACGCTGGTAGATACAGGTGAAGGCACACTTACAGGTGGCCGTCTGAAGCGCGTTCAGGAGTATGTTGGTAACGAAACATTCTGCATGACCTACGGAGACGGTGTTAGCGATGTAAACATTGCCGAAGCCATTGAATATCATAAAGCGCAAGGCACATTGGCTACACTAACAGCAGTGCAGCAACCAGGCCGTTTCGGTGCATTTAACCTTTCAGCAGAAGCAACCAAAATCAGCCAGTTCAAAGAAAAACCAACAGGAGGCGATATGCCTTGGATCAACGGTGGTTTCTTTATACTTGAACCAGGCGTTTTTGATTACATCGAAGGTGACAGCACTACCTGGGAAAAAGAGCCAATGGAAAAACTAGCCGAAGAAGGTGAACTTTCTGCTTACCGCCACACAGGTTTCTGGCAGCCAATGGATACGCTTCGCGACAAGCACGTGCTGGAAGAACTATGGCAATCAGGCAAAGCACCCTGGAATGTTTGGCATAAAATGCTTTCCAACGTCCTGAACTAAGCTTCGCCCGCAAACAAGAAATCATATTAACTATCCCTTCTCAATATATATTTATCATGAAGATATTAATAACTGGTAATATGGGATATGTAGGCCCTGGTGTTGTTCGCCAGCTGCGCTCTACTTTCCCGAATGCAACATTGATAGGCTATGACATGGCCTATTTCGCTACTTGTTTAACTAACGCAACTGTATTCCCGGAGAGCAAGCTTGATGTGCAGTTGTATGGTGACGTGCGAACTATGCCGGCTGAAGTGCTGGAAGGCGTGGATGCTGTTGTGCACCTGGCAGCCATTTCCAACGACCCGATGGGTACAAAATTCGAAGATATAACACTGGATGTAAACTATAAATCAAGCGTTAGAATCGCTGAAATGGCCAAGGCAGCCGGTGTTAAGTTCTATGTTTTTGCATCTAGCTGCAGCATGTATGGTGCTACAGAAGGTAGCGCAAAGACAGAATCTTCTACGTTAAATCCACTTACAGCTTACGCTCGCTCTAAAGTATTTACAGAGCAAGGTGTAGAGCCGCTTGCCGGCGATGGTTTTACAGTAACCTGCCTGCGTTTTGCAACTGCCTGCGGTATGAGCGACCGTCTTCGCCTTGACCTGGTACTGAACGACTTCGTAGCTGGTGCTGTGGCAACCGGTAAGATCAACATTCTGAGCGATGGTAGCCCTTGGCGTCCGCTTATCCACGTAAAAGATATGGCGCGTGCTATTGAGTGGGCAATTACAAGAACACCTGATAACGGTGGCGAATTCCTGGCAGTAAACGCTGGTAGCAACGAATGGAACTACCAGGTACGTGAATTGGCAGAAGCTGTAGCTGATGTAATTCCGGGAACTGAAGTAACACTGAACCGAGATGCTGCACCAGATAAGCGCTCTTACTGCGTGAACTTCGACCTGTTCAAATCACTGGCTCCAAACCACCAGCCACAAGTTTCGCTTAAGCAGGCAATTCAGGAGCTGCGCGATGGCCTGATGGCGATGAACTTCAAAGACGGTGATTTCCGTAACTCGCTGCTGATGCGCCTGAAAGTGCTTACAAGCCTGCAGGATGGTGGCGAAATAAACGAACAGCTGCAATGGAAACACAATACAGCTAAAGTATCAGAAGAGCAGGCCGAATTAGAAACCGCATAATCTACACAAGATGATATTTACAGAAACCAAACTAAAAGGTGCCTATATAATTGATGTAAAACGCCTGGAAGATGAGCGTGGCTTTTTTGGCCGCTCATGGTGCCAGCGCGAGTTTGAAGAGCTTGGCCTGACTGCCAATGTAGTACAAACAAACGTTTCTCATAACAAAATAAAAGGTACGCTGCGCGGTATGCACTACCAGCTATCGCCTTACGAAGAAACAAAACTGGTACGCTGCACACGCGGTGCTATTTACGATGTTATCATCGACCTTCGCCCTGAATCTCCGACTTATAAAGAATGGATTGGAGTAGAACTTACCGCTGATAGTTTCCGCATGCTTTTTGTGCCGGAGCGCTTTGGCCACGGCTTCATTACTTTGGAAGATAACACAGATGTAACGTACCAGGTAACACAATTCTACACACCAGGTGCTGAGCGTGGTATCCGTTGGGATGATCCTGCCTTCAACATTCAGTGGCCAATTGAGCCGGTGCTGATCTCGGAGAAAGATAAAGTGCATCCACCTTATGTAAACGAATTCGAAACATCAACTGACGGAAAGCAGCTGGTTTAACAGCTGGCTTTCCATTTGCTAACCCAAAACAGATATAAATAAATGATTATAGTTGATACAGCCTTAGCCAAACGCCAAGCAGAAGGCAAACCAGTACGAGTTGCCATGGTTGGTGCTGGCTTTATGGGTCGTGGCATCGCCCTGCAGATCTGCAAATATGTGCCAGGTATGGAGCTTGTAGCCATCGCCAATCGCGATACAGATAAAGCAAGACGTGCCTACTCAGAAGCAGATGTGTTTGATGTTGCCGAAGTAGCCTCACTTACTGCGCTGGAAGAAAACATCAGAAACGGCAAGTATAGCATTACCGATGATGCCATGCTGCTTTGCGATGCAGAAGGCATTGATGCCATTATTGAAGTAACAGGTGCCGTAGAGTTTGGTACTAATGTAGCCATGCGCGCTATCCAGAGCAAAAAGCACATCATTATGATGAATGCCGAAGTGGATGGTACTGTTGGCCCAATCTTAAAAGTATATGCTGATAAAGCAGGTGTAGTGTTCACAAACGCTGATGGCGACCAGCCAGGTGTAGAAATGAACCTGTACCGTTTTGTAAAATCATTGGGTGTGAAGCCGGTGCTTTGTGGTAACATCAAAGGTCTGCACGATCCATATCGTAACCCAACTACACAAAAAGGCTTTGCTGAGAAATGGGGGCAGAATCCAGCCATGGTAACATCGTTTGCTGATGGTAGCAAGATCTCTTTTGAGCAGGCTATAGTTGCAAACGGAACCGGCATGCGCGTAGCAAAACGTGGTATGATGGGCCCAACTGTACCAAGCGGTACACCACTGAAAGATGTAGTGAATTCACTATACCCGCTGGAAGCTTTAACTGAAGGCCCTGGTGTAGTAGACTATGTTGTTGGTGCTGAGCCAGGACCAGGCGTATTTATACTTGGAACGCACGACCACCCGATTCAGCAGCACTACCTGAACCTGTACAAACTAGGTGAAGGCCCCCTTTACTTATTCTATACACCGTACCACCTGTGCCATTTCGAGGTGCCAAGCACTGTGGCAAGAGCTGTATTGTTCAACGATGCTGCCCTTACGCCAATTGCAGGACCTTGCGTAGAAGTGGTTGCCGCAGCCAAAACAGATCTTAAAGCAGGCGATGTAGTTGACGGTATTGGCCATTACATGACTTATGGCTTATGCGAAAACGCAGACACAACCCGTGCAGAGAATTTATTGCCATTAGGTGTTGCCGAAGGTTGCATTCTGAAGCATGATGTGCCTAAGGATAAAGTACTTACTTACGATGACGTTATACTTCCGCAAGGCCGTTTAGTAGATGAGTTGCGCAACAAGCAGTCGGCTTATTTTGCTACAACTGATGCTGCAGAGCGTGAGCGCATCCTGAGCACTTCAAAACAAAGAAACGAAGCTCAACTTAACGCTGCCGTAGAGTAGCCGCAAGTATAAATTAACATAAGTATGATGTGCGCTGTAAACCCAACCGGTATACAGCGCACATTTACTATATCATCAACTCAAACTATACTTTAAGCCTTTCCTTGTGCAACCCGAAACAGTAGGTTTGATTCCGGCAGCCGGTTTAGGCACACGCATTTCGCCATTGCCCTGCAGCAAGGAGCTTTTTCCGATTGGTTATACTTTAAATACTGATAAGGAGCCTATACCCAAACCCGTTGCACAGTATCTGCTAGAACGCATGCAAGGTGCCGGCATCACTAATGCTTACATTATACTTCGCAATGGCAAATGGGATATTCCGGCATACTTCGGAGATGGCAACGGCTTAAGTATGAACCTGGCTTACCTGATCATGCGCAAGTCTTATGGTACACCATTCTCCGCTGATCAGGCTTATACTTTTATCAAAGACAAACGTGTAGCCTTCGGTTTCCCGGATATACTTTTCGAGCCTAAAGATGCTTTTATCCAACTGCTTCAGAAGCAGGAAGTAGCACAGGCAGATGTAGTGCTAGGGTTATTTCAGGTTGAACATCCCGAAAAGTGGGATACGGTAACACGGGCTGATGATGGCAGAATATTAAGTATAAATCCTAAACCTGCTGCGGTTGTATCTCCGTATGCATGGGTGATGGCTGTCTGGTCGCCTGCTTTTACAGATTTCATGCACCGATACTTAACAAAATGGGAGCAGGAGCGGGGAGAGCAAACCGAGCTAAGCATAGGTCATGTGGTGCAGCAGGCACTTAAAGCCGGGCTGCAGATACAGAGTGTGCTTTTCGAAAATGGCTCCTGCCTGGATATTGGTACTCCCGCAGATCTGGTGCAAGCCGTGCAACAACACGCAACCTATAATCCACATAACCCATCCTGATACCTGACCCTTTACAATTCACATGAAAATTTTAATCATACATAACAAGTACAAAGAAAAAGGAGGCGAGGACAACAGCTTTGCAGCTGAGTGTGCCATGCTTCGCAACTATGGCCACAACGTGCACACGCTGGTTTTCGATAACAAAGAAATAGATTCCTGGATGGCCGTAGCCAAATTATCATACCAGATGTTCTATAACTCTGACTCAGCTGCAGCTATGGAGAAGGAAATTCTGGCTTTCCAGCCTGATGTGATTCATGTGCACAACTTCTTTTATGTAGCTTCACCGTCAGTATTTTACATTGCCAACAAGCACAATATACCGGTAGTATTCACAGTCCGTAACTTCAGGCTGATATGCTCAGGTGCTTTCCTGCTGCGCGATGGCAAAGTATGCGAACAATGTGTTACCAAAACTTTACCGCTGGATGGCATCATCCATGGTTGCCACCGCAATTCGCGTATGCAAACGGCACAGCTTACGCTCATGACCTCGCTGCACAAAATGGCCGGCACCTGGCGTAACAAGATCACGCGTTACATTGTGCTTACTGAATTTGCTAAGAATAAACTTTTAAGCTCTAGCCTTAAGCTGCGCCCCGAGCAGATTGTTGTGAAGCCAAACTGCGTTACCGATCAGGGTTATACTTTGCCGGAAGAGCGTGAAGATCATTTCCTGTTTGTGGGAAGGTTATCAGAAGAAAAAGGGCTGGATGTGTTGCTGAAAGCCCGTGATCTGGTGCCTTATAAGCTGAAGATAATTGGTACAGGCCCGCTGGTGCCAATGGTGGAAGAATATGCAGCCAAGTATAGCGATATAGAGTACCTCGGTTTCCAGGACAATGCATTTATAATTGATGCCCTGAAGAAAAGCCAGGCGCTGCTGTTCCCGTCTATCTGGTACGAAGGAATGCCACGAACTATACTGGAGGCTTTCTCTACAGGTACACCTGTTATTGCATCAGACATCGACAACATCAACGAAATTGTAGAGAATAACTATAACGGCATCCACTTCAAAACCAGCAGCCCTGAGTCGCTGGCTGAGGTAATCCGTGGCTATAGTCCAGCACTAAATCCGGCACATCATGCTTTGTATGCGCAGGCCCGCCAGACGTTCCTGGATAAGTATACTTATGAAGGCAACTACGAGCAGCTCATCAGTATTTACGAGAGCCTAATCACAAATAAAGCAAGCCTTCAGAAGCAATCTCCGGCTGGAGAGCTGATATAAAGGAAGTATAATCTGATAAATAATACTTTTCTAATATAACCAAGCCTCTATTTTCGCGTAAGATAAATCCAGTAAAAACATCCAAAGCAGGAGCAGTTAAGGCAGAGGCCATTCATGAGCTGTTCCTTCTGTAATCAATTAATACTTGGTGCATTCAGCGTTTCCCCGCATTGCATCTATCTCAATAATTTAAAATATGGCAAAAGTATTACTTACTGGAAATGCTGGGTTTATCGGGATGCACATGGCGCTCCGTCTGGCAAAAGAAGGATATGAAGTAGTCGGCATCGATAATATAAACGAATACTACGATATCAACCTGAAATATGCGCGCCTTAGCGAGCAGGGTATAGAGAAAGAACAGATTGAGTACGGTACTATGATAAACGGCCACGAAGGCATCCGCTTTATGAAGCTGAACCTGGAAGACCGTGAAATCATGAACCAACTTTTCAAAGACGAGAAGTTTGACTACGTGGTACACCTGGCGGCACAGGCTGGCGTACGCTACTCAATCGAGAACCCGCATGCTTACATCAATAGCAACATCACTGGTTTTCTGAACATACTGGAGTGCTGCCGCATGTATCCGGTGCGAAACCTGTTATATGCTTCCAGTTCATCAGTTTACGGCTTAAATGCAGCTGTGCCATTCCGTGAGGAAGACCCAACTGAGCACCCTGTTTCGCTTTATGCTGCCACTAAAAAGGCAAACGAAATGATGGCGCACTCTTATGCGCATGTGCACCAGATTCCGGTTACCGGTCTGCGCTTCTTTACAGTGTATGGCCCATGGGGAAGACCTGATATGGCCCCGTTTAAGTTTACGAAGAACATTTTAGAGGGCAAACCTATTGATGTTTACAACTTTGGCCGTATGCAGCGCGACTTCACTTATGTGGATGACATTGTAGGAGGTATTTTCAGCTTACTGGATGTGGTTCCGCAAAAGCAGGAAGTACTACCGGGCATTCCGCTTAAAACCGACGAAAGTAGTGCGCCTTATGCCATTTACAACATCGGGAACAGCCAGCCGGTTAAGCTGCTTGATTTTGTGAAAGCCATTGAAAAGTCGCTTGACAAGCAGGCTGTGCTTAACCTTATTCCGCTGCAACCAGGCGATGTAACCACTACTTACGCCGCAATGGATAAGCTAAAGGAAAAGACAGACTATGCACCATCTACACCATTAGAGGAGGGCACGCGCAAGTTTGTCGAATGGTACCTTATGCACTATCATAAAGAGCTGGTTTACTAAAACCAGCTTCTTCTTTATCTAATAGTACAAATTTATCATTTTCTTCTTTGCAGGTATCCCTGCCTGCGGGTAAATGCGTACAATCCGTTTGATATAACTTTCAGACCTCTTTCAGGTAAATGGCTATGCGTTTCTTAAGCCTTTATGCCTGGGATACATTAATCAGTAGATCCATTTATGAAAAGATATTTTGCTTTGCTGGGTATGGTCTTGCCAATATGGGCATGTCTTACCTCTTCAGCAGCGCCTGTATTCAAGAATCCTGCAGCTGCTGAAAGCAGCACGGCAAATAAACAGGATAGTAATACAAAAGCAGCTTTTGCAGCCGCACCTTCCGTGGTGCTGACTTCTCCCAGAATTGGTGCCGTAGTTAACCAGAACGAAACGCTAACTATAACCGCCGATGCAACCGATCAGGACGGAACAGTAAGTAAGGTAGAGTTTTATGTGAACAATAACAAAGTAGGCGAAGATACCAGTAGCCCATACAGTGTTACCTGGTCTCCTGCAGCTGCCGGCGATCATACTTTAACCGCCAAGGCATTTGATAATGCAGGCGGAAGCTCCAGCTCTGCTCCGATAAAAATATCTATTCTGGAATGGGGACAGCGAATTGTACGTATTCTGCCGTTGGGTAACTCCCTTACCTACGACGACCGTGTAAATGATACCCGCGGCGAAGGCGACAGGCCATCTTACCGTTTTAAACTGGCGAAGATGCTGAAAGATGCTGGCTATAGCGTTGATTTTGTTGGTAGCCGCTATACAGGTTTTAATTTGTTTACCGATGCCAACAACGGAGGTATACCGGGTATCAGAGATGATCAGATGGCCCGCATGCTGGAAACAGGTTTTAATGCACGCGATGGCAAACAGGAAACCCCAGGCCCATACCTGGAAACTTATCCGGCTGATATTATTCTTCTGCACATAGGCACAAACCAGGTAGATCCAAACCCGGCCGATGTAGAAAACATACTTAACCAGGTCGATAAGTATGAAGCTGCCAGTAAATCGCAGGTTACAGTTATTCTGGCTCAGATCGCAAACAGAGTTTCTGGTGCAGAGCGCGATGTAACCACTGCCTTCAACCGGAACATTAAAGCTATGGCCGAGGCGCGTATTGCAAAAGGTGATAAAATTGTGCTGGTAGATATGGAGAATGGTGCTGGTTTGGTTTATGCGCTTCAACCTGACGGCGATATGGCTGATAACCTGCATCCGAACGAATCAGGCTATGAGAAAATGGCTACAGTCTGGTTCAATGCACTTAAAAATGTGTTAGGTAAACCAACAGGCATCTCAGATCCAGCCTCTCCGGAAAGCCTGGTAAAGATGACCGTTTCCCCGAACCCGTTCCAGAACGAGCTGAATGTACAGGTGCAGAGCCCCGGAAGCAAAGAGGCTGTTTTAGAGCTGTATGACATTGGTGGCAAGCGTATAGCAGAGCTTTTCAATGGCAGTATTCAATCAAACCGTACCCTTGAGATCAGGCACACAACTAATAAACTTGCCAGCGGTATGTATATCGCCAAGCTGCGCACAGAGCATGGTGTTGTTACCCGTAAGCTTATACTTCAACGTTAGAACCTGATATGATTAAGACATCTGGAAAGTGAATCTATACTTTCGATAATTATCCATCAAACCACACACTTGTCGTATATCAGGTGTGTGGTTTATTTTTTATACACCCTCTAAGCAGGTTATACTTCACCCGCTAACCTGAGTTTTTGCAGCTGCTGAACTATACTTTAAGCAGTTGCTGCAGGCTTGATCATATTAATTCCATTCAAACTATTTCACACATAATCTATGGAAAAACTATACTTACTGTTAAAGAAACCACTTATTATAGTCATGCTGCTGCTAAGTACACCAATAGTGCATGCTACAGCAGATAATTACCCTGAAACTATTACAGAAACTACAGTTGCTACCGGAGAGCTGTACCGGGCCATTAACCTAAACGGAGATGCCGTTACCATTGACGGTGAAACCTGGGAGGGCAAATCAGCCACTAATCTGACCTATTCCGGACGCGCTTTCTCGAACCAAACTGTTACACTAAACCCGGCCACCGATTCAGAAAGAGCTAAAATGATACGCTCATCGGTGTGGGAGCGCAACGGATTGTTAAAGGTTACGCTTGCTGCCATGCCAAATGCATCTTATGATGTTTACATTTATACCTGGGAGGATAACACGCCTGAGAATTTCAGTTTATACTTAGAGGGGAAAAAGGTGGTGGACCGCAACAGTGGCAGTGCTGGAACCTGGGCAAAGCTAGGGCCTTACCGCGTAGACCTTACCGATGGTGCCCTGAATATTACAACATCAGGCGGTGCCGTTAATCTTTCCGGATTAGAAATACGATTTGCGGCTACCGATACTGCCCCTAATGCTTTGCCTGCAGTTGCGCTAAGCTCGCCTGCTGCTGGTGCTGTTTACAATTTTGGATCAGAAGTGAACCTTACTGCGAGTGCTACCGACTCCGATGGAAGTATAACCAAAGTGGAGTTCTTTGCCAATGGCAGCAAAATAGGAGAGGATGCCAGCAGCCCTTATAGTTATACCTGGAGCTCAGCCACAGTCGGTGATTATACTTTAACTGCCAAAGCAACAGATAATATGGGTGGAACAACCACTTCAGAACCAGTTCGGGTTTCTATACTTGCTGATGGCCACAAAATAGTTCGTATTCTCGCTTTGGGTAACTCCATCACCTACGACGAAACCTCGCTGGACAAAACCAACCCGCGCCCAACCGGCGACCGCATTTCGTACCGCTACAAACTGTGGCAACTGCTCCGAAACGGCAACTATAGCTTTGATTTTGTAGGGAACAGGTATAGTGGCTTTAACTATTTTCCGGATGCAAATAATGCAGGTATGCCAGGTATAAATGCCGGCCAGACGTTGCGGGTACTGCAGGATGGGTATAACCCTCAGAAAGGCATTAAAGAAGCTCCAGGGCCTTATCTGGAACATTATCCTGCCGATATAATCCTGCTGCATATTGGCGTAAACGATATCAACAAAACAGACGAGGCCACTGCCATTGCCAACATTGGTAAGATACTGGATGAAGTGGATAAGTATGAGCAGGCGCACAATACTGTTGTTACCGTTGTACTTGCCAAGATCATCAACAGAGTGCCGGTTATAAGTGCTGTAACCAGCTTTAACGATAAGCTTACTACGCTTGCCAATAACCGGATAGCACAGGGCGATAAACTGGTGCTGGTTGATATGGAAAAAGGAGCGGGCCTGGACTACAGGTTGCAATCTAACGGTGGTGATATGGTGGATGCCTTGCACCCAGCCCCAAGCGGATACGATAAAATGGCTGCTGTATGGTTTAATGCGCTGAAATCTATACTTGATGGTGCTACCCAAACTGCTCCGGCTATAACATCAACAGCGGTAACAACTGCACAGGTTGGGCAGAATTATACTTACGATGTTAACGCATCAGGCAATCCTGCTCCAACTTATACTTTGGTAATAAGCCCCACCGGAATGCAGATAAATGCTACTTCGGGTTTGATTACCTGGAGCCCGGCGCAGTTGGGAGATTTTAGCGTGGTAATAGAAGCAGCCAATACAGCAGGTGCAGTACGTCAGTCATTTACTGTTAAAGTTACCGAAGCATCTGTAACCTGCACCGCCTCGGGCAGTATAGTTTGGGAGAAATGGACAGGAATATCGGGCACAAGCATTTCCAGCATTCCTGTGGCTTCCCCACCAAACAGTACCCAAACCCTCACCCAGCTTGCCACACCCGGTGCTACCGGCGATAACTATGGCAGCCGCATCCGGGGCTATGTATGCGCTCCGGCATCGGGCAACTATACTTTCTGGGCTGCCGGCGACAACACCGTAGAAGTATGGCTAAGCACTGATGCCAACCCTGCCAATAAACGCCGCCTCATTGCCTTTACGGGCAACACCCTTAGCCGCGAATGGACAAAGTATCCCGAGCAGAAATCGGCACCTGTGGCCCTGGAGGCAAACAAGCGCTACTACATCGAGGTGCTGCACAAAGAAGCCACCGGCGGTGACCATATAGCCGTAGGCTGGCAGCTGCCAAACAGTACACTTGAACGGCCTATACCTGCCAGCAGGATATCGCCCTACGAAGAAAGTATAAGCAGTAGCTTACAGCAAACACAAGTAGTTCTGAATCAGGTTAAGACAGCACCAGCGGCAGAATTCCAGGTTTATCCTAACCCAGCCACAAAGGATGTAAATTTTGAGGTGCTTACTATGAACGATGAGCCGGTAGAGCTGCAATTACTTGATGCGCAGGGAACAGTAGTTCAGACTATATTTTCAGGCGAATTACAGGCTGCTACACCAATCACCTTTACGTTAGATGCAACCCAACTACGTGGGGGGATTTACATGGCTAAACTCAGAACAGGAAGTGGCGTGCAGGTTATTAAACTGCTGCTGAACAAGTAAACTATAATTTACCTGAAGTATAAAAAGGAAGGTCTGAGATCATCGCAGACCTTCCTTTTTATGTTTACAGGCTATTGGTTTATACTTCCTGCTATATACAGATACTTTAAAAGCTCAGGCATATTGAAGGTCAGCAGTGAGAACAAGTATAACTGATGTTGCTCCACAGTGATGATGATCCGGCTGGCAATCTTCTCAAGCCCGATTTCATTTCTGCTGTAGCTTTATACTTCTGAAGTTGCAGGTATAAATAAAAAATCTCCTCGCCACTACGGGTAGCAAGGAGATAAGGGGTAGGGTTTATAGTTTAGGGTTTAGTTGCTTGTTTGCAAGGCTTTGTTTTCGCCGCTTGTAAGTATGGTTCCGCTTTTTTCCGGCGTATCCTGTACGTTCAGGTCCTTAAGGTAGCTAGCCAGTATTTCAGCGGTTATGTTCACACCGTTTTCGTTCCAGTGGTTATCGTCTCGAGGGTACAGCGGAATTTTATACTTGGTGTATGCCTGGTAAAACGGCTCCTGAAGGTCTACTACATTCACATTGCGTTTCTTTAATTCAGCAATCAGCTGTGGTAGCAGGTTTGGTCTTGTTTTGGAAGGCAGTAACTGGTAATAGATATTTTCCTTGTTAGGTACCGGCAGGAACACGAACTTCATACCGCGTTTTTCTACTGCTTTAGAGTAACCCTCGATAATAGAAGCAGCTCGTTTTATTTCTTCTGCATCAATTGGCCTGTTCGCTTTTTCTCCGTGCAAAAACAGCTCGCCGTTGTAAACATTGTACTCTCGTTCGTTAAAAGCTCTGTCTATCCTGGCGCGCACGTAGTGGTACATCGACCATTTGGTTATACGGTCGAGCGTAACGACAGCTTTTGTTAAGATCGGACTATCGTTTACAATAGGACCAACCTCAGCTTTAATTATTTCCTGCATGTTATGCTCGTTTACAGGAGGAAGGTCAAGTATGCGTTGCTCTGTGCGTGCAAAAATCACTACTTCAGGAGGGGTCTCCTTAAAGCGTTTAGCAGCCAGAAACTTATCAAGAAAAACAGGATCGGCTGGGGCGAATGAGTACACTTTTTTATGCATGCGGCGCTCGAGGCTCTCAGACAACAGCTCGTCCTGGGTAAGTGCTGCACCGGCAATGTAAGAATCTCCAATCAGCACAACATCTGGTGGGGTACTGGCATCTCTGTTCCTGAAACCATACTTATCGGTGATCCAATGCTCCAGTTGCGGCACCGCGTATTGTGAATGTGGCGCAATTTCGCCTGCAGCTACTTTCTGTACGTCCATGCCAGGGTAGAAAGGCCCTGTCATAACTTTTACGTTCTGTACCACAAGCGTTTCCCATGGCCTGAAGGTAAAGTAATCGATTGGCAGGATAAAGATTTCAACTATAATACATAGCACAAAGGGCAGCAGAAGCAGGCCAATCCTTGATGCTAGTTTTTTAACTTCGTATTTTTTGTTCATAGGAACTGTAAGGTTAGAATTGGAAATAGATAAACTGACCTGTACCAAAATGACCCAGCAACAGCACGGTTGCCACTACAGCATAGTATAGGCCCCAGCGTTGCCAGATAGGGCGCTCTGCCAGCTTTACCCTGAGGCTACCGTGGCGCTGCTGCAAGTGCACCATTTCCATTACTATGATAGACAGTATAGCTATGTAAAATATTTTCGGGTTCATATCGAAGAACAGCACATGGCGCACATCTCCGCTGAAAATCTCTGTTACGTTACCAATACCAGAGAAAGCATGAGCAATAATGTACCAGGCATCGGTTATGTTGTTAGCTCTGAAAAATACCCAGGCAAAGCATACTAAAAAGAACACTGTACCTACCTGCATAAATTTGTAGAAGGCAGCGTTGCTGCGTAGGCCTATTTTATCAGCAATGGTATCGCGTTGCTTTGCTGTTAAAGAGCCAAAAATCTGGTAAAAGCCGTGCAAAGCACCCCAAACTATAAATGTCCAGTTGGCGCCATGCCACAGGCCGCTCACCAGAAACACAATGAATATGTTGTAGTACCAGCGCCATTTTACAACACGGTTACCACCCAGCGGGATGTAGAGGTAGTCTCTGAACCAGGTAGAAAGCGAGATATGCCAGCGACCCCAGAACTCCTTGATCGATTTTGAAAAGTATGGTCTGCGGAAGTTTTCCATCAGCGTAAAGCCCATAACCTGAGCCGAACCAATGGCAATATCAGAGTAACCGGAAAAGTCGCAATAGATCTGGAAGGCAAAAAATATGGTAGCAAGAACTAGCGAGAACCCATCGTACTCTGTCGGGTTATTATATACCTGGTTTACAAGCTCAGCCAAGTTATCAGCAATTACAATCTTTTTGAAAAAGCCCCAAGCCATCAGCTGCAAACCAGATACAACGCGCGCATAGCTGAACTCATGTTTTACCTTTAGCTGGTCTAATAAATTGCCTGCACGCTCAATGGGGCCGGCCACCAGTTGCGGAAAAAACGTTACGAACAGCGCAAATATGCCCAGGTGCTTTTCTGCCTTAATCCGCCCATAGTACACATCTATACTATAACTCATGGTCTGGAAAGTATAGAAAGAGATACCCATTGGCAGCAACAACTCAAAAGCAGGCGCAGCATAACTAACGCCTAATAAGTTGGCCAGGTCGGTAGCAGCACCATTAAAAAAGTTGTAGTATTTAAAAGTGAAAAGGATACCCAGGTTAGAGAATAAGCTTAGCCACAGCCAGGGTTTGCGCTTATGCCTTTCCTCGTCTGAGTAGCGGCTCATGCCTATGCCGCAGGCATAATCGATAAGGGTTGAGATAACAAGTATGATAGCATAATCTACCCGCCAAGCCATATAAAACCAGTAGCTGGCAATCAGCAACAATAGCCACCGGAACCTGAAAGGGATCAGGAAATACAGCAGTACTACGGTGGGGAAGAAGATTAGAAATTCAATAGAGTTAAAAAGCATTCGATATAAGAGAGATTAAGGGTTAGTGCATAAATAAATATCTTTATGAGAGCCATCCATAATAGCTTGTAGGTGCAGCAGAACTGCCATGCTAATGCTTTTAGAAGTATGTTGATAAAGGTTGCCAGTTAACTTTTCCATGATGTTGTTTCACTGACTTTTGACTGTTAAGCAGCACGTTTAAGCCTGATTAATAGTGTTGTTATGATGTACAGGAGAGTCGTTTTAAGCTATAACTGGCCTTAGCTTTTTATTGCTTTTATAAGCCTGAGGCCTGTTATATAGGTCATTCTTAATGTTAGTATACTTTACTTATTTTCTAAGGTTTTGCAGGAAGTAAAATCTTTTTTTCTGAGTGGCCATGGGTGCAACAGAAATCTGAAAAACAGGTATATAGTACAGAAACAATTCAATAAAAAATAAGCCATCGGTTTGCATCAAAATTTATGTAAGCACTACCACAACCTATTATAGTTTTATAGGTATTAACATGGCATAGGTTCTATATAGCTATACTTCTGCTTTTCCGAAAATCACATTTATATGAAAAAAATCTACAGGATGCACGTTGCTTCTATAGTAGTGTATACAATTATATTACTGTCTCCTCTATCAGTTTTTGCACAAACAGCGGCTACTTTATGTCAGGAAGGAATCCTGAACAAATGGAACTTCGACGAAAAAAGTGGCAATAATTTCCGGTCGTCTTACTCTCTGAATGATGCCATTGCCTTAACCCCTGTAACGCCGGTAGAAGGTATAGTTGGCGGTGCGCAGGCTTTTGACGGAACAACCAGTGCTGTCGAGATCCGGGACGATAATAAGTTTGACTGGAGTGCTAATTCCAGCTTTTCGATAGCCTTCTGGATGAAGCACGACAAGGAAATACGTGGTGCCGGCGGCGAAACCGGCAACGAAGTAATAATAGGCCGCACCGACCAGACAGGTTTTGCAGGTCGCCGGGTACACTGGTGGATAGGTCTTGATGCCTCTAATGCCAACAAAGGAGCAGCCCGCTTCGAACTGCGCGACAACAAACGAGAGGGCGTATCTATAGTTGGTAGCAAACCCCTGAACGATGGTAAATGGCATTATGTGGTGGCAGTGCGTAATCCGTTCACCAAAATGAATATACTTTATGTGGATGGCGTGAAAGAAGCTGAAGCTCCGTTTGAGTATACAGCTGATTTCAATGCTAACGACCTCCCTGTGAATGTTGGATGGCTGAACCTGTCCGGTAAGTTTTATTATCAGGGCGCACTGGATGAGCTGACATATCATCGTAACCCACTTTCTGCGGACGAGATTGCTGCCAACTATAATAACGGGTCAGGCATTTACTGCGAGTCAGCACCTATACTGCTTTCGCAGCCACAGGTACTAACAAATAAAGGACAGGTTTACCAGTATAAAGTAGATGCAGCAGGCCAGCCTGTAGTATCATACTCGCTTTTAAATGCACCGTCCGGCATGTCGATAGATAGTAATACCGGAGCTATAACATGGTTGCCTGCTGAGGTTGGTACATACAATGTTACTGTACAGGCATCCAACACAGTTGGGGCAGTAGAGCAGAACTATCAGTTACAGGTGCTGGACCCTAAAACCTGTGCCACAGAAATCACCCATTACTGGAACCTTGAGGAAACCGCTGGCGGCCCTTATGCCAATATACATTCAGCCACACAGGCAACCGGTTCGGTAGCGGCAAGCAAAGGTATACTGGGTGGTGCACAGCGCTTTAGCGGAAGCGGCTTAACAGTTGCCGACGATGGCGCCTTTGACTGGAGCCACGGCAGCAGTTTTGCTATAGGCTTATGGGTTAAAAAGGATGCCCCAATGGGTACAAGTGGCGTTGGTTCTAACGAGGTACTGATTGGCCGAAACGATGCCTCGAACAAAAGCGGCAGCGATCTGCACTGGTGGGTAGGCTTGGATGCAGTTGGCACAGTGCCGGGAGCAGCTCGTTTTGAGTTGCGCGATAACAACCGTTATGGTATGGCTTTAATTGGAACCAAACCTCTGAACGATGGTCAGTGGCATTATATAGTTGCCATACGCGATGGCAAAGCGAATAAAAATATACTTTATGTAGATGGCGTGAAAGAAGCTGAAGCTGATATCGAATATACAAGCGGTTTTGATGCTGTTGATAAACCGATCAATATTGGGTGGCTGAACCTGTCCAGCAGGTTCTATTTCAAAGGCGAGCTGGATGAGGTTGCTCTATACTCTAATACCCTGACTGAGCAGTTAATTAAAAAACAGTATAACAATGGCCTTGCCGGAATTAACAGCTGTAACCAGGAAGTATCACCGGTAGAGTTGGTTAAGTTTACAGGTAAACTGGTCGGTAATAAAGTAGAACTGAAGTGGGAAACTAACACCGAAGTTAATAACGATGAATTCATTATCGAAAGATCGGCAGACAAGGAAAACTTTACTGAAATTGGACGTGTGAAAGCCGCCGGAAACTCTAATGTAGCTGTTAACTACGAGCACATAGATGCCCAGCCGCTTAAAGGGATGAATTATTACCGGTTAAAGCAAACGGAAACAGATGGTACTTATACTTATTCGAACATTGTGGAGGTTCGGTATGGTATAGAGGTTACAGGCACGATCTATGTTTACCCTAACCCTAACGAGGGCAAGCATATTAAAGTAGAACTTGATGGTGCAGCTGAAAACGAGGAGGTAATTGTTACCATTTATGATATGTGGGGAAAAAAAATATTCTCAAAAGCCTATACTTCAGATAACGCAGGCAGGCTTCAGGAGGAAATTATACTTGCGCATCACCTGGCCGGAGGTATGTATACAGTTGGCTTTAATTCGTCAAAGATCAAGAAGCATGTAAAACTGGTGGTGCAGTAAGTTGCCAGTTCTTCTATAAACAAAGAAGCCGGATGTTTTCACATCCGGCTTCTTTGTTTATACTTTGTAGCTATTAATTCTGGCTAAGGCACTGCAGTATACCTTGGCTAAAGTTTGCCACCATTTTGTCAACAGTATAGTTCTTAGATGATTCCACGCATCCAGCTACAAGTTTTGCTCTCAGGGCATCATCTTTGAAAACTTTCACAACGGTAGCAGCATAGCTTTCTAAATTGTTTTCAGAGATTAAACCGTTTTCCCCATGCCGCAGGTACTCAATTTCAGGGCTGTGGAAAGGGAAATCTGTAGTGATCATGGGTGTCTGCAGTGCAAAAGAATCAAGCACAGCTAAACCTACCAGGCCCGGCATCAGGAAAACAGAAGCCAATTTAAAATATTTCACACGATCCTGTCCAAACTTCGGGCCTAAGTAATGTAACCAGCTACGTGTTTCTGCTGCCTCCTTCAATAACGGAGCATCTATACCTGAGCCTATCACGATCAGTTCAAAATCCGGAATTTCTTTTCTGATCAGGTCACAGGCTTCTATCAGGAAACTAATGCGCTTTTCTTTGTAAATACCTCCACAGTATATGGCTACATTTTGGGAAGTAATGTTCAGCTCTTCTCTTATGCTTTCCAGCTCAACCTCGGTGGTAGCGGCATAGGCCTGGCTTAGGCCCTGTGTATCTATGGCGTTCTGTACGCTGGTGATGTTCTCTTCGGGGTAAGAGTTTTTTAGCAAATACTGTTTTACATTATCAGTATAAGCAAACCACCAGTTGCATTGCGTCAGGTAAAACGACTTGAATTTATTACCTACAGCTTTCGGGTTTGACTGGCGGTTGAATCCGTGGCCCCAGAAGGCGAACTTGCGGGGCGTAAATAAACGCTGAAACGATAGCAAGTAATTGATCAACAGCTTGTTTGCCTGCTCGGCTATCACTAAATCAGAATTTTTTAAGTGCTTCAGGCAGGGTTGCCAGTATAGCTCTGTAGATCCTAGCTTAAAGATTTTGTTTGGTACACAAATACCCCAGTCAAGGTCTGCTTCATCGCCTTTCAGGGCATCGCGCTTGTTCCTCTTGCCATAAATAAGATTAAGCTCTACGTTGTTCTCGTAGAGCTTATCCCTTAGTTTATTATAAAATTCAAGTCGGTACTTCGGTAATGCTTTTTGTATTATAGTAACCTTTTTCATTTTAGAAAATCTCTCATGTATGCAGATGGCGTTATACTTGCCTTTGCACTCATGCAACAGCTTTGGCTTTATACATTAGTCGGTTTAGTCGTTTTTTCAGCTCCTGTACATCAACTGTTATGTTGTCTGTCAGGCCCTGCTTCATATTATCAGCTTTCTTAGGGCTCCTGCAGATCAGAAATTCATAATCCAGTCCAATAGAATGAGCGATATTATAGTATATCGGATGTACGAAGCTTTCAGAGAATATCTCCATCAGTTTAGCGCCCTTCGGTGCAAAGAACAGGTTGTTAAGCCCCGCACCACTGGCAGAAACTATAACTTCAGCATTAGCGAAAAGAGCAATCTTCTCCTGGAAAGAAAGCTTACTCAACTCAAACGACTCAAAACCTAACGGGCGAAGTTCATTCATAACTTCGTCTTCGTTTGTAACATTGCGCAGGTTAGAGTCGCGGCGGCTGATGTAGATATTACGCGGATACTCTTTCTGGTTGTTTATGAGCGGCAATATCGTATTTCTGTAGAATACCGGCATCCAGTCTGGTACAAGTATACTTCTCATACCTCTTGGGTGAGAGCAGGTAATCAGGTGGTCTGTTTGCAGGTGCAGGTGGTTCTCACCAACTATCACCTTGCTGGCATCTATGCCTAATAAGGCTAAGGAGTCTTTTTGGTAATCAAATACATAGTTTGGCACCAGGAACCAGTCTACTTTATCAAACCAGCCGCTTTCCTTCAGTAAATGCAGCCTTGAGTAAGAGTCCAGCAGCCAATGGCCATAGTTATGCACAGCCCCGCCACCAGATAACATATTGAAGAGTGTACCTTTATAGTAGGTTGGCTTATCAAACCAGGCTAGTTCAAAAATTTTGTTTTCGTGTGGTTGTGTCAGCCTAGATATATTGTACTGGAACGACATATCTGCTACCAGCCTGTTATCCGGGGTTATAATGGCAACTGTATCTATGTTATTGGTATAAAGCCTGCCATGCGGAATGGAAAGAACAGCGTAATTATTTTTAACTGTTAAAGTCGAATCTTTGCCATGCGAAGGTGAATCATAGTTCGCAAAAGAAGATAATGCCTGGTACAGCTCATCCGGTACGCTCAGGCTTGTAGTTAGCTCAGGATAGATTTCTACATATTCTGAGCCTTTAAAACGAGTAGAGTTTACAAAGTCTTTAGAAGTATAATATATGCCGCTTGGCTTGAAGTAGTAGTTTTTCTTAATGAATTTTCTGAGAGAATCTGTTACCCGTCTTTTAGCTTTTTGTAAGAATGTCTTTTTCATATGTACTATGAAATTAGAGGATTAGAAGAGATAATTGGGCTGTAAGATGCAATAGTGTGGTAATTTTCCTTCATTCAACTTCGTCAACAGAGATATATACCACGGCCATTCCTGCAGCCCGTTTACATAAATACATTTACTATTTTTAATATATTTTGTTCCCTGCCAAACCGCTCTTTTTTCTACATTCACCAAATAATGGTTAAACGTCTTTCAACGATAGTATTATAAAAAGAGAAGGCCCGGCTAATAGCCGGGCCTTCTCTTTTTATAATAACATTTGCAATTTATTGCTTATACATCTTAACAAGCTCTTGTTTACCATCAGCAAACACCATTTTCAGCAGGTATGTGCCTTTCGGTAGGTTAGTGCTGGCCAGGTCAAAATCAAATCTTCTGGCTTTATCTGTTTTAAGTTGAGCTTCTTCGTAAACTGTACGGCCTGCTTTGTTAGTTATGCTTACTTCCTTCAGTTCGCTGGCTGCAGCAGGTACTTGTACGGCAATTTTAGAAGTGAACGGGTTAGGGTAAACCCTGATTTCAGTAACTTCCTCATTTGAATCTATACCTGTTTCGCTAGAGGCGATAGAAGTTGTAGTAGTAACTACTCGCATCTCTATACCTGAAAGGTTAATTGCGCCACCTGCAGTTGTCAGGTTTAACGTACCGTCGCTCATAGCTACACGGTAAGGTCCATGCTTTTTCCATTTGCCGGCAGTTCCACTTGTGTAGTCAAGTACTTTTTTACCTTCTAAGCTAACACTGAAAGTTTCAGAAGCATTGTCTTCCCAAGTATAGAAGTATACATCATACTGGCCTTTTGGAACAGCTGCTATGTTTACCTTCAGGGCACCGTTACGCTCCCATACAGAAGAACGAATCATTTTTGCACGGTTTGCATCTGTAGCAGGGTTCAGAACAACATTCTGGTTTTCTAAAGCACGGCCAGTAAAAGTTACGTTAGCAGCAGCTTTGCTTTCGAATGCAATACCATCAACTGTTACTGCAGTACCATTCAGGTTGATGGCACGGTACAGCTTGCTTGACGTTGTAGTTGTAGTCGTCGGAGCTGGCGCTGTAGTAGTAGGAGATGTAGTCGTAGTTGGTGCCGGTGCTGTAGTTGTCGGTGACGTTGTAGTTGTAGGAGCCGGTGCAGGTGCCGTAGTAGCTAATGTTGTGTTGCTATACGGGTTTACTTTACCTTCCATTTGTCCGAAGAGGAAGAGCTGAGCCGGGAACGGCGAACCGATCGGGCCGTTGTAAGGCGACTCGCTGCCCACACCAGCTGGCTTAACCTTGAACGGCGTAGAGCCCGGGTTGGTCTTCATGTAACCGTTCTTGATGTAGTTGTCTTTGTAGTAGACGTTACCCTGAGCCAGGAACACTTCGCTGGCCATGTACCAGTTGCGGCCTGTGTCAATACCATCAATGCGGGTGGCTGAGGTACCTTTGGTGGTGCGGTTGTGCGTGCCGTCCATATACTTAAGAGCATTCTGCATTACAAGTTTTACAGTTTTCTCACCACCTTTAAATGGACCGTAGCCTTCAGAAGTCTTGAAGTTGTAAACACTCATATCACCAGTACGGGCTAGTAAGTCAGCCAGAACTACAAGTTGGCCTACGCTATAGTAAGCATAGCTAATACCCTGATCAGGGAAATCATCTCTCCAACGCTCAAGTTCAGTAATATCACCGTTAGGGAAAGTAGAGAACATCAGGAATTCTTTAGCGAATCTACGACCAGTAGCTTTGAAGCTTTCGTTGTTCTGCATTGCTCCAACTGAAGTGATGAAAACTGTCATAGCACCACGACGGTTGTTGTAAAAAGCACCAATGCTTGCATACTTAGGGCCACCATGCCAGATCTCTTTCTGAAGCGCCAGTTTGCTTTGGCCATAAGAAGTTAAAGCATAGTTACCTGAAGCGCGGTTCACAAACAATTTGTCCAGGGCAGGGTCTACGTTAGTCTGGAAGTAAGTTGCTGCATTTCTGAACCATGTGTCAAGTTTCTGACGCTCAGTTGATGTATAAACATCTTTAGTGTAGTCATAAGCGAAAAGCAAACGGTTCATCCAACCTGCAATAAAGAAGCTAGGGTTGATATCGGCTAATGCACCAGGGCACCAGCGAGACTTGTTTGAGAAATCAGTAAGTGGTTCAGAAGCCTGTGCTAAAAGTTCTTTTTTAACAGCATCAGCATACTTACGATCCTGTGTGATCAGGTAGTAGAAGGCCGCATCACGCAGCTCATTACCTGTAGATTTAGGGTCATACTGACCATTGATAGCTTGAGGGAAGCAGCCTCCGCCTGTGTAACCGCGATAGCGCTCGGCAGAAGGGTTTGCTAAAAAGGTGTTAGCATTCTTGGTAATGCGATCCCAGTCGCCTGGGGTGTTAGTGCCGGCGTCGCCAAGAGTCTTAAATGGACCTGTCTTTGCCCGCTCTCGCCATATCGATAACTCCTGCGCTGTGTAGTGGATACCCAGACGCTGTGCATTAGCGTTGATCAGAGTTACCAGAAATAAACCAATGGCTAAAAGTGAATTTCTCATAAACGTACTATTTAGTTTATGTTAAACATTTGTTGATGTCTCAAAACTATACAAAAATTTTTAGAGTCAATAATTTTAAGTTAAATTCATTGATAATTTATAAAACTTATCTAAATAATATCCGTAGAGCAGTGGTTTTGGTTTTTTATGGAGCGGGTTAAATTGTATTTATTCTTTAATTTGAATATTGTTGGGAGGTGCGTTGATGAGGATTTTAGTACAAATTATTTTTGATTTGCCTTTCTGTGGCTTTTTATGGCTTGTTTTTAGGGGTTGTTTTAATGTTGTGACTAGTATGGGTATAGGGTTGTTGGTTTTTAAATTTGTCTATTTTCAAGTACGGGTATTTTGTTGAATCTTGGCTTTATGAAGCTGATGAGGCTATTTATAGGCTTTTTAATATGTGTAATGCGTGTGGTTGTGTTGTTATTTGTCTTGTAAAAAGTCAAAACCTTAGATGGTGTTAAGTCTAAAAAAAGGTTTCGCTTTATAAATAAAAGACAATAATTGGGTATTTGTGATGATAATTAGTTAATATATATAGTTATATATTTAGATAATGTTAATGCAGCTTTCAGTACTTAAACACTAACGAAGGCTCTGTAATAGTTATTGAGCTGATTAGTAACTAAAAGAGGAATTTAATAGCGAAAAAGGCTGACAAAAGACAGTAGTAGTGCTGGATGTTATAGTTGGCAAGCAAACATTTGTGAGGAATCAAACCGAAGTTAGCTACTGAATTTTAGAATGCTTGGTAACTGTGTTTTTATACTTGTACGGGTTTACTTTACCTTCCATTTGTCCGAAGAGGAAGAGCTGAGCCGGGAACGGCGAACCGATCGGGCCGTTGTAAGGCGACTCGCTGCCCACACCAGCTGGCTTAACCTTGAACGGCGTAGAGCCCGGGTTGGTCTTCATGTAACCGTTCTTGATGTAGTTGTCTTTGTAGTAGACGTTACCCTGAGCCAGGAACACTTCGCTGGCCATGTACCAGTTGCGGCCTGTGTCAATACCATCAATGCGGGTGGCTGAGGTACCTTTGGTGGTGCGGTTGTGCGTGCCGTCCATGTACTTAATAAAATTCTTCGCGATGCTCAGGAGGCTTTTCTCGCCTCCTTTGAATGGGCCGTAGCCTTCAGAAGTTTTGAAGTTGTACACACTCATGTCGCCACTCCGGGCCAGTAAATCGGCAATATTAATAAGATGCCCAATGGAGAAAGCGGCATAGTTAAGTCCCTTGTCTGGAAAATCTTCTGCCCAGCGGTGCAATTCCGTAATGTCGTTATTGGGAAAGGTAGAGAACATCAGGAATTCTTTGGCAAAGTTTTGCCCGGTAGCTTTAAAGCTGTTATTGTTCTGAAGCACACCTACTGCGGTAATAAAGGCGGCCATTGCACTACGGCGGTTGTTGTACATAGTGCCTATACTTGCATACTTGGGGCCACCATGCCAGATCTCTTTCTGAAGCGCCATTTTACTTTGCCCATAAGAAGTTAAGGCATAGTTACCTGCAGCACGATTTACAAAAAGTTTGTCCAGGGCAGGGTCTACGTTTGTTTGCATATATGCCGCCGCATCCCTAAACCAGGTGCCTATTTGCTTATGTTCTTCCGAAGTATAAACATCTCTGGTATAGTCGTAGGCATAGAGTAAGCGGTTAAGCCAGCCAGCAATAAAGAAGCTGGGGTTAACATCAGCTAGCACTCCGGGACACCAGCGCAAAGTATCTGAGAAATCTGTAAGAGGCTCTTTAACCTGTTCGAGGAGCTGTTTTTTCACAGCATCGGCATACTTGCGCTCTTTTGTTATAAGGTAGTAGAAGGCTGCATCACGCATTGGTTTTGCCTCTGCTATAGGATCGTACTGGCCTTTAACAGCCTGTGGAAAGCAGCCTGAACCAGTATAACCTATCCATTTTGCCTCACCCGGATCAGAAAGAAAGAGGTTCGCATTTTTTTCGATGCGGTTCCAATCGCCGGGGGAATTGATGCATACATCGTTTTCAGATTTGTAAGGGCCATACCGGGCACGTTTGCGCCAGATAGCTACTTCTTCAGGCGTATAATGCAAACCGTAACCATCTTTTATGCTTACCTCTACAGGTGCCTTGCTTATACTGCTGATGGAGGTTGTGTCGGCAGTGATAATGTCTTTCCCAGCTGTTGATTCAGGGTGCTGCTGTTTGCTGCACCGCCCGAAAAGAGATAAGATCAATAGTAGAATAATGCTGCCAGCGATGTTTGCCATAACTGCAGAAGTTACATTTTTTGCGGAGCTGTTTCCTGTTCCTGGTAATGTGGCGGCTTGTTATACTTACCATATAGTTGGCGCACCTTCTCTGACCATACTTGTTTACAAGCAAACTTATAACCTGCTTTACCCATCCTGATCCTTAAGTTCGGCAGGCGGTATAAATGTTCAACGGCATCGGCGAGCAGGAGGGTAGTTGTTTCTGGTGTGTCAACCATAACTTTCATACCGGCAGCATCCGGAACCAAACAGCTAGCACCATGTAGGTCCAGGGTAATTACCGGTAAACCAAAGGCCATTGCCTCCAGTAGTTGTGCTGCAGAAGAGTCGCGCAGGCTCGTGAAAAGGAAAAGATCATGGTGCAGGTAAGCCTCTTTTACTTTATGCCAAGGCTGGTGGCCTTCCCATTTTACCTTATCCTCTAAATTATACTTCTTTAACCAACCAGGAAGGTAACGGCGCATAGGCCCATCTCCAATTATAGTTAGTGTAAAAGGTATAGCAGGGTCTACTTTAGATAATGCCTCTAATACAAGTGGCAGTCCTTTTCGTGGCAAAAGTCGTCCTACCCATAGTATTTTGAGCTCTTTACCTGGTTGTCGTTCCGGAAATGTGTCAGGGATAAAGTCTTCGGGTAAATTAGGATCCAGGAACAGTTTAGGTGAAGGGGCACCTAAACGCTTAGCCATTTTTAGCGTGTCAGGGTTTGTAGTAAGAACCTCACAGGCAGATGTTAGGGTTTTTCGTACATCATTATTGGCTTTAATAAGCAATTTGCTGATCAGATTACGTTGAAGCTCCATGCGCCAACCATCCTGAAAATAATCTTTAAAAGCCGGAGGGGCCATCTGACCACCACCCACAGGGCCAAAAATGAGAGGAGCATTTAAGCGCCAGAGGGGAGTAGCCAGCTGCAGGCTCCCCCAGGTTACATGATGCACCAGGTCAAAATTTACCTGACGGTGCAGTTTCTGCGCTTGTTTTAACGCAAAACGTTGCCATAACAGGTAGTATAAGTATAAACCTTGCTGATACTTGTAAAGAAACTTTGCCCAACGTGGCATAGGCACAAAAATAAAGTGCAGATTAGTGAGTCCTAATCTGGCAACCTCTGTTTTTATGTCTGCTTTTCCTTTAAGAGTTGTAAGGCACCATACCTCGTGGCCAAGTTTGGCTACATTTATTGCCCAATTCCAGCCGTTGCCTGGCTCAGACCCACGGTTGGGCTCACATGCATAAGCTGAAATAAGTACATTCATAGTTTGGAAAGGGCGAAAATTAAGAAGTATAAGGGTTATTTCAGCAAATAGCCGAAAATGCGCTTCGCATAGCCCTGCAGCAGGTATGATGGCACGTAATGCGGAGGGCAATGCCTGAATGTATACTTCGTAAAGTTTCTGAGGTTGCCACCGCCTTTAATGCCAAATAAGTGCTGGTAGTAATTATTAAGGGTTTTCTTGTGACGGTTGCTGCGGTCGCCGCTTTCTTCCGGGTAAGTATAAAGTATGGCGTCGTAGTTGCAATATACCGGATAGCCTTTTTTGTCGGCACGCTGGGTAAAGTCGTAATCAGCATAATAATGCGGAAACTCTACTTCGTCAAACAAACCGATTTTACTGAAAACCTCTGAAGGAATCAGCAAGCCTCTGCCCGGGAAGTGCGTTACCCGGTGCAGCCCCTGGCGCTGTTCCTGGGGTACTATATCGAGCAGGCTGGTCATGCTGCAGTTCTGCCAGTTAATTTTAGCACCGCCATAGCAAGGCTTATTGTTCTTGGCATCTATGGCGAAGGCACCAAGTAAAGCATTTGGCTTCTGATAAGCGTGCTTTTGCATGTTCTCAATGAAATGCTCATGGCAGAGCACGTCGTTGTTTAACGTCATCACATAGGTGGCACCTGCTTCCAGAGCGGCCTTTATGCCCATGTTGGTTGATGCTGTCCAGAACAGGTTACCAGGTGTGTTCACCACCTGTACTTCCGGGAATTCCTCTGCAAGCATAGCCGGAGTGCCATCTTTAGAGCCATCGTCTACAACTATCGTTTTGAAATCCTTATATGTCTGGTTGCGTAGCGATTCCAGGCACGCTTTCGTGAACTGTTTTCTGTTAAATACTGGTATAACTATATAAATCATATGCTTCAATGCACAAATAGAGTTTATGATATTGCTAAAGGAGCTTTCTTCTCCTTGTTTATACTTTGTAAATTATTTTTATCCGACTCTTTATCAACTTCTTCATCATTAGGTTCTTCGTCTTCGTCGTGGTTAGGGCGAGTGGCAAAAGCCATAGCCAGACCTACCACACCGAAGTAAAAGAAGGGCCAGTCATAGGATAAGCCATAAAATATGCCGCTGATGGCATAAAGGAACAGTGTTATTTCTTCGGCATTAAGGTCAGATTTAATAAAGAACCTGTAGATAGTGTAAAACGATGGTACGATAAGAAGAATCAAGCCAATGATACCAAAGTAGAACATCTTATCGACGTAGAAGCTGTGGAAGTGGTGGCCTGAACCATCGGCAAATAGTGGTGTGCCTGCTTCTTCGTGGAAGAACTGTATTGGTAGTTCAAAACCTTCGAAGCGCATACCAAATATCGGGTGGTTCTCAATGAACGGCAGATAAGATTCAAACTGCTGCAGGCGCCAGCTACTGGTACTGCCTTCGGCATCAGGGTTTGTGATATCTGAAAACCTGGCTACGAACTGCTCAACAACCTCCGGATTATCAAGGAAAATAAACGTAAATGCAGCAATTCCGAGTATGACAGGTACTAATACCAGTATCATGACCGATGTTACTGAAGGGCTGGCGGCACTTCTGAACTTAATTAAAAAGATGTTTATGGTTAATGACATGGCCGCTGCCACCCAAACTGTACGATGTTGCAAAAACAAAATGAACCCCAGCATTACAAAGAACATGGCCAGATCCAGGAAGCGCTCCTTAAAAATATACCTGTTAAAGAAGTACAGGCAAGGTAAAAGTATAAGGTAAGTAGACGGGGCTATGATGGCACGTTCTGTACTCATGAAGGCTCCGAAATTTAGTGCATCGCGTTTTAAAACAGCCATATGAATAAAAAATACGGCAGTTATAAGATAGGCGAAGTATTTGAGCTGCTTATCGCGGGGAGAGCTAAAAAGTCCGTAAACTGCAAACAGCACAAACATATCCATCACTTTGGAGAATACGTGCGGGTATATGAAAAATGAATTATACCCCAGGAACGATTCTATAACAAGTATAAACAAGTACAGGTACCCAAGTATAACCCAACCACGCACAAAAGGTGTGTAGCTTTCAAATTTCAACAGGGGTATGCCTACAGCTAATACAGCCAGGTACTTATCTACGCTTGGAAATCTCGGAGGGCCAAAACGCGGATCTCCTGCTACCAGGTCGAATAGCAGACGATCAGAGAGCAGCAGCAGTAATATGGTAATGAAATACCAGTGCTGCGTTGATATTGTTAGGTCTCCGTATCTGAATCTCATATAGATGTATACTTATACTCCTAACTTTTCGTGTTGTTTAACACCGAGCACTTTTTTGTAGCAGTTCAGGTAAGCATCAATAACCTTCTCCTGCGAGAAGTTATCGAGTGCAAACTCACGGGCTGCTTTTGTTATACGTTTTGCCTTAGCTTCATCAGTTAGTAAAGAAGCTACACCTTTGGCTATAGATTCTGGTGAAGTAACATCGCACATAACACCAGTCACACCCTGGTTCAGTAAGAATGGCATGTTATCTTTCTGTGAACCTCCAACTACAGGCGTACCAAGTACCATAGATTCAACTACCGCATTTCCAAACGATTCTTCTTTGGAAGGATGGAGCATTACTTTGGCTTTCTTTACCAGATTTACAACCTGCTGAAATGGAATCCTGCCCATGAAATTTACACCATCTGTAAGGCCATTCTTTTGTGCATACTGCTGAGCTGCACCACCCTCGCCCATATCCGCACCAATCAGGTAATACTGCAGGTCCGGAAACTGTTTGCGAAGTATAGCAAAGGCTTTTAAGCCACTATGGGCGTTCTTAAAATTGGTAAAACCGTTAACTACTGTAACAATATAGTTTTGCTTAACTATATCTTCCTCTATATGCTCCAGAAGCTGATTGCTGTAAAAGTTATTGATTACAACTGCTTTCTTTTTATGCTTTTCAGGCAGAGTGCTGTACAGGTAATCAGAGTTAGCAGTAAGGTGCTGTACTTTCTGCATAACCTTCCAGTTAATGATCCAGCGAGCTAACCTGAAAGCATCGCGTTCGTGCATCAGTATCTTGGTTGGCTCGTCGCGCATTGTAACCACAGTAGGTATACCTGTTCTCTGGGCAGCTAAAGCATACTCGTAAGCCCACTGCGCATTTATGATATCTGCAGGATACTTTGTCATCATTTTTACTAGTTCGCTGCACTCATACTTAAACAGCCTTCTGCCAGCCTGTGGGCGGCGCGGAACCACGCAAATGGTCAATCGGTCATCTTTAAAAACAACAGGCTCTTCCAGATTAAAAGCCAGGCAGTATACTACTACTTTATGACCACGGTCCAGAAAGCAATTGACTATATTGGATATCAGCGGAAAGTCGGATACATCCGGCAACACCTGCCCCTTAAAATCAAAATTTAAACGACGTAGCGTTAAGTTACTAGCTATGCCTATCGTCATAAGCTTAGGGTATTTATAGTTGGTACTTTGTCTATGAAAGCTTCCTTGAATGCTTTAGACATCATATAATAGAGCTCGGCTCTCTGAGCATCTGTTAAACATGCCGGTGCTCCCCCAGGAGTGTTGTTCACATCAATGATGTAGTAGCGGTTATCGTTGCGGTCATGAAGCATATCCAGTTCACCATAATCCAGGTTCATGCGCTTTGTGAAGTCAATGATTTTATCCACCTCATCCTTTGTAAACACATCCTCTGTTTTAGCTATCCTGGCCCGGGTGTTATAGCTGGCAAAACGCAGGTTTGCAGGGCGGTGCTTATATAATATATAAGGTATTTTGCCGCCGATAACCGGTATTCTGATATCTTCTACTTCATCTGGCTTGCTATAGTTGTTAATTACGCGCTGGTAAAACTTGTCCGGCTCTTTTTCTTTGATAGGGCATTCTATAATAGTGCCATCATGAAAAGCATTCAGGTTGCTCTTGAGAACACATTTGCCTCTAAATGTTAGCGGATCTACAGCGGTGCTGTAACCATAGCATTCCTCAAAAACCTGTTCTACTTTTTCTTTGCTGATGTCAGTGCAGTCGGAGTTTAGCAGGAAGGTAGAGTTCTTGAGATTTTCCAGAACTGGGTCGCCATGCTTGTAGGTCTGATCATCCCAGTGTACCGCAAAATCAAACTTATCATTCGGGTTATTAGTGATGGTATAGTTCAGAACCTTAAATATCTTACCCAGAGCAGATCTGTTTTTGGGAAGGCCCGGATAGAAAAGTACAGTTTTATCTTTTACTTTATCTGTACCAAGTCTTTTGGATACCTGCTTCAGAAGCTTGGTTTCGTTGTATGTCTGGTAATTACGGTGAAACTGCTGGAATGCAGGAATTTTATCTAAATAGAATAAAAGTAATTTCTTCGGAGATCGTAAAGCTATTTGTTCCATAGGACTAGATGTATGACAAGCTGATATACGTTACATTGTAATTTTTAAATGTAACGATACCAATCTTTTATTGTATGTTTCGTGTGGTAGCCGTAACCCTGGGTTACGCAAACAAAGTAGATACTCTTTGCAAGAGCCGGCTTTTTAACGAGGAGTCTGTTGTGCTGAAGGAGTAAGCCAGGCGGTGCCCAATTTCCTTTTTAATGCGCTTGTTAGGGCTGAAGAAAAGCAGCGTTACCAGCATGATTAAACCTGTAAAAGCTTCTGCAATCAGAATCACGAGCTGCGGTGCCTGCAGGTTTTTAAGTGCAAATGCTGTAAGATAGATTGCTCCTCCGGTTATAATAGCTGTGCCGATAGCAGGTATATAAGCCTGTGCTACTGTCCTGAGCTTTAACTTCAGAACTTTTCGCATAACAAAAGTATAGGCAAAGAAGCGAAGTGCCACAGAAATAAGATAAGCGAAGGCAAAACCCACTACACCATAATCTTTCAGCAAGTATAAAAACGTGACCATAGCTGCTACAGAAGTTACGTGTAGCACAGCCTTGATATTTAAAGTATTAGTGGCTTCGCAGATAATACCTGCAAAGTGGTTTAGCATCAGTAATGGTACAGAAAGCGCCATAACCTGTAACAGCGGGATGGCTGCTGTCCACTGATCGCCGAGCATTACAAGTACAATCTGCTCTGAGGCAACAGCAGCTCCAATGCAGGCAGGTATAATAAAGTATGCTGCAAGAGAAATTATAGTTACATAAGCTTTGCGCAAACGAATGATTTCGCCCTGCAGCCTGCTGAAAGCCGGGAACAGTACTTTTGAAATGCTTATCTGAATAGAGTGTATAGGCAGATTAATCAGCATAAAGGCGCGGTTGTACAAACCAAGGGCGTTGGCACCCATCAGCCTGCCGATAAGTATAGTATCGAGGTTGCCGCCCAAAAACTCAAGAAAGCTGATGAATGAAACCCGCCCGCCGAAAGCCAGAAGTGGCTTATAGTGGCTCCAACTGAACAGCCATACCAGGTTATGGCGGACTGTTGCGTAAGAAAGCAAACCTACCACAAATGCAGATGTTAAGCTGGCGTAGATCAAACTCCATACTCCCATACCTAAATAAGCCGAACCTATACCAACTATAAGGTATCCGATTACATAAGCGCTTATCTCGATAATGGCCATATTTTTAAAGCGCATGGTTCTTCTGAGCAAGCTAACCGAGGTAGAGGATAAGCCTGTTACCACAAAAGAGAGTGCCATTACCCGTATTACCGGTATTACTTCATCATTCTTGAAGATGTATTGCGACAGCGGAGCAAGAAACCACATCGCGATAAAGAAAAATATGCCCAGGAACAGTGAGGAGGTAAAAGCAGAGCGAATATCTTCTTTAGTCAGTTCTTTCTTCTGGATAAGGGCTTGGCTCATACCCATTTGGGCAAAATAACTGGCAAAGCGGAGAACTACGTTAGATATGGCCACAAGACCAAAAGCTGCAGGATCCAGCAATCTGGCCATAACTGCAGTGTAAACAAGTTGCATCAGTGTGGTGGTTATAGTTGATGCAGTAGTCCACTGTATACCAGATACTGTCTTGGATGTTAAATTATTACTCATATTATGGGTACGCAAGAGAAAGTTAAAGCGGCAGCATACTTGTAGCCTGCTGCCGCCTGAACAGGCTAAACGTAATAGCCTTTAGCTTTGGCTTTGTAGCCGTATTCGTAAGTCTTTTCGTAGTTCACGTCGTTGATGATCATGTACATGTTCTGAATCTTGCCCTGATCATACAGGTCGTTTATCGGATCCAGCAGGTTTTTCTGAGTATACTTGTGGCGGACTACATAAATGGTAGCATCTGTGTAGCGCATCATGATAAAGTATTCTGATACAAAGCCGATCGGAGGTGTGTCTAGGATGACATAATCATACTGATCGCGAAGCAGTTCTACCAACTGGTGCATTCTAGGCAGCTCCAGCAATTCTATCGCGTTGGTCGGGATAGGGCCGGAACAGATAATGTCCAGGTTAGGGTGTTCGCTCTGCTGGATAGCATCGTTCAGCGTAATGTCGTCTGTGATGTAGGTAGACAAACCAACCTCGTTGTTCAGGCTAAAGTAGTTGCCAAAAGTTGGTTTACGCATGTCTGTCTCTATCAGAATTACCTTTTTGCCAGACGATGCCAGCTCAAGGCTCAGGTTGATAGAGCAGAACGTTTTACCCTCACCGGAGATAGAAGAAGTAAGCCCGATTACCTTAGCACCATTGTTAGTGGCCAGGTACTGCAGGTTAATTCTTACAGAACGGAAAGACTCCGCAATGGCTGAACGCGACTGGTGCAGCATAACTAACCCATCTTTCTTATCCGGGTTGTGCGCAATTACACCCAGGAAAGGGATATCGGTAATAGCTTTTAGGTCTTCTTTGCCTTTTATAGTATCGTTTGCTTTGTCAGACAATACGATCAGGCCAGCTGGTAAAATAAGACCTACGAGGAAAGAAAGTGCAAAAATACCACTTGCCTTAGAATTTACAGGGGTAGTACTTGCAAGTCTTGCATTGTCAATTACCTGCTTATCAGTTGTGTTGGTGGCAAGAGCTATGGCTGCCTCGGTGCGCTTCTCCATCAGGAAAGCATAATTCTTGTCGTTGAAGGCGCTTTTACCCTGTAGGTTAGAGAGCTGCCGCTCCTGTTCAGGCAAACTGCTCAGGTTTGCTTTTACCTGTGCAATTCGGCCCTGTACTTCGTTTAAAGAAAGGTCTGTAGAGCGGATCGTATTAGTGATGTGCTCTATCAGTGATTGACGAGTGTTTTCTATTTTCTCATCCAGAACTTTTACGATAGGGTTGGCCTCTGTTGCAGCTACACTATAGCCGGCTCTCTGTCTGCCAAGTTCTGACAAGCTCATCATCAGGTTGTTAAGTACAGGGTTTTCGGCAGCAGCAGAAGATGGCGCCACAATACGAGATACATCACGGTTGTTTTTAACGCTATTCAGGATGTCTGTATAGTATCTCTTGTTCAGCGTAATTTTAGCTCGTTCTTCTTCAAGGGCACTTAGTGTTTCAAAAGTGTTGTTCGACTGGAAGCCTACGTTCATCAGGTTACGTGACGAACGGAAGTTAGACAATGCAGCCTCGCTTTTCTTTAAAGAATCAGAGATAGTGGCCAGTTGCCCTTCAATAAATTTAAGGGTCTTCAGGCCGTTCTCATTCTTCATCTTCAGGTCGTGCTCTATGTATAAAGCCGTCAGAGCATCCAGAAACTTGATATCCTTGCCAGGAGTCGGAGTTTGTGTAGAGAGCTCCAGCACCTTTGAGTCTTTGTTGATAGGGTTAGCCATTAACCTAGCCTGGAAGTTTGACACCAGTGACTCAGGATTGTTAATGATGAAGTAGTTTTTGCCGGCAGGCAGTGCAGCATGGGTAGCAGCAGTATCACTTTTAACAACTGTAAAGCTCAGGTTGCCATCGTTATACTTCTCGCCAAATGCCAGCTCCTTTTCTATACTTACAATTGGAAGTTTATCAATGGTACGTCCTGATTTATAATCATAAAGGGCAGCATCTTCCGCCTCCATGGTTACTTTATACTTGTTACCATCCAGGAATTCTATGTAAACCGGTTGCCCAACTATCTGGCGGCTAGTAGAGTCTATGATTACTTTATAGGGCGCAGTTTCATACTGCTCCTTTACTACCAGGTCTCCTAACTTATTGACCCAGCTATCCTCTACGTTGTAATAAGAAACCTCAAAATCTAAGCGATCTAAGGTCTGCTTTATAAATGAGTTAGATTTTAAAAGCCCGATTTCATCTTCCACTCTGATCCAGTTCTCCTGTTTGCCACCCATCAGCGTTAGCAGCTCCTGGGCCTGTTTAGAGCCAGTTGCCTTCTCGCCGATCATTATAGTGGATTTAACCTGGTATAGCGGGGTTGATGTTTTTACATATAGAAAAGCAGCTGCCATAACCAGGAACAGAGAAATGGCGAAGTAGTACCATTTTTTCCGAAACTTAAAGAACCAACTCTTCAGGTCAATCTCCCTCTCCTTGTTAGTTTTTTTCATTGTCTGTTATTTGAATGTGTTATATAGCAATACGAGTGTAGTTATACCAGAGAAAACCACGCCCAGCAAAGTCAGGTTGTTGCGTCTTGTATAAGAGCTCAATGGTTGTACGTAAATAGCGTCGTTTGGCAACAGGTAGTAATACTTAGATTGGATCAGATTCGGATCTGTGAGGTCAAGCATAATTACCTCTGAGCCGCTGGCAGTAGGGCGAATAAGCTTTACCATCTTTCTGTTACCAGACTGGTCGATATCACCGGCCAGGGCAAGACCTTCCAGGATAGTGGCTTTTTCATTGAACACATAATACTGGCCCGGTCTTCTTACATCGCCAAGCACTGTAATTCGGAAACTGGTGAGCTTTACAATTACGTTAGCATTCTTAACATACTTGTCTATTTCCTGCTGTACGGTGCGCTGTGCCTCGTTCACACTTTGGCCGGCTACTTTTACTCTGCCTACAGTAGGCAGGTTGATCATACCGTTCTCATCAACAGAATAACCATTCAGGAATAGGAAACCCGGGTCTGAATTACCAAGCTGGCTCTGGCTGTTTGAGATATTAAAAATAGCCGAGATCTCAGGCTGTATACTTTGTACTTTAATGGAAAGCACATCATTAGGCTGTATCTTATACAAGAACTTCTCTGTAGTTACCGGATAAGGTGTTTCTGTTGTAATGTTCTTGTTCTGCAGGTATACCAAATCTTTGTTTGATACGCAGGAGGTAGCAAAAGCAATAAGCAGCAGTAGAAGAAAGCTGTGTTTCTTTAGCATAAGTCAATAGTTAAAGCAAGGGTGAAAACTAGAAGCGGCAGGAGTGGATGCATTGTGTGTTGGTTGCAATTTTGAAAGCTGGCAACCGTGCATTCTGTTTGCCGAATGTTTTTACTGATTTGGACGAAAAAAGATTTATTAAAAAAAACCTTTTTTTTGATATTGGCCGAAAAAGGGCCTGAATCAGCCTCTTACGAAGAAGGGAATATTGGCGGTAGCCACCTTACGGCCAGCGTCGGTAATAAAGATGTAGAGCCTGTAAGGTCCCTCTTTTTCAGGTACTTCAAAGCTGATCTGGCCATTGCCATACGGCTGTTCGAGTGACCATACTGGTGCAGGTTCTATCTCGCGGTTATATTTATCCTTTTTGTATCGTCCTTCTGGTCTTATTTCCCAGGTATAAGCTAGCTCAGTGCTGGTGTCGTCGGTGGCATTTACTTTTACCTGCACTTTTTCAGCTGGCTTTGAGTATATGGCTGATATGGCAGAGTTGCCGTTCCAGAACAATTTTTTGATTTGGGGTGCTGCATCTTCGGGGCTTCGACCGCTCCACAATTCCTCCATGGCATCTACAGCTTCGGTAGGCTTACCGTCGGCAGTGAACATACTAAACAGGGTAGGGGTGCGCTCCTGCTTTTTGCCCCAGTAAAATACGTAAGAGCCAATGCATTGCTCGCTATCCTGCTTAATATAAGTATAGTTCTGGCGGTAAAGTATAGCTTTTTCGGTACTGGTTTTCTCTACGGTAGCATTCCATGGCGTTTTGATCTCCTGGTCTTCCCAGTAGCCCGGAGGCCCCCATTCCGACACAATATAAGCCCCATCCCAGCCCCAGAACGGATTTCTGATCTTGCCGGCTACGTTCTTCAGGTCATTGAAAGCGTTGACGGAAATTATATCAATATTAGGTGCCAACATTCGCAGAAAGGGCATGTTTAGGCGTGTATATCCGGCTAATGTTGTGGTAGTGGGGTGGTTAGGATCTTCAGCTTTAACCACACCTGCAAGCTCATTTATCAGCAGCCATGCTTTAATATCCGGGTAAACCTGGTGCACTTCGTTCCCTACGGCCCACATTAGTAGTGCCGGGTGATTTTTGTAACGTTGCACATCACGTTTTATAGCTCTCAGCTGCCGGCGGCGGGCTAACTCGCTCTTATAGTTTCTGACAGTAAGTCCTAATGTCACGGTTATCCCATGTTTGTAAGCCGAGTCCAGTATTTCCTGTGCGTCTTCGGTGTGCCAGGTACGGATGGAGTTGCCGCCAACTCTTTTAAGCTCTTCTAGATGAGAATCGCCTGCTGCTCCCTTTATATAATATGGTTTTCCCCCTCGGTAAAGCCTGAATTTCCCATCCTGCTGCCGTATCTCAACCTTATTAGAAGTATAAGAAATGTTTTGTACAGAAGTGTTTTGTACGGGAGCCTCAGCTGAAAATGAGGCAGGCAGCGTAAGCAGGTAAGTATAAACTATCCAAAAGAAGGCAATAATCATTAAGATATATATTTTGATCTATATGTAAACTTTCCGGTTGCAGTACGTATACTCCTGCAGATTGTTCCTGAATAGTTTTCCCAAGCACACTCTTATACTTCAGAATTTACCGCCTCCTTTTATGTCCACACTTTTGCAAGCGCACCCCAGGACTAAAGTGCCAGAGCCTGTCATAAAATCCAATGCTCCTTCAACAAAAGAAAAATTAACGATTCGGCTTTTAATCTGGCTGGGAGTAGGTTTTATGGGCGTTTTTGTGTGGTGGTTCTTTAATCCCGAATTTGTTGGGTATAAGCCACTTTACTGGATACTTACTTCAGTATTGATGTTTAAGTTGCTCCGGATGCTGCACGAGTGGTACCACTACTATAACATAGGAGTACCGGAGCCATTACCCAAGTGGCGCCACCGCACTGTAGATATGTTAACCACAGCCTGCCCGGGCGAGCCGCACGAGATGATTCTGGAAACGCTGCAGGCGATGGTTAATGTTACTTACCCGCACACCACCTATCTCTGCGACGAAGGAGATGACCCTGCCCTTAAAGAAGCCTGCCGACGGATGGGGGTGGTGCACGTAACGCGTACCATCAAAAAAGATGCGAAGGCCGGAAATATCAATAATGCACTACAATTTGCGAAAGGCGAGATAGCTGTTATACTTGACCCGGACCATGTGCCTGACCCTCATTTTCTGGACAGGGTGTTGCCATACTTCGAGGATGAAGAAGTAGGTTATGTACAGGTAGTGCAGGCTTATAAGAACCAGGACGAGAGCCTGATAGCACGCGCTGCAGCCGAACAAACTTACGTGTTTTACGGGCCTATGCAGATGTGCATGCACAGTTATGGTACAGCACAAGCCATTGGTGCAAACTGCTGTTTCCGACGTAGTGCGTTAGATTCTATAGGTGGACATGCAGCTGGTTTATCAGAGGACATGCATACGGCCATGCAGCTGCATGCAAAAGGCTGGAAATCAGTTTATGTACCTGAAATACTTACTCGTGGTTTAGTGCCAGCTACTTTGTCGGCATACTATAAGCAACAGCTTAAGTGGTCGCGAGGTACGTTTGAGCTGCTTTTTGTTACTTATCCAAAGCTGTTTACCAAATTTACCTGGCAACAGAAGCTGCACTACTTTACACTGCCGCTCTATTACCTATTCGGGCTTTTCGATTTATTAAGTATAGCTGTGCCTATACTTTCGCTGTTTCTGGCTAAGGTGCCGTGGCAGTTCGACCTGGAAGAGTTCGCACTGGCATTTTTTCCGCTTATAGGCGTGTCTATGCTGATCAGGCAGTATGCTCAGCGCTGGTTGCTGGAAGAGCATGAACGTGGGTTGCAGCTTTTTGGTGGCCTGATGCGAGTAGGCACCTGGTGGGTGTTTTTGTTGGGTTTTGTATATGCAATATTCCGGGTAAAGGTACCTTACATACCTACACCAAAAGACGATAAGCTCCGAAATGAATGGTTGTTAAGTTTGCCTAACCTGGCGGTATGCCTGCTAAGTATAGCTGCTGCTATATATGGACTGTCTATAGACTGGAGCCCTTATAGTTTAGTTATGGCTGGCTTTGCCTTATTCAATGCTACGCTGTTTGGTATTGTGGTATTAATGGGGCAGCAACGCTTTTTGGTAGAAGTACAGCAATGGTTCAGTCAATCCACAATAGATAAATACCTGTTGCACCCACTGCACAATAGCGTTATAATTCTGCGAAACCGGGTCTACGACCTGATGCGCCACAAAGCTGCTCCGTTGGCGGTATGTATAGTTATAGCATTTATAAGTATGAGCTGGGTGCAACAGAACCTTACAGCAGATCCTAACAAGCTGGCTACACCCGAAGTGAAGGATGTAGGAGGATTTTATACAGGTATCTATCTTCCGCAGCTCGACCAGAAACTAAGTATAAAAGAAGTAGAGCAGGTTGAGAAAGCTGTTGATGCAGAATTCAATATAGTTTCTTTTTACCACGGCTGGGGTGATAAAAGTATAACTGAATTCCCTGTAGCCGAATTACAGCAATTGGGAGCAAGTGGTGCCACACCAATGATAACCTGGGAGCCATGGCCTTTTCTTGCTGGCGAAACCAAGCCTGTAATGGCAGCTATACTTGCCGGTAACTATGATGATTATATAAAGCGTTATGCCAACCGTATTGCTGAAGCTAATGTTCCTGTTTTTCTGCGCTTCGGGCACGAACCTGAAAACCCGTATTACCCGTGGTCGCCGCAGTACAAGAACACACCAGAAGAGTATGTGGCAGCCTGGCGCTATATAGTTGATATGTTCCGTAAGGAAGGTGTAACCAATGTGGCCTGGGTATGGAACCCATGGAAGCATAAAACCATGCTGGATTACTATCCGGGTGATGAGTATGTGGATTGGATTGGCGTCACGGCGCTTAACTTCGGGCAGGCAAACCCTGATCGTGTGTGGCGTACCTTCGATGATCTTTATGAGCCGTTCAGAAGGCATTTAACGCGTATTAAAAAGCCGGTGATGCTGGCAGAATTTGGTACAACTGATTTCGGAGGAGATAAAGCTGCCTGGTTAAAGAGTGCGCTCTACAACATCAGTTTCGATTATCCTGAAATTAAAGCTGTTGTATTTTTTAATTCAGATAAAGATAAAAACTGGCCAAACGAATGGCGCCCTTCTAATAATCCACCATACATCGACTGGGCTTTCACTAAAGAGGCTGCTGCAACACATGCTGTGAAGCGCGCCCTGGCTCAGAAACATTACCAGGATCAGCCTGAGCACCGCGCGAATCCGGCTTCTGATAAAGCTTATACTTATACTTCAAAATTTGTAAAAGGAAGCGCAGGTAATTATACTTTGGAAGTGGACGGCAAGCCATTCTTTATTAAAGGTGTAGTATACAATCCGTCGCATAACTGGCGCGATGGCAACCACCCGCTTACCCGGGACCAATTGGAGAAAGATCTGCACCTGATCAAGCAAATGGGCGCAAACACTATCCGTAGGTATAGCCCAAGTTTCTACGACCGCAATATAGTTACCGTGGCAGAGGCCAACAATCTGAAAGTACTTTATGGTTTCTGGCTCAGCCCGGACTTAGACTATAATGCCGATACCCTGAAACTGCAGGAGTATATGGACGAAGTGGAAGACGTAGTGCGTACTTACAAAGATAACCCTACTGTATTAGGCTGGAGTGTAGGCAACGAAGTATGGCAATTGCTGGAGCTATACTACGATCAGCCTTACCTGACCAAAGTGCGGCAGCAGTATGTAGCTTTTGTAGAGAAAGTAGCCAGACGCATACACCAGCTAGACCCGAACCGACCTGTATTCACGGTGTTGCGCCAGAACGAACAACTGGCTGCTTCTCTGAAAGATTTCAAAAATGGAGCACCTTCCATTGATGTGATGAGCATAAGTTCTTTTAAAGAAGATGACTCCGGTATGCTGAACGAGTTGATGGCGACGCATTACCCTAATAAGCCATACATGGTATCGGAGTTTGGCTATAAAGGCTACTGGAACCCCGACTACTCCAACATCAAAACAAAAGAGAAAGCTATACAAGAAGACTCTGATTTTGAAAAAGGCCGCTACTATAAACAGCAGTGGCAACAGCACATAGAAGCTAACAAAGGCTATAACGTAGGCGGCTTTGCCTATTGCTGGCGCGACCGTATGGAGGGTACTGCCACCTGGAGCGGGTTAACCGACTTCAGGGGCCGGCTTAAGCCAACATACTTTGCGCTGCAGCAGGCATACACAGGTAAGCCCGCACAAACTGTTCTTCCGGCAGTAACTATACAATCATCAGCAAAAGGCTACTACACAGGGCAAACCTATACTTTTAAAGTAGCTACAGCTGCAAATGCACCAAAAGGCCTGAAATATGAGTGGTACCTGTACGGCAACGAATACCTAGACAAGATTGGCAGCCTTGAAAAAATGAACGGCGGCAAACAAGTGCGCATCCGCCTGCCGGAAAAAGCCTCAGCTTACCGTCTGTACCTGTATGTTTCAGATAAGGGAGGCAATGTAGTTACCTCTTCGTTGCCACTGGCTGTGCAATAAACTAAGACAAAAAAAGAACCACTTCCGGTGCCTTCAGAAGTATAGGCGTTGGAAGTGGTTCTACCTTTGGCTAAAAGGTTGAAATAATGACTATACTTCGATCCACTTGGTTCTTCTGCGTTTGGCAGCAGGCTGTGGTTGGTTCATCGATCTTAATCTATCTGAAGGATTACGCACCAATTGCTGTGCATAACCTGCGTTATGTTCAAGAATTCCTCCTTTTAGTCTCCATCCCATCGGGAAATATTCAGCTACTTCTGTTGCTAAAACCTCTAGGTTCGGTGCAACAACAATATTGTATTCCATCTTTGTAAACTAACTATAAGACTAATGTATAAATTAATCTGATAAGTTGTATCAAGGCGGCTACGAAAATTATTGATCTAGGTTTAAATTCATATAAAATTTTAGCTGTTTGTTGGTAAAATTATAAAAGTATCCTGTGTTACTGTAGAAATTGTAAATTAAATGCTATTGTTGTTGGTATGGTGATAACACCTGTTTTCTTTAATTCTCCTCTGCGATAATATTGATTGCTATCGTGGGCGAGTTATTTTTGATTATTGCTGATTTGTATTCTACTAATATGATGTGCTTTGTGATAGAAGCTAAGTTTTTGAAAATTAGACTGATAGGTAAGATTGTTTGCGGATCAGGGTAGAATGTATACAAAGTTAGTTGCAGGTATACTTTAAGTAGTTATATACTTATAATTTAAGTGGCTGAAGATGTTTAAGTAGTGGGATGCGCAGTGTAGGTGAAATAAAGGCCTTAATGAAGTATAGCTTCATTAAGGCCTTCTGTAAAAGTATAAGTTGCCTATTTTATAGTGTATCCTTCGTTTTAGTCTGGCTGGTGTTTTGCATACCTGGCTGTGAAATCTGGTAATTTGATTTGGCTTTCTCTTCATCCACCATCTTCTTTACATCGGCCAGCAACTGTTTCGCATCGTACACAATGCCGTCTTTTATAGTATACTTCACGCCACCGGCACGAATTACCTTGCCGTCTTTGGCAAGCTGTATGGCGCCTGTTCCGTAAAGTACCTGCAGGTTTTTCAGCGGGTTCTCTTCTACAATTACAAAATCTGCAAGTTTACCTATTTCTATACTACCAATTTCCTTTTCCATACCTAAGGCAGTGGCGCCATTAAGTGTAGCCGCTTTAATTACTTCCAGAGGATGAAATCCTGCCTCGCGCAGGAGCTCCATTTCCCTGACATAGGCAAAACCGTAGAGCTCGTAGATAAAGCCGGAATCTGTGCCTACCGTTACTCTGCCGCCACGGTTCTTATACTCGTTCACGAAGGCCATCCAGAGGCGATAATTTTCTTTCCACTGTACTTCCTGTTCTGTACCCCATGAATGCCAGTAAGAACCATGCGAATGGCGGCTGGGTGCGTAGAAATCCCAGAGCTTAGGCATGGTATAGTCGTTGTGCCACTCGGCGGTGCGGGCACGCATCAGGTCGCGGTTGGCTTCATAAATGTTAAAGGTGGGGCTGAGGGTGAAATCCAGCGAGATCAGCTCCTCCATCACTTTGTTCCAGCGCTCTGAATATGGTGAGGCAGCCTGTTTCCATAGTTTACCTGCCTCGCTGAAACGGTCCTGCTCGTTCTGGTAGTTATAATCCAAGGAGTAATCCTGCACGGTCCGATCTGTGAACATAGCTTCTGGTAAGCCGTACCAGTGCTCCATGGATGTCATGCCGGCGCGTGCGCTGTTCAGTACATTCCAGCGGCCTACATCGGTTTGTGCATGGTGGGCAGTAGAACGCAGACCTAATTTTTTGTTCTCTTCTATGGCTGCCTGCATAATATCGGGAGCAGCACCAAAAAACTTAATGCCATCTGCGCCAAGTTTTGCATTGGACCGCACCCATTCGCGCGCCTGCTTAGGAGTAGAAATTGGTTCTTTGCTGCCCTGCCCGAAAGTGGTAAAAGCTACAATTCTGGGAGCTGTAATGCTGTTTTTAGCGCTTTGGTTTTTGAGTTCCAGTACTGTTTTTATACCCTCCATAGAGCCAGGTTCGCGTACGGTTGTTACACCATGTGCCATCCATAGTTTAAAAACATACTCCGGGCTGGCTCCTTTGTCCTTGCCCCCGATATGGGCGTGCGTATCCACGAAGCCAGGCATCAGGTACATACCTTCGGCCTGCAGCTCTTTTCCTCCTGGCTTCAGCTGAGGCCGCCTTGCCGGATCTATTGGTGTGCCGGGTGCTCCAACATTTCGGATAGCTACAATGCGGTTATTTTCAACTACAATATCAACAGGACCGGTAGGAGGTGAGCCAGTGCTGTTAACCAGCGTTACTCCCCGAATGATCAGTTGCGGCCATGGACCATCGCCTTCTTTTTGCCCTGTAGTTCCTGAGCTTTGGCCGTAGAGGTTGAACTGGGCCAGCAAACCCAGGAAGAAGATGAATTTAGTTTTCTTAAACTTCATAAGTGTGTAGTTAAGAGTGATCTATCCGGTTTCTGACCAAGCTTACATACTGATGGTAAAGTTGTTAAAGCGCCAGATCAGCCAGTAGTATATTCTTTATAAATATAACAAATATTTAATATAGCTGACAGGCAGAAATGAAATTAGAAGGATGAAAAAGAGATGAACTATAAGTATGAATTCTTCGGTCAGAGGTGCTTAATCTAAAATGTGCTCCGGCTTGTTTTGAGGGAAGGCGGGAGGTTGCTTGCCTATCATTTCGAGTAAGGTGGTTTCAATCATTCTGCTCATGCTGTTCAGGGCGAGGTCGTTTGCTTCGGTGCCAAAAGGCTCCTCTATTTCGTTCATTATCGCATCCAAAGCCAGAAAAGTATAGCTTACAAAAATAACGAACAGAGGTGTCATCCAGCCTATACTATCTACAAGCCCGAATGGAAGCAGAAAGCAGTACACGTACACAGTGCGGTGCAGCAGCACACTATAGGGGTAAGGGATTGGCGTGCTGGCAATACGCTCGCAGCCACCCACTATGTTAGATAGCTCGTTCTGATTCTGATCGAAAGCGGTAAGTGTAATAGAATCTATTACGCCCTCTTCTTTGCGCTGCTGCACCCATGCGCTTATCTGCAGCAATAGCATGATGGGTTTATACCTGGCAGTTTGCAGGCTATGTACCAGATCTAGGGGCAGTAGTCGGTTGAAGTCGGGAGTAGGATCGGTTTGACGAAGCTGGTGCTTTAAGGCCCAGGTAAATGCAACCAGCAGGTTAATAAAATGTGCTAGTTGCTCAGAACCTGCTGGTAATCTGCTCATAGTTACAGCTTGCCTGCCCAGCGACCGGGTATAGTTCAACAACGCGCCCCAGAGTTTACGGCCTTCCCAAAAACGCTCGTAGCTGGCATTGTTCCGGAAGCCCAGAAATATAGCAAGGGCCACACCAATCAACGTAAAAGGTGCCGGGTTCAGTGGTATCTTGTATTCGAGAAACTCGCCATGGGCATACACTACTATAACAGATAATAAGCCCAGCAACAAGAGGCGTGGGAAGATCTGCTGCAGAACCGAGCCCCTCCAGACAAAAAGCATCCTGAACCAATTTTGCTTAGGCCTGATAATCATCTGAGGGATTTATACTTTCTTATAGTTCATTTTTAGTAATGTGGCTAAAGCGCTTCAGCCAAGCCTTCATACTTAGTATAAGATGTTAAGTTTCGATATTGAAGAAAAGCATTGGCTTTATTTGAAGACTTTTCAAACAAAGAGGCCCTGTCAACTTATTGTTGACAGGGCCTCTTTGTTAATTGTGCAGCTTGTACTTTACGCTAGTTTTTCTTTTGGGCAAAGCCGGCTCTTGTCATCTCGCCCCAGCTTTTCTTGCCTGTAATAAGGTCGTAATTGCCTTTAACAGCTGCCCACACAGTAACCGGATGGAAAATAAGAGGCTCCAGCAAGGCTGTACCAACCAGGCTTAGCATGTGCCGGCGGCGTTTGTACTGCTGGTAAGATCGCTCTTCAAATAAAATGGCAAATACTGAGTTCATGGCTGCAAAAGAATAAACCAACCCAAAGAACGAGAAGAAGTATGCCCAGTTTGCAAAGCCTAGCACTGCCAGTATCATGAAAAATATCACTCCGAAGAACTCGATAAGAGGGGCAAGCCACTCAAAAAGCACCCACATGGGTAGGCTAAGCATGCCAAGTATACCGTAGCGCCTGTTCAGGATCATTTTGCGATGCAGCATCAGGGTTTCGGCTGTGCCTCTGGTCCAGCGGTTGCGCTGGCGTTTAAGTATATCCCAGGTTTGGGGAGCTTCGGTCCAGCAGAGCGGGTCTGGTATAAAGGCTACTTTGCAAGGCTGTTTTTCTTCGTACATCAGGCGGCGCATGCGCACCAGTAGCTCCATATCTTCACCCACAGTGTTGTGGTTGTAGCCGCCTGCCCTTATTACTGTAGCCTTATCGAACATGCCAAAAGCACCGGAAATCAGTAAAAGGCCATCCAGGTGTGCCCAGGCCATACGCCCCATCAGGAAAGCGCGGAAATACTCCAAGACCTGTACCCGGGCAATAAACTTATCAGGAACACGCACGCTAACCAAACGGCCATCTTCTACCACGCAGGAATTGGCAATCCGGATAACGCCGCCGGTGGCGATAACTTTGCGCTCTTCCTCCATAAATGGTTTTACCAGCTTCAGGAGCGAATCCGGCTCCAGAATGCAGTCTACATCTATGCAGGCAATAAGCTTGTTCGACGATACATTTATACCAACATTCAGGGCATCGGCTTTGCCGCCATTTTCCTTGTCCACTACAACCAGTTTGTGATAAGCAGGGTTTTTGGCCTTGTATATACCTCGTACTGGTTTGGTAGCGATCTGGTCATCCAGTACAAAGTTTACCTTCTCCAGCTCATAGGCATTTATGAGCAGCTCCATGGTGTTGTCCTTGCTGCCATCGTTTACTATGATTACTTCGCAGTTATTATAGTGCAGCGTCAGGAGCGAGCGTACGTTATCTACAATGGTTAACGACTCGTTGTAAGCCGGCGCAATAAGCGAAACAGAAGGCGCAAACTGAGAGGAAAGTATAGCCCGGTAATCTGTGAAGCTGTTCCTGTTTTTATACTTACGCATAGCCCACGCCGAGAACGCGGCAAGTATAACATAACTCAGGCAGATGCTGATGGCATAAACCAGGATCATGTAATTGAAGAAGACCGACGTTTGGGAAATGTAATAATCAAGAATCTCCTTCATAACCTGTCATCAAGGGCAAAAGCTGCAATAGGCTGCAGCGAGTTGTTAAGATCGTTTTTTATACTTAGCATTTCTGCTTTACCTGCTTCGCCGCACTGCACCAGCGCTTTGGCAGCCGCTATCTGCAGCCGCTTATCGGCCTGCTGAAGCTGGCTTTCGTATAGTTCTATTGCCTCTGGGCCTGCAATGGCAGCCAGTGTTTTCAGTATTTCCAGCTTTACCTCCAGGGTCTCATTGTTATAGATCTCCAGTAACTTTGTAGTAGCCTCAAATGTCTCGAGATGGCCTAAAGTAGCAACCGCTTCTTCGCGTACTCGTGGCGAGCTGTGCTGTAGCAGCTCCAGGATATTAGCCACCGCATCGTGCTGGTTGTAGTACGTGATCATGCGGAGGCAGAAAATAACAATGCTGTCCTCTTTGTTATTTAACCAGCGGCTGAAGCTCGGGAGAGTTATTTGCTGGTTTTTTTGTGCGGCACGGGCAAGCTGCATCTGCTGCCACTCCAGCAACGGCTCTTCCAGTTTGTTCAGAAAAGCAAAAGGTTTATTTGTACGCAGCTTCACCAGTGCCACCTGTGCCTCAGATCGCAGGATAGGGTTTGGGTGGTTGATAAACGAACGTATAAGCTTACTGTCTTGCTGCATGCCCATTTCTGCCAACTCGCCAATACCTTTGGCAATAACATTCCAGGTGCCGGAATACAGTTTTTGCTTCGAGTACTGGTACAGCCCGAAATCAACGTATAGCTGGGTCAGCTTATCGGACGTTTCGCCGATTATGTTTTTGTGCAGCAGGATCAGGTTTTCGAGGAAAGTCTGACGCTGGCTGCTGTTACGCAGGTATTTGCTGCGGAATGCTTCGATCTGATCAGGCTGCCATACTTCTTCATAAAAGAGGTAAGACGTGATAAAATCCTGCGATACTTTTTCGATGCGCTGCTTTTTCAGGACCCTGACACTATCACGCCACCTGCTCAGAAGTATAAAGAGGAACAGCAAAAATGCCAGTGCAAGAAATGCAACAGAAAGAAGCAGGTTAAAATTAACCAGTTCCATATCTGCTGTTTCGCCCTGAAATGTGATGAGGTGGGTAAAGGTTTTATCCATTAAAACTTATAATGTGCTGTAATGCCGGAGGTAAAACGATTGCGGGAATTGTTGGCCTGGTATTCTTCATACTCAAACATGAACAAGCCGCCCAACAGGAACTGTGGACTCAGCCTGAACTGACCTTCCAGCCCTGCACGGTTTGCGTTTAACCTGTTTATTTCTTCAAACCCAACCTGAACAAGCGGTGTGCTGCCTGTGGCCAGCGTCAGGGTAAGGAATTCGTCTTCGTGTCGGAAATATCTTCTCAGTTGAAGTATACCTGTAGTTTGCCACTCGTTGTTCTGGCGCTGCAGGTAAGGGCGGAACGATGCCCAGTATTTTGAAAAGTATTTGCCAATGTGGCCGGTATACAGCATTACAGTTTCTTCGGAGTAAAACAGTACGCGTGTTCCTAACGAGGTTTCGAACCGCTGCGGTAGCACCCGGTACAATTCAGCTCCGACTCTGTACTCAGGGAAAAGCTTGCCATCAGAAACACCTAAATTAAAGTATGCATAGGTTTTTTGGTTAAATCTTGGGTAAGCTTCCAGCTCGCCCTGCATACTTTTCTGCTCAAAACGCTCGGCAGCATTTACTCTTGCTACATAGCTGATTTTAGGGTTAAAGTGGCTGTATTCCAGGGTGCCTAATTGCCAGTTAGGCATATCCTCGTTAAAGGTAGTGATCTGGTAAGCAGCGCTTAGCCTGTTAGCTCTGGTTCCGGCTTCTAATTGTTCCAGCAACCGTAGCGCCTCAGGGTTATTGGGTGATGTTTTAAGTATAGCTTGCAGAGTAGCCGAAGCTTCCTGTGTTTGCTGCAGGTTGCGCTGCGCACGTGCTTTTGCCAGCGAAAAAGGAAGAGAGGCAGGGGCTTGTTGTAAGCCTTTTTCGGCATAGCCCAGCGACAACTGTGCGTTGCCAGCCCAAAGCTCCACATCTGCCAGGGCCAGTAGCGCCTCAGTGTTTGGGGGTGTTGTGTTTACGAGCGGCAGCAGTACAACTTTGGCAGAATCATAGTTGCTCTCCCAGGCATAGGTGCGGCCTATAAGTATAGCAGCATCGGTATAAAATGGCGCTGCCTGCAACACTTGTTTGGCTACCAGGCGACTGTTTTTATACTTGCCCTGGCGCGCCAGTTGCTGCGCTTCCTTAAATAAGGAATCGGTGTTTACAGTTACCTGTGCCGAAAGGCTATTGGCAGAAAGTATAAAAACCGGTATAAACAGCAGAAGCCGTAAAGTAGTGCGTAAATTTTTAATCATCTGGCAGAAGTATAGCGGACAAGCAACCGTTTTACCCGAAGAGAAAGTTCACCGGGGCTGAAAGGTTTTGCAATAAAATCATCGGCTCCCAGCTTAAATGCATCCATTATGGTCTTTTCTTCATCTGCAGCCGAAAGCACAATCACCGGAAGATCAGTAAGATTGGTTTTGATATGAGAAAGCACTTCCATACCTGTTACAAATGGCAGCATCAGGTCCGTAATCACCAGATTAAAGCTATCGCTGTTAATTTTCTCAAGGGCTTCCTTTCCGGTTCTGGCAATAGCTACATCGTACCCGTCTTTTTTCAGGCGGAATTCGAGGGCGCGCAGAATCATTTCATCATCTTCAACAACAAGAACTTTCATAATGTAAATTTTTTAATGCTATAAAATAGGGATTGTTAAAGTGCCAGTAGTGGGGTTAGTTCGGCGGTAGCTTTGGAGTTAAGTTCTGTTAGCTGGTTAAACAGGGGCAATACTTCATCCGCATTTGCCTCCTTTTTTGCCAGCGCCTCCAGTTGCTTAAGTATACTTTCCATGCTGGTAGCACCCATCATGGTTACAGAAGATTTCAGCTTATGAGCAATTTCTGCCATGTCGTGGTGTGCAGAAGCCGTTATAGCTGCATTTAACTTTTCAAGTTCCGCCGGAAGCTGCTTAAGATATAACCCGATCATCATGTGCGTAAATTCCTTATTGCCGCCGGCCATGCGGTGCAGATAATCGAGGTGACACACTTGCTGATGTTCTCTTTCTTGGAAAAGTTCTGTATTTTGGCTAAAGTTGTCTACTTCTGTAAGCATAAAAAGTGCAATGAAAATATTTGTTCTACGGCAGGAGGCTCAGAAAAAGAATATCTCTCCGTTTGCGGGCGCAAAGGTTGTTATTTTTCTAATATTAACGAAATACAAATCAGAATTTTTATGCTGAAACTTGCCTGATTTTTTGCTAGATATAAAATAATACAGCTCAAATCATACAAAGCATCTCCTTCTGTATTTCTAAATATAGTTAAAAATTAATGCTGTAAAATTTGGTGCCTTCAAGCTGCCTCAGTTCAAAAAAGCTGACAAGCTTTACCTATTTCGCTCATCTTTATTTAATTTGCCTGAATACAGATAAAACTAAGAGATGAACTATAAAGAAAGATTAGAAGGCATCCGGAGCCAGATGAAGGAGCAGGGTGTTAGTGCCTATATCATCCCATCGGCAGATCCGCACATAAGCGAATATTTACCAGATCGTTACAAATGTATTTATTTCGCCTCGGGCTTTACCGGATCGGCAGGCACGCTGGTAATTACAGAAGATTTTGCCGGCCTCTGGACTGATGCCCGCTACTTTGTGCAGGCAGAAGAGCAACTGGCAGGGAGTGGCTTTGAACTGGTAAAACTACAGGTACAGCATGCACCGGAGTATATTGGTTGGCTGGGCGAGCGCTTAAACGAAGGCGATGTGGTTGCTTATGATGCCAAGCTTATTTCTGTTGGTTTAGCGCAACTGCTGGAGCAATCGCTGACACCGCTGGGTACAACTTTTGCCACCGACCGTGATTACCTGGACCCGATCTGGGAGAAAAGACCTGCATTGCCAACTGCGCCAGCTTACTTGCTAGGCGAGGAAATTACAGGTAAAACAACTACAAGCAAACTGGCTGACCTGCGTGCAACTCTTAAAAAGTACAGAGCTGATTACCACCTGATCTCTTCGCTTGATGACATGGCATGGCTCTTTAACATGCGTGGCTCTGATGTGAAGTGCAACCCAGTTGTCCTTAGTTTTGCGTTGATCAGCCAGGAGAAAGCTTTTCTGTTTATGGACCTGAGCAAACTGAGTGAGGAAGAAAAAGGGCAATTACAACAGGCTGGAGTAGAGCTGAAGCCTTACGAGGCTGTGGAACAATACCTGTCGGAACTGCCGGAAAGAGCTTCTGTGTTCATTGACCCGAAACGTAACTGTTATGCTTTATTCAAGCAGCTGCCGTCAACGGTTCGCGTTATTCAGGAAACAAACCCAACAACTTTCTTTAAAGCAGTAAAGAACGAGGTAGAGATTGAGAATACGCGCCAGACAATGGTGAAGGATGGTGTGGCTTTAACACGCTTCTTTAAATGGCTGGAAGAGAATGTTGCCAATGGCGGTATCACAGAAATGTCGGTAGCCGATAAAGTACGTGATTTCAGGGCAGAGCAGGAGGGTTTTGTTGGCGAAAGCTTCGATACTATTGCAGGTTATAAAGCGCATGGCGCACTGCCACACTATAAAGCTACACCAGAAAGTGATGTGGAGCTAAAAGCTGATGGTTTGTTCCTGCTGGATTCGGGTGGGCAGTACAGAACCGGCACCACTGATATCACACGTGTAGTATCTCTTGGTAACCTGAGCGAAGACGAAAAGATAGACTATACGCTGGTACTGAAAGGTATGATTGATGGCGCAACAGCCCGTTTCCCGAAAGGTACACGCGGTTACCAGATAGATGCCATTACCCGCAAGCCGCTCTGGGATTATGTACGCAACTATGGACACGGAACCGGCCACGGTGTTGGTTTCTTCCTGAACGTGCACGAAGGACCACATGTATTTAACCCCACGCCGACGCCGGTTGATATTGAATTGGGCATGATCACATCGGTTGAGCCGGGCATTTACCGACCTGAGCGTTACGGTATCCGCATAGAGAACCTGGTGCTGACAGTACAGGATGAAATGACCGAGTTTGGCGAATTCTATACTTTTGAACACCTGACAGTAGCTTTGATCGACACTACTCCGGTGAAAAAAGAGCTGTTAGAACAACGCCAGATAGAATGGCTGAACAGCTATAACCAGATGGTAGTAGACCGAGTTGGCCCACACTTAACCGCTGACGAACTAGCCTGGCTTAAAGAAAAAGCAAAGGCGATTTAATTGTGGATCGCTGACAATAAAAAGCGGCTATACTTGCTAAGGGATAGCCGCTTTTTATTTATAACAGTTGATTAGATTTATACTTTAAGTCGAATAAAACTTTTACTTGTTCAGTAAGATTCGTACTGTCTGTACCTCATCGTTTGTAATCAGTCGGAGATAGTATATTCCGTTAAACAATTTATCTCCATATAGCTCTTGTACAATCTGTTGGCCGGCAACTCCATTGCCTTCCGCTACTATACTTACCAGCTTCCCGCCAGCATTGTAAAGCTCCAGGCGGTAAGCACCATCATCCTGAAGTATAAACTGAACTGAAGCTTGGTTAATGATTGGGTTTGGGAATACGCTTATACTAGTTAAGGAGTTTGGCTTAGGGGCTTCAACGCAATTGCCCAGTTTATCGCTAGGATGGAAACGAAAATGTGCTGCAACTGCGAAATCCGGAATGCAGAGTTGTCTACCTTTATGGCATAGTATAATTTTGTCGTTTTTGCAGCGTACATCTATTACTTTAATAGTAACAGAAGCCGTTGCAGAACATTCGCCATTATAGGCTGTAACAGTAAAGGTGTAACTTCCGGCTGTGGTAGGAGTGAAAACAGGATCAGCTATCGATGTACTGCTCAGCCCCATGGATGGGTTCCACACATAGCGTTCTGCGCCGCTAGCTACTAATTGCACGCTCTGCCCACCATAGCCCAAGTAGATGGTACTGACATCTCCGCCGGTGTAGACGTCAGAAGTAGGGACGACCGCAATCGAAGGAGTGGGTGGGTTGCAGGGTATTTCTCCACTGAGTTTTACGATCCAATAGTCTTCAAGTCCGCGATAGAATTCTGTTTTGTCTCCAGAGATGCCTGAATTAGATGTACCTCCGAGGATGTAACTTCCATCACTTGTTTGTTGGATGTAGGGAAAATAATCAAAACTATCACCACCAATAGATTTGTCCCACTTCTTACTACCGTCTTCGTCAAGATTTATAAGCCAGAAATCAAAATAACCCTTTGAAGCCTCACTTTTATCTTCACTGATTCCCGAAGTAGAGGGGCCAACTAAAATATAGCCACCATCTATCGTCTGTTGCAGGGAAAAGATGAATTCATGTCCTGCACCTCCAAAAGTTCTATCCCATTCTTTTTTGCCATCAGCATCTAATTTAACCACCCAAAAATCACTAGGATCAGAACAATCAATGGGATAAGTAGGGCATATTTCTCCCCTGTTCCCTTCTGTCTTATCACCACTAATAATGGAGGCTGAACCTCCACCCAAAATATAGCCAAAATCACTCGTTTGTTGAAGAGAGAAAAGATAATCTGCACTACTTCCTCCTAGTGTTCTATCCCACTCTTTATTTCCATTAACGTCGACTTTCACTACCCAATAATCATCATAGCCACGATTTGTCTCTGTCTTATCACCACTTAATCCTGAGGCAGAATATCCTCCCAGAATGTAGCCTTCATCATGCATAGTTTGCTGTAGTGAGGTAAGCATATCCCGTGAGTTACCTCCAAATCGTTTGTCCCACACTTTTATGCCTTCTGTGTTAAGCTTTATTACCCAATAATCAGTAATACCCCGAGATGGTACGGTCTTATCGCCGCTGATATTTGAGTCAGAACCTCCTCCCAAAATATATCCTCCATCTTTTGTTTGCTGGATAGAAGTAAGTTCATCCATATTACTACCTCCGAAAGTTTTATCCCACTCTTTATTCCCTTCAGCGTCAAGTTTGACAACCCAGTAATCATCTCCACCACGGGAGACTTCACTTTTGTCACCGCTAATTCCTGAGTTAGACGACCCACCAAGGATATAGCCGCTATCACTGGTCTGTTGAAGCGAGGTAAGACTATCTTTAGCACTTCCACCAATTACTTTATCCCATTGTTTGGTACCGTTCCTGTCTATCTTTACTATCCAGAAATCTATCTCTCCTTTGGAGGCCTGCGTCTTATCACCGCTAATACCGGAAACTGAGGTGCCACCTAAAATATACCCTCCATCGCTTGTCTGCAGAATAGAGACCAGCCAATCATGACTATCTCCGCCATAGGTTTTATCCCATTCAATTTCCTGGGCCTGTACCTTAAAAAGTGTAAGAAAACAGATAAATATAAAAATAGGGTGCAACCTATATTCCTTTTTTAGTAAAGCCCCTGTATTGATGTTAAGTATAAATTTCTTTTCCATAGTAAATGCTTTATAAACAAGGGTTAAATTGTATATATTACATAATAAGGGCTAAGGGAATATGTGCTTATTTGACAGTGAATGTAGTGGTGTGATTTTGTAATGGTTTTAATTTAAGTCAGTTGTTTATAGGATGTGCAAGTGCTTGTTATAGTAGATAAAAGCTTATAATTGTAAATTATATATTATTGAATACAGATTTACTTGTACTTTGTTCCTGAAAGAAGGGAGGTGATACTTCTTTAGTAGTAAATGAATGGAAAAGCAGGGTATAAGAAGATCAAAGTAGATCCATCAGAAGAAAAGCAAAAACGAAAGTTCAGGGGTAAGTGTATACCTTTGAGAACTATATTTAAGGCTGTTGAATCAGTCGGTTTTTCATGAGTAGCTTTATACTTGTATTCCTTTGCCTTACCATAGGGGTATTGCTGCGACGGGTGCGGGGCTTTCCGGCTAATGCAGCAGTAGCGCTCAACCAGTTTATCATCTATATCTCGCTGCCGGCGCTGGCTCTATACTTCATCCCGGAGGTTAAACTGGATACTTCAGTTCTGTTGCCTGTAGGTGTGGCCTGGGTATGTTTTGCCGGATCGGCTGCACTATTTTATACTTTGGGCAAAGTATATGGCTGGTCGAGTAAGCTGATTGGTTGCCTTATACTTACCGCAGGCTTGGGTAACACATCGTTTGTTGGCTTCCCGATCATAGAAGCGCTTTATGGTAAAGCAGGATTGGAAACAGCTATACTTGTCGATCAGCCGGGTACGTTTGTGGTGGTATCTACAGTAGGTATAGCGCTGGCGGCTTACTTCTCAAGTGGCAAACCCGATGCCAAGGCCATAGCAGGAAAAATATTTGCTTTTCCACCTTTCGTAATGTTTATGGTAGCTCTGGCCCTGAACATACTAGGTATCCACTTCCCAGACTACCTGAAAGACGTTTTTCAGCGGCTTGGCAGTACCGTTACGCCCATTGCGCTGGTATCAGTGGGATTACAGCTGCGTATAGAGCGGCGCAGCAAGCACTGGCGATTTCTTATACTTGGGTTGTTATATAAACTGATCTTAGCGCCAGCAGTAATTTATTTACTTTATGTAGCGCTGCTGCATGAGAGTGGCTCGGTGGTACAGATAAGTATCCTGGAAACGGCTATGGCCCCAATGATTACGGCGTCCATTGTTGCCGCTCAATATGGTTTAAAACCCAGGCTTGCCAGCATGATGGTAGGCTTCGGCATCCCGCTTTCGTTCCTGACACTTGCTATCTGGTACCTGATCATCCGGGGCCTTTAGCACCACAGATAGTAACTATAGTTTATACTTACTCCGGCTCCTGGTAAGTGTCCAGCTTTATTTTCTCTATCAGCAGGTAGTTTTTGAACTGATGGATGAGGCGGTCCATTTCCTTTTCCTTCTCGTGCAGGGCAGTTACTTCTTCATCCGAAGCTTCCAGAACAGGGGTTAACCGCTCAAGGCTGTCCTGTAACTGGGCGATAGCGTTGCGTGTATGCGCTTGCATTTCCTCGTTCGGCTCGGTTTGCAGGCTAAGCTCCAACTCGGCAATGTATACCTGCATAAACTCCTTCATGTGCCACGGGTTGTTTGGGCGGTTCCAGGTGAAGGCAATGTTGCAGCGGCGGCATTTATAGGTATTACACTTCCAGCCACGTTCGGTGGTGGTAACGCCTGTGCGTTTCAGCATATCAGCTTTGTGGCATTTAGGGCACTGTGCGTTATCTTCTATTATCTGCTCCAGGCGTGCACGTTTTTCAAGTATGGCAGCCCTGTTTTCAGCATGTATGTGAAGCTGTTTATTCAGATTCTCGCAGGCACCGGTTAGTTGTGAAATATCAGTGCTTTCATCACCTTGCTCTTTTAACTGCTCTGCACGCTTGCTGAAAAAGCGGATTAACTTTAAAAGTTCGCGTTCGTTTTCCTTAAATGCTGGTTGCTTCATAGGGTGTATGCTTTACACAAATGTACTAAATCTGCCGGAAAGAGCAGTTACGGGTTTTATAGTGCTACTTTCTAGGCTCTCTCTCTTACTCTTTTATAGATCCTGATCGCCAGCATCAGGATAATGGAGAAAAGTATAAGCCCGATGATGCCCCACAACATACTGAGTGAGCTCTTCAGAACTACCAGGAAAACAATACTGATGAGGAAAAGAGTTGCTACCTCGTTCCAGATGCGGAGTTGTGTAGAAGTATACTTCAGGATGCCGTTCTGTTGCTGCTTAAAGATGCTGTGGCAAAGGAAATGGTAGACATATAAGCCAACTACAAACGAGAGCTTCCATACAAGCCAACCTGGCAAGGAGCCATACAGGTACAGCATGCTCAGCCCGAAGATCAGTGTAAGTATAGCCGATGGCCACGTAATACCATACCATAAACGCTTCTGCATGATCCGGAACTGGTTTTGCAAGATGCTGCGCTCGGGCTCAGGTTTTTCGGCTGCCTCGGCATAATAAATAAACAGTCTTACAATATAGAATAAGCCGGCAAACCAGGTTACCACAAAAATGATGTGCAGGGCCTTAACGTAGAAATAGCTCATAGGGCTGAAATTTAGCTCTTGCAAAGGTACGCGATTAGAAGTAAGTTTTCACGCTTAAATCTCCGGCAGGCATTGTATACCTAAGTCCCACCGCTTACCTTAGTTGCAAGTATAAACCTAATGCCATGAATATAACAGCACCAACCTTATTGCTTGATAAAGAGAAATGCCTGCGCAACATTGATATGATGGTAGATAAGGCAAAGCGCAACAACGTAAGGCTGCGTCCGCACTTTAAAACGCATCAGTCGGCACAGGTTGGGGAGTGGTTCAGGGAGCGGGGCGTAGAGGCTATTACAGTGTCGTCGTTGCGGATGGCGCAGTATTTTGCCCGACACGGCTGGACAGATATTATGGTGGCCATTCCGGTTAATTTGCGGGAAATAGATCTGGTTAATAAGTTGGCAAGTCAAGTAAAACTGAATTTGGTGGCTGTAAACCCCGAAACCGTGGAGGCACTGGAGCAGCAACTGGTAAACCCGGTGCACCTTTGGGTTAAAATAGATACAGGCTACCACCGCACCGGCCTACGACCTGATGACCATAGCACCCTGGATCAGGTAATGAATGCTGTGAAGAATAGCGAGAAGCTGAACTTTACTGGTTTTCTGGCGCACGATGGCCATACTTACAAGCAAACAGAGAAAGAAGCTATACTTGCTATCCACAATACCACAGTTAACCTGCTGCACCTGATGCGCGATCGTTACCTCAACAGCTTTCCGAACCTGCAGCTTTCTATTGGCGACACGCCTTCCTGCAGTGTGTTGGAAACTATAAAAGGTGTAGACGAGATAAGGCCGGGCAACTATGTGTTTTATGATTTAACGCAGCAACATATCGGATCCTGTACTTATGAGCAGATAGCAGTTTGCATGGCCTGCCCTGTTATTGCCAAACACCCCGACAGGTCAGAGATAATACTTTACGGAGGCAGTGTGCATTTCTCTAAAGATGTGTTGCCGCAGGAAAACGGCCCGTTGTTTGGCCGCGTGGTAGAACTGACAGAAAAAGGCTGGTCGCTGCCGGTGGAGGGGATTCAGCTTGTTTCGCTGTCGCAGGAGCACGGCGTGGTAAGGGCAAATGCAGAGCAGTTTAAGAAGTATAAGATCGGCGACCTGATGTACATTTTGCCTGTGCACTCGTGCCTGACTGCCGATGTAATGAAAAGTTACTTGACACTGGATGGTGAGCGACTGGAGCATTTATCAGGCGTGCCGGCACAAGTATAAGTATAGTAACTATAGCCGGATGATCGCATGCGAAACACCGGTAACAACTTCAGCCATTTTATCAAAATCCAGCGTGTCGATGGTATCAGTAACCTGGTGGTAATGCGGATTGCGGAGGAAAGCAGAGTTGTTGATCATTACGGCATCTATGTTATACTTCCAGTAGTTGCGATGATCAGATAAACCAACCAGACCAAAAGCTTCGGGTAAGTTAACTGTATAAACAGGAACCTGGCAGTGGGGTTGCATCAGATCGCGGATGTGCTGTGTGTATGCCTCTTCGCCTTGCTTACTGACTACAGCTATAAAATTGCCGGTGTTAGGATAATACTTGCCATACTCAGGGCTGGGGAAACGCTGCGAGCCCGGCTCATCTGAATAGTACCCGATCATCTCGTAGCAGATCATCGATTTTACTTTTGCGCCACCGTCTTTAAGCGATTTGGCATGTACGGCACTGCCCATGTTGGAACTTCCAAAGTATGGCGGCTCTTCCAGACAATAGGCTACCATTTCAACTGAATGTTGTAAATCTGTTGTATGTTCGTTCAGAAGACGGGCTGTTTCAAGCAAGCCTGCTACGCCACTGGCATTGTCGTCGGCTCCGGGTTGGTTGCCGCATACATCATAGTGAGCGCCTACTACAACCTTCTCTTCTGACTTGCCCTTGAAAACTGCCACCACATTTTTATATGTCCTGCCATCTACCTGAAAAGGTTGTTCTTTTACCTCGCACTTCAGCTTTTGTAGTTCAGCGGCAATATAGTTTGCAGCTTTGTTCAGCGACTCCATTTGCATGTAATTGCGCGGTGGCATAATAGATGTGAGTGCCTCTACATCCTGGTACAACTGGTCTTTGCTGGCTTTCATGTGCGGGTTCATTTGTTTATACTTTGCCTGTTACGTTGGTTGTGGCTTTTTTGCTGTTTTATACTTCAGCTTTCCTTTATTCAGATCATATAAAAGTATAAAGGCACAACTATAAGCTGTGCCTTTATACTTTACTATTCTAAATTTATAGTTTAATACCGCTGAAAATCGCGGGCATCTCTGTCGAAATGTTCGCCGTAGCTGCTAGGCCCGTAGCCACCACGGTAGTAGCCGCTCATTCCATAAGGTTCATCATAACGATTACTTTCGTAACGGCCAAGCGATCCATAATCCCCTTGGCTTTCGCCGCGAGTTGTACGGTCGTAGCCGCTGCTCATGTAGCCACGCGGGCCACCATAGTTTGGTGAGCGGTATTCGTCGCGGTTAGAGTTGTAGTGGTCTTGCTGGCTGCTCTGGAATCTTCTCGTTTCATCTGGGCCATGCATTTCACGGCGCGCATTTCTGTTTGATGAGGAGCCCATGCCATGGCTGTCGTAATCGCTCTGGTAACCATAGGTGCGGTGCCCACCCGGAGTATAACCTTCTTCGCGTGCGTGTTGCGGCGAGCCCATTCCACTGTCAAAGTTATAATGTGTATCGGAGTCGTAGTGGCGCTGCGATGGAGTTCCGCCCCGCATATCGCCAAAGCCCTGTGCTCCGCCGTAGCTGCCCATGTTGCCATAGTTCATCGAGGTACTGTAAGTGCCATAAATATCCTGGCGGCTCTCTCTGCGCGGAAAGTTACTGCCCATATCGTTGCCCTGGCTGTCGAAATCTCTGTTACGGTTCCTGTTGCCATAGTTGTCCGGCAGATCCTGGCGGTAACGCTCGTACTGCTTAGCCTGATAACCACTATACTTTTCGTATCTGTGCTGATCGTGTTCTCTGTTCATAGCTCTCACTTTAAGTTAGTAAATCAAGTCTGTACTTATAAAATAACGGAGAGGCTGCGTGCAAGTTGGTGTAGTAGAAGTATTTATTCTGACAGATGCGCCGCCAGCGAGGTACAACAATTTTAGTAGCAAATGAGTAAATGCATCTACTCTGGCAGTATAAAATGCGGCATTTTTCGTGAAAACGGTGCAAAAGTGTGCCGCTGGTAAGCCATAGCACCTGTTATAACAATCATTTAATTTGGAGAGCACTATATGGCTAAGGAAACGAAGTCAAAAGAAGAAAAAAAAAAGCTGGAGGCACAGGGGTTTTACCGCGAGGCGTTGGAATTGCTGAACAAAAGCGGTTGCCCATACCTGGTAGGTGGTGGATTTGCATTGCGCGAATACACCGGCATTATGCGCGAAACTAAAGACCTTGACGTTTTTTGCAAAGCAGGGGAGTACCCTCGTATACTTAAAGTTTTTTCGGAGGCCGGCTACGAAACTGAGAATTCTGACGCACGCTGGCTGGCAAAAGCTATAAAAGGAGAACACTTTGTAGATCTGATCTTTAATAACCCTGGTAATTTTTGCCCTGTTGATGACACCTGGTTTGATTATGCTGTAAAGGGCGAATTATTCGGAGTACAAGTGCAATACATTCCGGCCGAAGAGCTGATCTGGTCTAAAGCTTATGTACAGAACCGCGAACGGTTTGATGGAGCTGATATCAACCATATCATACTCAGGTATGGCGACCGACTGGACTGGAAACGTATAATGACGCGCATGGAACAGCACTGGCACTTGTTGCTGGCGCAGTTACTTAACTTCCAGTTTGTGTACCCATCAGAGCGCGATATAATACCTCGTTGGCTTTTCGATGAATTACTGAACCGCGCAAAAGAGCAGTTTGATGTGCCGGCGCAGGTAGATAAAATATGTCGTGGTCCTTTCTTTGACCAGACCCAGTATGGTGTAGATATTACGGAGTGGGATTATAAAGCCATGACCATTCGTACCATTTAACAGCAAACTATGGAAAACGGAGAGAATATAGCTGAAAACACTCAACCAACAGTAACACGCATTGCAGCCGTAGGCGATATACATGTGCGCGAAACAGACCGTGGCAAATGGGAAGAATTGTTCCGTGAGATATCTACCAAAGCTGATGTGCTGCTGCTGTGTGGGGACCTAACCGATACAGGCAGAGTAGCTGAAGCCGAGATTTTAGCAAAAGAGCTGCGCTCCTGTACTATACCAGTAGTGGGTGTTTTAGGCAACCACGACTGCGACCACGACAACCAAAAAGGTATACGTAAAGCACTTATCAGCGAGAACGTGCATATTCTGGATGGAGATTCGGTGGTGATAGGTAACGTAGGTTTTGCTGGCGTTAAAGGTTTTGGCGGTGGTTTTGATAAAGCCATGCTGGGCATGTTTGGCGAAAAGATGATGAAGGATTTTGTGCAGGAAGCTGTTGACGAATCTTTGAAACTGGACGCTGCCCTCTCCCGCCTGGATGGTGAAAACGAGAACATTAAAAAAATAGCTGTGCTGCATTACTCACCTATACAAGCAACAGTTGTAGGCGAGCCGGAGCAGATATTCCCGTTCCTGGGTTCATCACGACTGGTTGAGCCACTGAACCGCCGCCAGGTTGTGGCAGCTTTTCATGGCCATGCGCATATTGGCACACTGGAAGGTGTGACAAACAGTGGCGTAAAGGTGTTTAATGTCTCTAAACCAATCCTGGTACGTGAAGGCTATACTTTGCCTTTCTTTATTTTCGAAGTATAACATAGGTAGCAATAGCAAAGCCTGCCTGTGCAGTTACTAATTGCACAGGCAGGCTTTTTGTTTTCAACTTGACTCAGAGGGCTAAATTATCAACCTTTTAAGAAGGCGTATTACCACGGCAAGCCATTTAAATCAATTACCTCAGGATGAAGTGCAGGTTTACCAGGAGGGGAGAGGAGCATAGTGTTAGAGTCGAAAAGCTTCTTGCCATCAGGTTGCTCATAGTATACTTGGCTATCTGTTGCATACCAGTTCAGGCGGCTGTAGAAAGGTAGCAGCGCATCAGCACAAACCAGCAATCCATAATCAGCTTTCAGATCATTAAAAAGGAAGGCCTCGGTTTCTTTAAGCGCTTTTGTTGAGTAGCCTCTGCCGCGGTGCTGCTCCGGCGTGATCACGTTGTTGATGCCTGCAATTTTATACTTGGCACCATCCATAATTACCTCCCGCTCTACAATGTTGTAAAAAGTGGCTAGTTCATCGCCTTCGTAAAGCAGCACTGTCCAATCCGGATCGGCCCAGGTATGTTGCTGCACAAAAGGCACATGGCCAAATGCTTTGTCTATGTAGTGGTTTAGCTGGCTTTTTACTTCCGGGCTCAGCTCCGAATACTTCTCAATCCTGATCACTTTTTCTATAGTTTTATTTTCGCAGGCCAAAGTAAAGTATAAAATCAGAGACTGGTAAAAGGAAAAAGCTGTCTACATAAAGTATAAGCAGCTTTTTAAGTATAAATGCTTAATGTTGCTGATAGGTTATTCCTGGTCCTCAAGCCGTTTCAGACAAGCAACCAAATCAACTCCTTCACCCAGGATTCCCTTAAATAAGTCTCCCATTTTTTTTATTCTGGCAGGTACGTTTTTTATGGTAAAGGCAGACGGGTGCAGTCCCGGCTTTACTTCTTCCCATAATAAAGGCGTTGAAACAGTAGCGCCTGCTCTTGGGCGAGCACTATAAGGTGCAGCAACGGTTTGTGCTATGGCGTTCTGCAGAAAATCGAGGTATATCTGATGCTGGCGGTCTTTGGGGTTGCGCTCGAGGCTAGTAAGCTTTGGTAGTTGTTCGTGTACCAGCTGCGCCACCAAATGGGCAAATTGCTTAGCCTGTTCAAAAGTATACTTGCCACCAAGTGGAACATAAATATGCATACCCGTAGCGCCGGATGTTTTTACATAACTTTCGGCTCCGGCTTTGTCCAATACCTCTTTCGTAACCAATGCTACCTGCACCACTTCGTCATAAGAATTATCATCGGGGTCTAAATCAATAACCAGGTAATCAGGTTTATCTAGGTTTGAGATGCGGGAACTCCAGGGGTTAAGCTGTATGCAACCCAGGTTGTTCATGTAAGCAAGTGTTGCCTGATTATCGCATACCAGGTAGTCCACATCCTGGCCAGTAGATTCAGCACGAAGGCTGACGGTGCGCACCCAATCAGGAGTATGGTCAATATCTTTCTGGAAGAAGCCAGGTTTAGTGATGCCGTTCGGGTGGCGCAGCAAAGATTGTGCTCTGTCTTTCAGGTAAGGCAGCAGCACATCGGCTATACTTTGGTAATAATCTATCAAGTCGCCTTTGGTGTAGCCCTCCTCAGGCCAGTATAGTTTATCGAGGCTACTGAAGGAAACTAGCTGCCCATTGATTTCCACTTCTTCGCGGTTGCTATCTGCTTTAGTCTTTTTCACTTTCTCCTTCGGAGTTTTATCAGTTTTAGGTTTTGCTTCGGCATCTTCTACAACTTCCTGTGTATGAAGTATACTTTCACGCACTACATCTTTTGCCTTTTTGTCTTCGCGGAGGCCTTCGTAAATGGCTCGCCGCATCAATCCATCAGCTGTCCATTCAGCAAATGAAATTTCTGCTACCAGTTCAGGCTTAACCCAGGTTACAGGTGCGTTGGGGTTTACTTTGCCGGCAAAGGGCGAATCTTTCTGCACAAGTGGCTCCAGCTTGGATTTTAACATCTCTAGTATTTTGGTGTTGAAACCGCTGCCACTCTGGCCTACGTAGGTAAACTTGCCACCCTCATATACACCCAGTACCAAGGCACCAATGTGTTTGCGCTTGCCTTTAGGTTCTGTAAAACCTCCGATCACGGCTTCCTGGCGAAGGTGCGTTTTTATCTTTAGCCACTCGCTGCTGCGGGCACCGGTGCGATAAGGACTGCTTGCGAGCTTAGCCATGATGCCTTCAATCTGCTTGCGCTGTGCTTCTTTAAAAAAGGCTGTGCCTTGCGCTACAACATGGTCAGAATAACGGACAGCCGGCAAGTCTTCCTGAAGTATACTTTCCAGTCTTTTCTTTCGCTCCAACAGGGGCAGGTTTCGCAGATCTTCGCCATCTAAGTATAGCAGGTCGAAAACGTAGTAGTATAGGTGTTCGGTGGGTGTGTTCTGGTAGTTCTGCAGTTGCTGAAAAGTAGCATAGCCTTCCTCGTTCAGCACTACAATTTCACCATCCAGCACAGCATTCTGCCCTAGTTGCTTCAGGCTTTCTACAACCGGTTTATACTTGGCGGCAAAAGATTTACCAGCCCTGGAGTATAGGCTTACATGTCCGTCTTTTACTTCGGCCACGGCGCGGTAACCATCCCACTTTATTTCAAAAATCCAGTCGTCATTGTCGAAAGGGCCGTCGGTGAGTTTCGCCATCATCGGTTTTATGTGATGCGGCATTTCGGTGTCGGCAGCTTTTGTGGCTTTGGGTTTTATACTTGCTGCTTTCTTCTCTTTGGCTGGTTTGGGAGAGGAAGATGCTTTGTCAAGATAATCTTCACTGTCGTAGGGTTCAGTTACTGCATCATCGTCTTTCTTTTTCACAAGCAGCCAGGCGTTCTTCTGCCGGCCCTTCATTTTCACCAGCGTAAACTCGCCCTGCAGTTTTTTGCCTTCAAGTATAAATTTTATACTTCCTGCTTCCAGTCCGCTTAGCAAAGCTTCTTCATCCTCTTCGCTGGGTACTGAATCGGCTGCATAATAGGTGCCTTCGTCCCATATATCGACGTGGCCTGCACCATAGTTGCCTTCCGGTATATCGCCTTCAAACGTTCTGTAAGAGTAAGGGTGATCTTCCACCATCATGGCCAGGCGCTTATCTGCGGGGTTCATAGAGGGACCTTTGGGAACGGCCCAGCTTTTCAGGACACCTTCCATCTCCAGCCGGAAATCATAATGCAGGGTAGAGGCCTGGTGGCGCTGCACTACAAAACGTAATTTACCTGTATGCTTTTTCTCTTTTCCTGCCGGTTCGGGTGTCTGGCTGAAGTCACGCTTCTGGTTATACTTTTCTAAGCCCATAGTTTATCTGTCTGAAAGTATAAGTGGAGGTTAGGATGCCCGTAGGCGTGGCTGGTTCTGGTTTGCCTGAAGACTGGCTTTTAGCTGTGCCATCAGGTCTTTTGTTTTGGTTGGCACCACTTCCATTTTCTGCGCAGGCTTTTTCTTTTTGCCTTTTGCTTTGGCTTCTATCAGCTTCATCAGGTCTTCGGAATAGGTGTCTTTATAATCGGCGATGTCAAATTCAGTAGAAAACTGGTTGATCAGCTCCACTGCCATATCCAGTTGCGGACCGGCAATATCTACTTTGTGAGGCAGGTCCAGCTTTTCAGTTTTGTTTATCTCTTCGCCGAAGCGCAGTTTCTGCAGTACCAGCGCATCGCCTACCGGTCTTATCACGGCCAAATCTTCTTTGCCACGCATTACCACCGAGGCTATACCTACTTTGCCGGTGCGTCGCAGGGCATCGCGCAGCAAACCATAAGCGGTTTTGTTTCCTTTTTCGGGAGCCAGGTAGTAAGGGCTTTTAAAGTATAGCTCATCAATCTCGTCTTCCTTCACAAACGACTGCAGCTGTATTACCTGCCCTTTTTTGGAGCTGATGCGGTCAAAATCTTCTTCGGTTACTTCTATATACTTGCCCTCGAGTTTGTAGGCTTTTACGATATCATCGGGAGGTACAGGTTGCCCCGTTTTCTCGTTTATGCGCAGGTTGCGTACGCGGGCGTGGTCGCGGCGGTCCAGCAGGTCCAGGTCTAGGCGGCGGGGTTTTGTTGCACTAAACATTTTAACCGGGATGTTGATGAGGCCAAATCCCAGCGCCCCGTTCCATACAGATTTCATAGTTTTTGTGTTTTCTGGTTGCATTAATTTTATCCTAAAAACGGATTTCAGGGTGCTTCGTTTGGTTTAAGAATCGTATAGCATAAGGCAGGAGGTGTGAAATAGTGCGAAAAAAGTAACTGAAAGCCTGAAATGAGAGCATCCGGCTGTGCAAGGCATCCGGATTATAGTCTTATCTTTACGGCACGCTTTTGGCACAATACGTTGTCTGGCAACCTGCCAAGAGTTAAATTATTTTCTATTAAAGATTTTTCATGGCTGCGCCAAAATTCTCAAAACCATCAAATTCATTCCATTCTGAACTAAAGAAGAGGATAAATACCTATTTTGCTGAGGCCGGTACAAGCCCGAATGGCAACTATAAACTGTATACCAAAGCAGGAATCTTATGGTCTAGCCTGGTGCTGCTGTATATACACGTTATCTTTTTTACGCCTGTTGCCTGGGTTGCGCTTATTGAGTGTGTTGTACTTGGCGGACTGACTGCATCTATCGGTTTTAACGTGATGCACGATGGCTCGCATGGCAGTTTCAGTAAGTATAAATGGCTGAACGAGCTGGCTGCTTTATCTATAAATGTGCTGGGTGCCAATGTATTTATGTGGAATACCAAGCACAACGTCATACATCATGCCTACACAAATATTGATGGCATAGACGATGACCTGGATGCCAAACCTTTGCTGCGCCTTTGCGAATCTCAGAAGCATTACAAAATTCACCGTTTTCAGCATTGGTATTTCTGGGCTGCCTATTCCACGCTGTATCTGTACTGGGTTTTCTTTACAGACTATAACAAGTACTTTACCAAGCGTGTAGGCACTATGCCGCTTAAGCCTATGAAGCTGAACAACCACCTGGCTTTCTGGATATTTAAAGCCATACATGCCGTGTTGTTTGTTGGTTTGCCGGTATACATGGTTGGTTTTCTGCCATGGCTGATCGGGTTCCTGATCTATAGTTTCGCAACCGGATTTGTGATGAGCATAGTATTCCAGCTGGCTCATACCGTAGAGGATACACATTTCCTGACTGCTACCGAAACTGCTGTAAAAGTGGAAGACGAATGGGCGGTTCATCAGCTTAAAACCACAGCAAACTTTGCTACAAATAACAAGCTTATTTCGTGGCTGGTTGGTGGGCTTAATTTCCAGATCGAGCACCACCTGTTCCCGAAAGTATCGCACATACATTACCCTGCCATCAGCAAGATCATTAAACAGGCCTGTGCCGACTATGGCATCAACTACATAGAGTATCCTAAAATGCGTATGGCTGTAGCTTCGCACGTTTCGCATCTGCGCCAGCTGTCAAGACCATAAGTAAAAGCTTATTGCTAATAGAAAGCCATACTTTCCTGTTATGCAGCAGGAGAGTATGGCTTACTTGTTTTTATACATCAGGCTGATTTATACTTGCATTTGAGTGTTAACTTTTGCTGTAATTTCGTAGTTTAAGTCGCTATGCCTGTAGTTTCAGGTGGACCATTATACAAAAAAATACTGTGCAAAGTATACTCACAAATAACAAGGAGGCAGGCTGGTTCTGGCTCGATGTAGAAGATCCTTCGCCTGAGGAACTGCGCGAAATAGCAGTAAAGTATGGCCTGCACCCGACTTCGGTACAAGACTGTCTGGAGCCCCAGCACCTGCCAAAGTATGAGGAGATCAACAATATTTCTTTTCTGATAACACGCGTTTACGATACCAAAGCCCAGCTGGAAGCCGATACCATACAGGAGCTTACCAACAAGATCGCTATCTTTTATACTGAAAAGTTTATTATTACCATACACCGCCACCCGATTAGTTTATTAGGAGAACTGAAGGAAAAGTATGTTGAAACGGGTTTAGTGAAGCAGTCTTACGAGCTGTTGATAAAATTAGTAAAGGCCAGCCTGCGAACCTACGAAGCCCCTGCCCAGAGACTTGCTGCCGAAATTGAGTATTACGAAGAGAAGACTTTCCTGCAGACCCGCACTGCTCCGCTCACGAAAGGGCTGTACCATGTAAAACGCAAAGCCAGCGTATCAAGGAGGGTTTTGCGCCTGACAGAGGTGATTATGGATGGACTTAAGTGTAAACTGCCCCAGACTCCTGACTTGCAGGACATGCTGGAGCTTTACCTGCACGTTGGTACCCTTTATGATGAAGTTCTGGACAGCATCAATAACCTGATCAATATTTACATCTCGCTTTCCTCTAACAAAACAAATGAGGTAATGCGAGTGCTTACGATCTTCTCGGTATTCTTTATGCCACTTACCTTTATTGCCGGTATTTACGGCATGAACTTCGAATTTATGCCGGAGCTCCATACCAGGTATGGCTATCCGCTCACGATACTGTTGATGTTGGTGGTTACTATCAGTATTTATTTCTGGTTCAGGCGGAAGGGGTGGTTGTAGTGAAGTGTGGTTACTCCTTCTTGAAAAAGAGGGTTTTTAGCTGATGCTATGGTTCTGGTGAAATTAACCAACCACCCCTGCCCCTCCTTATCTAAGGCGGGGAGCTTTCATGCTGTTGCTCTAGCTACGGGTATAGTTTTATAGTTTCTGTTGAAACACCCCTGTGGTCCCCTCAAGGGGACATTTAGCTGAGGATCCATAGTAGCTAGCTATCGAATTAGATCCCAGTCCTTGGGTTGAGCGCCTATGCGAGTTTTTCCGGTGCCTGCTAAGGCATTGCGACGACAGGAGCAAAGGAAAAGCTCCCAGCGCGATGCCAAAGGACGAGCCCTCGCGGGCTTGGAGCGAGCCAAAGCTACCTATAACACAAGTAGTAAGTAAGACTAAGGATGAACAGGCAGCTATAGAAGTATAATTGAGGAAGAACAGAACCTACGATAGCTAATACATAAACAGCCTTACAAATTCTGAACAAGCTCCCGCAATTTTTCAGCGTCAGTGATAGCATTGCCCAGAATAGTATTGTTAAAGAAAACCCATACTTCCTTGCCATCCAGCAGCCAATCGTTTACCATAAAGGCATAGCGTTCCAATTGTTCGTCGGAGTAGGCAGAGGAGTATAGTTTCTCGTCGCCGTGCAGGCGCAGGTATACAGTGTCGGTGGTTGTGGTTTCGAGGCCGGGAAAGCGCTTGCCGGCGCTGGCAATTACAAAAGTAATGTTGTAATCCCTTAGCAAATCCAGCGACTCCTCAGTAAACCACGATTTGTGACGTGCCTCCAGGGCAAACTGTTGTGTAGGATATTTATCGCGCAGAGTCTGGTAGAAATCTTGTGCAACCAGCCTATCGAAATGGAAGCTGGCAGCGATCTGTATCAGTACAGGTCCCAGCCGTTTGCCCATCAGCAGGTACCGTGACATGAATTTGTCCAGGGGCTCGTCTATATCTTTGAACTTACGGTTGTGGGTAATTTCCTGGTTTAACTTTGGCGCAAACCGAAATGTTTCGGGTGTGTTGGTTAACCATTTTTCTATGGTTTTAGCCATGGTAAAATGGTAGAAACTGCTGTTTATTTCGGTGCAGTTAAAGCGTGTGGCGTAGTAGGCCAGGTAATCAGCAGACTTAACTTCAGGTGGGTAAAAGATGCCTTGCCAGCGGTAGCTCCAGCCGGAGGTGCCAATGTATAAGTTGGGTGTTGTATCCATAAGTATATTTCGTCAAAGCCCTTAAGCAATTACTGATCGGAGGTTTGGGTTTATGTAAATGCCTGCTAAAGTCGCTTAGTTTTTATACTTTAGCTTTGTAATCAAAAACAGAAACTATGCTTACGATATACCATAACAAAATGTGCAGCAAGAGTCGGCAAACACTGGACCTACTGCAACAAAGCGGACAGGAGGTGCAGGTAATTGAGTACCTGAAACAGCCGCCAACTGCCGAAGAGCTTAAAGCAATACTTGCCAAACTGAACCTGAAGCCGGAGCAAGTGATAAGAAAAGGTGAGAAGCTGTATAAAGGGCAGTTTCAGGGTAAGGAGTACTCTGACGAAGAGTGGATCAATATTATGGCTGCCAATCCGGTGCTGATAGAAAGGCCTATAGTGGTTAAAGGCGATAAAGCCGTAATAGGTCGTCCGCCAGAAAATGTTCAGACCATTCTTTAAAGTATAAAACAGCCACTGCTAAAGAAAAGCAGTGGCTGTTTTGTTTTAGGTTGGCTGTTTCAAAGTATAGTTTCAGGCTTATTTAGCTGCTGCCGATATAGCCTGCAGCAATTCTTCATCAGAGGTTTCGTCTTGCCAGTTACTGCTTAGCTCCAGCCGTACTGTCTGGGCACCGCCGCCTGGCGTGCAAACTACGGTTACTTTGCCATTGTCTTCTGTAAGTTCTGCTGCTTTGTCGGCCGTTTCTTCGCTTAAGCCACCGTAGGCCTGCACGCAGGTCCAGGTGGTGTTGTCTTTATCGGTTACTTCGCGTTGTGTCATAGTTCATATTTCAGGTGCTTACTAACGGATAAGGTACATGAGAGTTTATACTTTGAGATTTGTTTGAGCATTACTAAGCTTCAGCCTGTATGAACTCAAGTATAAGTGAGTTTACTTTTTCAGGTTCTTCGTGATGAAGCCAATGTGTAGCATTATTCAGGAAAACCAATTTTCCATTTGTGCACAGGTTTATACTTGGCTCTGCCATCTCTTTACCTAAAAATTTATCTTTCCTGCCCCAGATCAATAGTGTTGGTATACTTAAGTTCAGGTTTGTCTGTAGCTTGTTATACTTGTAAGCACGGTACCAGTTTATCATGGTTTTTATAGCCTTTGGTTGCCGCCAAGCAGCTTTGTAACCGGCTATGCCTTCTGGAGTGAAAGTGCCTTTTGGGGAAGTGTTTAGCATGGTTCTCTCCAGCATCTTAAAATCGAAAGCGCTGCTGAGCTTTTCAGGTAGCCAGGGCAGCTGAAAAAAGCCGGCATACCAGCTACGAAGCATCTGCATGGGGTTGGTGCGCAGGTGGTGGTGCATTACGGCAGGGTGGGGCATGTTCAGAATAATAAGCTTATGCAGCAGCTGCGGGTAATGTATGGCAAGTGCCCAGGCTACAACACCACCCCAATCGTGACCCACCAGGTATACTTTTTTGTCCGGAAGTTGCTGTATAAGTTCGGCTATATCTGTTGTAAGCAGTTGTAAAGTATAATCTTTTACATGATCTGGTTTGCTGCTCAGGTTGTAGCCCCTTTGGTCCGGTGCAAGTACCCGGTAGCCTTTCTCAGCAAAGAATTCAAGTTGTTTGTGCCAGCCATGGGAGTACTCCGGAAAGCCGTGCAGGAAAAGTATAGCTTCACCGGTGGCATCACCTGCTTCTGTCACGTTCAGGCGAATGTTGTTAACGGTATACCATCTTTCAGTTAGTTGCATACACCCTCATACTGAAAAAGCGCCGAAGGCAGTTGCCCCCGGCGCTTTTTTATTTCATTTTACACTTAAGTAAGCCTATTTAGCTGAGCTTTGCTGTGTTGTAGCCGGCTGTCCAAAACGGGTTCCGAAGAAGTCGCCCGGCTTCCAGGTTGGCCTTTCAGGGTTCTGTGCCACCTGGTAACCGATCAGGAAGTTAAGCTGCACATATTTCTTGCCTGCTTCAAAGTCAAATGTATCATTCAGCTCATCCTGAGGTTTGTGATAGTGAATTTCGCGCCACTTCTGCACATACTCGCTCAGGTTGTTTTTGCCATCAGCGGTTTTGTTACCATACTTAATGTGCAGTGCCGGTATTCCCTGCACTACAAAACTGTACTGGTCGCTACGGATAAAGCGGTTTTGTTCAGGTTCAGGGTCAGCTTCTACATCCAGGCCAAGGTAACGGCTGGCACCAGCTACCACCTGCTCCAGTGATGAGTGGTTAGCACCTAAAGGTACTACTGCCAGCAACGGAGCTATTATAGTTGGCATATCGGTGTTGACGTTAGCCACAATATTCTCTTTTGGTACAGTTGGGTATTTGGCAAAATAAGCTGATCCTAGCAAGCCCATTTCTTCGGCAGTTACCATTACCAGCAGCACTGATCTTTTAGGCTTAGCTTTTACCTTAGAGTATATCTTGGCAATCTCCAGGATGCTGGCCACACCCGATGCGTTGTCGTGAGCGCCATTGTAGATAGAGTCGCCGTTTACAGGTGTTCCAATACCAACATGGTCTAAGTGAGCGCTATGCACTACATACTCGTTCTTCAGTTTGGCATCTGAGCCTTCTATTTTACCAACCACATTGTAGCTTTCGATGTCCTGGTAAGTTGAACTGTAGTTTGCCTTAACAGTAACTGGCAGCAATGCAGAAGCAGGTACACCGGCTTTTAAAGATGCAGCAGTTTTCTCGGCATCAATGCCAGCCGTTTTAAAGAAACCAGACAATGTTTCAGCGTTGATGTTTGCCAGCAGTTGGATTTTGTCGGTTACAAAGTTTCTGGATACAGCTACTTTACCGTCTTCGCCCATAATGCTGTTAACGCCACGCTGCAGGTTAGGTACACCGGCTTTAGGATTGGTAGAGCCTACAATTACACCTACGGCACCATGTGCGGCAGCATTTTTAAGTATAGTATGCATATCCATACTATAAGCTGCTACTGTGTTCGGGAAGTTAGCTGGCGTGCCACGAACTATAACCACTATTTTGCCTTTAGCATCTATGTTAGCATAGTCGTCATAGTTAAGGTCTGGCGCTGTAATGCCGAAGCCTGCAAATACCAGCGGAGCTTCTACGCTTACCTGCTGCTGCTCGGCGCTCGGGTAAATGGCAAAGTCCTTACCATGCACCAGCTCCTGTGGCTTGTTATTGATAGTGGCTACCAACAATGCATCGGCACCAGTGAAGGCTTTACGAATGCGCACCTTCTGCAGGTAAGTACCATTTTCGCCGCCTGGCTGCACACCAGCATTTTTATACTTATCTATTACATAATCTACCGCCATCTGGTAACCTTCGGTGCCGGGCATGCGGCCTTTCAGTTTATCATCGGCAAGGTAACGGATGTGCTCTTTAATAGCCGTTGGTTCTACCTTTTTCATAGCTTTTGCTACTTTTCGGCTTACCTCCGGCGCTTGTGCAAACGAAGTCTGAGCGAAGAGCAGGCCACTCAGGCAGAGCAGGGTTGTTATCGATCTCATATAGTTGTTAAGGGTTAGAACATCAAATATAAGCTATACTTTGGTTTTTCAAGACGCAGGAGAGCTTAATTCTGGTACCTGGCAGTCATCTTACCATTTAAGATCAGGCTATACTTGCCTCTTTGTGGAGAACAGGTTTTAAAGGATAAGTATAAGTGGGTGAATAGTTTAGTATGTGCTGTGGGCTATGTCAATACAATAAGTACGGTTACTGCTCAGCTTTGGCAATTGCCTCTTCGCGGGTGCCGGTAATAGTCATTACGTTGTGCAGGCCTACTATCTCAAAAACGTTTTGTATTTTGGGGTTAAGCGCGTAAAGTATAAAAGATATGTTATCGCGGCGGCAGGCCTGGTATGCCGAAAGCAATACGCCTAAACCAGCCGAAGAAATATAGCTAAGCTCTGTACAGTCTATAAGCAGCGTTTTTATACCGGCGGCAATAGATTCCTCTATGGCATGGTCGGCCACTACCGACGAACCTGCGTCGAGTTCACCGGTCAAGTGGATAATCACACCACCTTCAATGTCAGAAATATCTGCAGTAAATCCTCTCATACTTTCCTACGCCCTTTTAGTATTTTAAAGCAGAAATCAAATTTTAGTTTTTTGCTTTCTGCAGTATAGGAGGAGCTCTGCCACCACACAGGTAGCATGAACCGCGCTTCTGCAACTATTGTATTTTTACTTGTTTTAAGAGTTAGTAGTTTATAACTATAATATTAAAACATTGTATAATAAATGCAAAAAATAAAATACGAAAAAGATGTGTATAGGTGGCTAACTACTTACGGAAATAAAGTATAAATACTGAAATTGATGTTACACTTTACAAGTGTATATGTTAGTACAATAGTTTGTTATAATTTCAGGTTTGGGAGCGTTTGTAATCTAACACAACCCCTCTCTTTTAGCCTGAAAAAACAGATTATTTTATTGTAAAACATGGTGGAGGTATATAAATACAGCTGGTGTAGAAATGCACAAATAGTGTAGTAAAACCTGCTCTTAAATTGCCTCCTGAAATATATGATTAAAGTTGCACTAACAGATGACCATACGTTGATCCGCGATGGTTTAAAACTATTGCTGGAAAATGTAAATGGTATTGAAGTGGTAGGAGATACTGCCACTGGCGACGATCTTCTGGAGCTACTGGCAAATACTGACATTGATGTGGTTTTGCTGGACATTTGCATGCCCGGTAAGGATGGTTTCGAGATAACCAGGCAGATTAAGAAGAATTACCCGCAGGTGAAGGTGCTTGTACTTAGCATGGTAGAAGAAAAATCGAAAGTGCTGCGCATAATGGAGGAAGGCGCTACAGGGTATGTGCTGAAGAGCGCCCGTCGCGATGAACTTGTTTCTGCTATTAACCTGGTGGCAAGAGGCACACGCTATATTTGCTCCGACCTGTCTATGGATCTGTTGCAGCAATCGCTGGAGCCTGAGCTAACAACACAGGTGCATGAGCACTCGCTTATGGCCAACATCATCTCTAAGCGCGAGCTGGAGATTCTCAGCCTGATAGCCGATGGCTACACCAACGCTGAAATAGCCGAAAAACTATTTACCAGCAAACGCACCATAGAAACGCACCGCCAGAACCTGCTGGAAAAAACAAAAGCCAAGAACACAGCTCACATGATCAAGTTTGCCATGCAGGCAGGTATAGTTAGCTAACAGCTAATACTTTGGCGCTGCGCCTTTTTATTGTGCAGGTATCCTAACCTCTCTCTGCCTCAGCCGTTACTTTAATGCACCCAATCCACTTTTGTGAAGAGGGGCAACTGAGTAACAATCACTAAAAGATTAAAACTATGGCTGAACTGAGAAATTTAGAGGACCTGATGAAGCACGAATTAATGGAGCTATGCCTGGTAGAGGATCATCAGTTGGAAGTATTGCCTGGTCTGGCATCCCGCGCTAACGACCAGTTGCTTAAAATGGAGCTGGAAAACCACCTGGAGCAAACAAGAGGACAGCGTGAGCGCCTTACAAAGATTTGCCAGATGCTGAACGTTGATATGGATGCCGACCTGACAGCTTCGCCAATAGAGGGGATGGTGAAGCTAAGCCAGGAACTGTTGGCCGAAGATGCATCGCCGGAGGCTAAAGATGCCGGCTTGCTTGCAGCAGCTCAAAAAATAGAGCATTACGAAATCTCGGCCTACGGTACTGCCGCACACTACGCAGAGCGCCTGGGCCACCTGGAGGCAGCACAATTGCTCCGCGAGAGCCTAGACGAAGAGAAAATGGCAGACACCAAACTAAATGATCTTGCCAAAAACTCCGTGAACCTGAAAGCTATGTAAAAGCATAAATTTTTAAGTATAAACAGAGCGCCAGCTAAGTTTTAGCTGGCGCTCTGTTTATACTTAAAGTAATGTACAACTATAGTGCAAGCTCCGGTTTTACAAATTTACCCTTATCCAGCAGGTATACCTGGCCACGCGGTAGTACATGCATTGTTAAATTCTCAAGGCAAAGTGCTTCGCCCACAGCAATTTCTTCATAATTGTTAACGGTAGCTTTACGGGCATCTAAAACAACTACAAGCGCCGAGCCTATAGTCTCAATGTTATTGCCATTTTTGATCAGGATGCCGGTGTCTTCGCCAAGGCCAATGCCAATATGTGTGGGATTTGCTGCAATGGCCTCGGTTAAGCGTGGTATGCGCCTGCGGTTAACAAAGTGTGTGTCGATGATGATCTTTTGAAGCAAGCCCATACCTTCGCCGGTTTGCACAATGCCTTTTACCAAAGGGTCTTGTTCCAGCGCACCTTTGATCATGATATAAGACAGAGCCATGGCACCGGCACTGGTACCCGATATCAGGAATTTATCTTCGTTCAGATAGCGCTTTCTCAGGAGCTGCAGAGCCGCTGAACCCAGGAACGCATCTGTAATGCGCCTCTGGTCGCCTCCTGTAAACATAACTGCATTTGCCGCGTGCAGCCGCTGCAAGTACTCAGGTTTGTTTGCATCTGCGGCACTTTTAATATGCAGTATGCCAACGTTATCACAGCCTAACAGTAGAAAAGCATCTAAATAAGCTTTACCCATTTCTTCAGGTATAAGCGAGGCCGTTGTTATTACTTCTATGCGCGTACCCAAACCATAAAGCTCATCGTGAATCCGTTTCAGGATGCCGTGTTCAAAAAAGCGGATGTTCGTTCGCAGGTTTTCTTCTGCAGGCATAGGCACAGAGCCTTTGTCTTCATGGCCTCCGATGGCAATAATCTTTCCTTTAGGTACCTGCATTTTGTTTCAGTAAATATTTATACTTAAACGAAGTATAACATAATAAGGTAAATTTGGTATTGGCTGGCATGTTTTTGCTGCTTAGCGTGTTAATCAGGTATGGAATTTTTTGTGAAAGAAGGGTCGGTGGTTCGCGAGATCTGGGGTAAAGGCGACACGATACTTTTTATTTTTGCAGGAGCCTCTGCAGAGTTTGCGCTTAACAAAGCAGTGGATTGGCTATACTTTACCGGCCGCCTCCCGTCCGATCCGTTAGGCAGGCTGTTCTCTACAGTTGGTTATGCCCGCCGCATTGTTTTCTCGAGTTTAGATAAAGCCCACCGTGCTATAGATAGTATGGCTGCCATACATGCAGGCGTAGAGGCAAGCCGCGGAACAAAAATACCGGACTGGGCTTATCGGGATGTGCTTTATATGCTGATAGACTATTCTATCCGGTCTTATGAGCTGCTGGAGCGAAAATTGCTGGAATCTGAAAAGCGGGAGGTTTTTGAGGTATTCAGGAGGGTAGGGAGCCGTATGGGTATAAAAGATCTTCCGCTAACCTTGGACCAGTGGCAACTGGAGCGGGAAACTCACCTGAACGAAAATCTTGTGAAAAGCGAGTTTACAGCTGACCTTTTCAGGCAGTACAGAAAGCACCTCGGAAGTATAAGATACTGGATTTTGCTGCAGGCGCAGGAGCTTGTAGTGCCTGAACGGGTAAAGCAACTGTTGGGCTTTGGCAACTTTTCGCTGTTGAAACCGGTGCTGGCTGTATATAAACTAACCCGACTAATAAACCTGGATTGGCTGCTGAAAGAGCTCATTTTACCTAAAGCTTACCAGTCTGAGATCAAGGCGCTGGACGTTGTACCTTCCTGAAAAATCAATTCAAATATTCATTTTACTCAACTGACAATGCCTGAAACAGCCAGTTTTATTTTCCACGACATGCTCAACGACTTTCTTCCGAAGGCCAGGAAGTATACGAGGATAGCCTATACTTTTGAAGGTACGCCAGCCGTGAAAGATGCCATGGAAGCAATAGGCGTTCCGCACCCCGAGGTGGGCTTAATTACGATAAATGGCGCGGCAGTAGATTTTATGCACCCGCTACATGCTGGTGATGAGGTAGAGGTATTTCCGGTTGATTATACTTCGGAGCAAACTGTGCCAGTTAAATTTGTGCTGGATGTACACCTGGGTAAACTGGCAAAACTGCTAAGAATGCTGGGCTTCGATACGCTTTACGAAACAGATTATACCGATCAGGATATTGCCAGATTAGCTCAAACCGAAAACCGGATTGCTCTGACCCGCGATGTTGGTTTATTGAAGCAAAAGGCCGTGAAGTGGGGTTATTGGCTGCGTTCGCAGCACGCAAATGAGCAGCTGGAGGAAGTAATGCGCCGTTTTGGCTTAAAGGATCAGGCACAGCCATTTAAGCGCTGCCTCACCTGCAATGGCAACATACTGCAGGTAGAAAAAGACCTGGTGCTGGAGCGACTGCCACCTAAAACCAAACTATACTTCGATGAGTTTTACCAATGCGCCTGTTGCGACAGGGTATACTGGAAAGGCTCCCATTACGAGCGTATGCAGCAGTACATCGAACAATGGCAGGATGATCAGGTTGGTTAATTAGCGTTCCAGTTGGTATGGAAATACTCATCAGCCGGCCTGTCTTTTCTCCTGTAAGTATGGGCACCGAAATAATCGCGCTGCGCCTGAATTAAATTGGCCGGAGAATCGGCAGTCAGGTAGCCCAAGTAATAGTTTAAAGCAGAGGACATAACCGGAAGTGCAACACCCTGCTGCAGGCCTTGTGCCACCGTATAGGCAAAATCCTTCTGCCAGGTCTTCATGCGGGCAACTATAGCGGGGGCAGTAAGTATACTTGTTTCCGTTTTAAATATCTCTGAAATCTCTTCCATCAGCTTAGATCTGATGATGCATCCGTTCGTCCAGATGCGGGCTATTTCGCTCAGGTTAAGGCTCCAGTTATGGTATTCTGATGCCCGCTGCATCAGGTAAAATCCTATTTCATGGTTTATAATGCGGGTGCTCTGGTAGGCATTTCTTAGCGTAAAAACAAAAGCTTCCTGATCAGCTGATGAAACAGTTAGCGAGTGGTCGTACAGCAAAGCTGCCTGAACCCTTTTTTCTTTCATGGCTGATAGTGCACGGGCCATCACGGCTTCGGTAAGCGAACTATAAGGTACCCCATATTCCAACGCAGCACTTACCGACCAGCCTCCGGTACCTTTCTGCTCAGCTTTGTCCAGTATCTTATCAACCAGTAATTCGTCCCCTTCTTTCAGCTGCAGAATATCAATCGTGATCTCGAGTAAATAACCTGCCAGTTCGCCTTTTTGCCAATCCTGAAGTATAGCCACTATGTTTTCTGGTGAAAGTTGCAGGTAAGAGCGAAGCAGATGGTATACTTCGGCCAGTGCCTGCATTTCTGCATACTCTATACTGTTGTGCACCATTTTTATAAAATGCCCCGAGCCGCCTGGACCAATATAAGCTGTGCAGGGTTTGCCATCTTTATCTTTTGCAGCTAGTAAATTTAATTCATGCGCTACCAACTGATAACCTTCCAAAGTGCCTCCGGGCATTATGGATGGTCCTTTCCTGGCACCTTCTTCGCCGCCTGAAATGCCTGCGCCTATAAAATGTATACCTTTCTCGGCCAGAAGCTTCTCTCTACGAGCAGTGTCTTTGTAAAAGGAGTTGCCACCATCTATCAGTACATCACCGGCATCCAGCAACGGCATAAGGGCATCCAATTGCTGATCTACAGCTTCGCCAGCCATAATCATGAGCATAATTTTGCGGGGCCGTTCCAGCGACTGTACAAATTCCTGCAAATCATCAAACGCGGCTATATTTGTGAACGATGGGTTGTCGAGGAGGATTTTGCGGGCTATACCTTCTTCTTTGCCGAATACATGACGGTTGTAGATGGAAACATGCACATTTTTACCAGCCAGGTTCAGGGCAAGGCTTCTTCCCATCACTCCCATACCTATTATACCAAATGCAGAAAGAGGCGCCATAGCTTTTAATTTGTTGATGATTTCGTTTACAATGCGTTCGGGTGATAAGGAGATATCAACATGAATGCCATACGCTGGTTTTTCCAGTGCCTCCAGTTGAGAGTCGAGCAGGGTAGGGGCGAGGTAATGTTCTGTTCTGGCCTGCAGCCGTTCCAGTATGGTTTCGCGTGAGCCATCGAGGTACACCCAGACTATATCAGGAACCGTTCTCAGCATTTGCCGGTAGGATTCTTTCAGGGCTGAGCAGGCGAGCACTGCACTTCCTTGGCTTTCCCATACTTTTATTTTTTCGACTAACTTTCTAAGCCAGGGCAAGCGATCTTCGTCTGTGAGCGGGATACCGTTGCGCATTTTATCAATACTGGTCTGCGGGTGGTAATCATCGGCATCATGGAAGGGGAGCTGTAGGTGCTCTGCCAGCTTTTTACCAATGGTAGTTTTACCACAACCCGATACGCCCATTACTATAATTACCATAGCTATTTTTCTGATAATGTATAGTTCTACGCCAACCGGCAATTAAGGCTTAGCTGTTTTGGCAGAAGTATAGATTAATGAGAAGTATAAATCAGGAATTAGAAGACTGTATATGCTGCGGAAGGTTATGAAACCAGCGCATACGGTAGGCATTCATAGCAAAGTTACCCAGCTTCCTGACCAGCCTGTAGTTTACCACTGCACCAACTGGCGCTCCTATAATAGGTATAAGCTGTGCCATTTTTGCCAAGTCGATATAATCTCGGTATTCCTGCTGAAAAATACGCCAGTTAAACTGGTGGATATCGTCAGGTAGCTCGTGTTTATGCTGTTCCCAATCCTTCAGGTATAGGTATACTTGCCTGCGGCGCTCCTGTGTGCTGAAAGCCAACTGAAAGATATGCAGCAGGTACACACGCTCCCGGTAATCATCTGTAGGATAACCATACAGGCTGGCAATCTCGAAAAGCATTTTTAGTTTAAGGCCGAGCAGAAGCGGGAAATCAGCAAGCCCAAGTAATATGCCACCAGCACCGGTAATACCACCTTCGGCAGCGGCCGTTGTCTGGTAAAATGAGATCCGCTGAAGTACCTGCGACTCTATACTTTCCAGGGGCATAACTGCTGCTTTTTTCCTGGTTGTTAGTCCTGCCCCGAATAGCACCCCACGCACCATTTGCTTGATAGTAACAGTTATAGCCTGATGCACTTTCTCCGGAATATAGCTGTTCATCTTTCGCTGCATCTTACTTGAAAGCATGTTCAGCAACGAAGGGGAGCGGAGCATTTCCTGCTGCCAAAGTCTTAACTCATTAACTGCATTCGCTTCGTAGGGGTTGAGCATGGGGTGAAGGGGCTTTTTTTATAGTATAATGTAAGTTAAGGGTATTTTGTTATAGTTTCATAGTTACAGTTGTTGCGGTTTTTGAAAGTCTATACTTTCAATTATACTGTCTCCCTCAGTCTTACCTGCCTATCGTTTTATAGTTGGTTTTGGCTCGCTCCAAGCCCGCGGGGCCTCGTCCTTTGGCATCGCGCTGGGAGCTTTTGTTTTGCTCCTTTCGTCGCAATGCCGCTCGCGCGTCACCACAAAAACTCGCATAGGCGCTCAACCCAAGGACTGGGAACAGGTTCGATAGCTATTGGCTATGCAAAAGAACCGACTCCCCTTTAAAGGGGGCGAAGGAGGATGTTTTAACAGCAGCTATGAAACCTGTATTTAAAGCACAGTAGTTGCTAAATCCCCTCTCCTTGAGGAGAGGGCTAGGGTGAGGTGAAACAGTAGCTTCAAAGCAACAACCTCAACCAGGTGCACCTATTGACGATTCGATGTTTGAGCGTTCAGCGAGTTTCGAAGTGTCTTGATTCTTTTGCTTACTTTTCTCATCAAGGAGAAAAGTGAGGCCCAGCCGGCGAGGCGAAAAGCTTATTCGAAGTATAGGGGTTAAATATTAAGACTACTATTGGCAAAGAACCTTCTAGCTCCCCTCATCAGTCAAGGAGAGGCAGTTGGATAACAAACAGATTACAAAAGGAATCAAAACAAAAAAGCCTCTCAGCTAAACTGAGAGGCTTTGGGTGACTTTATAATTAAGTCAGTTTATACTTACCAGATCTTGTTACGATCTTCTGGTTTCTTGTAAAGCTTGTCGCCAGGCTTCACGTTGAAGGCTTTGTACCAGGCATCCATATTTACAGGGGCACCGATTGTACGGTACTCGCCCGGAGAGTGCGGATCTGTTACGATAAGCTGAGCAGCAGTTTCAGGAAGCGTGTTTCCTCTCCAAACCTGAGCCCATGATAAGAAGAAACGCTGATCAGGTGTGAAACCATCAATCTTCTTCTTAGACTTACCTTGCTTAGTCATTTTAAAGGCTTCGTAAGCAGCGTTCAGTCCACCTAAGTCACCGATGTTTTCACCAAGTGTCAGCTTACCATTTACATGAATGGTGTCTAGCACAGTGTAAGCATCGTACTGCTCCTGCAGTGCCTTTGCTTTTTCTTTAAACTTAGCTAAGTCTTCGGCAGTCCACCAGTTGCGCAGGGTACCATCTTTATCGTACTGGCTACCAGAGTCGTCAAAACCGTGAGAGATTTCGTGGCCGATTACGGCACCAATACCACCGTAGTTAACTGCGTCGTCAGCATTCGGGTCGAAGAACGGGAACTGCAGGATACCTGCCGGGAACACGATCTCGTTCATTACCGGGCTGTAGTATGCGTTTACAGTAGGAGGTGTCATGCCCCAACGCTCACGATCAACTGGTTTGCCCAGCTGGCTTACCATTTTGTTATAACCCCACTCGCCAGAGTTACGAACGTTCTGGAAGAAAGAGTTACGGCTGATAGCCAGGCCATCATACGTTTCCCATTTGTTAGGATAACCAACTTTTGGTCTGAAAGCGTGAAGTTTAGCAAGAGCTTTCTCTTTCGTTTCAGCGCTCATCCAGTCAAGGCCTTTGATACGGATTTCGTACGCCTTGATCAGGTTAGCGATCATTTCATCCATACGGGCTTTTGCCTCTGGCTTAAAGTGCTTCGCTACATAAAGCTGGCCAAGCAATTCGCCGATAGTGCCATCTGTTAAAGACGACATACGCTGCCAACGCGGAGTTTGTACTTTCTGGCCGCTTAGTACCTGAGAGTAAGCAAAGTTAGCATTCACAAAGTCTGAGCTCAGGTACGGAGCAGCAGATTTAAGAACGTTCCACTGCAGGTAAGTCTGCCAGTCGGCAACAGGAGTGCTTGTAAGCAGACCGTTCAGCTCAGTAAAGAATTTAGGAGCGCTTACCAGAATAGTATCCTGGCCGGTAACTTTCATCTTCGCCATCAACGATTTCCAGTCCATGTTAGGAGTGGTTTTGCTGAAATCGGCAACAGAGAATTTGTTGTATGTTTTATAAGGGTCGCGCATTTCTACGCGGCTCATTTGTGCAGCAGCCAGTTTCTTCTCCAGGTTGAAGATGGTTTCAGCGTTTTTCTTAGCTGTAGCCTCTGGCACACCTGTTAAAGTAAATAGTGTAGTGATGTAATTTTTGTAAGCCTGCTGAATTTTAGTGCTGCGCGCATCATCTTTCAGGTAGTAATCGCGGTCAGGCAGGGTAGTACCGCCCTGGCTAAGCTGCGGCACCATGTTGTTCACGTTCTTGCGGTCCTGGCCTACATAGAAACCGAACATTGGAGAGCCTGCGCCGGTAGTTCTTAAATAAGCAACCTCGTTAAGGATAGCGTTCACATCCTTAACAGAGCCAACTCTTTCCAAGTCAGCTTTAATTGGCTGGTAACCCAACTTCTCGATAGCAGCGCTGTCCATAGCGGCAGCGTAAAAATCACCAACACGTCTTTCAACAGATCCGGCAGCAGCATTTTTGTTTTTGGCTGCATCGTTAAGTATAGTTTTAACCGCGTTGATGTTGAAATCGCGCAGCTGGTTAAAGCTACCCCAACGTGTTTCTTTGGCAGGAACCGGGTTAGTTCTTAGCCACGCACCGTTTGCATAAGTATAAAAATCATCGCCTGGCTTTACGCTCAGGTCCATGTTTGCCTTGTCTATAAAGGCAGCTTTCTTGGTTGCTTTTGTACCGTGCTGTGCAGATGCTTCTAAAGAGAAAACTGCGGCAGCTCCGAACAAAACCAGTTTAAGAAATCGTGTACTTGTTGATTTCATTTTTTAAGGATGAATAGATTAGTTTATACTTCCACCCTTATGCAGGATAGAAGTTATTTAGGTTCCTAAAATTAACTGTTAAACTTTAAAATGCTATACTTCGGGAAAAGGATTTTTGAAATTGGTAACAATAGCTATAGTATAAGCTGATGTTACCACGCACAAGTATTGAATTTTTTATGTAAGCTTCCATATCTAGAAGCTGAGCAAGAGGTAAATCAGGTGATTTTGCTTCTTCTTTCCAGCAGCACAACGTTACGCCACACACCATGCAGTTCAGCAATTTTTTCGCGGTAGCCAATCTCCCGGAAACCATACTTCTTTTGCAGGTTTATACTTGCTGTGTTTTCCGGAAATGTGGAAGAATGCAGGGTCCAGATGCCGTTGGCTTCGCTTTCTGTTATCAATGCTTCCATCAGCAGATCGCCAATGCCAAGTCCACGGTGTTCGGCGCTTATGTAAATACTGAATTCAGCTACTCCACGGTAACAATACCTTTGCGAAACCGGGGAAAGTGCTACCCAACCAAGCACTTCGCCATCTTCTAGGGCAACTAACCTGCTGTGCGGCGAATGGCTTTTGTCCCAATCACTCCAGGCAGGTACCTCGGTGTTAAAAGTAGCAAGGCCAGTCTGCAGCCCCTGAGCATAAATAGCTAAAACGGCTTCAGCGTGCTCCGGAAGCATAGGTACTATAGTTACCATTTTATTTCCAGATGAGGATGAGTGTGCCTGCAAGTATGGTGCCCATGCCGATCAGTAGACGTGGTGTTATAGGCTCTTTCAGCAGGAAGTAGGAGAGCAGGATTGTAACTATAATTCCTGCCCTGTCTATGGTTGCCACTATACTTACATCGGCTGTTTTTAAAGCTTTAAAGTATAAGATCCAGTACACAGCTGTGCAGGCACCTGCCAAAACAAACCATAGCAGTGTTTTACTATCTATAGCTCTTACTAACTTTAGGCTGCCGGCGTACCAGGCATTGGCAACCACCATTGTAAACAACACGCCAGTGCGTATTACCAGTGCTACGTGCTCGTTAGCATTGCCCATTCCCATCTTTGCAAAAACCATGGCTACGCCTCCTGTTAGCATGGCAATCAAGGCATAACTAAGCCACGGCTCCATCTTTGTATAATTTTATTTCTCTCATGCCACAATACTACAGCAAGTTTCCTTCACTGCCTTATGGTTTAAGAAAAAAATCTTTGCTGATGATACTATCAAATGATGGTGCATGTTGGTTCTGCACTTTGGCAATCTCCGCTTTCATAGCCTTAAGCAAGATATCCGGTTCGGCTATGGTTTGGCGGAGCGATTAGCTCAAAGGGTTATAGTTATACTATGAACTTTTAGATAAGCTCTTCTGCAGAACACTGCTGCAGGCTTTGCTGAGCTTTGTTTTCACGGGTGCAGGTGCAGCCTAGGCATTGTTTTTCATCAGTTTCATGATTGCCTGAATTTAGAGTCGCCTGCTGCCATTCTTTTACCTGGCGTGGAGTTGCGTAAATGTACATCGGTTCCATATCGTGCGTTTTGGTTTTTAGTTTTTGTTACACACTGATGACGGAGCTATCACAGGAAAGACGCAGTTATCTGCAGAATTTTTTCTGAGTCAGGAACAATCTCAAAAAAGAAAAGGAAGCCGCCTGGGCTCCCTTCTTAGAACATATCCTAACCAGCAGTTTATACCTGGCTGAAAGCAAATAGCATCTCACGACCGATCTGTAGAGCACGCTCTTTATACTTTTCAGCCTGTTGAGGAGTATTATCCGATGCCTTCGGATCTGTGTAAGTGATGGCAATGCGTTTTTCCACACCCGGCACAAAGGGGCAATTTTCATCAGCATCGGAGCAGGTCATAATCGCGCAAAATCCGGAAGTAGGATTAGCTGCATCATCAAAGCGCTTCGACCATACATTTATACTTGCCGCAGCATTAGCAAACTGTACTTTATACTTCGGGTTATCAGAGACATCCTCTTTTTCAATTTCAAAACCAATTTCCTGCATGGCCTGCATAGCAGCGGGAAAAAAACCTGTTGCTTCTGTGCCACCAGAAAATGTTCTCACGCTTTCAATATCATAATAAGCAGCGGCAGCCTGTGCCCAAAGTTGCGCCATGTGGCTGCGGCGCGAGTTGTGTGTGCAGATGAATACCAGGTTTATAGGCTCTCCTTCTTCTTTCTTTTTCCTGATGTAATCTGACAGTTGCTTTAAAAGCTCTTTTCGCTCTGAAGGGATTTCCAGGAAAGTAGCTTCCAGTTGTTTAACTGTATGCGCCAGGGTGGGTAATAAGATCATGCTGCTTTAGTGAAGTGTTGCTCGGTGTATAATTTGCGTCGAAGCCAGAAAGCTACATTAACCAGCGCAATAAGTGCCGGTACTTCTACCAACGGCCCTACCACCCCAGCGAACGCCTGACCTGAGTTAAGGCCGAACACGGCAATGGCAACAGCAATAGCCAGTTCAAAATTGTTTCCGGCTGCTGTAAAAGCAACGGAAGCATTTTCTGAGTAATCGGCGCCGGCTACCTTACCAACTATAAAGCTTACCAGGAACATGATGGCAAAGTATATTACCAAAGGCACAGCAATGCGCAGCACATCAAACGGAATATCCAAAATTAATTCGCCTTTCAAACTGAACATGATTATGATGGTAAAGAGCAATGCAATAAGGGTTATAGGGGAGACGGAAGGTATAAATTTGTTCTGGTACCAATCCTGCCCCTTTAGCGGAACAAGTATAACCCGGCTAAGTAATCCTGCCAGGAAAGGTATACCCAAATAAATGGCCACACTTTCGGCAATAGTAGCGATGGAAATATCAACTATAGCGCCTTCGAAACCGAACAGTGGCGGCAGTTTGGTAATGAAAAGCCAGGCGTAGAAACTATACAGAAACACCTGGAAGATACTGTTCAGCGCTACCAGCCCGGCTGCATATTCCCGACTTCCGTCGGCAAGGTCGTTCCAGACCAGCACCATAGCAATACAGCGCGCTAAACCTATAAGTATAAGACCGGTCATGTATTCGGGGTAATCGCGCAGGAATGCAATGGCAAGTATAAACATGAGCAGCGGCCCGATTACCCAGTTCAGCAGCAGCGACAAGCCAATCACTTTTACATTGCCGAACACCTTTGGCAGCAGCCTGTAATTTACTTTAGCCAGAGGCGGGTACATCATCAATATCAATCCTATGGCAATAGGGATGTTGGTTGTGCCGCTCGATAAAGAATTGATATAAGCTGAGCTGTCAGGTAAAAAGTAGCCAATAGCAACGCCAACCAGCATGGCCAGGAAGATCCAGAGTGTCAGGTAGCGGTCCAGAAAGCCGAGTCTCTTTCTGTTATGTGCAGGAGCGCAGTGTTCCATTGAGGGTGTAAAGGTGGTGTTATAATTTAGCGTTAGTTGTTTATTGCTGGCGCAGGTGTTTTCGCTCGCGCCAGCAAAGAGAAGTTCTTTTTAGCAGCAACCAGCACCCGGAGGGCAGCAAGCAGTTTCGGTTGGCTTATCGCCATAAACCGTAATGCTGAAAATGCCGGTATTGCTTTCGCGGAACTGCCTGATGCCATCTTCGTCCAGGTAGTCGCGCAGGATCTCGTCAGGTACCTGTATGGCTTTCTCTTTCTGAACTGTTACATTGGTAAAACCAGCCTGGCGTACAATCTGCAGGTATTCTTCTTTTTGTATGGCTCCGGATACGCAACCGGCATACATTTCAGCGGCATTTACCAGACCGGCAGGCAACTCACCAATCAGCACTACATCCGAAATGCTAAAGTGTCCGCCGGGCTTAAGCACACGGTAGGTTTCGGCAAAAGCTTTCTTTTTATCCGGCACCAGGTTCAGAACGCAGTTGCTGATCACTACATCCACACGGTTGGCTGCAAGCGGAAGATCTTCGATCTCACCCATTCGAAACTCTACGTTGTTGAATCCGAGTTTATCAGCGTTTTCACGGGCTTTAGCGATCATGGCTTCGGTCATATCTACACCAATTACTTTACCGTTCTCGCCTATAAGGGCACGGGCTACAAAGCAATCGTTACCGGCCCCTGAGCCCAGGTCAAGTACAGTGTTGCCTTTTTTAATCTGGGCAAATTCGGTAGGTACGCCGCAGCCAAGGCCAAGGTCAGCATCAGGGTTATAGCCTTCCAGTTCAGTGTAATTATCAGCAAAAATGGCATAATCAACGGTGCAGCAACCGGTGGCGCCGCAACAGGATGCTTCGTTCTGATCTTTGCTCTGGTTGGCTATCTCACTGTACTTTTCGCGTACTATTTTCTTAAGTTCTTCTGCATTGTTCATAGTTCAAAGGTTTAATATTATCGGTTTATTACGATTAATTTATACAAATTTTTTTAGCAGCATTCGGTGCTACAAGTGCTGTACATGGCGAACAGTGCCTGCAGCATACCATCCGCCTTCTTCCAGGCCTGCGCATCTATACAATAGCAAACTTTTTTGCCCTCTATATCGCCTTTTATCAGACCAGCTTCTTTCAACTCTTTCAGGTGTTGCGATACCGTAGACTGCGACAGCGGCAGTTCTTCCACAATGTCGCCGCAAATGCAGGACCTGCGCTCCAGCAAAATGCGAAGTATGGCAATGCGTGCCGGGTGCGCCAGTGCTTTAGCGTATTGTGCCACAGCTATATCTGCCTGCGTAAATTCTTCTGTTTTAGATAATCCCATTAGTGAAATTTATTATCGTAAAATAACGATGATAAAATTGTAGTTGCAAGTGCTGAAGCTGAATTATTTGTGAACACCACAGAGCAGGAGGTAGATAGGCAGTATCAGGTAGTATAAGTATAAATAAGTTCTTCCTGCAGTTTTCAGCGACAGGTTTGACCTCCGAAAAAGTGACAACGATCATTTTTTTAGCTGTCCTGAATCATCCTTATTCCTGAATTGCTACTGTTACTTTGCAAAAGAAAAACAGGCTATACCTGAGCGATTGCCTAAAGCGAAAGCAGTATGGCTTTAAACATTATTAGCAAAGATATAGGAGCGCACACCATGTATCCAGGCAAAGAACAACTGATTCAGAAGTATAATGTACCGGCACCACGCTACACCAGCTATCCAACAGTGCCATTCTGGGATAACGAAACACCAGCACAGCAAAAGTGGCTGGATGTGGTTACCCGTACTTTTTCAGAATCTAACCAGCAGAAAGGTATAAGCATTTACATTCACCTGCCTTTCTGCGAAGTGCTTTGTACTTACTGTGGTTGCAATACCCGAATCACTAAAAATCATTCAGTAGAAGAAGGCTACATTGCCGCTGTGCTGGATGAGTGGAAAGTATACCTGAACCAGTTCCCGGAAAAACCGATCATCCGTGAGCTGCACCTGGGTGGTGGTACCCCGACATTCTTTAAACCAGAGAACCTGCGCAAGTTGCTCGAAGGTTTGTTCGAAGGAGCCATTATTCACCCTGAGCAGGAATTCAGCTTCGAGGGCCACCCGAACAACACGACCTTTGCGCACATGCAAACGCTGTATGATCTGGGTTTCCGCAGGGTAAGCTTTGGTATTCAGGATTTTGATACAAAAGTACAGTTGGCTATTAACCGCCTGCAGCCATACGAGAATGTGAAACGCGTTACCGAAGAAGCCCGCCAGATCGGTTATGATTCTGTAAATTTTGATCTGATCTACGGTCTGCCGTTCCAGACGCTGGAAAGCGTTGGCAATACCATTGACAAGGTAGCTGAGCTGATGCCTGACCGCATTGCTTTTTATAGTTATGCACACGTGCCTTGGGTAAAACCAGGTCAGCGCAGCTACACCGAAAAGAACCTGCCGGACAACGCCGAGAAGCGTGCTCTGTACGAGCTGGGCCTGCAGCGCTTTAAAGAGCTTGGCTACAGCGATGTAGGCATGGACCACTTCGCGCTGCCGCACGATAGCCTGTACCACGCCATGCAGAACAAAACACTGCACCGCAACTTTATGGGCTACACCATCTGCCAGACAGACCTGATGGTCGGATTGGGAGTTTCTTCTATCAGCGATGCAAAGTATGCATACCTGCAGAACGAGAAGAAGGTAGAAACCTATAAAGAAAGTATAGCTACCGGTTCTTTATCTATACTTAAAGGCCACTTTTTAACTGATGAAGACCTGTTGATAAAGGAAGCCATACTTGCTATTGCCTGCCATGGCGAGCTAAAGTTTACAGACGAGCTGCTTGACCTGGTAGACGTGGATGCAAGGCTTGAGCTACGACAGATGGAGGAAGAAGGTCTGCTTAAGTTAACAGATAGCGGATTGGCAGTTACTCCTGAAGGGATGTCTTTTGTACGAAATATCTGCATGGTCTTCGACCGCAAGCTGAGGCACAGGGCGAATACCGGCGAACAGATATTTAGTAAAGCAATCTAAAGTATAGCAGCTGGCTATACTTCTGTAAGAAACAGCGCTGCATTTAAGCTGGCTAAAGTTCTATTCAAATGTAAGCGCCTTTCTTTCAGGTATTTTGCTTAGTAACTGTAAGAGGTGCATACGTAAAGCGGGCTCCTGCGGCAACAGCTGCAGGATATCATTTTTATCTATGACATAGAGCTGCGAAGGGTGCTGCACTTTGGCAGTGTAGCCATGCTTATCACACATCAGGTCGGCCAGGCCCAACAGGGTATCTGGGTGTACCTGTTGTCCGTTTGTGGCAGGGCTTTCAGAAACAATGCGCACGCTGCCATTAGTAAGGTAGAAAAGCTTATCTGCTTTACTGCCCGCTGCAAACAGCTCCTCGTCCGGATGATATACTTTTTGCACAGCCGGTAGCCGATGGTTTTCTATAAGTTGTTTGATTAACATAGTAAAGCTGCTGTTTAAAAATGGAAGATAACGGATGCTTTTAGCCCTTATTTACATTACAAAATTAGCGAACAGCAGTCCCCAGGAAATGATGAAAGTCAGTGATGGGGCAAATTTTAATCACCGGCAGTGCCGTGTGGCAGAGCATATTAAGAACAACATCATAAACATATTTAGCCTTTAGCATATGAAATTTGTAACGCCAGACTGTAATAACTGTATCAGCAGGCAGAACTCGCTTTTAGGCTGCTGCCGGGGTGCAGAGCTGGAGGAGGTTTCTACCTCAAAATCATGTTTCACCTTCAAAAAAGGCCAGGTGATCTTTAACGAAGGCACCAAGCCATCGGGGCTATACTGTGTGCACTCGGGTAAGGTGAAAGTTGCCAAAATGGGCAGCGATGGTAAAGAGCAGATCATAAGGCTGGCCAAACCCGGCGACATGATCGGCTACCGCGCCCTGATGGCAGATTCCAATTTCTCGGCCTCGGCAGTTGCCTTAGACGATGCCGTGCTGTGCTTTATACCTAAATCGCAGTTTATGGAGCTGATATCGCACAACATAGATTTCTCTAACGGCCTGATGAAGCTGCTTTCGAAAGCATTGGGAGAGGCAGAAGAGCGCGTTGTGCAAATGGCCTACAAACCGGTGCGCGAGCGTTTAGCCGAAGCGCTGTTGCTGTTACAGAAAACTTATCAGAACAACGGAAACGGAGAGGAGCAGTTTACAATATCCATCTCCCGCGACGACCTGGCATCTATAGTTGGAACAGCCAAGGAGACCACTATCAGGTTACTTTCTGAATTCAAGGACGAAAACATCATCACCACCAAGGGCAGCAGCATAACCATACTTGATCCGGACAAGCTGTATACTATCTGCCACCTCTATGATTAACAGTATAACGTTACAGAAAAGGCTAAATAAGTAAAGAAAGGCAGGCTACATCGTAACCTGCCTTTCTGCGCTGCACCACCTCTGGCGCAGCGCCCACACCATAAACTAAACCAAAATTTTAATCAAATAGTATGCTGCACGTTGGCAGCCAAGTATAAATTTTAAGCAGCGGTAACATTAGGCTACTTCTATCATCAAGATTTATACTTTCACTTAATCCGCCTACCTATGTGGCTGATTTACATTACAAAGGTCTTACTTATTTGTAGCTGATGCACTGACAACTGTCATATTCAAAAATGATTTAGATCATCCTTTAGCGGCAGGCCTGCAGGTAACTTTGTATGTAAATAAACAGAGATTGAGATGGAAGCCGCACTCCAAACCAATACCCAGACATGCTACCACTGCGGGGACTCCTGCAAAGACCAGCCAATAGTGGCGCACGATAAAACGTTCTGCTGCGATGGCTGCAAAACCGTGTATGAGCTGCTGGAAGAAAATAACCTTTGTACCTACTATTCACTGGATCAGAACCCGGGTATCAGTGGCAAACAGCCGGTTGTAGAATCGCGCTTTGCTTACTTAGATGATGCCGGCGTAGAAGCCCAGCTTATCAGTTTCCGCAACGATTCTATCTGCAAGCTGACATTCTATATACCGCAGATGCACTGCAGCTCCTGTATCTGGCTGCTGGAGAATTTGTTTAAGCTAAATCCGGGCATTTCTGAAACCACAGTAAACTTTTTGCGCAAAGAGGTAGCTATTACGTACTTCCACCAGCGCACCACATTGCGCGAGGTAGTACAGCTGCTGGCGCGCATTGGCTACGAGCCAGCCATTACATTAGCCGATACCGATGGCAAAAAGATACAGAAACAGGACCGAAGCATTATCTATAAATTAGGTATAGCCGGTTTCTGTTTTGGTAACGTAATGCTGCTCGCTTTCCCAGATTACCTGGCTGTAACCGGTAATCTGCAGCGCAGCTTTGGTGCATTCTTTGCCTACCTGAGCGTTATACTGTCTATACCTGTTCTCCTGTATAGCGCACGTGGTTTCTTTACGTCTGCTATAGAAGGTATCAAGCAGCGAATGGTAAACATCGATTTGCCGATTGCCATGGGTTTGCTGGCGCTGTTCTGCGTAAGTATGTACCAGATCATAACTGCAACCGGCCCGGGCTATCTCGATTCTTTCACCGGCCTTGTATTCTTTATGCTGATCGGTAAATACTTCCAGCAGAAAACCTACGATACGCTTTCCTTCGACAGAGATTATACTTCCTACTTCCCGGTATCGGTAACAGTGCTGAAAGAGAACGGCGAAGAAGAGTCGGTGGCGGTGCGAAACCTGAAAGTTGGCGACAGAATCCGCCTTAGAAACCAGGAACTTATACCTGCCGATGCCATCCTGCTGAGAGGCTCTGCCATGATTGACTATAGCTTTGTGTCTGGCGAGTCAGATCCGGTTGAAAAAGTTGTTGGCGAGGTGATCTATGCCGGCGGCCGACAGGTAGGAGAGAGCGTGGAGCTGGAAGTGGTAAAAGAAGTATCGCAGGGTTACCTGACACAGCTCTGGAACGACAGCGTGTTCTCAAAAAACGAAGAAAAATCAGTAGGTACTTATGCCAACGTAGCTGGTAAGTGGTTCATTATAGTTACGCTTATAGTTGCTGCTGCCGCACTGGTTTATTGGGTGCCGCGCGACATGAACATGGCCATGAAAGCCTTTACATCGGTGCTAATAATTGCCTGTCCATGTGCACTTTCACTAGCAACTCCGTTTGTGCACGGCCATACTTTAAGAGTGTTCGGCAAGAACAAATTCTACCTGAAAAATACCTCTGTAGTAGAAACGCTGGCTAAAATTGATACCGTGGTATTTGATAAGACCGGAACGCTGACAGAGCCAAGCGCTGCCGAAGTAACTTATACCGGTAAAGCTTTAACACCAGAGCAGGAGCGTGCTGTACTTTCGGTGCTGCGCCACTCTACGCACCCGCTCAGCCAACGCATCAGCCAAGACTTGAAAGGGGAGGCGCTTGATGTTCAGAATTTCCAGGAGTTTGCCGGTAAAGGTTTGGCAGGCGAGGTGAGCGGGCAACTGGTACGCGTTGGTTCTGCCTCATACTTAGGTGTGCCAGCCGATAAAGCCAAAGATGCGCTCAAAACCACAGTGTATGTGTCGGTGGATGGTATGGTGCTGGGTTATTATACATTCTTTAACGTGTACCGCCATGGTTTGAAAGACATACTGCACGACCTGAGCGACAAGAAAATAGCAGTGCTTTCCGGCGACAATAACCACGAAGAAGCACGTTTGAAAGAACTATTGGGAGAGGAAGCAGAATTGAGTTTTAACCAGTCGCCGGTGCAGAAGTTGGAGTACATCCAAAGCCTGAAAGAGCAACACCGCCAGGTGCTGATGGTTGGCGATGGGTTGAACGACGCAGGCGCCCTGAAACAGAGTGATGCCGGTATAGCCCTGACCAACAGCGTTACCAACTTCTCACCGTCCTGCGATGCTATACTTGATGCCACAGCTTTCGATAAACTGAGCAAGTTTCTGAGCTTCTCTAAAAAGACCATGCGAATTATACTTGCAACTTTTGCTGTATCGCTGGTTTACAACGTGATTGGTTTAACACTGGCCGTGCAGGGGCTGTTTTCTCCGATTGTATCTGCCATACTTATGCCGATCAGCTCGCTTAGCGTGATCGTGTTTGCTACACTTTCTGTCAAGATCGCCGCCAAACGCGCCGGGTTATAGTATAGCCAATGCTGCCATTCATAATTCGTAATTAATAATTTATAATTAATAAAGCCATGTTCATCATATTCTTACTTATAGGTATAAGTGTAACGGTTGCAGGTTTGTTTTTGGCAGCTTTCCTGTGGGCAGTACGTTCCGGCCAATACGACGATGATTATACGCCAGCCGTTCGCATGCTTTTCGAAAACGAAGGGGCTGCTAAAACTAAGCCTGCTCCGGACAAAGTATAAATTTATAAAGTATAACCAGCGCAGGTTTATACTTGCTGTGTTCTTGCAACAGGCAAGTATAAACCCGCGCTTTTCTTATACTTAAGTCACTGCACTTTCTATGGCTTCTGGTGCAGCAAAGCTGGCTTTATACTTGCAAAGTATAGAAACCGGCCTTTCCTGGGCAAAAATTAGCTTTTATTCTCCTGAAAACCTGATCAATCTGTCTAAATCATGCCACGCTGGCTGATTACAATCATTTCTTAAGATGACATTCATCATCTTTTCTCCGGTGCTTCTTTACCAATTTTGTATTGTTAAGAAAACACAAAAACATCACAATTATTAGAATATCTAAACTAATGGAGGACACCGCACATGTCAACTAATGTAGCAGAAGTCTTAGAACATGCTCCGGAACGGGAAACGCCGAAAAAAGGTGGTGGACCGGGAGTAACCGAAACGTTCTTTTATGATAATAAGATCGTTCGGGATTTTGGTATAGCCACTGTTTTCTGGGGCATTGCCGGTATGCTGATAGGTGTAATTATCGCCTTCCAGCTGGCTAACCCGGATGTAAACATGGGTACGCAGTATACCACGTTTGGCCGCGTAAGGCCGCTGCACACAAATGCTGTAATTTTTGCATTTGTGGGTAACGCTATTTTTATGGGTGTTTACTACTCGTTGCAGCGCCTTTGTAAAGCCCGCATGTATAACGATCTGCTGAGTAAGATCCACTTCTGGGGCTGGCAGCTGATCATTGTCTCTGCGGTTATCACGCTACCATTAGGTATGACCACTTCTAAAGAGTATGCCGAGCTGGAGTGGCCTATTGATATTGCCATTACCCTGATTTGGGTAGTATTTGGCTGGAACATGTTTGGTACTATTGCCAAGCGCCGTGAGCGCCACATGTATGTAGCCATTTGGTTCTACATTGCTACCTTCCTGACAGTTGCCGTGCTGCACATCGTTAACTCTTACGAAATGCCGGTTAACTTCTTCAAGAGTTACTCTGGTTATGCAGGTGTTCAGGATGCGCTGGTACAGTGGTGGTATGGCCACAACGCGGTTGCATTCTTCTTAACAACACCGTTCCTGGGCTTGATGTATTACTTCCTGCCTAAGGCTGCTAACCGCCCTGTATACTCTTACCGTCTATCTATCATTCACTTCTGGTCGCTGATCTTTATCTATATCTGGGCTGGTCCGCACCACTTGCTTTACACTGCCCTGCCAGACTGGGCTCAGTCATTGGGTGTGGTATTTTCTGTAATGCTGATCGCTCCAAGCTGGGGTGGTATGATCAACGGTCTGCTTACGCTGCGTGGCGCCTGGGATAAAGTTCGTGAAGAGCCAATCCTGAAGTTCATGGTAGTTGCCATTACAGCCTACGGTATGGCTACTTTCGAAGGCCCGATGCTGTCGCTGAAGAACGTTAACGCTATTGCCCACTTTACTGACTGGATAGTAGCACACGTGCACGTTGGTGCCCTTGGCTGGAACGGCTTCCTGACATTTGCCATGCTGTACTGGTTGTTCCCACGCCTGTATAACACAACTATTTACTCTAAGAAGCTGACAAACGCGCACTTCTGGTTAGGTACACTAGGTATACTTTTCTACGCCATCCCGATGTACTGGGCAGGCTTTACACAAGGTCTGATGTGGAAACAGTTTACTGCAGAAGGTACATTACAGTATTCTAACTTCCTAGAGACAGTGCTTCAGATCGTGCCAATGTATTACCTGCGTGGTATCGGTGGTGTGTTCTACCTGAGCGGTGTGTTCCTGATGGTGTACAACCTGTACAAAACTGCCAAGTCTGGTGCTCTTATCTCTAACGAAGCTACTGTAGCTCCTGCAAGAGTAACAGAGCAGAGCCACAACGCCGGCCACTGGCACAGCTGGATCGAGAAACGTCCAACTCAAATGGCTATCTGGGCAACAGTTGCCATTCTGATCGGTGGTCTAGTAGAGTTTATACCTGCCTTTGTTATCAAGTCTAACGTGCCTACCATTGCCAGCGTGAAGCCTTATACTTCGCTTGAGCTGCAGGGCCGCGACCTGTACATCAAAGAGGGTTGCGTTAACTGCCACACCCAAATGGTTCGTCCGTTCCGCTCAGAAACCGAGCGATACGGTGAATACTCTAAAGCTGGTGAGTTTGTGTACGATCACAACTTCCTGTGGGGCTCTAAGCGTACCGGTCCGGATCTTCACCGTGTAGGCGGCAAGTATCCAAACTCATGGCACTACCACCACATGCTTGATCCTACTTCTATGTCACCAGGTTCTATCATGCCATCTTACCCATGGTTGTTTGAGCAGGAAATAGACATGAGCACAACCCAGGATAAACTGAAAACCCTGAAGAAGCTGGGTGTACCTTACGAGGATGAATACATTGCCAATGCGAACGAAGAGCTGATGAAACAGGCAAACACCATCACCGCTGATCTTGCAAAAGAAGGCCTTGAAGTGAAACCGGAAGCTGAGATCGTAGCCCTTATCGCATACCTGCAACGCCTGGGTACTGATATAAAAGTTAAAACAGAAGTTGAATAGACATAAGATTTCAGACACAAGACATAAGACTAAAATTACTGATAAAAAGTCCTGTGTCTTGTGTCCTGAATCCTAAGTCCAAATCACAAAAGTTATGTATAAGAATGTTTTGCAAGCCATAGACGGCATCGAAATATATCCACTTATCTCGTTTTCGATCTTCTTCCTGTTTTTCCTGGGTCTGTTGATTTATGTAGCCCTGATGGATAAGAAGTACGTGCAGACCATGAGCAGTTTTGCCTGCACCCCTGACGACGAAACACAAGCAACTGTAGGAGGTAACAAGCAATGATCTCTTTAAAAAATAAATTCAGAAACGGTGCGCTGGCGTTGTTGGCAGGTTTGCTGCTGACTGCCGGTAACCCGGTGCAGGCGCAGGATGCCGTGGCAGGAAAAAAGGTTTTTGAAGGCAACTGTACTGCCTGCCATAGCCTGGATGCCGATGTTGTTGGCCCTGCCTTGAAAGATGCTCACAAACGCCGCGGCGATGAGTGGCTGGTTAAGTTCATCAGTAATTCTCAGGCACTGGTACAGGCCGGCGATAAAGACGCAGTTGCGTTGTTCGAGAAATTCAACAAGGTGCCGATGCCTACTTTCGAAGGTTCTCTTTCTAAAGACGATATCGCCAACGTAATTGCCTATATAAAAGAGGAAAGTGATAAGCCAGCTGAAGTAGCTGAGGCAGCACCTGCTGCACCAGCCACAGACGACAAAGCCACTGCTGCACCAGCTGAGGCTGCAGACGTAGCCTTCCTGGATCTTCCGCCTGTACTGCTGTTTACGTTTGCACTGGCAGCAGCCATTATACTGTTAACCATCCTGGTGCTGGTAATGCTGTTCCGCCTGTTCGTACCAATGCTGGGCGATTCTATCTACGACGAAGATTTCCGTAACTCGTTTGCGGGCCGTGTGCTGTTCCTGATGCGTGGCGATGCTACCCTGGTTACAGGTAAGGCAAAAGACGTGATTCACTCTAACCACGACTTTGATGGTATACAGGAGTACGACAACGACCTGCCACCATGGTGGAAAACCATGTTCTATGTTACCATCGTGTTCGGTATAGGTTATATGCTGCACTTCCACGTGTTCAAAACCGGTTCGCTGCAGACTGAGGAGTATGAAATGGAGGTAGAGCAGGCAGCTATACTTGCAGCCAAAAATGCCGACGACCCGAATGCAGTAACAGACTATAAAGTTCTTACTGAAGCAACAGCCCTGGAAAATGGTAAGAAAACCTTTATCCAGAATTGCGCGGCCTGCCACGGACAGAATGCAGAAGGTACTGTAGGACCTAACCTGACAGATGAGTACTGGCTGCACGGCGGCGATGTAAACGACATCTTCAAAACAGTGAAATTTGGTGTGCCAGCCAAAGGTATGGTGCCTTGGCAAGGCAAGCTTACAAAAGATCAGATACTTGAAGTTTCCAGCTACATCCTGAGCCTGCAGGGCTCTAAGCCAGCCAACGGAAAAGCCCCTCAAGGCGAGAAACAGTAGAAATTTAAAGATTTGAAGATGTAGGTAGGCAAACAAAATGCATTTAATCAGTTTGAAAAACTCACATCGTCAAATTAAAATAAGCAGAAAGGCAGGCATCCTGGTTAGGGGCCTGCCTTTTGCATTTCAGGCTATTACTGATGACAATCACTTCTCAAAATGACCTAGGTCATCTTTTACCACAGGCTAAATGTGGAATTTTGTAATAGAAATTTTGAGAAATGAAGATGAGCAGGTGAAGCTACACGCTCTATTCACTCATTCAAAATTCAGTCATTCATAATTATAAATCAGGCAGGATTAATATCCGCACAAGTTAAACTGCCATGGCAACTAAAACAAAACCGACCGATGAATTTCGGGACCACATCTCAACTGTAGATGCTGAGGGTAAACGCGTTTGGGTATACCCTAAAAAGCCGAAAGGCAAACTATACAACTACCGCAAGTATGTTAGCTATTTACTGCTGACATTGTTATTTGCCGGTCCTTTCATTAAGATAAACGGCTTGCCGCTGCTCATGCTGAACGTGGTAGAGCGCAAGTTCGTGATCTTCGGGGTGCTGTTCTGGCCCCAGGACTTCTTTATACTTGTACTTGCCTTCCTGACAATGGTGGTGTTTATTATACTTTTCACCGTTGTTTACGGCAGGATATTCTGTGGCTGGGTCTGTCCGCAAACTATCTTCCTGGAAATGGTTTTCCGCAGGATAGAATACGCCATAGAAGGTGATTATACCAAGCAGAAGGCGCTGAACAAGATGCCCTGGAACACAGAGAAGATACTGAAGAAGGGATCAAAGACTGCTATTTTCCTCCTGATCTCTTTCCTGATATCTAACTTGTTCCTGGCTTATGTAATAGGTATAGATGAGCTGGAGAAAGTGATTGTTGAAGGGCCGATAAACCACATTGCTGGTTTTGGAGCGCTGCTGGCTTTTACAGGCGTTTTCTACTGGGTGTTTGCCTACTTCCGTGAGCAGGTTTGTACCATCGTTTGCCCTTACGGCAGGCTGCAGGGTGTAATGCAGGACAAGAAAACTGTAGTAGTAGCTTACGATTACAACCGTGGCGAGCCACGCGGTAAATTGCGCAAGAACCAGGAGCGTACCGAAGGCGACTGTATCGACTGTAACCAATGCGTGCAGGTTTGCCCAACAGGTATCGATATCCGGAACGGAGCGCAGCAGCTGGAGTGTATCAACTGTACTGCCTGTATAGATGCCTGTAACGACATCATGCGCATGATCGAAAAGCCGTTGGGCCTTATCCGCTACGAATCTGAAGAGGCGCTGGAGCAGGGCACCAAGTGGAAGTTCTTAACAACACGTGTAATGGGCTATACTGCTGTGCTGGTTATACTTATGACAGCGCTCACTACACTGCTCCTTACCCGTGACGAGGCCGAAGCAACTATACTTCGCACTCCGGGCCAGCTATACCAGAAAACAGAGCAGGGGCACATCAAAAACCTCTACAACATCTCTGTTATCAATAAAACCAACCATAACATGCCGCTCACCCTTAAGCTGATGGACAAGCAGGGAACTATAAAAGTAGTAGGCAGCGAACTGGTGCTGCCGGCACAAGGTATAGTAGAGGGTGTGTTTTTCGCTGAAATACCGAAAGAACAACTCAAAGGTATGAATTCGGAGGTACAGATAGGGGTGTTTTTTGGCGACGAGCTGATCACAACACAGGACACTAAATTCCTGGCTCCGGCTAAATAAGTATAAATTTCCCTGGTAAAGGGATTAACAGTAAAGAGAAACTAAAATGAATACTGCAGATAATAAAAAAAGCTTCACCTTATGGCCTTATGCTATAATAGGCGCAATGGTGTTGTTTATGAGCTATATCGCTTCTTTCGTGTACAAGGCCATGAACCAGGATGTTGACCTGGTAAGCAAAAACTACTACGAGCAGGAGATCCAGTATCAGGACCACATCAATACCCTGGACCGCACAAAAGCAGTGGGCGATGTGGCTGTGAACTACGATTCTGAGAAACAAACCATACTTGTGCAGCTGCCGGAAACATTTGCCGGTCAGGCCATAACGGGTAGTATAAATCTGTTCCGCCCATCTAACGACGAACTAGACCAGAATATACCACTGCAGCTTGGCCGTGACCAGAGCCAGCTAATTGAAGCGGATAAACTGGAGAAAGGCCTCTGGAAAGTTCGCATCAACTTCAGTGCAGACAAACAAACATATTATACCGAGAAAACCATACAGGTAAAGTAACAGCATCATGATCTGGGCAGGATTTTTATTCGGTATGCTAGGCAGTTTCCATTGTGTGGGGATGTGCGGCCCCATAGCTATGGCCTTACCATTTGGCGGGAGCAGCGGCTGGCGGTATTACGCAGGCCGGCTCCTGTACAATGGGGGGAGAATAACTACCTATTCGCTTTTAGGTGCACTTGCCGGTGCTTTTGGTCAGTCGTTGCAAATGGCAGGTCTGCAGCAAACAGTATCCATTTTTTCTGGGGTGCTTATACTTTTACTGCTGGTGCTGCCGGCAGTGCTTAAAGGCAAAGCGGCCAGCGTTATGGGCACCGACAGGCTCATGAGCTGGGTACGCCATAAGCTCGGTTACTTTTTCCAGAAGAACTCTTTGGGCGCATTGTTCATGGTTGGCCTGCTGAACGGCTTGTTGCCTTGTGGCTTTGTATACATTGCCCTTGCCGGTGCTATAAGCGCTCCGGGTGTAGGTGGAGCCATGTTGTATATGATGTTATTTGGCTTTGGTACTTTCCCGCTCATGTTCTTGGTATCGCTTTCCGGTAAACTTATCAGCCTGAAACTGCGCAGCACCTTTAATCGGGTAGTGCCTTATGTAGGTATGGCGCTGGCTATACTTTTCATAGTGCGCGGCCTTAGCCTGGGCATCCCATACTTAAGCCCTAAAGTAGTGGTAACTGCTGAGCACAAGACCGAGATGAGCTGCTGCAAAAAGCCGCAGTAAATGCTCGTTAGCCTTTTGCTACATTTTTTAAAAAGAAACCTTACACCATATCAACCTGAAAACTATGTGCAAGTCTGACTTAGTGAAACGCGTGCTGGTACCCGTGCAGTTTAACAAAGAAAGTGAAGAACTGCTGCGCTATGCAGGGCAACTGGCAAATGCATTAGGAGCCGAACTGCTGCTATTACTGGCAAGCCAGGCAAACGGGCTGACCTTTACCCAACAGAGCCGGTACATACAATCGCTGCGTTCTTTTGGCGAACGCCTGTTAATGCAGCAGCAAATTACGGCTAACGTAGCTTTTGATTGTGTGGTGCGCCCGGGCAACCTGAGCGACTGCATCGTATCCGTAATTCAGGATTACAAGGTGGATATGGTGCTGATGGAAACCTGCCCGCTGCACCAGGAAGAGGAACAGGCCGACCCGAACCATGCTGCTGCCATTATGGAGATAGTAGCATGCCCGGTTATGGTAGTGCCATGCACAGCCCGCTATCAGAAATTAGACAACCTGGTGTTTGCTACCGATTTTACCGACCAGGAGGAGCATGTGCTGCTAAAGATTGCAGCATTTGCAAAGCAGGTAGGGGCAAAGCTTACGTTGGTTCAGGTATACAGTCAGGCCGAGCGCCCACAGTTGTGCAGCTATAAAACAGCTATGCAGAAAACCCAGGATTTGTTAAAAGGCCATAATGTTGCTTTCAAACTTTTAGAGGAAGAGGATGTGCTGGAAGGGATCAGTGATTTTGCTGAGGCCGCCGCTGCAGATATGCTTATACTTGCCACCCAGGATAATTACCTGATGAAGCGCTTATTCAGCAGCAATTACATTAAAACTAAGGCTTACCACACCCAGTATCCTATACTTACTTTCCGGCAGTTGAAGAAAAAGCCATGCTCGGGCTGCTGCGAGAACTGTGGGAATGCTAAAAATACAAGCCAGCAAAATACTATACAGGGAGTGGAGATACTTTAAAATAACTGTTTTCATTGAGCTAACAGAAGCAATGCTGAAACGCATTGCTTCTTTGTTTTTTGTGGTGTTTTAGTCGGTAAAGTATTTCTCAAGCTGAATAAAGGAAATCTCTAATTGAAGGCGAAACAATATAAGAATATTGGCTGATAAGTGGTTTTAATAGCTTAATATTTAAATGTTTAGGTGCTGTTTTTCTAGAAGTATAATTGTTATATCCTTTATTCCTGCAGCGCAGTATAATATAGTTAAATCTCACTTTAGGTAAATTCTAAAGATCAGGGAAAGATGTTTCAGCCTAAAACGCAATCCTATGGCAAGTACCGATTTCAGAACGCATGATGTTCATCCCCCTCACGAGGAACATGATGAACATCATCACGACCTCAATTTTTTTGAGAAGTACATCTTCAGCCAGGACCATAAAGTAATTGCCAAACAGTACCTGATAACGGGTATTTTCTGGGCATTTGTGGGTGGTTTTCTGTCAGTACTTTTCCGTCTGCAATTGGGGTGGCCAGAGGCGACTTTTACTTTTCTGGAACCAATTTTAGGTAAGTGGGTCGACAATGGTAAACTAGATCCTGAGTTCTATTTGGCCCTAGTTACTATGCACGGTACCATTATGATATTCTTTGTGCTCACGGCTGGTCTAAGTGGTACCTTTTCCAATTTCCTAATCCCGCTGCAAATAGGAGCCAGAGATATGGCATCAGGTTTCATAAACATGCTTTCTTATTGGTTCTTCTTCCTTTCCAGTGTGATCATGTTTACATCACTTTTCCTCGAAATGGGGCCTGCCAACGGTGGTTGGACGGTTTATCCACCATTGAGTGCGTTGCCGCAAGCCATTTCGGGTGCTGGTTTAGGTATGACGTTGTGGTTAGTAAGTATGGCATTGTTCATTATTTCAACTTTGTTGGGGGGCGTTAACTACATAACAACAGTTATAAACCTGAGAACAAAAGGAATGTCCATGTCTAAGTTGCCGCTCACGATCTGGGCATTCTTCTTAACAGCGGTACTTGGGCTTCTGTCGTTTCCTGTGCTTTTTTCAGCAGCATTGTTACTGATATTCGACCGTAGCTTTGGTACCAGTTTCTACTTATCAGACATCTTCATAGCTGGTGAGGCATTATCTAATGTTGGTGGAAGTCCGATCCTGTTTCAGCATCTTTTCTGGTTTTTAGGTCACCCTGAAGTATACATTGTGATTCTGCCTGCTTTCGGAATTACTTCAGAAGTTATTGCTACTAATTCCCGTAAGCCTATTTTTGGTTATCGCGCCATGATCGGTTCACTAATAGGCATTTCTTTACTATCATTTGTAGTATGGGCACACCATATGTTTGTTACAGGTATGAACCCATTTCTTGGCTCTGTCTTTATGTTTCTTACCTTGATTATTGCTGTGCCTTCTGCTGTAAAGGTATTTAACTGGATTGCTACCCTTTGGAGGGGAAATATTCGGTTTACGACTGCTATGATGTTTGCTGTGGCTTTTGTATCGTTGTTTATCTCAGGAGGTCTTACAGGTATTATACTTGGCAACTCAGCGCTGGATATTCAGTTACACGATACATATTTTGTAGTGGCGCATTTCCATTTGGTAATGGGTGCAGCCGCTTTCTTTGGAATGTTCTGTGGTGTTTACCATTGGTTTCCGAAAATGTTTGGCCGTATGATGGATGAAAAATTAGGCTTCTTTCATTTCTGGCTGACATTCCTTGCAGTATACCTGATCTTTTTACCAATGCACTACATTGGAATTGCTGGATTTCCTCGCAGATATTACTCCTGGACAGGTTTTGAAGCCTTCAACATGTTTTCTGATTTGAATACTTTCATAAGTATAGCAGCCATCATGGGTTTTGTAGCACAATTCATATTCCTGTTCAACTTCCTTTACAGTATTTTTAAAGGCCGCCGTGCCATACCGAACCCATGGCATTCAAACACACTGGAGTGGACTACACCGGTAAATCCTGGGCATGGAAACTGGCCAGGCCCATTGCCAATAGTTTACAGGTGGCCATACGATTATAGTAAGCCGGGTGCTGAAGAAGATTATATTCCGCAGAACGTACCGTTCTCGCAAACACATTCGTCGAACCTACCTTACGAACGCGGCGAGGATTAACAGGTTTGTTAAGTATAAACAGAAAAGCACAGCCAGTTCAGGCTGTGCTTTTCTGTTTTAAATATTCACCGGATCTTATTTATTATCCTCTGCATGCCACTCGGCAAAGGAATTCTGGGTTTCCCAAAGCTTAAGGCTGTGCAGTTGTATACTTGCCGGCAAATGATGCAGCAGGCGTGTTTTAAAATCGATCAGCATGTTTTCGCAGGTTGGCTGATAAGGCACCGGTACCAGTTTATGGTGCAGCTCGAGCAGGGCGTTCATCAGCTGGGGCGGGCTATCGTGGCGCAACAGAAGTGCGTGGTCCATCTGTTCAAGTATAAGTTCCTGCACCAGTTTTTTTAGATCGCCAAAATCCAGCACCATTCCGTTTTTAGGGTGCTCCTCGTTAACTATAGGCGTGCCGATAATGGTAACCTGCAGCTTATAAGAGTGCCCATGAATGTTCCTGCAAGGCCCGTTATAGTTAAGTAAGGCATGAGCTGCCTCAAAAGTAAAGAGTCTTGTTAATCTGATTTTTGTCATGCCAATGCAGTAGTATAATTCGCCTCCTCCAGCAGTAACTGATCTTCAGCTTCCAGCAACTCATTCAGCATCAGTACCTGTTGCTCCAGTTTTTCTTTTACGTTAAACAGCACAGGCAGTAACTGTTTGTAGTATTGTATGCCCTGTAGCAGGTTTTGCCGGAAGCTTTGCTGGTATTTGTGCTGTTTGTCGGAGATTGGCTGCAGTTGCTCCGAAATCTGTTTCAGCCAGTAAGCCACATACATTTTCAGCTCATTGATGAACATGTGCGGGCGGTACGTGCTGTTGAGCAGGTTGGTGCGTCCGTAAATATGGTCTGCCATTTCCTGCAGTGTAAAAATGCCTGAGAAGTATGCCAGGTTAGGCCCCGGGCAAATTGCCACAGCTTTTGGAGCCTGCTTTTTCGGGATGTTAAGTTGTATAAGGGCTGTATCGGCGAGACCTTCGCAGAGGCATTCTTTGGCCAGTACTTTAGCTTCTTCGGCTTTATACTTCTCAACCGGCAGGTCCATACTTTGCAACTGCTCGAGCTTGCGGCGCTGGTACTTGCGCGATGCCGTGCAGATAGGTTCGGTTGTAAATTCTGTATTCGATACCAGGTGCTTTTTCAGGCAGGGGCTGCCCGGCTTTCCTTTTTCTGCACGATTCAGTTTTAGCACCTCGCTGGATGTACCTCGCAACGCGTTGAAAGGAACACCTAAAGGAGAGATCGGGCTTAAGTATAGATCTCCGGAACCGGCTTTTACCAGTTGCTGCAGGGTATTTTCATCAACAGTGCTGGCTTCCGGAACAAGTAAAAATGGCGTGCCCCAACCTGTTGCATCCACGCCATAATGCTGCAGTAAAAAATTCTGCTCCTCGGCTGTACCTATGCCACCCTGCACCGTCAATCGCATGGCAGGGGCTTCTACAGGCACAGCCATACCTTTGCTCTGTAATGCACCGCTGAATATGCTGTAAAGTTCTTCCTGCAAGGCTTTGCGGTTTTGCCTGAACTCCTCCATTATAGGACCTAACAGATAGCCATCGGTAGCAAAAGCATGGCCGCCACAGTTTAATCCGGACTCAATACGAAACTCCGATACCCAAAGCCCTTTCTTGGCCAATATTTTGCCCTGCACATACGCAGAACGGTAATCACTTACTTTGATGATGATCTTTTTAGCCAGATACCCTTTCACATCCGGGAAGAAGTTCAGGAATTGCTCTATGTAGCTGTAGAGGCGCATGTTTAAGCCGGCAGAAAAAACAACAGCAGCCTGCACTGTACTTTTGGCAAATCCGCGCAGGGCAGCCAGGGCATCGGAAAACTCAGCAGGCAGAGGTTCGCCTTTTTTGTTATAGTTGGTTTTGTCCAGCTTTGTCATGATGTTCACATCGATGCTGCCGGCCTGAAGTGAAGCGCGTAGCTCCTGCTGCAGTTGCTGTTTCAGTGCTGTATCCTGTGTTTGCAGCATCTGCTCATACTTCTGGCGAATCGGTGAACTATCTGGTAGCAGCGTGAAGTATTTTGTGAGGCGGGTACCTTCTTCAAAAGCTTCGTTGCGCATGGTTTCCAGTTGCTGTTTCACAATCTTATCTACCAGGTCCAGGTAAGCGGTAACACGGCGCGCGCGGTAGTCTTCCTCGTCGGGGGTAATGGCCGTGTAAGGTTCGTTGTACAAGTTGCTGTAGTGTTCCCGCATCTGCTCCAGCAGCGTGTCATCGCTCAGCGACAACACCGAATCTATGCCATACTGTGCTACTTTCTGAGGCGAGTCAATGGAAAAGGCCAGCCCCATAACAGGAATGTGAAAGTTGTGTATTGTGTTCTTCTGCATCAAGTGTTTATACTTTAGGTTGATGATGGATTTCTCCTGATTTTCTGTTAGATGAGAAGCCTTAGTTCTGCTTAAAAGCGTATAGTTTCTCAGAGTACTAAAGTAGGTGCAGCACCCGCTTCGGCAAATGAGTAACATTAGCCCCGGAAGTGATAAAAGTCATTGCGGACGTACCTGATAAAGTATAGGTAAAAGTATATGCTTTCAGATGGCATTTATGATAATCATCATTTTATAGAAAATGCAGTAACCGTATACTTGTAGAGTAATACGCGAACCCCTTTACACCTTGTAAGATGAAGAGAATAGCCTTCCTCCTGAGTATAATTTTGCTGGCAACCGCCTGCGCCAGCGAGACAGATTCTATACCTTTTGAGGTAAATGAGCGCTTCGAGCGAGGCGAGCTGGCACTTAACAGCGGCGAGAAATGGCCTGCAGACAGCGCAACAGCTATAAACATGGCTAGCATAAACATGCTGCTGGAAAATTTCGACAAACAGCCCGAAAATCAGTCGCTGGAAGCTTACAACGATCTTGGCAAAACCCTGCAGGATGAGTTGCAGAACCTGTTCGCAGCCTGCACCATGAAAGGGGCCGAACACGAAATGCTGCACACCCTGCTGTTGCCCGTTGCCGAAGATGTAGAACTGCTTGAAGGAAAAGATACTGAAGCCGCTTCTGCTGCCTATGCCCGTATTAAAGAGCGCCTGGGCCTTTTCCCAACTTATTTTCAGTAAGCCCTGATGTTGCCTTTTCAGGAATCAAACTATATTAGTAGTTTTACCACATCGCCTGCTATACTTAAATGGGTGCGGGTAGCGCTGTTCAATTTCTTTCTTATAGGTGTGCTGGGGCTGGTGTTGCGCTGGCAGATGGTAGCACCCCTGAGCTTTATCAACTATAAATTCCTGTTGCACGCGCACTCGCATGTGGCGCTGCTTGGCTGGCTTTATCCGGCACTTTTTGTAGCCTTGCTGCACGCCTTTTTACCCGATGAATTACGAAACAAGAAAACTTATGCCTGGCAGTTCTGGCTGTCGCAGGGGGCGGTGCTGGGTATGCTGCTGAGTTTTCCGGTGCAGGGTTATGCGGCAGTTTCCATTACTTTTTCAACGCTACATATCCTGTTTACCTACTGGTTTATCTATCGTTTCCTGAAAGATGCCAGCGTGGCAAAAGTCAGCTCAGGCGAGTATTACCTATCATTTAGGTTTGTAAAGGCTGCTTTGTTTTTCCTGGCGCTGTCGTCGCTGGGGCCTTGGAGTATGGGGCCGATTATGGCTACCGGACGAAGTGGCACCGAGCTATACTATAACGCCATCTATTTTTACCTGCACTTTCTGTACAACGGCTGGTTTACATTTGGTGTATTGGGGCTGTTTTTCTGGCTACTGGAGAAGTATAGATTCAGCTTTGATGTAACGTATAGTAGAGTGTTTTTCAGGCTGATGTTCTGGGCTTGCCTGCCTGCTTACCTGCTTTCTGTGCTCTGGATCAAACCACCTGCTATAGTATACTTTGTGAGCGGAGCAGTGGCGCTGGCACAGGTGGTGGCACTGGTACTGCTGGTATTTATGATCTGGCCGCTTAGGAAGACTTTGCTGGAGTTATTCGGGAGCTGGGCTAAGGCAGTCGTTATTCTTGCGGCTACAGCTTTTGTATTCAAAACGCTGATGCAATTCTTAACGGCTTTTCCTTACATGGCCGACCTGGCATACAGGTTGCGCAATTTCATCATCGGTTACCTGCACCTGGTGCTTATCGGATTTGTAAGCTTTTTTATACTTGCTTTCTTTGTTCAGCAGGGTCTGGTGAGCCTTAGGAAGAGTATAAGCAGGTGGGGGATAGGCTTATTTATACTTGGCTTTTTCGGCAGCGAGATACTGCTCTTTTTACAGGGAGTTTTTTACTGGGTGGGACTGAATGAGATACCTGGTTATTACAAATTGCTTTTTGGCGTAAGTATACTTTTGCCGGTGGGGTTACTGTTGTTCTTTATCTCTCAAGTACGGCACAGACCTCACAACGTTCATAAAACCTATGAACATTCTGAAAATTACGCAGCAATCATAAAAAAATAGACCTCGCAGGAGCTATACACGCTGCGAGGTCTTTGCTGGTTACAGAATCGTTCTGTGCTGATTCTTTTTGTAGTATTCTATCTTGCTGGCAAACATATCGGCCATCTTTTCGGCTCGCCATTTAGCTTCTGCAGCTTTCTCACCGGTAAACAGCTCATCAATAGTGGTAAAGAAAAGCAGGAGCCAACGCTCGAAATGCTCAGCGCCTACAGGCAGGGTTATATGTTTTGAGCCAGGGGCGCCCTGGTAGGTAAGCTCGTCCAGCAGAACTGTTTGCCAGAAACGGTACATGATATCCAGGTGGCGCGCCCATCTGTCCTGGATTCTTTCATCAAATACCGGCCCCAGTAGTTTATCAGCGCGCACCCTGGTGTAAAAGGTGTCTACCAGCAGCTTCACATCATCTAAACTCAGTATGTCTTTCTTTTCAGTCATCTCGCAATTTACTTTAATTATTGCCTGAATGAGGATTTACAGGATTTTAAGATTAACAGGATACTTTGCCTGCTACACCTGTCATTTCTTTAAAAAGGTTATTAAGCTCCCCTCCATATCAAAGGATGGGCAGGGGTGGTTTGATTCTATACTGCAAATCAATCCAGTCAATCCTTTAATCCTGTAAATCCTGATTCAGACAAATTGGTAATTAACTACAACCTAAACTATTGCCACAGTTCAAACATTTGTAACAAGTGCCGGAGCGGATGGTGATGTGCCCGCAGACATTGCAGACCGGGGCATCGCCCATCATGCTGGCCAATACCTGTTGCGTTTGCTCCATCAGCACCGTTCTGCTTTGTGTAACAACAGAATAACCTTTTCCATTGCTTTTGGTGGTAGATGTTTCCGTTGTCGAAACTATAGAGCCGGTAGTTTGTGGTAAATTTTCTACTGGCTTTTCATCTGAAATTTCCGGCTCTTTGGGCTGCACGTGTACCAGGTCGGTTCTGTTCAGGTACTCATAACCCAACATCCTGAAAACGTAATCGAACACCGATGTAGCCGATTTAATATTCGGGTGCTCTACACGCCCGGCCGGCTCGAAACGGGTAAATGTAAAGCGGTTAACATACTCTTCCAGCGGCACACCATACTGCAGGCCCAACGACACTGAAATGGCAAAGCAGTTAAGTATGGATCGGAACGAAGCCCCTTCTTTATACATATCAATGAACAGCTCGCCCAGCGAGCCGTCTGCATACTCTCCGGTTCGGATGTAAACGGTGTGGCCGTCGATCTTGGCTTTCTGGGTAAAGCCGTTGCGTTTATCTGGCAGTTTGCGGCGCTCCACCATACGCGATAACTGCTGCCTGAATGCTTCGTTGGCCGAATCGGAAAGTATAGTTTGTGCGGCTTTCAATACCTGCTCGGCATTATACATCTCATCTGGTTTGGCTGGCTGTTCTTCGGGTTTTTCTTCTGCATGGCTGTTTTTAGAAGTTAAAGGCTGAGAAAGTTTGCTGCCATCACGGTAAATAGAGCAGGCTTTCAGGCCCAGTTCCCACGACAGTTCATAACAATGCGCTACTTCCTGCACCGTGGTCTCGTTTGGCAGGTTTATAGTTTTGGAGATTGCTCCGGAAATAAAAGGCTGCACAGCTGCCATCATTCTTATATGGCCTTCTGGCTTGATAAAGCGTTTGCCTTTGCTGCCACAACGGTTAGCGCAATCAAATACCGGGTAATGCTCGGGTTTCAGGTAAGGCGCGCCTTCTACGGTCATGGTGCCGCACACATACTCATTGGCTTCTTCTATCTGTTTTGAAGTATAGCCTAATGCCCGCAGCAGGTTAAACTCTAGGTTTAGATATTGATCTGAAGTATAGCCCAACCGCTCCAGGCAAGCCGTACCTAAAGTATAAGCAGTGAAAACAGAGGATACATCGTAAGCAGTTGGCAGAGCTGCTTCCATCAGAGCTATTTCATCTTTGTTAAAGCCTTTTTTAAGTAGGGCTTCCGGGCTGATGTGTGGCGCACCCGCTAGCGTATTATGTCCTTTTGCATAGTTAACTATCGCTTCTATCTCGCAAGAAGTATAGCCCAGTTTCTTAAGTGCACTTGGTATAGACTGGTTGATGATCTTGAAATAACCCCCACCAGATAGTTTTTTATACTTCACTAAGGCATAATCCGGTTCTACGCCGGTTGTGTCACAATCCATCAGCAGTCCTATAGTTCCGGTTGGGGCGATAACAGTTGCCTGTGCGTTCCGATAGCCATACTTTTCTCCTTGTTTTAATGCTTCATCCCAGGCATGTTGTGCGGCTTTTAAAAGGTAATCCGGGCAAAATCTCTGATCCAGGCCTACGGGTTTTATACTTAGTTCTTCGTAGTTCTCAGGTTGGTTATAGGTAGCAAAGCGGTGGTTCCGGATGACGCGCATCATACCCTCCCGGTTAATATTGTACTTCGCAAAGGCTCCTAAACTTGCCGCCATTTCAGCGGAAGTTCGGTAGGCTGTACCTGTCATTAGCGACGTGATACCGGCTGCTACGGCACGTGCTTCGGCGCTATCGTAAGGCAGGCCCTGCACCATAAGCAGAGCGCCTAAGTTGGCGTAACCTAAACCTATGGTTCTATAGTCGAAAGAGCGTTGGGCTACAACTTCGGAAGGGAACTGCGCCATCAGCACCGATATCTCCAGAACTACAGTCCAGAGCCTGCAGGCATGCTCAAAAGCGGCTACATCAAAAGCTTGTTTCTCTTCATCAAAAAAGCGCATCAGGTTCAGCGATGCCAGGTTGCAGGCCGTATCGTCCAGGAACATGTATTCCGAGCACGGATTTGATGCGTTAATTCTACCTTCAGCCGGAGAAGTATGCCATTCATTTATAGTTGTATCGAACTGCAAACCCGGGTCGGCGCAGGCCCAGGCTGCTTCTGCAATCTGGTTCCACAAGCTTCGGGCAGGTATGGATTTTAAAACTTGGCCATTGGTGCGGGCAGTCAGGTGCCAGTCTTTGTTTTCCTGTAAGGCTTTAAAAAATGTGTTGGGTACGCGAACAGAGTTGTTGGAGTTCTGGCCCGATACAGTTTGATATGCTTCGCCTTCGTAATCCGAAGGATAACCGGCTGCGATCAGGGCAGCTACTTTCTTTTCTTCGTCTTTTTTCCAGTTGATGAACTCCTGTATCTCGGGGTGGTCCAGGTCGAGGCACACCATTTTAGCAGCACGTCGTGTAGTACCGCCTGATTTTATAGCCCCGGCAGCACGGTCGCTAACCCTCAGAAAAGACATTAACCCCGACGATGTTCCGCCACCCGACAACTGCTCATCCTTACCCCTGATGTTTGAAAAGTTGGTACCTACGCCGGAGCCATACTTAAATACGCGAGCTTCCTGCACCAGCAGATCCATAATACCGCCTTTCTGGGTCAGGTCGTCCTGCACCGAAAGTATAAAACAGGCATGCGGCTGCGGGCGCTCAAACGCTGAGGTCGATTCTTTCATTTCACCTGTTTCGGGGTCTACATAATAATGCCCCTGCGATCTGTCCGTGATGCCATAAGAATTGTAAAGCCCGGTGTTAAACCATTGCGGTGAGTTGGGCGCTGCATACTGGCCCAGCAGCATGTATACCAGCTCATCGTAAAACACCTGTGCATCCTGCTCCGAAGCGAAATAGCCATACTTGCTGCCCCAGCCTTGCCAGCATTTTACCATACGGTGCACTACCTGCTTTGCCGATGTTTCGGAACCGGTGCTGCCATCAGGTTGGGGCACGCCTGCCTTGCGCAGATATTTCTGGGCAAGTATATCGGTAGCGATCTGCGACCAGGCTGCGGGCACTTCCACATCTTTTAGTTCTGCCACCACATCGCCGGTTGGGTTACGGATAGTGGAGGAGCGGAGCTCGTACGTGAAATGCTCGAAAGGCGAAAGTTTCGGGTCTGTAAACTTTCTTTTGAACGTGAGGCCGTTGCTGCGGGAGGTAGCTGTTTTTTTCATTTATCAGGTGGGATGAACTGTGTTTGAATAACCTATGAAACAAGTATTCAAAGGTGCTATATAGAAAAGTGAATAGAAATGACAAAGATCATTTTAATAAAAGACTTTTTACTCTTTTTTTGTGGTGTCAACTAAATACATTTGTATAAACAGTAAGTAAGACTTTTAATCTTTACGAAATGGAAACCACACAAACAATTGAAACACTGGATGTAACCGTTCTGGAGCCACGCATGAAGCACCCGACCATTTTTGAATGGTTCGATAACCTGAAGAGTGGCGAAGCCTTCATCATCCATAACGACCATGACCCAAAACCACTTTACTACCAGTTGCTGGGCGAGCGCGGTAATATCTTTAAATGGGAGTACCTGGAGCAGGGGCCGGAAGTATGGGAAGTGCGCATCAGCAAACTGACTCCTGAAGAAGGCGAAACTATAGGCGAGCTGGTAGCAAAAGATTACCGCAAGGCACAGGTTTTTAAAAAGTATGGCATTGACTTTTGCTGCGGCGGTAAAAAATCGGTAGCACAGGTTTGCAAAGAAAAAGGCATCAGCCAGGATGAGCTGGAGAAAGAGCTGCTGGCAATGGATGAAGCCGAAAAAGCGCTCGAAGCAGAATACGACAAGTGGGAGCCATCGTTCCTGGCAGATTACATTGTGAACATGCACCATAAATATGTGCGCGAAGCCATACCTGCTCTGTACGAATACACTACTAAAATTGCCCGCGTACACGGCCAGCGCCACCCGGAATTGCTGGAAGTTGTAAAACACTTTACCAATGTGGCCAACGAGCTGGAATCGCATATGCCGAAAGAGGAGCGTGTGCTGTTTCCTTACATTAAGCAGCTCGACGAAGCCAGGAAAAGCGGCGTGAAGATAGATGCAGCACCTTTCGGCTCTATCCAGAACCCGATAAATATGATGGAAATGGAGCACGAGCATGCCGGTAACGAGATGGAAGCCATCCGCACACTTACCAATAACTATACTTTGCCAGCCGATGCCTGCGCTACCTACACTGTTGCTTTCAAAAAGCTGAAAGAGTTTGAAGATGATCTTTTCCGCCACATCCACTTAGAGAACAACATCCTGTTCCCGAAAGCGCTGGAGATGGAAAAAGAAGTAGTTAAATAAATACTTTGTCTGAATCAGGATATACATGATGAAAGGATGGGCAGGATTTTTAGGTCTTTTTACTTTTCCTGATAGAAATCCTGAAAATCTTAAAATCCTGTAAATCCTGATTCGGGCAACAATTAATTACCACTGGCATGAAAAAGGCAATTACACCCCAAAAAAGAGACAAGAGTTTAGTGCCGCTCTCACGAGAACACCACTTTGGCCTGCTGTTCTGCTGGAAGATACGCGAGGGGCTGAAGAACGGAACCAACCTGAACCTGATGCGTGCCTACGTGCGCTATTTCTGGGAAAACATCCTGAAAGAACACTGTGAAGAAGAGGAATGGGTGCTGAAAAGGCTGCTGAAAACGGACGACACGGTTAGAGGCCGCCTGGAAGAAGAGCACAGGTTATTGCAAACGTTGGTGGAACTGATAGAAGACGGCAGCCCGATGAACAAAGACCTGTTTAAAGTGCTGGAGCAAGACCTAACCGACCATATCCGTTGGGAAGAACGCGAACTGTTCCCCTACCTGCAGGCCGTAGCGCATTCTGATGACCTGGAACTGGTAGGCCAGCTACTGAACCACAAACACGACCCGCGCATGGATACCTTCACACCTGAATTCTGGACTAAAAAAGCGCAAGCCGAATAGCCATGAATATTGCAGCCAACACCAAGATATCGGCCCTGATAAAGGAAAATCCTGCCGCCATAGATGCCATTGCAAGTATAAACAAGCACTTCGAGAAGCTCCGGAATCCGCTGCTGCGCAAGATCCTGGCATCAAGAGTAACTATAGCCGATGCGGCCCGGATTGGCGGCTGCGATGTAGAAATGTTTTATCAGAAGCTGGCGCCGCTTGGCTTTATAGTTGGCAACACAAACACCGAAAAACAAAGCACCATGCAAACACCTGAAACCACCACTGCCAAACCATCTTACCTGGCACAACTACCGGAGCAAAACATTATTCCCCTGGATGTATGTGAAGACATAGCTACCGGTAACGATCCGTTTCTGAAGATTATGAACGCCGTGGACGGGATTGGGGAGAACAGCGCTCTGCTGATCATCAACACCTTTGAGCCGACACCGCTTATTGCTATCCTGAAAAAGAAAGGCTATAGTTTCTGGACGGATGTGAAAAACGAGAACCTGGTTTATACTTACTTCTGGCTCTCAAAAGATACTACCGAAGCACCTCAGACGGAAAGTATAAACGCTACCAAAAACAGCTTTGAAGGTGTGCTGGCTCGTTTTGCAGGAAGAGTAAAACGCATAGATGTGCGCCATCTGGAAATGCCGCAGCCTATGGTAACTATACTTAGCGAGCTGGAAGTATTGCCGCAGGATGAAGCGCTATATGTAGTGCATAAACGGGTGCCCCAGTTCCTGTTGCCGCAACTTGATGAGCGTGGCTTTAAAATAGTTATAAATGAAGCCGGGCCTAACGAAGTATACTTACTGATCTATAAATAACAAAACTATGAGCACTGCCACTACATCCAACTCTCCGGGCAAATGGGTTGTGCTTCCGCATTATGCTTTTGCTGCCCTGGCTTTTGTAGCGCTCAGCATTTTACTGCTCTTCTCTACCGATGCCTTCAGTGGTCACTATTTCCACCCGAAACTGCTGACCTTAACTCATGTGGCTGCACTTGGCTGGGCAACGATGCTTATTTTCGGGGCGCTTTACCAGTTGCTGCCGGTGGTGCTGGAGTGCAAACTATACTCTGAAAAACTGGCAACTATAGCTTTCGGGTTTTTAGGAGCCGGAACTATACTTCTGGCCTGGTGCTTCTGGCATTTTGAGCTGGGCTGGCTAATGCATGTGGCTGCCTGTAGTTTGGTCATCTCTTTTATTCTTTTCAATATCAACGTCATCCAGACTGCCCGCCTGGCACCCAAGTGGACCATAGAATCTGATTTTATAGTTACTTCGGCCATCTGGCTGCTGGTTACAGGTATAGTTGGTTTAGTTATGGTGTTGAACTTTACAATGGCTTTTCTGCCGGTAGAGCACACGCATTATCTAAAACTGCACGCACACATTGGTATGGCCGGTTGGTTCCTGCTGCTGATAATAGGGGTGGGGGCCAAACTGATCCCGATGTTTTTGCTGGCGCACGCCGAAAGCACTAAAAAACTGAACTGGAGCTATAACCTGATCAATGCCGGGCTGGTGTTCTTTATTTTCGATCATCTGTTCTTCCATACTTCGCTTGTACCTGTTTATGCGGGTCTGGTGGTTGCGGGTATACTTTTATTCCTGCACTTTATTTACGAAACCAGCCAGACAAGACAGCGCACAGATGTGGACCTGGGCATGAAGCAGACTTTTGTAGCACTAGGGTTGTTGCTTTTGCCTATAGTGCTGGTGTTTATAGTTAGCAGTAGCCTCAGTTTGCGGCAACATCTTCTGTCAGCCATTTACCTGGTGTATGGAATCTCGGTTTTCCTGGGTTTTATCTCAGCTATTATACTTGGTCAGACCTTTAAAACTTTACCATTTATAATCTGGATGCACGCCTACGAAGATTATGTGGGCCGCTTTAAAACGCCATTGCCTAAAGACCTTTACAGCCATACTTTGCAGCGCATCCAGAACATTAGTTACCTGTTGGGTTTTATACTTCTGGTAACAGGCGTGCTGCTACGTAACCAGCAAATTATACTTGCCGGTGCCATTGGCTTTACCATTACATCGCTGTTATATACTGCCAATGTATTTCATCTGCTGTTGCATAAAGTGCAGGAACTAAAACCTTTTACCTATGGAAAAGCAAGTGTCTGAGGATTTCGGTAATGAAGTTTTCGAAACCTTAAAGTATATCATTGACCCTGAAGTGGGTATTAACATAGTTGATCTTGGCCTGGTTTATAGTATAAGCCTGGATGGCGACCAGCTTGAAGTGGACCTGACACTTACCACGCCCGGCTGCCCCATGAGCGGCACTATTGTAAGGGCGACAGAACAGATCTTGCTGAAACGTTTTCCGAACCTGGACGTGAAAGTAAACCTGGTCTGGACGCCGGCATGGTCTACAGAAATGATCTCTGAAGATGGAATGCGGCAGTTGGAAGGGAAGTAGTACCTTTGCAGCCGTGTTAGTGTTAGAAGTATAAACCGAAGCAAATGTTATCCAAAACAGCCGAATACGCCCTGCGCGCTATTGTGTACATCGCCCTGAACGATGCACAGGGGCTTAAAGTAGGCATAAAGGAAATAGCAAAGGAGCTGGAATTACCTGTTCACTTTATAGGTAAGATACTGCAGGACCTGGTGCGTAAAGGTGTTATCGCATCGGTAAAAGGACCGGGTGGCGGTTTTTTCCTGCACAGGCCAGCCAGCGAGATTAAGATACTCGAAGTTGTGAGAACAATAGATGGCCTGGAGGCTTTCCGGAAATGTGGCATGGGTATGAAACAATGTTCCGATACACATCCCTGCCCGCTGCACGACGAAATAAAAGCTTACCGAAACCAGTTGCTACGTGTATTTGATACTAAAACAATACAGACGCTGGTTGATGGGATTAACTCAGGGGAGTATTTTATTACAAACATACAGGAAGCACACATTCCCGGATCAGAATCATCAGACCAACAGGAGCTCGGTATAGCTTAAATTCAGTTCTGATGGTTGCACGATTTATACTTCAGATTTAACTCTAATATTGTAAAAAAAGAACGCGAGTTTTGAGTGTTCGAGGTGGTTGGACCCACTGCAACTATAAACTGCAGAGCCTCCTTGTCCAGAGCACCTATCTTACAAGAAATTAGGCTGTCGAAATCTGATACCTAGGTCTAAAAGCTAGAACAGAACTACCGGGAATAGGTTAGTCTGGTGTCGAAGCGGCCGTCGGCTATAGTAATAGTTTTGGTGGTGTCGTTGTAGTTTTGAAGTGTACCGCTGAACTCGCCGGAGATGATATGGTTTACCGTATCGAGGCGCGTGATGGTTAAGTTGAATATGGAGTTGCTGCCCAACTGGTAAAAATTGTTCTGGCTCATTTCTATTACCAGGCTTACAAAGTTATCGTGCTCGCGCTTTACCTTGTAAGTGCCGGCGGCATCAACATACTTTGCCAACAGCGAGAACTGCTGCGATATGTTTTTCTTTTTATCGTTGTAGTATGCTGCCACCCCAAGGGTGTAGGAGCCATCTGGGTTCTTGTGGAGCCTGCCCTCCACCACGTTATCTTCGCATACAAACCAGTTGCAGATCTCGCCATAGTTTACCCATACCTTACCATCGGCCTTAAAGCCTAATGTATTGCGCCCGTCCTGGGTTTTGGGCGGCAGGCTAAATTCCGCCTCTTTAGTGCAGGAGCTTATAGCTGCCAGTAATAGCAGGCCCGATAGCAGGTATTTTATAGGATTACGCATTGCTGTTGTGTAACGAATTGATCAGTATACTCAGACAAAAGTAAAATAAAACACTAGCTAGAAGTGCGGACTGGTATAATTTAATATTATGTAACAACTTTTTTACTTACATCGGCCTCTTTTTAGTGCCGCGGGTTGGTTCAGCTTCTAGTGGGTTTTCAGGCCAATGGTGTTTAGGATAGCGGCCACGCAGGTCTTTGCGCACATCAAAATAGCCGGTATTCCAGAAGCTGCGCAGGTCGCGGGTAACCTGCACGGGGCGGGAGGCAGGGGAGAGCAGGTGTATCAGTAAAGGTACTTTGCCTCCGCCTATTCGTGGTGTATCCAGCATGCCAAAAACCTCTTGCAAACGCACGGCAAGTACAGGTGTAGTGGGGTCAGTATAATCTAATGCGATGCGGGAGCCGCTTGGTACCTGCAGGTGCGTTGGTGCCAGCCGGTCCATTTCCTGGCGTTGTTCCCAGCTCAGGTCAGAAAGTATAAGCTCATTAAAATCCAGCCTCGAAACCTGTTCTATACTTCGCAAGCCAACCAGGTGCGGCAGCAGCCAAACTTCCATCGTTTCTTCCAGGGCTTCATCTGAAATATCAGGCCATTGCTCTGGTGCCAACTGATGCAAAAATGCCAGCCTTTGGCGGGTTTTCAAGGCCTGGTCAGACCATGGTAGCCTTGTAACTCCTCTCTCTTTCAGTGCCTGCAAAAGTATAGCAGCAACCTGCTCCGGATCAGGGTTTGGCTGGTTGGTTTCCTGAAGTATAAGTGCTCCTAAGCTGGTGATTTTTCGGGCTACAACTCTGCCTGTTGCATTATCAAACCGCACTTCACTCAGCTCATCCAGTTGCTCTTTAAAGTGCTCCAGTAGCTCATTTTTGTTCAGTGGTGCCGCCATTAAAACGCGTGACTGGTTTGCAATCTCAAGGTGAGCTATACTATAAAAATCGGCTTCGCTGAAAAGCTCAGTTGGTAAAGCTGCGCGTTGCCCGGTTATCATTCTTACCCGGCCAGAAGTTTCGCGCTGTGCCAGACGGTCGGGGTAAGCTAGGGCTGTTAAGATGCCGGCTGCATCAGGGTTTATACTTTCGCTGGTGGTGCGGGTGCGCTGCATCAGGTGTTGCGCCTGTTCTTTTACACGCCGCAAAGCGTTTTCATCCAACACAAAACCCGGAACAGGCGGACGTTTGCCAGTTAATATCTCAAGTCGTAACGTCAGGTCAGGCAGAATATTGCCACGGCCGGTTTCCAGCTGTTTCAGGATATCTTTTTCGGAAAGCAAAGCTGCCAGAGCACATGCCGTTGCACCAAAACCAAACTCACGCCCCCTGATTACCAGATGCCCTAACCTCGGAGAAAGACCAAGTGAAGCCAGCGCTTTGCCATGTGCCGTTGCATTACCTGAGGCATCTATCGCTTCGAGTCTTAATAGCAGGTCTCGTGACAAAGCCAGTGCCGGAGCAGGAGGCGTGTCGAGCCAGCTCAGGGTGGTGGCATCTTTAACACCCCACATCGCCAATTCTAATGCCAAACCAGTCAGGTCGGCTTCGCATATTTCAGGGCTCTGTCGTTCGGGTAGTTGCAGCTGGTCGGCATTAGACCACAGCCTGTAGCAAACACCGGGGCCTAAACGACCGGCACGGCCACGGCGCTGATCGGCAGCAGCTTTGGAAACAGGTATAGTTGCCAGTGTGGTAAGGCCGGTTCGGGGCACAAACTTTGGCACCCGAGAGAATCCGCCATCAATAACAATCTTTACACCTTCTATAGTTAAACTGGTTTCGGCAATGCTGGTGGCTAACACTACTTTGCGCATGCCTTTAGGAGCAGGTTGTATGGCAGCCATCTGCTTGGAAAGCTGCAGGTCGCCGTGCAGAATGTGCAGGTCTATAGTTGGTGCCAGTTTCCCTTCCAGTTGGGTAGCTACTCTGCGCATTTCTCCCATACCAGGCAGAAAAATAAGTATATCACCTTCGGGTTCGTCTGTAAGCGCTTTCCTGATCGTCTTTGGTACCAGGTTAGTGAGTCGTTCTGCTGGTCGGTTACCGGCAGCAGCTATCTCGGCCTGTGGCAGGTAGTGCGTTTCTACAGGGTATTGTCGGCCTTCGCTAGTAATTACGGGTGCGTCCAGCCAGTTGCCTATAGTTACGGCATCCAGTGTGGCACTCATTACCAGAATGCGCAGGTCGGGGCGCAGTACGGCTTGTGCATCTAACGCAAGTGCCAGACCTAAGTCAGCCTGCAGGTTACGTTCATGAAATTCATCAAAAATAATGGCTGCTATACCTTCCAGTGCAGGGTCGTCCTGTATAAGTCGGGTAAGTATACCTTCAGTTACCACTTCAACCCGGGTCTTGTTCGAAACTACATGCTCCATGCGTACCCAGTAACCTACCGTCTGGCCCAACGGCTCATCCAGCAAATCAGACATGCGTTGTGCTGCTCCGCGGGTAGCCAATCGGCGTGGTTCCAGTACCAGAATTTTACCGTCGTTGCGCCAGTTGGCTTCTAAAAGGGCCAGCGGTACAAGCGTGGTTTTACCTGCACCGGGCGGCGCCTCCAGCACAACCCTGGTGTTGGCTTCAAGGGCATTCAGCAGGCGAGGCAGGGCCTCCTTAACAGGCAGATCTGGTAAATTCTGAAGTATAGCAGTTGATGACATTACCCACAAAGGTCTGAATTCTTTTCGAAAATCCTGTTCTGTAAAGTATGGCCGAGGCGTATAGTTGAGTGTGGAGCAGGCAAAAAAAGAGTGAAGCTCTGCTATATATAGAAGTTTAGCGTATAACCGAAAAATTTGAGATCAGCACCCGGAAGTATAAACTATGAAGTTCAAAAATGAGCAAGTATAAATTAGATTATTTAGAGCAGCTGGAGTCAGAAGCTATTCATATACTCAGAGAGGTGGCAGGGCAGTTTGAGCGGCCGGCGCTGCTTTTTTCCGGAGGCAAGGATTCTATAGTGCTGGTGCATCTTGCCCTGAAAGCTTTCCGGCCAGGCAAATTTCCGTTTCCTCTGGTGCACATCGATACAGGCCACAACTTCAGGGAGGCACTGGAATTTCGGGATAAACTGGTGGAGAAAATAAGAGAGAAGCTGATCGTGCGGCACGTAGAGGATACCATCAAAAAGAAACAATTAACGGAGGCCACAGGCCGCTTTGCCAGCCGCAACAGTTTGCAAACTTATACTTTGCTCGATACCATTGAAGAGTTTGAATTTGATGCTTGCATTGGCGGTGCCCGCCGCGACGAAGAGAAGGCTCGCGCTAAAGAAAGAATTTTTTCGGTGCGGGATGAATTCGGGCAATGGAACCCCAAACTGCAACGCCCGGAACTATGGAATATATACAATGGTAAAATCAGGAAGGGCGAGAATGTGCGAGTTTTCCCGATCAGCAACTGGACCGAGCTGGATGTATGGAACTACATCCGCCGCGAAAACATAGAACTGCCGCCCATATACTTTGCCCACGAAAGAGAAGTAATAAACCGAAAAGGCCAGCTGGTTGCCATTTCAGACTTTATAAAACCGGAGCCGACCGACACCGTGTTCAGGAAGAAAGTACGCTACCGCACCGTAGGCGATATGACCTGCACAGCGGCCGTAGAATCGGAAGCCTTTACCATTGATGCCATTATAGAAGAATTGTTAGCCACTAACACAAGCGAAAGGGGGCAAACCAGAATAGACGATGGCGTATCGGAAGCTGCCATGGAAGACCGCAAACTGAACGGCTACTTTTAATTTAACAAACTATGGATATACTTCGGCTCATAACTGCCGGCTGTGTAGATGACGGTAAAAGCACACTTATTGGCAGGCTGCTTCACGACACCAAATCGGTTACGCTTGACCAATTGGAAGCCATAGGCAGGCAATCAAAAAATAAGGAAGTCTGCGATATAGACCTGGCACTGCTGACAGACGGATTGCGCGCCGAGCGGGAACAAGGTATTACGATAGACATCGCCTACAAATACTTCTCAACTGCTGTTCGTAAGTTTATAATTGCCGATGCTCCGGGGCACGCGCAGTATACCCGCAACATGATCACAGGTGCATCCAAATCTGATCTTGCCATAATTCTGATAGATGCCCGGAACGGAGTAGGGGAGCAAACTAGGCGGCATACCCTTATCGCTTCTATGCTTGGCATACAGCACCTGATGGTAGCCATCAATAAAATGGACCTGGTAGATTATGCTCAGGAAGTATACGAGCAGGTTGTTCAGGATTATCAGGCACTTATAGATACTTTTGAGCTCACTTCAGTAGCTTTTATACCTGTCAGTGCCTTAAAGGGAGATAACGTGGTGCACAAATCTGAAAATATGCCCTGGTACAGCGGGCCATCTTTACTGCAGTACCTGGAGCAGGTGGAAGTACAGAATAATGTAAACTTAGAGGATGCCCGTTTTCAGGTGCAGTATGTGATCCGGCCACAGATAAAAGAACTGCATGATTACCGCGGCTATGCAGGCAAAGTGATCAGTGGTATTTACCGCAAAGGTGATAAGGTAACCGTATTGCCATCTGGTGCCGAGAGTACCATTAAAGCCATAGAAATAGCAACCCGGGAAGTAGAAGAGGCATTTGCACCGCAAAGTATAGTCTTACACTTACAGGAGGATGTGGACGTGAGCCGTGGAGATGTGATTGTGAAAAGCGAAAACCAGCCCCGGACTTCGCAGGAACTGGAGGTGCTGCTTTGCTGGGTGGGCAGCAAACCTTTAACGCCAGGCAGTAAATACCTGCTGCAATTAAACAGTACAGTGGTAAAGGCCATAGTGCGGGAACTGGAATACCGCGTGAACGTGGATACTTTGCAGAAGGAGTATGGCCCGGACCAGGCAGCCCTGAATGACATTGTAAGAGCAAGTATAAAAACATCATCGCCATTACCGCACGATGCCTATAAAAAGCTGCGCGAGAATGGCGGAGCTATACTTATAGATGAGATCAGTATGGCTACGGTAGGCGCCTGTATGATACAGTAAGTATACTTGCCGCTGCTAAAAAGCTACGAACGAAGGATTGTGCAGGTCCCGTTTATTGTAAACCAGTTCGGTTTTCAGGTCTGTTTGGTAAATGCTCCTGTTCAAGGCATTTAAAATGGCGTGCCCGGCAGCTGTGTCCCATTCCATGGTAGGGCCGAAGCGCGGATAAATGTCGGCCTTATTCTCGGCCAGCAGCATAAATTTAAGCGAACTTCCCATAGTTACTCTATCGGCATTGCCAAACTGCGAGATGAATGCTTCTGTTTCTGGATTCAGGTGTGTTCTGGAAGCTGCAATTACTGCATCTGGTTTACTCAAGATCTTTTCGAAACTCAGCTTCTCCGGCAAAGGCAAAAGCTGAGTTCTTTCATTTCCGGTTTCTTTGAACACGCCAGTTTCTTTAGAGCCAAAGTATAAAGTTTGCAGAACCGGCGCATAAATTACACCTGCAACCAGTGTCTGTGCCTGCATCAGCGCAATATTAACCGTGAACTCGCCATTCTTTTTAATAAACTCTTTTGTGCCGTCCAGCGGGTCTACTAACCAGTACCATTGCCAGCTCTGTCTTTCCTCAAATAAACCATGCGAACCTTCTTCTGAAAGTATAGGCAAGCCTGTAGTTGCCAAACTGCGGCTGATTATAGCATGCGCAGTTTTATCTGCTTTTGTTAAAGGCGAGTCGTCTGCTTTCGTGTCGACTTCAAAATTACCAGACAGGTGTACTTCCATAATAGCTTCTCCTGCTTCCAGGGCTGCCTGGCGTGCAGTATCCAGTAGAGTTGAAATGTCTGTTGTTTTAGAAGTATAATTCATGTCTGAGTAGAAGCAGCGTTTGTGATTTAAGCTAAGGATTATTGATTTATAACAGCACCAACACTTTCCTTCATCATTAGCTTTGGCTCTATAAAACTGATGATCTTGTGCAGTGATTCCTCTACCGATTCAGTATCTGTTTTTACTTCCAAATCTGGTGAAAGCGGGGGCTCGTACGGTGAGCTGATGCCCGTAAAATTAGGAATTATACCTTGTCTGGCCTTTGCGTATAAACCTTTCGTGTCGCGCTGCTCACATACATGCAGCGAGCAGTTTACATAAATTTCCGAAAACCGGTTTACCCCAACAGTTTGCCGGATAAATTCCCTTTCTTCATGGTAAGGCGAGATGAAAGCTGAAATTACGATCAAACCGGCATCCAGCATAAGTTTGGCAACCTCGGCTACCCGGCGCATGTTCTCTTTGCGGTCACTTTCAGTAAAAGTAAGGTCGCGGTTAAGGCCATTGCGAATATTATCGCCATCCAGCAAAAATACTTTGTACCCTTTATGAAACAGGTAATGCTCCAGTCGCAGGGCAAGGGTGCTTTTACCAGAACCCGACAGGCCTGTCAGCAGGATCAGGCGGGGCTCCTGCATCATCAGCTGTTTCCGTTGCTCGTTGCTGACCTTTGATTTGAAAGGGTACAAATACTTCATGGCGCGTGCTGTTAACTATAAATACGTAACTGCAGCCTAGTACGCATAAAATATAGCCTTAGCTGTACTTTGTTTACAGGTTTATACTTTATGATGGGAAAGTTTTCCGCTCTCTGCCGGTGTTAAACGTATAGCTGTCTGATCAATTTAAAATTCACTCCTGACTATGAAAATATTGCAAGGCGGCGCACCTAAGTGTGGTAACTTCTGGCTCTACCAGATCATACAGCAGATACTTATCCGAACAGGGCAGGACACAACCAGTTTTATCCAGAAACACCCGATTTATACTTTAGCCAAAGATTGGGATCTGAACTACCCGAGCCAGGCAAGTATAGATGTACTCGATGTAACAGACCTGCAGTATAGTTACCGCATCAGCAGTATTTTCAGGATGCCTGTTACGGATATACACGAATACATCAGCCAGACCAACCACGTCTGGACACACTCGCCTGTCTGCAAGAGGAGCGAAGAGCTGTTTAGCCTGTTCGATAAGAAAGTATACATCATCCGCGACCCCAGGGACAGGGCTATTTCTGCTGCCAAATATTATTGCTCTGATTACATGCTCAAGTATTATCCGCAGGAAGAAAAAGACCCGCAGCGCTTTCTGGAGAAAAACTTCGACCAGCTGATGCAGGAGTGGGTGTGGCACGTTTTTGATCATCTGCGCCTGAGTAGGTCCAGTAATATCCTGATCAGTTTTTATGAAGGGTTTTTGTTCGACTTTCAGAAGGAGCTGGGTAAGTTGCAGGATTACCTGGAAATTGAACTGCCGGTGTCGCAAAAAGAGGAGTTACAGGAGGCAATGAGCTTTACGACAATGAAGCAGAAGAACCCGAAACACCTGAAAAAAGGACAGGCTGGCTATTGGATGGATCAATTAACTGATGAGCAGATAGAGAAGGCAGAAATTATAGCTGGCCCACTGATCCGGTTTCTGGGTTATCCGTCGGAAAAAGGCCAGCCCATGACATATGCAACAGAGCCGGTGCACCAGGATTTTGAGCTGCTGAAGCAGGAAATTATTGAATCGCAGCTGCCTTTGTACCAGGATTAAAGTTTACCAGACCCCAAGCTGGCGGCCTATGGTTTTAAGCTGGCCTATGTGGTAACCGTTGTGGTGCAGGGTTGTCATGGCTGCCCATGATAGAGTTTTGCCATTGCTTTGTACTTCAAACAAGTCGGTAGCAGGATTTTGTACCAGTTCTATCATTTCCTGCAGCACAGCTTCGTAGTCATCAATGGTAGCATTCCATTCCTGTTCAGATTGTGGTACATGGTTTTCAGGCCAGTGGGCATCGGGCCAGATCTCTGAATTCTGGTTCGGGTCCTTCATAAAATTTAGCAGCGTTTGCTGTCTTGCCTGCATGTGGCCCAGCAAGATCCAGGCAGAGAAATGCAGGCCATCAAGTATAACTCCTGCTTTATTGTAGTGGAATTCGCGCAACAGGATAACGTTGGGTGCGAAGCCTCCTTTTAATAACTCTACCAGCTGTTCTCTCACCAGACTATCAATACTCTGTTCCGTTTTTACCTGTTCCTGATTCATGCTTGTGATGTTATACTTTTTATACTTGCCCGGCTATACTTTAAAGATCCTGCAGGAGTTTCAAGGCTTCTTCGTTTCCAATTTTTTCAGCCATTTCGCGGGCAGTAAGGCCACGGCTATCGCGTATAGTGGTGTCGGCACCGTATTCCAGCATCAGCTTTACCAGTTCGTGGCGACCAAACATAACCGCAAACATCAAGGCTGTTCCGCCGCTTCCGTTTTGTGTATTCAGGTCGGCGCCGTGTTCTATCAGCATTTTGGCAATGTCGGCATAACCGTTAAAGCAAACGCCCATCAGCGCTGTGTTGCCGGCAAAATCCTGTTTGTTTACATCGGCTTTTGCATCTAAAAGCAGTTTGGTAGCCTCGGGGTGGTTGTCGTACGATGCGATGATCAGAGGCGTAAATCCTCTCGGACCCTGCATGTTTATATCAATGCCTTCAGCAATAAGCTCCTTTAGCAAAGCAACATCACCTTTGCGGGCAGCATCAAAAAGTATGTCCTCGGGTTTGGTTGAATAAAAGGTCATAGTCGGGTTGTGTGGTGGTTGGAAAAACTAAGCACTATGTACGGTAAAATGAAGGCCGTGGCTATACTTTAATAGCGGTAAGGGAAAGCATAAAAGTTGATTATTTACAGAAGATGGATGAGCAACTTTGTGACTATAGTTAGAAAAACTATTATCTGGTTTATGCTGTAAATAAACATATTCAGAAATAAGGCCTAAGCAGTTTCTGGATGGTTTAGATATGGTAGTGAAATGCTTTATCAGCAAAATGTGAAAGTATAAACTGTAGATCATCAAGGTTATGTACAGCAGGGTTATGAAATCGGCAGCTCTTGTTTTATTTGCTATGGCAGGATTCAGCAGCAGGGCACAAACGAATATACCATCGGCAGAAGTGCAGATAAAAGCAGCTGTATTGGCTGCCCCGGTAGAAAAACGTGCAGGTGCTGCTGTTTTAGGCTATAATCAGAAAGGGGAGGTGGTGCAGTTGCGCAAAGGTACAAACGAGCTGATTTGCCTGGCTGATGACCCTAACCAGAAAGGCTTTTCTGCCTCGTGCTACCACAAAGACCTGGAGCCGTTTATGAAGCGCGGGCGCGAACTGAGAAAGGCCGGAAAAGACGCGCAGGAGATCTTTGATACACGTGAGCAGGAAGCTAAGAGCGGGAAACTAGCCTTGCCAAAACAACCTGCTGCCTTATATGTGTATTCTGCTTCAGATGAAAACTTCGATAAGACAACCGGACAGGTAAAAGAAGGTTATTTGCGCTACGTGGTTTACATACCATACGCCACGGCACAGAGCACCGGATTACCGCTTAAACCAGATGGCGCTGCCATGCCCTGGATCATGCACCCCGGCACTCATGGCGCCCATATCATGATAAATCCTCCGGTGCCTACTAAGGGAAAAGAGTAGGTAACAGTGTTTTCAGTTTAAAATTATAGTCGGTAGTGGCTGTCTGTCGTACATGTGTATAATCCTTTGCAGAGTTGGCTATGCCATGCTTTGGCAGCTTTAGGCAAGGGTACTGAAATTATAATTTTACCAAACAGAAACATATGGCAACCGGAACTTCAATAGACGACCTGTTAAATACAAAGCAAAAGAAGCTGGCTTTTTTCCAGAACCTGATATTAGCGGCCATATCCGATAAAGAGCTGGACGACCAGGAGCGCGATTTCCTGTTATTGGTTGGCAACCAACTGAACCTTACAGAGGAAGACACACGCCCGATAACCGATAATATTGGCGTATTGAGTTTTATTATTCCGGAAGATGGCATGCAGCGAACCATGGAGTTGCAGACGCTTGTAATGATGGTACTGCAGGATGGGGAAATTAAAGATAAAGAGTATAACCTGTGCCAGGAATACGCCCATCGCATTGGTTACAGTAAAGACATATTGGATGATATGATAAAGCAACTAAGTAACCAGGAAAGTTAATTTTATGAGCTGATCGTTGCATAAGTATAAAAAAGCCGCCTGGTTTAACCAGAGCGGCTTTTTTATGGTGTAAAGTATAGGTTTATACTTTTTATAAAGTATAAAACCTTACTGCTTTGTTTTAGTTGATAGTGTTAACAGTGGCAGGCATTACCAAGGTAATTTTTTCCAGGTTTGATTGCTTTGCCAATTGATTAAACTCAGCAATATCCTTGTTAATCAATTCAGTCATTTTGCCTTTTGCTTTTTTCCATTCTGCGGTAAGTTCGGCCAGGCGCTCCTGCTGCGATTTAGTTACATAAGGCATGTCCGTATCCAGATCATCTTTCAGGTAAAGGAAGTGCGCGCTTAGTTTGCTTTCAAAGTTCAGGAAGTCGTTGTTAGACTTCGAGCGGTTTTGCACCAGTTCCTCCTCCCACGCATCAAGTTTCTTAACCAGGCTTTTTCCCTGTGAAGTTACAGCTTTCATACTTTTATCTTCTTCCAGAAGCTCCACCAAAGCATTTACCTGGTCTTTTACTTTACGCATGCGAAGTATAGAATTATGTATATCGCGTACGCCGTCTTCAAGTGCAATAAGCACTTTCTCTTGTTCTTCAAAGTCTTTTTCCGAGGCCTTTAAGCGTGGATCAGCTAAAGTCTTAAATGATACCAGCTTTTCCTGCCCACCCACTTTCAGTCGTGCCTGGTAAGTACCCGGTGCCGCTTTGTGACCTACATAGCTGTTCGGCATAAAAGCAGTTGGTACGCCCGGAAGTGTAGCATAGCGCATATCCCAGACAAAACGGTTAAGACCTGGTTTATTTGGCAATACAGGATCGGCAGAGGGACTGCCCGGGTAAGAAACGAACTTAGGATCTGCTTTGCTGGAATATTTGCGGATTACGTTGCCTTGCTGGTTCAATATCTCCAGAGTGATCAGGCTATCTTTGTGCTCGTTGGCTGGTAACTGGTAATACAGCACTATACCTGAGGCTGGGTTTGTGCCTGGAGCAGATTTACTTGTTTCAGGATCTTCAACCTTATCTAATGCGCTGCCACCCGAAACTCGGTAAGCATCTTCAGGCTGATATAAAATCACATCTTTTGAAGATGCCTGATTGTTGTAATTCCTGATCAAAGACAGGTCGTCCAGGATCCAGAAAGATCTGCCCTGTGTGGCTGCCAGTAAATCACCTTGATGAACTTTAAGGTCAGAGATCGGGGTAACAGGCAGGTTTAGCTGGAAGTTTGTCCAGTCTTTTCCGCCGTTGTAAGAGATGTATAAACCAGTTTCGGTACCGGCAAACAGCAGGTCCTTGCGCTGTGTATCTTCCCGTACCACACGCGTGAAGGCATCATCGGGTATACCTTTCGTTATTTTTTTCCACGACTTGCCATAGTCGGTAGTTTTGTAAATAGATGGACGGAAGTCGTTGAACTTGTAGCGCGTGGTTGTAATATAAGCTGTTGCTTTATCATGCGGAGAAACTTCTATACTGTTAACCAGGCCCTCCTCCAGGCCTTTTGGCGTAACATTCGTCCATGTTTTGCCTCCGTCACGGGTTAGTTGCACAAGGCCGTCGTCGCTGCCCGACCATAAAACACCTTTTTCATGTGGAGATTCGATTAGGTAAGCAATCGTGCCATAATTCTCCCCACCAGCTCCTTCGTTTGTGAATGGTGCGCCGCTGATTACCATTTTAGTTGAATCGTGGCGGGTAAGGTCAGGGGAGATAGTAGACCAGGTTTTGCCCATGTCGTTGGTCTTGAAAATGACGTTACCGGCATGGTAGAATGTGTTTGGCTCATGAGCCGAATAGATGATCGGGGCATTCCAGTTGAAGCGGTACTTCATGTTCTTCGGCGTCATGCCCAGGTACAGGATAGGGGATACCATGATCGATTTTCGGAGATCGGTTTGGGTATCGTGGATATCAATGTTGCCTTGGTAACTGCCACCAACTACATAACGCGGATCATCCGGGTTGAAGGCAAGGAAAGCGCTCTCGCCACCGGCAGTTTCCCACCAGTCTTTGTCGCCTATCTGCCCACTTGCTGTGTTTCTGCTCGATATCTTTACGGTAGTGTTATCCTGTTGTCCGCCATATAAGTTGTAAGGGAACACGTTATCGGCGTTAACGCGGTAGAACTGTGCAGTAGGCTGGTTATTTTGTGTGGTCCAGGTTTTGCTTCCGTTAAAGCTGATAGCCGCACCGCCATCGTTTGAAACGATCATGTTTTCGCTGTTCTTCGGATTTATCCAGAGCTCATGGTAATCGCCGTGTGTGCCTGAGATCTGTGTCCAGGTTTTGCCGCCATCAGTAGATTTTAAGCCAGGAGCATTCAGTACGTACACTGTATTTTCATGCTGCGGGTCAGCGAACACTTCAATATAATACCAGGCGCGTTGTGTTAACCTGTGATCTTTGCTTACACGGTTCCAGTTTTCGCCGCCATCTTCGCTCACAAATAGCCCGCCTTGTTCTTTGTAGGTATCGCTTTCTATAACGGCGTATACTTTGTTGGAATTAGCTCTTGAAACTGAAACACCTATTTTACCTAATTCTTTAGGAAGGCCTTTCTCCAGTTTCTTCCAGGTTTCGCCACCGTCAGTCGATTTATACAATCCACTACCTTTGCCGCCGCTTATAACCTGCCACGGTGTGCGGCGATGGTCCCACATGGCTGCATAAAGTATGCGCGGGTTATTCATATCCATCTTTATGTCGGCACAGCCTGTGTTCTCATCCACATAAAGGGTGTTTTTCCATGTCTTGCCGCCATCTGTAGATTTATAAACACCACGCTCTTTGCTTGGGCCATGTAAAGCACCCTGGGCTGCCACATAAACTATGTCCGGGTTTTGAGGGTGGATGTTTATACCTGCAATGTGGCGTGTCATGTCCAGGCCTAATTTAGACCATGTTTTACCTGCATCCGTTGACTTGTAAACACCATCTCCGTGAGATGTCATTACGCCCCGTGGAGCATGCTCGCCCATACCCACATAAACCAGGTTCGGGTCTGACTCTGAAACTGCCACTGCGCCAACTGAGCCTGTTTTAAAATATGTGTCGGAAATATTAAACCAGCTCTGGCCTGCATCTTCTGTTTTCCAGAGGCCGCCACCGGTAGTGCCCATGTAGTATACCAATGGGTTATTTACTACGCCACTGGAAGTAACAGAACGACCGCCACGCGAAGGGCCAACATTTCGCCATTTAACCGGCTTAAAGTATTGGTCGGGGCTGGTTATCTGATCTGATTTAGAAGATGGTTTATTGCCTGCGCTTTTTTTCTGAGCCGAAACCCCCGAAATAGATAAGCAGAACAGCAGAAAGTATAAAGGTTTTTTCATGAGGAGAAGAGTTAGTTTGACATAGTTACAGGTGATGGTAAAGGAAGTATAAATCAAAGTATAGCCTTATAAGAAAAAGAAGCTCGCACTATGCAGCAGGCCTTGATATAAGGAAATCTACCAACCCTCAGGTTGAGGGCTGGTAGATTAAGAGTAGGGAAACCTGAAAGGTGTTATTTTATTGACGATGTTGCTTTAGAATCATTCTTCTGATCTTTCAGCGTGATAGCGTCAATTCCTTTATCTTTTACAGTTTTATTCAGGGCTGGTACATCCTGAGCTTTTACTTGTTTAAGCAGGTTTAACTGCTCATCAATTTTAGATGTCACTTCCTTCTTAAATTCATAAGCCTGTTCAGTTGGTCTGAAATCACCGGAGTTAACCTGTGATGCCAGGTTTGCCAGCTTATTGTTCAGGCGGATAGGGAAGTTGAGCGGATCCTGGTTACTGCGGTTCTTTGTCTGGTACAAAGTTTCCTCAATAGCGGTTATCTTCTTATCGATAGCGTTAGCAGATTCCACTACATCTTTATAATTGTCCTGGCCTTTCAGGTTACCCTTCAGCGTATTAAGCTGAGCACGGATGACTCGTATCTCCTTAATAGCATCATGGGTTTCACTCAGTTTGTCTCTTGACTCCATCAGGAATGCGAACTGGGCCTGCAAGTCTTCCGGTGTAGCTGTTGAGCGTGGATCTTTCAGGATAGCGAAGCTTGTCTCCTGGCTTTCCTTATTAACCGTTAACCTGGCTTTGTAGTTGCCCGGTAAAGCTCTCGGACCTCTGGTGTTACCACCCCACATAATCAGGCCATCGAAGCTGCTGGCATCTGGGTAGTACATATCCCAAACAAAGCGGTTCATTCCTGCTTTCACATCCAGTTTCTCTTTTTTATCCTTTGCATTGCTGGCGTAGCTGCGAATCAGTTTGCCATTCTGGTCCAGGATCTCCAGTTTTACTGTTGTAGCAGTGTCAGGCTTTTGCTGCATGTAATAGTGTACCATTACACCGCCCGGATGATTCTGACCTTCCAGTTTCAGGTTAGGACCACCCCAACCACTAGGAGCCCCCATTTTATAAGTATCCATAGGTTTGTACAGGTGGAACTTGCTACCAGCCACAGTATTATTTAACTGGTGTAGTGGTGTCAGATCATCAATAATCCAGAAGCTGCGCCCTTGTGTAGCGGCAATCAGGTTGTCGTTTTTGATGGTAAGGTCGGTAATTGGAACAATAGGCAGGTTTAGCTGGAAAGGCTGCCAGTTCTTGCCATCGTTAAAGGAAACATACATGCCATACTCTGTACCGGCATATAATAAACCGTTTCGTTTAGGATCTACGCGTACTACACGGGTAAAATGATTTTCAGGAATGCCATTGGTGATCTTGTCCCAGCTCTTGCCATAATCGGTGGTCTTATAGATATATGGTCTGAAGTCACCGGACTTATACATGGTAGCTGCCACGTAAGCTGTTCCTTTTATACTTGGATGCGCGTCAATGCTATTGATCATGATCCACTCCGGCATACCTTTAGGCGTAACGTTTGTCCAGTTTTTGCCTCCATCGCGGGTTACGTGAATCAAGCCATCATCAGAGCCGGTCCAGATAACGCCTGCTTCTGCCGGCGATTCGTTGATGGCGAAGATGGTGCCATAGTATTCCACGCTGGTGTTATCCTGCGTAATTGGCCCACCTGAAGATCCTAGTTTTTTAGGGTCGTTGCGTGTTAAGTCCGGGCTAATGGTTTGCCATGACTGCCCATTGTTGGTTGTGAAGTGAACGTGATTAGAGGTGGTGTACAGCTTCTTAGGATCGTGAGGAGAGTACATGATCGGGAAGTTCCACTGGAACCTGTACTTCATACTCTCGGCCCCGGCTCCCATTGGGTTATCCGGCCACACGTTTACTGTGCGCTGCTGGTTGTTCTTGTGGTTCACCATTTCCAGAAAGCCGCCATAGTTACCACCGAATACCAGATCCGGGTCTTCCGGGCTAACTGCAATATGCGCACTTTCAGAACCTGCTGTTACTTCCCAGTCATCCTCCGTTATACTTCTGCCATCTGTCCTGTGAGAGATTCTTACGGTTGTATTATCCTGCTGGGCACCGTAAATACGGTACGGGAAGTGGTTGTCTGTAACTACGCGGTAAAACTGGGCAGTTGGCTGGTTCATGTAGGTGCTCCAGTTCATACCACCGTCTGTAGATACCTGTGCACCGCCATCGTCCGCAATCACCATACGGCGCGGGTCTTCAGGTGCAATCCAGAGGTCGTGGTGGTCGCCGTGCGGTGCGTTAAAGCTTTCAAACGTTTTGCCTCCATCCTTACTTCTGTGATAGGCTACGTTCATCACGTATACCTGATCCACATTCTTAGGATCGGCATACACACGGGTATAATACCAGGCGCGCTGGCGCAGGTTGCGGTCTTCGTTTACCTTTGTCCAGGTGCTGCCTCCGTTATCAGAACGGAATAAACCACCGTCTTCGGCTTCTACCATAGCAAATACGCGCTCAGAATTTACCGGAGAAACAGTTACGCCTATAATACCTAATGTACCTTTTGGCAGGCCTTCGTTACGGGAGATCTCTTTCCAGTTGTCGCCACCATCTGTACTCTTCCATAAGCCTGAGCCCGGGCCACCTGAAGAGAAACTATAAGGAGTGCGGCGTGCATTCCAGGTGCTGGCGTACACAACACGCGGATTAGACGGATCAAGTATAAGATCTACAGCTCCGGCATCCTGGTTAGCAAACAGCGTGCGTTTCCATGTTTTGCCGCCATCTGTACTTTTGTATACACCACGTTCCTCGCTTGATTTATAGATGTCGCCAATAGCTGCAACATATACAATATCGGGGTTCTGAGGGTGAATGCGGATACGACCAATATGCTTAGAGTTTTTAAGGCCGATATGCTGCCAGGTTTTACCTGCATCTACCGATTTCCAGATGCCGAACCCCGAGGATACGTTTCCACGAAGTGTCTGCTCACCTTCGCCTACATATATTATGTTAGGATCAGATTCACTTACAGCAATGGCTCCTATAGAACCACCAAAATACCCGTCTGAAATATTTTCCCAGGTTGCACCACCATCGGTAGTGCGCCAGACACCGCCGCCAGTTGCACCTGAATAGTAGAGGTTTGGCTTGCCTGGCACACCTGTAACACTGCTAGCCCTACCTCCCCTGAAAGGCCCAATAGAGCGCCAGGTAAGGCCATTGTATAGGTCTGGAGAAAAAGCAACATCAGACTTTTTGCTTTTTGTCCGTTGCTTTTGAGCTTCACTAGGCGGCCCTGCTAACAGGAGCGCCAAACCTAAGCCTAGCATGAAAGTAGGCTTCAGAGTGCCTGGTAAATTTTTCTTCATGAGGTTATAATTTAAAGTGAGAAATAGTAATCCTAAAGCTACTGCTTGAGGTGGATTGATAGGTTGTAATACTAAAATAGTATAAAAACTGTGTTGTAATTACTAATTATATATAGTAATTGCAAATTAATTTTTGATAATTTTTTATAGATATTTTCATAGTTATATAAAATTATCCTTCCTTTAGCAATTATTGTCTTAGTGTAGGAGGATTGGTGTTTAATTACTATAATTATTTGCAGGAAAGAGAATGGGTTGTAAAACCATATCGTATTTAATGCCTCATGATCTTCAGGAAATTGTCTGATGTTTTGACATTGCTTTTATAACACAGCCTATAGTTGTGCTAGACTAAGTATATTTATTTAGTAAGTCTATGTAAAGCAGGAATCTATACCAAATTTATATATTGGTATAAGAAATTTTTACAGGGTTTATTGTTTGGTAATCAGTGTCTTATTGCTATTTTTTCTGATTGAATTCAATTGTTTTATACTTGATGTTTGTGTTTAGATTTATTTCCCTTGGATAAGCTTTTGGTATTGGTAGCTTAAAATTATTAGCCCGGTTCACATTTAGAAATGGATCAGCTGGATCTTGTGCTTTGTCATTATTAATCTAGTGATGATCCGTTTTGTAGGAATGAATATTTGTACTTAACTGATTTATTGACAAATCAGTGTTTAAGCTTTGAATTGTGTTTTGCTAAGGGTGCCTGCTGAATTAGCGATAGAAAGAGTATAGTTTTAGAGAATTATAAAGCTAGTTCCCTTTGATTTACAATGTGTGTTTTAGTCCTGTTCTAGTAGATGTGACGTTGGAATAGTTGAAATGCGCATAACAGATATTTTTTGCTCTTATCAATAAAGTAAAAATCGTTTCACCTCTTAATACTTAACTTTATGAAGCACATTTTACTTATCTTATTTTTCTGTTGCTCTGCTATCTTAAATGTGATGGCGCAAGGGCGAACCATAACAGGAAGAGTTACATCCCAGGAGGATGGTACAGGCCTAATTGGAGTTAGTGTTATTTTAAAAGGTACAACGACAGGTGTTACCACCGGGGTTGATGGTGCCTACCAGCTAAATGTTCCGCAGCAGGGTGGGACACTGGTATTTAAATATATAGGTTTTCAAACGCTTGAGCTGCAAATTGGTAGTCAGTCGGTGGTGGATGCGAAACTGGTAACTGATACCAAGAAACTCCAGGAGGTAGTAATTACAGGTTATGGTGAACAGGATAGAAAAACACTCACAAGTGCTCAGACTTCAGTTAGTGCCAAGGCAATAGAAAATGTTCCGGCAGCCGGTAGCGACCAGCTAATGCAGGGTAGAGCAGCAGGCGTGCAGGTTAGCTCAAACTCAGGCACGCCAGGTGGCGGTGTATTTGTTAGGGTACGCGGTACTTCTTCTATCAGTGGTTCCAGCGATCCATTATATGTAGTAGATGGTGTGCCGATTCAGGCAAATAACCTTTCGGGTATCGGTGTAGGCGGTGGTACAACAAGCCCTATTGCTGATATTAACCCAGCTGATATCGAATCTATGGAAATTTTGAAAGATGCTTCAGCTACAGCTATTTATGGCGCAAGAGCTGCCAATGGTGTGGTGCTGATCACAACAAAAAGAGGTGCAAACAGAAAACCGAAAATCAGCTTTGGCACTTACTATGGAGCACAATCTGCGGCCAATATGCCGGATGTGGTTGATGGCCCTACCAATGAAAGATTGCAGAATGAAGCAGCTGCCAATAACTGGATAGATAAATGGGGTTCTATCACCGCGCTTGATAATACAGGCAAGCCTTTTAAAGCACCTTATGCTAACCCGGATGCGGCTACAACTACAGACTGGGCAGGCGCCATTTTCAGAACAGGTATCATTCAAAACTATGATCTATCGGTAAGCGGTGGCACTGATCAGGTACAATATTTGGTTTCAGCCAATAACTTTAATCAGGAAGGTATTTTGAAAGGAATGGATTTCGATAGAAAGACTGGTAGAATTAACCTAGATTTTTTTCCTGTAGATAAGTTGAAAGTAGGTACCAGTATTTTGTATGCGCGTACCAAACGTCATCGCCTCAGAAATGATGATTCGATAAACGGAGCAGTACCCGGCGCTTTTTCAATCCCTACTAACCTACCTTTCTATAAACCAGACGGTTCTTATACTAAGTTCAGTATTTTTGAAAATCCTATTGCTGCAGTTGAGGAAGGATACCTTGTTATGAACACCAACCGTTTTCTTGGTAGTGTATTCGGTGAATATGAGATTCTCAATGGACTTAGGTTAAGATCTAGTTTCAGTGTTGACTACTCAGGATTACAGGAGGATTTATATGATAATACTTTTTTGAATAGTGGGGTAGGATCAAATGGATTTGGGCAGAGTATATCGGCAACAGATTATAATTGGATACAAGAGAACGTTTTAAGCTATCAGTTTAACAAGACAGACCACTCTTTCAATGTACTTTTGGGAACTACTTTGCAGGAGTCTAATTTTGACAGAGCAATTGCAACTGGCGAACAGTTTCCAAGTAACGAGTTCAGAAAAATCATTTCTGCTGCTGTTTTACGTGGAAGTTCGGAGGCCACCAGTTGGGGTATTGCCTCTTTATTTACCCGCATAAACTACGATTTCAAGAGTAAATATATTGCTACTATTAACGTTCGAAGAGATGCTTCTTCCCGATTCGGTGAAGAAAATAGATGGGGTACTTTCCCATCCATAGCATTAGGATGGGTAGTTTCGGAGGAGCCCTTTTTCAAAGGATCATTGCCAAGTATAAATAGTTTGAAGCTGAGAGCCAGCTATGGTATAACCGGTAACCAGGGTGGTATAAATGATTTTCAGTCTTTGGGTCTCTGGACTGCTACGCCTTATGCCGATCTGCCTGGTACCAGTCCTTTTCAATTAGCTAATCCTGATCTTAAATGGGAAACAACTGCTCAGACAGATATTGGTTTTGATTTAAGTTTGTTTCAAGATAAGCTAGGTATAACTGCTGATTATTACTTAAAAAACACTACTGATCTATTATTACCAGTGCCTTTGCCTAAAACATCCGGTTTTAGCTCGCAGGTGCAGAACTATGGCTCTTTACAGAATAAAGGCATAGAACTAGGTATAAATGCCACTGTATTAGAGAGAGGAGATTTTAACTGGGAAACAAACTTTAACATTGCTGGGAACAGAAACAAGATAACAAAGCTAGCTGCACCTTTCAATGTGTATAACCGGGATATCTTTAGATATCAGGAAGGGTACCCAATGTACTCCTTTTACTTCCATGAACAGACCGGTGTAGATCCTCAGACAGGAGCTCCGATCTTTAAAGATGTAAATGGTGATGACAAGTTTGATCCGAACGTGGATCGTAAGATTGTAGGAGATGCTAATCCGGATTTCTTTGGGGGCTTAACCAATACCATGAACTACAAGAATTTTGACTTATCCTTCTTCTTCCAGTACTCTTATGGCAATGAGCAATTAAACTGGAACCGTTTCTTTGGGGAGCATGGCGGAACAAGACAATTCGGTTTTATGGGAAGCCAGCTGGACAGATGGCAGAAACCTGGTGATAACACTATGATCCCAAGGATGAACCAGAAAAACTATGATGCTAACCTAAGACCATCCCGCTTTCTCGAGGACGGCTCTTATATGAGATTAAAAAATATCACCTTAGGCTATGCGCTGCCATCATCCCTGTTAAGCAAGGCTGGAATATCTGCCGCAAGGGTTTATGTGTCTGGGCAAAATGTATTGACCTTTACAAAGTATACAGGTCTTGATCCGGAAATTACAGGTACTGCCTCAACTACACTTACGCAGGGTATAGAATTTTACAGTGTACCGCAGCCAAGAGTGTTTATGGGTGGTTTTAATATTACCTTATAATTTAAAGCAAGATAGTTATGAGAAAATATAAATATAATGCGTCTGCTCTAAAGACCAGATTAGGTTCAACAAATGCCGCATCTATCAAAAGAGGTGTAGCTTATACTTTGCTGGCATGTTCTATCATATTTGCGCCCGGTTGCGAATCAGTTCTAGACCATGAGCCACAGATTCAAGTATCCGAAGATGTAGCAATAATTAACTTAAAAGGTGCACAGGCAGCCGTAATAGGTATGTATAACCAGTTACAGGATGGTAACTATTATGGCCGTAACCTACAAATAATGTCTGATATTTCTTCGGACCAGGCTCAGAGTGTAGGAACTTGGGATTTTTACCGTGAAATGGATACTTACGTTATCGATAAAGGGAATATTGAAAACGGAAACTTCTGGCTACGAGCATACCAAGCAGTAAATATTGCTAATCACATTATTGAAAAGGTTCCTTTATTAACTGATGCACCAGATGATATAAAAAGCGATCTATTAGGCCAGGCATATTTTGTCAGGGGTTTAGCTTATTTCGATTTAACTAGAGTTTATGGCGGCGTTCCAGGTATAGTAGGAACATTAGGAGTACCAATAGTTACTACACCATCTAAGATAGTAGATGAATCCCTTTTTCCTGCCAGGGCTACATTAGATGCATCTTACAGCCAAGTAGAAGCCGATTTTCTTAAGGCTCTTGAACAGCTTCCGGAAACGCGTAAAAATGATATGTTAACTAAAACACAAGCTGTTAAAGGCACTGCACGCGCTCTGCTTTCCAGACTGTATTTGTACTTAAATAAACCTGATCAGGTCATAAAGTATGCTGATGAAGTGATTGTAGATAACAAGTATAAACTTCTGGATAGCTATGAGAGTATCTTTTCTGGTAAGTTTTCTGCAGAATCGATACTTGAGTTAAACTACACCAATGCTGACCAGAGTGGAATGAGAACCTGGTACTTCCCAACTACTTTTGGTGGAAGGGGAGATATAGCAGTTCATACTAGTTTCTACCAGGAAATATCTGCTGACCCAAGGGATGTGAGAGGTAAAATGTTTGCGCAGAACACTGCTTCTAATGTTACATATCCTACTAAGTATAATAAAGAAGGTAACATTGATAACATTCATGTAATCAGAGTAGCGGAAGTGTACCTGAATCGTGCGGAGGCTAAAGCAAAATTGAATGATACTCAAGGTGCATTAGCTGATCTGAACAAGATCAGGACAAGGGCAGGAGTAGCGCCAATAGAAAGTATTGCCGGGCAACAGGAATTGCTGCAAGCTATATGGAGAGAGAGAAACTTTGAATTAGCATTTGAAGGCCATAGTTTCTTCGATCTGGTAAGGACAGGCCAGGCTCTAACCAAACTGACAAACGTAGCCCGAAAAAATGGACCACCAGTAAGTCTTCAGGCTCCGGGCCGTCAGGTTTTCCCGATTCCTGCTTTCGATATAGATGCTAATAAAAATCTGGAGCAGAACGAAGCGTACAGATAATAAAGAGAGTTTTTTTCGTGTGATGATAAATAGGTTAGTTACTGAAAAGCCGCCTGGTTTAACCAGAGCGGCTTTTTGCTGTTGTAAAGTATTGGGTTATACTTTACGTCGGATGTACGGACATATCAAATTATACTCATAGTCAGCTGAGTGCTTAGTTAGCGCCGCCGGCTCTGCTTTTCTCTTCTTCGGCACCGCCTGTGCGACGGCGTGATGGAGCCACCTGCGATTTTCCGAATTTATAAGTGAAGCTCAGGGTAGCAACCTGGGTGTCACGGCTTTGATTGAAAACTTCTGTATAACCTGTTAGGGAAGTATAACCTCTTACTTTGTTTGTGAAGAAGGCGTCAGAAACGTTTAGTTTCAGGCTACCTTTTTTGTCCCAGAACTGTTTTTGCACACCTGCAGAAACGAACCAGATCGGGTCTACATCCAGGAAGCCGTAAGCTTCTTTGTGGCGGTACACACCATTTAGTTCAGCAGACCAACCGGCAGGCAGGTTAAAAGTGTTATTAGAGTTGATGTTGAAAGTAGGCCTTCCGTTTCTGAGGTTGGTTCTGGCCAGGTTGCCACGATACAGGCCATAGTAGAAAGTACCATTGTTCACGCTGCTAAACCAGTTGCCAACCGATAAAGGTACAGAAACCTCCATGCCATAGTAGTCATACTTCGATAGGTTCTCGAATGTCTGAGCTACCAGCTTTGCCTCGCTCGGGTCTGGCGATAGTATCTGAAGTATAACATCGGTAGTATGGCTGTAGCTAAGCTTGGTTGTAATGCGTTGGTCGTAAGTGTGCGTAAACTCAAATGAGTAAGAAAGCTCAGGCTTCAGGTATGGATTGCCGGCAGAGTAGGTGCTTGGGTCCAGGAAGTTCTTGAACGGGTTAAGCTGGTTGTAAGATGGCCTGTTGATGCGGCGGCTCAATGATACCCCCAGATCATGCTTTTTGCTCATGTTGTAGCTGAAGAAAGCACTAGGAAACAGCTGCGTATAGTTGCGGTCAAACTCTTTTTGGTCAGCATCTACAACCTCGGCCAGTTGCTCGCCTTTGGCAATGGTGTTCTCCAGGCGCAGACCCAGTTGCAGGCTGGCTTTCCCCCATTTTTTAGAACCATTCAGGTAGGCGGCATTTATGTTCTCGTCGTACAAAAAGTGGTTACTCTTGGTTGTGTCAAACACATTTCCGCCGTTACTGCGGTCGTAGAACTGCAGGTCATTATCGGCGCTTACCAGGCTGCTCTTAAAACCTGCTTCCAGTTTGCCATCTAGAGATTTCAAAGGCTGTGTATAGTCTGCCTTGGCCGATTTTATACTTAGGTTTCCGTCCAGCGTGCCGTACAACAGATATGGATTGCGTCTGATCTCACCGCCCGGGTTGTAAGTGTTGGTAGTGAAATTCTGAAGGTCAGCGTTTTGATATGTGATGTAATCCAGGTCGGCAGTTATTTCGCGGCCTGTGCTGTCGATAGTATGTTTAAAGTTAAAGTTCAAAGCGTTGTTGCTGCGGTCGTGGCCCACTATGGCAGTTGTAATAAAAGTAGAATCTATCTGTCCCTGGCTGTTTATACCTGCTGAGCTGTTAGTGTTTGTTCTGTTAAAATCTGAAGAAAAGCCGCTTGCCACTACGCCAACTATAGTTTTAGGCGTGATAAAATAATCTGCTCCAACGCGTACACTATGGTTGTTTATCTGGAATTTGAACCTGTTCTGCTGGTCGTAAACGCCTGTTACGGTATTACCTTCCAGAAACTCGCGGTAAATATCAAGGTTGTTAAAGTCTTTGCGGTGCACGTAGTTATAGTTGCCAAACACGTTCAGTTTTTTGGCCCGATGGTTCAGTTGAATGCCCTGGTTGGCTTTAGGATTACGGCCATACCCGAACGAGGAAGACAAGGTGCCATTGGTACCAAGGCTCTGGTCGCGCTTCAGTTTTATGTCTATTATACCTGAGTTGCCGGCTGCATCATACTTTGAAGATGGGTTCGTGATCAGCTCGATCTTATCAACTGTGTTTGCCGACATGCCACGCAGCATATTGGCCAGCTCTGTGCCCGACATAGGTACCTGTTTCCCATCTATCATTACAATTACACCGGCACGGCCCCGCATGCTGATGTTGTCGTTTTGGTCTACTACAACGCCGGGTGCTTTTTCCAGAACTTCCAGCGCAGTGCTTCCGGCTGCAACTATACTGTTCTGCACGTTCATTACAGTTTTATCCAGTTGCTGCTCTATCAGGGGTTTTTGCCCTTCAATAACTACCTCTTTCAGGTTGGTGCTGCTTTGCGATAGCTTAAGCGGAGGCAGGTTTATACTTTCAGTGCCTGTTTGTATAGTTACCGGGCTGCTTTTAACTTTAGCATAGCCAACCATAGTAGCCACAATATTATACTTTCCGGCCGATAATCCTTCGAAATTAAAAGCACCGGTTTCTTCCGAAAGCATGCCTTTTACCAGCGAGGAATCGGCAGCTTTCAGGAGCAACACATTGGCATAGGCAACGGCTTTGTTGTCGCCATCTAACACGCTGCCTTTTATACTTGCCTGCTGTGCGCTGAGGTTTGTAAACACCAGCAGCAGAATGGGTAGAAGTAGTTTTTTCATAGTTTGTGAGTTTATGTTGATTGATTAGTTTCTGGTTATTATTGGTAGATATTCTAAATTTTATACTTATTCTGAATCGGACATTACAACACTTGTGCCAATTGGTTAAATATCTGTAAACCAACGATTTGTGTAAGTATTTTGCCAGCCTACACTAATACCGTTGTCTGAATTCGGACATTGTGCCGTCTGAAATCGGACACCAGATACAGAGTATAAATCGGGTGATGCACGCTTGGGAATTATTAACTACGATTTATTTCGTATGTAAAGATGGCGCCAGAGTAGCTGAGGTTGCAGCAGACAGAAAAAAAATTTTAGAAATTGAAATGCTTACTAAAATGAGCAGCAGAGGTGTTGGCTAAGCCATTTTATACTTTGTACTGAAGACGAAGGGGAGGAGAAGGCGGAGATTCGTTAATCCAGCTCTTTCAGCAGGGCATCCAGGTCAAGCGCTTTTGTGAACATATTCAGTGAGCCGTTCTCAGTAATTGGCCATTGCTCTTTTGGTCGGTCCCAGTATAGTTCCAGTCCGTTGTTGTCGGGGTCGCGCAGGTAAATAGCCTCCGAAACTCCATGATCCGAAGCACCTGAGATAGGCCAGCCTAAATCTATTAGACGTTTGTATATAGTTGCCAGGTCTTTGCGGGTAGGGTAAAGTATGGCTGCATGAAAAAGTCCTGCGCCGGTTCGGGGCGCAGGACCCATTCCCTGGCTGTACCAGGTGTTCAGGCCGATGTGATGGTGATAGCCTCCGGCTGAAAGGAAAGCTGCATTTTCGCCATACATCTGGGTTAGCTCAAAACCAAGTATACCGGTATAAAATGCCAACGCCTGCTGCAGATCAGATACTTTTAAATGCACATGGCCTATAGTTGTTTGCGCTGGTACTTTATACTTTGTTTCCATACTTATCTGTAGATTATCAAGCCTACTTAAGTATACTATAGTTTACGCTAAAAGATAACCTTACCCGATCTTCACTGAGGTCATGGTAAGCGATCCTGCAACTGCCTTATCGTTGAAAAAAGAAACAGCATCGGCTTTACCCTGCAGGCCCAGCGTGTAGAGCAGAGGCAGGTAATGTTCTGGGGTAGGTATAGCCAGAAGCGCTTCTTTCCCTATACTTTTATAGTTGATAAGCGCTTTGTGGTCGCCAGCCGATATCAGCTCTTTAAACTTATTGTTAAGCTGCAAAGCCCAATCGTAGCCATAGGCATCGGTATTCAGTTTATCCCAGGCTACCATGCGCAGGTTGTGCACCATGTTGCCGCTGCCCATTATCAGTACGCCTTTCTTGCGCAGGTTGTAGAGCTCTTTTGCCAGATCGTAGTGGTATTGCTCGTTTTTAGTGTAATCTATACTTAGCTGTAATACCGGAATGTTTGCCTGCGGGTACATGTGGCGTACTATGGTCCAGGTGCCGTGGTCTAAGCCCCACTCATGGTCCAGCTCCACATTAGCGGACTTAACAAGCGAAGCTGTTTCACGGGCAAGTTCAGGACTGCCAGGTGCAGGGTATTGTACCTCAAACAGCTCTTTCGGGAAGCCGCCGAAGTCATGTATGGTTTCCGGAAAATCCATGGCTGTAATTTTGGTGCCGCGGCTGTACCAGTGCGCCGAAACTACCAGCACTGCTTTAGGTACCGGAATTTCCGATGCTATCTTTTTCCAGTATTGGGTGATATCGTTGTTTTCGATGCCGTTCATGGGCGAACCATGCCCGACAAAAAGTACAGGCATCAGGTTTCCATCTTCCTGAAGTCCGCTTGTAAATGTATTAAATGCTGCTAAGCTTGTCATGCCTACTGTTCCTAATGCTAAAGTTCTGATAAAATGCTTCCTGTTCATATTTCTGAAAGCAAAATTGATACTATGCAAAGATACAGCAGCCCTTGCCCCGGCGCATTGATATAGGATAAGAAATGAAACCAGATTTAGCTTACTTCTGCTGCATAAGCTGTTTGCGGATGCGGCTCAGGGTTTCGGGTGTGATGCCCAGGTAAGAAGCGATCATGTGCTGGGGAACACGCTGGATAATGTTGGGATATGTTTCGATGAGGCTGGTATACTTTTGCTCGGCGGTATAGCTTAGCGAACTGAGCAGGCGGCGCTGCATGGCTATGAGGCTGTTCTGCATCAGTAACCGGAAGTAGCGCTCCATTTTAGGCACCTGCAGTACCAGTTCATCCATGGCGGGTTTGGTTAAAGCCAGTAGTTCACTGTCTTCCAGAGCATCTATACTATAAGCAGAAGATTCGCCCGTCAGGAAACTATAATTGTCCGATATCCACCAGCTTTCCAGCGCAAACTGAATCACATGTTCGTGGCCTTTGCCGTCTGTGCTGTAGGAGCGCAATACTCCCTTCTCCACAAAAACAGTATACCTACATACCTCACCCTCCTGCAACAGAAACTGCTTTTTGCCCAGCTTTATGTGCGTGAAAAAGCTTTTACAAAGTTGCAGTTCCTCCGCAGTAAGATGTACTTTGGCAGTTATACTTTCGGCTAAAAGATCAGGCATTTATACTTGCGTTAGTGGCGGTACAAACAATAGTAGTTCAGGTTAATCAACCTCAATATACTTCTTATCCTCGTTCATGCGCACAATCTTTGGGTAGAAAGTACCTACAACTTCTACCAGGTCTTTCTGGTAAGCCATTACCTGGTGTATGTCTTTGTAGGCCATAGGTGCTTCGTCTAAAGCAGCGCCTACCAGATCTACGCCGGCTTTCTGTAATTGCTTGCGCATCTGTGGTTGTGAGAGCGTTTTTATAGCCTGCGTTCTGGACATGGTACGGCCTGCGCCATGCGAAGCTGAGTTGATAGACGCAACATCGCCTTTACCTCGTACTATAAAACCGGGCGTGGCCATAGTTCCGGGTATTATTCCCATTACGCCTTTGCCCGCCGGTGTTGCGCCTTTGCGATGAACGATCACTTCTTTACCGGAAGCATCTTTCTCTTTCCAGGCAAAATTGTGGTGGTTCTCTATCTTAGCTATCGGAGATTCTCCCAGTTCGGCTGCCAGGCGTTCGTGTATCTGGTGGTGGCAGGCAGATGCATAATCGCCGGCAAGGTTCATGGCCAGCCAGTATTCCTGACCGGCTTCTGTATTCAGATCCAGCCAGGCCAGGTGTTTGGCCTCTTGTGGCAGCGGACAGGCATCCATGGCAACCTTAGTATAATAACCCGCAATGTTTGCGCCCAGTCTTCGCGAGCCGGAGTGAGAAAGTATAGCCAGGTATTTTCCAATGGGCAGGTCGAATTCATTGTTGGTATCATGTATCTCAACGGTACCAAACTCTACAAAATGGTTGCCCCCGCCTGAAGTGCCCAACTGCTGATACGCACGATCCCGCATCTCACGTACTACCGGTATCTCGGAGAACTCAGGCCGGTGCATGATCTCGTGGTCCATTGGTCGTTTGAAGGCGGTGTTGCCAAAACGGGTGTTATCTGTCAGTATCTTTATTAGCTTTTCCCGATTCTTATCGAGGTAGCCCGTATGGATATCAAAAATGCTCATGCTCATGCGGCAGCCTATATCAACACCTACGCCATAAGGAATAACCGCATTGTGGGTTGCCAGCACGCCACCAACCGGCAAACCATAGCCCTGGTGAGCATCAGGCATCAGCGCACCTCCACGCGAAACAGGCAAGCGCATGGCAATCTCCATCTGGTCTATGGCACCCTGTTCTATACCTTCTGCGCCATACACATTATACTTCTGCCTTTCAGTTTTTAAAGCAATAGGTTCTGCAGCTTTTCTTGCTATTAGTGCCAATGCCAGCGGCCCTAGCGTTGTATGTAACTGGTACTGCTCCGGGGCAGCCATTACATCCTGAAGCAGCTCTATCTGGTGATGTTTTCCTAACTCTGTAAAATGGGTATGTATAATATTCAGGGCGGTTCCCGTTGGTTTACCTAAAGGAAATCCAAGGTTCATCAGGTCCTGGGAGGTAAGTTTTGTGGTATCTTTCTGCTTATTTTTCTTCTTCATAATTTGTTTTGCTCTATCGCTTGCAGCTGGCACTAGAGTGTACGACAATGCTTGTATGCTTGGTTCTGAAGAAGTATTCAGGCTACAGGAAGTGGTGTGGTATTTTTAATTTGTATAGACAAAGAAGCGTAATTATTATTATTTTTGTAATACACGATGTTGATGTATAAAAAGATCATAGGACATTACTTCAGATATCCGCTAATGTGGGTGATGTTGCTGTGGGCGCTTACACTGCCCGGGCACGAAGTGATTGTGTATGATTACCTGATCAAGTCTATCTCAAAGAAGGCGTTTGTTGTTCCTTCGGAAAATGCTGAAGCTTTTTCTAGATCAAAAAAGCTGGCACAAGACGGGCAGGTTTACCTCGATGCTGCTGCATCTGCAGCGGCGGGCAAGCATCTGGAGCCGGCTAAAAGTATACTTTCTTTCCTGGTATACGCTGCTATCCCGTTCCACGAAACCATCAAGTATAAACGAGTAGTCGATCGTCCACCACATTTATTAAAACGATTTCTTGTTTCTGTTCTCCCCAACGCTCCTTAGCTTTTAAACTACCTATAAAGTATTTAAAGCCTATACTTTCTCTGCTCTAAAACCATAGTACAGTTGCACAACCTGCTGTACCGTCAGACTTTAAATTGAAGCTGGTAATGCAAGCAAGGATGCAGGCATAACTATACTTATCTGGCTTTCAGCAATGCGTTTATCACTGTTTTATAGTTGGATAACCTTACAGCTATTTACAGCAAACTCGCATTTACGGCGTACATAAAGAATCCGGAGCCCTTTTCTGGGCAACAGAATACAAGATCTAATATGACACATTTACCACATCTAATTACTGATTTAGGACTTATACTTGGGGCTGCAGGTATAACCACCCTTCTATTTAAAAAGCTAAAGCAGCCGCTGGTGTTAGGCTACATTATTGCCGGCTTATTAGTTGGCCCACATGTAGCCTTGTTTCCAACCATTATCGAAATCGAGAACATACAGATATGGGCTGAGATAGGGGTTATTTTCTTATTGTTCAGCCTGGGCCTTGAGTTCAGTTTTAAAAAGCTGGTTAAAGTAGGTGGTGCCTCGTCCATTATGGCGCTGGTAGAGGTTGTTTCTATGCTGCTGCTAGGCTACCTCACAGGTAAGCTTTTAGGCTGGCGAACCATGGATAGTATTTTCCTGGGTGGTATACTTTCTATATCATCCACAACCATTATAATCCGGGCATTTGATGAGCTGGGTGTAAAAACACAACGGTTTGCGGGGCTTGTTTTCGGGGTGCTCATAGTAGAAGACCTGGTAGCCATTTTGCTGATGGTGTTGCTTTCTACGGTGGCCGTTAGCCAGCAATTTGCCGGATCAGAAATGCTGTGGGCTGTACTTAAGCTGGGCTTTTTCCTGATGGTATGGTTCCTGGCTGGTATCTTTCTTATACCTACCTTCCTGCGCAGGGCAAGCAAGCTGATGAATGATGAAATGCTGCTGATCGTGTCGCTGGCGCTTTGCCTGCTGATGGTGATATTGGCTGCTCAGGTTGGTTTCTCGCCTGCTCTTGGTGCCTTTATCATGGGTTCTATACTTGCTGAAACTACGAAGGCAGAAAAGATCGAACACCTGATCGCTTCGGTAAAAGATCTGTTCGGAGCGATCTTCTTTGTGTCGGTTGGTATACTTATTAACCCTGCAACTATTTTAACCTATGCCTGGCCTATTGCTGTAATAACCGTAGTAACGCTGGTTGGTAAAATGCTAAGTATAACTGGTGGCGGACTAATGGCAGGACAGGGCCTGAAGACATCGGTTCAGTCTGGTATGAGTGTGTCGCAGATAGGTGAATTCTCTTTTATTATTGCAACGCTTGGGCTTACTTTAAATGTAACAAGCGAGTTCCTGTACCCGGTTGCGGTGGCGGTTTCGGCTATTACAACCTTTACCACCCCTTACATGATCCGTTTCTCTACGCCCTTCTACCAGTTCCTGGAGTCTATACTTCCGGAGAGGTGGAAGAGCTCTTTAAATGAGTATAGTTCCGGTGCCCAAACCATCTCTACCACCAGCGACTGGAAGATCGTGTTGCGATCTTATGTGGTGAACCTTGTAATTTACGCGGTTATTATAGTTGCCATTATCTTGCTCTCTGCGCGCTACCTGAACCCACTCATCACTGAAAATATAATTATGGGCCGGCCAGGTGATATTGTTACCACTGTTATTACGCTTATCCTGATGGCGCCTTTCCTGTGGGCATTTGCCGTGTATCATCCGCAGAAAGAGGCATTGGGCAGGTTATGGGCCAACCGCAATTACCGCAGCCTGCTTTTAGTTATCGAGTTTGTGAGGATAGGATTATCAGTGCTGCTGATAGGTTTTCTGCTTAACCAGTTCTTCCCGGTGCAGGTTTCTATACTGGTGGGTATCGTTATCATATCGCTGATGGCTGTGTTCTCTAAAAAGATCCAAAAGTTCTACATCAGCATCGAGAATAGGTTTATGACAAACCTGAACGCACGTGAAATTAAGGAAGCACGTAAAATGCACCACTCGCTAACGCCATGGGATGTACACCTGACCAGCCTGGATGTAGCACCTGAATCGTCTGTAGTAGGCAAAAGCTTGCTGGACCTGCAGGTGCGCGAAAAGTATGGTGTTAATGTAGCTGTAATAGAACGTGGCGACCTTACCATAATGCCACCTACGCGGCACGAACGCATTTATCCTGGCGATACGCTTTATGTATTCGGATCTGATGAGCAGATTGAAAGGTTCAGGCAGTTTATCCAGACAAAAGCTTTGCTGGAAAGCGATCTGGACAGAGGAGAAGATGTGAAACTGCAAAAGCTGGTGATATCGGAAACCTCTCCACTGCTTCATACTTCCATTCGTGATTCAGGCATACGAGAGCGTACCAAAGGCCTTATTGTAGGTATAGAACGACAAGGCGAAAGAATCCTGAACCCTGAATCTGACTTTGTTTTCCAGGTTAATGATATCATCTGGATAGTGGGTAGCCCATGGCGCATCAGGGAGCTGGAAGATGTAAACGCTGTTGCCAGTTAAATAGCTTGAGTTTGTATATTATGTTAAGCATAAGCTAGGGTTTTATATACTTCTATAGTGCCTGCATTTGCCATAGGGGGAGGTGCAGGCATTTTTTCATACTTAGGTTTGGTTATACTCAGTAACCTGGCTCATGCGGCTTCTGGCTTCTATACACCACAGTAGTTCATCCAGAAACCGTTTCGCACGTTTTTCTGTAGCTGCTTTATCTGTTGGTTTGCCTTCTTCATCAAATGTTTCCTGTACTTTAGGTACCGGAAACATGGCCGGCACAACCCAGGCACGTATTTTCCAGAGCGAAAACTGCAGCGATGTTATTACCTGCGTGCCACCAAATACACCATCCGACACTGTAGTAATGGCTATAGGCTTACGGTGCCACTCCTCATAAAGCAGGTCTACCACATTTTTGACGCTGGCCGGGTAGCCGCCGTTATACTCAGGTGTTACTATGATCACGCCATCCGCCTGCTTTATTTTATCCGCAAATTCAAGCACCTCCGCACCCGGGTCCTGCTGGTACTTCAGCCGCTCGTCAAACAGCGGAAAATCATACTTTTTCAGGTCCAAGATCTCAGCGGTTCCGAGTTCCTGCTCTTCTATAAAATTTTGGAAAAACAAAGCAACGCGGTTGGAGTTGCGGCCTGTGCGAACGCTGGAAGAAATAATAGCAATGTGTGGCATGATACTTTAATAAGAGGGTTTATCTGGCTGCGATCTTATCTGTCTAAACTGCTAAAAGTGCCTAAGGGTTACTGGTATAGGCATATAGCAGTGTCTGATGGTTGTCAATGCTTCCTTTCAACCATTCATCATGATGCTTTCTATAAATAAAGTACATAATCTTCCTGAGTATATAGTGTAGCTGGTTTCTTATAACATTAAGTATCTAAGTTTTTTATACTTTATTTTAATCCAATTAACACTTAAAATAATTATTTAATTTATATCCTAATGCTTTTTTAATGCGTAATATGTGAAATATCTCTTACTTTTTTAAACAAAATCAAGCATTGGTTGTGGCAGAGAATTATTTGTTGTACATCACCCTGATAAGTTATGTTAATTAGAATAACCCTGTTTTTAAGTTTGTTTTCTTTAATCTCTTGTAGTAAAAAGAACCTTACATACTTCAACGATTTAGGGGGGCAAAGTGAATATAGCGAAAGTATAACTAACCTTTCTGAACCCAGAATTCAGCCAGATGATCTATTAAGCATTTCGGTTAGTAGCCTTAACTCAGATGCTAATGTGCTTTTTAACAGAGGCGTGTTAACATCAGCTAACTCAGCTATAAATCCCAATAATAGCCTGGGTATTGGTGACGAAGGCTATTTGGTTGATAAAGATGGCTTTATAGAATTTCCAGTGTTAGGTAAGGTTAAACTGGGAGGTTTAACCAAAGAAGAAGCAAAGGAAAAGCTGGTAAGGGAGCTTCAAAGCTATCTCAAACGCCCCACTGCTACAATCAGGTTCTTGAACTTCAGGGTAACTGTTGTTGGTGAAGTACATAAGCCGTCTACATTCACGATCCCTTCAGAAAGGATTAACATTCTGGAAGCACTCGGAATGGCCGGAGACATGACTCAATTTGGTAAAAGAGACAATGTGCTGGTTATAAGGGAAGAAGGTGGGGAGCGGAAAATGGCCAGGATCAACTTGAACTCAACCGAAGCTACAAGATCTCCATATTTTTATTTGCACCAGAATGATGTTGTATATGTAGAGCCGAACAGAGCAAGAGCTGCACAGTCTACTGATACACGCTTTGTTTCGCTTGCATTGGCAGCCATATCAACTTTATCAATTCTTCTTTGGAGGCTTAATAACTAGAATACTTCGTGGCAATGGAAAGTAAAGATATAAACCGACTAGAGTCTGACAAGATAGATTTAAAAAAGGTACTATTTAAGTATGCGAGGTACTGGTACTTATTTCTGGGCTCTCTTATAATATGTTTGGGCGGAGCTTACCTGCACTTACTTAACAGTAATCCTGAATACTATATCAGTAGTACTTTACTAATCAAGGACAACAAAAAGCAGGGAAATGAACCTTTAAGTACAGATTATGGCGACTCGGAATTGACACATTATAGCCAGAACCTGAAAAATGAAATAGAGGTCCTGAAATCGAAAGGTTTAATGGAGCGGGTTGTAAAAGATCTTTCTCTGTACACAAGCTATCATGTTGATGAGAGCATGCGTGAACGTGAAATTTATAGCTATGAGCTACCTCTAAAAGTAATAGTTAGTGAGCTTAATAGTAATGCTTATGGTAAAGTTATTTCAATAAGTATAAAAAATAAGAATAGATTTAGATTGGATGATGGTGTTAATTTATCGGTTCACGAATTTGGTCAGGAAATAAAAACACCTTATGGTGTATTTACTGTAGTTGCCTCACCAAACTTATCTTCCGATTCTTATAAAGAAGTAAAAGTAAGATTTCACGATGCCATGCGCCTGGCAGTTAACTATAGCTATAGGCTGTCAATTGCAACCGTAGACGAAGAAGCAAGTGTAATATCTATTGGTTTAATAGATCCTGTACCTGAAAAGGGAAAAGACATTATCAATAAGCTTGTAGAACTTTACAACTATGATGCAGTTAATGAGAAAAAAGCGATTGCAGCTAACAGTCTTGCTTTTCTGGATGGCCGCCTAAAGTATCTTATTAGAGAACTGACGGACGTGGAAGAAGATGTAGAGCGTTATAAGCGCCAGTATGAAGTTACTGACGTTAATTCAGAAGCCCGTTTATACCTTGAAAAGTCAACCGACTATAACAGGCAAATATCTGATTGGAATGCGCAGATAGATGTATTGGAAACAATAGAAGATTATTTGTCCAGGGGAGAGAATAAGCATGAACTAGTGCCAAGTTCTCTGAATATTCAGGACCCTACTTTGCAGGTGTTGATCAAGCAATTCAATGAGCTGCAGTTAGAGCGCCAGACTTATCTGCGAACAATGCAGACAAGTAATCCACTTGTTCAGGATGTTAATGAGCAGTTAGCTAACCTTCAGGTAAATATACTGGAGAACCTACGAAACATTAAAAGAGGTTTACTGATAAACCGGGACAATCTGCAACGCAACTATGCTCAAATTCAGTCTAAAAAGCAGCAAGTTCCATCTATAGAGCGCGAACTGCTTGAAATAAACAGGCAGCAAGGTACGAAAGAAGGCCTGTACTTGTACTTGCTGCAAAAACGAGAGGAATCTGCTTTGGCTCTTGCGGCCAATTTCCGCAACGCTAAAGTAATTGATGTGGCAATGGCTGACACTAACCCGGTACGTCCACGCAAACAACTTATTTTTCTGATTGCATCGGTGTTAGGTTTAGGGCTTCCAGTGGCTTTTCTGTACGTGAAGGATCTGCTTAATGATAGAGTGCAACGCAAACGGGATGTTGAGGAACTTACTCGAACTCCTATACTTGGCGAAATCTCTCATGATAGTGAGGGAGATGAAGTAGTAGTAACCAGCAAGAACAGAAGCCCAGCAGCAGAGTTGTTTAGGCTCATAAGAGCAAATCTGCAATTTGCTACTGTTGGCAGAGAGAATAAAGTGATATTAGTTACATCCAGTATGGCAGGTGAAGGTAAAACCTTCTTCAGTATAAACCTGGCGGCTAGTCTTGTACTTACGGGCAAGAGAGTTGTAGTGGTAGGCTTCGACCTTAGAAAACCTGCACTGGTTCAGCGCTTGGGCTTATCCAATGATTTTGGTATCACTAATTACCTCATTTCAGAAAACACTTACATCGACGACATACTCATTCCCTATCAGGACATACCTGACCTATATCTGATTGGCTCAGGCCCTATTCCTCCGAACCCATCAGAGATTATGTTACACCCAAGAGTGGGTACGATGTTCGAGGAACTGAGGGAATCTTTTGACTATGTGATTATTGACACCTCACCCATTGGGCAGGTAGCAGATGCGTTAGCTCTTGGCCCCTATATCGACTCTAGTATATACATTATAAGGTATAATTATACTTCTAAGGAGCAGGTTCAGATAATTGACGAGATCTATGAGCATAAGAAACTGCTGCACCCGATGATCGTGTTAAACGATGCCCATAAAGAGAATGGGTACGGTTTCGGGTATGGCTACGGGAATGAGCAGGATGCAAACTGGAGCAATAAATTCAGAAAGAAGACCAGTGTTTAACTGTTAGATATTCTATCGGAATTATTCCCTAATACTTAAACACGCTTTCAATGAACTGATAAAGAAAGTCCACAGATTTTATATCAACCAAAGTATAACCAATACAATCTTGTTGAAGAATCAGATAGATGAAAACTGAAAACCTTAAGGTAAAAGCTGCACAAGGAGTGTATTGGACAAGTCTACAATTAGTAATAAACAAATTTTTAGGTTTTGTAATTAAGCTTGTATTGGCTAAACTACTGTACCCAGACCAGTTTGGTTTGGTGGGTATGGCAACAGTAGGTATATCCTTTATTACCATATTCAACGATTTAGGTATAGGCCCAGCGCTGATACAACGAAAGGAAGATACGCTAAGAGAAGCTCATTATCATACCGCCTTCTGGACTGGTATAGCCTGGTCTATAGCTGTTTACCTATTAATTTGTTTTGTAGCAGCGCCTCTTTTATCTGTTTTTTATAATGAACCTCTTCTTAAAGAAATTATACCGGTTTTAAGCATAGGCGTACTTTCGGGGCCTGTAAACATGGTACATAAGGTCCGGCTTGTTAAGCAGATGAATTTTAAAAAGCTGGCCTTTATAGATAATGTGTCTCATGTTTTTTCCGGAGTAGTGGCACTGGTTCTCGCTTACGGTGGGGCAGGAGTGTGGTCTTTAGTTTTCAATTCTGTTGCTTCGTTTCTTATAGCTATGCCGCTATTCTTTAGAGCAACCTATTGGAAGCCAAAGTTTATATGGGAGAAGCAGGCATTCAAAGAAATGTTTGGGTTTGGTGTTTATACAACCGGCTCACAGGTGCTGAACGTGCTCATGCAGAACATCGATTATCTTTTGATAGGTAAGCTAGTAAGTGCTGCCGCCTTAGGTAAGTATACTTTAGCATTTGTGCTTACTGATACGTTCAGGAATCAGATCACCACTATGATTAATAGGGTGATGTTTCCAATTTACAGCAAGAAACAGCACGATCAGGAAACAATAAAGAGAATGTACTTCAAAGTTGTTCAGTACAATAGCCTCTGTGTTTTCCCAATTATGATTTTCTTCATTGTGTTGGCCAAGCCATTTATACTTGGTGTCTTTGGCCAAAAATGGGAGGGCACCATTTTGCCTCTGAAAATTCTCGCCTTATCTGTTATGATTCATGGTTTAGTAAACAGCCATGCCGTTCTTATCAGAAGCCTGGGAAAATCGAGGTTTGAAATGAGAGTGCAGTTGGTGAAAGCAATAGCTTATGTTCCTACAATATCATTGGGCATTTACTTCTATGGTATAGTTGGCGCTGCCTGGGCCTATGTAATTAATAAAATACTTGAAGTTATCATTGCTCAGTACTCATTAAAGAAACTGTTAAATGTAACTTTTTTAGATATGCTAGCTGCTATGAAAGTAACATTGCTGGCAACAACAGTGGCATTTATAGTTACAAAGGGGCTTTATACTTTAGGTATACATTATCTTTTATGTGCCGCAGCATTAAGTATAAGCTATGGTACTGTAGTTTGGCTGTTCCTGAAGGATGAGCTTATAGGTTTTTATGTAAGCATCAGAAAGCCGAAAGAAAAAGGCATAATTACAGCTTGATCTAACTTCTTATCAGTAAATAGATTGTGTTGGTATTTCGATAATCTAAATCATTGTAGAATAGATGAATATCTCGGTTTCAGTTGTTATACCTTGCCATAATTGCGAAGAGTGGGTCGGAAGAGCTATCAACAGTGTTCTGGTGCAAACCTATCCGGTAAAAGAAGTACTTCTGATCGAGAACAACTCGACTGATAACACATTACAAGTCCTGCATGAGTTTGAAAATAGGCATCCTGATCTTATTAAAGTTTATATCAGTACACAAAGAGGTGCTTGTACTGCCCGCAATTTTGGCCTTTTAAAAGCTAAAGGTGATTGGGTGCAGTTCCTTGATGCTGATGATGAACTTCTGGCCTCTAAAATAGAGGAGCAGGTAAGAATTGTAGCTTCTCAGCAGCCAGATGTAATTGTTGGTGATTATACTAAAGTTACTCAGTATCCTGATGGAGTACATGCAATCAATATTGTTGCTAATGATGATCCATGGGTAGCGCTAATAAATTCAAAGCTAGGTATAACAAGTGCTAACCTTTGGAGAAGAGAAAGCCTAATGGAAGTTAATGGTTTAGACGAAACACTGTCATCATCTCAGGAATATGATCTGATGTTTAGAATGCTTCAACAGAAGTATAAATTTATTATCTGTCACGGCATAAATACAATTGTACATAAACAATCAGAATCTATCTCAACAACTGACAACCCGACCAAGAAGACCAAAATTTTGATTGAAAGGTATAATCTAAGGTTAAGAGTACTTCAGTACATGCGAGGTAATAACCTGCTTTCAGATTTATATGAGCAGGAAAGTTTTAAAAGATTATATACTCTACTGATGTCGATCAGGCAGTACAACTTGCCAGTTTTTGAGGAGCAGATAAAACAAATGGATTTTTCAGTTTTAAGCTTTAGAGGCAAAATTAAGGCGTATTATGAATTTATCTGTAGTAGCCCCAAAATCAAGTATAGAAGAAGGAATTTAGTTTTAAGAACAGCAGAACGTTATTTCTACATACTTGCGCATATTAATCTGTTGAAGTATTGAAACTGGCAGAAAAGAGAAGTATAACTTATTGTGTATCATTAGCAAGATCAAACCATGAACTCTGATCCGTTTGTATCAATAATAATACCTACTTATCATGACTGGGAAAGATTATCTAAATGCATAAAAGCATTAGAAAATCAAACTTATGCTTCAGATATGTATGAGGTTATTATTGTTAATAATGATCCACTGAATGCAGTTCCGGATAATTATCACCTACTAAATAATTTCAAAATTATAAACGAAAATAGATCGGGTTCCTATGCTGCCAGAAACTCTGGACTTGCTATTGCAAAAGGGAATGTAATTGGATTTACAGATTCTGATTGTATTCCTACTCCTGGCTGGATAGAGGCTGCTGTTAAATGTTTCAGAGATAATCCGACTACAGATAGAGTTGGAGGTAGAGTAGAATTATTTATTGCAGGAGATAAACATACTTTAGCAGAGGCTTACGAAACAGTTTATGCTTTTAGGCAGGAAGAAAACATACGTTTAGGTATGTCTGTTACTGCAAACATGTTTGCTAAGAGGAGAGTGTTTGACAAAGTAGGCTTATTTAATCCGGATGTTTTCTCTGGTGGGGACTTTGAATGGGGGCTAAGAGCTGCTTCACAAAATTTTAAGATTAGCTTTTCGGCTGATGTTGTCGTTAAACACCCTGCAAGAAGGGACTTAAAACAGCTTATTGGTAAAATACGGCGGGTTGCAGCTGGCAAACTTCATATAGATCCAAAGCAAAATGGTTGGTTTAGCAGGTTTTTATACTTTTTGTATGAATTCAGACCTCCAGTAAACGAGTTCAAGCATATATGCACCAGAGGAGAAAACCTAAGCTTTGGTTTAAGGCTTCGGGTTTTTTTACTTCGATATCACATTCGTATACTACGTGCTTACGAGGTAATGAAGTTATACTCTGGAGCCAAACCTTTTACAGATAAATCTACTTTATAATGTTCTTTCCATATCAAAGGTATTTTAACAGTAAATCATATTTAAAGCTTATTGATACCACTACCACTGTTATTAATATAAAATGATAGCATATATACTATCAAATTTATCATAAATTTTATTAGATAAGCAAAACATTTAGGAGTGCTGTAAGTATACTAGTTTTAAAAATATTATAGTATTCTAAGGTTCTTTATATACTTGCTTAGCAGATATGTTTCAACGCTTTACAAAAGTCCTTAAATCTCAGGTTAGTGCTTTAACAGGTAAGCCTCTTTTAGGTCAAGGAGAGTTCTCTAAAAGAATTCAGCACCGGCACAGAACTTTTTGGGAGTTTACTGATGGAAGAAAACTTCAAAGGAAATTGATAAGCGCTAAAGATCCTATACAAGTCATTAAAGATGTAGAACATTGGCAGCGGAAATTAAGCAACAAGTATAACTCCAGGGAGTTTGCTGCTAAGCTTGGTTGCAGGGTGCCAGAATTATACTGGAAAGGAAGAGATGTTGCGACTATAGATTTTACTCAACTCCCGAAGCAATTTGTTATCAGACCTACAATTGGGCACTCCTGTAATCAGGTTTTCCTGATGAATGATTCTTTTAATTTAATGGATAAGCGCTTCTATTCTAATAAAGAACTTTCCTTGATAATGGCTGAAGCACTGGCACAGAATTCTTATCTGGAGTTTTTAATTGAAGAATTTATTAGATCCGAAGACGGAGAATATAAAATACCTAAGGATTATAAGTTTTATACTTTTAACGGGGAGATTGCCCGAATTGAAGTGATTAACAGGCTAGGTCCAAATGAAGGGTCTACAGGTCTATATACTGCAAACTGGGAACAAGTAGAAAACCTAAGTTCTAAGTATGCTAAGGCTCCCTACGAAAAGCCACCTAAATGCTTTAATGAATTAGCTACCTACGCCAAAGAGCTAAGTAAGGTCTATGAGATATTTGTTAGAATAGACTTTTATGCCACAGACAAAGGGGCTGTATTTGGTGAATTCACGCCCACACCTGCTCTTGGTAAAGTTTTTACATCCAGAGCGGAAGAAGTCTTTATCCGGTACTGGGACCAGCATTGTAAGAATATGATTTAAAATAGATGCTGAAGGCTATTAAAGCTCTCTGAAGCAGTTCTTTCAAGATTTAAAAGCCTCTGCAATTCATTAAAATTAAAGAGTATGATGGAAAAGCCCTTGTTTACAGTTGTTATTCCTGTTTATAATAAACTACCTCACCTGGAAAGGTCTGTAACTTCTGTGCTTTATCAGACATACCCGCATTTTGAGCTCATTTTGGTGGATGATGCCTCTACTGATGGTTCTTCAGAGAAGCTAACTGAATTTAAAGATTCCAGATTAAAAATTTATAGGCGCAGTACTCCAGGGCCTGGAGGTTATGCAGCAAGAAACTTAGGTATAACACAAGCTGTGGGTGATTGGATTTGTTTTTTGGATGCTGATGATAAATGGGATTTAAATGTATTGCAGGCTTTACATGATTTCATAATAAAGGATCCGGAAGTAGAACTTATAAGTTGGGGCTGGTATTTGTCCTCAGGTTATAAAAAAACGCTTGATAAATTTTCATTGCAAAACGGAAGGAATAAAGTAAAATATTTTACCATCGAAGACTTCTTTTACGGGCCACAGCCTGTTTGGACGGGCGCTGTTTCAATTAAGAAAGAAATTCTGGTTAAGTCAGGTATGTTTCCGGAGGCTAAGTTCAAGCGAGGGGGCGATCTAGACACATGGGCGAGGTGCTTATGGCATAGCAAGAAAAATGTATGGCTTAATAGTATTAAGTCCTACTATTATATTGATTCAGTTAATATGGTTACAAAAACAGTTGACCGTGACTTGATGTTTATTTTTTCTCCTTTTTTGCTCGAACTGTTGAACCATGAAAATTCCCGGTTGAGGCGCTCTATCATGCATTATCAAAATCACTTTTTGTACATACTGTTGAATGGGCATGTATATAGTGGTAATAAAATTAATTACAAAATATTAAGAAGAATGAATCTGAATATCCAAGGTGTCTTGCTGGTTATAAAACTTCATTTAAATAAGATAAAATGCTCAGTAAATAGATTTAGTACATGGTATTTATAATTTTAAGTAATCTAATGTTTTTGTTTATTTCTTGTAGAATAAACTTATATGGAAAGTAAGTGCAGTGATATTATATGTTTTACAAGTTCTTATCCTTATGGAGATAAGGAAACATATTTTGAGAATGAATTACGCTATTTAGCTAACAAGTTCAGGACTGTATACATCCAACCAACTTATAATCCATATGGGCCTGCCGTAAAAAGAAAATTACCTGACAATGCCATAGTTATAGATAAACCCTTAGTACCTGCCAATAAGAGTGTTCGTTTAATGCAGGGAATTTTAAATTTCAGTCCTTTCACGATTTTTTTTAAGGATTTTTTTAAGAACAGAGCTTATCGGTCTACTTACAGCTTTTTAGAATGGTTTAATGCCTTTTTAATATTTAGAATATCTTGTAAAAGGCTAAAAAATCTTTTGCGTGAATTTGATCATCGTGTTGTTTTATATTCTTATTGGGCTAGTGCATACGTATTTCCAACTAAACTATGCAAGCCTTACAAAAAAGTAATTCGAATGCACGGAGGGGATTTTTATCTGAATCGGCATAATGGTTATCTGCCACTAAGAAATTATATTTATAATTCTGCAGATGTTCTTTTCCCAATATCGCAAGATATTTCTAAAACATTAGAAAAAAAATACAAAGTAAATAAGGACAAAATTAGCTTAAACTATTTAGGTGTTTACAATACATCTACTTCCTGTGCGTTAAGAAGTTCTGATCATATCACAATTGTATCTTGTAGTAATCTATTTGATTATAAACGAGTAAATCTTATAGCTGAAACTTTATTACATTGGACCAATAGCAGAACTATTATATGGCATCACTTTGGAGATGGACCCGAATTTAACAGTGTGGTGTCAACTACAAAAAAAATAAGAGGTAATGTTATAGTAAATATGCATGGTGCTGTGTCACAGGATACTCTATTTGACTTCTACAAGAATAATTATGTTACCTGGTTCCTAAATCTTAGTATTTACGAAGGTGTTCCAGTAAGTATTATGGAGGCATTCTCTTTCGGAATACCCACTATAGCTACAGATGTAGGAGCAACATCAGAAATAGTAAATCAAGCAAATGGTTATTTGTTACCTAAAGACTTTGATAAACATGAGCTCCTTAAAATATTGCAAGAAAACGATAGGCTCAACAATTACCAGGAAAAGAGAATAAATGCTTTTTATACATGGGATGAGAAATTTAATGCAGATATAAATTATTCAAAAGCAATAAAAAGAATCATAGAAGTGGGTTATGCAAACAGTCATCAAGAATAAAGCCCCATCTTTTATCCTTAGGTTAATTTTATTAACTCTTATTCCTCTGGTTGTAGTGGTAGGGTATGTTTACAATTTTCAGAATCTTATTACTTTAATTTATATTCCAGCCTTATTTATTATTTCTCTTCACCTGAACAAGTATAAACTATGTTTGAATAAGCCAGCAAAATATTATATTCTGTTCTTTTTAATAACGTTACTTTCCGCCTTCACTGCTACTTATCTCGATGTGTATGTTAAGGAGACTAAAACTGCCTTAGGCTGTATAATATTTGGATTAACAATTTTTAATTTTGTTTTGTATAATATAAAGAATGCAAAATATATTTTAATCTCATATATATTAGCGACTTATTTATTAAGTTTTTACTTATATAAAAATGGTAGTTTGAATATTAATTTAATTAACGATACTTCATATAGAGTAGAGGATGATATTTTCAATGCAAATCAATTTTCTTATTACATTTTCCTAGGTCTATTTTCATTTTATTTGCTCTTCGAAATTTATAAGAATAAGATAATTATTATATCCTTTATTATCACGTCAATTTTGTATCTACTCGTTATATTCTTATCAGGTAGCCGAGGTGGGATTTTAATGTATATAATAGTAAACATCATCTATTTTACTTTTATAGGGTTTGTTAATAAACCTAAGCTAGTAAAACCTGCCATTATTGCTGCTTTAATTATTGTAGTTTGTTTACCTATATTAACTTATATCTATTTATTTATTTTAGAACAAACTAATTTAGGATTTAGGTTTAAAGTTTTCCTTGAGGAAGGAGAAGACACTTCAAGGATTGTTATTCTTAAAGAAGCTGCTGATGCTTTCTTATCTAATCCAATTCTTGGTGTGGGATCTGGAAACTTTACATTTTTGAATAGACATCAAATGTTTAGCCATAATAATCTAGTAGAAATACTTGTTAATAATGGGATATTTGCATTTGCTCTATATATTACTGCTTTTATTACACTTACTGTAGAGGCTTATTATTGCTTTAAGAGATTCAGGTTGTTGTATAAGAGAATTTCTGCAATTGTTATACTTTTTGTAGCTATGTTTTTAATTTATAGCTTCTTCTATGTTTTCGTTCGGGTACTGCCATATACTGGCTTTATTTTTCTTCTAATAGCTATTATTTATATTACTAAGCAATTCCATTTGGAGGAAAATTCGGAAGTTGATAACTTATTCTGATTTATTTGAGCAAAATCGCAACTTCTTTGGCAAATCTAAGATATATAATACCCTTATTTCTTTTTATAGGACAAATGTATAACCAAGATCAGTTAGAACCGCACTAATAAAAATTACCTAAAAATCAGGGATTAAAATTCAAAGTTGAAGCTGCTTGTATAAAATAGTTTCTATGTGATTATTTAAGTAATATTTTATAAATAATTTATAGCATAGCGCATTTATTATTATTTATGTTCAATTTAAAAATTTATGAAGATGATAAAGTTGAATGTAATACATATCAACAGCTACTTTTTGTCAAATAAAATTCACTTCAACTTCTATAAAATAATCAGGAAATACCGTCAGGATGAATTTTTGATTCCAGTGTATGATTATTTTAAAAATAAGCATATAAATGGTATTGATATAGATTATGTATATACAAAATTGGATAAGAGCCTTTTCTTTACAAAAGTTATTAAAGTGTTTTTATTATTTTATAGAAAGCATCATAATAAAGAGTTTGCGTGTATTCATGCACATACTTTAATAAGTGATGGTATTCCTGCTTATTTATTAAGCCTTATTACACAAAAAACTTTGTTTGTTACTGTAAGAGGAACTGATGTTATTTATTTTATTAAAAAGAGTAATATGTTTAGGTATATTGCTGAAATTATTTTAAAAAAAGCAAAAATAGTTTTTTTTATATCTCCAACTTATAGAAAGCGTATTTTAACGCTTTATCCTAGCCTTGATGCAAATAAACTTCTGTTGTTACCTAATGGTGTTGATGATTTTTGGTATAGTAACATGTGTATGAATAACCAGTGTAATAAAGACTTCAAGGTTTTAAATATCTTATTTGTTGGGCGTGTTACTAAGCAGAAGAATCTCGAAATTTTAATCGATTTTTTAGAAGAGTACGATGATAGGAGTTATAATTTAACCATAGTTGGTTCTAATAATTTAAATTGGGATTTCTCTTTAATCGGAAGTAAGATCAAAAATGGTAATACAATAAATTATTTAGGTGAAGTAAATGATATGAATGCTCTGTTAAAGATTTATAGAAATCATGATGTTTTCATTATGCTGTCTCCTGAAGAAACTTTTGGCGTTGTGTATATTGAAGCATTAACACAAGGACTTCCTATTATATATACTAAAGGAGATGGCATTGATGGCTATTTTCAGGAGGGTGAGGTTGGTTATTCCTGTGATCATACATCCATAGTAGATTTAAAAATAAAGGTTGATGATGTTATAGCGAATTATAATGCTATATGTAAAAACATTCCGAATGTTGTATCAAACTTCGAATGGGAATATTTAGGTAAGAAGTACATTAAACTTACTAGTTTAAATGAGTAATATAGATAATATTGAGAAATTACATATTGGTTAGATTGAATAATATATTGTTGTATTATTTAAATATATGTTATTGAATTATATTTATATTGAACAATATTTATAGTTGAGAAATATTTTATTCTTTCCCAATAACTATACCTCTGTTGTGTAGCATCAACAATAATTAATGTTATCTAAGCTACATTTTCTATTTTTTGTGAGCTTTTACTGATAACATTAAGATTCACCTTGGAATCTCTCTGTTTAAAAGTTTTGATAACTGAGGCAACAACAAAAATTAATGCGATAGCAAATAATATAATAGTTTTTGTTAGTCTGGTAAGCTCTAAATCTAAAATACTTAGTAGTTGATCCAGGATTGAGGGAACTATAAGTGCCTGTTTTGATATGGTTTCATATAATGCATATAAAGTTATTGCAAGTATGCTGATAACAAGGTTATAAGGCCTAAATACTTTTCTGGTTATTCTACTAACTAATCTAGATTTTAGAAGCGGATCCAAAATTGTCCAGTTAATGAATAAAAGATATGTTAATAAATTAGTTAAGAAGATAATGTCTAGTGTAAGAAAAACTGAAATATGAAATATTACAGCAGCGCCCACAAATATTTTAAAGACTTGAGGTTTTAAAAAGGCCACTAAAAAGCCAAACTCAAAGATAACTGTTAAATAATCAGCTATTTCCCAAAAAGCCTTGTTATCTATAGCAATTACTTCATTAAACAAAAGGGCTTTTCTGTCCCACAATAAATAATTATATACAACATGCGATAGAGCAGCTTGTGAATCGAGAGATAACCATCCTGAGTAGATTTTAGGGACGCTGGCAGTAAACATTGCAAATCCTAAGACTAAAGCCATTAAACTTATAGCCCAAGAGTTAACTGTATCTTTATTTTTTAATACAGCATCTACTGAGTAAGTATTTCCCCACCCTGAAAATGCCATTATCAATGGTATTATTAACCAAACAATATTATGATCTATTTTGCCAAAAGAGAAAGAGAAGCTTTGACAAATAAGTAAAGTGAAAAATAATGCTAAAGAGGTGTATTTAGTTTTCCAACCAAAGAATAAAATTATATATAGTAGGAATATAAGTATGTTAGCGAATATAAAAAAGTATGGATGGGGGAAGCCATCTAATAAACCTGTTATACTTATATGGGGAGGATTAAATAGATAGTCCGGACTGTCGATAATCCAAGAGTAATCTGGAATACCATAAAAGACAAATGTAAAAAGGCAGAACAATATTCTATAAAGGCCTAAATACTTTGTTTCGATTCTATAATCATTGAAAATGATGTTGTCAATAAGTCTTTTACAACTAGTATAAATTTTCATAGTATTGAATTATAGTATAATAGTATATTGAATAACAGAACTATATAAAGAGTAACTATTAAAGGCTTGTTAGATTGATTTCTGTTCTGTAGAGTTTGATTAGTTGCTCCGGTTCATTTGTTTCAATATTCCTCTTTACTTCTTTTTTATTTACAACAACTTTATAGATGTCTCTACTATATACTGTTTGTAGTCTTTTTCTAAGCCACACTTTGAAATCCTTGTAGTTAGCCAATTCTTCTTTACTAAGATTAGATGAGTTGCCTGTTATTATATTATGTTTATTGGTAATCGTTGTTAAAAGAGCGAGAATATAAGATTTAGGATACTTGTCGAATAAATTATCAGCCTCAACAATTATGGAGTCGTTATTACTAGTATAGCCTATAATTTCAAACTTTGAATAATCAACTATGCCAGTTACTTTATTAATATTACCAAAACCAGGGAGTTTGATTGCGGGATAAGGCTCTGAGAATTTCATAGCATATAGGAACTGTAGAAATAAAAAAACTACAATTGCGAAGAATAGTAATCTTATTTTTGTTCTCATCACTTTTATAACTAATTATAAGTTGTATTATGTTCTTACTTTAGTATTGAATATTTAATACACATTTAGACCTAAATATGATTGAGTAAGAGATTGTGATGTTGGGGTAAGTTTATGTAGTAGGTATGCTTTGACAAAGGCTTATGGAGGAGCCTTTTAATTTATAAAGTGTATTACTATTAATTATACTTTACTTTTATTTTTTTTGTTATTTATTGGTTTTATTTTAATAACGAAGATACGTGCGAATTTCTAATATTATGCTGCACCCCCAGCATTGATCAATTTAACGATGCTGCCCGAGGTTGTTGGGCTAGTGGTAGTAGTGGGGCTAGTTGGTGCAGGGGCACTTGTGCTGGATGAAGCTGTCGGGGCTACATCATTGTAAGTTGCGTTCTCGTTGCCTACACGTACTTCATCTATATAAGCTATTCGGTTAGAAATGCTGCCGTCGATGAAGTTAGTCTTGTAGATACCAAACTTAAAGTACGGTACACCTGGATCGTTGTAGCTGTTCGGGCCTCGGTGATCTACCACCTTTTGTCCGTTCTTCCATACTTCCACCACTCCGTCACTTCCATAAGACCAGTTGATGTGGTAAACAAAATCCAGCCACTTGTCTTTCTCTACTGGGCCTAAGTCGTAAGTCTTGTTCCCGTCTTCCTGACCGTTTACGTGGAATTTGTCTTTGTCCCATCGGATTTTTACGACATAGCGGCCGTTTTGAACAAATAGGGAAACAGGAGGGTTATGACCACCTTCGCCGGGATCATACTGTGACCAGAACTGGGTAAGTATTTCCCAATCCTTGCCTGTTGCCCAGTTTGCGCTAGGCAGATAGATGCTAAGGCCATACCAGCGGTTCTTGTTGGTTTCTTGCCAGGTCGGCATAAATTCCACTCTGTCTACCTCGGCAGCATCAGCTTTTCTCATCTCAAAGCGAGCAGACGTGCTGCCGGCCTTCTTTACTGTAGAGGAAACGTTGAAGCTATAAGGCTTGTAAGCAGCTACTTTAAAGTCGTTATACCAGATGGGGAAAGCCTCATGGTATTTGTTATTGGGATTGGCTGCACTCAAAGAAGTCTCAAACCGCTCTTCAATCAACAGGTTCTTTCGGTAGCTGTCTACTGAAGTGAGAGCGCTCGTGTATGAAGAACCGAAGCCTGATGTAGAGTCTGAATAAATGATACCCCCTGCTATTGTAAAGCAAACGATTATAAGGGAAAGTAGAGTTATTCTAAAAGACATTTCTCTTCTATTTAACGCCCATTATGTTTGTGCATTGAAGTGGAATTCACTTAGTAAAAGATTCTAAAGTTTAAGGAGTATTTATGTTAATATAATTATCTGAATGTATACTTATAATATTTATTTAAGGTTTAAGCTTTTTGAGCTATTTTATTTTTTTAATTAAGCAGAAGGTGACTGTTTTTGTGACAGCTTAGTTAATTTTCTTGTTAAGAGTTGGAGACTGAGCTATTAACCTTTAAGGCGTAAGTAAAATAGGCTGAGGATAGGCTTTAGTGTTATTACAGCAAAGGTATTTTGGAACTCAATAGAAACAAAAAAGGGGTGATATAGTATCACCCCTTTTTTGTTTCTACTAAGACCTCTATTGTTTAATTACTTCTATTCCAGAGATAATTGCGTTGTTTGTTACAGATGAAAGGGCTACGTTAAGAGTTCCATCTTTTACTGCAACATTCGTAAACGTCTTTACAAGAGATTTACCAAATCCAATTTGATTATAGATGTCAAAATTCGTTAAAGCACGATTTCCTTCCACATCTACGTTAAATACACGAGCTTTTGACGCTTTAAAGTATGGTTCTACGAAATGAAGTTTTACAGTATAATTGCCAGTGCTGTTAACTGGGACAACATAGTAAAAAGTTTTTCCTGAAGATGCATAGCGGTAACTATTATACATTGCATCATCTGTAGTTCCTTCAACGGCCATACTTTTTGTTGCAGTAACTCCACCTGAGAAATTACCGTCAGCAGACCAGCTACGTGCTTGGCTGTCCTTATATGCTGCACCCCCAGCATTGATCAATTTAACGATGCTGCCCGAGGTTGTTGGGCTAGTGGTAGTAGTGGGGCTAGTTGGTGCAGGGGCACTTGTGCTGGATGAAGCTGTCGGGGCTACATCATTGTAAGTTGCGTTCTCGTTGCCTACACGTACTTCATCTATATAAGCTATTCGGTTAGAAATGCTGCCGTCGATGAAGTTAGTCTTGTAGATACCAAACTTAAAGTACGGTACACCTGGATCGTTGTAGCTGTTCGGGCCTCGGTGATCTACCACCTTTTGTCCGTTCTTCCATACTTCCACCACTCCGTCACTTCCATAAGACCAGTTGATGTGGTAAACAAAATCCAGCCACTTGTCTTTCTCTACTGGGCCTAAGTCGTAAGTCTTGTTCCCGTCTTCCTGACCGTTTACGTGGAATTTGTCTTTGTCCCATCGGATTTTTACGACATAGCGGCCGTTTTGAACAAATAGGGAAACAGGAGGGTTATGACCACCTTCGCCGGGATCATACTGTGACCAGAACTGGGTAAGTATTTCCCAATCCTTGCCTGTTGCCCAGTTTGCGCTAGGCAGATAGATGCTAAGGCCATACCAGCGGTTCTTGTTGGTTTCTTGCCAGGTCGGCATAAATTCCACTCTGTCTACCTCGGCAGCATCAGCTTTTCTCATCTCAAAGCGAGCAGACGTGCTGCCGGCCTTCTTTACTGTAGAGGAAACGTTGAAGCTATAAGGCTTGTAAGCAGCTACTTTAAAGTCGTTATACCAGATGGGGAAAGCCTCATGGTATTTGTTATTGGGATTGGCTGCACTCAAAGAAGTCTCAAACCGCTCTTCAATCAACAGGTTCTTTCGGTAGCTGTCTACTGAAGTGAGAGCGCTCGTGTATGAAGAACCGAAGCCCGATGTAGAGTCTAGATCTATTGCTTCTGAAGTACTGCCCATGTTTTCACTTTCTGGTTGAATAAGATCTTCCTTATCGCAGGCAGTGAAAAGTAAGGCAAACAATGGGATGGCTAAAAGTTGTTTACGTTTCATTTGGCTAAAGTTGAATTAATTCTATTGTAAAAAATGTGTTTTGTTCAATTTAATTGCATAAGTTTTGATTGCTGCAATATGTTTTATAAAAGGTGTTTTAATGATGATTATTGTATTGTTCCTGTTTAATGTATGTGCTATGTTATAATATTGTTAAATTGTTTTAATATGATAAAACTAATTGTGTTTCTGTCTGATGTTGATGTTGCAAACATAGATGTTAAATTCTTTTGCACAAATTTTTTTACCAAAAAGTTGAAACCTTATATATTTAAATTAAAAATTTCATAAAAAATGGGTTCAATATTTGTTTTTTTTAAAAAAAAGCATCCAATATATTTTAATTGTTATATGTGAATAATATGATTTATAGTTAGTGTATTTTGTGCATTAGGTTAGTTGCTAGTATTTATTAATTTTAATTTTATTTAGGCAATATGTGTTGTGCATTTTTCGTTATACTTTCTAATGTGTTTAATGAATTTGTATTATATCTATGTGATAATTCTGCCTGTTTAGGTACTTTTATCAGAATGTTGTAAAATGAATTAATATCTTCTGTTATATAACCGAGAAGTGAATTTCTGAAAATGAAAGTTTAATGCGAGGATAAGAATTAATGCTGAAAAGTGTTTGATAGAAGAAAATATGGATGTTTCATTCAGTTTTTACCATCTCTATAAGAATTTTGCTTAGCCTATCTATTTATTAATATCAACTCTCTTTCACTATAGAGCATTTAGCTAGCTTGGATGATTGTCAACAATAGGAGTTACTTGATTGAATCAGGTAGAGAATTGTTTATGATTATATCTATTAATATTACAACCTTTTCTTTAAAAATTTGTATAATGGTCATAATAGGATTCCAGTAGGTCTATCTAACCTTTCTTATATCGAATGCTTTTTAACTCTATTGAATTTCTGTTTTTCTTTCCGGTAGTGACGCTGCTGTTTTTCCTGCTGCCGCACCGGTTCCGCTGGGCGCTGCTGCTGGCAGCCAGCTGCCTGTTCTACATGTTCTTCAAGCCTGTCTACATCCTGATCCTGTTTTTTACCATTGTCATAGATTATTATGCAGGTATCTTCCTGGAGAACAGCAAGACCCAACAAGAAAAGAAAAAGTACCTGATCGCCAGCTTGATTGCCAACATTGGCGTGCTGGCCATTTTCAAGTACTACAACTTCCTCAACGATAACATCACCTCTCTAGGCGAAGTGTTTGGAGTAGAGAACCCCATTCCTTACCTGACGATCCTGTTGCCGATCGGGCTCTCGTTCCATACCTTCCAGGCCATGAGTTATACTTTCGAAGTATACCGCGGCCACCAGAAGGCAGAGCGCCACTTTGGTATCTATGCTTTGTATGTGATGTTTTACCCGCAACTCGTAGCAGGTCCGATTGAAAGGCCGCAGAACATCCTCCACCAGTTCCACGAGCGCCAGTACTTTGATTATGCCCGCGTAGTGTCGGGGCTGCAGCTGATGGCCTGGGGCTTTTTTAAGAAAATTGTAATTGCGGATCGTTTGGCATTGATGGTTAATCACGTCTATAACAATCCCACTGATTTTGAAGGAATTTATTTGATAATTGCCACTGTGTTCTTTGCCTTCCAGATCTACTGCGACTTCTCGGGTTACTCTGACATTGCCATTGGTTCGGCACAGGTAATGGGCTTTACCTTGATGAAGAACTTCAACCGGCCATACTTTTCTAAAACTATTGCCGAGTTCTGGGGCCGCTGGCACATTTCATTAGGTACCTGGTTCAGGGATTACCTTTACATCCCGCTGGGCGGTAGCCGGGTTGCCAAGTGGCGCTGGTATTACAACATCTTCATTGTGTTCATGGTCAGTGGCCTGTGGCACGGTGCTAACTGGACCTTTATAGTGTGGGGTGCCCTCCATGGTTTTTACCAGATTTACGGCTACCTGACAAAAGACTGGCGCAACAGCATGGCCGATTCACTTGGCCTTACAGCAAATACTACTGTTTATAAAGTAATTCAGGTTGCATCTGTGTTTGTGCTCGTGTGCCTGGCTTGGGTATACTTCAGAGCAAATACAATTGGAGATGCTTGGTATATCACTACACATATGTTCTCAAATTTGTTTGATAGTACTAATGAGTTCTTTGCTCAATTGGTATACGGAAAGACAGTCTTAGGAGAGTATAAACAAGAGTTTCTATTGTCTGTATTACTGGTAGTGGTACTTTTAGGATTTGAATACATTCAAAGGAATCACATAATCAGGTTATATATAGCTGATCGTAAACCTATTTTACGATGGATCGCATATTCATTTTATGTTATTGTGCTTGTTTATTTTGGGGTATTTAATTCAGATGCTTTCATTTATTTTCAATTCTAATGAAAAAGCTTCTATTTAAACTTGTGTTGTTAAGTATCATAGTAGGGGTCATAATGATACCTATTATATGGAGATTTGAAGCTGGATATAGTGATGCTTTTTACACCCGTTTGACTACTGATAAGGCTCCTTCGTTAATCTTAGGAACTTCAAGGGCGGCACAGGCTTTACAGCCACAAGTATTTCAAAAGTTAGCTCCAGAGATGCAAAACTTTGCATTTACAAATCTACATTCTCCCTTTGGAACATCTTATCTAAAGTTAATTCAGAAGAAATTGGACCTTGGTGTTAAAAATGGATTGTTTATTATAGCTGTAGATCCCTGGGGAGTTTCTTCTTTAACTAAAGAAGAAACTAAATTAGAAAATTTTCGAGAGTATAAGGTATTTACTTCTCAAATACATCTGGTAAATATGGCTCCAAATCTTGAATATATACTCAAGCATTATGATAAACCTCTTTACTATGTAATAGCAGAAGATGTTTATTATGCTATCATAGGAAAATCTCCACCTATGAAACTGCATAGAAACGGGTGGCTAGAGGTGAATGTCTCTGTTGATTCAGCGGCTGTACAACAAAGAATACAAGAAAAGATAGAAGATTATAGTAGATACGCCACTGATGGAGCTATTTCTCCAATTCGTCTGAATGCTTTAAGAGAAACTGTAAAGTATCTGAGCAATTATGGAAAAGTTTTTCTAGTGCGTTTGCCAGTTTCAAGAGAGTTAGCAGAAATTGAGAAAAATTACTCTCCAACTTTTGATGAGATGATGCAGGAAATATCTCATCAATACAGTGCTCCATATCTTAATTATTTTAGCGCATCAGGCCAGTATCTTACTACAGATGGAAATCATTTATATAAAGATGCCGGTAAAGTAATCTCTCAGAAGGTAGAAACTGATATAGCTAAAATAACACAGGTTTCTTCTTTAAGAGAGAAGAATTAGTTATATAATTTATTCCGCTTGCTTAGCTACTTATAATAATGAAATTCAACGTTCATTAAATAGTTATAGGTTTTAATTATAAGTTGTAAGCGTCTTTTAGCTCATAGTACAAAAGTTTAAGTTTATGAAGTTAATTACTTAAATATCTGTACACAATACAGTTCTTCTAAAACAGTATAACAAATTTATTAAACTGCTTTTATTTTGGGTATTATAAATTCAATACGCCATTCTTAATAATACATAAATAGATGAGACTTTCGGTTGGTTTTGCGATAGAAGATAAGATGGAGTTATTGCAGTTGCAACAATTTGGTAAAATATAGACTTTAAAGCTTAGCTGACTTAGATCGACAAATAATATTGACTCAGTTAAATATCAATATACTATTCTGAAGTTTTTTGACCTTTCAAAAAGCGATCATTCATTAGGTAATACCTCCCTTCTACTAAAATAATTCTATTGAAAATTATTTTATTCATGAATGAATCATCATTTAAATACAGCATCCGTATTAATTTGTTATAATAAAATCACTTTTTAAGGCTATTAAAGGATTAGGTATTACCAAATTTGTTATATGTACTGCTTCATACTTCGGAGTAATGCAAAAAATGCCTGCCGACTAATGGGAGCCACATAAAATCAAGCCATATTAAGCATTTGTAAATAACAACCTATGAATCTTAAGCAAGGTTGTGTGGTGATATTTTTATAAATCAACACTATCTAATTGGGACTATGAAACAAACACATACTAATTTCAAAGCTATTTTTTCAGCCCTTCTTATTTTACTATTTCCTTCTATTGCCTTGGCACAGTGTCCGCCGGTGAGCACTTTAGGGTGCGAGCAGGTGCAGGTGGGGCT